>NZ_SELS01000025.1 GCF_004197395.1 Paraburkholderia sp. UYCP14C | reverse complement strand
TGCAGATCGTTGCCGGTCTTGCCGACCGTGCACAGCGCGGTGTTGCCCGCGGTCACGCCGGACAGCGCGACGGATTTCTTCGGCTTGAATGCGCCTGCGTTCGGCGTGCTGTTGTCTGCTTCGCTCATGGATTGTCTCCGGAAAGGGTTGGAATATGGGCCATTGATTCGACTGGGCTGCCTTGTACGCAAAGAACGGGCCAGCCCGCGCGCCGCCGGCTAAGTGCCTGATTTGGCGGTGGTCTGGCGAAACGATTCAAGCGGCCCGCCGCACGCTCGATTTCATTAATGAAACTGCGAATTTCAAATTGGCAATGAATGCTCGCATAATGTAGATTCCGAACCAACCCGCCGCGAGCCACCCGCCTTGAGCACGCCTCTTTACGAACCGCCGCAGCGTCCGCGCGTCTGGGCGCTCAGCATCAGCCGCCTGCGCGATCTGTTCTTCGATATCGCCGGCGAATATGTGGACCGCGCGGATGTTCGCATCGTGTCGCACGCCTTCGAAGACGCGGTGCGCGAAATCGAAGGTGCGGGCGCCGCGCGTCCCGACGTCGTGCTCGCTGGCGGCTCGAACGGCGCCTATCTGAAGACGCGCGTGTCGGTGCCGGTCGTGCGCATCAGCCCGACCGGCTACGACGTGATGCATGCGCTCGCGCGCGCGCGTCGCGAAGGCGCGCGCGTCGCGCTCGTCACGCACGGCGACACGCCCGACGAAGTGCGCCGCTTCGCCGCCGCGTACGCGCTCGACGTCACGTTCGCGTCGTATCAGTCCGCGCAGGACGCCGAGAGCGTCGTGCTCGATCTCAGCGATCGCGGCATCGACGTCGTGGTCGGCCCTGGCCTCGTGACCGATCTCGCCGCCAACGCAGGTATGGACGCGGTGTTTCTGTACTCGCGCGCGTCGGTGCGCGCCGGCTTCGACACCGCGCTCGAAGTCGCGCAGGCGACGCGCCGCGAAACCGTACGGCGTCAGCGGCTCGACACGCTGCTGCAGCATCTGCGCGACGGCGTGGTCGCGCTCGATGCGCAAGGCCGCGTCGAACTGATGAACCAGCGGCTCGCGAGCGTGCTCGGCATCGATGCCGCGAAGGCCGTCGGCCGCGCGCTGCTCGAACTCGCGCCCGACCTGGCGGGCAGTCTGCCGGACGCGGAGGGCGACAGCTTCTGCACGGTGCGCGGCGCGAGCTATGTCGTGCATCGCGGGCCGCTCGCAAGCAGCGGTGCGGCGCCGGGCACCGTGCTGACGTTTCAGGAATCGCGCGCGGTCGAGCGGCTCGATCGCACGCTGCGCGCGCGTCAACGGGTACAGCAGTTCACCGCGCGCTACCGGCTCGACGATATCGTCGGCGCGTCGGAATCGATCGAGCGGGTGCGCGCGCTCGTCGCGCGTTATGCGAGGTCGGACGCGACCGTGCTGATTCTCGGCGAGAGCGGCACCGGCAAGGAGATGGTCGCGCAGAGCATGCATCAGCTGAGCGCGCGGCGCGACTTCGCGTTCGTCGCGATCAATTGCGGCGCGTTTCCGGAGGCGCTGCTCGAAAGCGAGCTGTTCGGCTACGAGGAAGGCGCGTTCACCGGCGCGCGCAAGGGCGGCAAGGCGGGGCTGATCGAGGTCGCGCATCGCGGCACGCTGTTTCTCGACGAGATCGGCGAGATGCCGTTGCCGTTGCAGAGCCGCCTGTTGCGCGTGTTGCAGGAGCGCGAGGTGGTGCGGCTCGGGTCGACGGAGCCGATGCGCGTCGATATCCGCGTCGTCGCGGCGACGCATCGCGCGCTGACCGACGCCGTCGCGGCCGGCAGTTTCCGCGCCGATCTGTACTACCGGCTCAACATCCTCAGCATCGCGCTACCGCCGCTGCGCGAGCGGCCGAACGACCTGCTGCCGCTCGCCGCCGAACTATTGCGCCAGTCGGCCGCGCGCGAGCCGCGGCTGGCGGCGCGCGTGCCCGACGCGCAGACCGCCGCGCACATGCTCGATGGTTTGGGCGCGGCGTTGCGGCGCTATGCGTGGCCCGGCAATGTGCGCGAGTTGCAGAACGTGATCGAGCGGATCGTGGTTGAACTCGCGGATAGCGATGCGGATACGGATGCAAGCGCCGCGCTCGTCACGCGCGACATGCTGCGCGCGATCGCGCCGGAAATCGTCGAGCCCGCCGCGCGTGCGAAGCCGGCGGCGCTGACGCTGCGCGAGCGCAGCCGTCATGTCGAGGCCGACGAAATCCGAGCGGTGCTCGCGGCTCACGAAGGCGATCGCGATGCCGCTTGCGCCGCATTGGGCATCAGCAAGACGACGTTGTGGCGCAAGCTGAATGCAGGACGGTAGACCACCGAATCTGGCGTGAGATGAACGATGCGCCGGGCGGCAATGGCTTTTCCAGGCACATATCGGCAGAACATTTACTATCTTTTCCGCAAGGCGCTGAGCACAACAATGTCTTACGAAAAGACTATCGATGCCATTCACCAAGGATGCCGCTATGAGCAGAGAAGCCTATCCGATCGAAGTCGAATTCCCCGATATCGCGCAGCATGAGCAATCGTCATCGGGCATTGCCTACGTCCACACGTTCGATTCGGGTGTGCCCGGCCCGCACGTGATGATCAACGCGCTCACGCACGGCAACGAAGTGTGCGGCGCGATCGTCGTCGACGAACTGCTGCGCCGCGCGCTGCGGCCGCGGCGCGGGCAGCTCACGCTGTCGTTCGCGAACGTCGCCGCGTACCGGCGCTTCGATCCCGCGAATCCGGATGCCGCGCGCTTCGTCGATCAGGACTTCAATCGCGTATGGACCGCGGCGGTGCTCGACGACACGTCGCGCACGTCGAGCGAACTGAAGCGCGCGCGTGCGATGCGCCCGGTCGTCGACACCGTCGACGCGCTGCTCGACCTGCATTCGATGCACGAACGCTGCAAGCCGCTGATCGTCGCGGGACCGCTGGAAAAAGGCATCGACCTCGCGGTGCGGCTCGGCACGCCCGCCACGGTGATCTGCGACGAAGGGCATCCCGAAGGCCGCCGCATGCGCGACTACGAAGGATTCGGCGATGCCGCGAGCCCGAAGAACGCGCTGCTGATCGAATGCGGCCAGCATTGGGAGCGCGGTGCGGTGGCGGTCGCGCGCGATACGACCGCGCGCTTCCTGCTGCTGGCCGGCGTGATCGACGAGACGGATCTGCCGCCGGGGTGGCTCGCGCCGTTGCCGCCCGAGCAGAACATCGTGCGGGTGACGCAGCCGGTCGTCGCGACCAGCATGGACTTCAGCTTCGCCGCCGCGTACACAGGCCTCGAGGTTTTCGCCGAGGCGGGCGCCGTGATCGGCTGGTCGAACGGCGAAGCGGTGCGCACGCCCTACGACAACTGCATGCTCGTGATGCCGTCGCTGCGGCAGTTGCGACCCGGTGTCACGGTCGTGCGGCTGGGGCGAATCGAGCGGACGGTGGCTAATCCTGGCGTGACGGGTTGACGGTTTGCAATGGTTCGAATCCGCGGGCGCGCCCACCACGGCGCAGCTCGGGTATTCCCCCGTTGACCCGTTCGATTTCATTCCTTACAGTTGCGCGCGTTCGTGTAAAGAATCACCGTTCTATAAGCGAACAAATCCGCTCGCCCGACGCGGTTCCGTCAAGCCGATCCGTCCGGGTATGATTCATTGCCGAAGCACGGCCAATTGGCCCCGCACAGGCATCGTGCGCCGTTGCCAGACGGCGTACAGTCTTAAAGAAGAATAGCTCGTCGTTCGGGCCTTTCGCCGTCAGGAGACCATCATGAACCGCAGCCCCGCTGTGAACGTTCAAACCTTCATCAACGAGCATCCGTTTTCGCCGTTCCAGTGGCTGATCTTTTTCATGTGCTTCGTCATCGTCCTGCTGGACGGTTTCGACACTGCGGCGATCGGCTTTATCGCACCTTCGCTGATCACCGAATGGGGCATCGACAAGCCCGCGCTCGCGCCGGTGCTGAGCGCCGCGCTATTCGGCCTCGCCTGCGGCGCGCTCGGCTCGGGTCCGCTGTCCGACCGCCTCGGACGTCGCTCGATGCTGGTCGGCTCGGTGCTGCTGTTCGGCCTCGCCTGCCTCGCGTCGGCATTCTCGACCGGCATCGACCAGTTGACCATCCTGCGCTTCATCACCGGCGTCGGCCTCGGCGCCGCGATGCCGAACGCGGTCACGATGATGGGCGAGTACTGCCCTGACAACCGCCGCGCCACGGTGATCAACCTGATGTTTTGCGGCTTCCCGCTCGGCGCAGCCTTCGGCGGTTTCCTCGCCGCATGGATGATTCCTCACGTGGGTTGGCGCAGCGTGCTGATCCTCGGCGGCGTCACGCCGCTGGTGCTGTTGGTGCTGCTGGTCACCAAAATGCCCGAGTCGGTCCGCTACATGGTTGCGAACAACAAGCCGGCCGAGCGGATTCGCGCCGCCCTCGCGCGCATTTCCGGCGACGCGGTGCAGGCCGCCGGTTTCACGATGACCGAAACCGCGCCGCAAACCGGCGGCAAGGGTCTCGGCGTCGTACTGTCGCGCTCGTACATCGTCGGTTCGGTGATGCTGTGGCTCGCGTACTTCATGGGCCTCGTGATCTTCTACGCATCGATCAACTGGATGCCGATCCTGCTGAAGGACGCCGGTCTCACGCCGCAACGCGCGACGCTGATCTCCGCGCTGTTCCCGCTCGGCGGCGTCGGCGCGGTGCTGGCCGGCGTGCTGATGGACCGCTTCAACGCGAACCGCGTCATCGCGGTCTGCTATGCACTGACCGCCGTCAGCGTGTACTTCATTGGCCAGGCGGCCGGCAACGTCGGCGCGCTCGTGGCGATCGTGTTCATCGCCGGCGTGCTGATGAACACCGCGCAATCGTCGATGCCAGCGCTCGCCGCCGCGTTCTACCCGACCGTGGGCCGCGGCTCGGGCGTCGCGTGGATGCTCGGCGTCGGCCGCTTCGGCGGCATCGCGGGCTCGTTCCTCGTGGCCGAACTGACGCGCCGTCACTTTTCGTTCGGCGGCATCTTCGCGACGATCGCGGTGGCGGGTCTGCTGTCGTGCGTCGCGCTGCTGATCAAGCAGGCGGCCCGGCCGCAAGCGGCGCAAGCCGGTGCGTCGAAGACGGAGTCGTTCGGCCATTGAGCGTGCAATGAAATGTGCCCGCTAGCGAACCGGTAACGGTTCGAGCATGTAGCGACCCGAAAGCCGCCCTGCGATTCGCAGGGCGGCTTTTTTATTTGACTGAACGCGTGGGATCTCGCGCTTACCTGAACGCGAGCAGTTGCTCGACACAGAGAAGCACGGCAATCACGACCATCGCCGCGCCTGAAACCTGGCTGACCCTGCGCGCGACGCTCGGACGCGTGCGCAGAACCACCTTCGAGCCGAGTCCGACGACCGAATAAACCACCGCGCAATTGGCCATGTGCAGCAGGCCCAACGCGCCGATCTGCACTGGAATCGACCACGCCTCGGTGGCACGCGTGAATTGCGGCAGCAGCGCGAGAAACAGCAGCAGCGCTTTGGGATTGAGGCCGCTCACCGCGAAGCCGCGGATGGACCAGTCCAACGCGGCATCGGGTGCGCGTTCGGCCGCCACCGTCGGCACCGCGGGGCGAGCAAGAATATTGCCACCGATCCACAGCAGATAGCCCGCTCCGACGAACGTCAGCACGGCCAATACCGCCGGCACCCTGGCGACCAGCGCGCCGACGCCCGCCGCCACCACCACGGTGATCGCCAGATAGCCGGACAACATGCCCGCGATGGCGGGCGCGATCGCCCGCTCGCGCAATCCGGCCGAGATCGCGTACGCCCAGTCCGCGCCGGGCACCAGCACCAGCGAAAACGACACGAGCCAAAAGGCCGTCAACAGACTCGCTTCCACACCCTTCTTCCTCCCCGATGAACATGATCTGAATGGAGGGAATGTTACGGAGTTGAGTGTCGAAGGTGCTCCCTCTTTCTTGCCGCTGCAGAGCAGCCTGCGCTAGAATTTTTCGTATGGATGAAATTGATCGCAAGATTCTTGCTGAATTACAGCAGGATGGCCGACTTACCGTCACTGAACTCAGCGAGCGGATCGGCCTGAGCCTGTCGCCGTGCCAGCGGCGCCTGCGTGCGCTGGAAAAGGCCAGGGTCATCAGCGGCTATCGCGCCGTTATCGATCCGGCCACGATCGGTCTGAACTTCTCGGCGATCGTGTTTGCGACGTTGCGTGAGGGCAGTAGCCAGAACATCGAGTCTTTCGAACGCGCGCTGCCGGACATCCCGGAGATCACCCGCGCGGAGCGCCTGTTCGGCGATCCCGACTACATGCTGCACGTCGTCACGCGCGACCTGAAGGCGTTCCAGATCCTTTACGATCGCTATCTGCTGACGCTCCCCTGCGTGCTGCGACTGTCGTCGACGCTCGTGATGAAAAGCATTTTCGAGGACCGGCCGCTGCCATTGTGACGCATCGGCGTCGCACGGTTGGCCTGCGGCATTGTGATCCACCGCGGTAAAAAGCGCCCCCGGCCACTTCCCGATACACTACGCAACAATTTTTCCGCGCGCGGCCCGGCCCGGCGACCATCGCCGCTTCCGCGCCGCCGCCGTCCCATCTCAGGATTCCGGTAATGAAACGCGTAGTCGTATCCGCGCTCGCCGCGCTGTGCATCGCACAGCCGGCCGCCCAGGCCGTCGCGCAGACCGTCAGCGGTCAATGCTTCGCGCTCGGCGATATCGCCGGCCAGGTCGCGTCGTGGCGCGCCCACAAGAAGACCAAAGCTCAGGCGCTCGATCAGGCCGCCCATTACTACAAAGACCCGGCCGACCGCGCCGCCGTCGACGCGATCATTGAAAAGATCTACAGCCCGAACGCGCCGCACATGACGCCCGATCAGGCGAGCATGGCGATCACGTCGGACTGCGCGAACCAGCACAACGGGCAGGCAGCGCCGGCAAAGTGATGCCGGCATGTCCCGCGCCCGTTGCGCTGCGCCTTCAGCCGCGCGTCACACGCGATGCGCCAGGCGCCATGCGCTAGCGCCGCCGGAACGCATCCAGCGACGACAACGCATTGCCGTGGAAATCGAACAGCGTGTTGTTGTCCCACTGATCGCCGGCGCCGACTTTCCAGCCGACGTTCGGCGTCGGAATCCACTCGGGCTCCCACCAGAACACGCCCTTGCCGTGTCCGTCGGGGATCGCTTTCACGATATCGGTCACCGCGCCGAGGAACTGCGCCTGGCCCGCGGGCGTCTGCGGGTAGGTCGAGGTGCCGACGTTGGTCATCGAGTCCGGTTCCGAATCGCCGTCGCTGGTCGTCCACGGATAGGCGGTCTCGACGACGATCACGTCCTTGTCGTAGCGCGTCGCGAGATCGTTCACGTTGCCCTGCAGGTCGCTGAACGAGCCCTGCCATTGCGGGTAGTACGACAGGCCGATCACGTCGAACGTGACGCCACGCTGCGTCATGGCGTCGAACCACCAGCGGCTCGTCGCGTTATTGCCGCCGCTGTCGATATGCAGCATCACCTTGATGCGCCCGTCGACCGATTTGACCGCGTCGTGCCCGGCCTTCAGCAACGCTGCGAGGTTATCGAGCTGGTCGTACTTGCCAAGCGGCCACAGCATGCCGCCGGTGATCTCGTTGCCGATCTGCACCCACTCGGGATGCACGCCGTCGCGCTCGAGCATCCGCAACACATTCGACGTATACGCCGACAGCAGCGCGCAGGTCTCGGTGATGTCCTTGCCGGCCCAGTCGTGCGGCGGGTACTGCTTGCCCGGATCGGCCCACCAGTCGCTGTAGTGGAAGTCGATCAGGATGCGCAGGCCGAGCGCGGCGGCGCGGCGCGCGAGGACGCGCACGTGCTCGGCATTGTTCCAGCCGGCCGCGGGACTCTGATTGGCCGGAAAGAAGTCGGGATTGCCAGGATCGTTCCACACCTTGATACGGATCGAATCGACGCCGTGACGCTTCAGAATCTGCAGACAGTCGTGTGCCTCGCCATGTTCGTAGTACTTCGCGCCGTTCGCTTCGAGTTCGAGCAACGTCGAGACGTCCGCGCCCATCGCGAAGCGGTTCGCAAGCCCGGCAGCATTCTGCGCGCCAGCGTTTCCGGGGAACTGCCCACGCTCGGCGGCAATAGCGGGCGCGCCCACCGTCGCGCCGACACCCGCCGCCGCAGCGGCGCCCGCGAGCCATCCCAGCATTTCTCTTCGGTTCATCCGTCATCCTCCATCGATTGAATGGCGGCTCTTGTCGGGCCGCCTGGTCCTGGTTTGATGCGTCCGTGCTGCAACCTTCGAGTTTCGAACTGCGAGTTTCAGACTGCTGTTACCGCTTCCTCCTTTGTTGCGTTCCTGACGTCGAAACACACCGCGTCACGCGTCTTTCCACACGCAAACGTCGCCGGTATTCAGGCGCGGCTCGCCGAGCACGAACGTCGCATTGCGCGGGGCCGGCGCCTGTACCGGTTGCGCGCCGAAATTGAATGCGAAGGTCAGGCCGCCGCGGCGGCGCAGCCGCAGTCCGTCGGCGAGCACCTGCGTATCGAGGCTCGCGTCGTGCGCCGCCTGCCGCAACAGCGTGCGATGCAGGTCGTGCGACAGCCATCCGGCCACATAGCGCACGTTGCCGTGCGTCAGCAGCGCGGGCCACGCGTCGTAGAAGCGCGCGGCAATGCGCGTCTCGCCATTGGCGCGTACGTGCTCGCGCCAGTGCAGCGCGTGACCCTCGGTGCCGTCGATCGACAGCGCGGGCGCAAGCGTCGAGCGCAGTGATTCGACTTCGAGTACCTGGATCGGCAGCACGCGCTGCAACGCGCCGGGCGCGAGATTGCCGGGGATTGCGAACGCATCGGTTTTCGAGCCGCTGCGCGGGCCGAATACCCATTGCGCGTTCGAACGCGCGATCTGTTCGACGAGCTCGGTGTCGATCACCGCGATACTCGGCACCACGACCAGTTGGTAGCCCGACAGATCCGCCCGGCTCGACACGATATCGACATCGAGACCGAGTTCGCGCAGCGACTCGTAGTAGTCGAACGCGAGCGTCTGATAGTCGAAGCCCTTGCCGTGACGCTGGATCTCGAACATCCACTGCGTCTCGTAGTCGAATACCAGCGCGGTGGCCGCGCGCGCCGGCGCCGCAAGCGTCGACAGCGCCGTGCTGCCCGCGATTTCACGCGCGGCCCGTTGCACCTCGAGACCGCCCGGCGACAGTTCGTTGTTCGGCAGACTGAGCCCGGAATGCATCTGCTCCTGCGCATACGGGCATTGGCGCCAGCGGAAATACGACACCAGTTCCGCGCCATGCGCGAACGCCTCGTAGGCCCACAGCCGTACCATGCCCGGCGCCGGCACCGGATTCCACGACGCCCAGTTCACCGGCCCGGCCTGCTGCTCCATCACCCAGAAGCGGCCGCCGCCAATGCCCCGGTAGCGGTCATGATCGAACGCGGACACATCGGGATGCCCGGTCCGCGCGAAGCGCGCCTTCTGCTCCTGCGGCACCGCGATCGATTCGGTGCGCGCGATCGGATAGCTGTCCCATGCGGCGACGTCGATCGCGTTGTCGGCGGCGAAACGATAGTGATCGAAGGTCGTGAAAAAACCCATGAAGTTGTGCAGCAGATCCGCGTTCGGCGCATGCTCGCGCAACACGTCGATCTGCTCGCGATGAAAGCTCGCCACCTCGTCGGACATGAAGCGGCGGAAGTCGAGCAGATGGATCGGATTGGCGTCGGTGGGCGTCAGCGTCGGCAGGCCGATCGCGTCGAACGACGGGTACTCCATGCTCCAGAACACGTTGCCCCACGCATCGTTCAACCCGCCGATCGTTGCGTAGCGCCGCTGCAGCCACGCGTGAAAGCGCTGCAACGCCGCGGCCGAATAGCTCGGCACCGTGTCGTGGCAGCCGAGTTCGTTATCGGTCTGCCACGCGACGATCGACGCATGCCGCCCATAGCGCTTCGCCATCGCGCTGACGATGCGCACGCATTCGCGCCGGTACGTGTCGCTCGAAATATCGTAGTGTCGCCGCGAGCCGAAATTCCAGCGCGTGCCGTCCGCGCGTACCGGCAACACGTCCGGATGCGCGTCGACGAGCCACTTCGGCGGCGACGCGGTCGGCGTGCCGAGCACGAGTTTCAGCCCCGCTTTGGCGAGCGTCTCGACGGCTTCGTCGAGCCATTGCCAGTCGTATTCGCCGGCGCGCGGCTCCATGCGGCTCCACGCGAATTCGGCGATCCGCACATGCGTGATGCCGAGTTCGACCATACGTTGCGCATCGTCGGCCCACATCGTGCGCGGCCATTGTTCCGGGTAGTAGCAGACACCAAGTTGCATGTGAAAGTCTCGTGGTGAGTTGACGTCGAGCCGTCGTTTCAATCGTGTTTCAAGCGCCGTTCAGCCCTTGCTCGCGCCGAACGTGAGCCCGGCGACGAAATGCCTTTGCATCGCGAAGAACATCAGCACCGAAGGCAGCGCGGCCAGTACCGAGCCCGCTGCGACCAGGTTCCACGCGGTCGTCCATTGCCCCTTCAGCGAGGCGACGCCCACCGTGATCGGCGCGACATCGTCGCCTTGCGTCAGGCACAGCGCCCAGAAGTAGTCGTTCCACACGAACGTGAACACGAGGATCGCGAGCGCGGCGAGCGCGGGGCGGATCAGCGGCAGCACGATGCGCAGATAGATCGTCCACTCGCCCGCGCCTTCGACGCGCGCGGCCTCGATCATCTCGAACGGCAGCTGCTTGATGAAGTTGCGCAGAAACAAGGTGCAAAAGCCGGTCTGGAACGACACGTGAAAGATCACCAGCGCCCAGACGGTATTGAACAGGCCGAACTTCAGCGCCATGTCGCGCACCGGAATCATCAGGATCTGGATCGGCACGAAATTGCCGGCGACGAACGCGAACAGCACCGCCGTGTTGCCCGGAAAGCGATAGGTCGCCAACGCGAAGCCCGCCATCGACGCCAGCACGATCGCGCCGAGCACCGACGGCACCGTGATCAGCACACTGTTGGCGAAGTAATGCAGCATCGGCGTTTGCGTGAGCGCGGTGCCGTAGTTCTCCAGCAGCGCGAAATGTTTCGGCCAGGTCCAGTAGTCGCCCCGCGACAACTCGTCCGTCGAGCGGATCGAGGTCAGCAGCACGGCGAGCATCGGCAGCAGCCAGATGAACAGCGCGAGCGGCAGCGAGGCTTTGTAAAGCGTGCGATTCAGCGGTTTCCAGCGTTCGACGGGAAGCGGATACATGACCGGTTACTCCTAGGGTCTGTTTACATATGGAACGCACGTGCGTTGCCGCGAGAAGGGCCGCTCGCAAGGATTGCGACGCCGCGAATACTCAACGTATTCGCAAGGAGCGTGACGCAGCGAGCGGCCCTTCTCGCGGCAACCCCAGTTCTTGATTTCATTCCAGGGGAATGCCCGCTATCGGGCGCATGGCGGCGTCGCGCGTCGCTCACGTGGCGCGGCCACGCAGCGCTCCTTACTCCTTGCCCTGCGCCCGATAGCGGGCATTCGCACGTGCGTTCCATATGTAAACAGACCCTAGCGTTCAGAGAATCAGCGTTCCTCGCGCAGCATGCGGCGCAGATGGAACACGATATAGACGAGCATGATCGCGAACAGCACGACCGCAATCGCCGCGGAATAACCTTCGCGGTAGTACTTGATCGCCTGGTCGTACATGAAATAAGCGAGCACGGTGGAACTGTCGAACGGACCGCCGCCGCTCATCACCGCGATCAGATCGAAGCTGCGCAGTGCGCCGATCACGGTCAGCACCACCGCCATGAAAGTGGCGGGCCGCAGTTGCGGCAGGATCACGTGCCACAGCAAACGCAATCCTTTCGCGCCTTCCATGCGCGCGGCCTCGACCACTTCGGGATTGATGCCGGTGAGTCCGGTCAGATACAGGATCATGCAGAACGGTGCCTGCGGCCACAGCGCGGCGAAGATGATGCCGAACGTGGCCGTGTGCGGATCGCCGAGCACCGGAATGCCGTGACCTACAATCAACCGCAGCAGCCCGAACGTCGGATCGTAGAACCAGCTGAACACGAGGCCGACCACGACGCCCGACAGCACGAACGGGGCGAAAAACAGCGACTTCACGATGCGCATGCCGCGCACGTGCTGGTTCAGATACAGCGCGAACAGCAGACCGAGAGGCGGCGCGAGCAGAAACAGCGCGAGCCAGATCAGGTTGTTCTTCAGCGCCGTATAGAACGTATCGGACTGGAACAGCTCGACGTAATTGGCGAGACCCGCGAAGGTCTTCGGCGTCATGCCGTCCCAGTTGTAGAAGCTCAGCGAAATGCTGCTGATGATCGGATAGATCACGCACAGCGCGAACAACGCACAGCCCGGCAGCAGAAAGAAAAACGCGGCGCGATGCTGATGACGGCGCGTCGTCGAGACGCGACGGTGCCGCGCCGCGGGCAGGCGGCGCGCTGCGGTATGAGACATGGAACGGCCTCGTCGGAAATCGAAGGCGGGATTGACCCAAAAGCGGGACCCAAACGCGGGCCCCGGAAGCGGGACCCGCAAGCCGGCCGCGCTCAGGCGGCCGGCGCGGCGGGACTTACTTCTGGTAGATGCGCTTGCGGGTCGCTTCGAGATGAGCGAGCACGCTGTCGAGTTGCGACGGATCGCTGTAGAACTGCTGCATGGCCTTCATGCCTTCGTCGGCCATTTCCTTCTGCATGTCGCGATCGTAGAACTGCGCGATGCCGCCCTTCGTGTTCGCTAGCGTCTGGAAGCCGACCTTCGAGATCGAATCTTCAGGCGGAGCGGCCTGGCTGTTCGACGGCAACTGGCCCCAGCCTTTCGCGAGTTCGGCGTTGATCTTCGGCGTCTCCATGAACGCGAGCAGCTTGCGCGCGTCGGCCTTGTTCTTCGCCTTCGCCGGAATCAGCAGCACGTTGACGGGACCGTCCTCGGCCATTGGCACGTTCGGGTCGATCACCGGGAAACGGAAGAAGTCGATCTGATCCTTGATCGACGGCGGGAAGCTCGCCGAGAAGAAGGTGCCCATCAGCATCATCGCGGCCTTGCCGTTGTTCAGGATCGGCCCGATCGAATCGACGTCGTACGACAGCGCGTTTTCGATGAAGTCGTGATTGTCGAGCAGCACCTTCCACGTCGTGTAGACCTTCTTCACGCGCGGATCGGTGTACGGAATCTCGCCGGCCATCAGCTTCTGATGGAACTCGTTGCCGTTGATGCGCAGGTCGAGATAGTCGAACCAGGCGGCCAGCGTCCAGCTATCGCGCGCGGCCACCGCGATCGGCGCGACGCCGATCGCCTTCAGCTTTTTGTTCGCTTCGAGCAGTTCGTCCCACGTCTTCGGCTCGCTCTTGATGCCGGCCTTCTCGAACAGATCCTTGCGATAGAAGAAGCCGTACGCGTCATAACCGAGCGGCGCCGCATACTGCTTGCCCTTGTAAGTCGAAGCTTCCTTGACCGACGCGTACTGCTGCGACCAGCCGTTCTTCGCCCAGTCCGAACTCAGATCTTCGAGCAGACCGCGTTGCGCGTAGTAGGCCATCCGCTCGCCGTCGTGCCATGACACGATGTCAGGCGGATCGGTGGCGAGCCAGCCGCCCATTTGCACCTTGTACGCTTCCTCGGTCACGTAGGTGACTTTCAGATCGATGTCGGGATTGGCTTTCTTGAACTGATCGAATGCGTCCTGCCAGGTCGAGCGCTGATTACCGCGCGCCGATACGTTGACGTTCAGCGTGGCCGCGTCGACCACGGCGCTGCCGAGCGCGCCCGCCACCACGGCGGCGGCGATCGACACCTGTGCAAGACGGCGAAGGCGAAGAGCAATCATCTATGTCTCCTTGTCTACCTTGTTGACCGGCTACGCAGCGTGGCCGGCGATGTAACCCGCTCTATGGCGGAATTCAGTAAGACGAACCATTCGGTCCGGGGTCCGTCGTCGAGGTTCGATCAGGCGGCCGCGTGTTCCGGTTCGAACGTGCTACGCCGCAGCGCGAGTCCCTGTTCGTCGAACAGATGACAGGCAGCGGGCGGCACGTGAACGCGCAGGCGTTCGCCCGCGCCGAGCGGCGTATCGCCGGGCGCCTTCGCGATCAACGTTCCGCCCGCGTGGTCCGCGTGGATATAGCTGTGCTCGCCGAGCCGTTCCGATAGCACGGTCGCGCACTGAATGAACTGCTCGTCGCCGTCGAGCCGCAGATGCTCGGGTCGCACGCCGAGCGTGACGCGCTGGCCGCGTTGCAGTCGTTCACAATCGACGTGCGCGACGAGCTTTTCCGCACCGGCCGCCAGTGCCACCGTCACGCGCCCCGGCTCGATCGACTCGACGCTCGCATCGAAGAAGTTCATGCGCGGCGAGCCGATAAAGCCCGCGACGAAGCGCGACTTCGGGTGGTGATATAGCTCGAGCGGCGCACCGCTCTGCGCGATGCTGCCGAAGCGTTCGGCATCCGCACCCGCATGGAGCAGCACGATGCGATCGGCGAGCGTCATCGCTTCGACCTGATCGTGCGTCACGTAGACCACGCTCGCGTTCGCGAAGCGCTGATGCAGACGCGCGATCTCGACGCGCGTCTGGCCGCGCAGCGCGGCATCGAGATTCGACAGCGGCTCGTCGAACAGAAACACGCCCGGCTCGCGCACGATCGCGCGGCCGATCGCGACGCGCTGCCGCTGGCCGCCCGACAGCGCTTTCGGATGGCGATCGAGCAGGCTATCCAGTTGCAGAATCCGCGCGGCTTCGCGCACCTTGCGCTCGATTACGTCCTTCGGCTGCTTCGCGAGCTTCAGACCGAACGCCATGTTGTCGAACACGGTCATGTGCGGAAACAGCGCGTAGCTCTGGAACACCATCGCGACACCGCGTTCGGCGGCCGGCACGTCGTTGACGAGTCGCCCGCCGATATGCAGCTCGCCTTCGCTCAAGTCTTCGAGACCAGCGATCATCCGGAGTAAGGTCGACTTGCCGCAGCCCGACGGTCCCAGGAACACGCAGAACTCATGCTGCGCGATCTCCAGATTCACGCGCCGGATCACCGGCGGATGGTCGCCGTAGGCCTTTTGCACATCGCTCAAACGAATCGTCGCCATGCTGTCTCCACCTTGATTTAACCGCTTAAATTTTCGCCGAAATAAAACGCCCGGCTCTTGTGCGGGCGGCATTTAATCGCTTAAATTCGAGTTTGACGGAAAAAGTCATGGTGGGTGTCTCCGTTACGTTTCCGAGAAAGTTAGCAATGTCGCAGCCCGATTGCAACATTTGAATTGCCCTCCCTAAATATGGGATCACCCCGACATGGTCACGTTGTCCGAAGTCGCGAAACGCGCGCAGGTTACCGCCGCCACCGTCTCCAACGTGCTGCGCAATCGCGAGAAAGTCCGCCCTGAAACGGCTGAGCGGGTATTGCAGGCCATCGCCGAGCTCGGCTATCGGCCGAACCTGAATGCGCGCGCGCTCGCCGAAGGCCGTTCGTCGACGCTCGCGCTGATGCTGTCGAACATCTCGAACCCGTTCTACCCGGAGTTCGTGCTCGCCGCCGAGCGCGCGGCGCGCAAAACCGGCCACTTCCTAATGGTTTGCAATACCGACGACGATGCCGAAATCGGCCGCGCGTATCTGAACCAGATCGCCGGCACGCTCGCCGACGGTGTGCTCGTGATGAACACCGACATCACGATCAACGACCTGTGCGCATCGGCGACGCATAGCGCGCCGATTCTGCTCGCGATGTGGGAGCACCCCGAGTCGCCGCCCGCGCTGCCGTGCATCGCGGTCGACTTCGCGCGCGCGGGCGAACTGGCCGCGGCGCATCTGCTCGGGCTCGGCCATCGCGAGATCGGCCTGTTGATCGGCGACGGCTGCGGCGGATTGCAGGACGCGCGCTCGAATGGTTTTCGGGCGGCGATGCGCGCGGCCGGCATCGAGGCCGACGCGGCCGCGGTGCTGCAGATTCGCGACTCGATCGACGCCGGCTTCGCCGCCTGCATGGAACTGATGGCGAACCGCCCGCAACTGAGCGCGATCTTCGCGACCAACGACCTGCTCGCGATCGGCGCGATTCAGGCGTTGATCACGCTCGGCCGCTCGGTGCCCGACGACGTGTCGGTGATCGGCATCACCGACATTCAGCTCGCGCATCAGGTGCATCCCGCGCTGACCACGGTCGCGATTCAAACCGCGGCTGTCGCGGAGCTATCCATCCAGAGTCTGATCCGTTTGATCCAGACGCCGGAGCGGCAGCCGTCGATGGTGCTCGGGCCGCCGCCCGAGCTCGTGGTGCGCGCTTCGACCGGACCGCGCAGGAAGCGCTGAACGAGCGTTTCCTGCACAACTTCCGCGCTAGTTCACGCGCTCCGTCGCCATCCGCGTGACAATGTCGAACGCCTTCTGCGTCGCGCCGACATCAGCCTTGCCCTGCCCGTGAATGTCGAACGCGGTGCCATGCGCGGGCGTCGCGATCGGAATCGGCAAGCCGCCGTGCACGGTCACGCCGCGCCAGAAACCCATCAGCTTCATCGCGATCTGGCCTTGGTCGTGATACATCGTGACGACGCCGTCGAAGGCCCTCTGGTCGCGCGCGCGCACGAAGATCGTGTCGGCCGGAAACGGTCCCTGCGCGTCGTAGCCGAGCTTGCGCGCAGCCTCGACGGCCGGCGCGATCACGTCGATCTCCTCGCGGCCGAACGCGCCGTTGTCGCCGTTGTGCGGATTGAAGCCGCACACCGCGATCCGCGGCTGCGAATGGCCGGCGCGCTTCAGGCCATCGTGAATCAGCTGCACCGCGCCGACGATGCGCTCCTCCGACAGCTTCGCGCTGACGTCCTTCAATGCCATATGCGAGGTCACGCGCGACGTCCATAGCTCGTCGAGCAGGTTGAACTCGCAGAAGCTGCCCGTATAGCCGAGCTGCTTCGCGAACCACTCCATCTCGTCGCCGGTTTCCATGCCGGCCAGATGCAGCGAGGTCTTGTTGACCGGCGCGAACAGCATGCCTTGCGTGACGTTGCTTTGCGTCAGCGCGAGCGCCTGTTTGAACGCGGCGAGGCTATAACGGCCGCCGCGCTCGGTTGCCACCGCGCGCTCGAAAGGCTGCTCGCCGGGCAGACGGAAATCTATCAGCGACGGCACGCCCTCGCGTTGAAACGCGGCGTGCGCATCTTCGACCACGTCGTAATCGAAGCGCTGCTGCGCGATCTTCATGCCGGTCTCCAGCTCGCGCCGGTCGCCGATGATCAGCAACTCCGCGCGCGCCCTGTTCTCCTGCTGCGCGAACAGACGCGCGACCAACTCGGGACCGATCCCGGCGGGGTCGCCGAGAAGTACTGCGATGCGTGGCTTCATGTGCTTTCCTCGGCTCTGTCCATTCATTCGACGATGTTGAAATCGGCAAGATACTTGTCGCTCAACTTGATGCCAAGACCCGGCGCGTCGTCCGACAGTTGCAGATAGCCATTTTCCGGCTGCGGCTCGCCTTCGAAGATGTAGTAGAACAATTCGTTGCCCACTTCGACGTCGAACACCGGGAAGAACTCCGACATCGGGCTCGCGGTACTCGACATCGTCAGGTGATAGTTGTGCATCTGCCCCGCATGCGGAATCACCGGCACCGACCACGCTTCGGCCATCGCATTGATCTTGCGCGCCGCCGTGATGCCGCCGACACGGTTCGTGTCGTACTGAATCACGTCGATCGCGCGGCGCTCCAGCAGATCCTTGAAGCCATAGCTGGTGAACTCGTGCTCGCCGCCCGACACCGGCATCAGGTTCATCTTCTTCAACTCCTGATAGCCTTCGACGTCATCGCCGATCACCGGCTCCTCGATCCAGCGCGGATTGAATTCGGCGAGGCGCGGCAGCATTCTGCGCGCGTATTCGAGCGTCCAGCCCATATAGCATTCGAGCATGATGTCGACTTCGTCGCCGACCAGTTCGCGCAACAGGCGCACCTGTTCGAGGTTCTTCGCCATGCCTTTCGGACCGTCTTTCGGACCGTAGCCAAAGCGCATTTTCATCGCGGTGAAGCCGCTGTCCAGATAGCCTTGCGCTTCGCCGAGGAACGCATCGCGATCGTCGTTGTTGTAGAGCTTCGACGCATAGCACCAGATCTTCTCTTTCGTGCGGCCGCCGAGCAGCTTGAACACCGGCTTTTTCACGGCCTTGCCCATGATGTCCCACAGCGCGATATCGATCGCGGAGATCGCCGCCATGCCGATGCCTTTGCGGCCCCACGCGAGCGTGCGGCGATACATCTTCTGCCAGATGTATTCGTTATCGAACGGATCTTCGCCGATCGCGATCGGCGCGAGGTATTCGTCGATGATCTGCTTCGCGATGCGCGGCGCGAGCGCGCAATTGCCGATGCCCACGGTGCCGTCATCGCATTCGATTTCGACGACGAGCCAGCCGTGAAAGCGGAACGAGCCCATCGCATCGCCACGCTCGTACAGAATATCGACCGCGTTCGTGCAGAAATGCGCTTGCGGCGGGACGACCTTGCCTTTCCACTCGAAAACACGCGTACGGATATGCTTGATTTTCATGTTCGACGATTTCCTTCAGAGAGTCGGTGAGTCAGTGGCCCGTGCGTTCGCCGAGCGGGCCGTTGCGATGAGAGACGGAATGGGAGGCAGGGGCGGACGTGAAGCGGAAAGTCAGCAGCAGCAATGCGCCGATCAGTCCGACCACGGCGAGCGAGAACATGCCCGCCTGCGACGAGCCGATCGCGCGCTCGGCCAGCCCCTTCAGATTCGGTGCGACGAAGCCGCCAAGATTGCCGATCGAATTGATCAACGCGATGCCGCCCGCGGCCGCGGCGCCGCCGAGGTAATTGGTCGGCAGCGTCCAGAACAGCGGCTGCACACAGACGAAACCGATGGCGGCGAAACAGAACGCGGCAATCGCCAGCGTGACCGACGAGGTCATCGCCGATGCGGCGATGCCGAACGCCGCGAGCGCGAGCATCGCCGCGGCCCAGATACGGTGATGACCGTGGCGGTCGGCGTAGCGCGTCACGCAGAACGTGCCGACGATCGCCGCGATCCACGGAATCGCGGTCAGCAGTCCGACCTCGACGCCGACATGTCCGCCGCTCTCAAGCCCGGCGATGCGCGTCGGCAGATAGAACACCACGCCGTACACGCTCATCTGCACCGCGAAGTAGATCAGCCCGCAGAACAGCACGCGCGAATCGCGCAGCGCCGCGAGCACCGACGACGGACCATGCGCGAGCTTCTGACGGTCTTCCTGCCGCAGCGCCTGATCGAGCGCGTCACGCTCTTCGGCATCGAGCCAGCGCGCCTGCACCGGCCGGTCGGTCAGATAGAAGTAAGCGACGACACCCACCACCGATGCCGCCAGCCCCTCGACGACGAACAGCCATTGCCACGGATGCATGCCGAACGGATTACCCGCATCGAGCAGCAGACCCGAGATCGGGCTGCCGAGCAGCAGTGCGAGCGGGAAGCCGAAATAGAACATGCCCATCGTTTGCGAGCGCGTTTTCGCGGGGAACCAGTTCGACAGGAACAGGATGATGCCGGGAAAGAAACCGGCTTCGGCAATGCCGAGCAGCGTGCGCAGCACATAGAAGCTGGTGGCGCTGTCGACGAAGGCGGTGCACGCTGACACGATGCCCCACGTAACCATGATGCGGCTCATCCACACGCGCGCGCCGAAGCGGTACATCAGCAGGTTGCTCGGCACTTCGAACACCGCGTAGCCGACGAAGAAAATGCCGGCGCCGAACGCGAATGCCGCATCGCTCAAGCCGGTGTCGGCCTGCAGCACGTTCTTCGCGAAGCCGACGTTCGCGCGGTCGATGAAGGCCAGCACATACATCAGGATCAGAAAAGGCAGCAGCCTCGTGCGCGCTTTGGTAATCGCGCTGTCGAGCGCGGGGCTCGCGGTGATCGTCATGCGTCGTCTCCAGTTTTGTCTTGTCAACCCGAACGGCGTTGCGATTGGCGTCGTTCGATAAGCGCTAGTGTGCGAAACTATCCGATAACTGACCACTGAATAATTCGAATCGGCCGATTCGCTAAAGTTATCGCTCATGATCCCGCCCGCTTCCACCATTCGCAAACGCTTGCGCCTGCGTCATCTGCAACTGATGGTCGCGCTGTCGGAAACGGAATCGCTGCGGCGCGCCGCCGACGATCTCGCGATGACCCAGCCCGCCGCCACCAAAGCCTTGCAGGAACTCGAAGACACGCTCGGCGTATCGCTGTTCGTGCGCCATGCGCGCGGTATGGAGCCGACCATCTTCGGCGAGGCCGTGATGCGCTATGCGCGCGTCGTGTTCGAGGATCTCGACGAGCTGCGCGAGGAGCTGGCCGGCATCGAGGCGGGCGACATCGGCAAGGTGCGCATCGGCGCGGTGATGGCGCCGTCGCCCGAGTTGCTGACGCACACGATCGTCAAGCTGAAGGAAGCGCATCCGCGCCTGCAGATGGCGGTCACGATCGACACCAGCGACGTGCTCGTGCAGTCGCTGCAACAGGATCAGCTCGACATCGTGATCGGCCGCATTCCGGATGGTTTTCCGGCGCTCGATCTGAGCTTCGAGACGTTGGCGGAAGAGGCGCTGTCGATCGTCGTGCGGCCCGATCATCCGGCCGTGCTGGCCGGCAAACAGGCGAACACGCGGCCGAAGCTCGCGGACCTCGCGCGCTACCCGTGGATCATCCAGCCGCATCCGAGCCCGATGCGCCAGGTCATCGATCAAACGTTTCGCGAGTCGCGCGTCGCGCCGCCCGTGAGCACGGTCGAGACCTCGTCGATTCTGACCACGCTGTCGTTGCTGCGCGATTCGGACATGCTCGCCGTGCTGCCGAGTTCGGTCGCCCAGTACTACGTCGCGCTCGATGCGATCGCCGCGATCGCGACGCCGTTGCGCGGCCGGCTCGCACCATATGGGCTGATTCTGCGCAGGAACCGGCGCATCACGCCGGCCATGCAACTGGTCATCGATTCGATTCGCGCGGCGTGAGGTTGTCGGCGAAGCGCAATTCGGCGCCCGCGTTGAGGTCCGCGAGCTCAGATTGAGCGCCGGCCGCGTCGAGCGGAATATCCGGCCGCATGAAGAACGTCGCGACGATGCCGAGCGCGAGCAGTCCGAGCGAGCCCGCGAACGGCAGCGTCCAGCTACCCGTGCGGTCCACGATCAAGCCGAATACGATCGGCGTGAAAATCCCCGCAATCGCCGAGCCCGCGTTGACGAGTCCGCTCGCGACTCCGACATGCCGCGGCGTGATGTCCATCGGCACGGCCCAGATCGGCCCGATCGTCATTTCGAGGAAGAAGAACGACAGGCTCATGCACGCGGCCATCACCGGCAGCGACTTCACGACCATCACCGGCGCGAGGAACACCAGCGCGCCGAGAAACGCGCAGATGATCACGTTGCGGCGCGCCGCGACGACGTTGCGGGTGCGCTTCAACACCCGGTCGCTGAGCACGCCGCCCGCGGTATTGCCGACCACGCCGGACAGGAACACCCCCGCGGAGAACATCGCCGAGCTCTTCAGATCGAGGCCGCGGCCGTGCATGAAGAAGGTGGGCAGCCAGGTGAAGAACAGCCAGCCGGTCCAGCCATAGCAGAAGTAGACGAGCATCGTGGGTGCGATGCGTTTGAGCAGACGCCGCCACGGGGTGGGCTCGCGCGTCGCTTCGGCCGCGGCTTGACGCACCGGCGGCAATTGCGCTTCCTGCTCGGCGGTCATGTGGCGATGCTTGCGCGGATCGTCGCTGAAATACCATGCGTAGACGACGACCCACACGAAGGTCAGCGCGCCCACCGCGAGAAACGACCCGCGCCAGGATGAATACGCAACCAGCAGCGCGATCAGCGGCGGCGTGATCGCGTTGCCGAGTCTCGAGAACGAATGCGTGATGCCCTGCACGAAGCCGCGCCGGTTCGACGGGAACCAGTTGGTCAGCGCCCGCGCCTGGGCGGGAAGTGCGGCGCCTTCTCCTATGCCGAGCAGCAGACGCGAGGCGAACAGCGACACGAGCCCGCCGGAGAGACCGGTCGCAACCGTCGCGACGATCCAGATGCTCGCGGAAGCGACGAGGGTGCGCTTCGCGCCGAAGCGGTCGCTGATCCAGCCGCCTATCACCTGACATATCGTGTACGTGTATGCGAACGCGGCGAACACGAGGCCGACGTCGGTATTGCTCAGGTGCAGATCGTCGCGAATCAGGCCGGCCGCCGCCGACAGGTTGACGCGATCGAGATACATGATGAACGACATCGCGCACATGAGCGCGAGAACCGCCCGGCTGACCTTGGGTCGCTGCATCGTCTCCTCCGGATTGTTGCGTGAGCCCACGCCGATGCTCCGACGTCGGGGTCCGCTATGAGCTGTTTTGTGCGCACATTATCAGAAGCCGGGTGATAGTTGACTAATGAATTGTTTGGATACAGCGATCACTGGCGGTTATCGCTGCGAGTAATAGCGGGATGGCTTGAGATGGAATGGACAGCGCCCTTCCTTCGGGGATCGAAGGCATGGCAGATAGGTCGGTAACCGTTCGCATGGCCGCTTCAGAACGCCCAGAAACTGTTCGACTTTGCCGCTCAGGCCGCCTCGCTCTTTCGCCAGGTCAAAAGGATTTGCTGCTTTGCGTTGACCAGGGTTGCCACGTGCTCGTGCAACTGCTCGCGGGTGCGCTCGGTCGGGCCGCCGATCGAAAGCCCATGCAGATCGCCGGCGAAGTCGAAGGCTACGGCGACCGCCGAAAGCTCGGGGGGCCCCCACATCGTGGCGTCAGCGCTCCTTGCGGGCGAATACTACGATGAGCATTCCGCGCCGTACGCAGCGCAAAGCGTCACGATGCTGGTTTTTGCCTCGGCATGCGTCGCGCTCGATCACATGTCATCAGTCAGCGCTGCCCTGTCCAACTGTTTCGGTTTGCCTGGCAGCTATGGCGCCGGTGAGGCGCTGAGGATACTGAATAACTATCGTCGCCTGCTCATAGGCGAGAAAGCCCTGACCGTGATTTCCACGCCGTCAGGGCTTTTTCAGGAGCGCGAGGGCGAATAACGTATCAAAGCCGGTGATGTCCGATCAACGAGTTTACATGTCTACGGTGAATCGTAATTACCAGCAAGCGATACGCCACTAAAGGTGGATCTCGCAAGTAAGATCACGTACCAATCGCCTGGTTGTGGATCTGCAATTGTACATGTCTTGTTGGAGCCGGACAGTGCATTAGAGCACGCTGCGTTGGCAAATGTCGGAAGATCTTTTCTAGCATACAGATTGACATCCCCCGTTCCACCCGAGATTTTGAAAGTCAGATTTGATGCACCGGCCGGGACCTTGAGCCTATACCGGGCGGTATTCGGCGGGCTATCGGCGGGCCGCCCGATGTTCGAAACCATTTCTCCGCGTACCAACTCTTCAAATTTCGGGTATGGTATCTGGACGGGTTTCGTCACACTATCGCTCATTCCCTTATCGTCCGTTACGGTCAGCGTTACGTTAATCGTTTGCCCAATACTTTCACCCGGAGCGTATAGAGTTCTTTTCTCTGTCAATGGAAGCCACGATCTGGACGCCGGAGAGACGCCCCAATTAATAGTTCTCGCAGTAAGCTTACCTCCGGTAATTTTAGATGTGTCAGTAAGGGTTACGGTTTCTTCGGTATCAACTGAGGTAGAGGCTCTGAAATCTGCGATTAGAGTAGGATGAGTGCTCCTTGTCATCTGCACGGCTGCTGCTGCGTCGAGAACACCGCTACCTACAGGTTGATCGGGGGCCAGCGCAAATGGCCGCGCAGTGCGCACCAGGATACTTTTGATCTCGGACGGTGTCAGAGGCGTTGAAGCGACTGATTGCATCAGGGCGGCAACTCCCGTCACAAAAGGTGTAGCCATAGACGTGCCATCCATGGTGATATAGGTTTCCTCAGCAGGCAGATTGATACCGGAATTCCATGTTGACATCACGTTCTGGCTCGGCGCAGCGATGCTCACCAGGTCACCGTAGTTTGAAAGAGAATGCCGGTTTCCCTTCATCGACACTCCGCCCACTGTTATAACATCCCTGCAATTTGCGGGCTGCGTAGTCGAGACGTCGGAATTGTAATTTCCCGCTGCAACTATGATTGTCGTTCCACGAGTGACCGCGTCGTCGATCGCGTCCTGGAACGCGCGGCTACAGGTACCTTTTCCTTCGATACTGATATTGATTACCTGTGCCGGATAGGGGTTGGTCAGCGCCCCGGATACAAGACCGCCGGAAGCCCAGGTAATGCCGGTAGCAACATCCGACAGCCATCCAGTTCCACAGGCGTCCATAACCTTAACGGGTACGATCTTCGCTCCCCAGGCTGTTCCTGCAACCCCGATGCCATTATTTGTACTGGCCGCGAGTATCCCTGCGACAGGTGTACCATGCCAGGGAGGCCGGCAGCTGGTGCTCCCCTCGTCCCGGCCGGTGCCGCTGAACACGCCGCGAATGATGTCCGTACCGGGAAGAATATTCGCAGCGAGATCGGAATGATCCGCGATGCCATTATCCAGTTCCGCAATTGTGATTCCGGCACCGTTCGCGATATCCCATGCGGGTTCTGCGTTAATTCCGGCAGGATATTAAGCAGCGCTGAGAAAGGTGGTTTGCCGCGCATACATCGAGTCGTTGGGTATCATCGCACCTGTCATCGGTACATCAGGCTCAATGTACTCAACTCAGAGGAAGCATAGATCTGCTGCATGTACTCATACGCCTCTTCGCGCGTCAGCTTCCTGCTGGTCACAATAACATCTGCGCCGGTCGGGAGCCGATGTGAATGTCGCGCCGAAGTCCGCCGTCCGGCGGTCAACCGGTCCAGTCGGGATTGAACGCGTGCGTGGTCCTCGTGCTGCGAAACACCAGCTTTGAACTCGACGATGAATCTGTCAGTTTCGGCAGATTCCGGTAGAGCACTGGAATTGAATTGGGCGATCCTTTGAACGGCCCCAGCAGAACTCTCTGCAGCGGCATTTCCAACGCTGGTTGACGAGACAGGGTCATCGTCGTGACCACAGGCGGCAAAGAGCAACGACATGGCGACAATCGCCATGTTGCCCGCGCCGGTGAAAAGCGTGCGACGTGACCTACATAATGATTTCATGCTTCAATGGCTCCATGCATCTCATCTGGTCAACGGCAGTTATAGGTTCATGGACCTCCAGATCTGCCGCACCCCCCTTTTGAATCGCTGCACCCGGCTTTTTATCCTCCCTGAAATTCTTTCAGTGCGTTGGCGATCGCAATCACTACGTCATCCCATTGCCCAAGCGTTTTCTGCCTGAACAGACGGGCAGTGGAATACCACGGACTGTCCGACCTGTTTAATTGCCAGCGCCAGTCCGAGTTCAGGGGGACCATGATCCATACGGGTTTGCCCATTGCTCCGGCAAGATGAGCGACCGAAGTATCAACAGAGATAATCAGGTCGAGATGTTGCACAAGCCCTGCTGTATCATTGAAGTCATGGAGATGTTGCGACGGGTCGACCATCCTGAAGTCGTCCGCTGCGACCAGCGCATCTTCTTCACGCCAGTCTTTCTGCACCGCGACCCACGTCGCTGGTATCGCCTCGATCAACGAAATCAGCGTCCTGAGATGCATTGAACGAAATATATCGTTCTTGAACTTCGGGTTCCCCGCCCACGTTATGCCGATCCTTGGCCTCGATGCGGGCGCATCCGGAAAAAGCGCCCTCCACTTCCTGATTGAGTCAGATGACGCCCTGATATATGGAATGTCACACGGAATATGATTTTCAGGTCTATCAATAAAGCGTGGCGCACTGAGTAACGGTACCCAGAAGTCGTGCCCGTCAGGGGGATGCGACGAAAATACGCGTGTCACGCCGCCAACGCGCTCAAAGATGTTGTGGAGCGGTTTATCACACCAGGCATCGACAATGGCACCTGCGTCGTTCAATAGCTTTGCATAACGAATGAACTGTATCTGATCGCCAAATCCCTGCTCACCGACCAGCAGTAACCGCCTATTTGCGATGGATTCACCGCGCCATCGTTTTGCATTTCCGGAGTACTGGAATTGCCCACGCTTCATTGCGTCGTATCGACTGTCGTCATACTCCACCCACCCGCGAGAGAAATCCCCGCGACGCAACCGGTTATGAGCAAGGTTATAACGTGCTTTAACGTCTCCCGGAAATCTCGATAAAACTGCATTATATTGATCATCGGCCTCATCGAAACGACCGAGATTAGCAAGCGCAGCACCGAGGTTAAGTTGCGCCTGATGATTTGCAGGTGACAGTTCCAGCGCGCGCTGAAAACAGCCACGGGCGATTTCCATGTTGCACAAATCCAGATTGACGTTTCCTAACCCAAACCATCCTCGGCTGGATTTCGGGTTCAAGGCAAGCGCATGCGTGTAATATCGCAAAGCATCGAGGAATTGACCAGTCTTACTCATCGCCAGGGCGAGATTGGCATAATAGTCCGATTCAACTGGATTGCACCTTATCGCCGATTTCAGCAATGTAATGGCCTCTTCGGGCTTGCCGTTAGTGGCAAGCCAGTTGCCGAAATTGTTGAGGATAGCGGCGCGATCTGGTGCAAGCGCGCATGCCCGTTCGTGTGCGGCGCCCGCGTCAATGTCGCGACCAACTTCCGAATAGGCGATGGCCAGATTACTCCACGCTGACGGTTCGTTGAAGTCGCATTGGATAGCTTTTTCCAGAGCCTCAATGGCAATATCAGATTGGCCCTGCTGAAGCTTCAACGAACCGTATCGCCAAAGAGCCTCGAAATGAGTCGGGAAGGTTGATAAAATTTGCTGATAATATCGCTCGGCGATATCAAGCTTGCCGCACGTGTGATGGCGCTTTGCGTTTTCCAGAACCACATCAAGCGAGTCCATGTTGAATTCAATTCTTCAAAGTTGCGGTTGGTTTGTCGGAGAAAATGCCGCTTTTCTATTGCCCCGGATGCCACGGCATTACCGACAACCAGAGGATCACCGCTCCAATTGATGATGGGACAATTTGTTGCGCGGTCTTATTCTGCGAGGATGGTCGAAACGGGAAGGGCTGTACATCAGGCGAAATCTGAAAAAATAATGCCGGCTCGGGATCGTCTTCCGGCATCGGCGTGCCGATGTCCTCGAACAACGATTACCGGCAGTGCGTACGCGCCGAGCCCGGTGCTCGCCTAATTGCTGCTGTGCGTAACCGGTCTGTTCATCTACGCCGAAGCGGCGCCCCTGCGCCCATTGATCGGGCTCTATCGGGAGGGGTACGCGGCTGGACGGGCCTTCGTGCTGATGCGCGAACCTGCACCTTCAGCGAATATCTGCCCAATAAAGCGACCTACTGGTCGGGCGATGCGCCGATCGCGCCGCGCTATTTCCCGTACAACCGCTGCGGCGTATGGCAGTGCTCGACCTGCGGGCGCCTGTACTTGCGCTATGTCGAAGGCGGCGGCTACTTCGTCGATCGCAGGATTCGCGCGCTGAACGCGGATCTGATCGACGACGTGCCGCTGCCCGCATAACGCGGCTTACGCTGGCCGCGCCGCGGTTCAGGCACCGTCCTTGTTCGCGCGCGCGACGTTCAGCAGTTCTCTGACGCGCCGCGCGAATTTCGACAGCACGCCGCCGGACTGCGTCACGCCCTGCCGTCTATGCGGCATACGCTGCAGATCGTGCCGGTCGCTATCGAGCGCTCTCGCGTGACCGTCCGCGCTGAATGGCCACTCGACCACCACCGCGCGCAATTGCGCGGCACGCGAGCTTCTGTCGGCACGATCGATATACGCATTGATCTCCGACGCCTCGTGCCGCGCCGATTCCTCCGAATCGACGGCAATGTAGTCGTTCAGTCCTTCGATGTGGACGCACCATAACTGTTCGCTCACGTCGCGTCTCCTGCTGCGTTTTTCGTCCTGTCTGCTCAGCCTGGTGGCAGCCGTGATAATCTAGGGACGGCCCTGAGCCGTTCCCAGTTCAGATCCGCGAAGCACGGGCCTTGCGTCGCCTCGCTGAATTTGACCTCGTTGTGCCTGCCGTTCCACTCCATCACCTTGACCTGCTCGTTCGCATCGACGGTGACATCCCAGCCGATGCAGCGCGCAAACGGAATCTTCCTGTGAAGGCGTAGCACGGTGGCCATGCATTGCTCGAAACATGGAACCTTCACGCCCGCAAAGCGCACGCCCGAGTCCGGATGCGCGTCCACCGCGGCCCAGTCGCTCATATACCCGTCGTCGCACAGTTCGCCTGTGTCGAGTTTGACGGGCACGCAGACCTCGCGGTCGCTCAGCACATGCGTATCGTCGGCTCTGCCGAGGCGCAGGTAGCAAGCCCGCACGGAAATGCCGCCGGCGTCGTCCACCACGGTGGTAACACGCAATGTCGCCACCGGCTTCGCGGCAAACGTAGCGAACAGACGGTGCTGGTTGATGAACGTCTGAATCACGCCATTGCCGAGCGACCTGATGATCGCGGGGTCGAAGTTGGCACGGTCGAAGATGTAAACACCATCGCCCTGTTTGGAGCCGTCGAGCTTGAAGACGACGCGCTCGGTATGCTCGAACACGACGTCTTTCAAGTCTTGCTCGGGCACCACGACGCTTTTTCCCGCAAAGAACAGCCCATTGGCAAAGTACGCGATGTCCGGCAATTCGTCGCCGTCGAAGATCAGCCGCGCAATCGGCTTCAGGTTCGAAATCGTGCCGTACCAGCCTTGCATATGCGGCACGACGACGATGCCGTAGTAATTATCCGGAATCCAGCCTTCCCTGAAGGTGCCGCAAAACGCGCTATAAACGCGCAGCCAGGGCGCGTAGACCAGGTCGCCGAACACGTCGCGCGCATAGGTATCCGCGAGCCGCAAGTTGTTCGGATCGGCCTCGCCGTACCTGCTTTCGAGTTGCTGCAATATTCTTCTCGCCTGCAAATCGTGCTCGTGGTGAAAGCGGTAAAGCGAGACTCGCTTCGCTGATCGTCTAACTACATCTTCAACGCCGGATAGCATCATGCTCAGTACGCGTTCGGATGATGAAGCCCCTTGAAAACCGTGGCGAGAATGATCTTCACATCGAGCCAGAACGACCAGTTTTGAAGGTAGTACAGATCGTGTGCGACGCGACCTTCCATCTTTTCGAGGCGATCGGTCTCGCCGCGATACCCGTTGATCTGCGCCCAGCCGGTAATGCCGGGTTTGATCCGGTAACGATGGATATAGCCCGACACGATGTTCTGATAGAGATCGTCGTGTTCGAGCGCATGCGGACGCGGCCCCACCACCGACATGTCGCCGCGCAGCACGTTGAAGAACTGCGGCAGTTCGTCGAGACTCGTGCGGCGCAGGAACGCGCCGACGCGCGTGATGCGTGGATCGTCGCGGTGGGCCTGTTCGAGAATTCCCGGCTTCTGCTCGTGCAAGCGCATCGTGCGGAACTTGTAGATGGTAAAGACGCGGCCGTCGGCACCTTTGCGGCGCTGCCTGAAGAACACCGGCCCGCGCGAGCTCAGTTTGACCGCGATCGCGCAGCCCAGCAGTATCGGCGCGATCGCGATCAACGCGACGAGCGCGAACAGCCGGTCGAACAGGTCTTTCTGCACCAACGCCTTCGGCGGCAGCGGCGACGCGGCGAGATTGATCGTCGGCAAGCCGAGCAACTCGGTCATGCTGCCTTCGAACAACGCAAGCGAGCGCACGTCGGGCATGAAGCGCACATTGATCAGGTCGTTGCGAAACTCCGACGCCAGCTTGAGAATCGCGCGCTCCTCGGTGAGCGGCAGTGCCAGCCACACTTCGCCGATCTGCTGTTCGCGCACGTAGCGAGCGAACGCGCCCTGTTCTTCGAACACCTGCACCGACGGGCGCGGCGGAATGCAGCAGCCGGGGTGCAGGTTATACAACGCATTCGCGCGAAAGCCGGCCGCGGGCGATGTCTCGATCTTCCGGATGATCTCGTCGCAATGATCGCCGCACGCCGCCACCGCGACCTGCTGCAAGTTCATCCCCGCATGACGCATGCGGCCGAGCAGCTTGTGCGTGATCAACCGGCCGGCCATCATCGCCGCGCCCGAGATGCCGGTCCAATACACGAACCAGAGCCGCGACACGAAGTCGATCCGGTGCAGCGAGAACATCAGCACCATCGCGCAGGCCTGCACCACCAGCCAGCCAAGCGCCACCTGGCTCGCGAGCACTCTTTTCGAGCGGCCGCGCCACGATTCGTACACCCCGAAGGCCGGAAAAACCGCGAGGGCGAACGCCGCGGCAAAAGCAACGAACGCGAAATAGAAGCTCCTTTGCGAGCCGCCGTCGAAGCGGATCTGGGAGGCCGCGCAGGCCCCAGCCACGATCATCGCGACGTCGAACGCTCTCGCCAGTAGACCAGTCAGCAATCGCATCACAGCCCCCTCATAGCACGTATCAGGTCGACTCCGTCGCATCAGCCACAGCGCCCGTATTGGTCGTCGAAGCGAACGATGTCGTCTTCGCCGAGATAAGTGCCCGACTGCACCTCGATGATCTGCAGCGGTACCCGGCCCGGATTTTCGAGCCGATGGCGAACACCCAACGGGATAAAGGTCGATTCGTTTTCGCCAAGCAGAAACTGCTCCTCTCCGCGCGTCACGAGTGCGGTGCCGCACACCACGACCCAATGCTCGGCGCGATGATGGTGCATCTGCAACGACAAACGCCCGCCCGGCATCACCACGATGCGCTTCACCTGAAAGCGCTCGCCGTGATCGATCGAGTCGTAAAAGCCCCACGGGCGCCGGACTTTTCTGTGCGCATCGGCTTCCGGAGAGTTCTCGCGTCTGATCCGCGACACGAGTGCCTTGATGTCCTGCACATGCGAGCGATCCGCGACGAGCACCGCGTCATCGGTTTCGATCACGATCATGTTGTCGGTGCCGACGCAGGCAAGAAGCCTGCCTCCTTGCGAGCGGGCGTACGTCGCGGTCGCTCCTTCGAACAGCACGCGACCGCTGGCCGCGTTGCCGCACTCGTCCTTCTCCATCGCTTGCCAGACCGCATCCCACGAGCCGAGATCGGACCAGCCCGCTTCGAGCGGCACCACTACGCCGAAAAACGCCGACTCCGGTTTGCCAAGCTGTTCCATCACCGCGTAGTCGATCGAGTCGGACGGCGAACCCAGAAACCCGTCGGCGTCCGGCATGATGCATTCTTCAGTCTTCTTCGCGTCGCGGTACGCCTGCACGCAGGCGGCGTGCATCTCAGGCTGAAACTGCCGGATCGCGGATAGCCACACCGACGCCCGCACGACGAAGATGCCGCTATTCCACCAGTAACTGCCCGACGCGACGTACTGGGCCGCGAGCTCCGCCGCGGGCTTCTCGACGAAACGCTCGATCCGGCGCGCGCCGTCCGGCAATGCGTCGCCGAGGCGGATATAACCGAAGCCCGTGTCGGGCCGTACGGGCGGCACGCCTAGCGTGACGATCGCGCCGTCGCGCGCGTGCTTCGCGGCGCCGTCGAGCGCGTGATGAAGCGCTTCGAGATTCGCGATCGCATGGTCGGCGGGCATCGCGACCAGGATCGCGTCTTCCTCTTCCGGGCATGCCGCCAGCGCGGCCAGCGTCAGCGCCGGCGCCGTATCCCGACGCCCGGGTTCGACCACGATCCGCGCGTTCACGCCGATCTCGCGAGCCTGTTCGTAAGTGGCGAAATAATGCTCAGTGCCGCAAACGATCACGGGATCGGCCGCGACGTTCCATGCGCGATCGAAGCCCGCCATGCGCCCCATGGTCGCTTGCAGCAAGGTCTGATTGCCGATCACATCGATCAGTTGCTTGGGAAACTGTTCGCGCGATACCGGCCACAACCGGGTACCGGAACCACCGGCGAGAATCACCTGCACGAGCGTCGGAAACTCCGCCTCGGCAGAATCCTGTCGTATCGTTTCGACATCCGTCGCGACTGCTGCCGCGCTAACCTTGCCCATCGCTAACTCCTTCGCATTGAAACCGGCTCGGGAACGCGTCTTTCTGGACGCCGCCGCATAACACGGTGTGCCGCGATCCACGCAAATACCGTCTGATGTGATTTATTGACAGGGCGTCCGCGTCGAATGGACCAGACCAGCAGTTCAGTTCGCTGTGAAGAAAAGCATCCGCCGACGGAGAATCCGGCTCGATCGCGAAGTACGGAAACTGACTGGCCGGATCGCAGTGGTCTGCTCGACAACGACGACCGGAAAACGATTGAAACGAAAGAACGAATGCGGCAACGACGTGCTTTGGATCTGGTCGACATCGTGCCCCGATGAATTCATCATAGTGAGGACACGTTGCCACGCAGGCCATCTGGCGCGAAGCGCGGAAGTTTTGGCGGCGCTCGCGGACTCGATTTAGCAAACTTGCGAACGAGCTTGCACTTCTATTGCAGGGCGCACGATTGGAAATAAACCGCGACACGTGCTACCGTTTAATGAACGTCCCATGGCATTCATGTCAAAGAGAAACAGCGGTGTGATCGTGCGGCCACACTGCGAGTTTTCCGCCGTTTCCAATCTCGCCATCGTTCAGCGCATGGGTACCACCCAATCGGCGCGCCATCGGCTTTTCTGGAGTTGCAATGGCCTATATTTCGCTACTCGCACTTTTCATGACGGTCACGAATTTCGTGCCCATCTGTGCGATCGGCTTTGTCCCGATGCTATTGCTCGCATGGCGCTTTTACGGCCGCAGTTATCCCCCATTCATCGCGCCGCTTACCGCCTTCACGGTGCTCGCGATCGTCTCGACGCTGCTCTATGATCCGCAATCGTTCCTCGATTTCGATTTCTATCGGCGCGACGGCAATTTTTTCATCTCGTATCTGCCCATTTTTGCCGGTTGCGTATATGTGCACCGCTGGGATCTGAACAAGGTACTGCGTGCGCTGTTCATTTTCGCGGTCGTGATCAATCTGCCGATGTACGCGTACTTCATCGCGGAAAACGGGCTTTTCAGCATCTTCGTTCACGCAAACGACAGCTTCGGCAGCTACTTCATTGCCCGTAACGCAGCCGGTGGCTTCCTGGCGATGCTGTTCTGTCTCGGCATAGCCTGCTATCTGCAGAAACGCAGCAAGCTGCTGATCGCGCTGCTCGTCTGCAATGCGCTGATGCTGTTTTCGACCTATAGCCGCGGCTCGCTGCTCGGCGCGGTGGCCGTGCTGCCCTATCTGTACTTTGGCCGCAAACGCTGGATTCTCGGCACGCTGATCGCCGTGATGCTGGTCGCCTCGCTCGCCATCGCGATCTACCATACCGAACCGAACGTCGACTACATGGGCTATTCGTTCGCGATTCACTCCAATGACGCCAAGGTCGCCAACCTCAACATTCGCTACGAATGGTTGTGGCCACGAGCGCTCGCGTATTTCGTGCAAAGCCCGCTCGTCGGTCTCGGCTTCGGCGCCTTCGACGATCATATCGGCAGCCTCGTGTCGTACTTCCATCTGTTTGCGGTGCCGTCCAACGTGGTGATCGAACACAGCGACTCGCATGCTCACAACTCGTACCTGAATATCCTCGCTGAGCTCGGCGTAGTGGGCCTGACGCTGATCCTCGCGTTCTTCTGGAAGCTGGTCGAATGGAGCAAACAGGGGGCGGCGTATGCCGCGTTGGTCGAAGGGGGGCGCCAGTTCGCGGCGTTCCGCTTCGTCGAGATTTCGTCGGTCTGCCTGCTGGTGATGTCGGCTACCGAGCATCGGCTGGTCTCGCCGTCGAACGTATTGATTCTTTCTCTGGTGGTCTCGCTGCTGCTGGCCGCGCGTCCGCTGACGGCCACCGTATTCAGGCCCGGCACGCGCGGAGCGCGCAACGCGGGCATCGTGGGCACGCGAGCTGCACAGCCCGTGCCCCGGCGCCCGACTCAGGGTGTCACGTCGGCAAGATGACGTTCTTCGACCGGCAGCGACTGAGTCGGCGCATAGGGAAGAAACTGTTCGACGCACGCATACGGGAGCCGCGCTTCGACGAAGCCCATCAGCGCCTTCTTGAAGTTCTCCGACGAAAAGCGCTCGGCATTCTTGCGGCACACGCGCGCGTCGAATAAGGCTGCGCTGCTCTCGAAGCGGGTCACGGCTTCAAGCAGGGACGCGGTGCTTTGCTCACCGAAGAAGACGCCGGTGGGCCGCTCGAGCGGCAACCCCACCACCGATTCAAGCGCGCCGCCGCGGCCGAACGCGATGACCGGCGTGCCGCATGCCTGCGCTTCCACCACGGAGATGCCGAAATCTTCTTCCGCCGCGAACACGAATGCGCGTGCGCGCCGTAAATGATCGACCAGCATCTCGGACGGCTGATGCCCGAGAATCTGCACGTTATCGCCGGCCACCGCTTTGATCCTCTTCATCTCGGGACCTTCGCCGATCACGACCAGCTTGCGCTCGGGCGTTTGAGAAAAGGCCTGAACGATCAGATCGATACGCTTATAAGGCACCATACGCGACGCTGTCACGTAGAAATCTTCTTTCTCCGTACCAATGGACATCTTCGCCAGATCGACCGGCGGATAGATCACGGTCGCATCGCGCTGATAGGCCTTTCTGATCCGCCGCGCAATGAACTGAGAATTCGCGACGAGATGATCGACCCCGTTCGCGGAGCGCGAATCCCAGCTGCGAATGTAATGAAGCAGCACGCGCGCCAACGCCGAGCGCAGTCCCGTGTCGAGATGGGATTCGCGCAGGTACTGATGTTGAAGATCCCACGCGTAGCGGATCGGCGAATGAATGTAGCTGATATGCACCTGATTCGGCCCGGTCAACACGCCCTTCGCGACTGCGTGCGAGCTCGAAATGACGAGATCGTAGGCGGACAGATCCACCTGCTCGATCGCAATCGGCATCAATGGTAGATAGGCGCGGTATCGTCTTCGCGCGAATGGCATCTTCTGGATGAACGACGTGTTGACGGACTTCCCCTTCACGCATTCGCGGTCTTCGAGAAAATCGACAATCGAAAAGATGTCCGCATCCGGGAAGCACTCGATGATGTTCTTCAATACTTTCTCGGCGCCGCCGGACACTACCAGCCAATCGTGAACAATAGCGACTTTCACTTCGACCTCCTGTGACAATCCAACCGAACTCCCGCACACCCACGCGCCACTTCAATCATCTTTTGCGCCGCCCGCCTGCGTACGAAGCCCACACACCACCCTTACCCGTTCGAGCGCCCGCTCCGCGCCGGGCAACACCCCGACCAGCTCGAGGCGAATCAACACGCTGAGCAGCGCCACCGACGACGACGCCTCCCCGATCACGCGAGCAGACGCCATGCCAATTGCGCCGAAACGCGGCGCGAGAATCAGCGCCGTGGCGAGGTTGAGCAGCGCTGACGCGACCCCGACGATCGCGAGTACCCGGTCTTTCCTGCGCGGCACGAATACGTAGAGCGCGACGAAATCATTGAAGGCCGCGAACGGGAACATCCATGCAAATATCTGCAGCACGTGCACGCTCGGCTCGAACGCGGCGCCGAGAATCAGAGGCAACACGAAAGGCGAAAGTGTCAACGCGCCGCACAGCACGATTACGCCATAGCCCATCAGCAAGATCGCGCCTCGCCGCGTCGTGACATGCGCGCCGGCCGTGTCGCCCTGCGCGAGCTGGCGGGTTATCGTCGGAATAAAGACCTGCGCCGCGGGGGACATCAGGCTCAGTCCGATCGTCGCGAAACGCTCGGCCGCGCCGAAATAGCCGACCTCCGCCGGCGTCGAGAACAAGGTCAGCAAATACGTCGACGATGCCGTCAGCACGACGGAGCCGGACGAATAGCAGAACAGCATCGCCGACCTGCGCACGAGCGGCAGGACGCCGGCAAACGCCAGACGCGGCCAACCGATCTGCCATGTCGCCAAACCATAGGAAATAACCGAAGACGCGATTCCCGCAATCAGCAGACTCGCCAACACCCATACGGCGTCGTTCGGTCCTTTGACGAGCGTCAGCACCAGTACGAGGCTCAGCGCGAAGCCGAATACTTCGATCATGATCGGCGTACGAATCTGCTGCCGCCCCTGAAACAGCCAGCCGAGATTGCATGCCGACACGATGCCGAGCAAGGTCGCGAGCACGCCGATCAGCGGCTGCTCCGATAATAACGGTGAACAGAACGTCGCAATGATGCCGATGCCCGCGCCGATCACGCCGAATACCAGCCGCGCACTGACTTGTAGCGAGTAGATCGCATTGCATTCCTGCGGCGACTGCGCTTTCGCCACCTCGCGCATCCCGACGAAGGTGAACCCGAAGCCGACGAGCATCCATATCACGTTCATCAACGACATCGACGCGAGTACCCGGCCGTACTCGGCCACGCCGAGCACCCGGCCATAGAACGGCACGACGATCATGAGGTACACGTACCTCATGAAATAGCCGACGTAGACAAATATGATTAGATTGGCGCTCGCTCGTCTATCCATGCCTTCCTCCTTCGCCTCAGCGTCCTGCGACGCCACGGCGCGCGTGCGGGTTGGCGATATAACGAGGTCGTTGCCGGGAAGCGAAGGCATTTGCCGAGCGACGCCACATCGCGATGTCCGCGGTCGATCCGGGCCAGCCGTTCGTGCCGATCAGATCAGACCTCATGTGGACGCGCGGGTTCGTCGGCGTTGGGTCCCGTACCAGGGCAAAAGCGGGTCCGAGCTTCGACGGCGGCGCGGCCGCGCCCGGCGCCAATGCAGCGCGTGGGCGCAATGCACGTCTTCTGCCAGCACGGGTCTTCATGCGATCCATGTTCGTGTTCACCCATCGCTAGCTCGCGGACGCGCGCGGCGTCAGCTCGACCAGTCGCTCGCCGGTCCGGACATCGAGGAGTTCGAGTACCTGTTGCGCCGCGCGCTCCCAGCGAAACTCGCGCGCATGCGCGCGCCCCGCCACGCGGTAACTTTGGCGAAGCCCGGCATCGCCCATCATCTTCGCGATCTTTGCGGCGATGTCGTCCGCGGAAGTCGCCTCGCAGTACATCGCGGCATGGCCGCACGCCTCCGGTATCGAGGTGCGCGCGGACGCGATCACCGGACAGCCGCAATACATCGCTTCCAGAGGCGGCAGACCGAAACCTTCGTACAACGACGGAAACACGAGGCATCCCGCGCTCTCGTACAGCGCCTTCAACTCCCCGTCCGACACGAAACCGGCCCACACGATCTGCCGCGAATGCACCGGATGCTCCACGCCTGCGCTACTGAAGATGCGCGGATTCTTTTTACCCACGATGACGAATTTGACGTCGCTCAGATGCCCTAGCCGCGCGATCGCAGCCAGCACGCCGCGCAGATTCTTGCGCGGGTCGAGACTGCCGACGATCACGCAATAAGCGTCCTGCTTCAATCCGAGCCGTTGCAGCACCGACGGGTCGGAAACGATCCGGTCGAGATGATCCGCGCCGGGCGTCACCACTTTCACACGTGATTCGTCGATTTTCAGGTGATGGCAGATACGCGCCTTCGAAAACGTCGACACCGTTAGAACGATTGGATGCGTGCGCGGCAATAGCGTGAAACAGATGCGATACCAGAGCCGGAATTTCCTCGAGAATCCTTCCGGCACGTCATAGACGGCCATGTCGTGAACCATCACGATCTGCCCGTGCTTGAACAGCGGATTCGTATTGCACAGACTCAGCAGCGTGAGGCCGCGTGCGGCGATCGGCAGCGTGATCTGCTCCCACAGCGTGCCGCGCAGCCACGGAAAGCGCCGTTGCGGTTCGAGCTGTGCGCCAGGCTCCACCACGTTTTGCGGCACGAACACTTCGGGTTTGTCACCCGGCGCGGCGCGCATCTGCATGGCCCTGGTCAGCTCGTACGCAACGCGCTGAACCCCCGTGACGGACTGCGAAGTAAACTTTCCGTTGATTGCAAAGGCCATCTGATTCTCCGTTTTGCGCCATCGCGAACACGCTTTACCGCGTCGAGGTCTCCACCCGCTCAGGTGCCTCGCGGCGCTGGCGGCGCGATGTCGTTTTCGCCGAAATCGCTGGCATAGTTCGTTTCGTAGCCGTAATTCTTCGTGCTTCGACGCAGCGGAATGCCGTTGAATACCGCACCCGCGATGCGCCCTTCCGCGCGCTCCATCTTTTTGACCGTGTCGGCGATCTCCTCCTCGCTTTGCATGCCCGAGCGCAGCACCAGCAGGGACGCGCCCGCCTCGTTCGCAACGATCGATGCGTCGGTGACCGCGAGGAAAGGCGGCGTATCGATGATCACCAGATCGAACTGGCCCGACAGCCGCTCGAGCAGGTCCTTCAGGCGCGGCTTCATCAGAAGTGCAGCGGGATTTTCCGGGCGCGCGCCGCACGACAGGAACGTCAATCCGTCGATGTGGGTCGAGCGCAACGCATTACGCAGCGGCATGCGCTCCGCCAGTACTTCCGAAAGGCCGCCCCGATTGCTCTCGTTAAATAGCGAGGCGAGATGGCCGCGACGCATATCGGCATCGATCAGTACCACGCGCGAACCGACTTCCGCGTGCAGGATCGCCAGATTCGCGGCGACGAAGCTCTTGCCCGCGGACGGCGTGGGCCCGATGATCATCACGATGTTGTTGCGCGCATGCGCGAGATCGCGCGTGACGGCGGTCCGTACGCTGCGCAGGGCTTCGACCGACGTGTCGTGCGGAAAGCGTGCGGCGAGAATCCTGTTCTGAATGCCGGCATCGAGCTGAATGTCGTGCAGACTCTTCTGCATTGGCGGCTGGGCGCGCCCGGCCGCGGCCGGTAGCGCTTTGCGCCCAGCGTTCGCATCGCGATCGAGCAGCAGCTGCTGATGGCTGAACAGAACCTCGCCGAACACCGGCACGCTCATCTGACGCTCGACGTAGCGCGGATCCGTCACGCCGATCATCACATGGCGGCGCATGAAGACCAGCACGACGCCGGACACGACACCGAGCACCAGCCCGCCGCCGAGCACCAGAATCGGCTGCGGCATGACAGGCATATGCGGCCTGATCGCCTGGTCGAGAATGTGCGCGCCGCCGGTCGTGCTGGCGCGGCGTACCTGCAATTGCTCGGCCTTCTGCACCATGCCGAGATACACCGTTTCGGCGACCTTCTGCGCGCGGATCAGATCGACGCTCGCGCGTTCCGACGCCGGCATGCCATTGAAATGGTCGGAGAATTTCGCTTTCGCTTGATTCAATTGCGCGAGCTGCTCGTCGATGTTCTGCACCCAGCGGCTCTGCGGCGTATAGCGCTCGAGCATTTGCGTGCGCTGCAATTGCAACGTCGCGATCTGCTTGTCGAGATCCAGGCCGCCCTGCAAGTAGGCTTGCGCCTCATTGGTCGGCTGCATCGATTGCGCGCTCGAGCGGAAGTTCTTCAGCGCTTCCTCGCTTTTTCGCAGATCGCCGAGTAGGCGCGGTAGCTCGCCGTTAATGAACGCAAGCGTCTGCGTGTCGTTTGCCTGCCGGCTCGCCACCGCGGATGTGAGGTATTGCTGCCCCAATGCATTGGCGACGGCCGCGGCTTTGTCCGGGCTCTTGTCGCGGTACTGTATTTCCATCAGCCCCGAGTCCTTCACCTTGTCGCCGATCTTGACGAGGTTATCGAAGCGCTTGATCGCATCCAGCTCGTTCCAGCGGACCACTTCGAATTTCGTGCCCGGCCGCGCATCGAGTTCCTTCACGAGCATCGACACGCCGTTCTGCTTGAGCGGCATGCCCACCGTACCGCTCGCCAGCAACTCGCCGGACGGCCCGTGCAATTGGAAGCCGCCATTATCGAGCGCAGTCAGAGTCAGCTTCTCTTCCTCGAGTTCGCGCGGCACATCGAGCGACGCGATCTGCACGCGCTCGCCGCCCCATGCAAACGATTTCAGCCCAAACCACGGCGCGGAGGGTTGTCCCGGCGTCGCGAATTTTTCGGCGATGTCGCCGAGCACCGGCAGCTTGTGGGGCTTTATCGAAATGTCGAAACGGAACTGGTCGATGACCGGCTGCAAAACCGAGCGGCTCTCCATGACCGCCATTTCGGTTACCGACGATGGTGTCGGCGGCGGCAGCAGTTCCTGGTTCTGCAACGCGAGTCCGAGCGCATTTGGCTCGGGTGGGTCCACACGAATGATTACGTCGGCGGAATAGATGGGTGTAGCAATCAGAAGATACGCGACCGCGAGCGTGAGGACGACGACCGTCGTCACCACGATCTCCCAGATGTGGTCGCGCATTAGCGTGAGCATCCCGCTGGCACTGAGTTGTCTGCGCTCGGTATCAACAGCGGGATAGAGCGAGTTTTGCGGATAGTAATCCACCGGTCTGATCCTTGCAGGTTGATGAAACAAAACGATCGACGATCGCTTTGCGTCGCCACGTCGCTATTTATGCCGCCGGCCAGATAGGCCCTCGATTGGCTGGCAGCACGGCGAAGCGACGTGCTGTGTCGGGTTAGGTCGGGGAGCCGTGTTCGGGACCTCTCGAAGCACGGAAAGCTACACACCTAATGCTTATCCACCGCAGCGTTGCCGATTGTTCTTCTCACGAATCAGGGAATGCGAAGCCCGCCATTCACGTAATCCGCGATTGACAATTTCTCTCTCGATGTTGCGGTGAAGCATAGTCCGCAAAGGATCGAGGCATTCGCCGGCGGCCCAAAGTAGGGTGCTATTGGCCGATAATGCGGAGCCTTTTACAAATGAAACAGAAGCCGGAAAGGCTTGTTGCGATCTGCAATTGCTGTAACAGAGTTATACGGGCGACGCCGTACATCGCGACAGAACGCGATTTGCAGGGTGAAAGTGCAAGGAATGCTGTCGTTATCAAGCTAATCGCGCCGAAACCACGCCACTCGGCGCATTCCGCCGATCTATGCTCGTCTGGCTTGCAAGAATCGCGCTAATTGATCGGGAAAAAAATGCCGCGCAACGTTAATTAGTAGCACGCATTTTGGCCAATAGCGAGGTAAGAATTTCTGGGATCCTGACGATTACGCCAAAACACCCGCGCATGCCGGCCAAGCTCGTCTCACCCAAATCGTTGCGCTAATCTCAATGCGTAGATTTTCCTGACTGGAGAAGCTCGCGTGATGAAGCACATTGGTCTATTCGTCTTTCAGGATTGTTCGATGGCAAGTACCGGCGCGATTGGCGACGCGTTTCGGCTTGCCAATGAGTTCAAGAGAACGGCTGGCGAAGAGGCGCCATACCGGTTTACCGTCGTATCCGACGGCGGCGGTCTGGTGACCAGCTCCTCCGGTATATCGATCTGGACGCAAGGCCTCGAACGGTACTGCCTCGCTGATTTTCACGCGTTCTTCGTCGCGTGCCGCGACGTCACCGAAGTCGCCGAATCGAACGACCGCTTTCTGTCGTGGATCTCGCTGCAAGGATCGATCGCATCGTTCGGCATGCAACAGGGTGCGAATCTCGCGGTCGTCTGCAACGATCCGCTGCAATCGATCGTGCCGATCTTTCTGTTCGACGACAGCGGTGACGCCGCACGCACGCAAAGCAACGTGACGCCGACCGATCTCGCACTCGCGCAGATCGAGCGCGACATCAATACCGACACGGCCCGCAAGATCGGCCGCATCCTGCAGACCGGCTACGCCGAGAAAAGCCGTTCGGAGTTCGACGACGTCAACATCACGACGACGACGGAGAAGATTCGCGAATCGGCGCGCTGGATCAAGGAGAACTACAGCAAGGCTATTTCGGTTGCGCAGGCGGCCGAATCGGTGGCAATGAGCAAGCGCAACTTCCAGCGCCGCTTCAAATGCGAGTTCGGCATGACGCCACTCGAATATTTGCTGCGCACACGCTTCGAGATCGTTCGCTCGATGCTGAAGAACACCGATTTGCCGGTGGACAAGATTGCGCGCCGTTGCGGAATGGGCGACGGCAATCGACTCGGGCGCCTATTCAAGGAACGCTATGGCATGTCGCCGACCCAATTCCGTGCGCAACAGCACGTGGATGCGGATGAACGTTGGCTGACGCCGGAGGAAAGCTGGAGCGCCGCGACCGAGATGCTCCGGCAGGCGCCGCTGACGCTTTGATTTCAATTCCCGGTTACTCCGAGGACACTTTGATTGCAATTTCCCTGTTACTCCGAGGACGCCTCGTCGTCTCGACCGCCAAGGGATTAAAACATGACGATCATCAAATCCGCGGGGCTGGCCGCGCAAGACGCGTCCGTCGCGCCGAAAAAAATGCCCGCCCGACAGTCCGGTGACAGCACCGTGGCTCCGTCCGGCGAACGGCCGGGTTCGCACGCCGGCGCGCATTCGGCGAACGGGCAACCGCCATCTACGGCGAGAAAGATCAAGGAAGCGGCAAAAACGCTGTTGCCGGACACTGTTTTCCTAAGCCTGTTACATCACAAATGCGTTGGCCGCTATCCGAACCTCATTCATCCGGTGACGTTCAATGAGAAGATCCTGCAGCGCAATCTTCACCCTGATCCGCGCTTCGTCGAACTGACCGACAAGCTGCGGGTGCGCGAGTATATTGCCAGGAAAATCGGCGACAAGCATTTGATACCGCTGATCGCAGCGCCCGATGCATTCACACCTGAGGTGTTCGATGCGCTGCCCGAGGCTTTCGTGATGAAAGCCAATCACGGCAGCAGCTTCGTCGAAGTGGTGAGAAACAAATCGGAGACTTCGTTCGAGAAGCTGAAGAAAATCGCCGACCAATGGCTGCGCACCCAGTTCTATTACGTGGGTCGCGAACGGCACTACGGGATGATCGAGCCGCGCGTGTTCTTCGAGCAGTTGCTGCTCGATCAGCACGGCAAGATTCCGGCGGATTTCAAGGTGCACTGCTTTGGTGGCCGGCCTGAGGGGCCGATCATCTATATCCTCGTGATCTCCGACCGCTTCGGTAACGCGACGCACGGGGACGTGTACGACATCGACTGGAATCACCTCGATATCGCAATCGGCGACTACAAGCGCAGCGCGGCACCCGCTCCGCGCCCGCCGCACCTACAGTCCGTGCTCGATGTGGCGACCCGCCTGTGCGAAGACTTCGACTATGTGCGCGTCGACCTGTATGCGCCGGATGGCCTCGTTTATTTCGGCGAACTTACATTCACGCCCGGCGCGGGCGTGCTGCCCTTCACGCCGGACCGTATCGATTACGAGTGGGGCAAGCTGCTGGTTTGAACGCGCTTTCATTCATCGCGTTCGGACCCCGCGATCATCGAACGGAGCGCTTCGATAAACAGCGCGTGTGCGCCCGCTTCAGTCGCTCGAAGAGCAGGGGTCGGCGAGCGCCGCCGGCCCTCAAACGGGCGACATGCCGTTTTGCAGCTTTGCGCCGTCGGCCTCGGGCGAGGCCAGAAACGCAAGCAACGCTTGCGCCGCTTTACGCTGGCGCGCCACCGTGCAGATCGCGGCGGTGAAAGTCGTGGTGGACTGGACGGCGGCCGGAAGCTCGCCGAGCACGTCGATCCCCGGCACGTGAATCAACTCGCTCGTCTGCTGGAAGCCGAGCGCAACTTCTCCGCGCGCGACGAGCGTACCGACCGGCACACCGGGCGGTGCCTTCACTAGGCGCGGCGCAATCTGCCCGGCAATACCCCAGCGTTCGAACAGCTTCAGCAGATACGTGCCGCTCGGCCCCGTCGAGTAACCGATGCTGCGCGCACCGAGAACCGCGTCGCGCAGCGCCGCTGCGGTCGCGATGTCCGGCTGCGCTTGTCCGGCCGCGACCGCGGCCGCGATGCCGGAACGCGCCAGCGCGACGCGGCTCGCCGCCTCGACGCAGCCCGTCACGACGAGCCGCTCGATCGCGTCCGCGGCAAGCACGACGATGTCGAATACTTCGTCATCCTCGACCCGGCGCGCGGCATCGACGCCGCCGACCGATTCGATCGCGACACGCTGCCCCGTGCGTCGCTCGTACGACGTGGCGAGTTCGGCCAGCAGCTGGCGCGTCGCCATCGACGAAATGCCGGTGATCGGCGCGAGCGCCGCGTGGGCGTTGAACTCTGCGACCACGCCTGTCAGTCCTTGTAACGCAGGCCGGCCTGCTCGAGCGGCCCGCGCATGTTGTACATGTCGAGACCGAGCACGCCGGAGGCGAGTTTCGCGCGCTTCTCGGCTTCGTTGGCCTCGCGCGCCGCGGCCTTGTCGAGCACCGCCTGCGCGGCGGCAGCCGGCACCACGACCACGCCATCGTCATCGGCGACGACGACGTCGCCCGGCGTGACCAGTGCGCCCGCGCACACAACCGGAATGTTCACCGAGCCGAGCGTCGCCTTGACCGTGCCCTTCGCGGAGATCGCCTTGCTCCAGACCGGGAAGTTCATTTCGCTCAGCACGCTGACGTCGCGCACGCCGGCATCGATGATCAGTGCATGCGCGCCGCGCGCCTTGAAGCTGGTCGCGAGCAGATCGCCGAAGTAACCATCGGTGCTCTCCGCGGTGACGCCCGCGACGACGATGTCGCCCGGCCGGATCTGTTCGGCCGCGACGTGCAGCATCCAGTTGTCGCCCGGTTGCAGCAGCACCGTGACGGCCGTGCCGCTCGCGCGCGCGCCGGTGTAGATCGGGCGCATATACGGTTTGAGCAGGCCGGTGCGGCCCATGGCTTCGTGCACGGTGGCCGAGCCGAGGACGCCGAGTCTGGCGGCCACGTCGGCATCCGCGCGGTGGATGTTGCGATAGACGACTCCCATTTCATACATGATTACAGCCCCTTCGTTTTCAGCAAGGTGTCCAGACACGGATAGACGCGCCGCGCGTTGCCTTCGTAGATCTTGTAGCGCTGCTCCGGGTTCATGTCCGCGGCTTCGACGTAGCGCTTCGTGTCGTCGAAATAATGACCGGTTTCCGGATCGATGCCGCGCACCGCGCCGATCATCTCGCTAGCGAACAGGATGTTGTCCACCGGAATCACGCGCGTAAGCAGATCGATACCCGGCTGATGGTAGACACAGGTGTCGAAGAACACGTTGTTCAGCAGATGGTCCTTCAGCAAGGGCTTTTTCAGCTCCTGCGCGAGGCCGCGAAAACGACCCCAGTGATACGGCACCGCGCCGCCGCCGTGCGGAATCACGAATCGCAGCGTCGGGAAATCGCGGAACAGGTCCGAGGTCAGGCATTGCATGAACGCGGTGGTATCCGCATTCAGGTAGTGCGAGCCGGTGGTGTGGAAGCACGCGTTGCAACTCGTGCTCACATGGATCATCGCGGGAATGTCGTACTCGACCATCTTCTCGTAGATCGGGTACCACGAGCGGTCCGACAGCGGCGGGCTGGTCCAGTGGCCGCCCGACGGATCGGGATTCAGGTTGATCGCGACATTGCCGTACTGCTCGACGCATTTGACGAGTTCGGGAATACAGGTGGCCGGATCGACACCCGGACTTTGCGGCAACATCGCGGCCGGCACGAAGTTCTCGGGAAACAGCTGGCTCACGCGATAGCACAGTTCATTGCAGATCGCGGCCCACGTGCTCGAGATTTCGAAGTCGCCGATGTGGTGCGCCATGAAGCTCGCGCGCGGACTGAAGATCGTCAGATCGAGGCCGCGCTCGCGCATCAGTTTCAACTGGTTGTTTTCGATCGACTCGCGCAGCTCGTCGTCGCTGATCTGCAATTCCGCCACCTTCGGCATCTCGGACGGACTCTTGATGCCTGCGATCTGGCGGTTGCGCCACGTCTCCAACGCTTTGGGCGCGGTGGTGTAGTGGCCGTGAATGTCGATGATCACCGTGATTCCTCAGTAGATGAATTTAACCAGCAGCGCGCGTGAAACGCTCGCGCGCCGCGTTCCTGCATGCGTCAATGCGCGGTATTCGGCTGCGCCACCGCTTCGGCGCCGCCCACCCGCTGGCTCACCAGGATGGCTATAGCGGCGAGCGTAGCAGGGATTGCGAGCATCGCGAGGATCGCGCCGAACTGCCAGCCGAGGCCGAGCAGCGCGCCGCCGATCGCCGAGCCGAAGATGCTGCCGAAGCGGCCCATGCCGAGCATCCAGCTCACACCGGTCGCACGCGCGACAGTCGGGTAACGGCTGGGAGCGAATGCGTTCAGACCGGTTTGCGCGCCGCTCATGCAGAAGCCCGCGAGAAACACCAGCAGTGCGAGCGACGACGACAGCGCGCCGATGTAGCCGAGGCCGAGCACGCACAGCGCACCACCGATATACGCGGCGCTGATGACCGGCGCCGGACGTGCCTTGTCCATGATCCAGCCGACCAGGACCGCGCCGATCGTGCCGCCGATCTGGAACATCGCCGTGACGTTGGCCGCGGTCGTGACCGACAGGCCCGCATCCTTCATCAGCGTCGGCAGCCAGCCCGTCAGCAGATAGATCACGAGCAGGCCCATGAAATACGTGACCCACAGCGCGATCGTCATCGAGCCATAGCCTTGCGAGAACAGCACGCCGATCGGCTTGCGCGTCGGCAGCGGCGGTTCGTTCGACACGAATACTTCATTGCCTGCAAAGTGCACGCCGCACACCCGGCCGAGCACCTTGCCGATACGCTGCGCGGGCGCGCCGCGCACCGCGAGCAGACGGGCCGACTCAGGCAGCAGCCAGATCTGGAACGGGATCAGCACGAGCGGCAGTGCGCCGCCGAAAATCAGCACCGAGCGCCAGCCGTGAACCGGAATCAGCCAGCCGGCCGCGAAGCCGATCAAGGCCGAGCCGAGATTGAAGCCCGTGAACATCACGGTGATCAGCAGCGCGCGCTTGCGTTGCGGTGCGTACTCGGACAGCAGCGTCGTCGAGTTCGGCATGGCGGCGCCGAGGCCGATACCGCTCAACAGACGCAGTGCCGCCATCGAAAACGGCGATTGCGTGAACGCAGTCGCGATCGTGAACACGCCGAACAGAAACACCGACGTAATCAGCACCCACTTGCGGCCGATGCGGTCCGATGCCGGACCCGCGAACAATGCGCCGATCACGAGACCGATCGGCGCCGCGCTCATCACGAGGCCGAATTGAGGGCGCGAAATCGCCCAATCATGAATGATGGACGGCGCGACGAAACCCATGATCGCGACGTCCATGCCGTCGGCGGTCACGATCAGAAAACACAGCACGACCAATAGCCACTGGTAGGGCGAAATCGGCCGTTCATCGATGAACTTCTTGATGTCAATCCGGTTACCGCTGCTAGTACTCATCAAAACTCTCCTGTCTCCTTCATTGGTCTCATCGCGCGCTCGAAGCGGGTTGCTTCGCAAAGTACGTCGACTCCGTAACCATCGTGGCGATGGGCCCCTAAACGCCTTACTCAAGCGACTGGCGTGAAGGTACGTTTCGTCCTTCGCGGGCCAAAGCGCGGGTTAACCATATAGTCGGAGCGAGTATCCGCTTTCTCACCGTTCCGCATAGCACCCGCGAAACTGCGCCGATTCGCGCAAAGCCCCGTTGGATAAGCGCTCAAGCTAGACCGTAGGCCCTTCGAAGCGGGCTCGCCGAATGCCTCTTCGCGTGCATCCTCATAAACAGAACAGATGACGCGGGAACGAACTCGCATACAACGGCCGTGAGATGGCCCGCTTTTCCCGTGCAACGAAGATGCCCCGCGCTGACAGCGGATTTGCACCTGAAAAAAGGGCTCAAAAGAAAAAAGCGGAATGACCGTGCAACGGCGATTCCGCTTCGGGACGAGCCAGCCCTTGCGGGACCGGCACCTGGTCAATTACCGCTGCGCGCTAGCGGCTCAGGGCGCCGCAACACCGCGCGTCGCCGCCGTATAAGGCGTGTAGAAGCTCGAACCGGCCCACGTACGCGAGGCTGCCGTGTAGAGCGGTGCGCCTTGCGTGTAGTTCGCGCCGTCGTGCCAGTCGCCCGAGCCGGTGAACTTCGCGACCGCCGGGTACGGATAGACCGGACGCGAGGCCGTCACGTTGTTCGACGAATCGGTCTGATACGTCATCACGGAAGTCGGCACCTTCGCTTCTTCGACCCAGTTGGTGATCTTCGACACGAGGTCGATATTCGGGTTGCCTTCGCCGCCGCCGCAGTGACCGACGCCCGGCACCAGATACAGACGCGCGAACTGATCGACGCTCGACGCGCCCATCGTGTTCTGCATCGCCTCGTAGTACTGGATCGTGAACAACGGCGAGATGTGCTGGTCAGCCCAGCCGTGCCACAGGATCAGCTTGCCGCCGGCAGCATTGAACGCGGACAGATCCGGGCTCGTCGCATCGATGAACGGATGGTTCGCCTTCAGATAAGTCGGGTAGAAGCTGGCGTCCTGATAGCCGAAGGTGTCGATAGTCGGCATCGTCGGCGAGCCCGTGAAGATCAGGTTGTACGCGCCCGTCACGATCGAATAGCTGAACAGCTTCGTCACCGAAACCGGTGCGTCCGTCGAGTTCGACGACGGCACTTCGACGCCGATCCAGTTCGCTTCCGAACCATACTGCGGCGAACCCGCCAGCATGTACTCGCCGGTCGTCGCATCGGTCGGACCGTTGTAGATGGCCTTCGCCGTCGTGACTTCAGCAGCGCTCAGGCAGTTGCTGGTGCTCGTCGCGCCGCTCGCGCACTGGATCGTCGCCGGGTCGAAATGGCAGGTACGCGGGTCGGCGATCAGGCCGTCGGCCGCACCGCTGCCGCCGCCGCATGCCGCAGCAACGGCCTTGTGCAGCAGCGTCGCCTTGTCGGCATACAGAATCGCATTGCCCGCGCTGGTGCCGGTCGTGCTTTGCGACTTCACGCTCCAGCCGTGATACAGCGAGTTCTGGATCTGGAAGTGCGCAGCCGGCGCGCCCGCGACGATGCCGTTGTAGTCGGTCGGGTAACGTTGCGCAGCCATCAGCGCTTCGCGGCCACCGTCAGAGCAGCCGATGAAGTACGAGTACTTCTGCGTCTGTCCGTAGTAGGCCTTGATCAGCTTTTTCGCGGCGAGCGTCGTGATGTGCTGGCCGCGATACGCGAAGTCGGCCTGCTTTTGCGGGTCGGTGGTCCAGCTCGAATCCTGGCCCGAGTGACCCATGTCGGTCGCCGCCGTCACGAAGCCGCCTTGCTGCACGAGCGGGCACTGATACGAGAAGCTGAACGAGCTTTGCTGCGTCGGGTCGCTCAGATTGCCGCACAAACCGCCGCAACCGAGTTCCGCGAAACGTTGCGTCCACGAGCTGACCGGCAGTGCAACCTCGAACGTGTTCGACGGAGCGAGCGTGCCCTTCACCGTGCAGAACGCGACCGTCGCGCCGTTGACCGTTGCGTTGGTCACGGTCGCCGAGGTAATCGAACTACCGGCGCCGCCGATGTCCGTGATATCGATCGACGCGAGCTTCGAGCAATCGACGACCGACTGCACGACCGACAACGGCGTGTACGTGACTATGCCGCTACCGCCACCGCATGCGGCGACGATCGCGGCCGTCGCGCAAACGCCGACGAAGGTCAGCAGCGAAATGCTGCGCGCCTTGATACGCGACAGCAACTTTAGGGATTGCAGTGTTTTCATACTCGTTCTCCTGCGTGGTTGTCGCGGTCCACTATCGGACCGGTGCGTGTGCTCGCGGTGCGCATCACGCATCCGCGTCGAGTGACGCAAGTGTTATTCATCTTCATCGATTCACATCTCCTCTTTGAGTACTTCGGCTTTCAGAAGCGTCTTCGTTGTTTCGGCCGTGGCCACGCGGTCGCACGCAGGCTCGCCGGGTTTTGACGCGACGTTAGCCAGACGGTGAGTCACAAGTAATCGCGGGTTAACCACAAGGATCAGCGATATCGACGGCTCTCCAATGCGCTCGCACGTCCAACCCGAAGACGCCCGACGCCACGCTCGAGCCGACGACACAAGGAGTTTCAGATAGCTGCGCAAGCCGACTCGACCGTGCGCCGAGATCTCGCACGACCACATGCAATAAGTTTTTTAGATGTGAAAAGAAACAAATTGAAATCCATTGCGCGGCAATGAGTCGCCTTGAATTTTCAAGGGCGTCGCTATGCATTACCGAAGGTGATTGGACGAGATTAGATCTTGCGCGGAAGAACCCGGTAGTTCAGCGGCACAGAGACTCGAAAAGTACTGCTTCTATGCATTGCGCAACGACAAACCCAGCATCGCGCGCGAAATCTCATAGAGAACAACCGGGCGTCAATCTCGACTGTTGCCATGTTGTGGCGTGAACCCAACGCCATTTCCAATCGCGTTGCGAATCAATGCCATGAGCTTTCTGTTTTGTTTATCGACGCAATGTCGAGATATTTCGAATTCTTACGCCTTTTATTCCTTTGCTTTACGACAAGCAAACGTGGCGTCGCCGCGAGACAAACACAAAGCGCTTATTTTTCAACGAACTACATCTCACCTCCTGAAACGACGCAGTCAGCGCGCCGCCTCGGGCGTTCGCGTAAACCCCGCGATGTCTGACAGCCTGCTCATCGATCAGTTGTGCTTTTCGGGCCAGCCGCGCCACTTCCTCAGGAACATCGCGCCGACTATATTGTGCCCCGTTCACCAGTGCCCGACCTGTTTTGCATCACGAGGATCCACGGGGATCTTTGTGATTCGCCAATACAGCACAGCTATACGACTTCGCTTGGTATGACTAAATATAAAAGGAGATCATTTCGATGAAGAAGACGCAGATCGCGCTCGCCATTCTCGCGGGTACCTTGATGTCGACGGCAGCGCATGCGCAAAGCAGCGTCACGCTCTTCGGCCTCATGGATACCGGTGTTACGTATGTGAGTAACCAGGGAGGCAAGCACAACGTCAAGATGGACGACGGCGTCAATGGCCCGAACCTGTGGGGTATGAGAGGTTCGGAAGATCTCGGCGGCGGCACCAAGGCCATCTTCGAGCTCGTGAACCAGTACCAGCTGAACAACGGGCAATTCATGCCTAATTCGAGCCTGTTCAGCCGTCTTTCGTATGTGGGTCTCGTCGACGATCGCCTCGGCAAGTTCACGCTCGGTAATCAGTACGACTTCATGACGGACTCGCTGTTCGCCGGCGGTAATGACCCTGCCAACCTCTCCGGCCACTTTTATTCATTCCGCGCGGGGCCGTTCCAGAAACTCGCTCTGCCGCAGAATCCGACCGGCGCGTTCGACTGGGACCGCATGGCCGGCGTGAGCCTCAATAACTCCGTCAAATACCTGACGCCGGTGTTCGGTGGATTCAGCGCGGGCGCGATGTATGGCTTCGGCAATGTCACGGGCTCCGTTGGCGCGGGCAATTCGACCAGCTTCGGGCTCAACTACGCGGCGAATTCGTTCGGCGCCAACGCCGCCTATACGAACGTGAAGTACTACACCGCAGGTTCACCGCAGGTCAGCGTGCGCAACTGGGGTCTCGGCGCGCACTACAAATTCGGATCGTGGTTCACCAACGCGCTCTTCACCACCGTGCACAACTCGGCGAACGGCGGCTCGGTCTATGAAGGCTCGGTTGGCGCACAGTACCGGTTCACACCGGCACTCGCCACCGGTGCGTCGTATATGTACATGAAGGGCAACTCGGTCGTCGACAATAATCACGCGCACCAGGTCGCGGCGATCGTCGACTACTCGCTGTCGAAACGTACGAGCGTCTATGTGATGGGTCTGTATCAGCGCGCAAGCTCGGGCGGCTTCGCGCAGATCAACGGCATGAACAGTGCGGACGGTGCATCGAGCGGCCAGACCCAGGCGATCGCACGGGTCGGTTTGAATACACACTTCTGATTCCAGAAGTATTCGTGAATGGCCTGAAGGGCGACTTCGCCCTTCAGGCCATTTTCTTTTTGCGGCGACTACCGCGCCTCATCGCCCAGGGAAACCCCCGAGCCCGTGCAACCCCACTTTGCATACAATGTATCCATGAAGCGGCTAAATCCGGCTCGTCAGCCTGTGAAGGAGAGTATTTTGCATACAATGCCGGCCCCCTCGGCGCGATCCCCGGATGACGTCTATCTCGCGATCAAGCAGTCGCTTGCCGAGAATCGCTTCGGCGCGGGTCAGTATCTGCGCGAAGAACAGCTCGCCAAAAGCCTCGGCGTGAGCCGCACACCGGTGCGCGAAGCGCTGCGCCGTCTCGGCGCCGAGGGCTGGGTCGAGATCCGACCGAACTATGGCGTGCGGGTCAAGGCATGGTCGCTGCAGGACGCGCGCGAAATCTTCGAAGCGCGGCTTCTGATCGAGCCATTTCTCGCCGGCCGCGCCGCAGTAAAAATCGGCGCCACCGAAATCGAACGGCTGCGCATACTCGCCGAACAGATGTCCGCCATCACGCGGCAAGCGTCCACACCCGAAACGACCGAAGCATGGTTCGCCGCCAACGGCGAATTCCATTCGATCATCACGGCCGCGGCGGGGAATGCGCGCCTCGATCGCTCATTGACGTCGATGAAGGAAACGCCGCTGATCAAGTGGACGTTCGACTCGTACAACGACGAGCACCGCGCGAGCAGCGCGCGCCAGCACTTCGAAATCGTGCAGGCGCTCGAGAATCGCAATGCCGCGTGGGCCGAGGCGATCACCCGTTGTCATATCCTCGCCGCCGAGAAAGCGGTGCTCGACCGCTATCAAAGGGAGCACCCTTCGTCGTAGCCATTCGCGATTGAATCTAGCCTCTGGTCCGCACGCATCACAGCCGAATATCGCAGCACCACGCATCGACGCAACGCACGAATAGCCGTCCCATAACGACGCAGGAGACGTGAAATGCCGAGCACCGTGAACGCTGGTCCGAGACTGGACAGACTGCCCCTCTCCGGTTTTCACCGGCGCATCCTCTGGCTGATCGGCGGAGGCATGTTTCTCGATTCGTTCGATATCTACCTGGCCGGCGGCGTGCTCGGCGCGCTCGCGAAGAGCGGCTGGTCGACGATGCAATTGAATGCGGCGTTTCTGTCGTCGACATTCGTCGGCATGTTATTCGGCGCGTTCACGGCCGGTTTGCTGGGCGATGCAAAGGGCCGTAAGTTCACCTACCAATTCAATCTCGCGATCTTCGGTCTCGCGTCGATCGCCGGTGCGCTCGCGCCGAACATGACGTGGCTGATCGTCTGCCGCTTCTTCATGGGTCTCGGGCTCGGCGCGGAAATCGTCGTCGGTTACGGATCGGTCGGCGAGTTCATTCCGCCGGCCGTGCGTGGCAAGTGGTCCGCGTATCTGTCGCTGATCACGAACTCCGCGCTGTTCTTCTCGACCTTCATCGGCTATCTGATCATCCCGTCGATCGGCTGGCGCGCGATGTTTGCGATCGTCGGCGTCGGCGCGATGATCGTCTGGGTGATTCGCAAGAAGATGCCGGAGTCGCCGCGCTGGCTCGAATCGAAGGGGCGCTATGCCGAAGCCGATGCGATTCTGCTCGCGGCGGAAGCCGAATCGGCAAACGGTCAGCCGCTGCCGCCCTTCACGCCAGCGCTCGAACCGGCCTCCGCCGCGCCGCGCTCCACGACACTCTTCGAATTATTCAAAGGTCCGCAGATTCGCCGCACGCTGCTCGCGATCTGCGTGCAGATCGGCGTGAACGTCGTGATCTACGGCTTCATCGTCTGGGTGCCGACCTTCCTGATCAAGCAGGGCCTCGGCATGGCGTCGTCGCTCGGATATACGACGCTGATGTCGCTCGGCGGTCCCGCCGGCGCCTTCCTGGGAGTGCTCGTCGCGGATCGGATAGGCCGTAAAAATGGGCTCATTGCGGTCGCGGCGATCGCGGCCGCGGTCGGCTGGCTGTACGGACACTCGACGAGCGTCGCGACCGCAACCCTGCTCGGCTTCCTGCTTTTCACGCTCACGTATCTGATGGTCGCGCTCGGCATCGCCACCTACATCCCCGAGCTGTTCGCCACCGAAAACCGCATGCGCGCGAACGGCATTGCCGGTTGCGCGGGCCGCATCGCCGGCATTCTCGCGCCGCAGCTGGTGGTCGTCATGTATGCGACGGGCGGCGTGCGCGACGTGCTGTCGGTGATCGTCGGCGTGCTCGTCGCGATGGCCGCGATTCTCGCGGTGTTCGGCATCGAAACGAATCAGCGCTCGCTCGAAGACATCGCGCCGCCGCCCACGGTCGACCTCGACACCGCGCTCGCCGGCGCACCGGTCGCGCGTGAACCGCGTCGATGATCCGACCTCGAATCGGCACCCATTCATCGTCAGCAAACGGAAATAGCATGAACGCACAACACAAGCGTCAACAGTTGAAGGCACGCCTCGCACGGCCGGAAATCGTCACCGCGCCCGGCATCTTCGATCTGATCTCCGCGAAGATGGCCGACTCGATGCAATTCGATTGCCTGTACATGACGGGCTTCGGCACGGTCGCGTCCTATCTCGGCCTGCCCGATGCGGGCCTCGCGACTTACACCGACATGGTCGATCGTGTCAGCGCGTTTTGCGGCGCTACCAACGCGCCTTTGATCTGCGACGGCGACACCGGCTACGGCGGCTTGCTGAACGTCGCGCACACGGTACGCGGCTACGAGCGTGCCGGCGCCGCGGGCATCCAGCTCGAGGACCAGGAGTTTCCGAAGAAATGCGGCCACACGCCAGGCCGCAAAGTGATCGTGCTCGACGACATGGTGAAGAAGATCAAGGTCGCGGTCGAGACGCGCGAAGATCCGAACTTTCAGATCGTGGCGCGCACCGATGCGCGTACATCGCTCGGACTCGACGAAGCGTTGCGGCGCGGTGAAGCGTTCGCCAAAGCGGGCGCCGATGTGTTGTTCATCGAATCGCCGGAATCGGTCGAAGAATTGGAAACGATCGCACGCACGTTCGATACACCGCTGCTCGTGAACATCGTCGAAGGCGGCCGCACTCCGCAACTGACGCCGGCCGAATTGCAGAAGCTCGGTTTTTCGATTGCGATTTATCCAGCCTCCGGCTTTCTCGCGGTCGCGAAAGCGTTGCGGGACATCTACGGCGAGATCAAGGCGCAGCGCGGCACCACGCACGCGGAAAACACCCTGTACCCGTTCTCCGAAATGTGCAAACTGATGGACTTCCCGGCCGTATGGCAGTTCGACCGCGAGCACGCCGAATGACGACGGGCTGACAAAATATTACGTTTTTCACCGGGGTAGATCGCGTAGCATAGTGGACGCATGTCCTGCGAGCGCCCCCACTCGCATTCGTCATTCAACCGCGGAGATTTCGGAAATGAGTATTTTTGGTGACATCGTGCACAAGCTGTTCGGCAAAGCGAAGCCGGACCAACCTCCTCCCGCGACGGAACCCACTCCCGACCCGGCCGCCGCGCAAGCCGCGACGCCCGACGCTCCCGCCGCACCCGCACCGCTGACCGACGTCGACGTGGCCGCCGTGATGGATCAACTCGTCAGCGAAAGCGGACAGACGTTGAACTGGCGTACGTCGATCGTCGACACGATGAAGGCGCTCGGCGTCGACAGCAGTCTCGAACACCGCAAGCAGCTTGCGCAGGAATTGAAGTACAGCGGGGACATGAACGACTCGGCGAGCATGAACATCTGGCTGCACAAGCAGGTCATGCAGGCGCTCGCGGCAAACGGCGGCAAGCTGCCGCCCGATCTGGCAAGCTAAGCAGGACGAAGCAAGCGTTTCGCGGCAAGCGAAGCGCATTGGAAGTCGCGCAGCAATAATCAATCGCCCAAACGAGATTGCCCGGTCGAAGCACCAAACCGGGCAACCCGAAACTTCTCCACGCAGCAATCAGTGCTCGCGCAATCTACCGGCAAGAACGCGCGCTACACGCGCCCCCGACAGCACGAATGCCGCCACCCCACGTAGCGAAACGCGGGTGACCGAACCCATTGCGATGGAATACACGCAGCTATTGCGCCGCGGTGAGCTTGAGTCCCGGCCGCAACGGCTGGGGAGGCTCTAGAGGAGCCTTGCGTTCGTCCGATACCTGTTCGATTCCCTTTCTCGTGACTTCTTCGAGGAAGGTCAGGCGAGCCCGATAATAATCGGCACGCAGCTGTGCGTCGAGCACGAGCTGTTCGGCCTGAAACAGTTCCATGCGCAAGTTGTTGAGCGCGCGTTCCGCCTGTTTCTCGGGAGTAGGAGCATGTTGTGAAGCCCAGTTAGCAAGCCACCTCATCATGGTGAAGTCCTCCTTGAGTTCAATGCTCTGCTGCGACAAAGGCTATCAAATTATGGACGCGGCGTGTGTTAAATCGATTCGGGCGTTGCTAATTGCGCAAGCCACTGTGGGACATCGCACAATCCACTCACGACGGCCGCCGCTTCACTACAGATACCACAACCCGCGCGACATGAAAAAAGCCCGCACAGCAAAGGCGGGCAATCCCACTCTCATTGAAAGCGTGTCACGAGGATGACACGCCGCAAGTCTAGCGCTCGTGCAGGCCGAACCTCCGTGTGCTGGCGATCAGTTCCGCGCGAATAGGGCGATCGCCGGACGCGCCTTGCGCGCCATGGAATCTATTGAAGCGCCGCCACGTTTTTCGCAATGGCCCGCGCGAACTGCGCGATCTGCCGGCCCTGCTCGATCAGATCCATCGCGAGGCGGAACGTGACCACGTCCGCCTTGTCCGCCAGTTGAAGCTTCGCGAGCACGACCTGACGCGCGGTCGCGGCAAGTTTTTCGATGCCGACTTTCGCGTCGATGACCTGCGCGACCTCCTCCGGATCGGGCGCCTCGATCGTGCGGATCGCCTGCTCGAGATTGCGGATCACCGCCTCGGAAAACTGCGTGGTCGCCGCATCGCGCAGGCGCAGCAGGTCGATCTGCTGCGTCATTCGCTGCTGCGCGACCGTCATCAACGTCGTGCCGACAATGCCGCTGATGCTCTCGAGGTGGCTCGTGACCTGCGTATAGCCGACCATCTGCTGACCTTCGTCCTCCGAGTGCTCCCCCTGCGACAGGCGGCCGATATATTGAAGAATCTCGAACGCGAGCCGGTCGCTTTCCTTGTCCTGATCGAGCATCTGGTTGATCTCTTCCATCGTGCCGGTCGACACCATCTGCGAGCCGCGTTGCACGACTTCGAGCACCTGCGCGCCGAGCCGGGTCAGCTCGATGCGCACGCGTTGCAGACCCAGCGCCGGCACATCCAGCAACGAGTCGTCGAGATACTGCGGATCACCCGCGGGTTTGGCGGGCTTCGCGCGCTTCGGCACGACCAGCTGCGCGATCCGCGCGATCGGACCGGTAAACCAGATCAGCAGCAGCGTGTTCGCCACGCTGAACAGCGTATGCACATTGGCTACCTGGCGCGGCGCCTCGGCCGCGAGGCGCGCGAGGCCGTCCAGTTCCGGATGCGACGGCGATATCCAGCGCACGAACTCCGCCATCTGCGGAATCAGGAACAGCGCGATCACGACACCGAGCACATTGAAGATCAGATGCACGACGCCGACCTGCACGGCCTCCGGCGGCTTGCCGATCGACGCGAGCAGCGCGGTGCCGCAGGTGCCGACATTCGCACCGAGAATCAGCGTGATGGCGGCTTCGAGCGGCATCAAGCCCTGGCCGCTCAACGCGATCACGACCGCGAGCGTCGCCGCCGAACTTTGCACGACCGCGGTGAAGACCGCTCCCACGATCACGCCAAACAGCGGATTGCGCATATCCTGCATCGCGTCGATGAACGGCTGGTAAGTGCGCAGCGGATGCGTGGACTCGCCCATCAGCTGGATACCCATGAACAGCAGCCCTAGCCCCATCACGACGCTGCCGATCTGCCGCAGCAGCTCGCGCGGGGCGAACGCGTGCAGCACGAAGCCGATCGCGAGCATGTATGGCGTCAGCCGCGAAACGTCGAAGGCGATGATCTGCGCGGTGATCGTCGAGCCGATGTTCGCTCCCATGATCATCGGCACCGCCTGGGCCAGCGTCATCAGGCCGGCGGACACGAAGCCGACCATCAGCACCGTCGTGATGGTCGACGAGTTCAGCAGCGCGGTGACGACGGCGCCCGCCACCACACCGCGAAAGCGGTTTGAGGTCAGCACGCCGATCAGCGACTGCAGTTTCGATCCCGCGATCGCCTTCAGGCCGCCGGTCAAAAACTCCAGACCGAGAAGAAACAGCGCAAGGCCGCCAATCAACAGGCCGAAGATCCCAAGAATGTTCAACTTGTCGGGATCGATTTCAGTCAGATAATCAGTCATCCTGATGTGCCTCTGATGATCACGCGAATGGACGGAGCTGCAACCGACGGCTTCGCGCCCCGGATCGACGAGCGCGCATGCAGTTTGCTGCGCCGTGTCCGGGGCAGGTACTTAAGGCCAACGCTAAGGGTAAGAGGAAGATGGCGCGCAGGCAAGGACGGCAGGCGACCGGCGGTATCGAGCACCTGCGAAGTTCGCAAAGCATTCATTCTGCAAGCGACGTAAATCATTGCCCCGTCAAACAACGATTTCCCCCGCTGATTTGGCAGTTAACCCCTAGGTGAAAATGCCCATCGTCCCGGCCGTTGGCGGCTGCCAATAATAGGTCCATCCTCCAATCGACTTGCTTCAACTCACCCCAAACAAGAAGGAGGACTTATGGCAAATCGTATTGCGTACGTAACCGGCGGCATGGGTGGTATCGGAACCGCAATCTGCCAGCGCTTGCACAAAGAGAACTACACCGTCATCGCGGGCTGCGGCCCGAACTCGGCGCGCAAAGCCCGATGGCTGGAAGATCAGAAAGCGCTCGGCTTCAACTTCATCGCGTCCGAAGGAAACGTCGCGGATTGGGAATCCACCGCGAAAGCGTTCGAGAAGGTCAGGAAGGACGTCGGTGAAGTCGACGTGCTGGTCAACAACGCGGGCATCACCCGCGACGGCATGTTCCGCAAGATGACGTTCGAAGACTGGCAAGCGGTGATCGACACCAATCTGACGAGCCTGTTCAACGTGACCAAACAGGTCATCGAGGGCATGGTCGAACGAGGCTTTGGGCGCATCATCAACATCTCGTCGGTCAACGGCCAGAAAGGCCAGTTCGGCCAGACCAACTACTCCACGGCCAAGGCCGGCATTCACGGCTTCACGATGTCGCTCGCGCAGGAGGTGGCCACCAAGAACGTGACTGTCAACACCGTGTCGCCGGGCTACATCGGTACAGACATGGTCAAGGCCATCCGTCCGGAGGTGCTGGAAAAAATCGTCGCGACGATTCCGGTACGGCGTCTCGGTACGCCGGATGAGATTGCGTCGATCGTCGCGTGGATCGCGTCGGATCAGGCGGGCTTTGCGACCGGGGCGGATTTCTCGCTGAACGGCGGTCTGCATATGAGCTAACGGGAACGGCGCCGCGTGCTGCGCGGCGCCGCCGTTTTCCGTTTTGGACGTTGTCAGGTTCCGTGATGGTGTCGCGGCCCGGCGCGAGCCGGCCGCCTCAGTGAGCTTATGGCCAGAAAAGCGAGCGCTACGCGCGCTGCACCCGCGAAGTCGCCGCGCACACGCCCAAAGGCGATGCTGCGCCCAATCGTGCCTGCCAAGGCGGGCGAAATCTCGCTCGACTATCACATGACGCTCGAGGCATTACGCAGCGGCGTCGCCAATCAATATCATGTCGGCAGCATGGCACAGGCCATTTACATGGCGATGCTGCTGAATCAGCGCGGCTATGGCTCGGCCGTACCCGAGCTGTTTCGCGACGCGGAGGGCGTGATTCTGCGCTGCCGGCAGGCGGGACTCGAAACCGGCACCTGCGCGGTCGATCACGACGCCTACGCGCTGCTCGGTCAGGTCCTCACGCTCTTCGATCAGCAACTGGCGGCGGCACCGGTTCATGAGTTGATCGCGGTCAACGCGAAGCTGAAGACGCTGTTCAGCACCGCCAACGGGCACTGCGACGGCAACGGGAACACCGCTTGACGAAGCGCGTTGGCATTGACTTGTGCTATGCGCCGCGCACGCTCGACACATCGAGGCGCGGATACTTTTGCGGCACGCCGGCCCCATCCATTTGATGACAGCGCGCGCAGTATGACGCGGGCTCGACGCGGCCGCGCCTCGACGCTCAGGTCAGAGCCGACAGCGATGCGCAAGCGCATCCGCATGCGTTGCCTGCCGTGACCCGCCCTCAATTACCCGCTAAGCTCGCGATTGCGCCACCCCCATTGCCGCTCAACGTCCGCGCAACCACAAAAGAGCCATGCGTTCGAACGTCTCTCTGCTCCGCCGCCTCGCCGCCCTGCTAGTCGTCCTGCCCATCGCCGCCACGTTGCCAGGCTGCGCGAGCCCGGACACCGACAACGTCGCGCACGCCGGCCCCTATCGCGCCGAGATTCGCCGCACCGCGCTCGGCATCCCGCACATCAAAGCCGACGACTGGGGCAGCCTCGGCTATGGATTCGGCTACGCGCAGGCGCAAGACAATCTATGCACGATGGCCGAAAGCTTCGTCACCTATCGCGGCGAACGCTCGCGCTTCTTCGGCGCCGACGCGCGCCCCGCATTAGGCGCGACGTTCGGCCAGCCCGACAATCTCAACTCGGATTTCTTCTTCCGTTTCATCGTCGACGATGCGGCCGTCGCACGCTACCGCAAAAGCCAGACCGACGACATGCGCGCGCTGATCGACGGCTTCGTCGCCGGCTATAACCGCTACGTCGCCGATCTCGCGCACGGCGATTTTCCCGGCGCGCATGCGGCCTGCCGCGCGGCGCCGTGGCTCGGCAAGATCGGCAACGCGGACCTCTACCGGCGTCAGGTCGCGGCAAATCTGGCCGGTGGCGAGGCGCGCTTCATCAATGCAATCGCGACCGCGCAACCGCCGCAAGCCATGCCGGTGCCGCCGCAGAGCGCGTTGCACGGCCACACCCACGTCGACGCGCCGCTCGCCGAATTCGGCGGCTATGCGGGCATCGGCAGCAACGCGCTCGCGTTCGGCGCGGATGCGACGCACACCGGCAGCGCGCTGCTGCTCGGCAATCCGCACTGGTTCTGGACCGGTCCCGATCGCTTCTATCAGGCTCACCTCACTATTCCCGGCAAGGTGAACGTCAGCGGCGCATCGTTTCTCGGCGTGCCGCTGATCATCATCGGCTTCAACGACAACATCGCGTGGACGCATACCGTATCCACCGCGAAGCGCTTCGGCCTCTTCAAGCTGACGCTCGAACCCGGCGCGCCGACCCGGTATCAGGTCGACGGCAAAACCGAAGCGATGACGCCGTCGCGCGTGACCGTCCAGGTACGCGCCGCCGACGGTTCGATGCATACCGTGTCGCGCACGTTGTATCGCTCGCGCTTCGGCCCGCTCGTCAATCTCGGCACGATGTCGCCCGCGCTAGCGTGGAATGCGCAGCAGGCGTTCGCACTGCGCGATATCAACACCGACAACTTCCGCGTGTACGAAAACTTCCTCGAATGGGATCAGGCGAGTTCGCTCGACGATTTCATCCGCATCCAGAAGAAGAACGCGGCCGTGCCGTGGGTCAACACGCTCGCGATCGGCCGCAACGATCCGCGCGTGTGGTACGCGGATATCGGCGCGACCCCGGACGTGCCCGACGAACTCGCGCAGCGTTGCACGCCGCCGGTCGGCCGGGCACTGGCGCAAATCATGCCGGGCGTGCCGGTCCTCGACGGTTCGCGCAGCGACTGCGACTGGCGCGACGATCCCGCAGCGGTACAGCATCATGCGTTGCCGGTCGCGCGAATGCCGTCGCTGCTTCGGCGCGACTATGTCGGCAATTTCAACGACAGCTACTGGCTCAGCAATCCGGCCGAACCGATGACGGGCTACGCGAGGATCATCGGCGCGACCGGCACGCCGCAGTCACTGCGCACACGCCTCGGCCATACGATCGCCGCGCAATTGCAGAACGATCCGCATGGCGTGTCCGCCGATGCGCTCGCCCACGCGGCGCTCGACAGCCGCTCGATGTCGGCGTTGCTGTTCAAGCAGCCCGTGCTCGACCGTCTGTGCGGCAGCGACGCGCTCGCTGCGTTGCCGGCCGATCCGAACGCCGACCAACAGCGCGCGGCGTGCAAAGTCCTCGCCGCATGGGACGATACGGCCGCGACCGGCGCAGTGGGTGCAACCCTGTGGGACGAGTTGTGGCGACGTCTGCTGGCGATTCCGCCCGCGCAGCTATACGCGGTGCCGTTCGATCCCGCGAAGCCGTTGACCACGCCCGCGGGCATTGCCGCCGATCCAGCCAGGCTCGCCGCCGCGCTGCATGACGCGCTCAAGGCGCTGCAACGCGCCGGCATCGCGATCGATGCGCCGCGCAGCACGGCGCTCTACGTGCAACGCAACGACGAGCGCATTGCGCTCTTCGGAGGTTGCGATGCGGGGGGCTATTTCACCTCGGCGTGTGCCGCGCATCCATTCGATGCGAGCGGCTACTCGATGAACGTCAAGCCAATGGGCGACACGTATCTGCAGATCGTGTCGTTCGCCGGCGATCAGGTGGTCGCGCGCACGCTGCTCGCTTCGTCCGAATCCGACGATCCGGCGTCGCCGCACTATGCCGACGGAACACGCGATTACGCGGTCCAACGCTGGACGATGATGCCGTTCTCGGAAGAAGCGATTGCGCGCGATCCGGCGTTGAGTGTGCGCACGGTAAGTTCGTAGGATTCCGGGGGGAAGGCGCAGTAGGCGGGACGACGGGCGACACGCCCGTCGTAGGTCAAAGATCAAGGATCACAGATCAAAGGTCGAGCACCAGCAGCGGCGATTTCGCGCGCGAGCAGCACGGCAGGAACTGATCGTTTGCCGCGCGTTCCTCGTCGGTCAGATAGGAATCGTGGTGATCCGGCTCGCCCGACAACACTCGCGTCAGACAGGTACCGCACACGCCCTGCTCGCACGACGTAATCACTTCGACGCCATGGGCGGCCAGCGCCTGCACCACCGTGCATTCCGGCGGCACGTCGATCGTCGCGCCGCTGCTCGCGAGGCGCACCTGGAAGCTGTCGCCCGGCACCGCCTGATTCGCGGCCGCGCCGAAGAACTCGTAGTGCAACCTGTTTTCCGGCCAGCCTTTCGCACGCGCGGTCGCGAGCACGAAGTCCATGAAGCCGCGCGGACCGCATACATACAGATGCGTGCCGGCCGGCGCATCGCTCAGCGTCTGCTCGATATCGAATGTCGAGCCGCCCGGATGGTCGTCGTGATGAAGCTGCACTGACTTCGCAAAACCCGCCTGCGCCAGCCGCTCGACGAACGCCGTGCGTTTCTTCGAGCGCGTGCAGTAGTGCATCTCGAACGAAGCGCCCGTGGCGGCAAGCCTCTCAGCCATGCAAACGATCGGCGTGACGCCGATCCCGCCCGCGAGCAGCAGATGATGTGATGCATCGTCAGCGAGCGCGAAATGATTGCGCGGCGCACTGATCAGCAAGCGGTCGCCCTCGCGGACCAGATCGTGAACCGCTTTCGATCCTCCGCGTCCCGCTTCGTCGCGCAGCACCGCGATCAGATAGCGGTGCGTTTCGCGCGGATCGTTGCACAACGAGTACTGACGCACGAGCCCGTTGGGCAGATGCACGTCGACGTGCGAGCCGGCGTCGAAAGCGGGCAACGCCTGACCGTTTTCGCTCGCAAGTTCGAAGCTCGCGATACCGAGCGCTTCGTCGCGCCGGCGCGCGACCACCACATTCAGCACGGGATGATTCATGTTGCCGTCCGCACCGGAATCACGCGTATCACTTCAGCCGGGGGCGCGCCAGCCTGTGGCTCGCCCGTCTGCGCGCGTTCCTGCGCGACAAGCCGATCGATCACGCGACGCGACATCACGCCGCCCGCGTCGATATTGAGCTTCAGCAGATTGCGCTCGGGCCAGCGCAGCAGGTTCTGCTGCTGACGCTCGAGCATCTCCAGATCTTCGCTGAAAATCTTGCCCTGCCCTTCGCGGATGCTTGCGGTCAGCTCGGCATCGTCGGGACGGAAATTGCGCGCCATGCCCCAGAAATACCAGATCGACGTTTCCGTTTCCGGCGTGATGAAATCCACCACGATCGACGACGCCTTCTTGTCAGCCGGCGCATCATAGCCGCCATGCCCGGCATGCGCGACGCCCACTTCGATCAGCACATGACTCGGCGGCGTGAAGTGGCAAATCTGCCAACGATCGACGGGCACGTCGTCGGCGAGACCGTTGCCGCGCAAGGCCATTTTCCAGAACGGCGGCGCCGCGACGTTTTCCATGAAGCGACTCGTGCGCACGGTATCGCCCTCGGCCACGGTTTTCGGCGCGGCTTCGTCGATTTCCTTTTGCCCGATGCTGTTCGCGTGCACATAAGTCTCGTGCGTCAGATCCATCAGGTTGTCGATCATCAGCCGATAATCGCAGCGGATGTGATAAAGGCCGCCGCCATACGCCCATTCGGAACTCTCGGCCCATTCCAGATGATGCAGCTTGCCGGCGTCGGCCTGCGCGGCATCGCCGGGCCACACCCAGACGAAGCCGTAGCGCTCGATCACCGGATAACTGCGAATGGATGGAAAGCCGTTGACGCGTTGCCCCGGCATGCCGGTCGCCTTGCCCTGACAGCCCATTTCGAGGCCGTGATAGCCGCACACGAGCGTGCCGTCGCGCACGAAGCCGAGCGACAGCGGCGCGCCGCGATGCGGACAGAAGTCTTCGAGCGCCACCACGGTGCCTTCGGCGTTGCGATAGAACACCATCGGCTCGCCGCAGATCTGCCGACCGAGCGGCTTATCCGCGACTTCATCGGGCATACATGCGACGTACCACGCATTCCTGGGAAACATGTCAGTCTCACTCCTTGTTGTTTGTCCGCGCACTTCATTCAGCCCACTCAATGAGATTCAGTGTACTCAATGTATCTTTAATGATTAAATGAAGGTTTTCCCCTAGACGAACTTTCAATCAGGTAACACAAAGGCTGTTCGCCAATTCCATTTGCAACGAAAAGGCGCGAGGTCTTCAGAACTAATATGGTCACTTCAACCGATACCAGCACTTCCGCGATCAGCATCGATCTGTACGACCAGCCCGGCCATCTGATTCGACGCGCGCATCAGATTTCCGTGTCCATGTTTCATGATCTGATCGGGCGCGAAGTGACGCCCGTGCAGTATGCGGTGCTCAGAATGCTGCAGGAGTTGCCCGGGCTCGATCAGGTCACGCTCGCGCAACGGGTCGGCCTCGACACATCGACCACTGCCGATATCGCGGTGCGGCTCGAAGCCAAAGGCTGGATCCTGCGCGAAGTTCTGCCGCGCCGTCAGCGTCGTCTATTGCTGACGCCGGCTGGAGAGCAGTTGCTCGATGAATTGATTCCCGGCGTCAACGCGCTCAATCACGGCCTGCTCGACGGGATGGGAGACGAAGATGCGCGAGAGCTGTTGAGGCTGTTGAGAAAGTTCGTTCATCTGAATAACGATCAGAGCCGCGCGCCGCTGCGCAGTGCGAGCGACGACGCGAATTCGAACTAGCAGACGGCGCGCGCTCCTCCACGATCTTGCCGCGCACGTGGCCTTTCGCGAGCCGTTCCAGCGCCTTGGCCGTCGCTCCGATTGCGAGTCGCCATCCGAGCGTTTATTTCTGCGGCCTGTTGGTCATGGCTGCGGCCTGTCGGTCATGGCTGCGACCGCGCGTGCTCGGCTTCGCCGAAATCACCCGGAAACACCCGCCGCCGCCGCGTTCAACGCCAGCGACACGCCCCCCACCAGAATCAGACTCGACGCCCACACCGCATCGAGATTGAACCAGCTGCGCGACACGAACCTGAGCCCGAGGTAGCGATAAACGAGCCACGCGAGCACGCCGCCGGCCGCGGTCATCGCAGCCGCATGCACCGCGGAGACCGACAGCGCCATGCGCAGACTGGTTTCGATCAGCGTCTGCGCTGCTTTGTGCGCTGCGTCCATCTCTTCAGCGCGGCACAGACCGAGGTAGATCGGCACCAGCATCAAGCCGGCGCCGTGCGCGATCGCCACTGCAAACGACCACAACGCGAGCCGCGACGGCGGAATTCTCGCCAGCACGCGCGGATGACGCCGCCGCATCAGCAACACCAGTCCGAAGCCGATCACGAGCAAGCTCGCCCCGATCTGCATCTGACGCTGCCATGCAAGCACGCTCGCGAGCATCGCGAACGGCAGCATCATCAGCAGAATGGCGAGCACGTGACCCGCCGCGAGATAAAGAAGCGCCACGACCAGCGCTAGCGAGCGCCGCTGCATCAGCGCGTTCGACACCGCGAGCGGCCACCCCATCGCCGGATTGAGTCCGTGATACACACCGCTCGCGACGACCGCCAGCCACAGTGCCGCTTGCGGCGACACCACGCCGCTCAAACGCCCACCGAGGGATAGCAGAACGAATCGGTCGAACAGTCGCCGCCCTCCAGGCGGATCTGGTGAGCGCGATAGCCGGCGGGAAATTCGACGAAGTAATCTTCGGCGAGCTTGAGACCGCCATTCGGATCCGCATGCGCCATCACTTGCACGCCGGGCACGCCATCCGGATAGAACTGGTCGTCCCACGTCGAGTACAGCGAGTTGGTCCAGTAGACGCGCTTGCCGTCGCGGCTGATCTCGACCATCTGCGGACCGCCGGCGAAAGCCTTGCCGTTCGAATGCGGCGTGCACCGTTCGATTCCACCGATGCGCACCGAGCCCGTCAATTTCGGCTTGCGCGGTTCGGTCACGTCGTACTGGCGCATCTCGCCAGTGCCCCAGCAGGACACGTAGAGGAATTTATCGTCGATCGAAAGATCGATGTCGGTGACGAGCGGCGGCACCGCGCCGAACCCTTTCAGCAACGGCGGCAATTCGTCGGCGTGCGCAGGCTCCGGCGGAATCGTCGCGGTCTTCTCGATGTGGAAGTGGCCGCCTTCGCGCCACCACGTCCAGACCGATCCTTCCAGATTCGTGGTGTCGACCACGACGCCGATAAAGCCGTACTCACGCCTCGGATCGTGCGCGGGCCGCACTTCGAGCCCCATCTGATGATTCGCGCCGAGGTCGAGCGTCTGCACGTTGCGCCTTGCGCGCAAATCCCAGAAGTGCACGCGGTGGCCGTATTTGTTCGCGAGCAGGTCTTCGGGCACGATGCCGTTTTCGAATTGCGGCGGCAGCGCCCATTCGGTGGACACCATGTAATTGCGCGGCAGATTCCACCAGAAGTCGTAATGCTTTTCCTGCTCGCCGCGCTCGATTTCCCAGCGACCCAGCACCTCGAATGTTTGGCAGTCCATGATGAAGATTCCGGGCGGCCCATCGGTGCCGTCCTTGCCGCCACCGCCGAGCGTGCTCACGTAGATGCCCTCCGGTCCGCAATGCACCGTGTGCGGACGCGAATAGCCGGTCTTGCGGAAGACCTCCTCCGGCTCGATGATCTTGTGAATCTTCGCCTGGGTCGGATGCGGTTTGGTATCGACGATGTAGATGCGCGACGAACGCATGCCCGGAATGATCAGATAGCGTCGCTCGAGGAACGCGTGGCCCGTCAACGGCGATAACGCGGACGAGCACGCGTTCCAGCCGAAGTGATGGAACTCGTCACCCTTGTTCGACATCGGCACCGTGTGGACCACCTGGCTATAGGTCGGCGAACCGGGCTTCACGTCGATCACGGCGAGCGCGTCGGGCTGCGACGCATCCGGACTGAGCAGCACCGTGTACGCGAATTCTTCCGCCGGCGCATCCATCGCGAGCTTCGGCGACGCATGAAAGGTAGGATCGGGGCGCATTCCCATGACGGCACTCTCCCTGTCGTTCTGAACGGTTCTGAACGGAAGCGCGGCCCGCCAACAATCGAGCCAGCGTAACTTTAGATTTGTAGTTCACGACAGCGGCGGACGCAACCGGAAATTTGCCCCCGAACGCAGGTCCGACCCAACAGGAGCAGCGAGCCGAACCGCCAGCCCTCCCGCCGGCGCCGCGAACCGCGCATGCAAGCCGACGGACCGCCTTACTGCTGCACGCCCCAGCGCCGCACGGTCACGCGTTCGAGCGTATCGAACACCAGATGCTCGACCAGCAGACCGATCACGATCACCGCGGCGAGCCCCGCGAAAACGCGATCTGTATAGAGCTCGTTGCGATTCTGGAAGATGTACCAGCCGAGTCCGCCGCTGCCCGAACTCGCGCCGAACACGAGTTCCGCGGCGATCAACGTGCGCCATGCAAACGCCCAGCCCTCGCGCAGCCCGGCGAGGATCGACGGCAGTGCCGCCGGCACGAGGATCAGCAACACATGACGCAGGCCCGTCAGACCATAATTGCGTCCGGTCATCTTCAGCGTCGCGGGCACCGACTGGAAGCCCGAATAGGTATTGAGCGCGAGCGGCCAGAGCACCGCATGCACGAGCACGAACAGCAGGCTGCCGGTGCCGAGCCCGAACCACAGCAATGCGAGCGGCAGCAGCGCGATGGACGGTAGCGGGTTGAACATCGCGGTCAGCATCGACAGCAGATCGCGGCCCACACGCGTCGACACAGCGAGCGAAGTCAGCACGAACGCAAGCGCGGCGCCGAGCAGATAGCCGCGCAGCAGCACCGACATCGATACCGCCGTCTTCGCGAGCAGTTCGCCGGACCATACGCCTTGCACGAACGCGCTCAAGGTTGCGCCGAAGGTCGGCAGCAGCAGATCGTTGTTGATCACGCGCGCGGCGATTTCCCACGCGGCGATCAGCACGAGTGCGATCAGTGTCTTGCGCAGCCAGCCGTGCGCGAAGATCCGCCTCGCGATCGGCAACGGCGCTTCGATCGCGAGATCGCCGGGCGCTTCGAGCGGGCGTTCATATTCGTCGCGGACCGGTGGCAGCAACGTGGCGGGCGTACTCATTGCACGGCCTCCGTCTGTTCGAACAGCAGGTGATGAATCCGCGCGACGCTGCGCTGAAAATCGGCGCGGCCGAAGCTGTCCTGCGAATATTGATGGCTGTTCAGCTCCGCGCGCACGCGGCCCGGATGCGGCGACAGCAGCAGAATCCGGTTGCCGACCACCAGCGCCTCTTCGATCGAATGCGTGACGAACAGCAGCGTGAAGTTCACCTCTTCCCACAACCGCAGCAGTTCTTCCTGCATCTTGCGGCGCGTCAGCGCATCGAGCGCGGCGAACGGCTCGTCCATCAGCAGCACGCGCGGCTGCATCGCGAGCGCACGCGCGATCGCGACGCGCTGCTTCATGCCGCCCGACAAAGTATGCGGATACGCATTCGCAAATGCGGCGAGCCCGACCTTGTCGAGATAATGCAGCGCGCGCTCGTGGGCTTCGGCTTTCGACAGCTTCTTCGCGACCCGCAGCGGAAACGCGACGTTCTGCACCACCGTCTTCCACGGCGGCAACTGGTCGAACTCCTGAAACACGACGATCCGATCGGCGCCCGGTCCGCGCACGCGTTGACCATCGAGCGAAATGCTGCCCGCGCTCGGCTCGATGAAACCGGCCACCGCCTTCAGCAACGTCGACTTGCCGCAACCGGACGGCCCGAGCAGCACGAAGCGGTCGCCGCCGTAGACGTCGAAGCTGACGTCGTGAGTCGCGCGCACGATCCGCTCGCGCGTGCGGTATTCGAGGCTCACGTTCTCGACCGCCAGCAGCTTGCCGCTGGTGGCCGCGGCGTTGTGCGCGGCGTGATCGGGAAACAGAAGCGTAGGATTGGCCACCATCAGAGCGCTCCCTGCGAGTGAATCGAATCAGCCAACGAATGTTGCCGCGTACCGCTCAGCGCCACGAAAACGGGGGACATCATGCTCAGCTCCCCGCCGCCGTCGCCGGATCGTCGAAGAAATAATCCTTCCACGATGACGGCTCATTCCTGATCGCGCCGACTCGATACATGAACTGCGCGAGCCCGAACGTGTTCTGCGGGACGATCTTGAACTGCACCTGCGGGCTCGTGATGATCTTCACGAGCAGGTTGCGATCGATCTTCGACTGATTGGTGCGGATATAGATATCGGCCGCGCCTTGCGGATTCGCGTTGATGTACTTCGCCGCATCGGCGAGCGCATCGACGAACGCGCGATACGTCTTCGGATTGTCGTGGCGGAATTTCTCGGTCGCATAGAGGACCGTCGCGGAGCTCGGGCCGCCGAGTACATCGTACGAATTGAGCACGATATGCGCTTTCGGATTGCCGGCCAGTTCCTGCTCCTGGAACGGCGGATTGCCGAAATGCCCGGTGATTTCGGTGCGGCCCGCGATGATCGCCGCGGCCGCGTCCGGATGCGGCAACGCCTGGGTGAACTTGTCGAGCCGGTCGTATTCCTTGTCGCCCCAGCGCTTCGCCGCCGCGTATTGCAGCACGCGCGATTGCACCGACACGTTGACCGCCGGCAGCGCGATGCGATCCTTCTGCGTGAAGTCCGCAATCGTCTTCACGTCGGGGTTGTTGCTCACCAGGTAGTACGGCAGATTGCCGAGCGACGCGACGCCCTTCACGTTCTGCTTGCCGTGCGTGCGATCCCAGATCGTCAGCAGCGGACCGACGCCCGCGCCCGCGATATCGACCGCGCCCGACAGCAACGCATCGTTGACCGCCGCGCCGCCCGACAGCTTGACCCAATCGACCTTGATGTCGAGGCCCTGCTTGCGCCCTTCGCTTTCGATGAAATGCTGATCGCGCGCCACGTTCAGCAGCAGATACACGATGCCGAACTGCTCGGCCACGCGAATCTCGCCCTCCGCATGCGCGGGAGCCGTGACGGCGACGCCCGCGGCGCCGATCGACAGACTCAACAATAGTGCCGTCAAACGGCGGACGAACGACTGCCGTGCGGCGGTCGGGCGAAATCGGCTCAGCATTGAAACTCCAGTCGGTGTGCGGTGTGATAGGTGTGGTTGTGATGGAAAGCGTCGTGCTCAGAACGGAACGTCGCCCTCGATCGTCGTGCGATACAGCTTGCGGCGCAGGTGGTCGGGCGTACCGGCGGCGAGATGCATCAACGAGCGGTTGTCCCAGAACACCATGTCATGCTCGGCCCATCGATGCCGATATAGATGCTCGGGCCGCACGCTGTGTGCGAAGAGTTCGTCGAGCAGAGCCTTGCTCTCGTCTTCCGGCAAACCGATCACGCGCGTCGTGAAGTGCTCGCTGACGAACAGCGCCCGGCGGCCCGTCTCAGGATGCGTGCGCACGATCGGATGTACGACCGGCTTCACCTGCGCGATCTGGTCGGCCGACAGATTCGGCCGCCATGGGCTGCGCTTTTGCAGTTCCGCGTATTTGGCCAGATAGGTATGCTCGGCGCTGCGTCCTTCCACCGCGTCGCGCAGATGCGCGGGCAACGTATCCCACGCCAGATGCATGTTCGCGAACAGCGTGTCACCGCCTTCGGCCGGCAACTCCTGCGCGTGCAGCAACGAGCCGAGGCTCGGCTTGTCCTTGTACGACAGGTCGGAGTGCCAATAGTGGCCGGCGTCGCCGAGACCGATCGGCTTGCCATTCTCGATCACGTTCGAGACGACCAGCACCTCGGGGAACCCTGCCAGACCGAACTGATGCAGCACGTGAATCTGCAGCGGACCGAAGCGGCGGCTGAACGCGATCTGCTGGTCCGGCGTGATGCGCTGGTCGCGAAACACGAGGACGTGGTGGTCCAGATGCGCGCGGTGGATGCGCGCGAAATCGTCGTCGCCGAGCGGCTGACCGAGATCGAGGCCGAGCACTTCGGCACCGAGCGGCGCATCGAACGCGCGGATTTCGAAGGATTGCGCGGCAGGCGTGCGACCGCTCTGCATGGGCATCGGGGTAGCGAAAGCGGAAGCGGCAGAAGCAGCGGCGGTGGTCGTCACAGGCATCTCTTCGTCGAAACTATTCAGCGGGCGCCTAACGGCGCGGTTAGTGCGACGAATGTACCGGCCCGCGCGCGCGATGCCAACGAAGCAAATCCGATACGGTTATCTGCTGGAGTAATAAACCCGACGCTGCAACGCGTCGCGCGCTGCGGCGCATTACCTTTCCGCGGGCTTTCAACGCATCAGAACTTCGGCAGACCCGGCGGATTGCTTTCAGAGCGTGCCAACGCTTCCGACTCGATGCCCCAGTGCGCGAGCGATCGTCGATAGGTGCCATTCGAGATCAGTCCGTTCGTCGCGACCGTCAGCGCATCCATCAAGCCGCTGCCCTTGCGCGTGGCGATCGCCACATCGGCGCGCGCCGGCCAGCCGGCGTTCAGCGTGCCCACCTCGCGGATCGCGCCGGTGGTGGCCGCATCGTAGGCAAGCGGCGCGTTCGGATTGAATACGACATCGGCGCGGCCCGACAGCAGCGCGATGCGGCTCGCGGCGTCATCGTCGAAGTACTGGAACTCGACCGGCTTCAAACCCTTCGCGAGGTTCTGCCGGTTCCATTCGAGGATGATCTTCTCCTGATTCGTACCTGAGCTCGTAATGAGCCGAAGCCCCGCAATATCCTGCGGCTGCGCGATCTTCCTGATCGGACTCGCGGTTTTCACATAGAAGCCGTGCAGCCCTTGCCGATACGTCGTGAAATCGAACTTCTCCTTGCGCTGCTCGGTCACGCCGACGTTCGAGATCACCGCGTCGTACTTGCCCGAGGTGAGGCCGAGCGGCCAGTCGGCCCACGCGATCGGCAGAAGGTTCAGCTTCAGGCCGAGCGAATCGGCGATCAGCTGTGCGTAGTCGGCATCGGAGCCGACGACGGTACGCGCATCGGTCGCGTAGGTCGCGGTGGGCGGCAGGTGCGGCGATATCGCGACCGTGAAACAGCCGTCGTTCGCGAAGCGGTAGTGGTTGCCGATCGCTGCGATCGCATCCGGATTCTTCGGCACGCGAATCCGGCCCGGTTGCTCGGGGCTCAGATCCACCGTGCCGTGCGGCGCCTGCGCCGCGTGTGCCACGTCGAGCGCGTTGCGCACGAGCAGCGCGCCGAGCGCCGTAGTGGTGAGAATGAATTGACGTCGATTGGTCATTGATCAGGTTCAGGCTGCATTCACAGGACGCGCGACAGAAACTCGCGCGTGCGCGCATGGCGCGGTTCGTTCAATACATGCGCGGGCGGGCCGGACTCGATTACGCGTCCGCGGTCCATGAACACGATCGTGTCAGCCACTTCGCGCGCAAAGCCGATTTCATGCGTGACGATCACCATCGTCGTGCCGGAACGCGCGAGGGCCTTGATCACGTCGAGCACTTCGTTGACGAGTTCGGGATCGAGCGCCGAGGTCGGCTCGTCGAACAGCAGCACCTTCGGCTTCAGCGCCAGCGCGCGCGCAATCGCCACGCGCTGCTGCTGCCCGCCCGACAACTGACGCGGCCACGCATGCGCCTTCGCTTCGAGACCGACGCGCGCGAGCAGACCCAGCGCAAGACTCTGCGCTTCAGCGCGCGACAGACGTCCCAACGCAACCGGCGCCTCGATGATGTTTTCGAGCACGGTCAGATGCGGAAACAGATTGAAGCTCTGAAACACCATGCCCACTTCGACACGGCGTCGCAGAATCTCTTTCTCGTTGAGCTCGTACAGCGTGTCGCCATCGCGTCGGTAGCCGATCAGCTCGCCGTCGATATCGATCAGACCACCGTCCACGCGCTCCAGATGATTGATCGTGCGCAGCAGCGTCGATTTGCCGGAACCCGATTGGCCGAGAATCACGGTAACGCTGCCGGGGCGCATCGTCAGCGACACGTTGTCGAGCACCTTCAGCGCGCCGAAGCTCTTCGATACCTGCTGGATCGCGATGCGTGCGCCATCGCGTTGATCGGCCCAGCGTTGATCCTGGGGCGCCCGTGCCCTTGCCTCGTCTTTTGTGTCCTTAAGCGGGTCGACGCGCGCATCGCTGCCGCCGCGAGCAATGCCCACGCCTTTCAGCAGCGAGCCGAAAGCGGACGGCACGGAGGTACGCTTGACGCCGCGCGAGAAGTGCCGCTCCACATAAACCTGTATCGCCGACAACACGCTCAGGATGATCAGATACCAGACCGTCGCGACCATCAGCAAAGGGATCACTTCGAGATTGCGTCGATAGATGATCTGCACCGTGTAGAACAGCTCCGGCATCGCAAGCACATAGACCATCGACGAGCCCTTCGCGAGCGCGATCAGATCGTTGAACGCGGTGGGCAGGATCGCACGCATCGCCTGCGGCAGCACGATGCGCCAGGCCTGGCGCTCACGCGGCAAGCCGAGCGCGGCGGCCGCTTCGAGTTGACCATGATCGACCGACTGAATGCCGCCGCGAATCACTTCGGCCGAGAACGCCGCGTGATTGAGCGTCAGGCCGAGCACCGCGGCGAGGAACGGGCTGATCAGCTCGGTGGTCGGCACATCGAAAACGACGAGGCTCGTGAACGGCACGCCGAGATGGACGGTCTCGTACAGATAGCCGAGATTGTTCAGGATCAGCAGCAGCACGATCAACGGAATCGAGCGGAACAGCCACACGAATGCCCACGCGCAGCCGGCGAGCAACGGCGAACGCGACACGCGCGCCAGCGCGATCGGGATGCCGAGCGCGAAGCCGAACGCCGCTCCGAGCGCGGTCAACAGCAGCGTGCGGCCGAGCCCGGACAACACCGGCTCGGACAGAAACCATTCGGCGAAAACATTCCAGCCCCAGCGCGGATTGCCCAATACCGATTCGAGCACGATGCCGATCAGCACCACGGCCGCCACGGTGCCGGCGAGGCGCGCGCGGTTCTTCGCGGGCACGATGCGATAGTCGGCGCGTTCGCGAAACGCGTCGGCGTGCGCGGCGGCGAGTTGCGGATTCGCGAGTTCAGCGGTGTCGTTCATCGTCGTCTGCTCCGCGCGGATCAGGCCGCGTCGGCCACGGCGGCCGGCTCGACCGGGTTGTCTACGCCCGCCGCCGACGACGCATGACGGCTCGCCTTGCGCGGCAAGCCGAGATGATCGCGCAGCGTCGCGCCCGTCAGCGTGCGCTCGTAGCGCCCGCGTCGTTCAAGTTCAGGCACCACATAGCGCACGAAGTCGTCGAGCCCCTGCGCCTGCACCGCGAAGCCGAGGATGAAACCGTCAGCCGCGCCGGCGTCGAGCCAGCGGATCAGCTCGTCCGCGATCTGCGCGGGCGTACCGAGAAAATGCGTGCGCGGCGTCGCGACTTCGAGCGCGACCTCGCGCAACGTCGAGCCCTTCTTGCGCGCTTGCGCCTTGATGCGGTCGGTGGTCGAACGGAAGCTGTTGCGGCCGATCTCCCCTAGCTCGGGAAACGGTCCGTCGAGCGGATACTGCGTGAAGTCGTGATGATCGAAATAGCGGCCGAGATACGCGAGCGCTTCGTCGATCGTCAATAGCTCGCGAATCGCACGGTATTTCGCTTCCGCCTCTTCGGGCGTCGCACCGACGATCGGGCTGATGCCGGGGAAGATCTTCACGTCGTCGCGGCTTCTGCCATGCTCGAGCGCGCTGTCTTTCACGCGCTGCGCGAACGCGCGCGTTTCCTCGATCGATACCGAATGCGTGAACACCGCGTCCGCGTATTTACCGGCGAGCGCGATGCCGGCATCGGACGAGCCCGCCTGGAAAATCACCGGCTGACCCTGCGCCGAGCGCTGGATATTGAGCGGCCCCGCCACCTGGAAGAACTTGCCCTCGTGATCGAGCGTATGCAGCCTATCGCGTTCGAAGAAAACGCCGCGTTCGCGGTCGCGCACGAACGCATCGTCGTCCCAGCTGTCCCACAGGCCTTGCGCGACGCTCAGGTACTCGTCGGCGATTTCGTAGCGCAGCGCATGCTCGGGGTGCGAGCCGCCGTAGTTCTTCGCGGTCCCTTCGAGCGGCGTCGTCACGACGTTCCAGCCCGCGCGCCCGCCACTGATCAGATCGAGCGAAGCGAACTGGCGCGCCACCGTGAACGGATCGCTGTACGACGTCGACACGGTGCCCGCAAGCCCGATCTTCGACGTGACCGTCGCGAGCGCCGACAGGATCGAAATCGGTTCGAAGCGGTTCAGAAAGTGCGGAATCGATTTCTCGTTGATGTACAGACCATCCGCGACGAACGCGAACGCGATGCCGTGTGCCTCGGCTTTGCGCACCGTGTCGACGAAGAAGTTGAGGTTCACGCTCGCATCGGCGGGTCCGGCCGGGTGCTTCCACGAATTCATATGGCTGCCGGCGCCTTGCAGCATGATGCCGAAATTCAGTTTGCGATGGCTCATCGGGTAGTCCGCGAATCGTTGAGGGTTCGTTGGAGAAATCACGCGTAGGCCGGCTCGATCAAGCTGCCGAGCAGTTCGACCGAGCGCAGGCGCGCAGGATAGTGTTGCAGCGGCGAATCGATGACGAATTCGTCGATGCCGTAGCGCCGGCTCAACGCGTCGAGTTGGTCGCGTACATCGTCGGCCGTGCCCTTGACGACGTGCGGATGGCGCTCTTCGATCGTGTAGCCGCTCGCGCCCGCCTGGCGCGCGTACTCTTGCGCGGCTTCGGCCGTCGCCAGATTCAGGCTTTGGCCGTTGGCAAGCTGCAGCCTGAAGATGCGCAGCGCCCCGGTGAGCCGCTGCGCTTCGTCGCGCGTCGCCGCGGCCACCGCGTAGAGCGCAAGCAACGGCGCGCGGCCGCTGGCATCGCGATACGTCTGCACGGTGCGCTCGATGTTCGCCTCGTCGCCATTGAAGTGACCGGCATAGCAGAACTGCCAGCCCTGCCGTGCCGCGAGTGCCGCGCTATCCGGACTGCCACCGAGCAGAATGCGCTCAGGCAGCATCGGCGGAGCCGGAAACGCAAGCGCGCCCGCGAGCGCATGGTCCTCTTCGACGCCCGCGCCGAGAAACGCATCGAGTTGCGCGAGCTGCGTATTGAAGCCGGGCTTGTTCTTCTTGTCGTGCAGCCATTGCAGCGCGCGCGTGGTCTGCGGCAGTCCGCCCGGCGCCTTGCCGATGCCGAGATCGACGCGACCGGGCGCGAGCGCCGCGAGCAGCCTGAACGTCTCCGCGACCTTGAACGGGCTGTAGTGCTGCAACATCACACCGCCCGAGCCGACGCGAATCCGCGACGTATGCGCGAGCACGTGCGACACGACGATCTCCGGCGCCGAGCTGGCGAGGCCCGGTGCGCCGTGATGCTCGGCGATCCAGAAGCGTTTGAAGCCGAGCGCTTCGGCGCGCTTCGCGAGCGACACGGTGAAGCGCAGCGCGTCGGCCGCGCTCGCGCCCGTGGCAATCGGGCTTTTGTCCAGCAGCGAAAGCGAAAAGGTCATGGGTTGGCAGATCGACGTTGAAAGATGAAAAGCGCTGACGCACTCAGGATTTCGGCAGTCCCGGCGGATTGGTCGCGGCCTTGTCGATCGCTTCGGAGCCCAGGTTCCAGCGCTCGAGTACCGCGCGATACTGGCCTTTGCCGATCAGATCGTTCAGCGCGATCGTCACCGGCGCGGCGAGACCGCTGCCTCGGCGCGTGGTCACCGCGACTTCGGCGGTGCGCGGCCAGCCGCCGCTGACCGTGCCGACCTGGCGCGTCTTGCCATGCGTGGCCGAGTCGTAAAGCAGCGCCGCGTTGACGCTGAAGATCGCGTCGGCGCGCCCCGATTGCAACGCAACCGATTTGACCGCATCGTCGTCGTAGTACTGCACCTCGATCGGCTTCAGGCCATGCGCGACGTTCTGCTTGTCCCACTCCAGCAGGATCTTTTCCTGATTCGTGCCGGCGTCGGTGATCACGCGCAGGCCCGCGACATCCTTGGGTTCCTTGATCGATTTGATCGGACTGTCGGTCTTGACGAAGAAGCCGACCTCGTCGCGCCGATAGGTCGAGAAGTCGAACTTGGCCTTGCGCTCTTCGGTCACGGTCACGTTCGAAATCACCGCGTCGACCTTGCCGGACGCAAGCGCGAGCGGCCAGTCCGGCCACGCGAGGATTACGACGTTGAGCTTGCGCCCGAGGCTGTCCGCGACCAGTTGCGCGAGATCCGGGTCGAAGCCGACCACGGTCTTCGCATCGGTCGCGTAGGTGCTGATCGGCGGATGCGCGACGACGATGCCGACGGTCAGTTCGTCTTTCGCGACGAACGGAAAGCTAGCGGGCACCGCCTTCGTCGCGACCGCGTCCTGTTCGGCGCGGATGCGGCCGTGCTGATCGGGACTCAGATCGAAGCCCGTCGCGGCAAACGCGTTGCCGCTGATATAGAACGTGGCCGCCAGCACGAGCGCCGATAATTGCAGACCTGTTTTCATGAAGTGTCCGTTGTAGTGTGAGGAGATAGGAGTGAGCGTTTAGCGGACGGCCAGATCGGCGTCTTTCGCGCGCAGGTCATCGAGCGTGTCGATGCGATGCGGCGCGAGTAGGTTCTTGCCGAAGCGAAGATGTACGTGGACCTCTGGAGGCAATGCGGCATCGAACAGCTTCGAATAGCCGGTGCGTTCGTAAAGCGCCCATGCTTCCGGCTGTTTGAAGCCGGTCGTCAGATAGATGCGCGAGTAGCCCTGCGCGAGCGCGCGCGCTTCCAGTTCCTCTACGACCTGTCGCGCGAGTCCCTGGCGGCGCAGATCGTCGCGCGTCCAGATGCGCTTGAGTTCGGCCGTGCGCGCGTCGTAGCGCTTGAACGCACCGCCACCGATCGTCTCGCCGTCGCGGATCAGCAGAATGAATGCGCCTTGAGGCGGTGCGAACAGCTCGGCCGGATAGCGCGCCATCTCTTGCGCGGCAGCCGCGCCACCGTCCCTTCGATAATCTTCGTAGCGTGTCGCGTATTCGTGCAGCAGCGCGTCGAGCAGTGGCTGCGCGCGGGGATCCAGTGGCGTGGTGTCAACGACGAAAGTGCTCATGAACGATCGACACGAGGTCGTCGGATATTCAGGAGCTCATACGATAGCGTGCAGCCGCGTTGCCGCTAACCAAGCAATTTCGCTATCTTTATCTGGTCTCGCGATTGGCTGTGATCGTGATGAATGGCGCTGTGATTGCGTGTAGCAATGCCAATATCACGTTGTGACGAATGTCTAAACGGAACAGCGGAATACTCAGTATCGTCGCTTCAGTTGGCCACTTCTTCGGCGAGATGGAACAGACAATCGCCTCGCCTGACGAGCGCGGGCACCCGCTTGCAGACGACTTCGCCGTCGCTCGCGAAATGGCAGGTCACCGGCTCCTTCAGCGGCGTGTCCGGGAAATGGATGCGGGCCGCGGGCTGCCCTGCGACCACTCTCTCACCGAGTTCAACCAGCGGCTCGAACAGGCCGTTGTCGTATGCATACACGTAATGACGCGCGCCCGCCACGCGCAGAAAACGCGTGTCGGCCGGCGGCCCCTCGGGCACGAGCGGGCCAGTCAATGCGCCGATCGCGCCGAGAAAATGCAACAGGCCGTGGCGGGCCTCGCGGAGCAGCGCGGCATCGACGGTACCGCCACCGCCCAACTCCGCCGTGATCGACAAGGCCCCTTGCCGCCGCGCGGCCGTCGCCGCATGCACCGGGTTTTCCGCATGCAGAAAGGCGTTCGGCAATCCGAACGCGCGTAACGCGTGTTGCAGTCGCTCTCTCTCGCCGTCGTCGCGCGGATCGATCGCGAGCATGTTGTTGCCGCGATAAAGCAGCGAGCTGCCGCCGGAATGAAGATCGATCAGATAGTCCGCGCGCGCGAGCAGCACATGCTCGATGTAGTGTGCGATCAGCTGCGTCGGCGAACCTTGCGGATCGCCTGGAAACGTGCGGTTGAGATTGCCGTCATCGAGCGGCGACGTGCGCAGGCCGGCCTCGGCCGCCGGCGCGTTCGCTTGCGGCAACAGGATCAGTTGCCCGGCAACCTGAGCGGCGTCGATTTCGCGGATCAGCGTCGACACGAGGATCTGCCCTTCGTATTCGTCGCCGTGATTGCCCGCCATGATCACCACGACCGGACCGGTGCCATTGCGTATCGAAGCGATCGGAATCGGCAGCCAGCCATACGCGGACCGATGCACGGAATGCGGCAGCCGTAGATAGCCCGCATGCTTGCCCTGAGCATCCAGATCGATCTCGCAGCGAATCGGATTGCCCGGCGTGACGATTGAACTCATTGCTTCGCTCGCGCAAGTAACGGCCTTCTAGCCGTTGCAGCTAGACGCCAAATGGAAACTGCCATTTGATCTTCGTATCGTCGCCCGCCGCGCGATGGCCTGCACGAAGGCGACGCTTCACCAGCCATGTCGCACCGTACTGCAGCGTCGAACACAGCAACAGATAAACGACCCCGACGAACAGGAATATCTGCACCGGGTACACCATCAACCGATTATTGACCTGATTGGCGAGAAACGTAAACTCGGGCACCCCGACGATATAAGCGAGCGACGTGTCCTTGATCAGCGTAACCCACTGATTGACGAACGACGGCATCATGATCCGTATCGCTTGCGGCAAATGCACGTAACGCAGCGCTTGCCAGCGCGTCATGCCGAGCGACGCCGCCGCTTGCGCCTGCCCTGAGCCCACGGCCGCGATACCCGCCTGCACCGAATGCGACAGATACGCGCCGCCGATCAGCGCAAGCGCGCAGACCACGGTGGCGAGGCCAGGCACGTCGACGTGCAGCAGTATCGGCATCAGGAAGAAGGTCCAGAAGATCAGCATCAGCACCGGTATCGCGCGAAAGAAGCCGACCACGGCGGTGAGTGCGAGATGCGCGGCGCCGCGCGTCATCGACAATGCAATGCCGCCGCCGAGACCGACTAAGGCCGATAGCAAGGCCGAGACGATCGACATCACGACCGTCAGCGCCGCGCCGCCCAGCGGCCCATCGGGGAACGTGCCGAGCAGCAGATAGCGCAACGACGGCAGCCATTCGAGCGCGCTCATCCATGACCTCCTTGCCAGACCCGGGCGCCGCTGCGCTTCCACACCAGCAACGCCGCTTCGATACTCGCGACGATCACGATATAGAGCACGGTCGCCGCGCCGAATGCCTGAAATGTCTTGAACGTTTCCGTGTCGACCTGCCGCGACACGTACGACAGCTCCGCGAGCCCGATCGTCATCGCCAGCGACGAGTTCTTCACGAGATTCATGTATTGCCCAGCAAGCGGCGGCGTCGCGATCCGAATCGCTTGCGGCAGGATCACGTAACGGAACGCGGCGAGCGGAGTGAGACCCAGCGCCGCGGCAGCTTGATGCTGTGCGTCCTTGACGCCGCGCATACCCGCTCGAAATTCCTCGCCGATAAACGCGGTCGTGTAGCAAGTGAGCCCGACCCAGCCCGCGACGAATTCGAACGACGGCCACGCGAGCGTCCACCCAAACAGCGAAACCGTGTGCGACGCATTCAGCCATTCCATCCACGGCTGCGGCAACAGCGTCGCCGCGCCGAAATACCAGAACAGCAATTGCACGAGCAACGGCGAATTGCGAAACGCCAGCACATAGAGCGCGGCCGCACGCGCGAGCATGCGGTTGCGTGCATTACGCGCGAGCGCGAGCCCGAAACCGGCGAGCGTCGCCGCCGCGCCCGCGCAAGCCGACAACACTAGCGTCATCACGAAGCCATGCGCGATCCAACCAAGGTACTTCGGTTCTAGCCAACCGTTCATTCCGCCCTTCTACTCAAGCGCCGATTTCGTTGCGCAATGAAAAGCGGCCCGCCGTCTTCACACGGCAGGCCGGCTCTAAAGTTACCGACGAATCAACTCTTCTGCGGATCGCCGATCCTGAACAGACGCGGCAACGGCGCGCGGCTCTCCGGTCCGAACCAGTGGTCGTAAATCTTCGCGGCGCTGCCATCCGCTTCGAGGCCCTTCAGCGTAGCGTCGACCACGCTCAGCAGACGCGTCTCGCCCTTCGGCACGCCGACGCCTTCATAGTCGTTCGAAATCGTGAACGGCGGAATCTCGTAGTTCGCCTTGTCGGGCACGTTCGCGAGCAGCGCGACGAGCTTCGGGCCGTCCTGCGTGATCGCCTGCACGTTGCCGGCGCGCAGCGCGGCGAACGCGAACGGCGTGTCGTCGTAAGCGATAATCGTCGCGTTGGGGAACTGCGCGCGCACCTGCTGCTCGTTCGTCGTGCCCTTGTCGGCGCCCACGCGCAGACTGTTCAACTGCTGCGGCGACTTCAGCACGCCCTTCTTCGCGATGAACTGCGTGCCCGACGCGAAGTACGGTGTGCTGAAATCGACTTCCTTCCTGCGCTCGTCGGTAATCGTGAAGTTCGCGAACACGAGGTCGACCTTGCCCGACTTCAGGAACGCGATGCGGTTCGCCGGATTGGTCGGCTGGATTTCGAGCTTCACGCCGAGCTTGTTGGCGACCGCGCGCGCATAGTCGACGTCGAGCCCGACGATCTGATTGGTCTTCGGATCGACGAAGCCGAACGGTGCGTTGCTGTCGAAGGTGGCGACGCGCAGCACGCCCGCCTTCCTGATGTCGTCGAGACGATCGGCGTGCGCGACGCCGGAGATCGCGAGCAGCAACCCCATGACTGCTGCGCCAACGAATTTGATTTTCATGGTTTGACCTTGTTATTGGATGACGCGCAGACTGTAGCAACGCGCACCGCAATGCCGAACCAATAAATCGTCACGAGCTAAGCGGCGAATCGGATATGCGGTACGTGCTTACTGCTTGCCTTTCCACGGCACGAGCCTGCGTTCGAGCGCGCGCATGCCGAGATCGAACAGCCACGCGATCAGACCGATCAGCACGATCCCCATCACGACGACGTCGGTGCGCAAGAAGCTCGACGCATTGAGCACCATCTGACCGAGCCCGGCGGTAGCCGCGACCATTTCCGCCGCGACCAGCGTGGTCCAGCCGAATCCTATCGCGATACGTAGGCCCGTCAGGATTTCGGGTAACGCAGCCGGCAACACGACGTGCAGCACGAGCTGGCGAAAATTCGCGCCGAGCGACCAAGCGGCGTTGACCTGCTCGACGCTTGCGCTGCGCACGCCGGCGCGCGCAGCCATCGCGATCGGCGCGAAACACGCAAGCCAGATCACGACGATCTTCGCGGTCTCGTCGATACCGAACCAGATCACGACGAGCGGCAGATACGCGAGCGGCGGCAGTGGCCGGTAGAACTCCAGCGGCGGATCGAGCAGCCCGCGCGCAATGCGGCTCACGCCCATCAGAATGCCGACCGGTATCGCGGTGACGCTCGCGAGCGCGAACGCACCGAATACGCGGATCGCGCTCCACAGCAGATGTTCGGATAACGGCAAGCCGCCCTGGATGCGGCCGTTCCATGCATCGACGAACGCATGCCAGACCGCGTCCGGTGCGGGCAGGAACAGCGGTGGAATCCAGTGAAGATGGGTCGCAGTCCACCACAGCAGCGCGAACGCGGCGACGCACAGCACGCTGAGCCACGCGGTCGGGCCTTCGCCGGGCATGCCGCGGTACGGCTTGCCGCCGTGCGCCGCGTTGCGCGGCCGGGTCGCGCCGCGCGCTGTGTCCGGACGTGCCGGCGTACCCCGTTGTGACGATTCGATCACGCTCATCAGGCGGCCTCCCGCAACGTATCGTGCAATCGCCGCGTCAGGCGCTCGCGCCACTCGATAAAAGCCGGCGACGACTTCACCGCGCGCGCATCGCGCGTCGCCAGATATTCGCGTGCGAACGGCAGTTCGTGAACTTCGGCGATGCGACCAGGGCCCGGCGTCATCAGCACCAGATGCGTCGCGAGAAACAGCGCTTCCTCGACGCTGTGGGTGATGAAGAACACCGTCTTGTGCGTGCGCGCCCACACGTCGAGTACGAGTTCCTGCACGGTCTCGCGCGTCAGCGCATCGAGCGCGCCCATCGGCTCGTCCATCAGTAATATTTCCGGATCGCTGGCGAGCGTGCGCGCAATACCCACGCGCTGCTGCATCCCGCCCGACAGCGCATAGATCTTCGCGTTCGCGTGTCGTTCGAGCCCGACGAGCGCGAGCGTACGCCGCGCGATCTCGTGCCGTTCGGCCCGCGCGACCCCGCGAAAACGCAAGCCGAGCGCGACGTTGTCGAGCACGTCGAGCCACGGCATCAGCGCATGCTTCTGGAACACGACGCCGCGTTCGGCGCCGGGTCCGTCGATCGGCGTGCCGTTCAGCCGCACCTCGCCGTCGCTCGGATCGACGAAGCCGGCGATGCAGTTCAGCAACGTGGTCTTGCCGCAGCCGGACGCTCCAAGCGCAACCACGAACTCACCGCGCTCGACGCGCAGATCGACACCCGCGAGCGCGGGCTCGCTCGCACCGGCGTAGGTCACGCGCAGTCCGCGGACGTCGAGCATGCTCATCGCGCGACCTGCTGCGCGAAGCGCGGATTCACGGCCGCCGAGTAATCGGGCAACACGTTCTGGATCGTGCCCTGCGTCTTCAGGAACGCCGCCGTGGCCGCGAGCGATTGCGCCGCGCCCGACTGCTTGCCGCCGCCGAGCCAGGTCGGCGACGCCTGTTCCGCGGCGCTCGGGAATGCGTACAGCGCGAGGCTCGCGGGCACGTCGGCGGGTGCCGCGCCCGACTCCTGCGCGACCGCCTGCACCTGCTGCGAATTCGCGGTCCAGTCGGACTTGTGATCGCGATACAGCGCGTCCGTGTCGGCCAGCACCTTGACGAGTCCTGCGATGAAGGCCGCGTTGTCGCGTTCGAACTGACGCGACGCGACGAAGCCGTCGAAGGTCGCCTTGCCGCTTTCCTTCGCGACCTCGCCCGACGTGATCAGCACCTTGCCGTTCTGCTTGACCTTCGCTAGCACGGGGTCCCAGATGTAGGTCGCATCGATGTTGCCGCGCTGCCAGGCGGCGGCGACTTCAGGCGGACGCAGGTTCAGGATCTTCACCGACGACGGATCGACGCCCGCCTGCTGCAACGCGACGAGCGCATGGAAATGCGACGTCGACACATACGGCACGCCGATCGTCTTGCCTTTCAGATCGGTGATCTTCGTGACGCCCGAACCGTCGCGCGCAACCAGCGCTTCCGCGTCGTTGATGTTGTCGAGAATCCAGAACAGCGACAGGTCGACGCCTTGCGACAGGCCCGCCGCGATCGGGCTCGAACCCGCCTCGCCCAACTGGATCGAGCCCGACGCGAGCGCGCGCACCACGTCCGCACCGCTGCCGAGCTTGCGATACGTGACCTTGTAGCCGGTCGCTTTTTCGACCGCGCCGGTGGCTTGCGCATAGCGCCACGGCACGACCATGTCCTGATAGCCGATCACGACTTCGTGGCTTTGCGCGTAGGCGGATGAAGCAAACGGCGAAAACGCGGCAACGCCGGCCGACGCCGCGACGAAGGCCACAGCACGCAACGCGCGCCGAACTTGACGGAGAGGGTGATTCATCGGAAGCCTTCGAGTTAGTTTGGGATGCGAAGAAGGTTCCGACTATAGGCACTTTTGACCGGTACGGTTCCAACGAATCGTGCATAGCTAATCACTGGAACGCGGCATTGCTTTTGCGTCGCCGCTATCCGCCATAGCGCCAAAGCTGCTTTGATTGTGAGCATTTATTGGTTCGCTTGCGTCGCGGCTCTGCTTACATTGGACGACCACCACACGCTACTACAAGGACAATCGATGACACCGGCCCGGGGCATTTCACTCTTCGCGACAGCGCACAGCGCAAGCACATCCGACGGCGAACGCAAGCGCGGCCGGCGCGGTTGGCTGAAGACGGTCGCGGCCGCGCTCGCAACCGGTATCTTCGGCGCGGCCCACGTAGCCCACGCCGCGCCGCTAGACGAGCTGAAGCTCGACTATGCGTACTATTCGCCGGAAAGCCTCGTGATCAAGCGCAACGGCTGGCTCGAACAGGAGTTCGCCGCCGACCACACGCAGGTGAAGTGGGTGCTGAGCCTCGGCAGCAACCGCGCGCTCGAATACCTGAACAGCGGCGCGATCGACATCGGTTCGACCGCGGGACTGGCCGCCGTGCTCGGCAAGGCGAACGGCAATCCGATTCGCGCGGTGTATATCTTTTCGCGGCCCGAGTGGACCGCGCTCGTCGTGCGCAAGGACTCGCCGATCAAATCGCTCGCCGATCTGAAGGGCAAGAAGATCGCGGCCACCAAGGGCACCGATCCGTTCCTGTTCACATTGCGCGCACTGCATACGGCGGGCCTGTCGCGCGACGATGTCGAGATCGTCAATCTTCAGCATCCCGATGGCCGCACCGCGCTCGCGAACGGCCAGGTCGACGCGTGGGCCGGCCTCGATCCGCACATGGCGGCCGCGCAGATCGACGATGGCGCGCGCCTGTTGTATCGCAACGTCGACTTCAACACGTGGGGCTTTCTGAACGCACGCGAGGACTTTATCCGCGACCATCCGGACGCGCTCGCGCGAGTGCTGAAGGTCTATGAAAAGGCCCGCGTCTGGATCGCCGCTCATCCCGACGACACCGCGAAAATCGTCGCGGAGGAATCCAGGGTATCGCTGCCGGTCGCGAAGCTGCAGTTGAGCCGTAACGACTTCAGCCAGCCTCAGCCGGGCGCCCGGCAGATTGCCGCGCTCAAAGCCGCCGCGCCGATCCTGGTCGACGAACAGCTCGTGAAGAGCGGCACCGATCTGAACGCGATCATCGATGCGCTGGTCGACCCCAAAGTCGCGCAACCGGTGATTGCGACGGCGAGCAACGGCGCGAAATGAAACGCCCACACCAAACCTGAGCACGCCGATGAGCACCACGAGGAATCTTTTCACGCTCGCACGGCGCGATTCGCCGTGCCCGTCGTGTAGCGAACTTACGCAACCGCCGCGCGCGCACGACCGGTTGCGGCCGTGGCGCTATGCGGGCATTGCGTTGCCAATCGTGTTTCTGGCTGTCATCGAGGCGCTCGTGCGCGCGTCGATCCTGCCGATGCATCTGGTCCCCGCGCCGAGCGCGATCGCGCAGACGCTATGGGATCTCGGCGCCGCGCGGCTCGCGCGACATATGGGCGCGAGCGTAATCCGCGTGTATGGCGGCTTTGCGATCGGGGCCGCGCTCGCGCTGCTGGTCGGCGCGGCGATGGGCCTCAGCCGGCGCGTCGATGCGTTGCTCGACCCCGCGTTTCAGGCTTTGCGCGCGATTCCGTCGCTCGCGTGGGTGCCGATCCTGCTGCTATGGATGGGCATCGACGAAGCACCGAAGATCACGCTGATCGCGATCGGCGCGTTTTTCCCGGTGCAATTGAGCGTGGTGGCGGGCATTCGCGGCGTCGAGCGCAAGCTGATCGAATTCGGCGAGCTGAACCGGCTAAGCCGGCGCGAGTTGTTCACGCGCATTCTGCTGCCCGCGTCGATGCCGCAGATTTTTACCGGACTGCGCACCGGACTGAGCCTCGCGTGGATGTTCATGGTCGCCGCCGAACTGATCGCGGCGACGCGCGGGCTCGGCTATCTGCTCAGCGATGGCCGCGAAACCGGCCGCCCGGATCTGGTATTCGGCGCGATCCTGCTGCTCGCGCTGCTCGGCAAACTGAGCGACGGCATGCTCAAAGCGATCGAGGTACGCGCGCTGTCTTGGCGCGATACGCATGGAGTGTCGGAGCCCGCGCGATGAATCGGCCACTCGCTCCATTGCTAGAAGTACGTGGACTCACGCGGCGCTTTGGCGTGCGCAACGTGTTCGAGCGGGTGTCGTTCGCGCTGTCGCGCGGCGAAATAGTCAGCCTGGTCGGTCCTAGCGGCTGCGGCAAAAGCACGTTGTTACGCGCGGTTGCGGGGCTGGACCGCGCGGCCACGGGTGCCGTGCTGATCGACGGCGTACCGTTGCTCGGGCCCTCGCCGCGTGTCGGCATGATCTTTCAGGAGCCGCGCCTGCTGCCATGGCTCAGCGTGGCGGACAACATCGCGTTTGCCGCGGGGCCGCATGCGGGAGACGATCCGCGCGTCGACCCGCTGCTCGCCGAGGTGGGCCTCGCAGGCGTGCGCGATGCACTGCCGAAGCAACTGTCCGGCGGCATGGCTCAGCGCGTCGCGCTCGCCCGTGGCCTGTTCGACGAACCTGAACTGTTGCTGCTCGACGAGCCGTTCAGCGCTGTCGATGCGATCACGCGCGCGCGACTGCAGCAGTTATTGCTCGCGTTGAAGCATGCGCGCGGCACGACGGTGCTGCTCGTCACGCACGATCTCGACGAAGCGCTGAGTCTGTCCGACCGCGTGCTGCTGTTGTCCTCGGCAGGTGCCGGTGGCCCGAGCCGCATCGCGCGCGAACTGCCAATCGCGTTGCAGCGCCCGAGAAATCCGCGCGATGCGTCGTTGAATGCGCTGCGCGATGTATTGCTGCAGATGTAGCGGGCTACCTGACGCTACCTCGCGCGCCGAGCCTCGACAAAAGCCTCGACATAATGCAGCGCCTGTTCGCACTGCTCCGGTGTGAACGCGTGAATGCTCGCCGGAACAGGATCGAAGCCAAGCTCGGTCGCGACCCACCGGATCGCTTTCGCGCGCGCTTCGAACGCATTGACGCCGTCGCGGCGCACCTTGCCGGCGACGAGCGGTTCGAGCGCATCGTGCAGCTTGCTCTTCGCGTCGCGCAACGTCGCGTCGGCGAGGCGGCCGAGCGGCAGGTTGTGTTTGCTGCGCGAATAAACCCCGATCCACGCCTGACATGAGGTGCAGATCCACAGCGGCCCCTGATCGCTGCGATACGGGTAGGACTCTTCGCCGTAACGCGCGAGCAACGCGCGGCTGCCGCAGTAGTCGCATGACGGCTGCGGCAGTGCCTTGACGGGCTTGCCTACGCGCATGGGGTTTGCCCCCGGGAAAATTCGCAATACTTCATCGCATCGATCCGACAAGCGGAAACAGGTAGAGCCACACAGTTTAATGGAATGCCCGCCCCCGCATGCAAAGCTCGCGATTAGCTGGCCTGCCTCTGCGCGATCTCCATCACTACGCGGCGCCGCGCCGCCAAGGTTTCGGCCGACCGTCCCCGGACCAGTTCCACCACCGCTTGCGGCGCCAACGCCGGATCGCCCGCGTCGAACGGCGGCGCCGGCGCGTATTCGAGTTCGAGCTGGATCGCCCGCGCCTCTTCGACGCCCGCCAGTTCGGCAGCCACGGTCAGGCCGAAATCGATGCCCGCCGTCACGCCGCCGCCCGTGATCAGATCGCCGTCGCGGACCACACGCGCATGCGTCGGTATCGCGCCGAGCGGTTCCAGCAGCGAGTGAAACGCCCAGTGAGTCGTCGCGCGCCGCCCGCGCAGCAAACCGGCCGCGCCAAGCAGCAACGCGCCGGTGCAGACCGACGTCACATAGCGCGCGCTCGCGGCCTGCCGGCGAACGAAGTCGATCGTTTGCTCGTCCAGCAGCAGGTCGGTCACGCCGCTTCCGCCCGGCACGCAGATCACGTCGAGCGGCGGGCAGCTTTCGTAAGTCGTGCTCGGCGTCAGCACGAGCCCGTTGCTCGACACCACGGGCTCACGTGTCTTCCAGACCAGATGCATCGTGGCGCCCGGCAACGACGCGAGCACGTCGTGCGGGCCGGTCAGATCGAGTTGCTGTACTTTCGGAAACACCAGAAAACCGATTTGCAGGTTCATAGGGATGCCTTATCGAAGGGGAAATCGAAACACGTCATCTGCCATTTCTTGCAGGTGGACGGATCGATTCTATGCGCGTAGTCTTTGGCAAGACTGCCATTGTCCCCTTGGTTTCTGCCACAGCTTTTCGCTGCAACAACACTACACATCACATGTCTAGCGCTCCCCGCTCCATCGTGCTGCTCGCCTTCCCCAACATGCAACTGCTCGACGTCAGCGGTCCGCTGCAGGTATTCGCGTCCGCCAATGAACTCGTCGCCGAGCGCGGGCTCGACAAACTGTACGTGCCACGCGTCGTGGCCGCTGTTGCCGGGCCCGTCACGTCGTCGTCGGGACTCGCGGTGCTTGCCGGTTCGCTACGCTCGGCGAAGGCGCCGGTCGATACGCTGATCGTTCCGGGCGGCTGGGGAATTCGCGAGGCCTCGGCCGATCAGCGTCTGATCCGCTGGACGCAGCGTCACGCGCCGCATTGCAGACGTGTCGCCTCGGTCTGCTCGGGCGCGTTCCTGCTCGCCGAGGCAGGATTGCTAGACGGCCGGCGCGTCGCCACGCATTGGGGGCGTTGCGACGAACTCGCGCAGGCGTATCCGCAACTGCAAGTCGAAGCCGATCCGATCTTCATTCGCGACGGCGATATCTGGACGTCGGCGGGCGTCACCGCAGGCATCGACCTCGCGCTGGCGATGCTCGAAGAAGATCACGGGCGCGCGTTGGCACTCGACGTCGCGCGCGAGCTCGTCGTGTTTCTGAAGCGGCCGGGCGGTCAGTCGCAGTTCAGCACGACGCTATCGCTGCAACATGCGGACGACCGTTTCGGCGAATTGCATGCATGGATGACGTCGCATCTCGCATCCGACCTGTCGGTGCCCGCGCTCGCGGGCCGGCTTCACATGAGCGAGCGCAGCTTCATGCGCCACTACAAGGCGCAAACGGGCCGCACGCCCGCCCGCGCGGTCGAGCAGTTACGCATCGAAGCGGCGCAGCGGCTGCTGAGCGAGACCTCCTGGTCGATCAAACGGATCGCGGCGCGATGTGGATTCGGCAGCGAGGAAACGATGCGCTGCAGCTTCGTGCGTCAGCTGCGCGTGGCGCCGCAGATGTACCGCGAGCGCTTTTCGTCGACGTGACGGGCACGGCCGGTGCACCCGATCGACATCAGACATCACTCAGTAGCGCCGTTTGACGATCAGCGTCGCAGCCGTATCGTGAGAATGCAGAACCGCGACGCGCGCGGTGCCGGAGAACACCCAGTCATCGACCGTCAAGGACAAGCGTCGCTGCGGTGACTGACCAATCGACAGCGATGAACCGTTCATCTGAACGATAGACAATTGCGGCGCGGTAGATGGACCGAGATGCATAGGATTCGAAGGATCCTGCGCGGCAGTGGTTGCACCCGGTTCGGACACCGGCGCGAACTCCGGTCCGGACGACGCCAGTGCCTTCGAGGTGCCGAGCCGGACATCGCGCGTCACGTCCACGCTATAGTAATTCTCCATTTGCGGATGGAGCGGCTTGCCTAGATCGCCCTGATACTCCATCGCATAGTGCTGCTGCCGCTGCTGCTCGAAGTAGCGCCGAGGCTCGGGAATGGGCGGCACGACTTCGACGGGTGACGCGACGATGTTGGCGACCATCATCGCTTGCGGCACTTCGCCGAGGGGGCCGTCCGCAAACGCGTAGCCGCTCATCACGACGAGTACCACTCCGACAATCCTTTCGTTTTGGCACGTCATCGGCATGCCTCCCGTGAAGGAATTGAAACGTCACATGACAGGGCGCCCCAGTCGAACCGAGCGCTTTGCAGCGTCGCTTGCATTCAGACATTGTAGTCAGTCATTCGCGTACCGGTAGGTCAATGTGTGAGCTACCTCGCGTGTGCGACGAGCGCGTGTGCGACGAGCGCGTGCGCGTTTGCGACTCAACGCCGGAGTTGAGATCGAGGTGAAACGATTGAGAATGATTCCTGGAAACGCTCTCACGCATAGAAGAGCGGCAAAAGCTTCTGGCGCAAGCCTCGCGAGTCGCGCCGATCCCGGCAACTCTTGCGAGGTTTCGCATGCAACTACTCTGTTCGATCGGATAGCTGTACCTTCAACCGTTGCAGCGTCAACGTTCGCGCTCGCGGTCGTCAGTCGACTCGTGTTGCCCGGCCATTGAATGCCGGCACGATCAGCAGAAGGATCGTTTGAATGCGCTTTCGCGAGGCGCGCGGCCATGCGAGAACGGCGTCGGGCATGAAGCGCGCGACGAGCAGCAGCAATGCCAGCAACGCCGGACACCAGCGCAGATCGGTCGGCACCGGTTCGCGATGGGCGAAGCGTGCCTCGAGCAGCGCATCGCCGAACGACGTGACATTCAGCAGGCGCCGATAGTCGAGGCCAGTCTGCCCAGCCACCGACGCCAGGTACTCGCCGCGCAATTCCGACAGCTCCTCGTGCGTCTGCGCCGCCACACCCGAGCCCGGCGTAGGCGGCACCTGGATCACGTCGTCGGCCTGCCAGTAGCCGAGCCGGTTGCCGTCGGCGTCGGTCTTCGGAATGGCCGCCGGCTGGTCGCCGCCGACGCCGATCAGCCAGCCCCTGATGCGCGCTGCATTGATGCCTTCCATCAGCGGGCGCAACACCGGCGGCGCCTCCTGGCCATCGGTGACGAACGCGATGGCCGCGCCGCGCACCTGCTGCGCGACGCGCACCGCCGAATACACACCGCCCTCGGCAATGCGGCTCCAGTTGGTCCAGCGCATGCGCCCGTCGATGCCGTCGAGCGACGCCAGCAGCGCGTCGTAGTTGCCGCAGACTTCGACCGGCGACATCAGCAGCAACACCCGCTGCCCCGTGAACACGCTCCAGCCGACCTTCGAGCCGCACGGCAAGCGCCCGAGCGCGTCGCGCATCGCGGCCTGCGCGAACTTGAGCCGGCTGACCGGGGCGCCGTCGAGCACCACGTCCTCGACATCCATGCTTTGCGTGATGTCGAACGTCACGATGTAGTTAAACGTGTTGCGCGGCAACGTGACGTCCGGCATCGCGACCGCCGCGATCAACGCGACGAGCGCGAGCGGCGTCAACGCGTGACGCAACCATGCGAAGCCGCGCTCGCGCCGCACGCCGCTCATGGCAAGTCCTGACTCTGCGCGTCGCGCACGGTGACGTTGTGCTGCTCTTTCACATCGGGCCCGGCAAGCGCGGACGGCGTTTCCGGCGCAAGCCACAGCGCGCGTTCGAGGTTGTAGCGCGCGTCCCAATCGTCGGGCGCCGCGCGCAGCGCGAGCCGGTAGCGCGCCTTGGCCTCGCCGATCATCGGCAGGGACCGGACCGTCTGCGCCGTGTCGCCGCTGCCTTCGCGCAGGTACAGGTTGCCGAGATCGAACAGCGCCGCGCGGCCGATTTCATCCGGCGGGCTGCCCTCGGGGATCAGACCGTTATAGAGCCGCGCCGCCGCGTCGTAGGCGCCCGCTTTCGACAGCGCTATAGCGCGGGCCAGCTGAACCTCGCGCGGGTCGTCGTCGGCGGGCTGGCCGCGCGCAGCGGCATTGGCCGAAACAATCGCCTGATCGACGCGCTCCGCGTGCTGCAAACGAACGAAGCCATAGCCGGCCCACGCGGCGCAGCAGATCGCCACGGTGCCGAACAGCGTGTGGATCAGCGCGCGCTTCATGCCCAGCTCCTGACCTGCAACTGGTGCAACAACACCAGCCACGCCAAGCAGAACAGCGCGAGCGCGAAACAGTACGGACTCAGGTCCTGGCGAGGCAGATGCTCAATGAACGTCGTCGTCTTGTTCTGCTGCCGGTTGATCTCCGCGATCGCCGCCATCATCCCCTTCGGATCTTCTGCCTGAAACAGCCTGTAAGGCGTCCTGAGCGTCAGAAAGAAGCGATGCAGTTGGGCTTCGGCCGACGCGCCGCTGACGGGCAGCGTCGCGTTCAGATCGGGACTGAAGACGCTGCTGCGCAAATAGATGAAGTACAGCGCGATCCCGTTGCGTTGCAGTCCAGCCTCGATGCGCCGTCGCATCGTTTCGCTGAGCAACGCGCCGCCATCGGAGACGAGCACGATCGCGCGGCGGCCCGACGACAAGCGCCCGTCGAACTGCTCGATCGCCGCGAGCATGCCGCGATCGAGCTCGGTGTCCGGCATGCCGCGTCCGATCGCCGTGGCCGCGACCGCGGCCTCGATCACGCGATGGTTGTATGTGAATGGCATCGCCAGCACGGGGTTGGTGCCGAACATCATGAACGCGAGCCGGTCGTTCGGCCGCTGCTCGACGAAGCGCGTCAACGCGGCGCGCGCCACGAGGTTCTTGGAGTCGCCGCGCGGCGCCTCGACGCCCTTGCTGCCCATCGGCTCGTCCATGCTCTGGCTGCGGTCCATCAGGATCAGGATCTGCGCGCCGCTGCCGGTGCGCAGCACCTGCAACTGCGAGCGCCCAGGCCCGGCCAGCCCGACGACGATCGCCGCGATCGCCAGCACCGCGCTGCCGCGCGCGATCCAGCCGGCCGCGCGGCCGAGATCGTCGGCGGGAAGCCACGCGACGCTCGAAAACACCAGCGTGTCGCTGCGCCGTCGCAGCAGCGGCAGCGCGGCGAGCGGCAGCAGCACCAGCATCCACGGAAAGGCGAAATCGAGGTTCATGGTCATCGCTGATGGCGCCTTTCCGCCCGATACAACGCACGGCACAGCGCGTGCAACGAAAGCTCGCCCGGATGCTCGACGGCATGCGGCGCCGGCATGAAGAAACGCTCGGCCGACGCCTGATAGAAACGTTCGAGCTGCGTGCGCAGCGGTTGCAGATACGGCGCGCGCGCCAGCAACGCGGATAGCGAAGCCGCATGCACGACCTGGCCGGCGGTTTCGTTCAGCGCGCGATGCAGGCACACCCACGCATCGCTCGACGAAGCGGCGGGCGCCTCCGGCAGCCGCTGCATCTGCCGCCATGCACGCGCGAACGGTAGCCGCGCCGACTCGCGCCGGTTGCGCGCCCACCACCAGCTCGCCCACGCGAGCAGCGTCGCGAGCAGCAGGCCGAGCGCCCACGCGATCTGCCGACGCCAGCCGGCCGTCCCCAGCATCGGCGCCTGACGATCGGGCCGCAGTGGCTGCAGGTCCCCGGCGGCGAACGCCGTTGGCGGCGTCAACGGCCCGATGCTCGCCGGCCATTCGGCGATCTGCAATTGGGTGCCCGCCGCCGACGTCAACGTCAACGCGGGCAACGTGATCTGCGTGAGCGTCTGCGGCGCGTTGACGACCTGATACGCGATCACCATCCACTTGCGGCCATTGGCATCGGTTTCGAGCGTTACGGGCCGGCGTTCGAGCCACACGCCCGTACGCCCGATCGAAGGCGGCGTGACCGCGCCGATGTCGCGACCGTCGGCCTCCAGCAGCACGCGCTGCGTCAGCACATCGCCGAGCACGTAGCCGAACGCGCGCGGCTCCTGAACGACCGGGGTCACCACGGCGGCGCTGGCCGTCACGAACGCGCCGCCGCATAGCGACGCGATCAGCACCCGCATCGCCGCCCGACGCGCGGCGCCACCGCGCCCACCGCGCGCGCTCATGCCGTCACCTCCAGAAAGTAGCGCGACATCGCTTCCGGATCGAACGCGCCTTCGACGTAGAACGGCCGGATGCCGCGCGCGCCGAACACCGCGGCGAGTTCGTCGCGACGGCGCGCGACGCCCTCGTGCCAGCGTTCGCGCACGCCGCGGGAGAGCCACACGCGACGCTCCTCGCCGGTCTCCGCATCGTTGACGGCCAGCAGCGACGCGTGGTGCGGCGGCGTGATCTCGGCCGCGTCCCACACCACCATCGGCACCACGCACGCATGCACCAGCATGTCGAGTACCGGCGACAGTCGCGCGAGCGGCCAGTGGAAATCGGACACGACGAACACGAGCGCCTGGCGTCCGGCGAGACGGATCGCGCAACGCCGCAATCCTTCGACGGGCGCGTGGCTGGCGTGGCGTTCGGGCTGACTTTCCGCCTCACGGTCGCCGTGACGATCAACCGCAAGCCCACCCGTATCACCCGCGCATTCGCGCAGCATGCTCGCGAGCAGCGAGCCGGTGCCCCGCCCGGTGCGCGCCGGCATGAAGAGGTCGTCGCGTTCGCCGCTATCGAACGCCAGCATGCCGAGCCGGTCGCCGACTCGGAACGCGCTATGGCCGAGCGCTTCGACGAAATCGGCAGCAACCTCCAGCTTCGTTTTACGGGTGCCGAATTGCATCGACGCCGACACGTCGACGATCACGATCACCGGCACCGCGACGCGCTGCAGATGCACGCGCACGAGCCACTCGTCGCGCGCCGCGCGCAAGCTCGCCCGCAGGTCGAGACGACGCGGATCCGGATAGTCGAACAGCCGGCCGTGCATCGCGAACTGCTGGCCCGAGCCGAAGCTCGAGCCGGGATGCGAACCGGGCCGCGCGCCGGCCGCGCGCATCGGCAGACGATAGTGGAATTCGGCGATGCCGTTCATCGTGGTGCGCGCGCCGGCGTTCAGCGAGGCACGGCGACGTTCGCGACGATCCGCGCGATCAGCGCTTCGGCCAGCTCCTGACGGCGCAACTCGTAGATCGGCGTGAAGAACACGCGATGACCCAGCGCCGGCAGCAGCACTTCGTGGATGTCCTCCGGAATCAGATGCGTGCGTCCCGCGAGCCACGCGACCACGCGCGCGGCCCGCAACAGCGCGCTCATGCCGCGCGGACTCGCGCCCGCGAGAATCAGCTGCTGCATGTCGACGCCGTCGAGCGCGATGCCGAAGTGCGCCGGCGTCTCGGTCGCCTGCCAGATGTCGTGCACGTAGCGCTCGATCGTCTCGCTCGCCTGCACACCCTGCTGGATCGCCGCGCCGATCCGGTTCAACTGTTCCCACGGCACGATCGACGGTGTCAGTTGCGCGAGCAGGCCATCGACGTCATGGAACCTCGTGTCGAACACGAGACTGCGGCGCGCTTCCTCGTCGGTCGGCGTCGGCATGTTCAGCTCGAACAGGAAGCGGTCGCGCGCCGCCGACGCGAGCTCGAAGGTCTCCTCCTTCTCGACCTTGTTGCGGTCGGCGTACACGGTCATATGAGGAAAGCGGTGCTCGCGGCCGAACGCCCACACGGAACGCTCGGCCATCGCGCGCAGCAGCAGCGATTGCACCTGCGGGCGCGCGCGATTGATCTCGTTGAAGAAGAAGGTGGTCAACTGTTCGCCGTGGCGTAAGAGCGGGCCCGGCTCGATGCGCGGCTTGCCGTCGGCATCGACGTAGGTGTGATAGACGAGATCGCCCGGCATCAGATCGATCGTGCCTTCGACGCGCTCGAAGTCGCCGCCGACCACCCGCGCGAATGCTCGCAACACGGTCGTCTTGCCGACTCCGACGCCGCCCTCGAGCAGCACGTGGCCGCGCGCGAACAGCGCGACGTTGATGAGCCTCAGCGTTTGCTGCTGACCGACGACCACTCTCGCGACTTCGTTTTCGATCTGCTGGGCGTGAGCGCGCCAGTCCTGAAGCTGCTCGCCAGAATCCATCGCTGCGATCCCCTTCCGTGGTGGCCGGCGTTTATTTGCGCGACGCTCGAACGTCGACGCGCTTCAAGACTTGCCAGCCTTCCGTTCAAGCACGGTTCATGCCGATCGCGCGCACGGTACCCCACAGTTAAATCGAATGCGAAAAGTTGGCAGCCTGTCACGACGGCCGGGTACAGACTGTGCCATCGACGCGGTCTAAGACTCCCCGTTCACCAGCAAGCCGACGAGTGCGGTCGCGCCGCGCCGCCACGACAGATCGGTATTGCCGCGGATATCGACCGAGCGCTGGAACAACGTCTTGCCGCTCGCGACGTCCTCGACACGCAGGTTCAGATTGAGAATCAGGTTGCTGACTTTCTGCACCCAGCAGACACCCACCTGTTCGACGCCCAGCGCACGGCCGACCTGCCGCGCGCAACCGTCGCAGGTGGTCAGGTCTTGCGCGGCGCCGAGCCGCGCGATCAGATCGGACGCGCGCGCGTTGTCGGCGACGCGGTAGCGCTGGCTCGCACCGAGCTGCGCGCGCACCGTATCGCTGACCATCTCGATGCGTGCCGCTTGCGCGCGGTTGGTGTCGGCATCGTTGTAAGCGGCGTTATCGTCGATCAGGCCGCAGTTCAGCACCGCGATCTTTACCGGCTCGGCGCGCGCCGCCACGATGCCCATCACGAAGATGCCGGCAAAGCCCACGCAAAACACGGTCGCGCAGAGCACCGCCGCGCGACGCACGAACGCGGCGATGCGAAGCGAAAGCCGTGCACGCATCACGCTAGCGCTCCGCGCCGACCGGCGGCTTCGCAAACACCCCCGCGAACTGCGCATATTCCTGCTCCAGATGCACCGCCGCATGCTCGAGCAGAAACTGCCGGAACATCATGCTGGTCGGCGAAAGCTGCTTCGAGCGCAGATGCACGATCTGCCACGTGCGTTCGATCGGCGTGCCGTTCACGTCTAGCAGCGCGATCTCACCGGTGCGCAACTCCAGCTGCAACGTATGCAGCGAGATCAGACTCACGCCCATGCCCGCCATCACCGCCTGCTTGATCGTTTCGTTGCTGCCGAGCGTGACGGTTTTCACCGGGGTGAACAGATGCTGCCGGAACATCGCCTCGGCGGCCATGCGCGTACCCGAGCCCGGCTCGCGCAGCAGGAAGGTGTCGTTGCACAACTCCTGCAGATCGAAGCGGCGCGCGCCGCACAGCGGATGAGTCACCGGCGCGATCACCACCTGGGGATGACTCGCGAGCGGCTCGGCCGTCGTATCGAGTTCGGGCGGCGGGCGCCCCATGATCGCGAGATCGATCGCGTTGTCCTGCAACAGACGCAGCAGCGCGTCGCGATTGCCGACCGAGAAGTGCACGTCGACCTTCGGATACAGATGCGAGTACATCGCCAGCAGTTTCGGCGCGAAGTAGGTCGCCGAACTGACGATGCCGACGTTGATCGAGCCGCTGTCGGCCTGCTTCAGCGACATCATCGCGTCTTCCGTGTCCTTGATTTCACCGAGAATGCGGCTCGCGTGATGGGTCAGCACCTCGCCCGCTTCGGTCAGCGTGAGCTTGCGCGCGACCCGCTCGAACAGCCGCAGGCCGACCGCGTCTTCGAGCTGATGAATCTGCATCGACACCGCCGGCTGCGTCAGATGCAGTTCCTCTGCCGCGCGCGCGAAACTCGTATAGCGGCTCGCGACGACGAAGATCTGCAACTGCCGCAGGGTCAGCGTGCGAACGAAATTCAGCTTGACCCGGTTCGTCGCGAAGCTCGCGTTCTGCATTGGAACTCTCAGCAACTCAGCGGCTCGCCCGCGGCGTATTCGACGGCTTCGTCGCCGGCGCCTTGCCCGACGGCAACTTGTTCAGCGCGGATTGAAAGCTCAACGACTCGGTATGCGCCGGATGCGCAAAGTCGTTGTTGGGGCCCGGCACGTCGGTGCGGATCTGCACGACCTCGCCCGGCACGCCGTCGGCGAGCAGGAACGTGTAGCGCTTGCCCGTGTATTGCGCGAAGCGCGCCGCGTTCGGATCGTTCAGATAAGGCTGCACGACGATGCGCCGCGCGCTGAGCGGCTTGCCGCCGATCTCGCTCGGCACGCTCTCGATCTGCGGCCCGGCGGCGAGCGCGAGACGCAGACGCTGCTGGAAATAGCGGCGCTGCCCGCCGGTGAGCCCCTGCATCTCCGCGATGTCGTGTTCGAGAAAATAGATGATCGCCGGATTGCACTGCAGGCCGCCGATCGGCAGGTTCACGCTGCCGCTATGGTCGGACACCTGCGCGTCGCCTTTCGCGTTGTTCTCGCTCAGCACCAGCACCTTGACGACATCGGCGCTGCGCGACGACTGTTCCGAATCGATCAGCGCGTAGTCGAGCTCGGTCTGCGCGGCGACGCCGTGCAGATGATCGGTCAGAAAAATCAGCCGCTCGGCCGGCGTGATCTCGTCGCCGCCCGGCGCCGACGCCGGACTCGCCGCACGCGCGGCAAGCGGCGCGAGGCACAGCACCCACAGCGTCCCCAGCAGCGCGGTGCGTGCCGCGCGCAGCCACGCGCCGCGCGCGCGCGTCATTGCGAGGCGTCGCCAGGTTTGGCTGCCGGCGCGTCGACCGGTTTGAGCATCGGCACCTGGTAGGTCGCGAGAATGCCGTCGATCTTGTCGTGATTCGCGCCGATCCATTGATCCACCTTGTCCTTCCAGTCCTTCTCGCCGTAGCGCACGCCCATCGAAATCGTGTAGTCGAAGCGGATGCCGGGCCCTGGCGGGAAGGGCACGAGCCTGACCGAGTCGCCCGCGCGTTTCGCGAAGTAGCCGGCGATCGGCCCCCACAGGAACACCACGTCGACGTTGCCCGCGCGCAGGTCGTGTTCGATCATCTGGCCTGGGTACATGGCGGGGTCGCCGTTCTGCACCTGGTACGACACCGCCTGGTCGATCAGGTTATGGCCGAGCAGCCAGTCCACCGCCGGGGTTTGCGAAAAGATGCCGAAGCGCAGCTTGTGCAGTTGATCGGGCGGCAGCTTGAGCAGGTCGTCGGGCGTCTTGATGCTCGCGAACTCGGGGCGGTTCGGCAGCACCATCGCGTAGGTCGAGCGCAGATAGGGCTGCGTCGTCGACGTCATGTCATAGCCCTTCGGCACGCCGATGATCAGGTCGCAGCGATAGCGGTCGCTGCCCTCCGCCTTCTCGCGCAAGGTGTGGCGCACGAAGCCCATGCGCTGCGGAAAGTACGTGTATTCGAGCTTGTAGCCGAAGTCGCTCGCCATCTGGGCCGCGATGCGGTTCTCGTAGCCCTCGCCCTTGTCGTTGGACAACGGCATGTTGTTCGGGTCCGCGCACACCCTGAGCACGCCGTCCGCGCCGTCGTTGTTCGGCAGCGCGGGGCCGTCCGCCCGGACCGCGGCGCTCGCGAAGGCCGCGCCGCACAACGCGGCGGCGATCACGCTGACATGCACGGACATGCTTCTCTTATCACGCATCATGAGCCTCCGGAGGAGTGACGGCGCGGCGTTAATTCGAGTCGATGGCATGCAGATCGCCCGGCTTGATCTGTCCATCGGAGCGTCCTTTCAGATACGCGTAGAGATTTTCCCAGTTCTTCTGCATCATCGGGCTCGAGCTGAAATCGGGCATGCCCTTTTCCACCCGGCCGCCGAACACCGTGCGATGAAACTCGGTCTTATCCAGCGTCTTGAACGCATCGATCAGCGACGGCCCGACCATGCCCTGCTGCTGCGCGCCGTGGCAGCGTTCGCAAGCGAGCGCGCGCCACGTCTTCCAGCCCTGCAGCGTATTGGTGTCGACCTTGTCACCGTCGACTACCTTGTACGCGACCTGCGCAATCGAAGGATTGTTCTGCGCGTAACCGACGGGCAGCACGACCAGCGCTGCGGGCAACACGGTGAGCAACAGGATAGATCGGCCTTTCATGCACATGTCTCCATCTGGGGATAAGCCGCGCCCCGATGCGCCTCGTCGACGCATCCACGAACGGGCGCGGTTGGGGGTGATTCGATTCACCGGCCTCGCGAGGCTGATGGGGCGACCGTCTTTGGTCCAGGCCGCCCCGCTCGTTCAGCCGTTCATTTCAGCCGTTGCTTCAGCTCTTTTCGCTGGGAATGGCGAACACGAACAGCGTGCCGCCCAGTGCGGTGTACTTCGCGAGATCTTTATAGCCGCCGACCGCGCCCAGGCCTTCGGTCGGCTTCTCGAGACCTGCCGCCATGCCGATGCCGGCCCAGCCGCCGATGCCCGAGTACACGCCGACGAACTGCTTGCCCTGATACTCATACGTGAAGACGTTGCCGATGATTCCCGACGGCGTCTTGAAGCGCCACAGTTCCTTGCCGTCCGAGATGCGCACCGCCTTGATGTAGCCTTCCAGCGTGCCGTAGAACGCGATGCCGCCTGCGGTCGCCAGCACGCCCGACCACACCGAGAACCGCTCCGGCTTCGAGTAGACGATCTTGCCCTTGGCCGCATCCCACGCGATAAAGTTGCCCATCGCATTGTTCTCGTTCGGGCCCGGATACATCGACAGCGTGGCGCCGACATACGGCTGCCCCGACACGTAGTCGACCTCGAACGGCTCGTAGTCCATACAGACGTGGTTGGTCGGCACGAGGAACAGCTTCGAGTTCGGATCGAACGCCGCCGGTTGCTGGTCCTTCGAACCGAGCGCCGCCGGGCAGATGCCCTTCACGTTGTGATCGGCCCCGGCCGCCTGCGTCGAGTACGCCGCGTTGCGAATCGGCAGGCCGCTTTGCAGATCGACGCGGTCGGCCCAGTTCACCGCCGGGTCGTACTTCTGGGCGACCAGCAACTGGCCGGTTTCGCGATTGAGCGTATAGCCGAAGCCGTTACGGTCGAAGTGCACGATCGCGGGCACGGTCTTGCCGTTGATCGGCAGATCGGACAGGATCATTTCGTTGACGCCGTCATAGTCCCATTCGTCGTGCGGCGTCATCTGGTAGACCCATTTGGCCATGCCGGTATTCAGATCGCGCGCGAAGATCGACATCGACCATTTGTTGTCGCCCGGACGTTGCGTCGGGTTCCATGTGCCCGGATTGCCGGTACCGTAGTAGACAAGGTTGAGCTTTGGATCCCACGCATACCAGCCCCACGTGGTGCCACCGCCGAGCTTCCACTGATCGCCCTTCCACGACTTCAGCGACGAATCCGCGCCCACCGGCACCATCTGGCCGTTGGAGTAGGTCATCGTCTTTTGCGGGTCGAGCAGCATTTCGTTGTCGGGGCCCGTGCTGTACGCGGTCCAGGCCGGTTTGCCGGTCTTGATGTCGTACGCGATCAGACGCCCGCGCACGCCGAACTCGCCGCCCGAGATACCGGTCAGCACCTTGTCGCCGAATACGTGCGGCGCGTTGGTGTTGGTTTCGCCGGCTTTCGGATTGCCGTTCTGCGCGGTCCACACGACCTCGCCCGTCTTCGCGTTCAGCGCGACGAGCTTGGTATCGGCCTGCTGCAGGAAGATCTTGCCGTCGCCGTAAGCGAGACCGCGATTGACGGTGTCGCAGCACATCACGGAGACGACCTGCTCGTCCTGCTTCGGCAGATACTGCCAGAGGAAGGTCTGATCCTTCAGGTTGACTGCAATCACCTTGTTCGGGAACGGGGAGTGGATATACATCGTGTCGCCGATCACGAGCGGCGCGCCTTCATGGCCGCGTAGTACGCCGGTCGACATGGTCCATGCGACCTGCAGTTTGCCGACGTTGTTCGCGTTGATCTGCTTGAGCGGGCTGTATCGGTGATTCGCATAATCGCCCGCCTGGGCCGCCCAGTTGGATGGGTTTTTCATCAGTCCGTCGAGCTGCGAATCGGCCTGCGCAGCCAGAGAACCAAAGGCTGCGGATGCGAGGATCGCGAGCCCAAGAACTACAGTGCGTAAGTTCATGTCTCCTCCAGAATTGTCCTGCTGTTCAACTCACGAATGACCCACGCTACCTCATCGCATCGTGCGCGCCTTCTCGAGTGCAGGTAACGATTAACGCCCTATCCCGATTCAATGTCAGGCTTCGCGACGCATGAACGGCCGACGCATATTTCATGCCGGAATAGCGATAACGGTGCCGCGATTGCCCGCCCGGGCCCGGCGACCCGGCTCGCGCGACCTGTCGCGGCGCTCGGGGGTTGCACGCCGAAGCTTGCACGGCGGTAAGCTGAAGGGGTTGCGTCACGCGATGCGGCACATACTGTGTCACTTGCGTGATACGAATCGTGTCCATTGCGAATCACGCGCCGCAGCATGGGCCTGTCATCAGCAACGATGCTTCGTTCGGCGAACGATTCGCGCATTCGAGGAGCAACCGCCATGGCAAACACCGAGCACGTCTATACCGACGAAGAGATCCAGCAGCGTCTCGTCGGTCCGCTGCAGCACTGGTATCTGGAAGATGGCTGGCTGCGGCGCAAATACCGCACCGAGGGCTGGAAGGGAACGCTGATGGTGGTCAACACCGTGGGCCATCTCGCGGAAGCCGCGTGGCACCACCCGGATCTGACGGTCTCGTACGCGTTCGTGACCGTGAAGCTGAAAACGCACAGCGCGAAGGGCATCACCGACAAGGACTTCGCGCTCGCGACCAAGATCGAATCGGTGGTCCACTGGCAGCCCGGCCTCGAGGACGGCCCGCTCGAAGGCACGCCGGCCGACGATCAGCGCTTCCGCTATATCAAGTACGACGCGCCCAAACCCGCGTAAGGCAGTTGACGCGGCCGGCTCTCGCCGCATGAAACAGCGCGTGACACAGTGCGCCTTCGGCGTCACACAGCGTCCATGCAGCCGCGAAATCGCGTCCGGCGCGACGCGCCCGTTTAGTGGTGTCAGCGGGCCGAACCCGCGGCGGGAGCCGTTCCGCGCGCCTGGTACGGCTTTCGCTTGAGGTCGCCGGGCGCACTGCCGCTGGAACCCGCGACGCGACGCTTGCGGACGCTGCGCGGCCGAACGCAGTCGCGCGCACCCGCAAGGACACCTGAGGACACTCGAGATGCCGCTTCAGCTTCGTCGCCTGCCGCCACGCGCCCCCATCACGATCGATGCGCCCGCGCGGCTGCATCTGGGCTTTCTCGATCCGAACGCGTCGCTCGGGCGTGCGTTCGGCAGCCTGGGGCTCGTCATCGATACGCACGGCACGCGGCTCGAAGCGCGGCTCGCCGAACGCGAGCAGATCGGCGGCGTGGCGAGCGAGGCCGAGCGCGAGCGGATCGCAGTGAGTCTTGCGCGGCTGCAGGCTGCCTATGGACCGGCGACACTCGCGATCGACGTGCTGGCGGCGCCGCGCGCGCACACCGGCCTCGGTTCCGGCACGCAACTGGCGCTCGCCGTGGGCACCGCGTTCGCACACCTCGTCGGCCAGCCGGCGACGAGCGCCGAGCTCGCCAGCCTGCTCGGGCGCGGCGCGCGCTCCGGCATCGGCATACTCGGCTTCGAGTACGGCGGCCTGCTGCTCGATGGCGGGCCGCCCGGCGATCTGCGCCAGAGCATGCCGCCGCTGCTGTCGCGCCAGCCGTTTCCGCAACAGTGGCGCGTGCTGCTGGTCAGCGACAACAGCCGCGAGGGCTTGCACGGTGCCGAGGAACGCGGCGCGCTAGCGTCGCTCGCGCCGTTTCCGCGGCAGCTCGCCGCGCATCTATGCCATCTGGTGCTGATGCAGATTCTGCCCGGCGCCGCCGAACATAACTTTGCGCCGTTCGCGCACGGCCTGACCGAGCTGCAGCAGACCATCGGAGAATATTTCGCGAGCGCGCAAGGCGGCGTGTTCGCGAGCCCCGACGTCGAGCGCGTGTTGCGCGCGGTCGCCGCCGAACGCACCGCCGGCATCGGCCAGACCTCGTGGGGCCCGACGGGCTTCGCGGTGCTCGCGAGCGCGCGCGAGGCCGAGCGCGCGCTCGAGACCGCACGCGCCGTCGCGAGCGCGCTGCCGCATATCGAATGCAGCGTCGTCGCGGGCCGCAATAGCGGCGCGGCGATCAGCGGTGCCGAGATGCGCGCGCCGCACATCGACGCCGCATGATGCGCGGCCCCGCTCAGGTCGCCGCTCAGGTCGCCGCTCAGGCCGCCGCTTGCCAAAGGCGCGGCCTGAGCTTGCGCCGTCCCCAGGATTGCCACTGAAACGAGCCCCCGCCATGTCAGAAACCATTGAAAGGCCCTACATCCTGCACATGCTCACGGCCACGCCGCAGATGAGTCCGTTCGACGTCAACATGGCCGCCGATGCCGGCTATCAGGTCATCGTGCCGTACTGCAACGTCGAAGCGGGGATGGTCGCGAATCTGACCCAGGACGCGATCTTCTCGCGCGGCCCGAAAGGGGTGTCGCGCACCGGTATCTTCATCGGCGGACGCGACGTGATGCAGGCGGCCGACATGCTCGATACCGCGCGCAAAGCGATGGTGCCGCCGTTCGAAGTCTCGGTGTTCGCCGACCCGAGCGGCTCGTACACGACCGCGGCCGCGCTCGTCGCGCTGGTCGAGCGGCACCTGGGCAAACAGCACGGCGTCGAGCTGGGCGGCAAGCGCGTGCTGATTCTCGGCGGCGCCGGCGCGGTCGGGCGCATCGCGGCGGCGATCGCCGCGTCGCGCGGCGCCGACGTGACGATCGCGAGCCACACCAACCGCGATCGCGCGCTCGGCGCCTCGGCCGAACTCAACCAGCGCTTCGGCATCTTCACCAACGGCATCGGCACCACGACACCCGACGAGCTGCGCGGCGCGCTCGCCGACGCGGAAATCGTGCTCGCGACCGCGCTCGCGGGCGTGCAGGTGGTCGGCAGCGACGACCTCGCGCATGCGAAACGCCTGCTGGTTGCCGCCGATGTCAACGCGGTGCCGCCCGAAGGCATCGCCGGCGTGAACGTGATGAACGACGGCAAGCCGATCGACGGCGTGCCGAACGCGGGCGCGGTCGGCATCGGCGCGCTGGCGATCGGCAACGTCAAGTATCAGGTCGAGCATCGCCTGTTCATGCGCATGCGCACGGGCGGCAAGCCGGTCTACCTCGGCTTCCCGCAAGCCTACGACGAGGCCCGCGCGGTCGCGGCCGGTCTCGGCTGAGAGCAGCCATCGTGAAGCCGCACCGGCCGCTCACGCAGGCGCCGTTCGTCGCGGCCGCCGGCTTGTCCGCGCGCTGGCTCGCGCAGTCCGCGGCGCGCGCCGGCCTGCACGTCGCCGCGCTCGATATCTTCGGCGACCGCGACACGCGCGAGGCCGCCGAACTGTGGTTCGATATCGGCCGCGGCGATGGCGCGCTCGCGATCGATCGGGCGCGGCTCGTCGATGCGCTTGCGCGTGTCGCGCGCCTGCCGGGTTTGCTTGGCTGGATCGGTGGCAGCGGGCTCGAACCTTTGATGCTGGACTTGTGCCGGGAGCCCGGCTTGCCGCGCTTTCTCGGCAACGGTGCCGAAACGATCGCGGCCGTGCGCGAGCCGCGGCGCTTCTTCGCGCTGCTCGACGCGTTGCGGATCGCGCATCCGGCTGTGTCGTTCGAGCCGCCCGCGACGCCCGACGGCTGGCTGTTCAAGCACGCGGATGGCTGCGGCGGTACGCATATCCGAGCCGCCGACACGGTCGATTCAACGAGCGACTGCGCGCACGGCTACTTCCAGCGCATCGGTCACGGCCGCTCGCTGTCGGCGCTTTTCATCGGCGTGCACGGCCGCGCGCATCTGCTCGGCTTCGCCGAACAACTCACCTGCGTGATCGGCGATCTGCGCTTCGTGCATGCGGGCTCGATCGGGCCGATCGAGTTGCCGCCCACGCTCGTCGCGCACGCGCAGCTTGCACTCGACGCGCTCTGCGCACGCACCGGTCTGGTCGGCATCAACAGCTGCGACTTCCTGTCCGACGGCACTTCGTTCAACGTGCTCGAAATCAACCCGCGCCCTTCGTCGACGATGGCGCTCTACGAAACCGCGTCGCCCGATGCATGGCCAGCCGGCCTGCTCGCCTGCCACCTCGACGCGTGCCGGCACGGACACGCGCCGTCGGCCGTGAGCCTCGCGCTCGCCCGCGCGCCGCGCTGGCGCGCCGGCCAGCGGGTGCTGTTCGCGCAGCGGCCGTTCAACGTGTCGGCGGCGTTCTCCGACGCCTGCCTGCGCGATCCGCAATGCCGCGACGTGCCGATGCCGGGCACCCGCATCGACGTCGGGCAGCCGGTCTGCACGCTGCACGTGCGAGCGGCATCGGCGGACGCGGTGCGCAGCGCGCTCGACGCGCAGCACGAACGCGTCGTCCAACGAATCGAAACCTGCGATGAACCCGACCATGCCTGCCTCCACGCCCACAGCTGAGACTTCCCCGCCCGCCGCGCTGCCGAGCGTGAACGCGCTTTCAGAGCGCCTCGTCGCACGGCTCGTCGAGCAGGCGGCGCACCTCGGCGTCGCGCTCACGCGCACGCCCGGCGGCACCGTGATCGCGGACGCCGGCGTCGACGCGCGCGGCAGTCTCGACGCGGGCGTGCTGATCGCGCGGATCTGCATGGGCGGTCTCGGCCGCGTCGCGGTGCGCGCGAACTTCGACGCCGCGCCGCTGTGGCCGACGATGCTCGAGGTCAGCACCTCGTCGCCGGTGCTCGCCTGTCTCGGCAGCCAGTACGCGGGCTGGAGCCTGTCGGCGACCAAGGAGCAGACCGGCGGCAAGAAATTCTTTTCGCTCGGCTCGGGACCGGCGCGCGCGCTCGCGGTCAAGGAGCCGCTATTCGACGAACTCGGCTATCGCGACCGCCACGAACGCGGCGCGCTGGTGCTCGAAGTGGATCGCCTGCCGCCGCAGGTCGTGATCGACAAGGTGCTGCACGATTGCGGCCTCGCGCCCGACCACCTGACGGTGATCGTCACGCCGACACACTCTGTCGCGGGAACGGTACAGGTGGTGGCTCGCGTCGTCGAAGTTGCGCTGCACAAGGTGCACGTGCTCGGCGTGCCGCTCGACGAGATCGTCGCGGGCACGGGCTCGGCGCCGCTGCCGCCGCCCGCGCCCGACGGCATTCAGGCGATGGGCCGCACCAACGACGCGATCCTGTACGGCGGCCGCGTGCATCTGACCGTTCAGCACGACGAGATCGCACAGCGTCTCGCCGACAGCCTCCCCTCCGCCAATTCGCGCGACTACGGCCGGCCGTTCGCGGACGTGTTCACCGCCGTCAACTTCGACTTCTATCAGATCGATCCCGCGCTGTTCGCGCCCGCCGAGGTGTGGGTCAGCAGCCTCGAAAGCGGCGCGACCTATCATGGCGGCCGCCTCGACGCCGGCCTGCTGCGCAATCAGTGGGGCGGCGAGTCCGTCGCGCGATGATGACTACGCCAAACCTGCGCATCGCGATCATGACCGACGAAACCGGCTGGCACACCGGCCGGCTGAAAAGAGCGTTCCGCGCGCGCGGCGCCGAAGCGCGCTGCGTCGATCTCGCGGATTGCCGCATCGACACCACGTGGCTGCCGCACGGCCTCGTGATCCCGGGCTTCGGCCGCGCGCTGCCGGACGCGGTGTTCGTGCGCGGCATCGCCGGCGGCACCTTCGAGCAGGTGACGCTGCGCCTGGGTATCCTGCACGCGCTGCGCGAGTCGGGCGTGCCGGTCTACAACGATGCGCGCGCGATCGAGCGCAGCGTCGACAAATCGATGACGAGCTTCCTGCTGCATCGCGCCGGCGTGCCGACACCGGCGACGTGGGCCGGCGAATCCGCCGCCTTCGCGCAACGCGTACTGATGCGCGAAGCGGCCGCCGGCCGTCAGGTCGTGCTCAAGCCGCTGTTCGGTTCGCAAGGCCACGGGCTCAAGCGGCTCGGTGCGCGCGGCGGGTTGCTGGCGCCGTTGCCGTCGCTTGCGCGTTACCGGCAGGTCGCTTATCTGCAGCGCTTCGTCGCCGGAGGCCGGTCCGGTTTCGACTGGCGCGTGCTGGTGATCGGCGGCAACGCGGTGGCGGCGATGCGGCGCAGCGGCGGCAAAGGCTGGATTCACAACGTCGCGCAAGGCGCACGCTGCGAGCCCGCCGAACTGACGGTTCCGCTCGCGCAGACGGCAGTGCGCGCAACCGCCGCGCTCGGACTCGATTACGCGGGCGTCGACCTGATCCCGAATCCCGACCCCGCCGACGACGCCGCGCTGCCGCTCGTGCTCGAAGTCAACGGCGTGGCCGCGTGGCGCGGCTTGCAGTCGGTCGTGCCGCTCGACGTCGCGGCGGCGCTGGTCGACGATCTGCTCGATCGCAAGCTCGCGGCGCAACGGCGTGCGAACCAGCAAGCCGAGCAAGCCGATAGCGACGGGTTGCCGAAGCAGTCTCCACAGCGCCGGGCTTGACCGCGATGCCCGACGCTCATGCGATTCCCGTCGAGCGCGCGCGTGCGGCCTTCCTCGAAGCCTGCGCGCTCGACGTCACCACGCCGAAACCCGGCAACGTCAGCACCCGCAGCCCCGGGCACGGCATGCAGGCGGCACAGTTCCTGGCCAGCGCGGACGCGTCGCTCGATGCGCTATTCGCACGCGGCGCCCGCGTCGGGCAACGCATTCTCGACGCGGTCACGCGCACGCGCGCGGCCGTCGGTTGCAATACGAATCTCGGCATCGTGCTGCTGGTCGCGCCGCTCGCCGCGGCCCTCGACGAAGCCGGCGACCAGCCGATGTCGGCGCAAGCGTGGCGCGCCGCCGCCGGCGACGTGCTGAGCCGGCTCGACGTCGAAGACGCGCGCCTGGCCTACCGCGCGATCGCGCTCGCCAATCCGGGCGGCCTCGGCGACGCACCCGAGCAATCGGTCCACGCGCCGCCGACGATCGGCCTGCGCGACGCGATGCGGCTCGCCAGTGAGCGAGACAGCATCGCGCGGCAGTACGCGAACGGTTTCGCGGACCTGTTCGACACCGGCCTCGCGGCGTACCGGGAAGCCTCGGCGCAGGCGCACGAAGCAGCGCCCGAAACCGCTAACGAAATCGCGATGCTCAACGTGTTTCTCGCGTTCCTCGGCGGCTGGCCCGACTCTCACATTGTGCGCAAGCACGGGCTCGCGCTGGCGCAGAGTGTCACGCTCGTGGCACGTGAGGAGCACGCGCGCTGGCGCCAAACCCCGCTCGCGGCGCGCCGCCCGGCGAGCGATCCGCAGCTCGATGCCTGGGATGCCGAATTGAAGGCACGCGCGATCAATCCCGGCACCAGTGCGGACCTCGCGGTGGCCACGCTGTTCATCGCGCGCTGTATCGAAGGGCGCGGTTAACCCTGAATCGTATGGACTGAAAACGCGCTCGCGAGGCGCGCGGGCGCGCTTGCAGCCGCAACTGGCACGGAACCTGTTAGTTAGTACCGCCGTGCATCCGCACCGCTCTCGCGATGCTTGTCTGGACGATCGCGGGCGGCGCCTCGTCAGCAGGTCCATACCTACTCATTGGAGGAACAGAATGGCCAAGATCAACCGCGTCATGATCGGTGAGTCGCTAGTCGGCGACGGCAACGAGGTCGCGCACATCGACTTGCTGATCGGACCGCGAGGTTCGGCTGCGGAGACCGCGTTCTGCAACGCCCTCACCAACAACAAGGACGGCTTCACGTCGCTACTCGCCGTCGTCGCCCCGAATCTCATCACGAAGCCCAATACGATCCTGTTCAACAAGGTGACGATCAAAGGCGCCAAGCAGGCGGTGCAGATGTTCGGCCCGGCTCAACATGCGGTCGCGCTCGCGGTGGCCGACAGCGTCGAGGACGGCACGATTCCCGCGGACGAGGCCGACGATCTGTTCGTCTGCGTCGGCGTCTTCATCCACTGGCAGGCCGAGGACGACAAGAAGATCCAGCAGTTCAACTATCAGGCGACCCGCGAGGCGATCAAGCGCGCGGTCAGCGGCGAACCGAGCGCGGCTGAAGTAGTATCGAAGAAAGGCACCGTCGCGCACCCGTTCGCTCCGAACTGACGGCGCGTGCCAGCGCAGGAGACGCGGCGCCCTCAGCGGTGTCGTCCGCGATGCTTATCGCCATGCGATTCGCGGCGTCATGGCCGGCCCCGCCTCCTCGCGCATCCCGTCGCCTCGCGGCCGCAAGGCATGCACCTCGAATCGCGGTTCGTGAAGCAGGTTCAATGCTCTCGCAGAGGCATTCAATGAACAACCGATGTCGCGCGCTTCTCGCCTTTACCTCGCTCGTGCTCGCCGCGCCGCTCGCGTGGGCGGACGGCGGCTACAACTATCCGACCGAGGGCCGCGTCGAATACGTGCTCAGTTGCATGGACGATAACGGCCACGATTTCGCAAACGTCTACAAGTGCTCGTGCGTGATCGACAAGATGGCCACCTCGCTGCCGTACGACGAATTCGTCGACCAGTCGACCTTCTCGAAGTACGCGACGCTAGGCGGCGAAGGCGGCGCGGAATTCCGCGTCGATCATGCGAAGGCGGAAACCAAACGGTTCCGTGCGCTGCAAACGAGCGCGTATCAGGCGTGCGGACTCGGTCCGCAGAAAACCTCGACCGTGGCGAAATGAGCGGTGTCTGGAGCGCGCTGGGTGTGCGGGGCGTGCCGGTAGGCGTGCCCGGCTAGGCGCGCCCGGCTAGGCGCGCCCGGCTAGGCGTGCCCAGCTACGCGCCCCCCACTAGGCGTGCCCGGCTACGCGCCCCGCTCAATTCGGCACCAGCCCCTCGCCCAGCGACGCGTAACGCGCGAGGCCCACGGCGGCCGCCGAGCCATCGCCGCGACGCCGCTCGATCTGCACGCCGACGGCCGCGAGATCGGCAAATTTGGCCGGCTTCGCGAGCGACACGCGCACCCAGTGCGCGCCGAAGTCGGCGATCAGCAGTTGCGCGATGGTCTCGGCGAGCGCCTCCAGCAGCCGCACGCGATGCGACGCGAATAGCGCGAGCAGCGCCTCGCGCACCGCCGCATAGTTGACCGTATCTTCGATCCGGTCCGTCGTGCACGCGCGGATCGCAGGCACGCCGATGGCCAGATTCACACGCACCGGTTGCGCAACATGCTGCTCGCTGCTATCGATTCCGATGACCGTCTGACCGATGAAGTTCTCGATGAATACGATGTCGAGGCGCTCGGGCAGCCCGCCCGCATTCGAGGAATTGGCGCCGAGACTGGAAAATGCGGCAAGGCGAACAGTATCGATACGATCCATGATGGTCTCCGCCGCGGCGCGGCCCAAGGTTGACTAGCCTGTATGAAGAGCGGAACGATAGAACAGTAGAACAGTAGAACTGAACGACCCGCGGCACACTCTGTGCCGAAGCTGCCACAGGCATGCAACATGCAAACCGTTTAACGCGTCGCGCATCGAGAAAAGCAAATTTCGGGCACGGTGAGGTAAACCCAGTGTGACTTTCTGTTGAACCAATCTGGCATCGGGCGTATTGTTTTAAATACCCGCCTGGTAGCAGGGCCGGTCGCGAGGGCGCAGGCGAACCGAGATTACGCCGCACCGAGGGCAGACAGGCTTGATAAAGCGGCATTCGCGGCGTGCGAAGCAGTCACGCTTCCGAAATGACGCAACGGAGACAAATCCCATGTCGTTGCTCGCTGACAGCAATACGCACGTCCGGGAAGTTCTGAACGTCGTCAACCATCAGTTGACCACGCGGCCGACAAGCGAATGCGTCGCTCAATCGTGGACGCGCTGCATCAACGAATTCCAGCTGGATCCCGCGCGTTTCGTCCCGCCACCGGTGCTGACCGAGTACGAACTCAGCGCCCGCCGTGAGGCACTCGGCGATCTGATCGCGTGTTCGAAGCTCGAGATGACCACGCTCTATCAGCAACTGGCCGACCCGGAACTCGCGGTCGTGCTCGTCGATTCGGGCGGCGTGATCGTGCATCAGGTGTCGTCCGTGCCGTTCGCCGAGGCGGTCGCCGGCGACGGCTTTCGCGTCGGCGCGCTGTGGAGCGAACGCGAAGCCGGCACCAACGGCATGGGCACCTGTCTCGCGGAGCGCGACTGCATCGCCGTCTGTCAGCACGAGCATTTCTATCCGCGCTATACGTCGCTCACCTGCTCGGCCGCGCCGATCTTCGACGACGGCGGCGAAATCGCCGGCGTGCTCGACGTCACGAGCCGCTCGAAGCTGCTGCAGCAGCACTCGCTGGTGCTGGTCGGCATGTCGCGGCAGATGATCGAAAACCGTCTGCTCGATGCGCGCTACCGGCACGCCAACATGATCCATTTCCACAGCCGCCCGGAATTCGTCGGCACGCTGCACGGCGGCAAGCTCGCGGTCGGCGACGACAGCACCGTGCTCGCCGCGAATCGCAGCGCGCTGTTCCAGCTCGGCTTCCGCTCGTTGAGCGAGCTGCGCGGCCGGCGCATCGAGGAAGCGTTCAACGCGTCGCTCGAAGACATGATCGCGCGCAGCATTCGCGGCTCGTTCCATCCGGTCACCGTCTACAGCGCAAATGCGACGAACCGCTTTTTCCTCGTCGCGCAGACGCCGCAGAACGCGACCGGGCGCGTGACCCGCGTGCTCGTCAGCGACTCCGCGCTGCGCGGCAACACCGCCGAAAAACACGAGAAACACGAGAAGCACCCACCGGTGCCGAAGCTCGACGAGATCGCCCACCTCGAATTCGGCGACCCGCGCATGGCCTCGCAGATCCAACTGGCCGCGCGCGTGATCCAGCGCAAGATTCCGATCGTGCTGCGCGGCCAGACCGGCACCGGCAAGGAAGTCTTCGCGCAGGCGCTGCATAGCATCAGCCCGCACGCCGACGGTCCGTTCGTGCCGGTCAACTGCGCGTCGCTGCCGGAGAACCTGATCGAGAGCGAGCTGTTCGGCTATCGCGCGGGCGCGTTTACCGGCGCGCAGCGCGAAGGACGGCGCGGCAAGATCGTGCAGGCCAACGGCGGCACCCTGTTTCTCGACGAGATCGGCGACATGCCGCTCGTGCTGCAGGCGCGCCTGCTGCGCGTGATCGAGGAACACGAGGTTACGCCGCTCGGCGCCGAGACCACCGTCAAGGTCAATTTCCAGCTGATCAGCGCGAGCCACCGCAATCTGCTCGAACTCGTGCAGAGCGGCCAGTTCCGCGAGGACCTGTACTACCGGCTCAAAGGCGTCGAGCTGAATCTGCCGGCGCTGCGCGAGCGCGTCGACAAGCTGCCGCTGATCCATCATCTGCTCGCCAACGAAACCGACGATCCGCCCGATCTGACGGCGGAAGCCGAACACGCGCTGCTCACCTATGCGTGGCCCGGCAACATCCGTCAGCTGCGTCACGTGTTGCAGATGGCGATCGCGCTGTCCGACGGTGAGCCGATCCGCTGCGAGCATCTGCCGCCCGAGGTCACGCAACGCATGTCGGCGGTCGACATGCCGACCGCGCTGCGGCTGGCGAGCGCGGACATAGACGGGCATCTCGCCGACGAAGCGGACATTTCTTCGCTGAACGCGATCCAGCTGAACGAGCGCGACACGGTGCTGTCGCTGCTCGACGAGCATCGCTGGAACGTCAGCAACGTCGCGAAAGCGCTCGGCATCAGCCGCAACACGCTGTACCGCAAGATGCGCCGGCTGCACATCCGGCTGTCGCACGAAGGCTCGCCGCCGGACGGCATGCCGCTCGATCTCGACGCATGACCCAGTCGTCCCCCACCGAGTCAGCGCACCAGGCCGCCCGCGATCTCGCCAACTTCAAGCCGGATGCGCGCTTCGCGTGGTGCGTGACCGGCTCCGGTCACATGCTTGAAGAATCGATCGCGCTCGCGCGGCGCTTGCCGCGCGTCGATCTGTTTCTGTCCGCGGCGGCCGAGGAAGTGCTGCCGCTCTATGGCTGGTCGCTCGACAAGCTGCGCGAACAGTTTCGCGTGCTGCGCGACAACAGCGCGAGCGGCGTGCCGGTCGGCATGCTGTATCACGGCGTCTATCACACGGTCGTGATCGCGCCCGCCACCAGCAACACCGTCGCCAAATGCGCGTACGGCATCTCCGATACGCTGCCGACCAACATGTACGCGCAGGCCGGCAAGCAATGCATCCCCGGCATCGTGTTTGCGTGCGACACCGAACCGAGCGTGATCACGCATAGCCCGGACGAATGGGTCGAACTGCGGCCACGGGCGATCGAACTCGACAACGTCGAGCGTCTGGCGCGCTTCGAATACACGACGCTCGTGCGCTCGCTCGACGAACTCGAAGCGGCGCTCGCCCAACGCCTCGCGACCCTCGCTCTCGCATGGACCACCTCCTCTTCCTGACCGGCCGGCTTGCCGAACCGAGCCTGCGGCGCGTGCTGGACGGCATGGCGCCGACGCCGTTCAGCTGGGAGGTGCGTGAAATCGGTCTGCAGGTCGCCGCGTTGATGACCGCCGAGCTGATCCAGCGCCGCGTACCCGCGCCGCTCGCGGCGCAGCGCGTGATCGTGCCGGGCCGCTGCCGCGGCGATCTCGATGCGTTGAGAAAACACTATGGCGTGCCGTTCGAGCGCGGCCCCGACGAGGTGAAGGACTTGCCGCAGTTCTTCGGCCACAAGGCGAAGCCGTTCGATCTAAGCCGCTACGACACGGAGATTTTCGCGGAGATCGTCGACGCGCCGCGGCTCGACCTCGACGGCATCGCGGCAAGGGCGCGCGAGTATGCGGCCCAGGGCGCGGACGTGATCGACATAGGCTGTCTGCCGGACACGGCGTTTCCGCATCTCGAAGACGCGGTGCGGCGGCTGAAGGCCGAAGGCTATCGCGTCAGCGTCGATTCGATGCGCGACGACGAGTTGCTGCGCGGCGGCCGCGCGGGCGCCGACTATCTGATGAGCCTGAACCTCGACACGCTGTGGATCGCCGATGAAGTGCCGTCGACGCCGATCCTCGTCGCGCGCGAACCGGGCGACCCAGCCTCGCTCGACAGCGCGATTGAAGCGCTGACGGCACGCGGCCGCGCGTTTCTCGCCGATCCGATTCTCGATCCGATTCCGTTCGGGCTGGCCGCGTCGATTGCGCGCTATGTGCGCTTGCGCGAGCGCTATCCCGACATCGCGATCATGATGGGCATCGGCAACGTGACCGAACTGACCGAGGCCGACACGAGCGGCATCAACGCGGTGCTGCTCGGCATGGCGGCCGAATTGCACGTTGGCGCGGTGCTGACGACGTCGGTGAGTCTGCATGCGCGGCGCGCGCTGCGCGAAGCCGATGTCGCGCGTCGCGTGATGCATGCCGCGCGCGATGCGCAGGTGCTGCCGAAGGGCATCAGCGGCGAACTCGCGACGGTCCATGCGAAACGCCCGTTTCCGTACAGCGCCGAAGAAATCGACGAATTCGCGCGCGGCGTGCGGGACCCGAATTTCCGCGTGCAGATCAGCGACGACGGCATTCACGTGTACAACCGCGACGGCCATCGACGCGGTGACGATCCGTTCACGCTGTACCCGCAGTTGAACCTGGAAACCGACGGCGGCCACGCGTTCTATATGGGCGTGCAGCTTGCGCGCGCCGAGATCGCATGGCGGCTCGGCAAGCGCTTCGATCAGGACCAGCCGCTCGACTGGGGCTGCGCGGTCGACCGGCCCGAGGAAGATCTCAAAGTGTGGTGTGCGCCGGGCGAGACGATGAAGAAGCGCTGAAAAACGCGGCGTCATCTGTGCATGGCGACCTTGCGCGAGTGTTCGTCGAGCGTAGCCAGTTCGCCGCGCATGCCGCGAATCGCCAGTGCGCGATCGCTCGCTCCAAAATGGCTCGGAGCCCTGTCACATACGGCTCGGACAGCCGGCCAGAAGTGGTCGTACCTACACCTGTCCGAATCAACTACCAAGGCGAATCATTGGGACCTCAGCATGCATTCGCAGTGTTTGAGTTCAAATCACTGAACCTCGCGGAGAATCTGCGCCTTGCAGTGTTCGAGCGACTTCGTGTCGCTGTGCGTTATTCCGTACGCGTACTTGCAATAGTCGGCAAAGCTTCTTCGGATGTAGGGCGATAACTCGTCGATCTGCTTGTCGTCACCTTCGTTCGCGAATGGATTAACAAATTCACGCTGGAAAGTCGGAAATTTTTTGACAAAATAAACTTGATGCTGATCATGGTCAATATATGACTCGAAATAGCCGATATACATGACCCAAAGCGACAATGAAACTGCAATCGTTATTGATATCGCGACAACAACCTTAACCTTCATCTTGTCTTATCTCCCCGGCTCTGCTTGCATGTGTGACCAGAAACAAAAGCGCAGCGCCGTGAAGCACGATAAATCGAAGCGTAGGATAGTTCATGAAACTTGTCTCAAATAACAACTAGCCTCATCTTCATGCTAAGATAAATTCACGAACCACGATGGAAGTCCAGCATGCGGCGTAGATACAAAGTATTAATCGGAGTGCCAACATTTTTAGCTTTCCTACCATTCGCAATTAACACCCACATCCCCAACCCACCAACGGCGGCGCCCTGCAGCGATGAGTGGTTTTTCTATATTGAAACAAATTACTTCTCGACGGAGCGAGGGAATTTCTGGAGTGATCCGGTCCGTTTAGACTGGACGACCGAAGGCGATTGGCGATGGTTTGAATACATCGAAGGTAAAGTAGGCGCGCCCCATCCACCGGCTACCATCAACTTGCAGCTACGTTGCCAGCTGCTGCAATCCCATCTTCAGTCGCGAACTTACGTTATCAACGACCTTCTCGATAATTCCATTTCATTTCCCCGGAGCAGATAAGCCTAGTTTTTTCCGAAATGATTCCACGACTTCCATGCCAACATTGCCTGGATATGCCAGCCCTCGCGCGCGATCGCGCTCCATTCACTTAAGATATGATGGAACTCGTTTCTTGCATCTCTCCAACGATTCTGTGTCGTCATTTGCAATTCCAAATCGATATTTGCAGTAGTCCGCAAACATTCGCCTTTCTTTCTCGGGCAGCTTACCCACATCAACATCATCGGCTTCATTAGCGAAAGGATCATGAAACTGGACGCGAAATGTGGGTAACTGCTTGATAAAAAATGTTGTTTGCGTTTCCTCATCGAGATAGGTTTTGACATAGCCTGTATAAAGGAAAGCCAGCACAAGCGCAGCGCTTAGAAACACAAAAAGTAAAATACGAATGGACCTCATGGCGCACTTAACCCGGTCGTCTTACGAAGTTCACCAACCAATGTAAGCCCAACATTTCCGGGGCAAATTTTCCCCTCTCCCGACTGCCCCGGAAACTCGCGATGCCCGCCAAGAGTGTTAATGTGAAAAAAATCACATAAGATGTTGATGAATTTCGCGATTGACTGGCGCTGTATTTCCGGAACAGATGGAGTCGGATCGAATCCCATTCTATGCAGGAATTTTCTTATCGCTGTAACGCTATCATACCCTTCATCTGAACTGGACAGATTTTCCAGCAAGACTATACCAATCACGCCCGTGTTGTAATGGCTAACGTTCTCGCCTTTGAAGCGAATGCCCCTTCCTTCAAACACATTGCCAAAGCAATCTAGCGCATAGTGGTATCCAATGTCGTCCATTGCGTCAACACCACGGTTCATTTGCATGTCTTGAATGTCCTGCAACTGTAGCGCAGCGGGACCGCAATTAAAACTTCGCCCCGCATGGTGAATCGCTATTTTAGTGTAGTCCCAGTCGTCACGCATTCGCTGAGATCGGTTTTTATGTGCCGCCCAGTTGGACCGTTCGATGAAGTTCATTCCGCTTTGTCTGACATGATTAATAATAGCCTGCCTGGTAGCAGCTCGATTGTTAATCGAAATTGAGATGGCCAATGAATTTTCGCCATTGAGATCGGTTTGACCAGTCGTCCAGTGTTCAATCGTGTAATCGACCATTCATAAATCCTTTGATCGGGCTTTAGATCTCGCTTGAGTGACGAAGAAACGACGTGCAAAATAAACGATTTCACACGATTCGTTTTACCAAGGCGTAACGCGACACCTTCTCATGTCTTCGCCAACAATTAAAGGTCGCTTGTATTTGGCTTGAGCCTGCGTTTTGGAGCATTAAAGACCACATGCAACTTGAAAGATTTCGCGCCTTTGGTCTCGATAGTTGCGTAGCCGCCACCATCTGTCGTGCCACTTTGCTGCACACCGCCGACATCGGCAATCCATCTCTGGTCGGCAAGCGGCATGCCAGTTGAACTGTCCCAAACAAATACTCGCTGAGTGTGATTCGGCTGCTCCTGTAGAGCAATCTTGGGCTGAAGCGCTGCTGCGTGGCTTCTATCGGATGCAGCTCTCGCTACCGCCCCAGAACTACTCTCACATTCGAGGAAAATACCCGGATCGCTACCAACGATAACCCGGTTCTTCTTGCACGGACACAGCACAAGATCACCCTCAACGACTACACACCGCCCCTTTTCGGACATGCGCTCGCCCGTGCCATATATCTTGGCTCTTTTGAAATTCAAATGGGTTATGCAGTATGCGGGTTGATCGAAGTGAAGTTGAGCTTGCCAGCGATCAGGAA
>NZ_SELS01000249.1 GCF_004197395.1 Paraburkholderia sp. UYCP14C | reverse complement strand
CGGGCAGGTCCGGCTGCGCGGCCACGCCGGGAGGCTGAACGCACAGGATATCGCAAATCTGCTCAATGCCCTGAGCAAATGGCCGGACGATGGCAGGGGCCGGAAAGAAGCACTGGAACTGGCCAGGCGCGTCGCAACAGACGCGCGCCTGCGCGGGTCGATGAACGCGCAGGAGGTGGCCAACGCGCTCAATGCACTCGCGAAGTGGCCGGACGAGGCCGACGCGCGTGAAGCGGCCCTGCGCCTGGCCGGTCGCCTGACATTGAATGCTGGGCTGCGCGAATCAATGAATGCGCAGGCGGTGGCCAACGCACTCAATGCACTCTCGAAGTGGCCGGACGAGGCCGATGCGGGAGGAGCCGCGCTACAGCTGGCCGGTCGCCTGACCTCGGATGCCGGGCTGCGCGGGTTGATGAACGCGCAGGCGGTGGCCAACGCGCTTAATGCCCTCTCGAAGTGGCCGGACGAGGCCGACGCGCGTGAAGCGGCGCTGCGCCTGGCCGGGCGCCTGGCCTCGGAGGCGGGCCTGCGCGAGTCGATGAACGCGCAGGAAGTGGCCAGCGTGCTCAATGCACTCTCGAAGTGGCCGGACGAGGACGGTGCGCGTGAAGCGGCGCTGCGCCTGGCCGGGCGCGTGGCATCGGGTGCAGGGCTGCGCGAGTCGATGGAAGCCCAACATGTGGCCATGGCCCTCGGTGCGCTCGCGAAGTGGCCGGACGAGGACGACGCGCGTAACGGGGCCCTGCGCCTGGCCGGTCGCGTGGCCTCGGAGGCCAGGCTGCGCGGGTTGATGAACGCGCAGGAAGTGGCCAACGCGCTCAATGCGTTATCGAAGTGGCCGGACGAGGCCAACGCGCGTGAAGCGGCGCTGCGCCTGGCTGGTCGCCTGGCATCGGAGGCGGGCGTGAGGCTGCGCGAGTCGTTGAACGCGCAGGCGGTGGCCAATGCGCTCAATGCGCTCGCGAAGTGGCCGGACGAGGCCGACGCGCGTGAAGCGGCGCTGCGCCTGGCCGGTCGACTGGCCTCGGATGCGTGGCTGCGCGAGTCGATGAACGCGCAGGCGATGGCCAACGCTCTCAATGCCCTCGCGAAGTGGCCGGGTGAGGACGACGCGCGTGAAGCGGCGCTGCGCCTGGCCGGTCGTCTGGCCTCGGATGCGTGGCTGCGCGAGTCGATGAACGCGCAGCAAGTGGCCAACGCGCTCAATGCCCTCGCGAAGTGGCCGGACGAGGGCGGAGCCCGGGACGCGGCGTTGAGGCTGGCCGGGCGCGTGGCCTCGGAGGCCGGGCTGCGCGAGTCGATGAACGCGCCGGCCGTGGCCAGCAGCCTCAATGCCCTGTCGCGATGGCCGCAGGAGAGCGGCCTGCGTGAGGCGGCCTGGCGGCTGGCGTC
>NZ_SELS01000248.1 GCF_004197395.1 Paraburkholderia sp. UYCP14C | reverse complement strand
GGGCGATGCTAGCTCACGACGAAGCCTACGATCCGCTCGCCTGGCAGCGCTATCGCGCGCCGGCTGCGACCGTGTAATACCGCGCACTTCCCGCCACGCTGCAACGTGCAATAGCAACATGAGGTCAGACCGAACGGGAACAAACCCCGGCTATCCTGCTGGCCAGCCCCATTCCGCGGCGGTTGATCCCCACTGCGCAGGCTGCGTCTCGGATGGAATTGGGAGTTCCCGTGCGGCTTCGATATGGTGGCCCGCGCCGGCAGTTCTGGCGCAAGAAGGCCGATTACAGGGATGCAGTCTGCCGCCTCTACTGCCAGGCACACGCGCAGCACCTACAGCTTCGCGGCAAAGGAATCGCAAATCACGCGAACATTAAAAATCAGGTCGTACACCGTACCGGGCAAACGTCGTGCGCAGAGGTTCACCCCTTCGCGCAAATCCCCCGCATACCCGTGAAGTCGGTAGGTAGCAGCCCGCACAAATAGAATGAGCATTGATTACGAGCGGTGCCAACGCGCAGCGCAGAAAAACGTGTCACACGTGCAGCAACCCTGCGTAACGAGAGGGCTGAAAGCGCAAATAGATTGAGTAACCCGTGCGCATCAAAGCACAAACGGAGACGATCATCCACGGCCCATAAACCGCAGTTGACATACAGCGAAAGTCCTTACAGCAGGATAGGCTAGCGCCGGTTTTTGGCGCCCTAAAGAGCCAACGCTTCAATTCTAGACGCTTGTCCACACTGCCACCACACCATCAACGTGCCCGCCCAGCCATACGCGGTTGCCGATACAGAGGCACCGTTGGCATAGGCGGAAAATGTCTACGGCACGGCCACCCTCGTTGACTCGGCAAGCGGCAGCCGACCAGCGCAGTACAAACCCCATTCCTCCATCATCAGACGCCGTCGCTCAAGTTGATCTCGGCGCCGATAGGCGGCCACCGTCTGTGAAGTAATGACGTGCGCCAATGCTTCTTCCGCAAGCGAATCCGGATAGTCCGTGCATTCGGCGACCCAGTCCCGGAACGATGAACGAAATCCGTGAACGGTGATTCCGAGCCACGACATGCGTTTCAGAAGAGTCAACATCGCCATGTTTGACAACGGTCGCCCTTCCTTGCAGCCGGGAAACAGATAACCGTATTTCGCCTTCGGCAATGCGCTGCGCACTATTTCGACCGCTCGCTCACAAAGCGGCACGCGGAGCGGTCGGCCGCTTTTCGTGCGGTCGCCGGGAATGGACCAGATACGATGGTCCAGATCGAATTCTTCAGGCCGCGCAAAACGCACCTCATTCGTACGCGTCGCCGTCAGGATGAGCAGATGCAGTACCCGCGCGGCACGCCGGGGACGTTGCTCCAGGTCATGGACAAAGGCTGGCAGTTCTTCCCAAGAAAGTGCCGCGTGATGTTT
>NZ_SELS01000247.1 GCF_004197395.1 Paraburkholderia sp. UYCP14C | reverse complement strand
TGGCTATGCATGACCTGCCTTCGTCTTGTTTATCCAGAAACCGGGACGATACCACCCACTGAAAATTCAATAGAGGCAAAACAGTTGACAGCCTTATGGACAAAAGACGCGTAGTGCAATGGTTCGTTGACTGGACCGATGGCTGGAACAGCGAGTTCCATCGGGCCATCCAATCCAAAGTGCTTGCCGAGTTCAAAACCCAGTTTCCGAACGGACTGCGGAATGAGGAAGACACAGAGCCGTGGATTCGAAAAATGAGCGACTTCTACTACGCACGCATGACGAACACCGCCATGTTGCTTGTGGCCGGCGCGTCCGTAATGGTTTCGTTGTGTGCGCTAGTTGTATCAATCGTAGCGTTGAAACATTAACGAATCGGAAAATGGGAGCAATCGATGACCGACGAAGTGCAGGACATTGACCAGGCGCGACGCATCGCTCGCCGGTTCGCCTCTGAAGAAGGCGTTAATGAGGCGCGAGCAGAGGCCTACGCGGACGTGTGGTATGAAGCTGGCAAGGACGACGACGCTTCCACAGAAACGGCATTGCGGGCACACCTGCGCAGGCGTTTCGCCGGATCGCACTAGCCACACGGAAAACAGCCGCCGCGTAAGGGCTTCTTGGCGCAACAGGAGAATCGATGTTTAAGAAATTGCGTGATTCGCTGACGCCGCAGTCGATCAAAGACACGACGAGGGTCTTTGAGAATTCGCAAGCGCTTATAACTGGGTCGCTGGCCTTGCAGCAGTTTTGGACGAATAACGTTGCGATGACGAAAGATTTCCCGCAGGAGTTCAAAGAAAGTCAGGCGAAGGCTTGGGCCGAAAAGGTGCTGGCTCTGCTGAAAGCGCCCGACCCAGTACGTGCGGTCAGAGATGAGGTGATGGCGTGGATCTTTGACTGCGCTCGCTTCCAAGTTCTCGTTTTGGATGCGGTACCAAATCCTGATCCGACCGGCCTGAGGGGCTGGCTGGGAATAACCGGCGAACTGAGACATCATCTCGAGCTATTGTCCACGACAGACACTTACCTCGCGGATTATGTTCGGAGCAACTCGGGCAATCGCCATGCCGGCGCGTTATGGGAGGCGGTGCTGTTGCGTTACCGTGTCCTGTGGGCCGGAATGAATATCTTCAACGCACTGAGGGAACCGCTTGGCGATGTCCACAAGGAGATCGGAAGCGACTGGTTCTGGCCGCTTCTGTGCATTCAGTGCGCAGTTTCGGAAGCCGTTTATCGAGACGGCGCGGGGCTGCCGTTGACTATGAACCCGGACCCACAGATGACCCTGAAAATATCGTCCACGCTGTTGACCCTTGTAGAGCTGGTGAGGGGTGGTAGCAAATTTCCGGACCTCCTACTGGTTGCAGGTTTTTCGCTGGGGTTAAAATGGGCGGAGAGGCCGGTTGGGTAAGGGATTCGAGCGGTTGTCGC
>NZ_SELS01000246.1 GCF_004197395.1 Paraburkholderia sp. UYCP14C | reverse complement strand
GAGTTAATGTCAATTCTGGTGTATGCGGGGGCAGAGCATGATCAAGCGGCAAGCGGTTGCTGAGCCGGTGCGCTTTCGATCACCGGGACGCCATCTTCGAAGGGAATGCCCTTCAGAAGCTGTTCGATTCTTTCGGCGCCGCGAATGCGACGCCACGACTGCTCAGCCGATTCGACGAGCTTGAACGCCATGCCGAGGAACGTCGCGCGCGACAGGCAGTTTCGGGCGCGGCTCGTGCGATGGCGCACGGTGGCAAACGTCGACTCGATCGGATTGGTCGTTCTCAGGTGTTGCCAGTGTTCCGCCGGGAAGTCGTAGAACGCGAGCAGTTCATTGCGGTCCCTGCTGAGCTTCTCGACAGCCTTTGGATATCTGGCGCCATATGTCGCGACGAATCGCTCGAAGGCAACGAGTGCCTCGGCACGAGTAGCGGCATTCCAGATTTGCGCCAGGTCTGTTTTCGCGCGGCCATGCTGTGCCTTCGGCAGGGCGTTGAGCACGTTGCCAATCTTGTGGAACCAGCAGCGTTGTTGCCGGGTCTGCGGGAACACTTCTTCGAGCGCGGCCCACAAGCCCATCGCACCGTCACCCGCTGCCAGCAGCGGGCCGGCCTGCAAGCCCCGGGCCTTCAGGTCAAGCAGCAGGTCGCGCCACGATGCCTTCGATTCCCGATAGCCGTCGGCGATGGCCACACGCTCCTTGCTGCCGTCGGGCTTCACGCCGATGATCACCAGCAGGCATTGGCCGTCGCTGTCCTCGCTACGTGCGCCGGTATGAATGCCGTCGGCCCACCAATAGACCCAGCGCGCGTGCTTCAGATCGCGCCTGTTCCACTGCTCGAACTCTTCGGCCCATTGCGCCTTCAGCCGCACCACGACATTCGCCGAAAGCCCCTTGGCATCATCGCCCACCAGCACGCTCAACGCCTCGCTCATGTCGCCTGTGGACACGCCGCGCAGATAGAGCCACGGCAACGCGGCCGACACCCGCGGCGAGCGGCGCACATACGGCGGCACGAGGTTCGAATTGAACTTCACGCCCGAGCCCGAGCGATCGCGCACCTTCGGCACCTGAACTTGAACCGGGCCGACAGCCGTAACGATCTCGCGCTCGGGCAAGTAGCCGTTACGCACGACTGCGCGCCGACCCTCCAGCGTCTTCACATTCGAATACCGTTCGAGCAATGCCGCCAATTCCGCCTCGATCGCCTGTTGAATGATTTGCCGCGCGCCTTGCTGGATCAGATCGTCCAGGCCCGGCGGCCCCTTCATTTCCGTTGCTGCTGCTTGACTGTTGTTCGCTTCCTGCGTACGTTTCGCCATGGTGGTGGAGCTCGGTTGCTGGTTTGTTACCCTGAGAAAGCAACATTCTCAGCCAACCGCCACCGCCTTCCTCGTATCCCCCGCCTGCCGCCGTACACCAGATCCGAGATTAGCTC
>NZ_SELS01000245.1 GCF_004197395.1 Paraburkholderia sp. UYCP14C | reverse complement strand
GGGGTGCCCCTATGTGGTTCGTCAAGCGTTAGGGGCGGATTTCGGTTGATAGAAGGTGCCGTCGCGCAGCATTGCGAACAGCACGTCGCAGCGCCGTCTGGCAAGGGCAATGAGCGCCTGATTGTGGCGCTTGCCCTGCTGGACCTTGCGGGCGTAATAATCCCTTGAGATCGGGTCTCGCAGGGCAGCAAAGGCAGAGAGGAAGAGCGCTCGCTTAAGCACCTTGTTGCCCCGCCTAGATGGGTGTTCGCCACGTATAGAAGAGCCCGAGCGTCGGGTGACCGGTGCGAGGCCGGCGTAGGCGGCGAGATGTGCGGCTGAAGCGAAAGCTTTGTGAGCGACTTCAGTGAGGAGTCTGGCGGCGGTCCTGACGCCGACTCCCGGCATGCTGGTCAGGACCGGCCAAAGAGGGTGCGCATGTACCAGGCCTTCAACTTCGCTGGCAACCTCGTCACGTTGCTTGCGCAAGGAGGCGAGCTGCTGGGCCAGACGCGGCATGACGATGGTTGCGGCCTGAGTGCCGGGTACGACCACTGCCTGTTCGCTGAGTGCCTGAACGATTTCGGCCGCGAGGCTTTTGCCCATGCGCGGTGCTAGTTTGGTGAGGCGGTTGGCGAGTGTTTTCTCGCTGGTCGCGGCAAGCTCGGCGGGCGACGGGTATCGCTCAAGCAGATCGAGCACGGCCGGATGGTCGAGGCGCGGCCCCAGAACCCGTTCCAGTGCGGGATGGATCTGGGTAAGCAGGCCGCGAATGCGGTTGCTGGTCTGCGTGATCTGCGCGGCGAGATCGTCATCGAAGCCGCACAACATCGTGAGTTCGGCGAGCGGCTCGTCGGCCAGTCGAAGCGAGCGCAGCGTATGCGGCATCGAGCGGGCGGCCTCGGCAATGATGGCGGCGTCACGGGCGTCAGTCTTGGCTTCGCCTGCATGCAGATCGGCAATGCGGCGCATGGCCAGACCCGGCAGATAGGCGACCAGAACGCCTTCGTCTCGGGCGACAGCGACGGGCAGCGCGCCGATGGTGGCAGGCTGATCGACGACGAACAGGAGTTGGCCGTGTGTTTTGAGCTCGGTGATAAGGGCACGCAGTTTGGCCTCATCGTTCGGCAGCGCCTTGTTGTACAGACGCTTTCCGGTCCGATCAAGGGCAACGGCGTGATGGTGGCCTTTGCCTACGTCGACGCCGACGAATACATCGACGGAGCTATGTTGTTGGTTGTCTTGCATCGAGGTATTTGCAGATTGAGCGGGTTGGCCTGCAACATCGGTGGCAAGTCTCGGCATCCACGTTACGGACGGCCTCAAGATAATCCGGCCGAGCCCCTATTAGCGATCACCAGCCACCCACCAGACCCGGTGACAACACCCCCCGGATCATAGAAGCGACTGGGGGCGAGAATCATGCCGGGCCCGGCTGGCCAAATCCCCAATTATCGGGGAGTGAAGATAGTAACGGGG
>NZ_SELS01000244.1 GCF_004197395.1 Paraburkholderia sp. UYCP14C | reverse complement strand
CAGGGCGGATTCAACCGGTCGTCGCAACACCTTTAATTGAGGAGGTGTTTATGGGACGACCAGCGGGGTGGATGCAGAAGTTGACAGGGCGAGGAGCGATGCGCTCGCCAGGTGCACCGTCGCATCGGCGTGAGATCGAGCGGCGATTCTGGAAGCAAATCGCAACAGGCATTACAAGTGAGAAGGCTGCAGAGGCGGTTGGCGTGTCGCAGGCAGTAGGCGCCCGCTGGTTCCGCCATAATGGTGGCATGCCACTTTCCATGTCGAGCCCAATATCGGGACGGTACTTGTCGTTCGCGGAGCGAGAAGAGATTGGACTACTTTCGTTCCAGGGTGTCGGGGTCCGCGAGATTGCTCGCCGTATCGGACGCAGCCCATCAACGGTCTCGCGGGAACTGACGCGGAACGCTGCAACTCGTAGCGGCCGGCTTGAGTATCGAGCTTCGGTTGCGCAGTGGAAAGCGGAACTGGTTGCCAAACGACCCAAACCTTCGAAACTGGTGACTAACCCACGGCTGCGCCACTACGTGCAAGACCGTCTGGAAGGCAAGGTTCGCGCCGTTGATGGCCGTGAGATTTCCGGGCCCCGCCACGCGCCGTTTAAAGGGAGAAACAAGCCGCATCGCGGTGACCGTAAATGGGTCAATGGCTGGTCGCCCGAACAGATTTCCAACCGGTTGCAGATCGACTTCCCGGATGACGAATCCATGCGCATCTCTCATGAAGCCATTTACCAGGCTCTCTATATCCAGAGCCGAGGTGCTCTCAAGCGCGAGCTGGTTAGCTGTCTGCGCACTGGGCGGGCGTTGCGCGTGCCGAGGGCCAGGGCACAAGCCAGGGCTTGGGCGCACGTTAGCGAGGATGTAATGATCTCCAGCCGGCCTGCAGAAGCGCAGGACCGTGCTGTGCCGGGGCATTGGGAGGGTGACCTGATCGTCGGCCTGAACCGCTCCGCGATCGGAACGCTGGTCGAGCGATCAAGTCGATTCACCATGCTTGTCCACCTGCCTCGCGAAGAAGGCTACGGGCTGATTCCCAGAACGAAGAATGGCCCTGCGCTGGCTGGCTACGGAGCTATCACGATGGCCAACGCGCTCAAGAAGACCGTGACTGATATGCCTGCCCAGTTGTGGCGGTCATTGACTTGGGATCGTGGCAAGGAACTATCCGATCACGCCCGCTTCACGGTCGAGTCTGGGGTGAAGGTATTCTTCGCCGACCCGCACAGTCCATGGCAGCGTGGTACGAACGAGAACACGAACGGCCTTCTGCGGCAATACTTTCCAAAGGGCACAGACCTGTCTCGGTGGAGCGCTCGAGAGATCCAGGCCGTCGCCAATGCACTGAATACCAGGCCCCGGAAAACGCTTGGTTGGAAGACACCGGCCGAAGCTCTGGACGAGTACCTAAAATCTGTTCAACAATCTCGTGTTGCGACGACCGGTTGAATCCGCCCAGTA
>NZ_SELS01000243.1 GCF_004197395.1 Paraburkholderia sp. UYCP14C | reverse complement strand
TGATCGCTGGCAAGCTCAACTTCACTTCGATCAACCCGCATACTGCATAACCCATTTGAATTTCAAAAGAGCCTCAACAAGTTTGCTCTGCGCGGCAGGCTCGACAGAACGATGCAGGGGAAACATTCGTTTGGCAGCCGACCCCTAATCTACATAGTGCGACTGCTTTTCTGGCAAGGATTGCAGTTCAGCTGTCAATGCAAAAGCCGCTAGCTTTTGAACTGTTCTGGTCGGATTGTGTGGGGCGTCTACACGCGCACCGACTTCAGAGTGGCGCCTTTGCGCACGTCGAGCGATCAGTTCTATTTGAAGAAATGACGTTCACAAAGCCTGCCGCTGAACTACGGGAGCTGCAACCTATACATTATTGTCATTCGCGCTGCGGAGCCAAAGTCCTGTACGAGGGTGCCGGACGCCCCGATTTCGGCTCTGGTGCAAATAGGCGGTCTGTACGAGATTGTTGTTATCTAGAGGATACCTCATGAAGCAGACAGGACGGCCTCCCAGACTGCGGGCGCAGTGGTATCTTTGAGGCTGAGCTTCGCGAGGCCGAACTGGCCCTTGCGAATACGATGTACCAACTCAATACCAGAGAGAGTGATCGCTGCGTTCCTGAAACGTTTGAAGCCGAGCATGACTTTCGTCCGGGACTTGATGTTGCGGTGGTCCTGCTCGACCAGATTATTGAGATATTTCGAGGATTGGACCTTCGTGTCCTCAGGCAGCAAGCCATCGGCCTTCATCTCGCGCACGGCGCGGCGCGAGGCCGCATAGCCGTCAAGCGTGATGCCCTTCGGTGGCTGGCCCTGATGTCTGATGGCCTTCCTGAAAAAGGCTTTCGCCGCCTCCACGTCGCGCTTGGCAATGTCCCAATGACAGTTGAAGGTTGGGACGGCGGGTGCGGCATAGGTTAGGCGACCTTTCGATCATGGTCAATGTTCGTTGTCGAAGGCGGACGCTTCAGCGCCGCTGCGAGTACCCATAGGTCGCTCACACCGAGGATTTTGCGGAAGTTCTTCTCGGCTTCCAGGAATCCGGCCGCCGCCCAGCGCACCGCCATGTCGGCATCGCGATAGCGCTTCACACGGCCTGCAACACGGCGTACCGCACCGTTCGGATTCTCGATGATGTTGGTCGTAGACAGGCCGCGCATGAGCGCCGGCGTCAGGCCCAGCTCGTTCACCGTGAACGTCTCCTCCATTCCTTCGAGCAGCGAGGCCGAGGCATCCGGGTGGTCGGACTGGAGCCACGCCGCGTGCGTCTTGAGCTTGGCCATGCCGTCCTTGGCCGGCAGCTTGTAGGCCGCTTTCATGATCGCTGCGGTTTGCGAGATGCATTCTTTCGGCAGGCGCTCGAGGACGTTGCGCTGTCCGCGCCGATTGAATTTTGAGGCTCTTTTGAAATTCAAATGGGTTATGCAGTATGCGGGTTGATCGAAGTGAAGTTGAGCTTGCCAGCGAT
>NZ_SELS01000242.1 GCF_004197395.1 Paraburkholderia sp. UYCP14C | reverse complement strand
GGCAATGTCCCAGGCGTAGTTGAAGGTTGAAGGCGGCGGTTCCCCGTTGGGAATCCGAGAGAATCGGGTTTCCACGACCAACTTCCCGGACAGGGAACCCAGGAGAACCGCCACATGAAGCCTACCAGGAAGAAGGCCCCCAAGGCCAGCTCGCCGTTGAACATCGTCGCCAAGCAGAACGAAGACCGGCTGCGGGCCTGTTTCGCCGAGAACAGTCAGCTCCTGCTGCCGATGCTCGACCTGATCCAGAACACTCGCACGAGTATCGACGAGTTGATGTACGACGCCGGTCGCAGCCTGGTCGAGCAGTTGCTGGTGATTTCCGCCACCGAAGTCGCCGGCGACAAGCATCCGGGACGCAAGGGCAGCGAGATCCGCTGGCACGGCTCGCAGCGTGGCCAGATAGTGATGGACGAGCGCAAACTGAATGTCGAACGCCCGCGCCTGCGGCGTCGAGCTGGCGGCGAAGTGCCGATTCCTGCCTACGAGCAATTGAACGAGAATCCACGGCTCGCCGAGCGCGTGCACGACATCATGGTCACGGGCGTGTCGACGCGCAAATATGCCGGGGTGTTGCCCGAGATGGCCGGCACCGTCGGTATTTCGAAGAGCAGCGTCTCGCGCGAGTTCATCCAGGCCAGCCAGGCGGCGCTCACCGAGCTGATGGCACGGCGCTTCGATGAACGCGACTTTCTGGCGATCTACATGGACGGCATCATCGTCGGCACGCGGCATATCATCGCGGCCATTGGTGTGGACAGCGCCGGCGAGAAACACCTGATGGGACTCGTGAGCGGATCGAGCGAGAACGCCCAGGTCGTCAAGGATCTGTTGCGCGGGTTGATCGATCGCGGCTTGTCCACGGACCTGGAATACCTGTTCGTGATTGACGGGTCCAAGGCGTTGCGTTCTGCGATCGAGGAACTCTTCGGCGAGCGTGCCCACGTGCAGCGCTGCCGCACACACAAGCTGCGCAACGTCCTCGAGCGCCTGCCGAAAGAATGCATCTCGCAAACCGCAGCGATCATGAAAGCGGCCTACAAGCTGCCGCCCAGGGACGGCATGGCCAAGCTCAAGACGCACGCGGCGTGGCTCCAGTCCAACCACCCGGATGCCTCGGCCTCGCTGCTCGAAGGACTGGAGGAGACGTTCACGGTGAACGAGCTGGGCCTGACGCCGGCGCTCATGCGCGGCCTGTCTACGACCAACCTCATCGAGAATCCGAACGGTGCTGTACGCCGTGTTGCAGGCCGTGTGAGGCGCTATCGCGATGCCGACATGGCGGTGCGCTGGGCGGCGGCCGGATTCCTGGAAGCCGAGAAGAACTTCCGCAAAATCCTCGGTGTGAGCGACCTATGGGTACTCGCAGCGGCGCTGAAGCGTCCGCCTTCGACAACGAACATTGACCATGATCGAAAGGTCGCCTAACCTATGCCGCACCCGCCGTCCCAACCTTCAACTGTCATTGGGACATTGCC
>NZ_SELS01000241.1 GCF_004197395.1 Paraburkholderia sp. UYCP14C | reverse complement strand
GTAAGCACCCGGGGAAGGCATCTTGACGGAGGCAATCGCTGAAACCATCAAGCAGCGGTCGGCGTCCAGCGATGAGGAAGCAGTTGCGCTACGTCGGCGGCACGGTGTGTCGGCAAGCGCGTCAACACGTCTTTCAGGTAAGCCAACGGATCGTGTCCGTTCAGTTGTGCAGAGCGGATCAATGTCATGATCGCGGCCGCGCGTTTTCCGGCACGCAGAGATCCTGCGAACAACCAGTTCGACCTCCCCAGGGCCCATGGCCGTATTTGATTCTCGATCCAGTTGTTATCCGCTGGCACATGCCCATCGTCCAGATAGCGCGTAAGCGCCTCCCAACGTTTGAGGCTGTAGTCGAGTGCCGCGGCGATCCCGGATCCGTCCGGCACACGCTGCCGTTGCGTGAGCAGCCATGCATGGAGTTCGTCGGTGATGGGGCGAGCTCGCTCTTGACGCACAAGACGTCTTCTATCGGGCTCGAGTTGTGCGGCGTCGCGTTCTACTTCGTACAACGCACCGAAGTATCGCAGCGCGGGCTCGGCCAGCTCGCTCTGGTGCTTGACGTGTAAATCAAAGAATTTACGGCGCGCGTGGGCCAGGCACCCGATCTCTGTGACCCCACTCCTGAAGCTGGATTTGTAGCCCCCGTAATCGTCGCACGCCAGCTTGCCACGCCACTCTCCCAGGAATGCGCGTGCATGTTCGCCGGCGCGGCTATCGGCGAAGTCATAGATCACCGCCTTCAGATCGGCGAACTGCGTGGTGCTGTACGCCCACAGATAGGCTCGATGGGTCTTGCCCTTTCCCGGTGCAAGCATCTGTACCGGCGTCTCGTCGGCATGCAGTACCGCGTGCTGCAATACCTCTTCGCGAAGTGCATCGACCAGGGGCTGCAGGCGCACGCCACACGCGCCAACCCAGGCGCCGAGCGTCGATTGCGCGATCGCCAAACCCGCCCGCGCAAAGATGCGCTCCTGTCGATACAACGGCAGGTGATCGCTGTACTTGGCGACCAGCACTTGAGCCAGCAGACCGGTGGTCGGGATGCCCTTGTCGATCACGTGCGGCGGCACCGCAGCCTGCACCAGCGTCTCGCATGCCTTGCACGCCCATTTACCCCGGATGTGCCGCTGAACTGTGAACATGCCGGGCGGGTAATCCAGCTTCTCGCTGATGTCCTCGCCGATGCGAACGCGCTCGCAGCCGCACGTACAGATCGTACTGTCCGGCTCGTGATGAATGTCGGTACGTGGCAGTTCGGGAGGAAGCGGTTCACGCTTTGGCTGTTGCCGTGGTGTCCCTGCCTGCTCGCCGGACTTCAGCCCCTGCAGCTCGAGCCCGATTGCCGACAGATCCGCGTCGAGCGCTTCCTCGAGCAGGCTCAGTTGCTCCTTGTTGAGCTGCTCACTGCGCCTGCCGAACTGCTGCCGCTTGATGACCGAGAGTTCGTGCGTAAGCTGGTCGATACGTGTTTGCCGGTACTGCAACT
>NZ_SELS01000024.1 GCF_004197395.1 Paraburkholderia sp. UYCP14C | reverse complement strand
AGCGTCATGCTCCGCGTGTCTCTAGGTGGGGGATTTTAGGTGCCCACAGGTGGGGGAATTTGCCCGCCCATCGGGGCGCTCACCATCACCTTCGAGCGTTGGCACGAGCAGATGATTTCGCTGATGTCGCAGAACCGCGACATGCACAAGAAGAACCAGGAGCTGTCGTCGATCGTGCAGCACGTGCTGATCGTTTCGCTGAATGCGTCGATCGAAGCGGCGCGCGCCGGCACCGCGGGACGTGGTTTCTCGATCGTCGCGGGCGAGGTGCGCTCGCTGGCGTCGCGCTCGCAGGAGCTGTCGAAGAGCTATCGCGAGAGCCTGCATCGCAACGACCTGACGACGGCGGCGACGTTCCAGGACATCCAGGCCGGCGGCAAGATGATCACCGCGTCACTCGGCGGCGTCGAAGTGCTGGCGGCCCAGTTTCAATCCCGGCTCGAGCAGGCTGCAGCGTGATTACCGATCAGGCGTTGCAAAGCATCGCGGACATCTTCTGTCACGCGGCGCGCGCGAGATTGCCCGCGACGCCGGGCGACTCGTGCGACATCGCGGCGGTGCCGAGGTGGGATCGCGATCATCCGGCCGGACCTTGCGCGATGGCGCTGACGATCTCGTCGATCGGCTTTCGTCTGCTGTTCGTGCTGCATTTCAGCAAGGACGACGCGACGCGCGCGTACTACGCCGGCGGCCACACCGCGCGCTCGCTGTCGGACACGCTGATGGAGCTCGGCAATCTGTGCTGCGGCTACATGAACCAGCAACTGGTCGAACATTTCCCCGATCTCGGCATGTCGACGCCGTATGAATTGAACAGCACCTGTGTCGAGTATCTGGACGAGTTGCGGCCCGATCATGTATGGGCGTACGAGCTGACGATCGGCGGTGCGGCCCGGCTCGGCGTCACGTTATGCATCTGCGCGCAGGCGCCGCTCGATTTCAAGGCTGAACTCGCCACCGCCGACGAGGCCGAAGGCGAACTCGAACTTTTCTAGCAACACCGCATTTGCAGGCTGAACCACGATGAATACCAGCAAGCCCATCAGCAAGCTGCTCGTGCTCGACGACTGTCCGGCACACGCGCAGGCGCTGAAGCTCTTTTTCGACGAGCACAACCTGATTGCACTGAAGGTGCGCGACAGCCGCCGCCTCGGCTCGGTACTGGCCACCAATATCGATCTCGGCGGCGTTCTGCTGGCGGACGACTACGGCGGCTCGGTCGAGCAGGCCGCCACCACCGCGGCGCGGATCCATGCGTTGCGTCCCGAACTGCCGGTGATCCTGCGTTCGAGCGGCCACGCGCCGCTCGAACAGCGTCCGCTCGCGTTGACGCACGCGGTGTGCGCGAGCTTCGATGCCGCCGACCTGACGGCCTTGAGCACCGCCGTCGATCAATACATCTTCAGCCTCGACTTCCCGAACGCGCTGGTGCGCGGTATTGCGGAGATCACCGAAGCGCGGCTTGCCGCGCTGTTCGACGGCGTCACGGTGCAACGGGACACGCCCAGTGTCGTGCGCGATCGCATCATCTTCGGCGAGGTGTTCAGCCTGATTCCGCTCGAAGGCAGCTGGTGTCGCGGCTATATGCTGATGCAGGCAGAAGAGGCGCCGCTGCTCGGCATGATCGAGCACGATCGCGCCGCACGCCAGGCCGGCACGGGCATCGCGCAGGCGGGCTTTCGCGATCTGAACAGCGTGCTCGGCGAATTGACCAATCTGATCTGGGGGGCGTTCAAGGATCGCTTCCTCGGTCAGCAGAACGCCCGCGACGCGAGTCAGGTGCAGGTGCCGCTGCTCGTCAATCACAAGCATCGTTACATCTCGTTCGGCTCGGACAATCCGCAGTTGCGGTTCCAATATCGATTGAGCGACGCGGCGAGCGGGCAGTCGGTGTCGATCGACCAGCGCTTCGTGTTCAACCTGAGCTGGTCACCCGAAGATTTTTCTGAAAGCACGGTGGATGTCGACGATCTCGTCGAATCCGGCGAACTGGATCTGTTTTGATACGACGCGTCGGCGACGCAAGGAAATGGCTATGCCAAAGATTCTGGTGGTGGACGATTCGAGCACGGTACGCGATGAAGTCGCGGGCTTTCTGGCGAAGAACGGTCTGGACGTCGCGACGGCCATCGACGGCAAGGACGGCCTTGCCAGGCTGAAGATGGATTCGGGTATCCGCCTGATCGTCAGCGACGTGAACATGCCGAACATGGACGGCCTGACGATGGTCGAGAAGATCCGCGGCGAACTCGCGAACAAGACCGTCAACGTGATCATGCTGACGACCGAAAGCAGCCCCGCGATGAAGGAGCGTGGCAAGGCCGCCGGCGTGAAGGGCTGGATCGTCAAGCCGTTCAAGGGCGATGCGGTGCTGGAGACGTTCAGAAAGCTGGCGGGTTGACGGGGCCGTGTGCGGCGCACGCCGCCGCACACGAAGGCCGCCGCGTCAGAACGTGTCGCGATGCTCGTTGCGCGCGATGTCCGCCTGCACCATCATCTGGCACAGCTGTTCGAGCGTGGTTTGCGGCTGCCAGCCGAGCGTGTCGCGCGCCTTGTCCGCGCAGCCGATCAGCAGGTCCACTTCGGCTGGCCGATAGAACTTCGGATTCACGCGCACGAGCGTCTTGCCGGTCGCGACGTCGATGCCGGTCTCGCGCTGCTCCTTGCCCGACCATTCGAGCTGATAGCCGGCCGCCTTGAACGCCATGCGCACGAAATCGCGGACCGTCTCGGTACGGCCGGTCGCGAGCACGAAGGTGTCGGGCGCGTCCGCCTGCAACATGCGCCACATGCCCTCGACGTATTCGAGCGCGAAGCCCCAGTCGCGCTGCGCGCTCAGGTTGCCGAGTTCGAGCACGTCCTGTTTGCCGAGCTTGATCTTCGCGACCGTGTCGGTGATTTTGCGCGTGACGAATTCGCGGCCACGCAGCGGCGATTCGTGATTGAACAGAATGCCGCTGCTCGCGAACAGATCGTAGGACTCGCGATAGTTGATCGTCGACCAGTGCGCGAACAGCTTCGCGACGCCATACGGGCTGCGCGGATAGAAGGGCGTGCTCTCGCGTTGCGGCACCGCCTGCACGAGGCCGAACATCTCCGAGGTCGACGCCTGGTAGAAGCGCGTCTTCGGGCTCAGGAGACGCAAGCCTTCGAGCAGATTGAGCGCGCCGATGCCGGTCACTTCGGCGGTGGTCACGGGCTGGTCGAACGAGACGCCGACAAAGCTCTGAGCCGCGAGGTTGTACAACTCGTCGGCCTGCGCGCCGTCGAGCAGGCGCAGCGTCGAGCCGAGGTCGGTCAGGTCGTGTTCGACCAGGTTCAGATTCGGATGATCGTGCACGCCAAGCTCCTGCAAGCGCCAGAAGTTGACCGAACTCGTGCGCCGGTAGGTGCCGGTCACCAGATAGCCCTTGTCGAGCAGCAGCTTGGTCAGATAGGCGCCGTCCTGTCCGGAGACGCCGGTGATGATCGCTTTGCGTGGTTGGCTCATAGCATGCCTTCTAGTTTGTGAATGGAAAAGGGCAGAACGCGCGTAAAAATGGTCAATGTGAGTTGTCCAGCAGCCGTCGCACCAACGGTTCGACGGCCTGATAATCCTGTTCGGCCTTCAGCCGGTACAGCGCCGGCTTCGGATGCGCGCCGTCCGACATCAGCAACTTCCAGTCGGGCAGACTGCTCACGTACGCGTATTGATCGACGAGCGGCACCTGCTGCTCGGCCGCCACGCGTCGCGTCATCGCGACCATTTCGGCGAGCCGCGCATTGAGGCGGTTGTCGGGCATCGGATTCGAGGTCTGCAAAACTGGCTGCTTGCCGAGCGCTCGCGCGGTTTCTACGAGCGACGTTTCGGCCGCGTAGAACTGCGCTGGCGTCTGGTTCTGCATCACCTCGTTGATGCCGTAGTTGATCAGCACGATCCGCGCGGGCGATGCGGCGAGACGTTCGCGCCATGGCAAACCCGCCGTCGGGCCCGCGCGGCGATTGCCGGTGCCGTCGCGCAACTGCCAGGCCATCGTGCCGCCGACGCCGTAGTTCGCGACCCGCACGCGCTCGCCGTCATGCGCCTGCAACGCTTGCTGCAGATACGTGACGGCGTTGCCGGCTTGCGGAGCGCAGTGACCATCGCTACAGGTGATGCCGAGCGTGGTCGAATCGCCGTAGGCTTCGATCAGCACTTGCGTTGACGATGACGCTGGCGGCTCGGCCGTGGCCGCGCTCGTGGCCGGCGCGAGCAACGTCAGCGCCGACACGACGCCCAGCACGCGGGCAGCAGCGACAGCCAGGCGGCTCATGCGCGGCTTTGCGGTGCTTGCCGCGCAATGCCGGCGCTGGTGGCCGGTCTCGCACTGCGCGCGCCGAAAATCAGGCGCTTCTCGAACGCGAACCACGTGATACTCGCGTACACCAGCGTGATCGCGAGCGCGATCGCGGCGCTCAGATAGCGGTTCAGATGCAGGGGCCACACCATGTACAGCACGCTCAGGTGGATCAGATAGATCGTGTAGCTGATGGTGCCGATATAAACGAGAGCGCGATTGCACAACAGCCGCTTGACGATGCCCTTGCTTTGCAGCGCGATCACGACGATCGACGTGCACAGCACCAGCGACACGCTATACAGGCCCGCATTCGACAACGGCGTATTCGCCGCGCGAAAACGCGGGAAGTGCAGATGCAGCCATGCCAGTACCGCGAGCGCGGCCAGCGCGCCGAGCACGGCGAGTCCCTTGAACGGCTCGAGCGCATTGCGGTCGCGCCGCACGGCAACCGCCAGCAGCGCGCCGGCCGCGAGCAGATCCATGCGGAACGGCGTCAGGTAATAGATCGGCCAGAACGAATCGAACCACGGCGTCGCCAGCGCGCGCAGCAGCGGCACCAGCACGATCAGCGCGGCCGCCACATAGCCGAGTAGGCGCTCGGGTACGAGCAGGATCACGAACGGCCAGAAGATATAGAACTGCTCTTCGACCGCCAGCGACCACAGCACGTTGAGGCTGTCGTGACCGCTTTGATTCAGCGCATCGCCGATATTGGTCGCGAAGAACGCGTACCAGTACCAGTGCTGCGCCCACGCGAGGCCGAACAGCACCGACGACACCACCATCAGCAGCAGGTACGGCGGCAGGATGCGGCGCGCGCGCCGCGCATAGAAATAGCTGAAGTACGACTGCTCACGCGACTTGCGATCGAGCAGGATGCCGCTGATCAGAAAGCCGCTCAACACGAAAAACAGATCGACGCCCATCCATAGCGGCGCTTTCAACGCGTGCTGCGCGAACACCGCGAGCACGGCGATCGCGCGCAGGCCGTCGAGCTGCACGATGCGGGAATGGGAGGGCGCGAGGGGCAATGCGCTGGCTGTCATGAACCGTCCATGGTGTGAAGCGGATGGGCCGGGCGCGGCACGCGCGGGTCGCAACGAATGACCGGCGAACCGGCGCGCGCTTCGCGTCGCAACGGAAGTGCAATCGATTCTAGGGAAAAGAAAATCGATAAAAAACCCATTGGAATTGGCTAATTGAATCAGATTGAAACAGGGTATTTCTTCAGCCATTCCCGAAAGATTTATATGTTTATGTTGTCAGCATCGGGCGACCGGTAATAAATGCGGATTGCCTTAAGTTGCACTGGGTAGGAGCGGATGATTGACGCGTCAGAGGTTTGCGACGGCGCGGTCTGTGTTTTTATCCATTTTTAAAATCGTTTCTTTTGCGGCGCAAAGTCAAGGGAATATTTTTGAATTATTTTCGATTTTCGTCGGCGCATTTTTTCCGCGTAACTTAGCCGTGCGGACGGCTGCCTTCAGGTGCCGCGCTTCAATCGGTTGCGCTTCGTTTCGCCTCGCCACATCTCTGAATTTCGCCCCGAGCGGGCACAGGTCCGCGTGCATCGCGTCGACCGGACATCGACTGGAGGTTCCGCCTTGCGCCGTATCACGTTCAAAAGCCGGTTCGCGCTGACAGCGTGCTGTGTCGCGATGGTCGCGGCATCGGCCAGTTTGCCGGCTCGCGCCGAAACCGCGTTGAACGCGAAGACCTCGTGGCTCGGCAACAGCTCCGGCTTTGGCGACGGCACATGGACGCAGATCAATATCACCGCGATCGCGGTGACGCCCGACGGCAAGGTCTATACGAACGCGCCGTGGGACGAAAGCGGCGCCGAAGCGAGCGTCTACCAGAACGGCAAGATGCTCGGCTTCGCGGGCGGCACGCATGGCTGGGGCAACGCCGGCGGCAATGCGGTCGCGGTGAACCGCAAGTACGCGTTCGTCGCGATCGCGGTCGGCAACGAGAAGGGACACCTGGTCGAGCCGGGCGTGTGGCCCGACAAGGGCAAGCAATGGTTCGGCATTTCGCGGCGCCTGCTCGACGACCCGAAGCGCGTCGCGCCGTTTCAGCCCGCCGCGAAAAACGCGGACCCGCATGCGCAGCTCGCGGCCGGCTTTCTGATGATGAACGAAGAGCCGACCGGCACCAACGCGGAGATCGGCGGGCTCGCCGCGAACGACACGACGCTCTACGCGGCCAATACCGCGCGCAATCGCATCGAAGTCTACGATGCCGAGTCGATGCAGCAGAAGGCGACGTGGAACGTGCACGAGCCCGGACGTGTCGCGCTGGCGCCCGACGGCACGCTATGGGTGCTGAGCGGCACGCGCGGCGATCGCGCGCCGGGTATCGAGCATTACACGGCGACCGGTCAGCGTATCGACGAGACCATCACGCTGCCAGCCGATACGGTCGCGGTCGACCTCGCCGTCGATGCGCAAGGCCGCATCCTGATCGCCGACAACGGGCCGCGCCAGCAGGTGCTGTTCTTCACGAAGCGCGACGGTCGCTACACGGAGTCGGGCACGCTCGGCGAGCGCGGCGGCATTTTCAGCGGCATCGCGGGAAAACCGGGACCGTTGCGATTCAACGGGCTGACTGGCGTCGGCGTCGATGCGCGCGGCAACGTGTACGTGTCGACCAACGGCATCGGTCCGCGTTATGAGCCGATCGGCGCGGGCCTGGGCGCGACGCTCGAAAGCTACGCGCCGGACGGCAAGCGCAACTGGCAGGTCGAGGGGCTGCTGTTCGTCGACGGCGCGTGGATCGATCCGGCCCGGCCCGACAGCGTCTATACCGGCAACAAGCGCTTCGAACTCGATCTGTCGAAGCCGTCCGGGCAGGACTGGAAATACGCGGGCTTTCTGTCGAACCGGTTCAAGTACCCGGACGACCCGGTGTTCCATACCGACCAGTATCCGGGTCTGCCGATCGCGCGGCGCTTGAAGGGGCACACGTTCCTCTATCTGACCGACATGTACGCGGACCACCTGAAGATCTATCGCTTCGATCCGCAGCACGACGGCGAGACCGCGATTCCTTCCGGCCTGATCGCGGGCCGCGAACGCGCGGTCGCGAAGGTGCCGAATGCGCCGCCGGGCGGCGACTGGATCTGGCGCGATACCAATGGCGACGGACGCTTCGAGCCCGACGAATACACGCTGAACACGAGCGGCACGAAGCTCGCGGGCGGCTGGGGCTGGTGGGTCGATACGGCCGGCGACATCTGGCGCACCCGCGATACGAAGGGCATCTATCGCTTCCGTTTCGGCGGACTCGATGCGAAGGGCAACCCGCTCTACTCGTATTCGAACCTCACGCAGTATCCGGTGCCGGCGCCGTTCAGCGAACTGCATCGCGCGATCTATGAGCCCGACACCGACACGATGTACGTGAGCGGCTATACGGCCGATATGCCGACCGCGCAGGGCTTCTGGAAGGAAGTGGGGCGCGTGCTGGTGCGCTACGACAAGTGGTCGAGCGGCAAGCCGGTGCAGCGCTACGCGATCACGCTGCCGTGGCAGACGCAGAGCAAGCCGATCGCGACGATCATCGGCCTCACGGTCGAGGGGCAATACGTGTTCGGCGTCGAGCCGGTCGGCGCGGTGCACGTGTGGGACAAGGACAGCGGCCGCGAACTCGGCGTGATCCGTCCGGGCCCTGAAGTGGGCAACGCATCGGGCTGGGTCGACGTGCCGAACGGCATCAGCGCCGCGAAACGAAGCGATGGCGAGTATCTCGTGTTCGTCGAGGAAGACGCGCGCGGCAAGGTGCTGATGTATCGCTGGAAGCCTTGACGTGCGTCGGCCTCGCTGACGCGGCCCCGCACGCAATCTAACCGCACAACCCAAGGGATTCGATGGACAAAGGCATTCTCAGGAACGTAGCGATCAACTTTTTCGGGCTCGTGCTGCCGACCTTCGTGTCGCTCGTGACCGTGCCGTCGTATATCCGGCTGCTTGGCGTCGAGCGCTACGGCGTGATCAGTCTCGTGTGGACGCTGATCGGCTACTTCGGGATTCTCGATCTCGGCATGAGCATGGCCGCGCAGAACCATATTTCGAAGGCGCGCGCGTCGGGCGATCAGCAGGAAAGCGCGCGCGTGTTCTGGAGCGCGACGTGGCTCAATCTGACGACCGGCGTGATCGGCGGTCTGATCATCTACTTCGGCGCGTTCCTGTACACCGCGTATTTCACCAAGGTATCGCCCGAACTGCAGCACGAGGTCTATATGGCGCTGCCGTGGCTCGCGGTCGCGATTCCGATCGCCAACGTGTCGTGGGTATTCGCGGGCGCGATCAACGGCGCGGAACGCTTCGGCGTCTACAACACGAACCAGACGATCGGCACGTTCCTGTTCCAGCTGCTGCCGCTCGGCGCCGCGTGGTGGCTCGGCGCGACCTTGCAGAACGTGCTCGCCGCGGCGGTGGTCGCGCGGATTCTCGCCGCGCTGCTGCTCGGCCGCTATGCACTGAAAGTGCTTGAGATACGCAGCATTCAGCCGCCGCGGCTCGGCGTCGCGAAGGGGCTGTTCAACTTCGGCGGCTGGATGCTGATCGCGAGCGTGACGACGATGGTCGCCGATTCGCTCGATCGCGTGATGCTCGGCTCGCGGCTCGGTGCGCGTTTCGTCACGTATTACACGGTGCCGCAGAATCTCGTCACGCGTCTGAACATCGTGCCGACCGCGCTGGTGCGCACGCTGTTTCCGCGGCTATCGGCGGTCGGCCGCGCCGATGCCGACACGATCACGCAGCAGTCGCTCGAATTTCTGAACGGCGTGTTCACGCCGGTCGCGCTGGTCGCGATGCTGGTGCTCGAACCGTTCCTGCATCTGTGGGTCGGCAACGAGATCGCAACCGTCGCGGCGCCGGTGGGCCGCATCATGATCGTCGCCGTGTGGCTGGTCGGTCAGGCGAACGTGACGCGCATCCTGATCCAGTCGCAGGTCAATCCGGCCACCGCCGCGCGCATCGGCCTCGTCGAGTTGCCGCTGTTCGCCGGCGCGTTGTGGCTCGGTATCACGCATTTCGGACTGACCGGCGCGGCGGTGGCGGTCTCCGCTCGCGCGCTGTTCGACTACGCGGTGCTGCTGCATTTCGCCGCGATCCGCGCGCGCCAGATCGTGCTCGACATGCTCGCCCATCTCGCCTTCCTGCTCGCCAGCCTGTGGCTCGCGAGCTTCCTGCCGGGCCTCGCGCTCGCGATCGCCGCCGGCGTGCTGATGGTCGGCGCGAACGTCGCGTGGTCGATCACGATGACGCCCGCCTTGCGCAATCTTGCGCGTTCACTGCTATTGCGACTGAATCCGAGGAAAAGCGCATGAACCAAGACGTCCTTGAAGAGAACCTGTTGAGGCCCGCGACGCGCAGCGCGCTCGACGAACTGACGAGCGTGCCCGCCATCCAGCCGGCACCGCGCCGTGCCGCGCCGCGTCCGGGCAAAAGCGTGCGCATCGCGATCGTGCACGACTGGCTCGTCACCTACGCGGGCGCGGAGAAAGTGCTCGAGCAGATCATCGCGTGCTTTCCCGATGCGGACCTGTTCAGCCTCGTGGACTTTCTCGACGACCGCAGCTTCCTGCGCGGCAAGCCGGTGACGACGTCGTTCATCCAGAAGCTGCCGCTCGCGCGCAGCAAGTACCGCTCGTATCTGCCGCTGATGCCGCTCGCGATCGAGCAACTCGACGTGTCGGCTTACGACGTCGTGATTTCGAGCAGCCACGCGGTCGCGAAGGGCATTCTGACGGGCCCCGACCAGGTGCATATCAGCTACGTGCATTCGCCGATCCGCTATGCGTGGGATTTGCAGCATCAGTATCTGCAGCAGTCGAAGCTGACCAACGGCCCGAAGTCGGCGCTCGCGCGGCTGATTCTGCATTACATGCGCAACTGGGATATCCGCACGTCGAACTCGGTCGACGGCTTCATCGCGAACTCGGCGTTCATCGCGCGGCGCATCAAGAAGGTGTATCAGCGCGACGCGCAGGTGATCTTCCCGCCGGTCGACGTCGAGGCGTTCACGCTGTGCGCGCAGAAGGAAGATTTCTATCTGACCGCGTCGCGGATGGTGCCGTACAAGAAGATCGATCTGATCGTCGAGGCGTTCGCGCAGATGCCCGAGCGCAAGCTCGTCGTGATCGGCGACGGGCCCGACATGGCGAAGATCCGCGCGAAGGCGGGGCCGAACGTGGAGATCATGGGCTATCAGCCGTTCAAGGTGCTGAAGGACCGCATGAGCCGCGCGAAGGCATTCGTGTTCGCGGCCGAAGAGGACTTCGGCATTTCGGTGGTCGAGGCGCAGGCTTGCGGCACGCCGGTGATCGCATACGGCAAGGGCGGGGCGCTCGAAACCGTGCGCGATCTGTCGGAGCCGAAGCCGACCGGCATGTTCTTCGACGAGCAGGATACCGACTCGATCATCGCGGCGGTCAATCGTTTCGACGAGCTTGGGCACCGGTTCCAGCCCGACAATTGCCGCGCCAACGCCGAGCAGTTTTCGGCCGCGCATTTCCGCGAGCGCTTTTTCGCGCAGGTGCGCGCGGCAGTGCCTGCGTTGCGCACGGCGACACTGCCGGCCTATACGCCGTATCTGCCGGCCGAGCAGGGCGCCGCTAACGTGCCGCGGGTTCTCGCGGTCGATCAGAGCGGCGTGCTCGGCGGCGCCGAGCTGTCGCTGCTCGAAATCGTCAAGGCGCTGCGCTCGCGCATCGAGGTCGCGCTGTTCGACGACGGGCCGTTCCACACCGCTCTCGCCGAAGCAGGCGTCGAGGTCACCGTACTCGATGCGGGCGTGCTGAAAAATGTCCGCAAGCAAGGCGGTTCGCTGCCGAAAGGCCAGGCGCTGAAGGGGCTGATTTCACTCGTGCGTGCCACCGCGAAACGCGCACGCAAAGTGGACGTGATCTACGCGAACACGCAGCGCGCGATGGTGATCGGCGCAGTGGCCGGCAAGCTCGCGAGACGGCCGGTGGTCTGGCATCTGCGCGACATCGTCAGCGCCGAGCATTTCGGCGGCAAGCAGCTCGCGATCATCAAATGGTGCGCGCGGCTCGGCCTCACGCATGTGATCGCCAATTCGGCCGCGTCGGCGCAGGCGTTCGCGAAGCTCACGCGCTTCGACAGCCAGCGCATCGACGTCGTGTTCAACGGGATTGCCGCGGAGCCGTTCGACGCGTTGCGCACGGTGCCGCAAACGGTGCTGCGCGAGCGCCTGAATCTGCCGCGCGACGCGTTCCTCGTCGGCTCGTTCAGCCGGCTCGCGCGCTGGAAGGGGCAGCACGTGCTGCTCGAAGCGATGGTGCTGAACCCGCAGATGCATGCGGTGCTGGTCGGCGCGGCGCTGTTCGGCGAGGACCAGTACGAGGCCGAGCTGCGTGCTTTCGTTGCGGAGCACGAACTGGGCGAGCGGGTGCACTTTCTCGGCTTCCAGCACGACATTCCGGCCTGCATGTGCGCGGTCGACGCGGTCGTGCACACGTCGATCACGCCCGAGCCGTTCGGCCGCGTGATCGTCGAGGGGATGCTCGCGCAGCGGCCGGTCGTGGCGTCGCGCGCGGGCGGCGTGCTCGAAATCATCGACGACTACGAAAACGGCGTGCTGTGTACGCCGGGCGATGCGCATGCGCTCGCCGATACGCTCGCCGAATTGCGCTCGAACGGCGACCTGCGCGACAAGCTGGTCAGGAACGGCTATCGGACCGCGCAGGAGCGCTTCGGCACGCGCAGCTATGTGGATGGTGTCGCGGCGATTCTGAAGGGTGTGGCAGAGCGGTAAAGCGGTGGTTTTTGCGCGAGGGTAGAGTAACGGAGCGAAAGTCGAACGACCTTCGCTCCGTTTTTTTTATCGCGCTGCGCGAGCGGATTTGGGCTTGAGGCTCGCCGACCAGTTCATCGCCGGCAGCTCGACCAGCCGATAGAACACGTAGGCGGCCGGCACGGCGATCAGCATATAGCCGAACGACGGCCAGATCGACATTTGCAGCGACGAGCGGAACAGCCACGACGACAGCAGCACGAAGATCGGCAGATGGATCAGATATAGCGAGAAGCTGAAGTCACCGAAGCGGGACAACAGGCGCGACAGCGCCTGTGACGCCGCGCGAAGCGGCGCGAGCACGCCGGACGCGTCGCATTGCGGGTCAGGGCGCGCATCGAGCGCCTTGTACAGATAGCATGCGAAGCCGAGCGCCCAGATCTGGAATGCGCCGTACTGGCCGAAATGAAACGCGACGCAGCCTGCCGCGATCAAGGCCGCCGCGAGCAGGTACAGGGCGGCGGGCGCGCGCGTCTCGCGCGCGCTGCGCGCATTGGCATCGGCGATCCACGCGCCGAGCGTCCAGGAGAACCAGTACGACGTGAAGAACTGCAGATCGTGGCGCTCCAGCGCGTACGCCGACGCAAGGTTGATCGCCGCGACGAGCGCAAGCACCGCGTTCATGCCGATGCGCCGCCGTAGCGCGAACAGCAGCGGATAGATCGCATAGAACTGCACTTCGAGCGACAGCGTCCACAAGGCGCCGTTCGAGCCATACGTTTTGCCGGCCACGCCCTGCAGCGAAAACAGGTTGACCAGAAACGCCTGCAGACCGATGTCGCGAATCTTGTGGCTGACGGGCGGCAATTGCAGGCTCAACGAATCGAGCGCGAAGGTCAGCACGAGCGCCGCGAGCAGCACCGGATAGATGCGCGCGAAGCGGCGCAGCCAGAAGTTGCCCGCATCGAGCCGGTAAGCCGGGTTGCCCGCGAGCCGCAGCGCGCCGCCGCGATGAATGCAGTAGCCGCTGATCACGAAGAACAGCGGCACACCGGCCGAGCCCCACGCGATCGGAAACGTCAGATACGCGGCGAGCGTATTCAGGCTCAGCGCATGTCCGACGCTCTGATGAAACGCCTGCATGCCGACCCACACGATCTGGCGGCAATGGAAATACGCGACGAGCAGGGCGGCGAAGCCGCGCATCGCATCGATCACGTGCTCCTTGCCCGCGCTATCGCTGCGCGCGTGCGCCGCGGCCGGGTTTTTCTCCCGGCGCGGCAGCGGCGAGAGGGGCAGGGATGAGCCGGCGGCATCCAGTGCTGGGTCGCTCATAGGCGGTCCTTATCTGAAGCGGAAAAAGAGGAAAGATTGAGGCGGAACAGCCCGTCGACCGGGCGCCTTGCGCACCCGCGACGCATCCATGCTAGAGCACCGAAAACCTGAAAAATGAATAAAAAATTGCATTTCAGATTGAATTCGGCATCGATTTTGTGACCAATTGTAATTGCGCGTCGACGTTTGTAGCGTCGAATTATTTATCGCTTTTGTCGTGCTAATTTAAAGCAAGGATTATCTGACCCGAGGTGAAGTCATGAACCTGCATTTACTGGCCGGCGTGGCCGTCCTGCTGATCCTGGTGGCCGCCTCCGCCTACCGCGATGCTCTGCGCAACGAGCCGATCCGGCGTTACCGTATGAACCCGGGCAAGCTGCCGCCGGTCGACGAACAGGAATGACGCGCTGCCCGAACCGGTCGCCGGATCGCCAGATGGGATGCCGGTGGCCGTCCGAAAGGTAAGACTTTCGGATCTGCTTGATCACCGTCAGGCAATATGCACGTAATAATTGCGTCAAATTTTCGCAATAGCGAATTGCGATTAATGGACGAATTATCCGAATTAAATCGAAGATAAAACGCTTCCGTGAACCTTGCAGTTTCTTCTGCTACTCTTGCGCCGACATCGATTGGCCGCCAGGTCCGCGAACACACCAACTTCTAACCGATGTGGGAATGCCTACCATGCTGAAAGTCACCAAAGCCGTGTTTCCCGTAGCGGGCCTCGGGACACGATTCCTGCCGGCTACCAAAGCAAGTCCGAAGGAAATGCTGCCGATCGTCGACAAGCCGCTGATCCAGTACGCAGTCGAAGAAGCGATCGCCGCCGGCATCACCGAGATGATCTTCGTGACGGGCCGCAGCAAGCGCGCGATCGAAGATCACTTCGACAAATCCTATGAGATCGAGTCCGAGCTCGAAGCGCGCAACAAGCAGAAGCTGCTCGATCTCGTGCGCAGCATCAAGCCGGCCAACGTCGACTGCTTCTACGTGCGCCAGGCCGAAGCGCTCGGTCTCGGCCATGCGGTGCTGTGCGCCGAGAAACTGGTCGGCGGCAGCCCGTTCGCGGTGATTCTGGCGGACGACCTGCTGCATAGCACGAAGCCGGTGATGAGCCAGCTCGTCGATACGTTCAACCACTATCACAGCTCGGTGATCGGCGTCGAAACCATCGCGCGCGAGGACAGCCGCTCGTACGGCGTCGTCGATGGCCGCGAGTGGGAAGACAACGTGATCAAGCTGTCGGGCATCGTCGAGAAGCCGGCGCCGGACCAGGCGCCGTCGAACCTCGGCGTGGTGGGCCGCTACGTGCTGATGCCGACGATCTTCAAGCATATCCGCGCGCTGAATCCGGGCGCGGGCGGCGAGCTGCAACTGACCGACGCGGTGCAGTCGCTGCTGACCGAAGAGCAGGTGCTCGCGTACCGCTACTTCGGCACGCGCTTCGATTGCGGCAGCAAGCTCGGCTATCTGAAGGCGACCGTCGAATTCGCGCTGCGCCATCCGGAGGTCAAGGCTGAATTCGAGGCGTATCTGCAGGCGTATATGCGGAACGAAGCGCAAGGCGGCGAAGCGGCGCAATTGACGGCCGAAGCCGCTTAAGCTTACCAGGCCCTCAAAGAAAAACGGGCGCCGCATTACGCGGCGCCCGTGGTCGTTTCAGCAGGACGGCTTCAACCCTGCTTCTTCACCTCGAGCCGGAACTTGTGCAGCAGCGGCTCGGTATAACCGCTCGGCTGCTCACGGCCCTCGAACACGAGTGCCTGCGCCGCCTTGAACGCGATCGAGTCGAAGCCCGGCGCCATCGGCTGGTAGAGCGGGTCCCCCGCGTTCTGCCCGTCCACGACCTTGGCCATGCGCTTGAACGTCTCCTCGACGAGCTCGCGTTTGATCACGCCGTGATACAGCCAGTTCGCGATGTGCTGGCTCGAAATCCGCAGCGTCGCGCGGTCTTCCATCAGGCCGACGTTGTGAATGTCCGGCACCTTCGAGCAGCCGACGCCCTGGTCGATCCAGCGCACCACGTAGCCGAGAATGCCCTGCGCGTTGTTGTCGACCTCGGCGCGGATTTCCTCGTCGCTCCATTGCGCCTTTTCGACGACCGGAATCGTCAGCAGGCCGTCGAGCAGTTCGTCGTACACCTTCGCGTAGTCCGTGCGTTCGAGCTCCTGCTGGACCGCCTGCACGTCGACCTGGTGATAGTGCAGCGCGTGCAGCGTCGCCGCGGTAGGCGAGGGCACCCACGCGGTGTTCGCGCCAGCCTTCGGATGGCCGATCTTCTGCTCGAGCATCGCGTGCATCAGATCGGGCATCGCCCACATGCCCTTGCCGATCTGCGAGCGGCCGCGCAGGCCCGCGCTCAAACCGACCAGCACGTTGCTGCGCTCGTACGACGTGATCCACTTGCTCGACTTCATGTCGCCCTTGCGCATCATCGGGCCTGCTTGCATCGCCGAGTGCATCTCGTCGCCGGTGCGATCGAGGAAGCCGGTGTTGATGAACGCGACGCGCGCCGATGCTTCGGCGATACAGGCGAGCAGGTTCACGCTGGTGCGGCGCTCCTCGTCCATGATGCCCATCTTGATCGTGTTGCGCGGCAGCTTCAGCAGGTCTTCGACGCGCGCGAACAGCTCGCTCGCGAACGCGACTTCGGCCGGCCCGTGCATCTTCGGCTTCACGATGTAGATCGAACCGGTGCGCGAATTGAGCTTGTTCTGACGGTCGCGCAGCGCGCACAGCGTCGTGATCACCGCGTCGAGAATGCCCTCGGGAATCTCGTGGCCGTCTTTCGTCAGCACGGCCGGATTCGTCATCAGATGGCCGACGTTGCGGATGAACAGCAGCGAGCGGCCATGCAGCTTGACCTGCGACTTGCCGTCGGCGCCGGTGTACTCGCGATCCGCGTTGAGCCGGCGCGTGAAGGTCTTGCCGTTCTTCGTGACCTGTTCGGTGAGGTCGCCGTTCATCAGGCCGAGCCAGTTGCGATAGAGCTGCACCTTGTCGTCGGCGTCGACGGCCGCGACCGAGTCCTCACAGTCGATGATCGTGCTGACCGCCGCTTCGACCACCACATCCTTCACGTGGGCCGCATCGGTCTTGCCGATCGAATCGTTCGCATCGATCTGGATCTCGACGTGCAGGCCGTTGTGCTTGATCAGCACCGCCGACGGCGCGCTCGCTTCGCCCTGATAGCCGGCGAATTGCGCGGGTGTCTTCAGCGCAGTCGTGCCGCTCTTCAGCGCGACGACGAGCTGGCCGTTCTCGACGCTGTAGCGCGTTGCGTCGGCATGCGAGCCGTTCGCGAGCGGCGCGGCCTGATCGAGGAACTTGCGCGCATAGGCGATCACCGCGGCGCCGCGCACCGGGTTGAAGCCCTTCTGTTTTTCGGCGCCATCGGTTTCGGGAATCGCGTCGGTGCCGTACAGCGCGTCGTACAGGCTGCCCCAGCGCGCGTTCGCGGCATTCAGCGCGTAGCGCTCGTTCGACAGCGGCACGACGAGCTGCGGGCCGGCCTGCCCGGAGATTTCGCTGTCCACCTGGTCGGTGGTGGCCTGGACGCTGGCGGGCACCGGCACGATGTAGCCGATGCCTTCGAGAAACGCGCGATACGCGCGTACATCCCGCACCGGGCCGGGATTGGCCCGATGCCAGTTGTCGAGTTCGCTTTGCAGCCGGTCGCGCTCGGCGAGCAACGCACGATTCTTGGGCGCCAGCTCGTGCACGAGGGCGTCGAAACCCGACCAGAAGGCGGCGCTGTCGATTCCGGTGCCGGGCAGGGCCTCGGTTTCAACGAACTGGTCAAGGTTGGCGGCGACCTGCAGTCCGCCGCGCGGGTTCATCTGAGTCATCGACTGCTCCATCTGTTATGGGACCGACGAGGGGGGCATCGGTCCGCGTTGAGCCACGGGATTGCTTTGGCGTTCGGCGCTTCAAACGCCGAGCGCGTGAATGCCGGCCTTCGCGATCTGCGCATCCTGCTCGGACTTGACGCCCGACACGCCGACCGCGCCGACCACGTGGCCGTCGACGATCACCGGCACGCCGCCTTCGAGCGTGCCCTGCAGCGGCGCGCTGAGGAACGCGGTGCGGCCGTTGTTGATCATGTCTTCATAGACCTTGGTCTCGCGCCGGCCGAGCGCCGCGGTGCGCGCTTTCTCGGTCGCGATATACGAGGTGGACGGCGCCGCGCCGTCCAGACGCAGCACCGCGAGCGGATGGCCGCCGTCGTCCGAAACGACGATCGCGACCGGCCACTTGTTCTTCTCGGCTTCCGCGCGGGCGGCATCGAGAATCCGGGTCGTCTCGGCGACGCTCAAAACGGGTTTGCTCAGCATAATGATTTTCCTGTCTCGGTGATGGGAAGATGGCTTCTACCGCTTCTTTCTGTAACGGGTGGATGCGGCGCCGGGGCGCGCGTGTCGCAACTGCGCCGCAAGCCGCGCGCCGCGCTCCCGCGCCGGTCTGATCCGAAGATTCTACTTCCCGGCGCCCCCGCGCGGAACGGCAGCTTCCCTGGTCGACCCGCACTGCTGCACGCGCAGCGTTCTACAATCGCGTCTTAACCTCGAAATCGCGCTCTCCACGAAACCTCAGACCATGCCGACCATCAGCGAGCTGTTCGTCTATCCGATCAAATCCTGCGCGGGCATTTCGCTCGATGAGGCGCGCCTGCTGGCGACGGGCCTCGAATACGACCGCAACTGGATGGTCATCGATGCTCAGGGCACGATGTTCACGCAGCGCGCGCATCCGCGCATGGCGCTGATCAAGGTCGAGCTTGGCGACGACGATCTGATCGTCAGCGCGCCGGGCATGCGTGAGTTGCGCACGCCGCTCGATGCCGCGCGGCTCGCCGCGGCGCCCAGGGTCGATACCGCGGTGTGGCGCGACGCGGCTTACGGGCTCGACACCGGCGCAGAAACGGCAGCCTGGTTCACGGAGTTTCTCGGTTTGCCCGCGCGCCTGCTGCGCTTCGATCCCGAGCGCGAACGCGTCGTCGACCCGGACTATACGGACAGCATCGGGGGCGCCACGACCTTTTTTGCCGATGGCTTTCCGCTGCTGGTGATCGGCCAGGCCTCGCTCGACGATCTGAACGCGCGCCTGAACGGTAAAGGCGCACCGTCGATCGGAATCGATCGCTTTCGGCCCAACATTGTGCTCAGCGGCCTCGATGCCTATGAAGAGGATTATGTCGAGACGCTCGCCGTCGATGCGGCTGCAGACGCGAGCGCGCGCGTCGAGTTGCGTCTGGTCAAGCTGTGCTCGCGCTGCCCGATGCCCACCATCGACCAGGCGCGCGGCGCGCCCGATCCCGCCTGGCCGAACGAGCCGACCGACACGATGCTCGGTTATCGCGTCAGCGAACGCTTCCACGGCGCGGTCACGTTCGGCAACAACGCGCTGGTCGCAAGCGGGGCGGGGGCGTGGCTGCGGGTCGGGCAGCAGGTCGACGCGGAGCTCGGCTTCGGCGATTGAACTGGATGGAAGGCGGGCGAGACCCGCCTCGATAATGCTTTCGTGAAGCGGGCAGGCAAGCTCGTGTTCCGCCCGCCCTCCGCTTCTATCTGCGGTCAGGCCGCCCGCGCAATCGCCGACGCGGGCAGCGTATCCCCACCTCGTTCGCCACGGCCCTCACGCTCCCAGCACGGCGCTTCGGCGCTCTCGCCGACCGCATCGCCCACCAGAATCACAGCCGGACTGCCGAAGCCCGCGCCGAGCGCATCGGCCGCGAGCCGGTCGAGCCGCGTCAACAGGCGCCGCTCGTCGCTGCCGCCGGCCCATTGCACGACCGCGGCCGGCGTTTCGGCCGGCAGGTGCGCGAGCAACGCGGCGGCAATGCCGTCGATGCGCCGCATGCCCATATAGATCGCGAGCGTCGTGCGCGTCGCGGCGAGCGCGGCCCAGTCCGGTTCGCCGTGATCTTCGGTGTGCGCGGTGACGAAGCTCACGCCGTGGCAATGGCGCCGGTGCGTGAGCGACATGCCGAGGCCCGCCGCGGCCGCGAAGCCCGACGAGATGCCGTTGACGATCTCGACCGCGAGACCCGCGTCGCGCAGCACCGCGAGCTCCTCGCCCGCGCGGCCGAACAGCAGCGCTTCGCCGCCTTTGACGCGCACTACGTGCAGCCCCTTCAGCGCATAACGCCGCATCAGACGCTCGATGAACGCCTGCGGCGTCGAGCGGCAGCCGCCGCGTTTGCCGACGCGAATCACGCGCGCCTGCGGCGCGAGCGTCACGATGTCGGGGTTCGCGAGGTCGTCGAGCAGCACGACGTCGGCGGCCGCGAGCGCCTTGACGGCCTTCAGGGTCAGCAGGTCCAGGTCGCCTGGGCCCGCGCTCAGCAGCGTGACCTTGCCGGTGGTGGTGTTCATGTTCATATCCTTGTGCGCGGTTGGCTTTCCGTGGCTCGCAACGAAAACGGCGTCCGCTCGTGAAGCTCACGAGGGGACGCCGTTGTCCGTTGCATTGCCTGTTGTCTGATGGATTCTGTACATCGCGACGACGTTGCCGCGATGACGTTGCGGACCATCAATGCAAGGACCGCGCCATCGATCGGCTGAAGGCGCGCAAGTCGTTGTCAGACGCTGCGATTGACGCGGAAAACATACTGACGATCGCACGGGCGTGCGCCTTCGTTTCGCACGTCCGCAGTGCTGCGTCGCACCATCCGTGTGCCTTGCCGCCTCAAAACGCGTCGCGCGCGGGCGCCGGTCCGAAGCGGTGCGATGCGCCGCAAATCCCCGCCACGTCGCGCTTTCCGGCGCATTAATCCAGATTGGCACGGCCTTTGCAATAAGCGTAGCCATCGGACCAACGAAGGTTCGTCGCGCATGCGGCACGACTGCACGCGCCCCGCAGCACCGAACAGGACAACGGCGTCCCCCGGATTCAGCCCTCGGCTGGATTCGCGGGACGCCGTTTTTATTTCCGCAACCGCTTTCGCCGGACACCAGAGGACAGCGCGCTCATGAAAATCATCGTTATCGGTCACGGGATGGTCGGCCACAAACTGGTCGAATGCCTCGCACAGCAGGCCGCGCACGATCTCGACATCACGGTGCTGGGCGAAGAATCGCGACCGGCCTACGATCGCGTGCATCTGTCCGAGTTCTTCGCGGGCAAGACCGCCGATGACCTGTCGCTCGTCGAGCCCGGCTTCTTCGAGCGCCATGGCGTGCATCTGAAGCTGAACGCGCGGGCCGTCGCGGTCGATCGCGACGCGCGCACGGTGACGCTCGCGAGCGGCGAAACGCTGCCGTACGACCGCCTCGTGTTCGCGACCGGCTCCTATCCGTTCGTGCCGCCGGTGCCGGGACGTGAGCGCGGCGATTGCTTCGTCTACCGAACCATCGACGATCTCGAAGCGATGCGCGAATGCGGCGCTCGCTCGAAAACCGGCACGGTCGTCGGCGGCGGGCTGCTCGGTCTCGAATGCGCGAAGGCGCTGCGCGACATGGGGCTGCAAACCCACGTGGTCGAATTCGCGCCGCGCCTGATGGCCGTGCAGGTCGACGACGGCGGCGGCCGCGTGTTGCGCGGCCGGATCGAAGAACTCGGCGTCACGGTGCATACGCAGAAGAACACCACGGCGATCGTCGACGGCGAAGCGGGCACGCACCGCATGCAGTTCGCCGACGGCAGCCATCTCGACACCGACATGATCGTGTTCTCCGCGGGCATCCGTCCGCGCGACGATCTGGCGCGCGCATGCGGCCTCGAACTCGGCGCGCGCGGCGGCATCGCCATCGACGACGCGTGCCGCACCAGCGATGCGCACATCTATGCGATCGGCGAATGCGCGCTGTGGCAGGGTCAGGTGTTCGGGCTCGTCGCGCCCGGCTACGACATGGCGCGCGTGGTCGCGAAGCAGTTGCGTGGCGACGCGGCCGAATTCGCGGGCGCCGACATGAGCACCAAGCTGAAGCTGATGGGCGTCGACGTCGCCAGCATCGGCGACGCGCACGGCAATACGCCGGGCAGCCGCACCTACCAGTTCAGCGACGAACGCAAACAGATCTACAAGAAGCTCGTCGTGTCCGATTGCGGCAAGTATCTGCTCGGCGGCGTGATGGTCGGCGACGCGAGCGAATACGGCACGCTGCTGCAGATGATGCTGAACCGCATCGAACTGCCCGCGTCGCCCGAATTCCTGATCCTGCCGCAAGCGGACGGCAGCGCGAAACCGGCGCTCGGCGTCGAGGCATTGCCCGCGGCCGCGCAGATTTGCTCGTGCAACAACGTGTCGAAGGGCGAGCTATGCGCGGCCGTGTGCGCGGGCGCGACCGACATCGGCGCCTTGAAGGGCGCGACCGGCGCGGGCACCTCGTGCGGCGGCTGCGTGCCGCTCGTCACCCAGGTGATGAAGGCCGAGATGAAGAAGCAGGGCCTCGCGGTGAACAACCACGTCTGCGAGCACTTCCCGTATTCGCGCCAGGAGTTGTATCACCTCGTGCGCGTCGAGGGGCTGCGCAGTTTCGGTGCGCTGCTCGCGAAGCATGGCCGCGGGCTCGGTTGCGATATCTGCAAGCCGGCGGTCGCGAGCATTCTCGCGTCGTGCTGGAACGAATTCGTGCTGAAGAAGGAGCACGCGTCGCTGCAGGACACCAACGACTACTACCTCGCCAACATCCAGCGCGACGGCACCTATTCGGTGGTGCCGCGCATGCCGGGCGGCGAAGTGACGCCCGACGGTCTGATCGCGGTCGCGCAGGTCGCGAAGAAATACGGCCTCTATACGAAGATCACCGGCGGTCAGCGGGTCGATCTGTTCGGCGCGCGCGTCGAACAGTTGCCGTCGATCTGGGAAGAGCTGATCGCGGCCGGCTTCGAATCGGGCCACGCGTACGGCAAATCGCTGCGCACCGTGAAGTCGTGCGTCGGCTCGACGTGGTGCCGCTATGGCGTCGGCGATTCGGTCGGCCTCGCGGTCGAACTCGAGAATCGCTACAAGGGGCTGCGCACGCCGCACAAGATCAAGTTCGGCGTGTCGGGCTGCACCCGCGAATGCGCGGAAGCGCAGGGCAAGGACGTCGGCGTGATCGCGACCGAGAAGGGCTGGAATCTGTACGTGTGCGGCAACGGCGGCATGAAGCCGCGTCACGCGGAACTGCTCGCCGCGGACCTCGATAAGGAAACGCTGGTGCGCTACATCGACCGCTTCCTGATGTTCTACGTGCGCACCGCCGACCGGCTGCAACGCACCAGCGTGTGGCGCGACAACCTCGAAGGCGGCCTCGACTATCTGATCGACGTGGTCGTCAACGATCGCCTCGGCGTGGCCACCGAACTCGAAGTGGAGATGCGGCACGTGGTCGACACCTACGAGTGCGAATGGAAGAAGGCCGTCACCGATCCCGAAACGCGCAAGCGCTTCCGCCATTTCGTCAACAGCGGCGAGTCCGACACCAACGTCGCGTTCGTCGAGGAGCGCGGGCAGATCCGGCCCGCCACGCCCGCTGAGCGGCAGGTGCAGCGCATCGAAATTCCCATCGTCGTCGAGACGGTTTGACCTCATCCGTTTTTCCGCTTAACTCAAAGGAGCCCAGTCATGAAGAACGAACGCTTGCCCCGCGCCTGGACCGCGATCTGCGCAATCGACGACATCGTGCCGAACACCGGCGTTTGCGCGCTCGTGAACGGCGAACAGGTGGCCGTGTTTCATGTGGACGGAGGCGAAGTGGAGTCGCCGGCCGCGCCCACGGTCTACGCGATCGAAAACTTCGATCCGGGTTCGCACGCGGCGGTGCTGTCGCGCGGACTCGTCGGCAGTCTCGGCGAGCGCATCGTGGTCGCGTCGCCGATCTACAAGCATCACTTCGATCTGCGCACCGGCGAATGCCTTGAAACGCCGTCGTATTCGGTCAGCGCGTTTGCCACGCGCGTCGAAAACGGCCAGGTGTGGGTCGCGGTTTGACGTAGCGGGTTTTCTCCATCGTTCCGATTTCCAACCAGATCATTCGCGCATGTCTGCTACCAGCGTAAAAAGCGTGTGTCCGTATTGCGGCGTCGGCTGCGGCATGGTGCTGCACGTCGAGGACGGCCAGGTCGTGAAGATCGCCGGCGACAAGGAGCATCCCGCCAACTTCGGCCGGCTCTGCACCAAAGGGCAGTTGGCCCACGTCGCGCTGCGCAGGTCGGGGCGTCTCGAAGGCGCGTTCGTGCGTCATGCGCGCGACGAAGACCCGGTGCCGCTGCCGATGGCGCAGGCGTTGAGCGATACCGCGACGCGTCTGCGGCGTGTGATCGACGAGCATGGTCCCGATGCAATGTCGTTTTACGTGTCTGGGCAGATGTCGCTCGAAGCGCAGTATCTGGTCAACAAGCTCGCGAAGGGCTTTATCGGCACGAACAATATCGAAGCCAACTCGCGCCTGTGCATGGCGAGCGCGGCGAGCGGCTACAAGCTGTCGCTCGGCGCGGACGGTCCGCCCGGCTCGTACGAAGACTTCGATCACGCCGACCTGTTTTTCGTCAGCGGCGCGAATATGGCCGACTGTCATCCGATCCTGTTCCTGCGCATGATGGATCGCGTGAAAGCGGGCGCGAAGCTGATCGTCGTCGATCCGCGTCGCAACACGACCGCCGAGAAAGCCGATCTGTTCCTGCAGATCAAACCCGGCACCGACCTCGCGCTGCTGAACGGTCTGCTGCATCTGCTGCACGAAAACGGCGCAACGGATGCAGCGTTCATCGCCGAGCACACCGAAGGCTGGGACGCGATGCCCGCGTTTCTCGCCGAGTACACGCCGGAGCACGTCGCGCGCATCACGGGCCTCGCCGCCGACGACATCCGCCGCGCCGCGCAGATGATCGCGTCGGCCAAAGACTGGATGAGCTGCTGGACGATGGGCCTGAACCAGAGCACGCACGGCACGTGGCACACCAATGCGCTGTGCAATCTGCATCTGGCGACGGGCCGCATCTGCCGGCGCGGCAGTGGACCGTTCTCGCTGACCGGCCAGCCGAACGCGATGGGCGGCCGCGAAATGGGCTATATGGGCCCGGGTCTGCCGGGTCAGCGTTCGGCGCTGGTTGCTGAAGAGCGCGCTTTCGTCGAAGCACTGTGGGGCATCGCACCGGGCACGCTCAAAGCGGACGCGGGCACCGGCACGATCGACCTGTTCGCCCGGATGGCCGCGGGCGACATCAAGGCGTGCTGGATCATCTGCACGAATCCGGTCGCGACCGTGCCGAACCGGCAGACCGCGATCGCCGGTTTGCGCGCGGCCGAACTCGTGATCGCGCAGGACGCGTTCCTCGATACCGAAACCAACCGCTACGCCGACGTGCTGCTGCCCGCCGCGCTGTGGGCGGAAGCCGACGGCGTGATGGTCAACTCGGAGCGCAATCTGACGCTCGCGCAGCAGGCCATCGAGCCGCCCGGCGCGGCGTTGCCCGACTGGCAGATCATCGCGCGCATCGCGTGTGAAATGGGCTATGCCGATGCGTTCAGCTATGCGAGCGCCGACGAAGTGTTCGCCGAACTCACGCGTGCGGCAAACCCTGCGACCGGCTACGACCTGCGCGGCGCGAGCCATCGCCGCTTGAAGGACTCGCCGCTGCAATGGCCGATCGCGTCGGCCGATGCGGCGGACCGCAATCCGCTTCGTTATCTGAATGACGGCGTAAGCCAGACGTTCAGGGAGTCTGAAGACGGCAGCCGTCCGCGCATTGCTTTCCCGACGGCGAGCGGCAAGGCGAAGTTTTTCGCGCGCGCGTATCAGCCCGCGGCCGAGTTGCCCGATCGCGAGTTTCCGATCGTGTTGAACACGGGCCGCGTGCAGCATCAATGGCACACGATGACCAAGACCGGCAAGGTCGCGATGCTGAACAAGCTGAACCCGGGACCCTTCGTCGAGATTCATCCGGACGACGCGGCCGAGCTCGGCATTCGCGCGAAAGACGCGGTCGAGATCCGTTCGCGGCGCGGCCGCGCGGTGCTGCCCGCCGTCGTCACCGATCGTGTGAGCGCCGGCCAATGCTTTGCGCCGATGCACTGGAACGACGTGTTCGGCGACGATCTCTGCATCAACGCGGTGACCAACGACGCGGTCGATCCGGTTTCACTGCAGCCCGAACTGAAAGTCTGCGCGGTCGCGCTGAGTCCGGTGAGGACCAGCCATGTCGCGGACACGCGCAATGACGACGACGCGCTCTCTACCCCCGCCGACGCAGCGGTTTTAACGCCCAGCGCCAAGGATCGACCCATGCCTCGTATCGAAGCCCTCACGACTTTGCTGCAATTGCCGCCCGAGCCCGTGCCCATGCCGTCGCTCAGCGATGCGGAGCGCGCGTATCTGGCGGGGTTCGTCAGCGGCCTGCGCTCGGCCGAAGCGCAAGGCCTCGACAACGTGCCGGTGCTGCCGCACAGCGCGCCGTTCGATGCGGCGAGGCGGCTCTATGTCGATGGTCTGCTCGCGGGGCTGTATAGCCGCAGCACGACGGCGGCGCAGTCGTCAGCCGCCGCGTTGCCGTCGGAAGCCGCGCAACAGGAGGCACGCGAATCGGGCGTGCGCATCGTGCGCGCGCGTCCGAAGGTCACGCTGTTGTGGGCCTCGCAAACCGGCAACACCGAGTCGCTGACCGAGCGTTACGCGACGCGCCTGATGGAATCGGGCTTCGAGATCCGTACCGCGTGCATGGCCGACTATTCGTTCGCGGCGCTCGCGAAAGCGCAATACGTGCTGCTGATGACCAGCACGTTCGGCGACGGCGATGCGCCCGACAACGCGCAGGACTTCTGGACACATCTGAACGCCGCCAATGCGCCGCGCCTCGACGGCGTGCGTTTCGCGGTGCTAGCGCTCGGCGATCGCAACTACGATCAGTTCTGCGGTCACGGCCGCCGTCTCGACGAGCGGCTCGCCGCGCAAGGCGCGCTGCGTCTGACCGAACGGGTCGACTGCGACAGCGAATATCAGCAAAGCGCCGACGCATGGCTCGAACGCGTGATCGTCTGCATCAAGCAGGCGGATGCCGCGCTGCATGCGGTGCCGCCGGGCGGCATGATCAACGCGGTGGTGGGCGCGGTGCCGACCAAGGCGCGGCCGGCCGCGTCGCGCGTCGTCGGCAATCTGCGCCTGAACCGGCAGGGCGCCGCGAAGGATACGCGCTACGTGTCGCTGCAAACGGGCGAAACGAACCTCGAATACGAAGCGGGCGACGCGCTCGGCGTGTGGCCGAGCAACTGCCCCGAACTGGTCGACGAACTGATCACGCTGAGCGGATTGCACGCGGAGGCACCGGTGCACGTCGCGGGTATCGGCGACATGCGGCTCGCCGATGCGCTCGGCAAGCACTACGAGATCGCGCGGCCGAGCGCCGAAGCGCTGGCGTTCGTCGCCGCGCGCAGCGGCAACGGCGCGCTGGGCGATCTGCTCGCGCCCGAACGCAAGGCGGATCTGAAGCAATGGCTGTGGGGGCAGCAGCTCGCCGACGTATTGCACGAGTTCCCGGTGAGCCTCAATGCCGCCGAGCTGACCGGCATGCTGAAGCGCCTGCAGCCGCGTCTGTATTCGATCGCGTCGAGCCCGAAGGCGCATCCGGGCGAGGTGCATCTGACGGTATCGGCGGTGCGTTACACCAATGGGCGGCGGCACCGCAAGGGCGTGTCGTCGACGTTTCTCGCGGATCGCGCAGGCGACATGGACGTGCCCGTGTTCGTGCAGAAGTCCGCGCACTTTCGTCCTCCTCATCATTCGGACACGCCAATGATCATGGTCGGACCCGGCACGGGCATCGCACCCTTTCGCGGCTTTCTGTACGAACGGCAAGCACGTGGCGAGCGCGGACGCAACTGGCTGTTCTTCGGCGAACAACATGCCGCGACCGACTTCTACTATCGCGACGAACTGGAAGCGATGCACGCAAACGGTCTGCTGTCCCGACTCGATGTCGCGTTCTCGCGCGACCAGGCCGACAAGATCTATGTGCAGGACCGCATGCGCGAACACGGTGCGCAACTGTGGGCATGGCTCGAAGACGGTGCGCATTTCTATGTATGCGGCGACGCGAACCGGATGGCGCGCGATGTCGATGCGGCGCTGAAGGACGTGATCGCGACGCACGGCGGCATGAGCGAAGACAAAGCACTCGAATACGTGAGCCGTCTGACGCGCGAAAAGCGCTATGCACGCGACGTGTATTGAGCAGGTCGGTTCATGCGGATCGCGAGCGGCGAGAGTGCCGACGCGATTCGAAAAAGGCCTTTAAAAAAGCCTCAAAGCAGACGCCAGTATGGCATGACGCTTGCATGTATAACCCCGATGAAAACTCTGGGCGACATGCCGGTGCAAAAGACAAGCAACGCGGCAACCGGATCACCAGGCAATTTATTTACTGAGGATATCTGATGAAGAACGTGATGCACTCTCTGCGAAGCGGCGATTGGCGCGCACTGGCCGCCTGCTTTCTATATTTCGACACGGGCTTCACCGTGTGGGTGCTGTATGGGCCGCTCGCGCCGTTCATCAGCAAGAGCATCGCGATGACGCCCGCGCAGCAGGGCCTGCTCGTCGCGGTGCCGGTGTTGTCCGCGGCGATTCTGCGCGTGACGCTCGGTAATCTGTATCAGTCCGCGCACGGCAAACGCATTGCGTTGATGGGCGTGCTGCTGTCGGCGGTGCCGACGATCGTGCTGCCGTTGCTGCAGTCGGTGCCGTCGTACGAAACGCTGCTGGTGCTCGGCGTGTTCCTCGGCGTCGGCGGCGCCAGCTTCGCGGTCGCGCTGCCGATGGCCGGCAGCAACTATCCGCCGAAGGTGCAGGGGCTTGTGCTGGGACTGGCCGCGGCCGGCAACATCGGCGCGGTGCTCGACGGCTTCCTGTTCCCGCAACTGGCGACGCGCTACGGCTGGCAATTCGCCGCGGGCGGCGCGTTGCCGCTGCTCGCGATCGCCGCGATCACGCTGTACTTCTGGGCCAACGACGCGGGCGTCAAAACCGGCAGCGTGCTGCGCGCCTTCGGCAGTTTCGCGACGACGCTGGTCGGTCTGATCGTGCTCGTGCTGCTCGTCGAAGCGGGGCTGTTCGGCGCGGGCAAGACCGGCGTGCTGCTGCTGCCGGTGATCGGCGCGCTGCTCGCGATCGCGGTACTGCCCAAGCGCTATCGCTCGGTGCTCGCGGAGCGCGATACGTGGGTGATCATGCTCGTCTATAGCATCACGTTCGGCGGTTTCGTCGGCATGTCCTCGTATGTGTCGCTGCTGCTCACCAATCTGTATCAGCTGTCGAAGATCGACGCGGGTCTGTTCATGGCGCTGCTCGCCGCCACCGGCGCGATGGTGCGCCCGCTCGGCGGCCTGATCGCCGACCGCGTGTCGGGCGTACGCGCGCTGACCGTGCTGCTCGCGATCATCGCGGTGTGCGACTTCCTGTTCGCCTCGGCGATGCCATCGTTCGCCGGCGGCATCGCATTGCTGCTGTGCATGTACGTCGCGTTCGGTCTCGGCAATGGCGCGACTTTCCAGCTGGTGCCGCATCGCTGGGCAGGCCGCACCGGTCTGATGTCGGGGATCGTGGGCGCGGCGGGCGGGATCGGCGGCTTCTATCTGCCGGTGGTGATGGGTATCGCGAAGGAAAGCACCGGCAGCTATCAGATGGGCTTCGCGACGTTCGGCACCCTGGCCGCGTGCGCGTTCCTCGCAATCGTCGCGCTGCGCCGGCCGTGGATGGCGTGGTCGATGCAGACCGGCGTCATGCACACGCATGCGACGGAGTGAGGCAGGGCGGGCGGCGCCCGATCGTTCCGACGCCGCCCGATTCATGGTCCGGCAAAAGCGCAGTCGAATGCTTGCATATCGGGGGTGATGCTTCTAATATGCAGTCAGGAGGCTGCATATGAACTCATCGACCGACCGCATCGAAAAGCAGATTCTGTTGAAGGCGCCGCGCTCGCGCGTCTGGCGCGCGCTGTCCAACGCCGAGGAATTCGGCAAATGGTTCGGCGTGAACCTCGTCGGCAAGCAGTTCGTCGCGGGGCAATCCACGCAGGGGCACATCACGTATCCGGGCTATGAGCATCTGCTGATGAACGTGTTCGTCGAGCGTGTCGAGCCCGAGCATCATCTGTCGTGGCGCTGGCATCCGGCCGCGATCGACATCACGATCGATTACACGCCGGAGCCGACCACGCTGGTGGAATTCGATCTGGCCGAGGTTGAATCCGGCACGCTGCTGCGCGTGGTCGAATCGGGCTTCGACCGGTTGCCGGTCGAGCGTCGCGAGCAGGCGTTCCGGCTCAACGACGGCGGCTGGGAGCAGCAGATGGCCAACATCGAACGATATGTCGGCGCGAGTTAAGGCCGGCTCCGCGAAGGTGCGCCTCAAGGCCGCGACACTGCGCAGTTCGGCGGCGGTGTTCGCGGCGCTCGGCGACGAAACGCGCCTGCGCCTCGTCGCGGCGTTGTGCGCGGGTAGCGCGATGTCGATCGCGCAACTGACGGCCGGCACCGACATCACACGCCAGTCGGTCACGCAGCATCTGCAGGTGCTGGCCGACGCGGGCCTCGTACACGACGTGAGAGTGGGCCGCGAGCGCCTGTGGGCGTTCGAGCCCACGCATCTCGACGCGGCACGCCATGCGCTCGAAGCGATCTCACAGCAGTGGGATCAGGCGTTGCTGAAGCTGAAGGCGATGGTCGAAGAATAGGCGGCGCGGCGTTCGAGCGACGCCGCGCCGATCACGAACGCAGGCTTGATCAGAACTTATGCCGCAACGCGACGCGCACGGCGACCTGCGTACCCGTCGACGACGGGGCCTGGGTGCCCGGAATGAACGCGTTGTCGAGAATCGACTGCGTCGAAGGGCCGGTCACGCGCTGATACTCGCCTTGCACATACACGTCGGTGCGGGTACTCAGGTTGTAGTCCGCCATCAGTCCGGCCGAGTGAATCTTCGGCGTCACGCCGCCTGACGACGCGTCGTAGTTCATGATCGTGTACACGTACTGCGCGCCGACGAAGAATGCCGGCGTGAGCTGGTATTTGCCGTTGATTTCGAAGTTCTGATACTTGAGCGTATCGAGCCGCACGCCGGGCGCCGCAAGCGGCAGGCCGATATAGCCGTTACCGGTCGGGTTCTTGTAGTTCGAGTTGGTATACGCGAAACCGGCGGTCGCCGGGCCGAACGTGTAATTGATGCCGCCGCCGAAAACGCGCATGCGTCCCGCGATAAAGCTCGCGTCGTTCGCGGTGATCGCGCCGACCGACCCCGCACCCGGATTGTTCGCCTGCAGATAGGCCGCCGCGATCAGCAAGCCGCCGTTCTGATACTGGCCGCCAAAGCTGTAGGCGCGGTTGTTCGCGAAGTTCGTGTCGTTGCTGAAGCTGTAGACGCCGCCGAATTGCAGGCCGGCGAGGTTCGGGCTCGCGTATTTGACGCTATTGTCGAGGCGAAACGAGTTGTCGGTGTTGTCGTTGTCGTACGGATGCGCGAAAAGGTAACCGGCCCAGTTACCGTTGGCCGTGGTCTGCGCGAGGTAGTCGACGACCGAATCGTATTGACGGCCAAGCGTCAGCGTGCCGTAGGTGTTGCTGGACAGGCCCACGAACGCCTGGCGGCCGAACATGCGGCCGCCCTGGCCGAGCCGGCCCGAGCTGACGTCGAAGCCGTTTTCGAGCTGGAACACCGCCTTGGTGCCGCCCCCCAGATCTTCCGATCCCTTCACCCCCCAGCGGCTGCCCTGCGCATAGCCGCTCGCCATTTCCCAGACCGCGCCGCCCCCCGCGTTGTTCGTGTAGTTGATGCCCTCGTCGAGCACGCCGTAGAGCGTCACGCTGCTTTGCGCGAAGGCGCGAGGCGTCGTGAGCGCGACGAGCGCGGTGAACGTGGTGACTGCTGCGGCGGCGGCGAGGCGATTTCTTTTCATTCGATGCTCCAGCGTGTTGGCGAAAAGCCCGAATTCTGCAATTCGAGATGGAGCTCGCGTATAAGGCTGATCCCTGGATAAACGTGACTTTTTCGCATGTTTGTCCCGTGAATTACTCGCTTGTCACGATCCGGGGCGCGGAGAAAAATTCCGTTCATGCAACTTTGGCATCCCCGCGATGGCCGCAGCAGATGTGGCTCCCGCGTTACGCATTCAGGAGACGACCATGCGACTCGACCGCAACTTTGCTAACGGCCGCTTCATCGAGCCGGCCAGCGCCGAGCAGATCGCCGTGCGCAATCCGGCCACCGGCGCCGTGATCGCGCACGTGAGCGGCGCGACCGAAGCCGAGGCGCTGGCCGCCGTCGACGCCGCGGCGCTCGCGCAAAAGGCGTGGCGCAAGCTGCCCGCCATCGAACGCGCGGGCTATCTGCACAAGCTCGCCGATGCGCTCGACCAGTGCGCGCCGGCCATCGGCGCGGCACTCGCGCTCGAGTCGGGCAAGAGCGTCGCCGACGCGACGAACGAAGCGATCTACGCCGGCCAGATCACGCGCTACCACGCGGAGTGGGCGCGGCGCATCGAAGGGGAAGTGATTCCGAGCGATGCGGCCGACGAGAACCTCGTGCTGCATCGCGAGCCGATCGGTGTGGTCGCGTGTCTGATTCCGTTCAATTACCCGGTCTATACGTTCATGCGCAAGGTTGCGCCCGCGCTGATCGTGGGCAACACCGTGGTGGTGCGGCCGAGCAACAACACGCCGGGCAGCGCATTCGAAATCGCGAAGGCTGTCGAAAAAGCCGGACTGCCGGCAGGCGTCGTCAACGTTCTGGCGATGAACCATGCGAGCGCCGAAGCGTTCTGCACGCATCCGAAGGTCGGCATGATCACGCTGACGGGCAGCGTCGACGCGGGCCGCAAGGTGCTCGACTACTGCAAGGCGAACATCGCGAAGCCGTCGCTCGAACTCGGCGGCAAGACGCCCGCGATCATCGAAGCCGACGCCGATCTCGACAAGGCCGCGCGCGAACTCGTTGCGTCGAAGACCACGCATTGCGGCCAGCTGTGCACCGCGATCGAACGCGTGTATGTGCAGGAAAGCGTGCACGACCGGTTCGTCGCGCTGCTGAAAAGGCACATGAGCGCGGTCGAGTTCGGCGATCGCAGCAAGCAGCCTTCGTTGATGGGGCCGCTCGTCAACGAGGCGTCGCGTACGTCGATTCACGCGATGGTCGAGCGTGCGCTCGCCGCGGGCGCCACGCTGGAGACGGGCGGCAAAGTGCCGGCCGGCGACGGTTTTTTCTATCCGGCCACGCTGCTCGCGAACTGCCGTCAGGACATGGAAATCATCCAGGAAGAGACGTTCGGGCCGATCATGCCGGTCGTCAAATATCGCACGCTCGACGAAGCGCTCGAGATGGCCAACGACCATCAATTCGGCTTGTCGTCGGTGCTGTACACCGAGAACTATCGCGCCGCGATGAAGGTCGCGAACGGCATCGAGGCGGGCGAGCTGTACGTGAATCGCACCCCGGCCGATCCGTATCAGGGCTTTCACGCGGGCTGGAAGCGTTCCGGCCTCGGCGGCGACGACGGCAAGCACGGCATGCTCGAATTCACCCAAACCCGTCTCGTGGTCATGAAGTACTGAAGTCGCGCGCGGCGGCTCTCGCCGCGCGATCCCATCCAGCAGGTCCATAACAACATGATGGAGACCCGGCGGTCCAACGGACCGGCAGTGCGTCTCCAAGGAGCGCTCACGTGTCATCCCAGCCCGTTCGAACCGCCGCGTCGCTTCCGTTGAACGACGCCTGCGCCGCCGCGCAAGCCAGCAACGGCCGGCACTATCTGCAACTCGCGCTGCTCGTGATCGCGGCCGGCGCGATCTATCCGATCCTCTATCTGCGGCAGGTCTATCAGCCGACGATGCTCGAGGTGTTCCATATCACCGACAGCCAGCTCGGCTATCTGTATTCGTCGCTCGGCACGATCTTTCTGCTCAGTTACCTGCCGAGCGGCTGGCTGGCCGACCGCGTCGCCCCGCGTCTGCTGATCTGCTTCTCACTGGTCGCGACGGGCCTGCTCGGGCTCTGGTATTCGACCGCGCCGTCGTTCAATACGCTGATGCTGATCTTCGGCGGCTGGGGGCTATCGACCGGTCTGACGTTCTGGGCCGCCGTGATCAAGCGCGTCAACATGATCGCGGGCGCCGAAGAGCAGGGTCGCTTTTTCGGCCTGCTCGACGGCGGGCGCGGTCTGATCGAGGCGATGCTCGCAACCATTGCGATCACGCTGTTCGCATGGGTCACGCAGACTCGCGGCGAGCCGGTCGCGGTCGGCTTCAGGATGGTGGTCTACCTGTACGCGTTTCTGTGCATCGCGCTCGGCGTGCTGCTCGCGCTCGTCAAGGACCCGCAGGGCGCTCGGGACGCCGCGAGCGATCGCGCGGCAGCCGCTCAAGCGCGCCGCGGCAACGTCCTCGTCGATCTCGCGACACTCGCGAAGATTCCCGAACTGTGGCTCGTCGCCGCGATCGTGTTCTGCGGCTATCAGGTGTTCTGGGCGACCTACAGCTTCTCCGCTTATCTGCACGAAGGCGAGGTGGGCCTGACGGTGGTGATGGCCGGCACGATCACGACGCTGAAGCTGTGGATGCGCCCGATCGGCGGCATCGGCGGCGGCTTTCTCGGCGACCGCTATTCGAAGGTATCGGTGCTCGTGATCGCGCTGTTTCTCGCCGCGCTGTCGCTTGTCGCTCTGATGGCCGCGCCGCGCATTTCGAGTCATGTGCTGCTGGTGTTTCTGGTGCTGTTCATCGGCATCCTGACTTACGCGATTCGCGGCCTGTACTGGTCGCTACTCGATCGCTGCAATATCCCGGCCGCGACGATGGGGCTCGCGATCGGCCTGATCTCGGTGCTCGGCTACTCGCCGGACGTGTTCCTGCCGCTGATCAACGGTTATCTGACGCAGACGTACCCCGGGGTCTTCGGCTACCAGCTGTACTTCGGCTATGTGGCCGCGATGGCGGCGCTCGGCGGGTTCGCCGGGCTCGCGCTGAGAAACATGCTCAAACGAAAAGAGGTTGCGTAAATGAAAGTCGTCTCGCTTGAAACGCATATCGTCGCCGTGCCGCCGCCGCATATCGGCGGCATGTACTGGATCTTCGTCAGGCTGAAAACGGACTGCGGTATCGAAGGCGTCGGCGAAATCTATTCGGCGACGTTCCATCCGAAGGCGATGGTCCACATCATCGAGGACGTATTCAGCCGCTATCTGCTCGAGCGCGATCCGCATCATATCGAGCGGCTGTGGCGCGAAGCGTATTCGAGCGGCTTCACGCAGCGCCCCGATCTGACGATGATGGGCGTCGTCAGCGGCCTCGAAATGGCGTGCTGGGACATCATCGGCAAGGCGGCGGGCAAGCCGGTCTACGAGCTGCTCGGCGGCATCGTGAACCATCGTCTGCGTTCGTACACGTATCTGTATCCGATCAATGCCCGCGGCGAATACGACTACGACGATCCCGATCTGGCCGCCGAATGCGCGGCGCAAAACGTGAAGCTCGGCTTCACCGCGGTGAAGTTCGATCCGGCGGGACCGTACACCGCGTATTCGGGGCATCAGTTGTCGCTGGAAGTGCTCGATCGCTGCGAGACGTTCTGCCGGCGCGTGCGCGAAGCGGTCGGCAGCAAGGCCGATCTGCTGTTCGGCACGCATGGGCAGATGGTGCCGTCGTCCGCGATCCGGCTCGCGAAGCGGCTCGAAAAATACGATCCGCTGTGGTTCGAGGAACCGGTGCCGCCGGGCCAGGAAGGCGCGATGGCGCAGGTCGCGCGGCACACGAGCATTCCGATCGCGGCCGGCGAGCGCCTGACCACCAAGTACGAATTCTTCAAGTTGCTCGAAGCGGGCGCCGCGTCGATCCTGCAACTGAACGTCGCGCGCGTCGGCGGTCTGCTCGAAGCGAAGAAAGTGGCCGCGCTCGCCGAGGTCTACTACGCGCAGATCGCGCCGCATCTGTACAACGGGCCGATCGGCGCGGCGGCCAGCATCCAGCTCGCGGCCTGCACGCCGAACTTCCTGATTCAGGAAAGCATCGGTACGTGGGACGGTTTTCATGCGTCCGTGCTGAACAGGCCGATTCAATGGGAAGACGGCTACATCATTCCGTCGCGCGAGCCGGGGCTCGGTGTCGAGCTGAACATGGACGTGGTGAGACAGCACACGCCGTACACCGGCGAGCGTCTGCATCTGCAAATGGCCGCGCAACCGGCCGACGTCAAGGATCTCGCGCCGGCCAGGGGCTAAAGCACCAGCGGGTTTTCAAACGATTGAGCGCCGTCAGGCGACACACAGCATGAATTACGACTACATCATCGTCGGCGCGGGTTCGGCGGGCTGCATTCTCGCGAATCGCCTGTCGGAGTCGGGCCAGCATTCGGTGCTGCTGCTCGAAGCGGGCGGCAAGGACGACTCGTTCTGGTTCCGGATTCCGGTGGGTTTCACGAAGACCTACTACAACGAAGCCTACAACTGGATGTACTACAGCGAGCCCGAAAAGGAACTTCAGAACCGCTCGCTCTATTGCCCACGCGGCAAGGTGCAGGGCGGCTCGGGCTCGATCAACGCGATGATCTTCGTGCGCGGCCAGCAGCAGGATTTCGACGATTGGGCCGCGGCCGGCAACGTGGGCTGGTCGTATCGCCACGTGCTGCCGTATTTCCGCAAGCTCGAATCGCATCCGCTCGGCAATACCGAACAGCACGGCGCAGACGGCCCGATCCGCATTTCGCCGATGAAAGACGCGGTGCATCCGATCTGCCACGTGTTCCTGAAGGGCTGCGACCAGGCTGGCTACATGCGTAGCGACGACTTCAACGGCGCGCAATTCGAAGGCGCCGGCATCTACGACGTCAACACCCGCGACGGCCAGCGTTCGTCGAGCAGCTTCGAATACCTGCATCCGGTGCTGTCGCGCGGCAATCTGCGCGTCGAACATGGCGTGCTCGCGCAGCGCGTGCTGTTCGACGGACAGCAGCGCGCAATTGGCGTCAGCGTCATGCAAGACGGCACCGCGCGGCAGTTCATGGCGAATCGCGAAGTGATCCTTGCGGCCGGTGCGGTCGACTCGCCGAAGCTGCTGCAACTGTCCGGCGTCGGCGCGAGCGAGCTGCTCGCGAGGCACCGCATCACGCTCGTCAAGGAATTGCCGGCGGTTGGTCAGAATCTGCAGGACCATCTGTGCGTGAGCTTCTACTATCGCTCGAATGTGAAGACGCTGAATGACGAGATGCGGCCTTTCCTCGGCAAGCTGAAACTCGGCTTGCAATATCTGCTGACGCGCAAGGGACCGCTCGCGATGAGCGTGAACCAGGCGGGCGGTTTCTTCAGGGGCAGCGATCAGCAAGCGTTACCGAATCTGCAGCTTTACTTCAATCCGCTTTCGTATCGGATTCCCAAAAGCAGCAAGGCGAATCTCGAACCCGAGCCGTATTCGGGTTTTCTGCTGGCCTTCAATCCGTGCCGGCCGACGAGCCGCGGCTCGATCGAGATCGCCTCGAATCGTGCGGAAGATGCCGCCAAGATCCGGATCAACGCGCTGACCACGCAGAAGGATATCGACGAAGTCATTCAGGGCTGCGAGTTGGTGCGCAAGATCATGGCGTCGCAGGCGTTGCAGGCGATTACCGTCGAGGAAATCTCACCGGGGCCGCAGGTCGACACGCGCGAAGCTTTCCTGCAGTATTTCCGCGAGCAGTCGGGTTCGATCTATCACCTGTGCGGGTCGTGCGCGATGGGCGACGATCCGCGCACGTCGGTCGTCGATGCGCGTTTGCGCGTGCATGGCATGGCGGGATTGCGCGTCGTCGATGCGTCGATCTTCCCGAACATCACGTCGGGCAACATCAACGCGCCGACGATGATGGTCGCGGAGAAGGGCGCCGATATGATTCTCGAAGACGCGCGGGCCGAGGCCGCGCATGAAGCGAAGACGGCGGAGCTTGCCGCCGCGGCTTGACACCAGTCTGCCGCCTCACTCCGCGTCGCCCAGCGTCGCGGGCTCCGACGTATCGAGAACCCGCGTGCTCAACCAGATCTCCTGGCGCAACCAGTCGCGAAACAGTGCAACGTGCGGCAGCGGATCCTGCTTGTCGCGCGTGACGAACCAGTACGACTGGTGTCCGTCGACGTGGACGTTCAGCACCTGGACGAGCTGGCCCGTCGCGAGCTCGTGCGCGATCATGTGGCGATCGGCGATCGTCACGCCGAGGCCGTCGATGGCCGCGCGAATCGCGTGATCCAGCAGGTCGAATTCATACCCGCCGTGCGTATCGACGTTCTCGATGCCGGCGGCTTTCAGCCAGTGCTGCCAGGTCAGATAGCGTTGATCGGCGCTTGCGAGCACGTGCAGTAGCGTGAACCGGTTCAGATCGATGCCCGCATGGCCGGCTTCGCGCGCGAGCAGCGCGGGCGAGCAGACGGCGATATGCCGCTCATGCATCAGCAACTGATTGTCGACGCCGTCCCATTCGCCGTTGCCGAACCGGATCGCGCAATCGAGCACGCCCGACTCGGCGAGTTTGTCGTCGAGCCGCGTCGACAGGCTCAGTTCGAGATGCGGATGCGCGTCGCGCAGCCGTCCGAGGCGCGGCATCAGCCAGCGGCTAGTGAAGGTGGGCGGCGCATTCAGACGCAGGCGGTTGCGATGGGTTTTGTCCTGCAGGCCGCGCACCGTCAGCTCGATGCGGTCGAACGACAGCTGCAACGCCTGCAGCAGAATGCGCCCGGCCGCCGACAGCTCCAGATGATGATGGTGACGAAGCAGCAGCGTCTCGCCGAGCTGCACTTCCAGCTGACGAACCTGGCGGCTGACCGCGCTTTGCGTGACGTTCAGCAGCTCCGCGGCGCGCGTGAAGCTGCCCGTGCGGCCAGCCACTTCGAAGGCTTTCAGCGCGTTGAGCGCCGGCATTTTGCGTTTCAAGGTATTCGGACGAAAGGTACGCGCGACGGCGAAGCCGCATATTTTACCGACCCGAAGCTTGATGCCTCGCAACGGCGACGGATTAATTCGGGCAAGCAGCCGAACAGCGCGAAACAACGTAAAAGGGGCCAAAAATTGGCCCCCGAACCGCTGCAAAAAAAGGAAGAAAACCAGCCTGCGCCTAATCGGCGATCCGCTTGTCGGCCAGCGCGCTCTGGCAGTCGGCCAGAACCTGCCGGACGAGCCGCGCTTGCGGGTCGAGTTCGTCGGTATCGAGAATTTCTTCGACCGCGTCGCGCGCCCAGTCGGTGTCGACGAACTGCGCGTGGCGCCGCGCGATTTCGACCGCGGTGGCCGACAGCTTCGCGATGCACAGCCAGTCGGCTTCGCGCGCGCGGCGGTCGAGCCACTTGTGCGCGGCCTGCACGTGAAACGCCGCGTCGGGCCAGTCTTCGTTCAGATAATAAGCGCCGAGGCTTCCGCATGTGAGCCAGCACAACAGCTCCAGGCGGTCACGGGGACTCAGATGTTGGCGTACATCACTCATGGCGACGCTCGCTGCGGTAAATGGCTTCCCGGTGAGGCCGGCAATCGCCGTCCTCCGCTTTTTACAAACATTAGCATGCGGAATTCCCGGGCGGCAATTCCTGACCTACCCTAGCGTGCGGTACCGCCACAAACGGGTTTTCGGGCGATGCATCCGCGCGGTGCGGGGGCGACCTGATCGCCCCCAGGACCACCCGTGCATGACCGCCCGCGCCGGTATTTACCGGCCGGCAGCAGTTCCCGGTGCGGCCTCAGTGCTCGCCGCGCGTCGCGACGATGAAAAGCCGCGGAAACGGCAGCAGCACCGTGCCATCGGCGAGCGCCGGGTAGGCTTTGGCGATTTCGTCGCGATAGCGCTGCAAGAACGCGCCGCGTTCGGCGTGGTCGAGCGCGACGAGAAACGGCCGCAGCGCGCTGCCCTTGAACCATTCGACCACCGCGTCGGCGCCCGCGAGCGGGTGGTGATAGACCGTGCGCCACACGTCGACGCGCGCGCACAGCGGCTTGAGCAGCGCGTAGTACCAGCTCGCGTCGTGGCGCATGGTGCGCTCGACCCCTTTCAGCTTCGGCGCCCAGGGCCCGTCGACGGCGATTTCGCGCAGCAACCGGTGCGCCGGTTCGTCCAGATTGACGGGCATCTGCACGGCGAGGCTGCCGCCCGTGGCAAGTTTCGCCACCAGCGCGGGGAACAGCCGCTCGTGGTCCGGCACCCATTGCAGCACCGCGTTCGCGAGGATCATGTCGAAGGGGCCGCGCGCGTCCCACGTCGACACGTCGCTGATATCGAAACGGAATTGCGGCAGCCGCCGACGGGCCGCCGCGATCATGTCAGCGGAACTGTCGATGCCGCTCACCGACGCGCCCGGCACACGCTCGGCCAGCACCTCGGTCGAGTTGCCGGGCCCGCAGCCGATATCGACCGCGAGCCGCGCGCCGTCCAACGGCACCGCCGCGAGCAGATCGCGAACCGGCCGCGTGCGCTCGTTCTCGAACAGCATGTACTGCTTCGCGTACCAATCGCTGTGCTCGTTGGTGGTTTTGTCGGTCATCTTCTGCTCCTTCGCGGGGTTCGTTGCGGCCATTCTCGGTCGCTGACGGGGCAGAGTAAAATGAATTTATGATTCCGATTGCTTCATTTTTCTAATGAAAATCGACACGCTCGGCGTACAGGCCTTCGTCGCGATTGCCGATCGCGGCAGCTTCCAGAGCGCAGCGGATTCGCTGCACGTGACGCAAACGGCGATCACCCAGCGGCTGCGCAAGCTCGAAACCTATCTCGGCGTCACGCTGATCGAGCGCACCACGCGTTCGATGGCGCTGACCGAAATCGGCCGCAATTTTCTGCCGCAGGCGCGCCGGCTGCTCGGCGAGCTGGCCGACGCGCTCGTCGAGATTCGCGAAACGGGTATCGCGCGGCGCGGCGACGTGTCGATCGCGTGCGTGCCGACCGTCGGCGTGCAGTATCTGCCGCGCATCCTGCAGGCGTACTCGGCGCGCTATCCGCACAATCGCATCAAGATTCTCGATCACGCGTCGTCGGCGGTGGAGGAGGCCGTGTTGCGCCGTGAGGTCGAGTTCGGCATCAACATCGCCCGCGAACATCATCCCGAGCTCGCCAGCGTGCCGCTCACCGAAGACCGCTACGTGCTGATCTGTCACGAAGACCATCCGCTCGCGAAGCGGCGGCGCATCGCATGGCGCCAGTTGCAGGCGTTCCCGCTGATTTTCGCCGGCGAGGTCAGCGGCAACCGCGCGCTGCTCGACGTCGCGTTGGAATCGAGCGAAATCGCGTTGCGCTCGTTCTACGAGGTGCAGCGCAGCTCGACCGCGCTCGGGCTCGTCGCGCAACGCGTCGGCGCGGCCGTGGTGCCCGCGCTCGCGCTGCAGAAGGGCGCCTATCCCAGCGTGCGCACCGTCGAGCTCACGCAGCCCACCGTGTCGCGCACGCTGGTGCTCGTCGCGCGCAAGACCGCGCAGTTGTCGCCGGCCGCGCAGGCGCTGTACGACATGATCCGCGAGCAGGCGACGTTGAAATCCGGATGACGGCGCGCCGCGCGCAAGGCAAACTGGCAGGCTTCCAGGTTTTATTCCTTCAACCCGTTCAACCCACGCGATCCACGACGATCCATGCTGCAGATACTCGGCAAGACCACCTCGATCAACGTGCGCAAGGTGCTGTGGACCTGCGCGGAACTTGAGCTTGCGTTCGAACAGGAAGACTGGGGCTCGGGCTTTCGCTCGACCGATGTCGCCGAATTCCGCGCGCTGAACCCGAACGCGATGGTCCCCGTGATTCGCGACGGCGACTTCGTGCTGTGGGAATCGAACTCGATCATCCGTTACCTCGCGAATCGCTATCGCGGCGACGGGCTGTATCCGGCCGATCCGCTCGAACGCGCGCGTTGCGATCAATGGATCGACTGGCAGGCGAGCGAATTGAACCGCTCGTGGAGCTATGCGTTTCTCGCGCTCGTGCGGCACTCGCCCGAGCATCAGGACCCACGGCAGATCGCCGCGTCGTGCGCGAACTGGTCGAAGCATATGGCGATCGTCGAGCGGCAACTCGCGCGCACCGGCGCGTATATCGCGGGCGACGCGTTTTCGCTTGCCGATATTCCGATCGCGCTGTCGACGAACCGCTGGCTCGAAACGCCGCAGCAGCACGATGATTTTCCGGCGCTGGCCGCGTATATGGCGCGCCTCGCCGGGCGCGACGGCTATCGCAAGTATTGCCGCAACGGCACGCCCTGAACGTCGATACGCTCGGGGCTTACAAAAAACCGTCGTCGATGCTTACGATTCGGAGCGCGCAGGCGCTTCTGCGCAGTGCACCCTGTGTCGCCTACAATGGCGGCCATTTAGCGACATTGAAGGTCCAAAAATGCGGGTAACGAAATTCGCGCTGGCTTTGCTGACGGCATGCTTCACTCTGAACGCGAGCGCCGAGATGACGGCCGCCCAATACAAAAAATGGGCGCATGTCGACAACAACTCGATCTACGCGGCGTACATCACCGGCACGATCAACGCGTTCGGCTGGGCGAACGGCGATCTGATCTCGAGGAAACAGAAGCCGCTGTACTGTCCGCCGGAAACGCTCGCGATCGGCAATCAGACGGTTTATCCGATGCTCGATGCGTTCTTTGCGAACCATCCGGGCATTTCCGACGATTTCCCGATCGGGCTCGCGATTCTGCGCGCGTTGCAGGGCACGTATCCGTGCTGAGGTGTTGAAGGAGCGAGGGGAGGGAGTCAGGCGGGGGGCAACACCAGGGGCGAACTCGCGAAGCGGGCCCGCCCCCCGGCAGATCAAACCTGCACGAGATTCGGAATCTGCACGTCCGGATTGACGTCCACGTCGTAGTCGACGCCCTTCATTTCGAAGCCGAACAGACGCAGGAAATCGGTCTTGTAGCCGGCGAAATCGGTGAGTTCGTAGATGTTGTCGTTGGTCACCTGATTCCACAGGTCCTGCACGCGGCCTTGCACCTGCGGGTCGAGCTCCTTGTAGTCCGCGCGCAGACGGCCTTCGTCGTCCAGATGCGGCTGGCTGCCATAGAGACTGTCCTTGTACAGGCCGTAGACCTGCTCGATGCAGCCTTCGTGCGTGCCTTTCTCCTTCATCACCTTGAACAGCAGCGACAGATAGAGCGGCATCATCGGAATCGCCGAGCTCGCCTGCGTGACGACCGCCTTCAGCACCGCGACGCGTGCGTCGCCGCCCTTGGCCGCGAGCTTTTCACGGATGCCGAGCACCTTCTGGTCGAGATCCTTCTTGGCCGCGCCGATCGAGCCGTTCCAGTAGATGTCGTGGGTGATCTTCTCGCCGAGGTAGGTGAACGCGGTGGTCTTCGCGCCGTCGGCGAGCACGCCCGCTTCGCCGAGTGCGTCCATCCACATCTGCCAGTCCTCGCCGCCCATCACCGCGACCGTCTGCGCGATTTCTTCCGGCGTCGCCGGTTCGAGCACGGTTTCCTTGATCACTTCCTTGTCGGTGTCGATGCCGCGCAGGTTGACCGACTTGCCGATCGGCTTCAGTACCGAGCTGAACACTTCACCGGTCTTCGGGTGCTGGCGCTTCGGCGCCGCGAGGCTATAGACGACCAGATCGACCTGGCCGAGATCGCGCTTGATGACTTCGATGGTGCGCGCCTTCACTTCGTCGGAGAACGCGTCGCCGTTGATGCTGGTCGCGTACAGGCCTTCGGCGGTGGCGAATTTCTCGAACGCCGCGGTGTTGTACCAGCCGGCCGTGCCGGCCTTGGTTTCGCTGCCGGCGCGCTCGAAGAACACGCCGAGGGTCGACGCGCCCGAGCCGAACGCGGCGCTGATGCGCGCGGCGAGGCCGTAGCCGGTCGACGCGCCGATCACGAGCACCTTTTTCGGGCCGTTGGCGATGGGGCCGCGTGCCTTCACATACTCGATCTGTTCCTTGACGTTGGCTTCGCAGCCGGTCGGATGGGTCGATACACAGATGAAGCCACGCACACGCGGTTTGATGATCATGAAGCACCTCTTGTCGGAATTGGCGACATTATAGTGGCCCCGCCGGAGCCCAACGCCATCGGCGAATCAAGCAAAAATCGGCGCACTCCCCACATCTTGGTACGATTGCGCCTTTCCCAGCCGACGACAGCACGTGAAGCGCCTCTTTTCCTCCTTTCTGGCGGCCCTCGACAAAGGGCTGACCCTCGCGAACCCGCTATTCGCGAAGGCCGCGTGGCATCTGCGCCACCCGACCCGCCGCACGTTCGCGTGGGGGCTCGCCGCGCTGCCGGTACTGTTCGTGCTGTACGTGCTGCTGCTGATTCCGTTCACGCCGAGCATCGGCGACATCCGCCGCGCGAAGATCGAGCAACCCGCGCAGATTGTTTCCGCCGACGGCAAGCTGCTCGCCGAGTTCAAGCCGTCGAACCGCGAGTGGGTCAAGCTGAACGACATCTCGCCGACCGTCGTCAACGCGCTGATCGCGACCGAGGATCACCGCTTCTATCAGCATTTCGGGCTCGACTGGCGGCGCACCGCGTCGGCGGCGCTGCACACGTTTTCCGGCGAGCGCCAGGGCGGCTCGACGATCACGCAGCAGCTCGCGCGCAATCTGTATCCCGACGAAATCGGCCGTGCGCCGACCCTGACGCGCAAGCTGAAGGAAGCGATCACCGCGCTGAAGATCGAGGCGTTTTACACCAAGGACGAGATCCTCGAAACCTACCTGAATACGGTGCCGTTCCTGTACAACGCGTACGGCATCGAGATGGCCGCGCGCACCTATTTCGACAAATCCGCGGCCGAACTGAACGTGCTCGAAGCGGCCACGCTGACCGGCATGCTGAAGGGCAATGCGTACTACAACCCGGTGCTGAACCCGGAGCGCGCGTTGCTGCGGCGCAATACGGTGCTCGGGCAGATGGTCAAGTACGGCAAGCTGACGCCTGCCCAGTACGACATCCTGAGCCGCAAGCCGCTGCGTCTCTACTTCGAGCGCCAGGTCGAGCCGCCCGGACCCGCGCCGCACTTCACGCAGCAGTTGCGCAAATGGCTCGTCGCGTGGGCCGATCGCAATGACTACAACATCTATTCCGATGGGCTCGTCGTGCGCACGACGATCGATTCGCGCCTGCAAACGATGGCGACCCAGGCCGTCACGCTGCAGGGCAACCAGTTGCAGGGCATCGCCAACTCGGCGTGGGGCACGCGCGCGGGCTGCTCGGCGGATAAGGACCTGCTGCGCACGTTCCTGCGCGAAACGCCCGACTTCCGCGCGGCCAAAGACGCGGGCCTGTCCGACGACGACGCGCTCAAACGCCTGCTCGCCGATCGCAAGCTGGTGCAGAGCGTGTGCGACACGAAGACCCGCGTGCAGGCCGACTTCCTCGCGATGGACCCGCGCACCGGCGAGATCAAGGCGTGGGTCGGCAGCCGCGACTTTACCGTTGATCCGTTCGATCACGTGCAGCAGGCGCGCCGTCAGCCGGGCTCGACGTTCAAACCGTTCGTCTACGCGGCGGCCTTCGAGGCCGGCGCGAAGCCGGATGACAAGCTGCCCGACAATCCGGTCCAGATCGAACTCGCCGGCGGCGAAATCTGGAAGCCGAACGACGAGGACGAGCCGAGCGGCCGCATGATCACTCTGCGCGACGCGCTCGCGTATTCGCGCAACCGCATCACCGCGCAGGTGATGGAGTCGGTCGGCCCCAACAAGGTCGTCAAGCTCGCGCGCGCGATGGGCGTGCGCGACAGCCAGCTCGACCCGGTGCCGTCGCTCGCGCTCGGCACGAGCCCGGTGACGCTGAAGGAAATGGTGTCGGCGTATGGCACGATCGCGAACCTCGGCGACTATGTCGAGCCGCTGATGGTCACGCGCATCGAGGACCGCAACGGCAACGTGCTCGCCGAATTCAGGCCGGCCACGCCGAGGCGCGAGTTGCCCGCCGACACGGCGCGCACGCTCGTCGACGTGATGCGCGACGTGGTCAGCCGCGGCACCGGCGCGAGCATCCGCACGCGCTTCGGCGTGCGCGGCGACGTCGCGGGCAAGACCGGCACGACCCAGGGCAATGCCGATGGCTGGTTCATCCTGATCCAGCCGCAACTGGTGGCGGGCGCGTGGGTCGGCTTCAACGACAGCCGCGTCACGCTGCGCAGCGATTACTGGGGGCAGGGTGCGCATAGCGCGCTGCCGATCGTCGGCGATTTCTTCCAGCGCGCGCAGCGCTCACGGCTCGTCGACAGCCACGTGAAGTTCGATACCGTGCAGCAGCCGGGCTGGTTCGCGGAGCACGCGGAACGCTTGCGCGACTGGTTCGGGCAACTGTTCACGCCCGCGCAGCCGGACAAGCGGGTCGTCGCCCATGCGCCGGTGCGGCGCGCGCCGGCGGCACCGGCGCAGCCGGCGACGCCTTCACCACCGTCCGCAGCGGCGGCGGCCGCGTCACAGGCAGCGGAAGCGTCCCCGCTCCAGGGTGAAGCGCGCGGATTGCCGCCGATCCTGCCGGCGCCGGGCCTGGAATTGACTCCCGCGCCGGCGCCCGGCAATTCCGTCGACGGTGAAACGCACGGCGGCGGTGCCGCAGCGCTCGCGCCGACTCCGACGCCGGACGACGTCACGCCGCCCGACGCGGGCGGTCAGAGCGGCGAGGGGTCGAATAACGGGAGCGGGGCGAACTGAAGGCGACCCGGGCGCGCTGCCCGGGTGCGTGTCGAACTGGGTGAGAACTGGGTAAGAACTGGGTGAGAACCGGCTGAGGCAGAGGGGCTAGTACCGCGCGACGCCCGCGTCACCCGGCGGCCGTGCATGCGGATTCCCATGCGTGGTCTCGAGCGACGTGTCGTGATGCAGCAGCAATACCGCCGCCATCCCAATGAGCCCCGCGCCCGCGAGGCAGAGCAGCCCGGCGCCGAAGCCGCCGGTGCTGTCCTTGATCCAGCCCATCGCGAACGGACCGAAGAAGCCCGCCAGATTGCCGAGCGAATTGATCGCGGCGATGCCGCCCGCGGCCGCCGCGCCCGACAAAAACGCGGCCGGCAAGGTCCAGATCACCGGCAGGCAACCGAAGATGCCGAAGCCGGCAATCGACAGCGCGATCATCTTCTGCACCGGATTGTCGAGCCCGGCCGCGGCCGCGATGCCGCCCGCCGCGACGAACAGCGCGATCGCGACGTGCCAGCGGCGTTCGAGGTGGCGATCCGAATGCCGTCCCCACAGAATCATGCTGAAGAGGCCGACCACGTACGGCAGCGACGTCACGAAACCCGTCTGCAGGTTGGTGAGGCCGAACGACTTCACGATCTGCGGCAGGAAGAAGCTCAGGCCGTAGTTGGTCGCGTTCGCCCCGAAATAGATCAGCGCGATCGCGAGCACGCGCGGATTGATCAGCGCTTCCTTCACGCTGAAATGGCGCACCGCCTCGCGATGCTCACGCTCCTGCTTCTGGCGCGCGATCAGCCAGTCGCGCTCCTCGGTGCTGAGCCAGGTGGCGTCGGCGGGCTTGTCGGTCAGATAGAACAGCACCGCGAACGACAGCAGGATCGCGGGCGCCGCCTCGATCAGATACAGCCACTGCCAGCCGCCGAGTCCGCCGCGCCCGTCGAGCGACAGCAGCGCGCCGGAGATCGGTCCGCCGATCACCGTCGACAGCGGAATCGCCGCCATGAAATAGCCGACCACGCGTCCGCGGTACGCGGCGGGAAACCACAGGGTCAGCAGAAAGATGATGCCCGGGAAAAAGCCGGCCTCGGCGACGCCGAGCAGAATGCGCAGGCCGAAAAACACGTGCGCGGGCGAAAGCCCGGTGAAGCGCGAGATGTCCGGGATGAACGCCATCGCCCCCGCGAGAATGCCCCACGTGAACATGATCCGGGCGATCCAGCGGCGCGCGCCGAAGCGTTCGAGCAGCAGATTCGACGGCACTTCGAAAAAGAAGTAAGCGATAAAGAACACGCCCGCGCCGAAGCCGAACGCGCTCGCGGACAGATCGAGCGCCTTGTTCATCTGCAAGGCCGCAAAGCCGACGTTCACGCGATCGAGATAGGCGATGAAATAGCACAGCATCAGGAACGGTATCAGCCGCATCGTGACGCGGTGCAGGGTACGTGCTTCGAGATCCATTGATGTCTCCTCCGGTTCGGCGACCGGTGTATGCCGCTATGTTGTGGGGTTCGTCTGCGGTTCCATATGCCTGTCCGTCGAACGGGCATCGCTACAGACTAAACGCTTGGAAGCGTTTCCGGAAGTTCTTTTGTGAACCATGTGGTCCGCTCATTGCCGACGTCGTCGCGGCGGGGCACACGCGTTCATTGTTAAGGCTCGTGCAACAGTGTTTTCGGTTGTATCGGCTGATCTTGCGCGAACGATTCCGGATAATGACTGCCTGACTAATCAGTTAAAAATGCAGGTGTTCCACGATGTCGAATCAGGGTTCGGACAATCTTGCCGAAGCGCGCAAATCGGCACCGGTACGCGAAATCGCGTCCGTCGCACGAATGGAAAGTTCAGAAAGGAAGAGGGCGCCGCTCCTCACGCGCATGCGCGGGGCGGCCGCGGTGGCGCTCGCGTGCGCGAGTCTCGTCGGCTGCGCGTCGAGCACGGATGTGATTGAGAGCGGCAAGCCCGGCAGCTACACGGTCGCCGCCAGCGCGACCGGAGGACGCATGGCCTGGGCGCGCGCGCATGAACTCGCGATGAACGAAGCGCGCGACTACTGCGACCGTCGCGGCATGCAAAGCAGCGTGAATACGGAGACGGTCAGCGGCGTCAGCGCGATGACCGAGCACGGATCGTCGATCAATTTCGAGTGTCATCCGCGGTTCTGATGCAGCGTTGCCCGCGGCTCGTTGCACTTGCATCGATGCGGGCGGCCGGCGAGTGCCGCCGCCCGCTGGCGATTACTTTTTATCGAACGTCACCAGGTGCTGGTCGTTCGTATCCGCGACGAAAATCGCGAGCAGTTTTGCCGGCTCGGTCGTGCTGGCGTTCTCGCTGACCATGTGATGCGCGCCGGGCTTCTCGGTCCACGATTCGCCGGCATGGTAGACGCGCTCGGCGCCGTTATCGACACGGCTGCGGATCGCGCCCGACAGCACATACCCCACCACGAACGCCTGGCCGTGCCGATGCGGCGCCGATTTGCCGCCCGGCGCATAGTCGACGACGAGCGCGGTCATCGTCTTGCCCGGTACGTTCGCGATCGGCACGGCGAAGGCGGGGGTGATGGTTTCATGCGGGGCTGCGCTCGCCTCGCCGGTTTCGGCGGCATAGACGGGCGATGACGCGCCGGTGAGCGCGGCGCCGGCGAGCAACGCCGACGCGAACAGTGTGCGGATCGTGTTCATCGCGTCACTCCGCGTCAGCCGGGCACAGCGCCTCGGCTTCGTGATTTGCCGCGGGCGCGCCCTCTGCCCACCGCGCCGCGACCGCGGCCAACTCTCCGCGCGCCCTTTCGAGCGCCGCCGCCCGCGCTTCGGGATTGGCGAACTGCAGCGGCTGCGCATCGACGAACGTCGGCGCGGCAACGCCCAGAAAACCGAATGCGGCCTTCAATGCCGGCGTCAGCGCATCCATCGATTCGTACGGCGAGCCCGCGCGCAAATCCGCGCCGCGGCTCGTGATGAACAACACCTTGTGCCGGCCCAGTTGCCCGACGATGCTGCCGTCCTCCGCGTTCAGGTAGGTCACGCCGGTTCGCGTGACGCTATCGATGAACGCCTTGAACGCCGACGGCATCGACCAGTTGTACATCGGCATTGCGAACACCAGCGCGTCGGCGGCCAGCAGGCGCGCGCACAGCGCATCCGACAACGCCAGCGTCGCCTGCATCGCCGCCGTGCGCTCGTGCGCGGCCGTGTAGGTGGCGATCGCGAACGCTTCGGTGACGTGCGGCGGTGTGTCGACCGTTACGTCCAGATAGTCGACCTCGAACTCGACGCGTTGTTCGTGCAGACGCTCGAGAAAGTAGCGGGCGAGCGCGCGGGAATTCGATCGCTCGCGCTTCGCGCTGGCGTCGACGTGCATGATCTTCATGTTGTCCGTCCTTGCGGTGGGTTTAACGTGAGATCAGGTTAGACGGTCGACTGGTTTGGTGGAATAACCGGTTTTGGAGAATTCGGGGTAACCACTTTTTGTGGTTCGGACGGTGGCATGCTGGGACGCAGGTGACCCTTAGCCTTCGCGTGGCTTGGCATTGCCCGAACGTTTGACGAACGGTGCGCCGGAGAAGCCCGCCGGTGCGCGGCCCGGCACCGGTGATTTTTCGCGGGCACGGCGGGCAGGGCGCGCGGAGGCTTTTTCTGTTCGCGCCGTCTCGATCTGCCGCGACAGCGTGTCGATACGTTGGCGCAACTGTTCGGTCGCCGCCACGCGTTCAGCCAGCAACGCATCCTTTTGCGCGAGTTGCCCCTGGGTCGCGGCATGCCGCGCAGAGGAGGCGGCCAGTTCCGCTTTCGATGTGGCCAACTCGTCGCGCAGCGCGTCGCGCTCGGTACGCGATTCGGCTTCGAGCGTCGCCGTCCGCTCCTGACTCGCCTGAAGCTCCTTGCGCAGACGTTGCGCCGCGGCCCGTTCACTGTCGATTTCGAGCAATGCGCGCTTTTCCGCCGCGGCGAGGCGCTGCTCGTTCTGCTCGTGTGAGCGGCGCAGCTTCGCCAGTTCGTCGGCGAAATCGCGCCGGGCATCGGCGAGCGCGGCGGCTCCTGACGCGATTTCTTCCTTCGATGTCGCCAGTTGCGCCGTCAGCATGTCGTTCGCGGTCTGCAACTCGACGATGCGGGCGTCCAGGCCGGCAATCCGCGAGTACAAAGTCGCGGCTTCGTTCGCCGCCCGTTCGGCTTTCTCGACGGCTGCCTGACGCTGCGTGTGCTGTTGCTCGGCCAGCGCTCGCGCCGCGGCGATTTGCGCGTCCGCGTCCTGCCTGAACACGTCGAGCGCAGCGTTCGCGGCATCGCTCGACTGACGCCACAGCTGGGCGGCGAACTCGCCGGCGGCCGCTGCGACCTCGGGCGGCAAATCCGGCCGGCCGACGTCGACGCGCGTCTTGTCACGCACGTCGGTCCAGAATTCGCGCAACGCTTTGGCCGGGGCGCTCATGCTGCCTTTGCGCACCAGCTGGTACAGGCGGTTCGCCGTCGGCGTTTCGCCGTAGCGGAAAAACAGCAGCGCGCACACCTCGCGATAGAGCGTTTGCGTGTCGGGCGCGTTTTCGCGGGCGATTTCGATGTCGGCTTCGAGGGTCATGTGGAAGCGGCCGTGGGAAACTGGGGTATGTTGATAATACAACGTAAAACGCTAAATATGCTACATATCTAATTCTGATACACGACATTAGTACTATAATGTCGTGTTGGTGATTTTTCGGCTTTCACTCGGGAACTGAGTCTTTTCCAGCGGCCGCCACCCGCGACATCGCGGCACTCAAATCCAAAAACTCGGCTTCTCGCGACCTGCGACAAGGAAACGCCCGCGGATTGCAGGCGCAGTGATCGATGTAATGTGACCGCGATCGCGTGCGGGATCGCGACAGATGATTTGTGAATCGCGAGCGCCCGAATCGGCATCAACGGCGCAGCCCAAGGCCGGCAGCGTCGTCAGGAAACTCGGCACTCTGATCATGCTGACGCTGATTCAGGGGTGAAGCCGAAAACTCACTCGTCGGGCGGTACTCCGAAGTGGCCGGCTCCGCGGCCGACACCAACCCGTTTTCCATTCCATAGCGCACCAGGTCCGCGTCTCGCTCGATACTCAGTTTGAGCATTGCCGAGCTCTTTTGCGTGCTAATCGTCTTTTTACTACGACGCAACAGCTCTGCAATTTCCGTCACGGTCATCCCGGAAACAAACAGGCGTACGACCTCCAGTTCACGCCGGGTCAATGGGGACCCGACCGAGCTGCCGCGCGCACCCGGTTTGATCGCATCCGAGATCGCCGCGATGCGGGGCGACAGATAGCGGCCATTCGCGTACGCGGCATGTACCGCCACCGTCAGGTTACCAATCGGATCAGCCTTGCTGAAAATACAGCAATGCCCTCCCTTCATGAGCAGGCGCAGAACCGCCGGATTTTCCATCATGCTCAGTACCACTAGCCGCACGTTGGGATAGTGCTCACGAATGGAAGCGAAAAGTCCCAGCCCGTCGCCATAACGTCCGCCGGGCATCACGTAGTCCGAGACCAGCACGTCGCAAGGCGAGTTGGCCAGCGCGTCCATGAGTTCGGTCGAATTTTTTGCCGTCCCGACGACCGAGATCGTGCTGCTTCGTTCCAGTTCGTATCTCACGCCTTCGAGAATCACGGGATGATCGTCTGCAAGCATTACGCGAATTCTGGTTGAGGTCATAGTCGGCTTCCGTAGTAGTGGTAATTGGCGGCGTTGGAAACGCCATTCGAAATGGGGCGTCAGGACAGATTTCGAGAAGCACGACGGGCATGCAGGCAAAACTCTTCGGCGCGAATCACCAGTGCTGTCCCGCGGGGACGTTGCTGCGCTCGCTAGCGCCAGCGATCAAGCCTGAATCGCCCTATCTCAAGGCTCGAGCAACACATGTTTCGTCTGCCGCAACCCGGTGACCAAAATGAGCCGCAAAGCCCCCAGGTCATAGGCGCGTACGCGGTGATGCCGCACCTGTCGACTACCCTGCACGGCCCGCTCAAGCATCCGTGCGATCGATGCCTGTCATTCGTTTCCGCTGCCCTGCTCCCTTGTGACAGAAATTGCCAAAGAGCGACTTCGTGCTTCTTGTGTTCTGTCCTATTGACAATGAAAGGGCAAGACTTTAGCTACGCTGCATCCCATCAGTAATAGGCGCAGTCCGATAAGTGAGAAAATTCAGAGAAAATGGCGGATCGACGGGCGTGGTCGTGAACAGCCAGCGTGCGGTCGCTACAAGTGCCGGACAGTCACGGTCATTCAGTCCAGATCTTTGTGTTGGACGTGGAGTAAGTTGAGAATCTGTCAACGCCTACGTTCGTCATTGCGACTGTCCGGTCAACGACGGAAGGCAGATCCACAAGACTTCAGCCATCCGATAAGAGCATTGCTTATTGAATGTCTTTTGAAAGCGCAGGCTCGGTTCCCGCGTTTATTCCGTGGAGGAACTGTCCGAAGTCTTCTGCGACGAAGTCACCAGTCCATTTTCCAACGCATATCGATACAGATCGACTTCCCGTTCAATGCCCAGTTTTTCCATCGCCTTCGATTTCTGGGTGCTGATGGTTTTCTTGCTGCGACTCAACCTCTCGGCAATTTCGTTCACAGTCAGCCCGGATGCAAAAAGACGCACGACTTCGGATTCGCGCTGACTCAGCACGTCCGTTGTGCCCCTGCCCCGGCGGTTCCAGTCAATCGACTGGACGATCTGGTTGATCGTTGGCGAATAGTATTTGCCGCCGCTATGAACGGCATGAACGGCGGGGATCAGGTGGCCAGCAGCATCGGATTTGCTCACGATGCACGTTACGCCTTGCGTCACGAGCGCGCGTACCACGGCGGGGTTGTCCAGCATGGTTAGAACCACGATCCGGATCTCGGGATAGCGACGCTTGATCAGCGAGAACAGCGCGATTCCATCACCGTATTCGCCCGCAGGCATTGCGTAATCGGATACGACAACGTCGCATGGCGTGCTGGCGAGAAGCGCGATCAATTCAGTCGAATTCCTCGCTGTTCCTACCAGCTGGATCGTTTTTACATTTGAAAACTCATGCTCGATACCGCTGAGCATGACAGGATGATCATCGGCAAGTATCACTCGAATAACGAACGCATCCATGCTGTCGATCTCATCGAAATTGGACATTTGTATGATAACTATCGGCGGGCTATTTGCTCAACGTTTACCTTCACATTCTGCGATCCCTCGTTTTTTCGACCAAATACCTGAGGCGTTTAATTTATTGCGTCGAAGGCGACCGAGCGCGTGTCGGTCACCCTTCGGCAGCGGTTGGCAAGCCCGGTCCCGAGCGCGCGTGGGTCGATCGGAACCCTAACGAAAGCTACTGGGCGATCCGCCGGCTAACCTGGTTTTCCTGCTGATTCAACGCGCGTTGATCGGCACGCGTCAGATGGCTGTAATCCTGCGACGCCATATCGCGCTCCTCCTGCCGGATTTGCCGGTCGTCGCGATGCAGATTGCGGGCTTCGCCTCTGGACATCTGCCCGTCCTGAACGTCTCGATGGATGCGGTTGTTCTGGTTGGCAAGGCGGTTGTTCACTTCGACGCGCCGGGGATGGTTCGCCGCCCACTGCCCCGCCTGCGCGGTCGATCCGATGGCGAGTGTTCCGACGGCTGCGACGATGAGACTGCCAATAAGAGTCTTCCGCCTCAACATGATCTCTCTCCCTTGTAAAGTTGGTTTCGGCGATCGTTCGATCACCTACTCTCTTTAACGAGGGACGACTGATGTCCCGTCGGCAGGCCGTGTAAAGGTTTGTAACCCGTGCCGGGCGCCGGTACGCGGCAATCGAAACCGCGCGACGCTCGCCGCGCTCGATGCGGCACGCGACATAGTATTCTGCAGTGCACCTGTTCGACCGATCATCTGACTTGAGGAGCCGGGCCAATGGATAGCATCGACACACTTGTCGTAGCGGCATTCGCTTTTGTCGGCAGCCACTTTCTTCTGTCCCATCCGTTGCGCGCGGGGATGGTCCATGCAGTCGGCGAACGGGGAGCCATGGGCATCTATTCGCTGATTGCGATACTGACATTCGGCTGGATGGTGATGGCTTACGACAGGACGCCCGTTTCCGCGCCGCTATGGCCGGCAGGCGCCGCGCTGTGGGCGGTCGTGACCGTGATTATGCTGATCGCATCGATCCTTCTGATGGGCTCGCTGATCCGCAACCCCGCGCTGCCCAGCGTCGGCCGGTCCGCCGCGTTTCCCGACGCGGCGCACGGCGTGTACGCGGTCACACGTCACCCGATGATGTGGTCGTTCGCGCTATGGGGTCTTTGTCATATCGCGTTGTTCCCGGTCACCCGCAACATCGTGCTTGCCGGCGCGATCGTCGTCCTCGCGCTGGTCGGTGCCGCGTTGCAGGACCGCAAGAAGCGGCAGCTGCAACCCGAGCTGTGGCCCGCATGGGAGTCGAAGACGAGCTATCTGCCGTTCGCGGCGATCGCCGCCGGCCGCGCGCGGCTGGGCGGGTTCGGCATGCACGCGCTGGCAAGCGGCGTGGTTTTCTGGCTGGTGGCGAGCTGGGCTCATATCCCGCTCGCCGGCGTGCCGGCCGGCATCTGGCGCTGGCTCTAGGCGGCCGATGCCACGAGATTTGTTCTCGTGACGCAAGACTCTTTGTCCACGGTGTGTGTTCGAATTCGCGGCGGTTGCGCCTACAGTGCGCTGCATCGGGTCCATCGATTCGAACGGCCGGCAGGCCGGATCAATCACACTGTGAGACAAACCATGAGCACTTCCAAAGTCGTCATCGTCACCGGCGCATCGCAAGGCATTGGCGCAGAAACCGGCAAAGCGTTCCGCGCGCAGGGTCATCGCGTCGTCGCCACGGCTCGCTCGATCGCACCGGCCGCCGAGGCAGACTACGTCGCCGTGGCCGGCGACATCGGCGACGCCGCGACCGCGCGCCGCGTCGTCGACGCCGCCATCGAGCACTTCGGCCGTGTCGATACGCTCGTCAACAACGCGGGCATCTTCATCGCGAAGCCCTTCACGCAGTACACCGCCGAAGACTACGCGGCAATCCTGAACGTCAACCTGAACGGCTTCTTTTACATCACCCAGTACGCGATCGACGCGATGCAGAAGCACGGCAGCGGTCACGTGGTGAACATCACCACCACGCTCGCCGACAAGGCGAACAGCAAGGTTCCGTCGGTACTCGCGTCGCTGACGAAGGGCGGTCTGAATGCCGCGACGCGTTCGCTCGCGATCGAATATGCACGCGCCGGTATCCGCGCCAACGCTGTGTCGCCCGGCATCATCAAGTCGCCGATGCATCCGGCCGAATCGCACGCGACGCTCGGCGCGATGCATCCGGTCGGCCACATGGGCGACATGAGCGACATCGTCAACGCGATCCTCTACCTCGACTCGGCACCGTTCGTGACCGGCGAGATCCTGCACGTGGACGGCGGCCAGAGCGCCGGCAATTAAATGGTCTAGCGCCTGCCCTGCACGACCGGCAAGTCGAACCCCACCCGCACCCACGACGCGATTCACCGTCGGTGCGGGTCTCCGCACATTGCGCGCGTGATCCGATTCACGCGCTCGACACCACACTCAAGGAGCTCACCATGTCCGTTCAACAGAAACTCGCCGAACTCGGTCTCGAACTGCCCACTCCGCCGCAACCGCTGGGCAGCTATACGGCCGTCAGCGAAACCGGGAACCTGCTCTTCGTCTCGGGGCAGGTGCCGCTGTCCAACGGCAAGATGGCTTATACGGGGCGTGTCGGCGACACCTTGACGCTCGAACAGGGCCGCAAGGCTGCCCAACTCGCCGCGCTCAACGCACTCGCGCAGATCTCGCGTCATCTCGGCGGTTTCGAGCGTCTGCATCACATCGTTCGCGTCGAGGGGCACGTCAGTTCCGCCGATGGGTTCTTCGATCAGCCCGCTGTGGTCGACGGCGCTTCGGACCTGTTCGCCGCCGTGCTCGGCGACAAGGCGGGACATGCGCGCTCGGCGTTCTCGCATAGCCAGGGCCCGGCCAACGCCGCCGTCGTGATCGTCGTCATCGCCGAGATCGTACCCGCCTGATCGGCGCGCGCCACGCGTGGCCCATGCCCTTCCCGCTTCGCGCCGCGCGGCTCGAACGGGTTCATGAGCCGGCGGTGGGCCGGCTCACTTCATTTAGAACATATCCGACGCCGCCTGACGCACCGCGTGCGTGCCCCCGGCTTCCCGCTCATCGCGAGACGGGATGAAAGGCCCGGTGATCATCTGCGCGTAGCTTTGTCCCGGCCCGACCATTGGAAACACATCGGCGTTCTGGTCGATCATGACTTCGAGGAACGCCGGTCCAGCGAATTCGACAAAGGCCCTCAGTTTCCCTTCCAGTTCCGCGAGCGATTCGACGCGCTGCGCGAACTCGAACCCATCGGCCTGCGCCGCCATCACGAAGTCCTTCCGATGAAGCGACTTGTCGCTCACGCACAGGCGTCCGTCGTAAAAGAGACGTTGCCACTGCCGGATCATCCCGTCACCGACGTTGTTGAGCAGCAGCACTTTGACAGGAACGCCATAGGTAGTCGCCGTTTCCAGGTCGCCGATATTCATGCGCATGCTGCCGTCGCCATCGATGTCGATCACGAGGGCATCCGGGCGCCCGATCTGCGCGCCGATCGCGGCGGGCAGCCCGAACCCCATCGTCCCCATGCTGCCCGAGCTCAGAAAGCTGCGCGGCTCGACGAAGTCGAAGAACTGCGCGGCCCACATCTGGTGCTGACCGACGCCGGTGGTCACTATGGCCCGGCCGCCGGTGATCTCGCTCAACTTTTCGACCACCAACTGCGGCTGGATCAGCTCGCTGTTGCGGTCGTAGTTCATGCCGTAACGCCGCTTCAGTTCGGCGATGTGCTCGACCCACGCCGACGGCGCCTCGAACTGCGCATCGTGCTCCATCAACGACAGCAACGCATCCTTCGCGTCGCCCACATGGGTCCAGTGCGCGCGCTTCACCTTGTTGATTTCCGCTTCGTCGATATCGATGTGCGCGACGTAGCGTGCTCGCGGCGCAAACGCGTGCGGGCGGCCGCCGGCGACCCGGTCGTCGAACCGCGCGCCCACCGCGATCAGAAAATCGCAGTCTTCCACCGCATAGTTCGCACACGCTGCCCCGTGCATGCCGAGCATGCCGAGGCCCAGTTCGTGTTTCACCGAGATCGTGCCGAGACCCATCAGCGTGTGCACCACCGGGATCCGGTAGCGCTCGGCGAACTGGCGTAGTTCCGCCGTGGCGCCCGCCGTGATGATGCCGCCGCCGACATACAGCAGCGGACGCCGGCTTTGCGCGAGCAGCTCGAAAAACTCGCCGCGCTTGCGCTCGTCGAGATGCGCGCCTTTGGCCACCTTGCGAAGACGATCCGAGTAGCCGCGAAACGCGAGCGTACCCTGCCCTTGCCACGTGCCGGTCCAGTTCTGGATGTCTTTCGGCACATCCACGACGACGGGACCGGGCCGCCCGGTGCGTGCGACTTCGAATGCGGTGCGCAGCGTCTGTTCGAGCTTGTCCGGATCGGTGACGAGAAACACCTGCTTCGCGCACGCCGACATGATGTTGAACACCGGCGCTTCCTGAAACGCATCGCTGCCGATCGCGCCGCGCGGCACCTGTCCGCAGATCAGCACGACCGGCACCGAATCGCCGTTGCAGTCGGCGATCGGCGTCACCGCGTTGGTCGCGCCAGGGCCGGACGTGACCATGAAAACGCCCACCTTGCCGCTCGCGCGCGCATAGCCCGCCGCCATGAAGCCCGCGGCCTGTTCGTTGGCGGGTACGACGAGGTTGATCTGCCGCGCCGGATCGTCCGCATGCAGTTCGTTGAAACGGAACACCGCGTCGTAGGTCGGCAGGATTGCGCCGCCGCTATAGCCGAACACCGTATCGACGCCCTGTTCGCTGAGCACGCGCAAGATGATGTCGGCACCCGACAACGATTCACCGGCAAACGGTGACTTCTGAATTTCCTGCACGGCAATTTTCGGGGTTTTGCTCATAACTGACTCGCGTGGAACTGGTCCTTCAAATTCTGACGACAATGGACGCGGCTTGCGCGGATAAATGGTTCATCCCTGGGACATGATGGCGCGCATCCGGGACATCAATCGGTGTGGCGGTCCATGACGTCGAAGCGGCTTCGAATCGCGACGGCCATCGCGCCGCAGCGCGGCGCATTCCCGCCGTTGGCGATCCGCCCTCCGCGAAACGCGCTCGAGCGCTCGAGCGCTCGAGCGTCGTTCGCGTCACCACTCCTTGATCTTCACCTCGTAGTTGTCGTCGTAGAACGCGACGAGAAACTCCTCGGGCATCAGCCACGAGTCGACGCTCACGCTTTGCGCGCCAACATCGACCTCGACTTTCGCGTCGGGATCGACCGACTTCATCGCATGCACGATCGTCGGAGTATCGTCTGTGCGGATTGCAGTTTTCATCGAGAACTTCATGATTCACCTCTCCAGTCAACAACGTTCGAACCAGGCGGTAACGCGCGATCAATCGGGGGTTGCCTGGACGTCGACCACCGTCCCCCGATTCGCGCCCATCCAGTGAATCGCGGCGGCGAGCATGCCGAGCGCGATGCCGAATACGACGATGCCGGTCCAGCCATAGCGTGTCATCAACCAGCCGCTGACCGTGGCACCGACCGCACCACCGAAAAAGGTGGCCGTCATATAAAGGCTATTGATGCGGCCCTGCGCTTTCGGATCGACGGCGAACGCGCGCGTCTGATTCGATACGAGGCCGGACTGCACGCCGATATCGAGCACGATCACGCCCACGATCAACAGCGTGAGCGAGCTCGCCGCGCCCGACAGCAGCAGATACGACAGCGTGACGATGCCGATGCTCGCGCCGATCACCTTGCGGAAGCCGACGCGGTCGGTCGCATTGCCGCCGAGTGAAGCCGCAAACGCGCCGGCCGCGCCGATCACGCCGAAGCCGCCCGCCCACGCGCTGCCGAGATGCCACGGTCCGCTCGCGAGCAGCGCGGCGAGATTGACCCAGAACGCGTTGAAGCAGGCCCACAGCAAGGCCTGAATCAGCATCGATTCGCGGATCGGCCGGTTATCCCGCGCGAGCGGCCACAACGAAGCGAGCAGGCGCCCATAGGATAGATCCGTCGACGGCACGCCGCGTGGCAGCAGTGCCGCGGCCGCGATCCAGACCGGCACCATGAAGGCCGCTTCGGCGCCGTACACCGCGCGCCATCCGTACGCCGCGCCGATCACGCCGGCGATCGTACGGCCGGCCAGGATGCCGACCATGATCCCGCTCACCACGGTCCCAACGTTACGCCCACGCTCGCTCGGCATCGACATGACGGCGGCGAACGGCACCAGCTGCTGCGGAACGCAGCTCACGATGCCAAGGCCGAACGACGCCGCGACGAGCGCCCAGATGCCGGGCGCGACGGCCGCCGCGACGCCGAGCACGCAGGCGAGCGCGATCTGGATCAGCACCAGCTTGCGGCGGTCGAAGCGGTCACCGAGCGGCAGCAGCAACGCGAGCCCGCTCGAAAAGCCGAGCAGCGCTGCGGCGGCGACGAGGTCGACCGTCGTCACGTCGACGCGCAGACCCGCGGCGATCAGCGGCAGGATCGGCTGCGTGCAGTAAATGTTGGTGATCACCGCGCCGGCGACGATCGCCATCATGAGGATCTTGCCGCGCGACGCGAATGCGGGCGCGGCGGGTCGATCGGTGAGGTGGGTTGAGTCGCGCACTGCAGGCTCCTTGTTGTTTATTTGCTCCGGCTTTTGCGGCCACATGCCGCGCTCCGGCTTCCACTCATGAACGTTACGCGCTTGCGTTGATCAAGAGAATCCATCAGTATCGAGATTCATCCTTCCATTTATCGATAGGGTCATGAATCGTCTCGAAGCAATGTCCATCCTCGTCGCGGTCGTGGACGCCGGCAGTCTGTCGGCGGCAGCGCGCCGGCTCGACCTGCCGCTCGCCACGGTCAGCCGCAAGGTTGGAGAACTCGAATCGCATCTGAAAACACGTTTGCTTCACCGCACGACGCGCAAGCTCTCGTTGACCGAAGCCGGCGGTTCATACGTCGCCGCGTGCCGGCGCATCCTCGAAGAGATCGGCGAGGCCGAGCGCGCCGCAACGGGCGAATACGCGGCACCCAGGGGCCAGCTGGTGGTCACCGCGCCGGTCCTTTTCGGCCGTCTGCATGTCGTGCCGGTCGTCGCGGATTTTCTGGCGCACTACCCGGAAATCGACATCGATCTCGTGCTGACGGACCGCGTCGTGCATCTGCTGGACGAGCATGCCGACGTCGCGATCCGGATCGGCGAATTGCCCGATAGCACGCTCGTCGCGAGAGGCGTCGGCGCGGTGCGCCGGGTCATCTGCGGCAGTCCCGCGTACCTCGATGCGCACGGTGTGCCGGCCAGACCGGCGGATCTCGGCGCGCATCGCTGCATCACGTTCGAAGCGCTCGAGTCGACGCGCGCCTGGACCTTCGGGTCCGGCAAGTCCGTGCTGTCCGTGCCGGTGCAATCGCGCCTCGCCGTGAACACGGCGGACGCCGCGATCGCGGCGGCGATTCTCGGCGTCGGGCTGATACGTGTGCTCTCCTACCAGGTGGCGGACGCGATCCGCGCGACGGAACTTCGTGTCGTGCTCGAAGCGTTCGAGTCGACGCCGCTGCCGATCCATCTGGTGCACGCGGGGCAAACGCCGTTGCCTTTGAAGCTGCGCGCGTTCCTCGACTTCGCGACGCCGCGGCTACACGCGCGCATCTCAGGCGAGCCGATCGGCGTCGGCGAAACCTGACTGCGCACGCGTCGCTGCGCTCTTTACTCCGGACACGATGGCCACGTCAGCCACGCTTTTCGCCGAGCCCTTCGTCAGCCGCCGTAGGTCGACTCCCATCCCCCGCCCAGCGCTTTGCATAGCGTGATCAGATTGGTCGCGGCGGTGGCTTTGCTCTTCTGCAGATTGCTCTGCGCTTCGAGCAATTGCCGCTGCACGTTCAGCACGTCGAGATAGTCGAGCGCGCCCGCCTTGTAGCGTTCCCGCGCCACCGCCAGCGCGCGCTCGTTCATGCCGACGGCCGTGGCGAGCCGATCGCGGCGCTGCTGTTCGGCGTCGTAGGTGACGAGCGCATCGTCGACTTCCCGCCACGCGCGCAGCACCGTCTGCTTGTAGACGATCGCCGCTTCCTGTTGTTGCGCTTCGCGCAGTTGCAGCGTGCCCTTCAGACGGCCTCCCTCGAAGATCGGCAGCGTAATCGAAGGCCCGACGACGAACTGCCCGGACGCCCAGCTGGCGAGGTTCGACAACTGCAGACTCTGAAAGCCCGCGCTGCCGTTCAGCGTGATGCGCGGATAGAAATCGGCCTTCGCGACGCCGACGCTCGCGGTTGCCGCGTGCAGGTCCGCCTCCGCCTTGCGGATATCGGGGCGCCGCTGCACGAGCTCGGACGGAAAGCCGATCGGCACCTGCGCGGGCAGCACCGGCACCTCGCGCGGGTCGGCAAGCGTTTGCCGCAGCGCACCGGGTTCCTGCCCGAGCAGCAGCCCGATCGCGTTGATCGTGGTCTCGCTGCGCGACTCCAGCGTCGGAATCAGGCTTTCGATGTTTTCCACCTGCGCGGCGGCGTTCGACACGTCGAGATCGGTCGTGACGCCTTCATGCGCGCGAACCCGCGTGAGCTTCAGCACGTCGTTGGCGATGTCGAGGTTCTGTTTCGCGATCTGCAGCAGATCCTGCGTGTCGCGCAGCTCGACATAGTCGCGCGCCAGCTCCGCGCGCGCGCTCAACAGCACCGCGTTGCGGTCCTCGTACGAGGCCTGCGACATCGCGGTCGCCGCCTCGACGCTGCGGCGCACGTGTCCCCACAAATCGACCTCCCAGGACGCATCGAAGCCGGCCTGATACAGGTTGTAGGCGGGCGAGCCCTTGGAGCCCGGCATGGCCGCCACGCCGAGCGGCGCGCTGCCCGAAGCCGATTGCGGCTGGCTCTGCGTCGGCGTGACGCCGAGCAGCGACAGGATGCCGTTTTCGCTGCCGCGTTCGCGGTTGTACGAGACGGCGCCGTCGAGCGTCGGGTATTCGGCGGCGCCGACCACGCGACGCTCGGCCCGGCTTTGCAGCAAACGCGCGGAAGCCGCTGCGACGTCGAGGTTGGCGTCCGCCAGCTGCTTTTCCAGATCGTTCAGTACCGGATCGTTGAACAGCGTCCACCAATCCGGACCGAACTGGGCTTGCACGGCCCGGCTCGGCGACTGCGCGGCTTGCGTGCGCTCGAAGACCTGCGGCGTGGCAGTTTGCGGACGTTCGAAGTTCGGACCCACCGTGCACGCCGTCAGCGCGACACAGCTCAGAAGCGCCGCGATGAGCGCGCGCAGAGAGTATTCGCTCGTGTTCATTCCCGTTCCGCTCCCTCGGCCGTCCCTTCGCCACCGCGGCCCACCATGACGTCCGCTTCGACCGACAGCCCCACGCTCAACGCGGACGCCCTCGCCTGTCCGCGATCGATCGTGATCTTGACGGGCACCCGCTGCACCACCTTCGTGAAGTTGCCGGTGGCGTTGTCGGGCGCGATCGGCGCGAAGGCGACGCCGGTCGCCGGCGCGAGGCTATCGATGCGGCCGAGGATCACCACGCCGGGCAGGCTGTCCACGGTCACGCGCACGCGTTCACCCGGGCGCATATTGGTGATCTGGCTCTCCTGGAAGTTGGCGACCACGTACGCATCCGACAGCGGCACGATCGCCAGCACCGGCGCGCCGGGCGTCACGAATGCGCCGACCCGCGCCGAACGACGGCCGACCTTGCCGTCGACGGGCGCGCGGATCTCCGTGTACGACAGGTTGAGCCTGGCCTGCTCGAGCGCCGCCTCGGCGTGTTGCTGCGCGCCCGCGGCCTTGTCGCGCTGCGTGCGCAGCACGTCCAGATTCTGCTCGGTGGCCAGCAACGCCGCCTGGTCGTGCGACTGCTGCGCAAGCTGCTGCGCGAGCGAGCTCGACGCGCGTTGTTGCTCCTGCGCCGTGCCCGCGCCGGCGTCGGAAAGGTTCTGGTAGCGCGACGCGTTGGCCCGCGCAAAACCGAGCGAGGCGTCGTCGGCGCGCAGCGTCGCGCGCGCCTGCTCGACCAGCGACGGCTGCCGCGCGATCTCCGCATCGAAGTTCGCCACCGACGCCTTCGCCGCGACCACTTCCGCCTCGGCGCTCATCAATGCCGCGCGAAAGTCGCGGTCATCGATGCGCACGAGCAGTTGGCCCGCCTTGACGTCCTCGTTGTCGTTGACCAGTACCTCGGTGATCTGGCCAGGGACGCGCGGCGCGACGAGCGTGAAGTCCGCGGTGACGTAGGCGTCGTTGGTGGACTCGGTCGTCGGGCTCGCGAGCAGCCTCGTCGCGGCCCATGCAGCGAGGCCGACGACGCCGATGACCGCGGCGATACGAAAGATCTTCAATGGGGATGGCATAGTCGTTGACATGGGAATCGTTTCTCAATGCGAAGAAGGCGGCGTCGTGCTCCACGGCGGATAGATGCGCACCGGCAGCACTGGAACCAGTAGGAGAAGCGCAATGGCGACACACGCCATCACGCGGTACAGATCGGCGGAAGTCAGCACGACCGCCTGTTCGTGGAGCCGGTGCGCGAGCTGACCCAGACCGTAGTTCGCTTCGAAGCCCTGGTTCGCCATCAGCGGGCGGTTGCCTAGCTGGTCGACCAGCATGCTCGAATGGAAATGCTCGCGCGCGGTTCCCACGCCTTCGATGAGCCCGCTTGCCACCGCCGCGGAAAACGTCTTGACGGTATTGAACATCGCCGAAGCGAACGGACCTTCGGTGGGCGGCAGCCCCGTGGTCACGCCCATCAGGATCGACATGATCACCAGCGGCTGCGCGACGATCTGCAACGATTGCAGCAGGTAGAAGTTGTCGCGGATCCACTCCGAGGTCATGAAGCTTCCCAACACACAGGTAGCAAGCATCAGCGCGAGACCGGTGGCGATCACCCAGCGGTGATCGGCGCGGCGCGTATTCAGCAACGCGGCCGTCAGCGGCAGCGTGACCAACAGCGGGACGGCCAGAAACAGCGACAGCGGCGCGGTCTGCAGCGGTCGGTAGGTATGGACTTTCGCCAGATACTGGCCGGGTATCGCCGCGACGCCCACCAGCAGGATCACGGTGCCGACCAGGGTCGACAGTCCATGCGTGAAATTCCTGCGCGCAAGCAGTTGCAGCTTGAAAAACGGCACCGGTTCGAACCATTCGTTGACGAGAAATGCGGCGAGCAGCAGCGTCCCCGCGCCGAACATCACGCGAATGAAGCCGGAATCGAACCAGTCGAGACGATCGCCCTGCAAAAGACCGGTCACGAGCATCGCGACGGCGGGAAATCCGGTCACGAAGCCGATCCAGTCGAACGAGCGAAACCGTTCGAGCTTCAGCGGATCCGCCGGAAGCCCCCGCTGAATCGCGATGCAGCACAGCACGCCGAGCGGAACGATCTGCCAGAACGCCATGCGCCAGCTGACGAACTCAGTCCACAACGCGGCGAGCGGGGTGCCGAGGGCCGGCCCGAAGGTCGCTGTCAGCGCATAGCCGGCAAGGCCATACAGCTTCAGATTGGGCGGCAGATAGCGCAGCGCCACGATGATCAGCATCGGCGGAAGACATCCGCCCGCGACGCCCTGAAGAATCCGCAGCGCGTAAAGCGTCGGCAGATTCGGGGCGAACGGGCACAGCAGGCCGAAGAGCATCGTCGCGAGTACGGCGCCGATCGTGAATCGCTTCAGCGTGAACGTGATGCCGAACCACGGCGCAAACACCATCGTCGCGACGTTCGCTGCTTCGAATAGCGCGGTGAGCCACGTGCCGTCGTCATGTCCGATCAGAAATGCGCCCTGGATATCAGCCATCGCGGCCGCGGTGACCTGCTCGTTGAGAATCGCCAGCAGCGACGCGAACAACATGCCGACGAGCCCGAGCGCGATGCGCGCCGTAAACGGCGCCTGCGCGGGAGCCGTCCGGGGCGGCGCCGCTACCGCGTGCACAGCACTGCGCTCCAGCGATTGCGGGATACTCGGCGCTTCCGTTTCAGTCGTCATAGGTTTCACCCGCCCTCGTTTAGTTAGCTGTACTGCCAGATGCCGATAGTCAGCTGTCGGTTCGCTGTTTTACGTTGCTGTTCATCAGATACTTAATTGTCAGAGATCGAGCCGATTTCTGAAAGCTTCGGCATGGCAGGTTTTGGGCCATCTAGTGCGGAAAATTTGCCAGGCCGCGCTGTGTCGACCCACTGTGCGTCGCGCGCTCGGCATGGGCGCAAAAGCGCGCGTCGCGACGAACCAGAGTGGTTCGTCACGGCCATTCCTTTTACGCGGTGGCTTGAGACAAGCGGAACGCAGATGCGCGATTGGCCGTTACAGGCTGACTGGAACTGGCCCGTATGTGTTGGGGCCAAAGCGGGAGATGCGGCTTACGGAGCCGCGAAGGCCAGCAGCGCGCGGTCGGTGGCAACCGCACCTAGTCGGGAAGCGACGACTCCGCCGCAATGCGGAGCTCGCGATACGCGCTCACGAGCGCATCGAGGCTGAACGACCGGTTCAGGCCGCTTGGGTTGGGCAGCACCCACGCGCGAGCACCGCCGAAATCGCGGGCTTGCAAGCCCCATTCGATATCACGCTGGCCGGACATCTCGGCGAGCGCCATCTTGCCGAGAAACGCGACGAATCGCGGCGCGTAGTGTCGGATCTTCAGTTCGAACTGCGCCGCGGCGGCCTGAATCTCCGTCTTCGACAATTGGTCCGCGCGAGCCGTGGGACGTGCAACCGCGGCAGTCAGACCATATCCATGGTCCAGCAATCGACGGTCGTCCTCGGGGCGAAACTCGTCGTCCGTGAAGCCTGCGCGATGAAGCACTCGCCAGAACCGGTTGCCCCTGCCTGCAAAGTGGTGCCCCGTCGACGCCGCGAGCAATCCAGGGTTGATGCCGCAGAAAAGGATCGACAAGCCGGGCCGGATAATGTCTTGAAGGGATTGCGCGGCATCGTCGTTGTCGACCGACGACACGTCGGTCAGCGCCGCGATGGACTCACTGTTGCGCACTCTCCTCCCCTCTGAATCGCATCCGATACTGCTTCGGCGTGACGTTGAGCCGCCGCGAGAAAGTCGTGCGCATATGCGTGGCGTTGTGAAAGCCGCAATTGAACGCGACCGTCTTCAGCGGCGCATCGCTATCCTCGAGCAGTTTCCTCGCGGTGTCGACGCGCACCTGCTCGACGAATACCGAAGGCGTCACTTTCGCGTGCTTCGCGAATACTCGCGACAACGTGCGACGGCTCACCGAGGCCGCGCTCGCCAGTTCCTCGATAGAGAGCGTCTCGGTAATATGCTCGCTCACGTATCGATAGACCTTGTGGAGGATCGGATCTTCGTCCTTGCCCGCGCCGATATAGGGGCTGTACTGCGACTGACCGCCTTCGCGCTGGATATACACGACCAGACGCTTCGCGACCCGCACCGCGAGCTCGTGCCCCCAGTCCTCGGCGACGAGCGCCAGACACAGATCGATGCCCGACGTCACGCCGGCTGACGTGAAAAGCCGGCCGTCGCGAACGAAGATCCTGTCGGGCTGCACGTTGGCTTGCGGAAATTCATTGGACAGCCGCTGCGCGTTCGACCAGTGCGTCGTGACCTCCTTGCCATCGAGGAGCCCCGCATGCGCAAGCACGAATGCACCATTGCACACGGAGCCGAAGCGGCTCGCGCTGCGCGCCTGATTCTGCAACCACGTCAGGAATTCATTCGACGGCAGCGTATCGGGCAACTGTGGCCCGCCCGCAACCAGCAGCAGGTCCCATTGAATGTCGCGGTCGGCATAGCCGAACGAAACCGCCAGTTGCATGCCATTCGAGCAGGTCACGTTGCCCGCCTCGCGCCCCACCAGGCTGACCTCGTAGCGCTGATGCTCGGGAAGAAACGCATTCGCCTCGGCGAACACATCGAGTGGGCCAGCTACATCCAGCGCCTGCACACCATCGAATATAACAATGGCGACTTTCATGCCGTGACCTTCCAGGTGGGAACTATGTTTGCGATGCCGTGGCGCAGCTTAGCGCATCGGCGGCCGTTCATGCCGTCAGCGTCTGGAAAAACTATTGTGTCTGGAGGTAACAAATCCATCTTCACGACGATGCGCCTCGACGAAGTGCCTGGCCCAAAATTATCACTAGTTGGCAGTCGAGCGCACCATCCGTGCGTTTGCGCCACAGCATCGATTAACTAGACTGTGTACACGACGGCGGCCCCGGACATCACCTGGGCTTGCCGGGAAGTCTTCCGCTTGGGATGGCGCTTGTGACGCGCGTCGATGCCTGGCTGTAGCGCGGGCGACGACAAGCAGCGATAGCAGTCACTCCATGTGTTGCGGCCGGCTCACGACCGCACAGCGAACAAGGCAGATTCATCATGTTCAAGGAACGTCAGAGCTCCTTCCTGTTCGGGGGCAACGCCCCCTACGTCGAAGAGCAATATGAGCTTTACCTCGATGACCCGAGCACGGTCACGGCCGAGTGGCGGGCGTGGTTCGACGCGTTGCGCGACACCCCCGCCATCGATGGCAGCGATCGCGACGACCAGCCGCACGCACCGGTGATCTCGAACTTCGTCGAGCTGGCGAAGCGAACGCCGCGTGCCGTCGTCGCGACGGGCAACGAGGCCGGTCGCGAGGGAAGCCGGCCGACCGCCGACGCTCTGGGCCTTGCGAGAAAGCAGGTGGCGGTGCAAACGCTGATCGCCGCATTCCGGATGATCGGCACGCGCGTGGCCGATCTCGACCCGCTCGCCTGGACCCCGCCGCGCTCCTACGCCGAATTGACGCCGGCCTACTACGGCCTGTCGGCCGCCGACATGTCGACCACCTTCAGCACCGCCGATACGTATCTCTTCGAGGACGACGCGACGCTGAAGGATATCCTTGCCGCGCTCGAACAAACATACACCGGCACACTCGGCGCCGAGTTCATGCACCTCACCGACGCGCAGCAGCGGCGCTGGTGGCAGATGCGGCTCGAATCCACGCGCGCCACGCCATCGCTGCCGGCCGCGGAGAAACTGCGCCTGCTGGAACGTTTGAGCGCAGCCGAAGGGCTCGAAAAACACCTGCACTCGCGCTACGTTGGACAAACGCGCTTCTCGCTCGAAGGCGGCGAGTCGTTGATCGTGCTGCTCGATGAGCTGGTCCGGTACGGCGCGTCGAAGAAACTGCGCGCGCTCGTGATGGGCATGGCGCACCGCGGCCGTCTGAACGTCCTCGTCAATGTCGTCGGCAAGCCGCTGCGCGCGCTGTTCGACGAATTCGACGGCAAGGAAACCGAAAAACTGACGGCAGGCGATGTCAAGTATCACAAGGGCTTTACGAGTTCGGTCGAGACCGATAACGGACCGGTCGAAGTGATGCTCGCGTTCAACCCTTCGCATCTGGAAATCGTCAATCCGGTCGTGCAAGGCATGGCACGCGCGAAGGACGATCTGGCCGACAGCGACGACGGCGGCGACGTGCTGCCGGTGGAAATCCACGGCGACGCGGCGATGAGCGGACAGGGCGTGGTGATGGAAACGCTGAGCCTTTCCTATACGCGCGGACACGGCACGGGGGGCACTGTCCACGTGGTCGTCAACAATCAGATCGGTTTCACGACTTCCGATCCGCGCGACACGCGTTCGTCGTTCTATACGACCGACGTCGCGAAGATGATCGAGGCGCCGATCCTGCACGTCAACGCCGACGACCCCGAAGCGGTCGCGATGGCGGCGCAGCTCGCCCTCGACTATCGCAGCACCTTCAAACGCAGCGTCGTCATCGATCTCGTCTGCTTTCGCAAGTACGGGCATCAGGAACAGGACACGCCCGGCATCACGCAGCCGCTGATGTATCGCGCGATCGCGAATCATCCGGGCGTGAGAACACGCTACGCGAACCGGCTGATCCAGCAAGGCGTGCTGACGGCCGAGGAGGCGCAGGGCTACGTCAGCGCGCGTCGCGAACTTCTCGAACGCGCGCACGAAACCGTCGGTTCCTATGCTTCGCCGCTACACGAGGAAGCCGGCAAGCGCTCGCGCCCAGCCGTGCAGGATCCAGGTGCGGCCCGCGACCTCGTGCCGTCGGCCGACGAGCTGCGCGGCCTCGCGCAGCGGATCTCGACCGTCCCCGCGGACCTGACGCTGCATCCGCTCGTCAAAAAGATGATGAACGGGCGTCAGGAGATGGCCGCCGGAAGACGCCTGCTCGACTGGGGCATGGGCGAGCATCTGGCGTTCGCGTCGCTGCTCGCGGCCGGGGTCAGTGTCCGACTGAGCGGCCAGGACAGCGCACGCGGGACCTTCAACCACCGGCACGCGGTGCTTCACGATCAGACCCGGATGAATCGTCCCGATGGGGTCTATGTTCCGCTCGATCATATCGGCGCAGCGCAAGGCCGCTTCACCGTGACCAACTCGATTCTCTCCGAGGCCGCCGTGATGGCGTTCGAGTATGGCTATTCGACGGTGAATCGCAACGCGCTGGTGATCTGGGAAGCGCAATTCGGTGACTTCGCCAATGGTGCGCAGGTGGTGATCGACCAGTTCATCGCGTCGGGCGCGGCCAAGTGGGGACAACATAGCGGCCTGACGCTGTTCCTGCCTCACGGGCAGGAAGGCCAGGGCCCCGAGCATGCGTCGGCGAGGCTCGAGCGCTACCTGCAATTGGGTGCGCAGGACAATATGCGGGTGACGCAACCGACCACGCCCGCGCAGCTGTTCCATTTGCTGCTGACGCAGGCCCGTGCCGCCGAACCGCGCCCGCTGGTCGTGATGACGCCGAAGTCGCTGCTGCGCCACCCGGAAGCGACCAGCACCTTCGATGAGTTGAGTCACGGCGAATTTCGCGCGGTACTGCCGGACGGTCAGATCGATGCAGCGCGCGCGGCCAAAGTCGAGCGTGTGATCGTGACGAGCGGCAAGGTCTACTTCGAATTGCTCGAGCATCGCCGCAGCGCTGGGATGACCGACACCCCGATCATCCGGGTCGAGCAACTCTATCCGTTTCCGGCGCAACAACTGGCCGCCGAGCTTGCCCGCTATCCGAAGCTGAAGACCGTGGTCTGGTGCCAGGAGGAAGCGCGCAACCAGGGCGCATGGAGTTTCGCCGAGCCGCGGCTGCGCGAGCTTCTGCCTTCCGGCACGACGTTGCTGTATGCGGGACCCGATGCAACCGCATCGACCGCGCCGGGGTCGCATGCGGCGCACGTGGCGACACAATCCGCGCTCGTGTCGCGAGCGTTCACCGGCTGAGTGCGTATGCGTGTCGCGATGATGCTCTACGCGGGATTTCAGCTGCTCGAGATCAGCGGTCCGATGGATGTGTTTCATCAGGCAAACCGCCTGTATGGCGGGGTCCTCTATGAATCGCATCTGATCGGGCCGTCGCCCGGGCCGGTGCTTTCCTCGAACGGGACGGCCGTGGGTACGACCGAATGCCTGTTCGATACGCACCCGCCGTTCGATATCGTCGTCGTGCCCGGGTCCCCGGTGGTCAGTTCTGCGCCTGAGCATCGTGAACTCGTCGACTGGTTGAGCGATGCGGGACCCAGTGCGCACCGGCTCGCCTGCATTTCGAACGGCGCGTTTCTGCTGGCAAGAGCCGGTCTCGCCGATCGCCGCTGGCTGACCACCCATTGGCGCGATGCTCGACGCCTCGCGGCCGAATATCCGCTGGTTCATGTGATGTCGAATCCAGGCTGCCTGAAGGACGGCAACCTGTATTCGTCGGGCGGCGCGAGTGCGGGCATCCACCTCGCCTTGTCGCTGGTGCGGGAAGACCTCGGCGAACAGGCCGCGGGAACGATCGCCACGGCGTTGTTGACGCCGCCGGCAGGTAGCGCGAGACGCGCACGGATGAATTGATGATAGACACGAACCTGATTCACAAGGCCCTCGCGAATCCGCTGCGGCGTGACATTCTCGGGTGGTTGAGAGCCCCTGCGGAGACCTTTGCGGACGACCATGTGTACCGTGGCCGCGGCGTGCCCGTGCACGCGATCCAGGCCCGCAGCGGTCTGGCCCAGTCGACGGTATCGATGCATGTCGCCGTGCTCGTCGAAGCGGGACTTCTGGTTCCGCAGCGGGTCGGCCAATGGATCTTCCTGTCGCGCAATGAGGAAGTGATCCGGACATTTACCGAACAGATTCGCGTGCATTTGTAATGGACAAACTCAACATGATGCGGATCTTCGTCCGCATTGCTGAAGAAGGAAGCTTCACGGCAGCGGCCTCGCGCTTGGACATTCCGACCGCCAACGCGTCGCGGGCGGTGGCGCAACTCGAGACGCATTTGCGCACCCGTCTGCTGCACCGGAGTACCCGGCGCCTCGCACTGACCGAGGCGGGTGAGCGATATCTGGAGCGCTGCCATCAGATACTCGCCTCTGTCGACGAGGCCGACGCCGAGGCAGCCAATGCGCAAGTCAGACCCTCGGGGCGGCTGCGCGTGCATGCGTCGCCGGGCTTTGGCACGACCTATCTGGTGCCGGCGGCGGTCCGCTACCACGAGCGCTATCCTGCCGTGTCGGTCGAGCTGACGTTATCGTCCGGCACGCCGGATCTTCTCGACGATGGCTATGACCTGATGCTTCGATTGAGTGCGACGGACCTTCCCGACTCGGGGCTCGTTTCGCATCGGCTCGGCGACGTCCACAGCGTGCTCTGTGCGGCGCCCGCGTATCTGCGCGCGCGCGGTACGCCGCGCACGGTGCAGGAGATTCGGAGTCACACGTGCCTGCAGCTCGTCATGTCGATTTTCCCGCGCGATCGCTGGCATCTGGACGGCCCCAACGGCCGTGAAACTGTCGAGCTGCCGAGAGCCGCGATCGAAATAAACCTGCCTGACGCGCTCGGCGTCGCGCTGCGCGAGGGGGTGGGCATCGGTGCGCTACCGATGCCGAACGCCCTGCCTCTGCTCGAAAGCGGCGCACTGGTTCGCGTGCTGCCGCAGTATCGGCTGCAGAAACTGACGGCCTACACGGTGCACGCGTCGCGCCAGTATCTGGACGCGAAAATCAGAACTTTCGTGGATTTCCTGCGCGAGGCCGTGCCGTCGGCATTGGCCGAGGACGTGGCGGCGCTCGACGGTTGAGCCGTGCCCCGGTGACCTGCCGCTTCACGCTGTGTCGCGGCAGGCTGCGCGTGACGCGCTTCAACCCGCAGTTGCTCAAAACCTTGCTGGATTTCCTGCGTGAGGCCGTGCCGTCGGCATGGCCCGAAGATGAGGCGGCGCTCGACCGTTGAGCCCTGCCTCGATGAACTGCCGCTTCACGCTGTGTCGCGGCAGGCTGAGCGTGACTCGCTTCAATGCGCCTCTGCCCAGAACTATCGTGGATTTTCTACGCGAGGCCGTGCCGTTGGCATGGGCCGAAGATGAGGCGGCGCTCGGTTGCTGAGAGCCCCGCCCCGGTGACCTGCCGCTTCACCCTGAGTTGCGGCAGGCTGCGCGTGACGCGCTTCAACCCGCAGTTGCCTTGCGCTCGTGCGACGCCACGCGTTGCGGTTGCGACGGCGATTGCGGTTGGGGTTGCGCGGCCATCGCGCGGGAGACCATTTCGTTTTGCTTGATGATCTTGTCGATCTCGGCGTCGGCCTGCGCATCGTATTTCGCGAAAACATCGGTGCTATAGCGCGTGTTCTGCGCCGCGCCCAACTGCGAACCGGATTGGTCGCGGGTGTCGGCATCGACCGTCATCGACAGGCCGATACGCAGCGGATGCGCGGCCAGTTCGGCCGGGTCGAGTGCGATGCGCACCGGCAGCCGCTGCACGATCTTGATCCAGTTGCCGGTGGCGTTCTGCGCCGGCAGCGTCGCGAACGCGCTGCCGGTGCCGGCCGAAAAGCCCTCGATACGCCCGTGATAGCGCGCGCGGCTACCGTAGACGTCCGATGTCAGCGTGACCTGCTGGCCGATCCGCATCTGCTTGAGCTGCACTTCCTTGAAGTTCGCGTCGACCCATACGCCGTCGAGCGGCACGATCGCCATCAGCGGCGTGCCGGGCGCGACCCGCTGACCGACCTGAACCCGGCGCTGCGCGACGTAGCCGGTCACCGGCGCCGGCAAGGTATCGCGCGCATAGGCGAGCCACGCGGTCCGCACTTTCGCGGCGGCGGCCTGCACGTCCGGATGCTGTTCGACCGTGGTGCGGTCGGTCAGCGCGTGGTTGGCTTCGCCTTGCTGACGCGCGGCATCGAGCGCGGCCTGTGCGACGCTGACCGCGTCGCGGGCGTGCGCGATGTCTTCGGCGGACACGGCGCCCGTGTCGGCGACCGCCTCGCGGCGGTGCAGGTCGTCTCGCGCGCGGCCCAGATCGGCTTCGCGCTGCGCGACGTTCGCCGCGTAGAAGTCGTTGTTGACGTACAGGCCGCTCACGCGTCGCACGGTCTGGCCGAGTTGCGCTTCGGCATCGGCGAGCGCCAGTTTCGCATCGGCCGGATCGAGCGTGACGACGGGGTCGCCTTGCTTCACGATCTGCGTGTCGTCGGTGTTGACCGCGATCACCGTGCCGGTGACCTGCGGCGTCAGTTGCACGAGATTGCCGCTGACGTACGCGTCGTCGGTCTCCTGGTGATAGCGGCCCTCGGTGTAGTAGTACCCGCCGTAGGCTGCGCCCGCGAGCACCACCGCGGCGCCGAGCAGCGCGATCAGGCGCTTGCGGCTTGCCGGGGGCGTGGCCTTGCTGTCGCCCTGCGGGGTGGCGGGCGCTTGCGCGCCGGTCTTCTGTACGGCTTCCTGATCCGCCAGTTCGCGGTCGGTCGTGATCGAATCGCTCATTGCAGTGCTCCTGATAGGTTTCCTGGCGTGCCGTTCAACGTGCGGCAACCGTGGGATTGACTTGACTGGTGGGGGCGGCGGCGGTGTCCGCGTGATGGTCGGTCGTGGCCGACGTATCGACATAGCCGCCGCCTAACGACGACGCGAGCTCGATCTGCTGGTCGCGGCGGTCCATCTTCAGATTGGCGATCGCCTCGTCGGCGTTCAGCGCGGTGACGTCGGCATTGAGCACGGTCAACTGGTTGGTCAGGCCGGCCTTGTATTGCGTGGTCGCCAGCCGATCGGCATCGCTCGCGGCCTGCTGCGCGGCCTGCGCATCGCCGAGCTGCGCGTCGCTCGAGCGGATCTGCGCGACCTGCGTGGCCACGCTGCTCAGCGCGCCGATCAGCGTCTGGTTGTAGGTCGCCACCGCATAGTCGAACTCGGCATAGCGGCCCTTCAACTGCGCGCGCAGCTCGCCGCCGTCGAAGATCGGCAGATGGATCGCCGAGCCGATCGAACCCGTGCGGCTCGCGGCGTTCAGGAAGCGGCCGAAACCGAACGCGTCCAGGCCGATCGCGGCGCTCAGGTTGATGTCGGGATAGAACTCGGCCTTCGCTTCCTTCACCTCATGCGTGATCGCGTCGACGCGCCAGCGCGCCGCGACGATGTCGGGCCGCCGGCCCAGCAGATCGGCCGGCAGGTTGTCCGGCAGACGCACTTCGTCGCCGACGCCGAGCGTCGGCCGGGTGATCGCGAGTCCGCGATCGGGACCCTTGCCGAGCAACGCCGCCAGTTGATACCGGGTGGTCAGGATGCTGCCGTCGAGCGCGCTGACACGGGCACGGCTGGTGGACAGATTCGCGTCGGCCGTCTTGCGCTCCACTTCGGTGTCGAGCCCGTTGGCGATGCGGCCCGCGGTGATGCGGTCGATCTGCTCGCGCCGCGCAACTTCCTGCTGCGCGATATCGCGCAACGCGTAGAGCCGCGCCAGCTCGTTGTAAGTGCGGGCGATCGAGGTGTCGAGCGTGAGCTTGACGACCTGCTCGTCGGCTTCGCTCGCGGACGTCTCCGAGACGGCTGCTCGCAGCGCCTCGCGGTTCTTGCCCCACAGATCGAGATCGTAGGAAGCGCTGAGCAGCCCCTTGTTCTCCGTCTGCCACGAGCCCGCATAGGGCGGCGGAATCAGCGCGTTGCCGCTGAACTGCTGGCGCGTCAGCGAGTACGAAGCGTCGACGCGCGGCAGCGTGTTCGCCTTCGCCGTTTCGCTATAGGCTTGCGCCTGTTCGACTCGTGCGCGCGCCTGGGCAAGCGTCGGGCTGCCTTGCAGCGCCTCGGCGATCAACGCCTTCAGTTGCGCGTCGCCGAACTGGTCGACCCAGTCCGGGGACGGCCAGTTCCCATGCTCCTGCGGCAGGCTCTGGGTCGTTGCCAGCTGTTGCGGCTGATCGATCTGCTTGTCGCTGTGGATGCCCGCATAGTTTGCACATGCAGCCAGCACTGCGAAGGAGATCACCGAAACACCGAGCTTCAGCGAACGGCCGACGGTGTTTGCTTTGGAAGTCTGCGTTTTCATTTTCTGACAAATCAGATTAATGGGTGAAAAAACCGCGGCCCACGGCCGCGCCGCTCACTCGCCTGTGAACTTGCGAAGGAGGCGGTCCAGCTCGGCAAACTCGGCCTTCGTGAATTTGCGCAAGCGGGCGTTCAATACATGCGGTGCGATTTCCGGAATCCGCGCGGCGATTTTCTGCCCTTCCGCGGTCAACGTCAGATTGACCACGCGGCGATCTTGCGGATCGCGCGAACGTTCCAGCAGTCCCTTCGCTTCCAGCTTGTCCAGCATCCGTGTCATCAGACCGGTGTCGATGCCGAGCAGCTTTGACAGCTCGAAAGGCGTGGTTGCCACATTCTGCTTAACCGAAAGCAGGATGCCCATTTGCTGGCCGTTGATCCCGAGCTCCTTCAACGCCGCGTCCATTTCCGCGACGACAACGTTGCGAGCCTTCACAAGCCTGAAGCCGATACTGTCGGTAAGCATAAAGTTCTTCGTCGTGTAGTGGTCCATGGCGGTGTTCCTCCTTGTTGATTTAAACAATATCTGCATTATCAGATAATGTCAAGGAGAATACTGTGTTTCAATTTCCGCCTTAACCGGGTTGCCCAATCGGGTTCAATGTCCGCCGGCGGCGGCCGCGCCCGCGGCACCACCCTTGGTCGGTTTCGTGATCCAGATCAGCGGGATGATCACGACAAAGATCACCGCCGAGATCCAGAAGATGTCGTTCAGGCCCAGCATCGTGGCCTGCGCGTTCAGCGAGGCCTCGTAAAAGGCCGTGGCCTTGGGAACGCCCGCGTCCAGCGCGGCCTGCAAGTGCGCGATCGCGCCGGTAAAGCCAGGATTGTCCACGCTCGATTGCTCGGCAAGCCGCGCATGGTGAAGAATCGTACGGTCGTTCCACGCGTTGCTCATCAGCGACGTGCCCACCGCGCCGGCAAAGATCCGCGCGAAATTGGACAGACCCGCGGCCGCAGGAATCTCCTCCGGCTTCAGGCCCGACAGGATGATCGCGGTGAGCGGCGTGAAGAACAGCGCGGTGGGAATGCCCTGCAGCAAGGTGGGCAGCACGAGCGTCCACGCGTCGACGTCGGTCGTGTAGTTCGAGCGCATGAAGAACACCGCGGCGAATCCGGCGAACGCAAGCGTGGCAAGCACCCGCATGTCAGAACGCGGCATGATCTTGCCCATCACCGGGGCGAGGATCACCGCAAAAATGCCGAGCGGCGCGGTCACGAGCCCCGCGTCGACCGCGCGGTAGCCGAGGAAGCCCTGAATCCACTGGGGCAGGATCACGAGGTTGGCGAAGAAGATCGCGTAGGCAACCGAAATCGCGATCGTGCCGCCGAGGAAGTTGCGTTTGGCGAACAACCGCAAGTTGACGATCGGTTTTTCCTCAGTCAATTCCCAGATCAGGAAAAACACGAAGCTGATCGCGGCGACAATGGTGAGCACCCAGATCACAGGCGAGCTGAACCAGTCGAGGTCGCGGCCCTTGTCGAGCATGATCTGCAGCGGCGCGACCCATGCGATCAGCGAGATCAGGCCGACCTTGTCGATCGGGAGTTTGCGCGCCGGCGTCTCGCGGTCGCGGTAGATCGCCCAGATCGCGCCCGCGGCAAACAGGCCGACCGGCACGTTGATGTAGAAGATCCATGACCAGCTATAGCTGTCGGTGATCCAGCCGCCGAGTGCCGGCCCTGCGATGGGCCCGACCGTCGCGGTCATGGCCCACAGCGCCAGCGCGCTCGAACCTTTTTCCTTCGGAAACGACGCGAGCAGCAAGGCCTGCGACAACGGCACCAGCGGCCCCGCCACGGCACCCTGCACGATACGGGCGACGAGCAGCACCGGCAGGTTCGGCGCGAGGCCACACGCCGCCGACGACAGCACGAACAGCAGGATCGCCCAGACGAACAGCTTGACCTGGCCGACGCGCTGCGTGAGCCACCCGGTCAGCGGAATCGACACCGCGTTGGCCGCGGCGAACAGCGTGATGACCCATGTGCCCTCGTCGATCGACACGCCGAGGTTGCCGGACAGCGTCGGAATCGCGACGTTGGCGATCGACGAATCCAGCACGTTCATGAAGGTGGCGAGCGCCACGGCAAAGGTGCCGATGGCAAACTTCGCGCCAGTCAGCTGGGCTGGCGCGCCTGGGTTGGTCGATGGATTCATGTGACGTCCTCGTCTCGGTTCGCAGCGCCCGTCGTTGGCAGGCGATTATCTGCAATGTCAGATAAATGGTTAAAAAAATACCGCCTCAGCGGTCCAGCAGTCTTGAAAGGAGCAGGCTCAGCGCGTCGAAGTCCGACTTCGAGAAATGCGCAAGCCGCTCGCTCCACGCTCCCTCGACAACCCGCGTATTCCGGGCCGCGACGGCCTGCCCGCTCTGCGTCAATGACACATCGACGAGACGGCGATCCTTGCCGTTGCGCACGCGCTCGACCAGTCCGCTGTGTTCGAGCTTGTCCAGCACCCGGGTCATGCGGGCCGGGTGGACGCCAGCCAGTTTCGACAGCGCGGCCGGCGTATTCACGCTCCCGCGTGCCAGCGCGAGCAGAACGCCGCGCTCCTGCAAATTCAGCCTTGCATCCACCAGTCCCGCCCTGAGTTCGCTTGCAATCAGCTGACGGGCCTGGCCCAGCACGGCCATCAGCTGCTGCGTCCGCTCGAAGTCGTCGTTGATCGAATCGTCCATCGCTCGCCTCCTCGATATCTGACTTCAATATATTTGACTATGCAGATTTATGCAAGCGGATTTCCTGGTCGTATGCGCTACATGGTGTAAAAACTGAATTGAGCCGACGACGACAATCGCCGCAATTCCTCGGGGCTAGATTGTTTCCGGCATGGATTCGGGCGCTGCGCGCTCTCTCTTCAGGAGGACAGAACGATGACTGACAAGCCGCTTACGCTGGGTATCGATCACGTCGGACTCACCGTCCGCGATCTGAACCTCACCCGCGACTTCTTCGTGCAATGTCTTGGCTGGCAGCAGGTGGGAGAAAGACCCGCCTATCCGGCTGCGTTCGTGTCGGACGGACATGTGATGGTGACGCTCTGGCAGGTCACCGATCCAGCCCGCCTCGTCGAATTCGATCGCAAGGTCCATGTGGGGCTGCATCATCTTGCGTTGCGCGTGGGCAGTGAAGAGGCGCTCAACGATATCTTCTCGCGCGTGTCCGCGTGGCCGGGTGTGCAAATCGAATTTGCGCCGGAAAACCTCGGCCCGGGGCCCAAACGCCACACGATGGTGTACGAGCCGGGCGGCATCAGGCTCGAGTTCGACCACGACCCGCGGGCCCGGCCATCCTGAACATGGTGAGCCCCGCAATGACAGGACCAGCGCCGAGACACGGAATCGCTGACCTTTTGTTCCTGCGGCTCACAACTGTTTGTCCAGGCCTTGTGTTCAAAAGCGGAGCGCGACTGCATAAATTAGGAACCATCGGAGACATCAATCCGATCACAGATTGCTGATCCAACCTACTTCGAGGTTCACTATGAGTCACTCTCCCAAAGTCATCGTCGTCACGGGTGCATCGCAAGGCATCGGCGCCGAAACGGTCAAGGCATTTCGCGCACTCGGCCACAACGTGGTCGCGACATCGCGCAGCATCAAACCGTCCGACGATCCCAACCTCGTCACGGTAGCCGGTGACATCGCCGATCCGGCCACCGCTCGACGCGTGATCGAGGCAGCCGTCACGCATTTCGGTCGTGTCGATACGCTCGTCAACAATGCCGGCATTTTCGTGGCCAAGCCGTTCACCCAATACACCGCCGAAGATTACGCGACGGTCACCGGCATCAATCTCGCGGGATTTTTCTACATCACGCAGCTCGCGATTGCCGAGATGGAGAAGCATGAGCGCGGACACGTGGTGAACATCACGACGAGTCTGGTCGATCACGCGATCGACGGCGTGCCGTCCGTGCTGGCCTCGCTGACTAAGGGCGGCCTCGTTGCCGCGACCCGCTCGCTCGCGATCGAGTATGCGAAGCGCGGCATTCGCGCCAACGCGGTTTCGCCCGGCATCATCAAGTCACCGATGCATGCGCCCGAAACCCACGCGGCACTTGGCGCATTGCATCCGATGGGGCATATGGGCGAGATGAGCGACATCGTCAATGCGATCGTCTATCTCGACTCGGCGCCGTTCGTGACCGGCGAGATCCTGCACGTGGACGGTGGCCAGAGCGCGGGCCACTGAGCCGGGCATGCGATGAAAACGCGCGCGCCGCTCAGTGTGCGCGCTCGCGCGGCGCGGGCGTTTGGGGCGCCGCGGGTTTGGCCAACTGCTCGATCAGAAATTCGACGAAAGCCCGCACGCGCGAAGTCAGATAGCGCGCGTGCGGATAAAGCAGGATGAATGGCCGCGTGCGCCCGCCCGCTTCGCGCAACACTTCCACGAGCCGGCCTTCGCGCAGGTCGTCCGCGACGACGAATCGATACGTCTGAAACAGGCCCGCGCCAGCCCGCGCGAGCGTCACACCGGCAAGCGCGTCGCCCGACGTTCCATAGCTTCCGGTCGTCAGCACGTCGCCATTTTCCGTCGAGCCCTCGAAGGTCCACGCGAGATGGCGTCCGCTGCTCGGCATCTCGAACTGGATGCACTCGTGGGCCTGCAAGTCCTCGACGGTTTTCGGCACGCCCGCGCGCTTCAGATAGGCGGGCGTCGCCACCACGACCATTTCCGCGTCTTCGAGCTTGCGCGCGACGAGGTTCGAATCGGCCGGCGCGCGCCCGCGGATCGCGAGATCGAAACCTTCGTCCGCGAAGTCGATGTTGCGGTTGCTCAGGTGCGTCTCGATCTGGACTTGCGGATAGCGTTCGCGAAACGCCGGCAGCAGCGGCAACACGCGATAGTGCCCGTACGGTGTCGGCATGCTGATGCGCAGCACGCCGGCCGGCGTGGTCTGCTCGCCCGTCACTTCGCGCTCGGCGTCCATCAGTTGCGACAGCGCCTCGCGGCACTGCTCGAAGTAGCGCCGCCCCGCGTCGGTCAGACGGATCTGGCGTGTCGTGCGCACGAACAGGCGCACGCCGAGCCGTTCCTCGAGCCGTGCCACCGAGCGGCTCACGGCCGCCGGCGTGACGCTCGCGGCATTGGCCGCGAGCGTAAAACTTCCGAGCTCCGCCGCGAGGCAGAAGAGTTCGATGCTGCCCAGCAGCAGATCGTCGAATTTGCGTTGCATGCCGGTCTCCCTCTACTTTTTGCTCAAGAACTCATCTATCTCTGCCGCGCGGGACCGAACGCGTAGGCACGGAACTGATGCTGAAAGCAAACCGAACATCGGCACGCGCCCGTACCACGCGTGCCGATGTCTTCAATCGATGCGACGCATGAAAGTCAGCCTGCCCGGCTCCACACCGATTGCAGCCGCTCGATACTTTCATGCGTTTCGCGCTCCAGTTGCGCCATCAGTTCGCCGGCGGGCAACGAACGCGCGAGCGGCGCGGCCTGGCCCGCCCATTGTGCGCCGTAACCGAACTCACCCTTGGCCTTGGCAGCTGCATTGAGCGCCTTGCCCGCGTCATAGGCGATCGGATAGGACGGCGTGCGCGGGGCTTGCGGGTCCTCGCCGAGCGCGGTGAAGCGATTGACGATGCTGCGCGCGAGGCGCCCCGAAATGGCCGACGTGAACGTCGTGGAGCGTGCCGCATCGCTGAGCAGCGCGCGGCGATAGCCGTCGTCGATCGAGGTTTCCGGACACGCGACGAAGGCCGTGCCCAATTGCGCCGCCTGCGCGCCCAGCGCGAGCGCGGCCGCGATGCCGGCGCCGTCCATGATGCCGCCCGCCGCGATCACGGGCAGGTCGAACTCGCTCACCAGCAGACGCGTCAGCGCGAACGTGCCGAGGCGCTCGTCGCGCCCGGTCGTGTCGAACACGCCGCGATGACCGCCCGCTTCGATGCCCTGCGCGACGATCGCATCGACCCCCGCCTCGACGGCCGCCGCCGCTTCGTCCAGATTGGTCGCGCTCGCCAGCAAACGGATCCCCGCGTGCTTCAGTTGCGCGATCACCGCATCGGACGGCAAGCCGAAATGGAAGCTTACGACGGCCGGCTTCTCCGCGAGCAGCATCGCCTGCATCGCGGTATCGACGACGAAGCTCGTGTAGATCTCGGAGAGCGCTTGCGGCGGCGTCGCACCGTATTGCCCGAACACCGGTTCGAGCCAGTCTAGCCATGCGCGCTCGACGGCGGCATCGGGTGTCGCCGGACGATGACAGAACACATTGACGTTGATCGGCTTGGTCGTCAGCTCGCGGGTCTGCTGGATCGCGCGGCGCGCGTTCTCCGCGTTCATCGCGGCAACGCCGAGCGAGCCCAGACCGCCGGCGTTCGACACCGCGGCGGCCAGCGCCGGCGTGGTGACGCCGGCCATGGGCGCCTGAATGATCGGCTTGTGGATGCCGAGCGTGCGCAGCAACGCGCGATTGTCCGCTTGAGTGCTCATGTCGTTCCCTTCCCACGGATGCGTTAAAGGTTCACTGGGGCTGCCGGCTTGCCGGCTTGCCGGCCGGTCAGGCCTCGGCGCGGCGGTGCGCCCAGCGCGCGAGGCCGCCACAGGCGATCAGCAGCGCACCGGTCACGAAGAATACCGCGTGCAGCCCGAGATGAACGCCGATCACGCCGCCGATCACCGGCCCCACCACCTGGCCGCTGAATTGCGCCGACTGCAGATAGCCGAGCAGGCGCCCCGTGTTGCTTTCGTCCACCGATTGCCGCGCCAGCTTGCCGATTGACGGCAACAGGCCCGCGAGCGTCATGCCCATCAACACGCGCAAACCCGCCAGCTGCCACCAGTGCGTGACGAACGCTTGCGGCACCATCGCCAGCCCCGTGAGAACGAGGCAGGCAACGATCACACGCCAGCTGCCGAACCGGTCGGCCAGCGCGCCGAGGCGCGCCGCCGTCAGCATGCTCCCGAGCGCCGAGCATGCCATGACCACGCCCGCAACGCGAGCAAGATGCGGCGCGCTCACGCCGAGACCACCGATATACACGGTGATGATCGGCTCGATCGACATGTTGGCGAGCAGCACCATCATCGCCGTCACGAGCAGCGCGGCCACCACCGCGTAATTGGCGCGGCGCACGGGCGCGTCCGCGGTGCCACGCGCGTGGGCTTTCACGTCGCTGGCCGGGTGAAACTCTTCCTTCACCAGGAAGATGGTCAGCAGCGCCGCCGCGGCGATCATCGCGCCGCCTGCGAAAAACGTGCCGCGAATCCCGATCCAGTCCGGCAGCACGCCGCCGACGAGCGGCCCGACCAGATTGCCGGCGAGCGCGCCCGTCGACAGGATGCCGAGCGCCCAACCGGCGCGCTCGCGCGGCGCCTGCGTGCCCACCATCACCGTGGATGCCGATGCATAGCCGCCGATCAGACCGGCGACCAGACGCAGCGCGACCAGTTCGTACACATTGTGCGCCACGCCGATCAACGACATCACCACGGCCATGCCGATCGCCGCTCGAACCAGCATCGGCTTGCGGCCGTAGCGGTCGGCCAGACGCCCCCACAGTGGCGCGGTGACCGCGGTGCCGAGGAAGGTCGCGCCGAACGCGATGCCCGACCACTGGATCACCGCGGACTGCGAACTGACGCCGAGCTGTCGGACGTAGAGCGGCAGGAACGGCAGCAGCATGCTCAGGCTGACGAGCGTCGTAAACGAGCCGAATACGCAGACGACCAGATTGCGTCGCCAGTACTGCGCATTGCGCTCCGCGTAACCGCGCGGCCGCGCGTCGTGCTGCGCAGGCGGCGTCACGAGCGCCGCCGGTGAAGAAGAAACCGTGGAATTCATTTTGCGCTCCGGGCGGCAAACAGATTGATGGCGAGTGCGAACAGAAGAGCCACCGCGCCGATCGCGTAAAGCACCAGATAATTGCCGCCGCTCGAAGAGAACACGAACGAAAGACCGTAAGCCGCCAGCGCCTGCATCACGGCGAAGCTCGTCGTCGCGCGGCTCCATGCGCCCTTGACGGCCGACGGATGGTGCGCGAGCAATTCGTTCACGCGGCCGAGCACGAGCGGCACGATGCCCGGCGTGAACGCGCCCAGGATAAAGGCGGACACCATCAACCCCGCCGACCCGAATAAGCCCGCGGCCGGAATCGCGACCGCCACGGCCTGCACCAGATACGCGACACGCAGCGCGCGGCCGAAACCCGCGCGATCGGCGAGATGCCCCGCCGCGAGCGGCCCGACGATCGCGCCCAGGCCATACAGCACCCAGAATTCGGCGCCCGCGTCGACACCGCGGCCGAGTCCGCGCGCCACGAAGTCGACGAGGAACAGCATGTGCGGCACGAGTCCCACGGCGTTGAGGCCATACTCGGCGTAGAGCGCGCGCAGACCGGTGCGAGGATAGGCAGGCGCCCTTTCGAAGCGCGAATGCGCGGCGGCGTGTGCGGGCGCGGTGTGCTCGGGCCAGCCGTTCCAGGCCACCGCGGTCAGCAGCAGCGAAACGGCCGCGAGCCCAAGCCACGTAGTGGTGAGCCCCTGTCGCAACAGAATCGGCACGATCGTGCCCGAAGCGGCGATGCCGAGCCCGATGCCCGTGAAGATGCCGCCGCTCGCGAAGCCCCGGCGCGCCGCCGGCACGTGCGCGAGGATGGTCGGCGCGGCGAGCACCATCAGTGCGCCGCCCGAGATCCCCGAGGCCAGCCGCCAGACAAAGAACCACAGGAACGACACGGGCACCGCGCAGGCCACGAAGGCGATGGTCGCGAGCAGCATCATCGCGCGCAGCACGGTGGCGGGTTTCGCCACGCGGGCCATCGCGCCCGCCAGCAGCGCGCCGGCCAGATAGCCGCCGAGGTTCGCCGCGCCGAGATAGGCCGCGGTCGATGCAGGAAACCAGTGCGCGCCGATGATGGCCGGCAACAGCGGCGTATACGCAAAACGCGCGAGACCGATGCCGATCAGACTCGCGCTGGCCCCGGCGAGCGTGCCTCGCCAGACGTTGTAGGCGGCCGGAGCGGCCGGATTCGAGACGGCTTGCTGCATGACGACACCCATGGACCCGTGCTGTTAAGCACCTGATGAACTATGGGGCCTAGTGTATTTCGATTCGCTTCGCGCGAGAATCGCCGCGCAGCGGAAGTCATTCTTCCGCGCGGCGATTGAATCAGGGTCGATCGGTGTCGGTGATCTGCTGGGCCTGCTCGAAATACTCGCGCAGCAGCGGCGCGGCGAAATCGACGAAACTGCGCACCTTCGGCACCGCCAGGCGCCCATACGGCGTCACCAGATTGACGGGCAGCGGCGCATGCTCGCTGTCGTGCAGCACGATTTTCAGCGCACCGGCCTTGACCTGCTCGGCCACGTGATAGGAGAAAAGCCGCGTGACGCCATGCCCGGCCACGGCCGAAGCCAAGGCCGCGCGGATCGTATTGACGATGAAGCGCGGCGTGAAGCGCACGACCTGCGGCAGCGCCGCTTGACGCGCGGCCGGAAAGCTCCACGAGTCGAGCCCGAAATGCGTCATCGAAATGATCGGATGGCTGGCGAGATCGGCGGGCGACACGATGGCCGGATGGGTGGCGAGATAGTCGGGCGAAGCGACCACCACCCGCCTGACCTCGCCCACCGGAATGGCGACGAGTGTCGAGTCCTGCAGATGGGCAATGCGCAAGGCGACGTCGATGCCCTCGTCGATCAGGCTCACGGGCCGGTCGAGCAGGTGCAGGCGGATCGACGCCTGCGGATGGCGATCGAGAAACGTGTCGACGATCGGGCGCAGCACCTCCTCGCCCACCGCCACCGCCGCCGTCACGGCAAGCAGGCCGCGTGGCGCCGAGCGCTCGTCGGCGGCGAGCAGGTCCGCCTCCTCCAGATCCGCGAGGATGCGCCGGCACGCCAGCGCATAGCGCTCGCCCGCCTCGCTCAGCCGGATCGTGCGCGTGGTGCGGTGTAGCAGCGCCGTGCCCGCGTGCGTCTCCAGAAACGCGATGGCCCGGCTCACCGCCGCGGGCGAGCGGCCGAGCCGGCGGCCTGCGCCCGCCAGACTTCCCTCGTCGAGCGTGGCGACGAATACCTTCATTGCGTCGATACGGTCCATGGCGTGTCTGGTCTCGAGATGGGGCTTGCGTGGTGCCGCGGTTTTGCTGGTCGGTGAGTTCCGGCACGATCTTAGCGGATTACGACGAACGCCAGAGCAGCTGGCCGGGTGGCGCTGGTTCGGGGCTCGTCATACCCTTAAGAAATCGTTCAGCAGATCCTGGTAGGCTCCGTTGGCGCTAGCCGCCGCATGTGCCGCGTGTGCCGCCCGCCGCGAGCTTGCCCGCCCTGTGGTGCTGGCACTGCGTGTGCTGGACCAGCCAATACAGCCTCCATCGTGCGAGGCACCTCAACCTTTCCATTCTGTTCGCTCGACCCGATGACCAAGCTCACACCTTCACCCGCGACCGCAACGGCAACCCGAATCGCGGCCGGCGAGGACCGCACCCAATACGACGCTTTCTCGATGCTGTTGCATTGGATCACGGTGCTTCTGGTATTGGCGCAATTCGGACTGGCCCACACCTGGGGGTTCGCGCCCAAGCCCACGCGGCACCTGATGATCGTCGGCCACATGTCGTTTGGAATCTTGCTGTCGGCGGTGTTGATCGTGCGCATCGGGTGGCGGCTGCTACCCGGACATCAAAGTCCCGCGGCCGGCGCGGGGTGGATCGAGTTGGCCGCGAAGGCCGTCCACTACGTTCTGTACGCGCTGCTGGTCGGCGAAGCGGTACTCGGTTTCGTGCTGCGGTGGTCCGGCAACGAATCGATGAGCTTTTTCGGCGTGCCGATCCCCTCTCCTTTCGCGCCGACCAGTAAAGCGACGCATCAGGCAATCGGCGAGGCGCACGATCTGGTGGGCTGGGCGATCATCGTCATCGCGGCCGCACATGCCGCCGCCGCGCTGTTTCATCACTACGTGCTGCGCGATGACGTGCTCAAGCGCATGCTGCCCGGAAAACCGGGCGACGCGTAAGCCGCTGGCGGCGCGCCCCGTTACTCAGAGCCAATCGACAGACGATCGACGATCGTTCTGACGCCCGGCGTCGAGCGCGCCGCGCCCCATACCACTGCCTTCTCGGCCGACGAACTGACGCGGCCCGTCAGTGTCACCGCGCCGTCGTCGACCTCGACGCCCAGATGCTTCAGTTCGCGTTCGGTATGACGCTGGATCGCCTTGCGGATGTTGTATTCGATATCGGTCGACGACGCGCGGCCCGTGATCCGGATATTGTTCGTCATGCCCAGCACGCCGCGCATGTGGCGGATGTTTTTCTCGGCGATATGGCTGCGATAGCCGTCGCGTACTTCGCCGCTCAACGTGACCCAGCCCTGTTCCACCTTGACCTTGACCGTGCTTTCCTCGAGACCGGCGATCCAGTCGAGCACGGCCCGCGCGCTCAACGCGATGTCCTCGTCGGTCCGCCGGTCCGCGTCGTGAAGCGCCACCTCGATGTGCATGACCACCGCCACCACGCCGGCGATGGCTAGCGTGCATTTCTCGGCGGCGACTTTCTGCGCGTAGTTCGGCACCTGACCGCTCAGCGTGACGATGCCGTCGGCGAGCCCGACGCCGATCCGGTTCGCGTCGATCGCGGGATTGTTCGCGAGCTCGTCCTCGACTTCCTGACGCAATTGGCTGTCCGACTTCATGACCCATTCCCCTCCAGGAAAACGCGCCGACGCGGCAACGGCCTCGACGCAACTCACCAGCTTGCCCGCGCCGGCGCACACCGTGCGCGATGAACTCGCGCGAGCGCTTTACACCAGACTAGTGCGAGCTCGCGCGCGCACGCTTGATCGAAGTCAAACGCCCGGCGCCCGTATGCGTTGAAATGGTCCCGTACGAGAAACCATTCGCGAGCCAACGGAGGAATCATGAATCTGACTTTTCTCGGTGCAAGCGAGACCGTCACCGGTTCGAAGTATCTGCTCGAAGAACCCGGCTTGCGCATCCTCGTCGATTGCGGGCTGTTTCAGGGCCCCAAGAACCTGCGGCTGCGCAACTGGGCGCCTCTGCCGGTGCCGGCCGATTCGATCGACGCGGTGATCCTGACGCACGCGCATCTCGACCACAGCGGCTATCTGCCGTTGCTCGCGCGAAACGGCTTTCACGGTCCCGTCTATTGCACGCCGGGTACCGCCGCGCTGTGCGAGATCATGCTGCGCGACAGCGCGAAGCTGCAGGAAGAAGAAGCGGAGTTCGCGAACCGCCATGGTTTCTCGAAGCATCGGCCGGCGCTGCCGCTCTACACGCAGGACGACGCGCAGCGCGCGTTGCAACTGATGGCGCCACGCCGCTTCGATACTCCCGTCGAGCTGCCGCATGGGCTGTGCTTCCGCTTCCTGCCGTCGGGGCACATCCTCGGCGCGGCGAGCGTCGTCATGAGCCGCAATCACAAGGTGCTGGCGTTTTCCGGCGACGTGGGCCGGCCCGAAGACCCGATCATGCGTGCGCCCGCGCCGCTCGCGCACGCCGATTACCTGGTCGTCGAGTCGACCTACGGCGATCGCCTGCATCCGGACTCGAATCCGCGGGACGAACTCGAGCGGCTCTTCAGCCGAACCTTCGCCAAAGGCGGCGTGGTGGTGATGCCGTGCTTCGCGGTCGGCCGCACGCAGGAAATCCTGTACTACATCGCGAAACTGAAAGAGACCGGGCACATGGCGCACGTGCCCGTCTATCTGGACAGTCCGATGGCGACCAGCGTGACGGAGGTGTATCGCAAGCATCTCGCCGAGCATCGCCTGACGATCTCCGACGCGAACGCGATCGACAAAGCCGCGATCATGGTCAGAAGCGTCGATCAGTCGAAGGCGATCGCGTCGCACAACGGACCGATGGTGATCATCGCCGGCAGCGGCATGGCGACCGGCGGGCGCGTGCTGCATCATCTGCGGCTGTACGCGGACGATCCGCGCAATACGATCGCGCTGGTCGGCTACCAGGCGGCCGGCACGCGCGGCGCGGCGCTGGCGGCCCACGAGCCGTCGATCAAACTGTTCGGCGAATACGTGCGGGTGCGCGCGAACGTCGAATCGATCACGTCGCTGTCCGCGCATGCCGATTACCGCGAGTTGCTGAAGTGGCTATCGAGCCTCACCGACGCGCCCACCCACACCTTCGTCACGCATGGCGAGCCCGCCGCGGCCGATGCGATGCGGCGGCGCATCGTGGAGATGCTCGGCTGGTCGTGCGAGGTGCCCATCTATGGGCAAAGCGTCGAGCTCGGGCAGTTGTGAGTCCGGCAGCCGCGGGCTCAGGCGGACTGCGGCGCGAGCGTGGCGGTCATCGTTCGCCTGACGCACCATTGGGTCCGCTCGGGGCGCCCGTCTCGACGACGAGATCGTCGACCACCGCGCTCACGCCCGGCGCGCTCCACGCGACCCCGCGCGCAACCTTGCGTTCCGCGTAGGAGCCTACCTTGCCCGTCAGCGTGACCGTGCCGTCCTTCACGTGGACGGCGATGTGTCTGACTTCGCGCTCGGCGTGCCGCCGCATCGCGTCCTCGATGTTCCTGCTGATCTCTTCCGACGCCACCTTGCGGCGCACCTCGATCGCATTGGTCAAGCCGCGGATGCCGCGCATCTGCCCGACCGCGCGCGCGACGACATGGCGCTGGTAGGCCCAGTCGACCACGCCCGTCAGCGTGACCCAGCCCTTTTCCACCTGGATCTTGATCGCGTCGTTGGGGACGGCGACGCTCCAGTACAGAATCGCGTGGACCGCGCTCGCCACATCCTCGTCGCTATGTTCGTCGGGCTTCGGCAAGCGGACCTGCAGGTCCACCGCGACCGCCTTCACGCCAGCCACGCGCTGCGCGGCTTTTTCGGCGGCGAGTTTTTCGGCCAGGCTCGGCGGATGGCCCGACAGCGTGACGACGCCATTGGTCACCTCCACGCCGATGTCCGTCGCGGTGACCGCGGGGTCCCACTCGAGTTCTTCCTCGACTTCCAGCTTCAGTTGCCTGTCGGTTTTCATCAGGTCTCTCCTCGCGATGGGTGCGTGCGACGGCTCGGGGCACGCGTGCTCACGAGCGGATTCATCGCGTCGCCGCGACCCCGCGACGCGAATGCACGCCCGTGAAAACGCGCCGCCTCACCATGCCTTCAGCCTAGCCGGGCGCGTCGCCGCGTCGTTGATCCACGTCAAGCGCGTCCGTGCAGTCCGTCACGCGCAGAACCGGAAGAACCCGCTGTGCAGCAGGACGGGCTTGGCGCCGACCTCGTCGAGCAGACGGCAGGCGGCCTGTTCGATCTGGAAACGATGCGCGAGGAACGCATCGACCAGATCCTCTTCCCGTAGCGAGCGCGCGCCAAAATGATCTTCGAGCGCCTCGGCCGTGATCGCGCACTGCACGGGCAGATCGTCGACGAGCGCCGTAAATGCCAGCACCAGATCGCGAGCACAGTATTCGGGCATGCAGGATGGAAAGGAAATATGCATGGTGACGCCCCTCCACGGGCATGAAATGCCGCATCTGCGGATGCGAGATAGCGCACCCGCCGCGACGTCTCCAGCTTAATCACGCAAGACCCGGCCAATTTGACGTACGTCAAGGCGGCGTCCCGCGCGCCCGGCGGTGCCGTGGTTTAGCGCGGCATCGTCGGGGCGAACGGTCATTCGCCGGTGCGCGCCACCGAACCCTTATCCGCGTCGCTGCGGCGCGTGGCGGCGTCGATCGTCTGGCGCAATGCCCGCAGTTCGGCGTGCAGGCGCACGATTTCATCGTTCAGATGCTTGATGTCCCGATGCATCTCGCGCCGCAACGCCCGCTCTTCCTTGCCGATAAAGGCCGCGGCGATGCTCGCGAACACCAGCGACAACATGCCGTAGCCCAGCAGCACGACGAATGCCGCGAAAACACGCGAGGCGGGCGTCGTCGGCGCGATGTCGCCGTAGCCGACGGTCGCGCTGCTCTCGAACGCGAGCCACAGCCCCTCCGAGTACGAATGCACGCGCGGTTCGAGAAAATAGAATCCGGCGCCGGCCATCGCGAGCACGAGCGCGCCGGCAAGCAGCAGCCACATCAGGCGGTTCGGCGTCACGAACTCACGCAGCGACAGCACGATGCGCAACGCCACGATACCCATGAAAGACAGCCGCAACAGCCATTCGACCGGCTGCCAGGGCGGCGTGCCGAAGCCGGTGCTGAGCGCCGCGCCCAACGCGATCAGCAGGTCGAGCCAGTTGTTCGCGAGCAGCGTCCTCGGCCGTCTGCTCAGATGGGCCAGCCAGGTGAACGACAGCGTGAAGCCGGCGAACATGCCCAGATACAAGGTCCGCGACAGGGTCAGCGCAAACGGGGTGGGCACCGTCAGTTCGACGTAGAACGCCGGAATCGCGCAAAAGCTCAGTGCGCACAGCCCCCAGCGCAGGTGGCGCCATGCCCGCACCGCGCGTGGGCCGTCGTGCGCGCTGGCACCGCCCAATCCGTAGCCGCCGAGGCCGTGGTCGATCATCTGGTCCTCATCGCGCGAATGGCTTCCGGCCTGTCGGGTTTCGCGCGGTACCTTGCCGGTGCCGCCAACGCATCCGGGCCGCGCGATCATCTGTTGCAGACTACCCGACGCCTGCGCGACGGCCTTGATGCAGATCAGTGCATCTGAAAGGTGTGCGCGATTGGCCGCTGAGATCAGCTCAGAGCGGATCCGGTTCGGCGGCACTGCGGCATGCGGGTGGCCATGGTGGCCTGCTGACCGTTACCTGCACCCCGCCCGTTCGTACATCGCCCGTTCGACGAGCGCGCGAATACGCCCGGTCAGGCTGTCGCGCAACGTGTCGTCGAGCGCGTTGCGCAGCCACGCCGCAGGAGCCGCGCCGGTGTGCGCGTCGTCCGCCGCGCTGAGCGTGTCGCGAACCCACGCGGCCACGTCGGGCGCAACGCCGTCGAACACGCCAGCGGCGAGCGCCGCGAGCAGCGCGATCTGATCGGCGACGCGCAACGCGTTGAACCGCGGCTGCGTGAGCAGCGCGCGAATCCGCTTGCCCCGCTCGATCTGCGCGTTGACGCGTGCGTCCGCGAGACCGCCGAAGCGGCTGAACATTTCGAGTTCGAGAAATTGCGCGTAGTCGAGCCGCAAGCGGCCCGCGACGTCGCGCAGCGCCGTATGCTGCGCCTTGCCGCCGACGCGGCTCACGCTCAAGCCCACATCCACGGCGGGCCGCTGGTTCGCGGCGAACAGCGCGGCGTCGAGCACGATCTGTCCGTCGGTGATCGAGATCAGGTTGGTCGGAATGTAGGCCGACAGATTGCCGGCGTCGGTCTCCGCGATCGGCAGCGCGGTCAGCGAACCGCCGCCGAGCGCGGGCGACAGTTTCGCCGCGCGTTCCAGCAGCCTCGCGTGCAGATAGAAAACGTCGCCGGGATACGCCTCGCGTCCGGGCGGCTCGCGCGTGAGCAACGCGAGCTCGCGATGCGTCGCCGCGTGCCTGGTCAGATCGTCGATCACGATCAACGCGTGCTGGCCGCGATCGCGAAAGAACTCGGCGATCGAAACCCCCGCGAACGGCGCGATCCATTGCAGGCCGGGCGGCGCGGCCGCCGAGGCGACGACGAAGATCGAGCGCTCGAACGCGCCCTGCTCGCGCACGGCGTCGATCACGCGCTGCACCGCGGTCGCGCGCTGCCCGACGGCGACATACACGCAGATCACGTCGCTGTGCTTCTGATTGACGATCGCCTCGACCGCGAGCGAGGTTTTGCCGGTCGCGCGATCGCCGATGATCAACTCGCGCTGTCCTCGCCCGATCGCGAACAGCGCATCGACGACGAGCACGCCGGTCTGCAACGGTTCGCTGACGAAGTCCCTCTCGATGATCGCGGGCGCCGCGCGCTCGACCGGCAAACGCGTGACGGCCGCGAGCGCCTCGCCGCCATCGAGCGGCCGGCCGAGCGGATCGACGACGCGGCCGAGCAGCGCGTCGCCGACCGGCACGTCGAGCACGCTGCCGGTTCCCGCGACGCGCATGCCGGCCCGCACCGTGTCGCCGCTATCGAGCAGCACGACGCTCGCGCTCGCCGCATCGAGCGAATGGATGAAGCCGCGCACGCCGCATTCGAGTTCGACGACCTCGTCGAGTGCGGCGTCGGGCAGACCCGACACGAACGCGATGCCATCGGCGATCTGTTCGACGCGGCCGATGCTCGCTGCTCTCGGTTCGAGCGCCACGCGCGCGAGCGCGGCGCGTTTGCGCGCGAGCCACGCGTCGGCGGTCGGCAACGCGTCGTCGGTGTCAGCGGGCGTGGCCATCGTCGCAAAGCAGTCCGACGCGAATCTGTTCGAGCTGGTCGCGCCAGCTATTGCGCACGACGGCGTGCGCGCCCGACAGTTCGAGCCCCGCGAGCAATGTGCGGTCGATGTCGGTGTCGAACCCGATCCGCTCTGCGAAGGCTGCCGCGAGCGCCGTTTCGCACGCGGTGCGCTCGTCGGGCGTCAACGCGCGCGGCGCGGTGACACGCAGCGGCGCGTCCGCGGCCAGCGCGGCGCGCGCGCCGGGCGACAAGCGGCGCACGCCGTCCGCGAGTCCGTCGATGAAGCCGGCGACCCGCACGTCCTGCGGCGAACGGTCGAGCAATTGATCGAGCAGCTTGCCCGCGATGTCGACCGCAAGCTGGGCGGCCGCCGCCGACGCCGCTTCGTCCTGTGCCGCGCGCTCGCGCTGCCGGTCCGCGGCCGCCTGCGTACGCAACCGCTCGGCCTCGTCGCGCGCGGCGTCGAGGAGTGCCGTGTGCTGCGTGCGTGCGTCGGCCTCGATCGTCGCGAACGCCTGCGCGCGCTGCGCGGCAAGCTGTTCGCGTTCGGCCCGCAACGCATCACGTTCGGCTTGCGCCGCGAGTTTCGCCGCGTTCGCGTCGCCGGTCAGCGCATTCGCGCTCGCCTGGCGCTCCGCGATGATCTTCGCGATCGGACGGAACAGAAAGCGCGCGAGCAGCCAGATCAGAATCAGCGCGTTGAGCGTCTGCAGCGCGAGCGTCGACCAGTCGATTTTCATCGTGCGCCCTACTTGACGAACGGGTTGGCGAACAGCAACAGCAGCGCGACCACGAGGCAATAGATCGCCATCGTCTCGATCATCGCGAGCCCGACGAACAGCGTGCGCGACAGCGTGCCGGCCGCGTCGGGCTGGCGCGCGATCGCGTCCATCGCGGCGGCCACCGCGCGGCCCTCGGCGAGCGCGGGCCCGATCGCGCCGAACGACACGGCGAGCGCCGCGGCGGCGATGCTGACGATTTCGATGAGGTTCATGCCTGTCCTTTCTGATTGTCGTGAACGGCAGCGCGCGACTCGCCGACGGCGGCGCCGATGAATACCATCGCCAGCACCGCGAAAATGTAAGCCTGCACCGCGCCGGTCAGCAGATCGAGCGCCATCAACGGAATCGGCACGAGCAGCCCGGCCAGCGACAACACGATGCCCACCACGAAGACGCCGCTCATCACGTTGCCGAACAGGCGCACCACCAGCGAAAACGTGCGCGTGATCTGTTCGACGAGATTCAGCGGGATCATCACCCACGCCGGTTCGGCGAAGGTCGCGAGATAGCCGCGCCAGCCGCGCGAGCGCACGCCGCATACCAGCGTCGCGGCGAGCACGACGAGCGCGAGCGCGGCATCGGTTTCCAGGTGCGCGGTGGGCGGCTCGACGCCCGGAATCAGCGACGACCAGTTCGCGATCAGCACGAACAGGAACAACGTGCCGATCAACGCGCGGTACGGCGCGGGCTCGGTCTGCATGGTGTCGCGGACCTGCGCATCGAGCGTGCTCACCAGCAGTTCGAGCGCGCTCTGCGTGCGCGACGGCTTGATGGACAGCTTGCGCGTGAGCCACACCGACACGATCGTCATCAGCGCCATGATCGCCCACGTGACGACCACCGGCGCGGTGATGACGAGCGGCCCGACGCGCGCGAGCGGCTCGGTGACGAGCGGCGAATGGATCACGACGCCGCCCGCCGCATGCCGAGCGCGACGCCGCGCGCCCACAGGAAACCGCCGATGCCGCCGAGCAACGTGAACGCGCCCGCTTTCGCGAGCAGCACGAACAAGGCGGCCGTTACCCCGAGCCGCGCCAGTTGCAGCGCGAACGCCCGCAGCACCCGTCCGCTCGCGAAATAGCCGACGTTCCAGCGCAGCGTCGCGAAGTGCACCGCCCCGGCCAGCAGGCCGATGGCCAGTCCGGTGGCGGCCAGCGCCAGCGTGTCGGTCAAATGAAACGTGCCTGGGTCAGTCACGATCCCTCCTTTGCTGTCGATGCATCCAGCGCCACGCGGACCATAAGCCGATGCCCGCGCCGATCATCAGAAGCGGTGCCGCAAAAAACACCCGCGTGCCCGCGACGCGGTCGAGCCAGCGTCCGAGCGCGAGGCCGAGCAGGATCGGCAGCACGATGGTCCAGCCGAGAATGCCGATCTGCCCGAGCCGCGCGCCCAGCGACGGCTCCGGGTTCGCGCGTGCTGCCCGCTCGCGGCTCGCCGCGCGCTGTGCGGCTTGCGCGACGCGATCGCCGGATTCGGCGGGTTTTCCGGCCGCCTCGCCACGTTCGCCGGGTTTGCCGGGTCCGCCGGGTTTGCCATCCTCTTTCCCGTTTGCCTGGCTGGCAGGAGGCCGCGCCGTCATCCCGGTTCTCCATGCGTGGCTTGCGGACGCAGATAGCGCAGCATCTGGCGCACGGCCCGCGCGTGCAGACGCGTCTGCTCCACTCGCGCGCGCCGCATCGCGTCGAGCTGCGCGGCACGCGTGCGGCGCACGTCCGCTTCGAGCGCTTCGAGCGAGTCGCCGAGCACCGCTTCGCGGCATGCAAGCGAAACGGCCGTGCCGCGCGACACGATCAGCACGCCGCCATCGACCGCGCAGTAATGCTCGCCGCCGTCCGCGGTGCGCCAGCGCATCACCGATGCGCTCAGCAGCGTCACCATGTCCGCATGCCCGACGCGCACGCCAAAAGCGCCGCTGTCATCCTCGGCGCGCACCGACACGACCGGCAGGCCGTCGACCATCACGCGCGCCGGTGTCGCGATCGTCAGGGAGAGGCCTTGCCGGGGCATCGCACGCTCCTCGTCACGCCGCGACGGCGCTCACGCCCGCCGGCTTGCCGCGGGCTTCGTTGTCGCGCGCCTCGTCCAGCGTGCCGACCATGTATAGCGAGCGCTCCTGCCAATCGTCGCACTCGCCGGCGAGAATCGCTTTGCAGCCGGCGATCGTATCGGCGAGCGCGACCGTTCTGCCCGGCTGTCCCGAGAATGCTTCGGTGACCGCGAACGGCTGCGTCAGAAAGCGCTGCAGACGCCGCGCGCGCTGCACGGCGCGGCGGTCGTCGATGCCGAGCTCCTCGATGCCGAGCAACGCGATCACGTCCTGCAGCTCGCGCTGGTGTTCGAGCACGCGCCGCACCTCGTTGGCGACCGCCGCGTGCTGCGCGCCGACCACGAGCGGATCGAGCAGGATCGACGACGACGCGAGCGGATCGATCGCCGGATACATGCCCTCGGCGGCGAGCGTGCGCGACAGCACGATCATGCTGTCGACGTGCGAGGCAATCGTCGTCACGGCGGGGTCGGTGAAATCGTCGGCGGGGACGTAGACGGCCTCGATCGCGGTGACCGCCGCGTTGCCGACCGACACGATGCGCTCCTGCAACGCCGCCACCTCGCTCGCGAGCGTCGGCTGATAGCCGACCCGCGACGGCATGCGCCCGAGCAGCCCCGACACTTCCGCGCCCGCCTGCACGAAGCGAAACACGTTGTCCATCAGCAGCAGCACGTTCTGGCCGCGTTCGTCGCGGAAGTACTCGGCGATCGTCAGCGCGGTGAGCGGCACGCGCCAGCGCGCACCGGGCGGCTCGTTCATCTGTCCATAGACGAGCACGGCGCGCGGCAGCACGCCCGAGCCGCGCATGTCCGACAGCATTTCGTGACCCTCGCGGGACCGCTCGCCGACGCCGGCGAACACCGACATGCCGCCGTAGCGCGCGGCCATCGCGTGAATCAGCTCCATCACGAGCACCGTCTTGCCGACGCCCGCGCCGCCGAACATCGCGGCCTTGCCGCCATGCGCGAGCGGTGTCAGCAGGTCGACGATCTTGATGCCGGTCTCGAACAGCCGCGTGGCACCGCGCTGCGCGGCGAGCGGCGGCGCGGCGCGATGGATCGGCCGGCGCTCGGCGGCCTCGGGCACGGGCGCGCCGCCATCGCGCATCACACCGGCGACGTCGAGCAGTCTGCCGAGCACCACGTCGCCGACCGGCACCTCGATCGGTCCCGCGCCGACCCGCACGGCGGCGCCGCGCGCGAGACCCGCGGTCGCCTGCAACGCCAGCGCCCGCAGCGTGCGCTCGCTGGTATGCGCCTGCGCTTCCGCGAGGATCGACGAACCATCCGGGCGCGCGATCCACAGCGCGGTGTCGACCGGCGGCAACTCGTGCGTGTCGAACTCGACGTCGACGACCGCGCCGCGCACGGCGCTCACGCGCCCGCTTGCGGCGACCGTGGCCGTGGGCGGTGCGATGTTCTGACGGGCTGCGCTTCCTGCAATCGGCACGTGACGCTCCAACGATCGGTTTCAAACCCCTTCACGATAGCGACACGCGCAGCATCGAATCCGCTCCTGCCGCCACGTGTCGGCTCGCCGCGCCCCGGCTACGACGCTTCGATCAACACCTTCAGCGCGCGCGTGCTCGCGGCGCTGGAGAACGTTTCGTAAGCCGAAAGAATATCGTCGAGCCGGAAGCGATGCGTGATCAGACGCGTCGGATCGATCCGCCCGGCCTTGACCGTCTTCAGCAGCATCGGCGTACTGACGGTATCGACGAGACGCGTCGTGATCGCGATGTTGCGGTCCCACAGCTTTTCCAGATGCAGATCGCACTTGACGCCATGCACACCGACGTTGGCGATGGTGCCGCCCGGCGCGACCAGCTCCTGGCAGAGTTCGAACGTCGCCGGAATGCCGACCGCTTCGATCACGCAATCGGCGCCTGCGGATTCCGTCAGCTGGAGCACCTGCGCGACCGCATCGGTGTGCGCGTTGTCGATGCACGCGGTCGCGCCGAAGCTTTGCGCGACCTCGAGCCGGTTGGCGTCAGGATCGATCATGATGATCTGCGCCGGCGAATAGAATTGCGCGGTCAACAGCGCCGCGAGCCCGATCGGCCCGGCGCCGACGATTGCAACCGTGCAGCCCGGCTGAACCTTGCCGTTGAGCACGCCGCATTCGAAGCCGGTCGGCAGAATGTCGGACAGCATCACGAGCGCCTCTTCGTCGAGGCCGGCCGGAATGCGATACAGACTGCTCTGCGCATGCGGAATGCGCACGTATTCGGCCTGCGTGCCGTCGATCCGGTTACCGAGAATCCAGCCGCCCGTCGTGCAATGCGAATACATGCCACGCCGGCAGTAGTCGCAGCGGCCGCACGAGGTGATGCACGAGATCAGCACGTGATCGCCGACGGCGAGCCCGCTCACCGCGTCGCCGACCTGATGCACGACACCCACGCCTTCGTGGCCGAGAATGCGGCCCGGCTCGCAGGTCGGCACGTCACCCTTGAGAATGTGCAGATCGGTGCCGCAGATGGTCGTGCGCGTGACTTTCACGATGGCATCGGTGGGCGCCGTGAGTTCGGGTATCGGCCGTTCGTCGAGCGACTTTTTGCCGGGACCGTGATAAACGAGTGCTTTCATGACGGACTTCTCCTGTGACCGGGATGAAACACGATGCGAGCCGGCAGACCTGTTCGCGCCTGAACCAGATCGAGTGTTGCGTCGGCTGGCGGCGGCGGGAAGTAATGCGGCACACGCTTACATCATGCGCCTGGGCATGATGGACAGCTTGATCTGGGTCAAGCATCGTAGGATCAGAGTTGTTTCATGAGCTGGTCGCGCGTCGGCGTCCCCGATTCCCTAATATCACTGCCATTTATTCAGAGCAGCATTTTCTATCGATTTGTCCGATCGACCGAGCCGCCGTATGCTCGGCTCAAATGCGCTAACCCTCGAACCTGAAATCGACGGCGGCGCCCCCACGAAACAGCTCGAACGTCGCAAGGAGACATCTGAACCCGGCAAGCCAGGGCCATCCCGGGCTTGCGAAGAGGCTTTCGTCCCTGCATCCTTCGCACTGAATTAACCGACGCACCGGTCGGTTAATAAACCACCGGTGCGTCGTTCACCGATCGGCCCGCGATTTATCCGCAACCAGCATGCAGCTCGAGAATCACACCTTTACCGATGCAGGCGAACACGCCGCGATGCTTCCTGGCTGGGAACAGCAGTATTTCCAGCTCGATAGCGGACAGTTTCACGGTCAACTCCAGCAAGTCGGCGTGGACGGCATTCACGTGTTCTACGAATCCGTGAATCGCCGCGTCGTGCAGCAGGGCAGCACGCCGAGCGACATGCTCGTGTTCGGCATCGTGCTCGACGCGAATTCGCCCGTCACCTTCGCGGACCGCTCCGTCACCGCCGACTCGATGATCTGCGCGCGCGCCAGCCGCGAGTTCTTCCTGCATTTTCCGGGTGAAACCGCACTCCTCGCTCTCGGCGTGAAGCTGCCCTTCCTGGCCGGACACCCGGAGCTGGCCGCGCGGCTCGAAAGCCGCCTGTCCAGCAAGACTTCCGTGATTCCGCTCACACCCGGCGCGCGCGAGCAGTTCATCGCGACGTGGCGTTACGTCACGGAGGAGGCATTCGCGCTGAACGCGTGCGCGCCGTCGGACCTGGCGCAGCGCCGTGTGTCGGCGCAGATTCTCGACATGCTCGACGCGCTGGTCGACGGCGGCGTGCGCGACGAAAAAACCGACATCACGTGGATGTCGCAGAGCGACGTGGTCGCACGCGCGCACGAGATGATCCTCGCGCGCCCGCTGGAGCCCGTGACCGTGCAGGAGCTGTGCGAATCGCTGCGGATCAGCCGGCGCACGGTACAGACGAGCTTTCGTCTGGTGACCGGCAAATCGCCGGTCGAGTACATGCGCGCGATCCGGCTGAATCACGTGCGCCAGCTGCTGCGCAAATCGTCGCCGGTCGAGCTGACCGTGCGCGATGCCGCGCAACGGTGGGGCTTTTTTCACTCGGGACACTTCACGCAGGACTATCGCGAGCTGTTCGAGGCGATGCCGTCGGACAATCGCACTCGCTAGACCAGCGCCAGGCGAGACGGATCGAAAGGCGAAAGGTGATGCGGATCGAAAAGCCGGGGCACGTCCCCGGCTTTTTGCTGTCCGCGCCCCGCTTTTACCTGCTCCTCAGATACTCTTCGACAGCCGAGATCGCATAGTCGATCAGCACCGGCGTCAGCGTCTTCGCGGTATCCGTATGCTTTCTTCTGTGCACCCAGCCCAGATACGTCGTGCTGCGCGCGGCCATGAACAGCGGCAACTGCCGCAATTGCTCGTCGGGCAACGGCCGATGCGAGCGATAGCCGGCCACGAATGCCTGCATGGCCGTATCGAAGAACGGCTCGCCGCGGATGAAGTAGAGCGAGGTCGCCACGTCGAACAGATGCCAGCCAAAGCCCGCATCGTCGAAATCGATCACGCGCACGCGCTCGCCGTCCACCAGCACGTTCTCCGGCACCAGATCGGCGTGGATCAGGCCGAACTGGCCGAGGTCCTTGCCATGGGCGCTCAGGTCGGTCCAGATCGCCTCGCGCGCGCGTTCGAACAGACGCCGCTGCGACGCGCCCAGTTGCTCCAGTTCCCAGTAGCGTCCCCACAACGGCCCGTCGCCCGCCAGCCCCTGTTCGCACCAGCTATGCCGGCTGAAGCCGTCGGGCGCGCGCCACGCGCTCGTGTGGTTGTGCATGCGCGCCGCGATGCCGCCGAGCGTGCGATAGCGCTGCGCAACATCGCCCTCGCCGCCGTCGAGACCCGATTCGAGCGCGCCCAGCTGGCGCCCGTCGACCCATTCGAGCACGTCGATCTGGCGGCCCGCGGGCAGCTCGTCGCTGTGCACGCGCTCGAACGGCCGTCCCTCGCGCGAGCTCACCACCCGCGGCACCTCGATGCCCGCGCCGGCGAGCGCGCGCATCCATTCGAACTCGGAGTGGAGCGCCGCGTCGTCGTGATAGCCGAGCCGGTGGATCCGCAGCACGGCGCGCCGGCCGTCCCGGGTATCGACGCGAAACACCGCGTTCTCGCGGATCTTGATCGGCGCGATGCTCGGCTCGTCGAGATCCCAGAGCCCGAGCGCCCGGGTGGCGAGACGTTGCAGCGCGAACGCGTCCTCTGACGCGCGCGCGTCTTCTGTACCTGTCATGGCGGGTCCTGTCAGAGGGAGCGGAGCACGGCGTCGAGCGTGTCGATCAGCTGGTCGGCGTGGGCCGTCGCAAACGGCATCGGCGGGCGAATCTTCAGGATGTTGTCGTGCACGCCGATCCGGCTGATCAGCACGCCGCGCTCGCGCATCGCATTGACGACGCGGCGCGCCACGCCGCCGGCCGGCGTCTTCGTTGCCCGGTCTTCGACCATCTCGACCGCGAAGAACAGGCCGCTGCCGCGCACGTCGCCGATCGCCGCATGTTTCGCCGCGAGCCCGCGCAGCTTGTCGAGCACATAGTGGCCGACGCTCTGCGCATTGCGCTGCAGCCCCTCGTCGGCGATCACGTCGAGCACCGCCATGCCGGCCGCGCACGACACCGGGTTACCCGCGAACGTGTTGAAGTACATCGGATTGCGCTCGGCGAAGTCCTCCATCAGCTCGCGGCGCGCCACCACGCCGGCCAGCGGATGGCCGTTGCCCATCGGCTTGCCCATCGTGACGATGTCGGGCGTCACGCCGAGCTTCTGATGTCCCCAGAAATGCGAGCCGAAACGCGCGAAGCCGCCCTGCACTTCGTCGGAAATGTAGACGCCGCCCGCGCGCCGCACCTTCTCCACCGCGCGCGCCAGATAACCCGCCGGCACGTCCGGCAGACCCTCGCACGACAGTCCCGAGCACATCAGCAGACCGGCGACGCGCACGCCGTCGGCCGCGAAGGCGTCGATGGCCGCCTGCACCTCGTTCGCGTAGCGTTCCGCGAGTTCGTCTTCGCTCATGTCGCCGCGCTCGCGATACGGATCGATGACCGGAATCGTGCGCACGTAGCGCCCGCGCTGCTCTTTGGTCGACAGAAACGAGCTGACCTGCACCACTGCCGCCGTGTTGCCGTGATACGAATGCGCGGTGCAGATGATGCCCATATTGCCTGTGCATTCGCGCGCGATGCGCAAAGCGAGCTCGTTCGCTTCGCTGCCGGTGCAGCAGAACATCACCATCGGCAGCGACGCGTCGAAGGTCGATACGAGCCGCTCGCCATACGCGACGATGTTCTCGTGCAGATAGCGCGTGCTCGTGTTCAACTGCGACGCTTGCCGCACGATCGCGTCGGTCACGCGCGGATGGCAGTGCCCGACATGCGGCACGTTGTTGTACGCATCGAGATAGCGTCGGCCGTTGGCGTCGTAGAGCCAGACGCCCTCGCCGCGCACCAGATGCAGCGGCTCGTCGTAGAACAGCGGCGCGCGTTTGCCGAGCACGCGGTAGCGGCGTTGCAACAGATTCTGATCAGGCATGAGGGGTCTCCGTGACCGGGGCGGCGTCGGCGTTCGAGCTGGTCTCGCGCAGCATCAGCGCGTGACGGCGCACCGGGAGGTAGATGAGGAACCAGCTCGCGACGAACAGCGCGACGCCGGAGCCAATGACTTTCGAGTAGCTGCCGGACGCGATGACCGAGGCGGCGAGCGCGGGACCGGTCGCGAGACCGATCATCTGCATCGCGGTCGCCGCGAGCACCATGCGCCCGCGCCGGTCGAACACGGCCATTGCCGACAGCAAGGCCGGCTGGGCCACGTTCCAGAAGAAGTTGTAGACGCAGACGACCAGCGCGAAGATCGCGAAGCTCGTATGCGCGGTCAGCAGAAGCAGGCACAACGACCCGCCGAGCACGCTCGCCGTGAGCGCGCGCGAGCGGCCGATGCGCGCGCCGAATGCACCGAATGCCCACGCGCCCAGCACGCCCATGAACTGCGACAGCGTCAGCGCGTTGGCGACCTGCTGCTCGCCGAGGCCGTCGTCGGTGCCGATCAGGAACAGGTACGCCCACACGATGCCCTGCGCGACGAAGTACAGCAGCATCGCGAGCAGCGCGGATGCTTTCGCGTGCGTGGGCAGCTCGATCGCGTTCGCGTCGGAATGCGGCGCGCTCTCGCCGCCACGCGGCAGAAACCGCACAAACGGCAGCACCAGCAACGGAAACGCGGCGAAGAAGAACAGCAGCAGCTGCATGCCGCCGAGCGCGAACGCGCTCGGCACCAGCCACAAGCCCAGCGCGCCATAGATCATCACCCACATGATCATGTAGCCGAAGTTGCGGTCCGGATTCGCGCTCAGCCCGACCGCCGCGAAGCTCAGCGAGATCAGGCCGCCCGCGCCGACGCCGACGAGGAATCGCCACACCAGAAAGACGCCATGATCGGGCGTGAACGCGGAGGCCGCGTTACCGGCCGCCATCAGCAGGATCGACAGCACGATCACCGTGCGCCAGTTCACGCGCTTCGCGACGAGCGGCAGCAGGATCGAGCTCAGCGCGATGCCCCACACCTCCACCGACGCCGCGTAGCCCGCCGCCACCGCGTCGAAACCGAGGTACTTGACGAAGCCCTCGACGACCGCGGGCTGGACGATGAACACTTCCGGCCCGACCACGCCCGCGAGAATCGCAACCCACAGGCGTGCCCGGGAATTCGAATCCGTCTGTTCGCGCATGTCGCTGTCCCGCAGATCGACTGATGACGTATTCATGGTGCGTTGACCCCTCGAGTGTAGGCCTCAGTAGGCGAAGCAGACCGATTTCGTCTCGGTGTACGCGTCGATGATCGCGCGCCCATGCTCGCGTCCGACGCCCGACGACTTGAAGCCGCCGAACGGCAACGCCGGATCGACCATGTTGTGCGAATTGACCCACACGGTGCCCGCTTCCATGCGATCGACGACGCGCAAAGCCTTGTCGAGCTGATTGGTCCACACGCTCGCGCCGAGGCCGTACTCGCTCGAATTCGCGGCGCTGATCGCTTCTTCCAGATCGTCGTAGGGCATCGCGACCAGCACCGGGCCGAACACTTCCTCGTTGACGAGCGACAGCGGCCGGCGCGCTTCGTTGGCGACCACGGTCGGGCGCACGAAATAGCCGGCGCCGTCCCGCGCCGAGCCGCCCGCGACGATCTCGCCGCCCTGCGCGCGGCCTTCGGCGATCATGCCGACGACCTTGTCGCGATGACGCGCCGACACGAGCGGGCCCATCTGGGTCGTCTCGTCGAAACCGGAACCGAGCACGAGGCTATTGGCGACCTGCGCGACGCCTTCGACGATCTGCGCGTACATCGAGCGCGGCACATAGAGGCGCGAGCCCGCCGTGCACACCTGGCCGTGATTGAAGAAGATCGCGTTGGCCGCGCCTTCGATCGCCTTGCGCGGGTCGCAGTCGTCGAGCACGATCACCGGGCTCTTGCCGCCCAGTTCGAGCGACACGCGGCGGATGTCGCGGCCGCATTGCGCGCCGATCAGACGCCCCACTTCGGTCGAGCCCGTGAACGTCACCTTGTCGACGTCGGGGTGACGCACCAGCGCCGCGCCCGCGGTTTCGCCACGGCCGGTGACGACGTTCAGCACGCCCGCCGGAAAGCCGGCTTCGAGCGCGAGCTCGGCCAGGCGGATCGCGGTCAGCGGCGTTTCCTCGGCGGGCTTGAGCACCACCGTGCAGCCGCAGGCAAGCGCCGGCGCGATCTTCCACACCGCCATCAGCAGCGGGAAATTCCACGGCACGATCGCGGCGACTACGCCGGCCGGCACGCGCTGCGTCGACGCGCGATACTGCACGCCCGGCGGAAAGCTGAGAGACAGATCGACCGTGCTGCCTTCGATCTTGGTCGCCCAGCCGGCCATATAGCGCAGCCATTGCGCGCTGCCGCCCACTTCGAGCATGCGCGAGAAACCCAGCAGCTTGCCCTGGTTCAGGGTTTCGAGCGCGGCGAGTTCGTCGCCGTGCTGCTCGACCAGATCGGCGAGCTTGAGCAGCAGATGTTCGCGCGCGGCCGGCGGCATGCGGCGCCATTCGTTCGATTCGAACGCGCTCTTCGCGACGGCCACGGCGGCCGCGACGTCCTCGGCGTCGCCGTCGGGCAGCTGGGCGATTTCACGGCCGCTCGCCGGGTCGTAGACCGCGAAGGTTTTGCCGCTGCGCGCGTCGACGGCACGGCCGCCGACGATCATTTGGGTGCGAAGGTTCGCAAGCAATGCTTCGATTTTCATGTCTGCTCCTGATTGATCTTGTTGATCCTGGTTATTGGGCGATTACGCCTTGTTTGGAAAACAGCACGGGCGAGCCGTCGTTGTTCAACACCAGCGCGGTCAGCGCGTCGCGGCCCGGCAACTGCTTCGCCACGAACTCACGCGCGCCCGGCTGCTTCACCGTGACGGAGCCGTCGAGCGCTACGGCGGCCACGCCGTGCGCATTCGCAACGAGATCGGTGATCGAATCGTTGGCGCCGGATGCCACCGTCTGCCACGTCGCGCCGGCGTCGCCGCTCGCGAACAGATTGCCGCGCAGCCCGCCCACGTAGACCGTGCGATCGGGCGCCACCACACCGCTCCACAGCGTGCCCTTGTAGCCGGTGTGCAGCGCCTGCCAGCTCGCGCCGTCATTGCTCGACCTGAACACGGTGCCCTGCTCGGCCGCGATATAGACGTCCTTGTCCGGGCCCGCGAACACCGAGAAGAAATTCAGTCCGCTCTTGCCGGCGCCGCCGCCCGCACCCTGGTCGACCTGCTGGGTCTTCCAGGTGGCGCCGCCGTCGTCGGTCGTGACGAGCAGCGACCACAGGCCCACGGCCCAGCCGTGCCGGTCGTCGCGGAACGCGATCGAGAACAGCGGCTGGTCGACGCTGGTATCCGAGCGCTGCACGCGCCAGGTCTCGCCGCCGTCGTCGGTGTGCAGCACGACGCCCCAGTGCCCCGCCGCCCAGCCGTGCCGCGCATCGGCGAAGGTGACCGAGGTCAGCGTGGCATTGGCCGGCACGTCGTGCGCCTGGCGGAAATGCGCGCCGTTGTCGTCCGACAGCAGAATCACGCCGTGTTCGCCGACCGCGACGATGCGGCTGCCCGCGAGCGTCGCGCCGAGCATCATCGAGCGCTCGGCGCCGTCGCGATGCTTCGCGGCCGCCAGCGCGAGTTTGGTATCGGGCGCGTCACCGGCGAACGCGTCGTGCGCGCCGGTGAGCGCTGCGAGCAACGCGAGCGCTGCCGCGCAGGCGATCTTCAGACTCCTGGTCTTTTGCATGATGGTTGTCCTCGTGGCGCGCTAGTGGGAGAAGAAGCTCGAACTCTTGACCGCCGAGCGGCGCGGAAAGAGCCGCGTGAGCCAGACCGCCAGCGCGGGCAGTGCCGTCATCGCCATCACCAGATTGACGATGAACATGAACGCGAGCAGCTTGCCCATGTCCGCCTGGAACTTGAGCGCCGAGAAGCTCCACGTTGCGACACCGACCGCCAGCGTGATCGCCGTGAAGATCGTCGCCACGCCCACTTCGAGAATCGACTGCTCGACCGCCTTCACGATCGGCATGTCATGCGACAGATGCTGCTGCAGGCGGTTGTAGATGTAGAACGCGTAATCGACGCCGATGCCGACCGCGAGCACCATCACCGGCAGCGTCGCGACCGTCAGCCCGATCTGCAGCTGCTTCATGAACCAGTAGCCGATGAAGGTCGCCACCGTGAGCGGCAGGCAACATGCGATCACCGCGCGGAAGTCGCGATACGCGAGCAGCACGAGCACGACGATCGCCGCGTACACGTAGAGCATCATCGGCAATTCGCTGCGCGCCACTTCGTCGTTGGTCGCGGCCAGCACGCCCGCATTACCGGCCGCGAGGCGAATCGTCACGCCGTTCAGGTGGTTGTCCGCGCGATAGGTCTTGACCGCGTCGATCACGCGATTGATCGTCGTGGCCTTGTGATCCGACAGGAACAGATGCACCGCCGTCATCCGGCAGTCCTTCGTCATGTAGCCGCGCACGCGGTTGATCTCCGCGCTCAGCGCCGCATAGTTGGTCGGATCGATCGGCACCACGAACATCTTCGGATTGCCTTCGTTGTAGCCCTCGTTGTAGGTGCGCAGCATCTGCGGATACGAGCTGACCGACACGACACCCGGCACACGATTCATCGACGAGACGAAGTCGTCCTCGAAGATGCCCAGACGCGGATCGGTGCAATCGCCCGATTTCGGTGTTTCAAATACGACCGTGAGCCAGTCGAGGCCGACGTCGTAGCTGCTGGAGATCGCCACCGCGTCTTCGTTGAAACGCGAGTCGGCGCGCAATTCGGGCGCACCCGGCTGCAGCGTGCCGACCACGCGATCGCGGCTTTGCCACACCGCCACGCCGAACACCAACGCCGTCACGGCCAGCGTGATCGCGGCATTGCGCGGTTCGGCCACGCGGGCCAGCACACGCAGCCAGTGCGCGCGCCGCTCGCGCGCGGCGAGCGCGCGGTCCGCGTATTCCTTGGTGAAATGCAGGCACGACGCGACGACCGGCAGCATCACGAGGTTCGTCACGATCTTGTAGCCGACGCCAAGCGATGCGGTGATCGCGAGTTCGCGCACCATCGGAATCGGGATCAGCAGCAGCGTGACGAACGACACCAGCGCGGTGACGAGCGCGAGCGTGCCCGGAATCAGCAGGCCGCTGAAGCTGTGGCGCGCGGCTTCCATCGGCGTGCGGCCGTGCGACAGTTCACGCACGATGAAGTTGATCTGCTGGATACCGTGCGATACGCCGATCGCGAACACCAGAAACGGCACCAGCACCGCGAGCGGATCGAGGCCGAAGCCGAGGATGCGCAAGGTGCCGAACTGCCACACGAGCGAGGTCAGCGAGCACGCGATCGGCAGGATCGTGAAGCGCAGCGAGCGGCTGTACCAATAGACGGCACCCGCCGTCAGCACCAGTGCCAGCGCGCAGAACACCAGCACGCCCGACGCGCCGTCGGCGATATCGCCGATCTGCTTCGCGAAGCCGATGATCTGCACCTGGTAGTCGCCGTTCTCGTACGGCTTGCGCAGTTTCTCTTCGAGGATGTGGTTGAAGGCCACGTAGTCGAGCGCGTTGCCGTTCGCATCGCGCTCGTTCAGCTCGGCCGTGACCATCGCGCTCGTCTGGTCGCGCGACACCAGCACGCCGACGTAGCCGCCCGCCGAGGTCGACTGGCGAATCGCGGCGATCTTCCCGTCCGTCAGACTTTCCGGTGTGATCGTGCCGTCGATCAGCGGGTCCGCGCGAAAGCCGTCTTCGGTGATTTCATTGACGAAGGAATTCGGCGTCCACAGCGACTGCACGCCGCCGCGATCGACGTCGGGCAGATAGCCGACGGCCTGGGTGATCTGATAGAGCCGCGTGAGGCCTTCGCGCGTCCAGATGGTGCCGTTGCGCGCCTTCAGCACGACCGTGATCCGGTTCGCGCCAAGCAGGTCGTTCCGGTATTCCCGGAACGTTTTCACGTATTCGTGCTGGGTCGGAATCTGCTTGTCGAATCCCGCATCCATGCGCAACTGCAACGCGAACACGGCCATCACCACCGTGAAGACCGCGATCACGCCGAGCGTGATCGCGCGATGCCCGAACAGGAACGCCTCGAGCTTGCTTACCAGACGATTCAACACATTGCGCCCCTCAAAGTCTGCTGCTGATCCACGGTGCGCGCCCGCGACGGGCGTGCACCTGCCTGCCTTAAAACTGCGGTCTAGAAGTTACGTGTTGCGAACATGCCGACGAAATTGCGGTCGGAGTACGGCTGACCGACGGTGTTGTGACCACCGAAGAACGCCGTGAAGTTGATGCCGGCCTGCCAGACGGTCGGGTTCTGGTTGAACAGCACATAGACGTTGACCGACTTCGCGCCTTGCATGTAATTCGCGGTGAAGGTCGGCGTGTAGCCGTACAGCGCGTCGGTGAACGTCACACCCGGCGTGAGCTGCCAGCCCGGGATCACCGTGCCGTCATAGGTCCAGTTGAAGTCGACCGTCGCGCCGACCGAGCTCGCCGTGCCCTTCGCGGCCGTGATCGGATAGCCGAAGCCCGAGTTGCTGTTCAGCCACGTGAAGTAGCCGGCGGCCGGCGCCTGCGTGACCTGTTGACCATCGACCGTGCGCGTGAGGCCGTTCGAATTGAGACCCGGGTAGTAGATCCACGCGAGTTCCATCGTCAGCATCGCCATGTCGGCGTGAATCAGCTTCAGGAACGGGTAGTCGCTCTGCGTGAGACTCAACTGGCCATTGATCAGGTACTGCAGCTTCTTGCGGTCTTGCCACTGCTGGCAGGTGATGCCCGACACGGCGTTTGTGTTGAAGTCCAGCGGCCCGCCCGCGCCGAAGCAGCCCGACAGCGCGACCGCATCTTTCGGACGATACGAAAGCTCGGTGCCGATCGCCCAGTCGCCGACGCCGAAGTTCGCGCTCGCGCCGAACAGCTGGCGGTTGTTCAGGTACTGGAACTGCATCGTGCCGTCCGGATTCGACCCGACGACCGGCGACTTGTCGGTGTAGTTCTCGTAGTAGAAGCCGAAGTTCACGTCGACGCTCTTCGGCTTGTAGTTGAACTTGATACCGAACTGCGGACGGTATTTGTTCGGCAGCTCCGTCGAGGTCGGCACGCCGATCGAGTTGAACGGCGGCCCTGCGAACTGGCCGTTGACGAGCCCGTTGGTGATGCCCCCAACGAAATTCGAATTGCCGGCGTTCGGCCCCGCGATGGTGCCCGGATCGAAGCCGCCCACGTTGCCGTTGAGCGTGCTGATGCTGGCCGGACCGGAGCCGCGCCCGAAGATGTCGCCGACCGACCAGTACGAGCCGACCGGCGGATAGCGGTTGCTCTTCCAGGTGAACTGGTAATAGGCCTCGGTGCTGAGTCCCGAGGTGATGCCGCTCGCGAAGCTGATCATCGGCTCGGGCAGCAGCGCCTGCTTCAACTGCGTGCCCGGGATCAGCAGCTTCTGGATATCGACCGCGTTGGTCGCGTTGATGCCGTTGGTCGCGAAGAAGCTCTCGCCCCAGTTGATCACCTGGTTACCGACCCGCACGTGCGCCGAGCGGTCGTTGAGGGTGAAGTCCTTCTGCACCCACAGATCGAGCAGATCGACCGGATAGACGATCTGCGAGGCCGCGGTGCTCGACAGCTCCGTCCGGTTGGTGTTCTTAGCGAGGAAGTCGTACATGCCGGTGCCGCGCACCATGAACTTGACGCCTTCGCCCGGCATCGTCAGCAGCAGCTCGCTCGTCGCGCTGATGTACGTGCTGAACGGCTGCCCCTTTCGATAGTTGAGGTTGCCGTCGTCGCCGTTGGACCACTGCGCGGTGTTCGCGCCCGCGCCGCAGCCGTTGGCGTTCGGGTCGCCCGTCAGCGAGCAGCTCGGGTTCTTCACGCGGATGCCCCCGCCCGCGGTCAGGTTCGTGACCCACGAACCGTTGACGGCGCCGTCGTTGAGCGTGAACTCGTATGCCGAGGCCCCCTGTGCCGCCATCAGCAGACCTAACGAAACTGCCGCGCTAATTCTTGTCTTCACCATTGCGCTTCCCATGCCTGATCTATTTGCAGGTCGAATATGAGGAGTGGCGGCGCGCCAGTCGGCACGCCGCGACCGCTGGACGTTCCGTTATCGCTCGCTGACAGCGCGCAGGTTCTCGGACGAATAGAAGTCGTCCTTGAAGCGCGCGTCGTTCGAGTCTTCGTACCAGCGAATGTCGGTGTTGGTACCGATGGTCGACTGGTCGGTCACGTAGCGGCCGTTGTTGAGGTCGTACTGCACGAACGGCTCGACGTCACAGGCGCCGTGCAGCTCGTACACCGGAATCGGATACGCTTCCTTGACCTTCCACAGCTTGCCCTGGGCATCGTAGTCTTCGGCCGCCACCGCGAGGCCGCTGTCCTCGTCGATGTAGAAGACCTTCTTCGAGGCGACGTGGCGCACGCCCGACTTCAGGGTCGCCTCGACCACGTAGACGCGGTGCAGCTCATAGCGGCGCGCATCGGGGCTGACGCCGTCCGGCTTGAAGACGTCGTCGAACTTGTCCTTGAAGTTGTACATGCCGAAGTCGTCGTACGGAATGTAGATCTCCTTCTTGCCGGCGAGCTTCCAGGTGAAACGGTCGAGCTGGCCGTTGAAGAGCCACGGTTCATCGACCGTGTACTGGTTCTCGAAGCCGATCTGCGGCGCGTCGTACGAATACGCCGGCATGCGGCGCACGCGGCGCTGACCGGTGAAGTAGTAGTACGTGTCGTTGCCCTTGTCGAAGTAGTCGCGCTGCACGAGACCCTGGCCGGCCAGCGCGGCGGGCGTCTCATAGGCGAAATAGATCGCGTAGAGCATGTCGCCGGCCTGCTGCGGCGAGCTCGCGCCCTTCTTGCCCCACGGAAAGTACAGCGTCTGCTTCGATTCGGCCTTGATCCACTCGCTGCTGCCCGGCCGCGGCGACGCCGCCGTCACCGCCTTCTGCCATTCCGCGCCGATGCCGCGATAGCGCGCGAGGTGGTCCCACATCGCCTCGGCGCCGGTCTTCGGCGCGGGGAACGGCATGCCCGGCAGGCTTGCGCTCTGCAGGTTCTCGCCGCTCGAATCCATCTTCGCCTGGGTGGCGTTGAGCTTCGTGTTGGCCTGCACGAAATCCGGCGCGCCGCATTCGCGGTGGGTCGGATAGATGTCCATCCGATAGCCCTTCTTCTGCCTGATCAGCTCCACCTGGCCGGGCGTCAGATTGTCCGCGTACTTGTCGACGTTGCTCGCGTCGATCGAGTACAGCGGCTTTTCGCCCTTGTGCTTCCAGAAGTCGCCGCGCAGCTTGCCGTACGACCAGTCCGCGGGCGCTGCCTGCGGACCCGCATACGCCGGAATCCGGCCGTCGGCGCTCGCGCCCTTCTCCATGCCCGCCGTGTCCGCCACCGCGCCACCCGCCAGCGTGCCCAGCACGGCGGCCAGCACCGCTGCGGAGCACATTGCCTTTACTTGCGTCTTGCCTTTCATCGTCTCGATCTCCCGATACCTGTTGAATCGCCCAGCCGTCGTTGCGGCCATATCTAGTACTGGTCTTGCACAGCCGTATCGCCGCTCTTGCGCAGACTCTCGACCAGAGCCGCGCGATGCTTCGCGACGTCGGTGAGCGCGGGCCGCCGCTTCGCGGCAACTTCCTGCGCGGTATAAGGCCTGAAATCCGCGGGCCTCGTGTCTGCGTTCCTCGTGTCGATCAGCCAGTTCAGAACGTTCGCCAGCTCCGCGTCGGACAGCGACGAGTTCGACGCGCCCGGCACGCGCATCACGAACTCGCGTCCCTCGGCGAGCCGCACGAAGTGTCCGAGCTCGCCCGTGAGCGGCGGCACCTTGCCCGCGATGCCGTGCGCGTCGCCGGTGTGACAGCCCATGCAGTTGAGGATCCAGGCCTCGCGCGCGCTCGCCGCGTTGTAGCCGCGCTCCTGTGCATGCGCGGCCACGCCCGACATCCCCGCGCACACGGCGAGCACGGCTAAGAACAGCGCACACGCGCGAGTCTTCTTCATAGCCCGAGACTCTTCAGCGCGACGTCGCGATGCGCACGCACCTGAGCGCCATCCATCTGCGTCGCGCGCAGCGCCTTCACTTCGGCCGCGGTGAACGGCTTCGCGCCCGCATGCTTCGCATTCACGTCGAACACGAGGTAATTGAGCACGTTCGCGAGGTCCTCGTCGGACTCGGCGCGGAAGCTCGGCATCTTGAAGTTGTAGCTCTTGTCCTTGATCGCGATCGTGCCGAACATGCCGTTGAGCACGGTCAGGCCGAGTTGCGTGCGGCCCTGCGCGTTGGTCGCGTAGTGGCCGGGCAGCTCGGTGAGCGGCGGCGCCAGACCGTCCTGGCCCTTGCCGCCCGCCTGATGGCACACCGCGCACCTGGTGTCGAAGAACGCCTTGCCGGGCGCGTACTGCACGCTCTGCGCGAACGCCGCGCCTGCGCTCAGCGCGGCGCCCGTCGCGCACAAGATCACGGCCCACTTCGCGAGGCGCCGGTTGAAAATCGTCGTGGTCATTGCTGTGCTACTCCGAGCAAGGCAGATACCGAGCAGTGATAGTTCGCGTTGCCGCTCGCCATGCACCAGTTGATGTCGTTGTTCAGCGAGAGCTTGTACAGCGGCTTCTCGCGTTCGTTGCGGTTGCAGAAGCAGCGGCCGCACGAGGTTTTGCCGCAGCAATCGTTGTACGACACGATGTAGTCGGTGCCGTCGTGCGGATTGCGGCAAGTGCCGATCCACGTGATCGGCGACGGCGTCGTGCCCGGCGGACAGCTGCTCGAGGTGCCGCCGCAGCAGCTGCACAGCCAGCCGTCGATCGCGCAGTAGCGCCAGTAATCGCAGCTATACGGGTCGTCGTTTTTGCCCGCGGCCGGCGCGCTCGCGCCGCCCGGCGCCGACGCGTTGTCAGCCGCGAAGGTGCGGTCCACCGGCAGCAGCGGCACGAGCGCCGAGCCGACCAGCACGCGGCCCAGCCTGGCCATCGCGCTGCGTCGCGAGCTGTGCTGCGCGACGTTGCGCGCCCTCAACTCGAAGAAAGTGTCGAACCATTTCATGCTTGTCGTCCTGTCGTTCTGATGTGTGATGACGTGCTCAGGCGTGCTGCTCCGCCTGGTCCCGGTGGTCCGCATGGTCCGCATGGTCGTGGCCCGCGTGGACGAACTCCTGCAGCGAGGCCACGCCGCGATCCTTCGCTTCGAACAGGCTTTCGAGGTGTTCACGCGAATTCACCAGGCCCTTCGCGCGGACCTTGCCCGCTTCATCGATCAGCAGCGCGTACGGCAGCTTGCCGATCTGATAGGCGAGACCCAACTCCTGCGACAGCACGTACGGGAACTGGGCGAGGCCGAGCTTCTTGTAGAACGCCGCGTGTTCGGTGGTGTCGCCGTCGCTCGCGAGCACGATGTCGGTCGCCGTTTCGCGCGACTGGATCGACGGCAGCAGCGGCAGCAGCTTCTTGCACACCGGGCAGCTCGGCGACAGGAAGAACACCAGCGTGCTGCGGCCCTTGGCGGAGATGCCGCCGACCTTGACCTGACGGCCGTCGAGCGCATTCAGCTCGAACGACGGACCGACGGTGCCGACCGCTGGCCCCTTGTCGATCATCAGCGCGCCGACCGGCATCAGTCGTTCGTACAGCACGCCGATCTGGCGCACGAGCGCGAGGGAGATGGCGCCGAGCGCAAGCACGCCGAGCCACAGCAAAACATTGGAGACCAACAGTGCGTTTTCCATTACGAGTTCCTCAGGTGATTCAGCTTCGGACGGTTGGCGAGCAGCACGTCCAGGGTAAAGAAAGCGGCTACGGCGACGAGCGTCGCGCCGAGCACGCTGAGATAGTCGAACCAGACGACCGCGCGGGCGCTTTGCGGCAGGCAGATCAGCGCGGCGAGCGCGGCCAGCAGCAAGGTGCGCGCGACCTGCGCCCAACCGATCGAGTGCGGCACCACAGTGCCCGGCTGGCGAAAGCCATTGCAGCCGCAATCGATGTCGGTGCGCCCGCGCGCCACGTTGATGCCGAGCGCGAGCGCAAACAGCACGAACAGCGCGGCGAGCGCGGCGGCGCCGACGCTGCGCGTTGCCGGTACGAGCATCGCGAGCGTCGCGGCGATTTCGGCGAGCGGCAACAGGAACGCGAACGGCGTGACCAGCGCGTGCGGCAGAAGCTCGAAACCGGCGACGATCTGCCGTTGGTCGTACTGGCGCGCCACTTTCGGCAGCGCGAGCGTCAAGGCGATGATCGAAGTCGCGGCGAGCGCGACGCTCGAGACGACCGGATCGATGACGAGGGCTGGATTCATCGCATGCACCTGGTTACCGGTTGACGAGCAGCGACGCGGTCGCGCCGACCTGCTTCTGAACGTGCTTGAGCTTGCCCGTCGCCGCGTCGGCGACGACCACGTCAGAGTTGATCGTGATGCCGTAGAAGAGCGGATGCGCATCCTCGCTGACCTGAATCGACAGCAGCGGATCGATCTTCTGGTCCGCGAGCTTCCAGCGCGCGATGCGCTTGTGCGTCTTCAGGTCGAACACCCACACCTCGCTCGCGGGGTCCTTGTGCGTGTCCACACTGCCCTGGTGCATCGCCACGAACAGACGCTGGGTCGGCACGTGCAGCGCGGTTTGCTGCAGGCCGCCCGGACGCCAGCCTGCCTTCGCCTCGTCGGGGGTGACGAGCGCCCACGGTGTGCCGAACACCGGCGCGGCGCCGCTGAAGTCGGCGGTGAGCACGTTGCCGTTGAAGGTCGCGAACCAGTACGTATTGCCGCTGCGCGACGCATTGACGAACGCCGGATCCTTGGCGACATCGATGAATGCGTCGGACAACTTACGGCTCTTTTCCTTGCCGTTCGCGCCGAGCACGACGGTCAACGCCTTACCGCTTTCGCACAGCGACGTGAAGCGGTCGTTGCCCGACGGATAGGCCAGCACGCAGCCGTCCGTATCGATTTCGGCCGTGACCTGATGGCTGGCTGTGTTGATCACGGTGACCGAGGTCGCGGGCGTGATGTTCGACACGTACAGCCACTTGCCGTCTTTGGACAACGAGGTGTTGTACGGCGACGGCACGATTTGCCCATGCTTCGGCGGAATCACGACTTCGCCGGTGACCTGCAGCGTCGTGTTGTCGGTCGTCTCGACGACGTCGGTACGCGTGCCGTGCGAGCCGCGCGCGAAGTAAGTCGTCGCGACGTAGCTCGTCTTGTGATCGGGGCTGATCGCGAGACCCGGCGAGAAGCCGGCATCGATCTGGCCGAGCAGGCGGTTGTTGTCGGCGTCGATCACGTACGTGCGCGCGTCCGTCATCGAGCTGAAGTTCACGTCGACGACGTACACCTGATGCGGGCTGTACGCCGGCATCTTCGCGATCGTCAGGTCTTCCGCTTTTTCAGTTGCGAGAACCTGGGTCGCCAGCGCGACGCTGCTCAGCATCAGCAGCGCCCATCTCCGTTTTCTTTGCATCTCTTCTCCGCAAGTACATTCGTTGTGGCATTGCGGAAAATTAACTGTAGATAAGTGTGGAAACAGCTCCCAAATCGGCAAACGATAAGTAGATTTATTACGCCTTCATTACGAATCCGATAACAGGCTTACAAAGGCGCTCAACGCATTTTTTCGCGGCAATGGATAGCGGGGATGACCCGCATGCGCGAGCCGCGGTTCAGCGCACTGCGCTTCAGGCGCCCGGCCCGTTTTCTTCGCAATTTTCTTCGCAGTCGACCTGTTCGAGACCCGGCACGCAGGCTTCGAAATGAGCGCGCGACGCGAATAATCGCGTGGGCAGCAACACGGCTTCGGCGGCGTTGATCAACAGCAGCGCGACGTTGATGCGGCGGTCCGTGTGGCGAATCACCGCGAAGTGGTGACGCGGAAGCTCGCCGTTGAAACGCGGGTCGGCGCTCGTGATGTCCTCGTCGTCGTGCAAGCCTTCGAGTTGCGCACCCGGCACGACGCACCAGGATTGCGGCACGCGCGCGAGCACCTCGGTTACGTCGCCGAACTCGGAGATGACGGCCGCGTGCGAATTGGGCGCGCGGCGGAACCACAGTGGCTCGTCGGCCGCTTCGACATGAAGTGCCGCGACCGGAAACAGTAGAAGCCCGTTGTCCATTTGGAGTGAGTGGCGTCGGATTGCTCAAGCTGATCGGCTCGGATGATCGCCCAAAAACCGCAAGCACTGCTACATCACGGCGTACGGTTTGCCGATATTGGAGGTTGCGGCGACGCATGCGTCGCAAGCAGCTGCTGGTGGTGTGCTTCGGTGGCATCGTCGGCGGGGAACATGCATTCGATGCGCAGCTCCTGCGCGGCGACGTTTTGCGGTGTGCCCACGGTCGTGACCAACGAGAAATAGCGCAGCACTTTGCCTTCGCTGATGAAGCCGAGCGGCACCATCGGCAGCGTCGCGGCTGCCGTTGCAGCGGTAGTGGCAGCGCCATGATGCGTCTTCCAGTCGCGCGGCACGTCCGGATACGCAAGCAGTTCATCGAGCAGACGCTTCGTGTTGGCGCCGATCACATGACCGACCGACTCGCGATACACGCGTTGCAGCAGGCTTCGCGCGACCTGCTCCCAATCGGCGACGAACGGGCGCATGCCGTGCGGATCGAAGATCAGATGCAGCATGTTGCGCGGGCCTTCGCGCGCGGCCATGTCGATGAAACAGTTGAAGAAGCGCGGCGCCGCGTCGTTGCTCATCAGCACGTTCCAGTCGCGGTCCATCACCAGCGCCGGAAACGGTTCATGCTGACGCACGACCCGTTCGAGCGCGCGAACCACGCCGTGCATTTCCTGCGCATTCCACGGCGCTTCCGAATAGATCGGCGCGTAACCCGCGGCGAGCAGCAGCGCGTTGCGCTCGCGCAGCGGCACGTCGAGAGTCTGCGCAAGCGTGAGCAGCGTGTCGCGGCCAGGCACGCTGCGCCCGCTTTCGATGAAGCTGATCTGCCGCTGCGAGAAGCCGGCCTCGAGCGACAGATCGAGCTGACTCACGTTCCGCACGTCACGCCAATAGCGCAACAGACTGCCGAGATCGCCGGGCTGCACTTGCGGATCATGACTGGTGACGTTCATCGTATTGCCCTCCTCCTGATGCGTGAACAGGACTGCTTCAGCGCGTGGGCGCATGCCACGCGAATTCCGCGAACTGCGTTTCGAGCGGCGGCTCGGTCACGCTGCCGGTGTAGTTCGTGATCGTCGATGCGGCGACCACCGCCACCACTTCGAGAATCTGCTCCGCGCTGAAGCCTGCCGCCGGAAAGCGTTGCCGGTCCTCGTCGGCGAGGCGGCCGCGCTTTTCATGTGAACGGGATAGCTGGACATGATGGTATCGCCTTGACGTGTGCGCCATCCGATGACGACGCGGTAGTCGAAGAGTAGAGGCAGCCGCGCAGCGCGCCAATTACATCGGATGTCATCGCGCTCAGCAACGCAGCGACGGCTTCTTTCTGGCGAGCCACCTGGACGCGGACTATGATGTTCGAGTTTGTTCCCCTCTTGTCCCGTTCGTTACTGGAAAGGAAGAACGTCATGCCCACGATGAAAGCAGTCGAAGTGAAGCAGGCCGGCGGCCCGCTCGAACTGGTGGAACGTGAAGTGCCCGAGGCGGGTGCCGGTCATGTGCGTATCAAGATTCATGCTTGCGGCATCTGTCACAGCGATGTGATGACCAAGGAAGGACTGTGGCCAGGGCTGGCCTATCCGCGTGTGCCCGGTCACGAGATCGCGGGCGTGATCGATTCGGTCGGTGCGGATGTCGAGGGCTGGGAGGTCGGGCAGCGTGTCGGGGTCGGCTGGCACGGCGGCCATTGCGGCAAATGCGAACACTGCCGCCAGGGCGACTTTGTGCTTTGCAAGTACGCGCTGATCCCCGGTATCAGCTACGACGGCGGCTACGCCGAATACATGGTGGCCCCGGTCGAAGCGTTGGCGCGCATTCCCGACGACCTGTCCGATGTCGATGCCGCGCCGCTGCTGTGCGCGGGCATCACGACCTTCAACGCGATACGCAATAGCGGCGCGCGCGCCGGCGACGTGGTCGCGATTCTCGGCATCGGCGGCCTTGGTCATCTCGGTGTGCAGTTTGCGCGCAAGATGGGCTTTCGCACGGTGGCGATCGCGCGCGGTCAGGACAAGGCGCCGCTTGCGCAGCAACTGGGCGCGCATCATTACATCGACAGCAAAACGGAAAACGTCGCCGAGAAGCTGCAGGAACTGGGCGGCGCGAAGCTGATACTCGCCACGGTGACGAGCGGCAAGGCGATGACCGCCACGCTCGGCGGTCTCGGCCTGAACGGCAAGCTCGTGATGGTCGGCGTTTCCGAAGAGCCGATCGAAGTGCCGATCGTGCAATTCATCATGGGACGCAACTCGGTGCAAGGCTGGCCCTCCGGCACCTCGGCCGATTCGCAGGACACGCTCGCGTTCAGCGCAATGAGCGGCGTCAAGCCGATGATCGAGGAATACCCGCTCGCCCAGGCGCCGCAGGCCTTCGACCGGATGATGAGCGGTCACGCGCGTTTCAGGGTGGTGTTGAAGATGGCTTGAGTCGGCTCGCACACGCATGAGATCCGCGCGCAGAACAGCCGCGCGCAAAAAAAGTGCGATCACCGGTTTCCCGGCGATCGCACCGCGCGTTGAAGCACCCTCTTTGAAGCGAGGCGTCGTGCGGCGAGCAAAAGCTCGCCGCACCAACCGCACTCAAGCCAGATCGAAACGATCCAGATTCATCACCTTGACCCACGCGGCAACGAAGTCGCGCAGGAATTTCTCGTTGCCGTCCTCGCTCGCATAGACCTCGCTCAACGCGCGCAGCACCGAGTTCGAGCCGAACACCAGATCGACGCGCGAACCGGTCCACTTGATCGCGCCGGTCTTCGTGTCGGCACCCTCGAACGTTTCCGCAGCCTGCGATACCGGCGTCCACTCCGTACCCATGTCGAGCAGATTGCGGAAGAAGTCGTTGGTCAGCGTTTCCGGCTTGTCCGTCAGCACGCCTTCCTTGCCGCCGCCCACCTTCAGCACGCGCAGGCCGCCGATCAGCACCGTCATCTCGGGCGCCGTCAACGTCAGCAGTTGCGCCTTGTCGATCAGCAGCTTCTCCGCCTCCACCGGGAACTTGCCGCCCAGATAGTTGCGGAAGCCGTCGTGAACCGGCTCGAGCATCTTGACCGATTCGACGTCGGTCTGATCCTGCGACGCGTCCATGCGACCCGGCGAGAACGGCACCGTCACCTGCTTTCCGGCGTTCTTCGCGGCCTGCTCGATGCCGGCGCCGCCCGCCAGCACGATCAGGTCGGCAAGCGAGATCTTCTTGCCGCCGGACTGCGCACCGTTGAACTCGCTTTGAATGCCTTCGAGCGTCTTCAGCACCTTCGCGAGCTCAGCGGGCTGGTTGACGGCCCAATCCTTCTGCGGCGCGAGGCGGATACGCGCACCGTTGGCGCCGCCGCGCTTGTCCGAGCCGCGGAAGGTCGAGGCCGATGCCCACGCGGTCGTGACCAGTTGCGACACCGACAGCCCCGACGCGAGGACTTTCTGCTTCAGCGCCGCGACGTCCTTGTCGTCGACGAGCGGATGATCGACGGCCGGAATCGGGTCCTGCCACAGCAGTTCTTCGCTCGGCACTTCCGGGCCCAGATAGCGGGCGCGCGGACCCATGTCGCGGTGCGTCAGCTTGAACCACGCGCGCGCGAACGCGTCGGCGAACTCGTCGGGGTTCGCCATGAAGCGCCGCGAGATCTTTTCGTAGATCGGGTCGAGGCGTAGCGACAGGTCGGTCGTCAGCATCGTCGGCAGCAGTTTTTTCGACGGATCGTGCGCGTGCGGAATCGTGGGCTGTGCGCCCTTCGCGACCCACTGATTCGCGCCCGCCGGGCTCTTCGTCAGTTCCCACTCGTGGCCGAACAGGTTCTCGAAGAAGCCCATGCCCCATTGCGTCGGCGTCGCGGACCACGTCACTTCGATACCGCTCGTGATCGTGTCGCCGCCCTTGCCCGTGCCGAAGCTGTTGCGCCAGCCCAGCCCTTGCGCCTCGAGACCGGCACCTTCCGGTTCCGGGCCGACGTTATCGGCCGGGCCTGCGCCGTGCGTCTTGCCGAACGTGTGGCCGCCGGCGATCAGTGCCACCGTTTCTTCGTCGTTCATCGCCATGCGGGCGAACGTTTCGCGGATATCGACCGCTGCCGCGAGCGGATCGGGATTGCCCTCGGGGCCTTCCGGGTTCACGTAGATCAGGCCCATCTGCACGGCGCCGAGCGGATTTTCGAGGTTACGTCCGGGCGGATCGGTGCGGCTCTTCTCACCGCCATGCAGTTGCTCGTCGGCGACCACCACGCCTTCGTCGTCTTCCTTGCCGGCCGCGCCCTTGCCGTAGCGCACGTCGCCGCCGAGCCAGGTTTTCTCATTGCCCCAGTAGACGTCCTGATCCGGTTCCCACGTGTCCTCGCGGCCACCGCCGAAACCAAAAGTCTTGAAGCCCATCGTTTCGAGCGCGACGTTGCCGGTCAGGATCAGCAGATCGGCCCACGAAATTTTCTGGCCGTATTTCTGCTTGATCGGCCATAGCAGCCGGCGCGCCTTGTCGAGGCTCACGTTGTCCGGCCAGCTATTGAGCGGCGCGAAACGCTGCTGGCCGCGCCCTGCGCCGCCGCGGCCGTCGCCGATGCGATACGTGCCGGCCGCGTGCCATGCCATACGGATAAACAGCGGACCGTAGTGGCCGAAGTCCGCGGGCCACCAGGGCTGCGAATCGGTCATCAGCGCGGCGAGGTCTTTCTTGATCCCGGCGTAGTCGAGGCTCTTGAATGCCTCGGCATAGTTGAAGTCCTTGTCTAGCGGATTGGAGCGCTCCGAATGCTGGTTCAGCAGGTCGACGCGCAATTGCTTCGGCCACCAGTCTCGATTGGTAGTCCCGCCGCCGGCGGTGTGGATGAACGGGCACTTTGCTTCGTTTGACATGCGTTCTCTCCTTTGGAGGATGTCTCCGTTGTCGATCGGAGTCGGTGCCTGGGCACTCTCTCCAATCCCATGCAAGGTCCTTGTTATGCGTTTGTCATCGTGTCAGGCTTCCGTGGCAGTTTGACGATCCGAATAAACCCGACATTCAGCCGAATGGCTCGGCAGTGCACTCATGAAATCCAGGGTCGAGGAAAACGTAGCCGGCGTCTGTAATGCGGCGGCTCCGGTTTTTCTGGACACAGAGTTGGGGTAAAACGTGTGATCCAAACTGGAGTAGTTGATGTTGAAGA
>NZ_SELS01000240.1 GCF_004197395.1 Paraburkholderia sp. UYCP14C | reverse complement strand
TTTTACTCCCTTGTGTCATAAGCAATACTTATCATATCGACATTTCTCGTCCCGACACCCTTACTGCAACAGAACCCGAGGAACTGCTGGAGACGATGATCGCCGAATTGACCCACATCTACCGCTACTTCGAGCCGCACCGGCGGGCACTGGCGAGCGTCCCGGCACGTGTTCCCATGCGCCGTGAGGAACCGAAGATCGGGCGCAACGAGCCGTGCCCGTGTGGCAGTGGCCGCAAGTACAAGCATTGCTGCATGGCCAGTTCACCGACGTTTCACTGATCAAGCAGCACAGCTACGGAGGCACGCAATGCCCCAGATCCCGGATGATGCAGATTTTCCCCTGAACGCGAACGGCCCCGCATACACGTCGCGACAGGACCGTGACGGCATACCGCTTTCGTATGTCGGTGAGAAACTCGGGCTCGCCATTGCGGATCTGCATCGCCATGGCCGTCGCTGTCAGGGTGAGCGTGATGATTTGCGCTGCACCATGTACCACCTTCTTGTGGCATACCTTGGACTACATAACATGCTGGGCAAGGCGAACGACCGGACCCTGGTTGACCGGTTGCTTGACGGCAGCAGCGAGAAGCTGGACACGTGGCTGCGCCTGGTCGAGCGGGAGGGTGATGTTCAGGGGCTCGCCGAGCTGGGCAACTGACTCATACGGACCGTGCGAATCCCATGAAACCAACCGTTCGCGGCGAGCGAGTGCCGGCCGCCATGCAAGACCGGTATGACGAGATCACTACGCTTACCGACGCTTTTTGTGCACAGCACCTGCCTGACGAATACCGCGACCTCTGCCGACGTCTCGTTGCCACCCTGTGCCGCAAGCGGCCGTCGCCACTGGTGACCGGTCCTGCACGCTCCTGGGCCTGCGGCGTGGCCTACGCGATCGGGAGGATCAACTTTCTCTTCGACAAGTCCCAGAAGCCCCACATGCGCGCCGATGCGTTATGCCAGCACTTCGGGCTGAGCGCGCAGACCGGTTCGGCTCGCTCAGGAGCAATTCTCAACCTTCTGAAGATCGGTCAGCTCGATCCTCGCTGGTCGCTTCCCAGCCAGCTCGACAGAAATCCACTCGTCTGGCTTATCGAAATCAATGGCATGATCGTCGACGCGCGCCGCATCCCGCGCAATTTGCAGGAAGAAGCCTTTCGCCTAGGCGTCATCCCATTCGTCCCAGACGAAGATCGCTAGTTCGCGGGAATTCCCGGGCCCGGTTTGTACGTCGACTGCGGCGCAGCAATTTTCCCTTGCCCTTCATCGGGTTCGCCGCCTCCCTATCCTGGCAGGCACGTCCGCCCGCTAACTCGGGCTAAACGTGCCTTATTTTCCGTTTCCTGAAGCGTCCCCAACGCCATGTTCCGCTGGCTGGTCGAGCGGTTGTGGTGCAAATAGCGCTCAAGGATCGTAAGCACCCGGGGAAGGCATCTTGACGGAGGCAATCGCTGAAACCATCAAGCAGCGGTCGGCGTCCAGCGATGAGG
>NZ_SELS01000239.1 GCF_004197395.1 Paraburkholderia sp. UYCP14C | reverse complement strand
CGCCGTCCTGTTCAATCGATAAGGTATCCAAATCTATAAAGATTATTTCGACCACGCTACCTATTTGCACCGGAGCCACCGGCGGCTCCAGTTCACCATCATGCCCCACGCGCATGCGAATGGACCAACGGCCCAGATGAGCCGCTTACGAACTATTCGCATAACCACACACATCGTCGCATCGCACGCCTGGCAGCCGCGATTCCTTCCCATCCCATTGGCTTGTCCAACCGCCCTGCGCCGAGCCTGCTCGAAACGCGCAACCAGTTGAATGCGACTGTAGGGATCACTTCGCCACGGCTGTTGCAATTTCGCCATTAGAGCCAATGCCAACCAATTTTTTACTAAGCTGATTGAACGCTTCAATATCGAAGTCGCAACGTGCCTCTCGATATGTCCAGTTCGTCGCGCTCCTCAGTCGTGTAGGAGTATGCGTCACTTTCAGACATGTGAATGATATGCAGCAGGAGCTGAACTTCGGCGCCGCGTGATTGTGACCGTACCGCGTGGTCACCGTTCAGGCTGCACTGGTGCGGAAAATCACCGGTACGAAAACGACTTCTGCGGACCTTCCTTAGCCGCAAACTTAAAGAGGCCATCTTGACTAGAGGAACCGTTACTGGATTGGCTGCCGACAGCGCCAGTCGCATGGAAACTACTCGGGACGGCGCGATCCAGACGACTGCACCGTCGGTACCTGAACCGACCAGCGTCACGTTGCAAGGCGCACTCGCCGGCCTCCGCGATACCTCACCGTCGAATCGTCGTGAGCTTTCCCATCCGTTGTCGGCCATACATGATCGCTACGCTCTGCCCGAACGATCATCATCCCGTCTCGCCGCAACCGACCGGCTATCCGTCGCGATGCCCATCACTGGACCGCGGCTTACATATAACCCTACGACGTCAGCAAAACTGATGGACGACTTTGCTGAAGCTGGGCCATCAGGCTCGGCCCTGACAGCTACGGCGCTAGACGACGGGTCAGTCCGGTGGGCCGCCGACAGTCATCCGACGAACCTCCTTTGGCAGAGAATCGGGCCAGACCAAAAGGCCGCAATCTTCGAGCTCCTGAGTGAACGAAATGATCTTCACGGAATACAACTATGGGACAGTGCTAATTCTGGAAACATTCAGGCAATGGACAAACTCGACAATCATCTTCTCATGAACTATTACAAAGACAGTGATGGCCAGCCCAACCATTTGCGCTTTCCGCCACGGGCGTGATCAAGCTGTTGATAATCCGGATGTTGATTTGCACCGAATCCTGACCCACCGGGGATGCGGACAAAATCATGGACCATCTGGAGATAGTCCATGTACTCTTACGAAGACTGCGTTCAAGGGTTGTGGTGCAAATAGCGCTCAAGGATCGGTTAGAGTGTCGCCTTGACCGATTTGAGGAGCCGCGATGAACAAGCTGAAGAGTCTGGACGAGCTATTCGCCGGCCGTCATTTTGACCGTGAGGTGATCATTCTTTGTGTGCGCTGGTATCTGCGCTACAAACCCAGC
>NZ_SELS01000238.1 GCF_004197395.1 Paraburkholderia sp. UYCP14C | reverse complement strand
CCCGAACCGCCCGGTGCGGACCCGCACGCCGGGTGGTGTGGCAGGGGCACGGCCTTATGGCCGTCCCCTATGCCGATTTGGCGCCAACCGGTTGTAAACGGGACGCGGCGATGTTAACTTTCATCGCCATGCTGACCGATGATCTGCGCCTGCTGGTTGAATCACGGCCGCCGCTCGAATGGGGCAGGCTGGGCCAGCATCTGCCGTACGAATGGATCGAGTATGGGTGCAGGCCAGCGGCAGTGCCAGCGTGCGTCGACGTCGACTACCCGCGCAGCAGGTCGTATGGCTGGTGATTGCGCTGGCGTTGTACCGGCACCAGTCGATCAGCGAAGTCGTCGATGAGCTGGACCTTGCGCTACCCGCAGCCGATGCGTCGTTTGTCAGCAGGAGCGCCATCACCCAGGCGCGGCAGCGTATCGGCGCGGCGCCCCTGGCGTGGCTGTTTCACGAATCGGCCAGGAACTGGTCCGGGCAGGATCTGGCGCGGTACCTCTTCAAGGGGTTCTCGCTGTTCGCGATGGATGGCACCACGCTGCGCACCGCCGACAGTGCCGCCAACCGCCGGCATTTCGGCGCCTCGGCCGCCGCTCATGGCCGCATTGGCAGCTATCCCCAACTGCGCGCGGTCACGCTCACCGCGCTTGCGACGCATCTGGTGCGTGATGCGGTGTTCGGTCCGTACGATATCAACGAGATGATCTGGGCGCGTGAGCTCATCGCTCGTGTGCCGGCCAATTCCATTACCGTATTCGATAAAGGGTTCCTGTCGGCCCAGCTCCTGTGCAATCTGGTTTCGGGCGGCGAGAACCGGCACTTCATCATTCCGGCCAAGGCCAATACGTGCTGGGAGGTGGTCAGTGGCGCACCGGGCGACCAGATTGTGCGCATGCGCGTGTCGCCGCAAGCTCGCACCAAATGCCCGGAGCTACCCGAATTCTGGCAAGCGCGCGCCGTGCTTGCCGTGGATGCACGGGGTCGGCAACGGATGTTGCTGACGTCGCTGACTGATCGAAGACGTTTCAAGCCAGCAGACATTGTGTCGTGCTACGAGCGTCGCTGGCAGATCGAGACCAGCTACCACGAACTGAAGCAGTCGATGCTGGGCATGGAGCTGACCCTTCGCAGTCAGACCGTGGAGGGTGTGTATCAGGAGGTCTGGGGCGCCCTGATCGCGTATAACCTGATCCGCCTGGAGATGGCCAAAGCGGCACTGCAGGCCGGGCACGCGCCCGAAGCACTGAGCTTCGTGCGCGCGTTCCACACCATCCAGTACGAAATGGCATGGGCGGCCGTGACACGCTCCTACGGCAAGCTGCCTGCGCTGCTTAAGCGGCTGCGTGAGCGGCTCAAGCAACTTCCCAACGAGAAACGGACCGGGCGCACCTGCGCTCGGGCCGTCAAATCCAGACCGTTTCGTTATACCGTTCGCGTACTCAAAAGAGACCTTACTAAGCCGAAACAAAGTAACCGGACATACGTCACGCCGCGTAACGGACTGACGGATGATGAAACATGGATCGGA
>NZ_SELS01000237.1 GCF_004197395.1 Paraburkholderia sp. UYCP14C | reverse complement strand
CGCGTCGTTACCATGTCGATCACTTCGCAAATCACACTTCCGCTTCGCGTTGCCTGTCTTGCCAACTCATGCATTTCATGAAACATATGCATTACTGATCAAATGCAACTTCAGTCTGCTTGAAACCCGCAATCAGTTGTTCGACTTCAACCGAAATCCGTGTTCGGCTTCGCCGAAATACGCACAAGTGCAAATGCTTTCGCATACGCGCACGCGGTGAAGTAGGCGCTTTCCCTAATATAAAGGTCCATTTACTTTGGAGAAGACCATGGGATGTCAATGTTCTGGAGGTGTGAGTATTTTTTCTTCCAATACGCCCCATAATGATTTCACTGCCGAGGTTTCGCCATCGGCGACGCCTATCCGCCACGGTCCGACCAGAGCGGAAACATTTGGCCAATCGCCTCTGGCGCATCTGCAACGCCGTACACCTCGCACGCATTCTCCGACACCCGCGGCTCCACGCTCGCCGTTGCCACAGCGCGTCGAACAACAGATCGGTAGCGCCCTGATCAGCATGAACAGGGAAATTGGCCGCCTGATTCAGCAGACATCTCATACGCGAGCCCTGCGCGGGCAGAACGAGGCAGCGCGTGGGTTGCAACGTCAACTTCAAAGTCGACTCGCAGGTAACGTGCGAGAGGGGGGGGCGGATGACTTCCGCAGTCGCATCGATAGAATCACGGCGCAGGTTGATCGTTACCGTGCGTTCATGGCGCAGGGTGATCGTCAACGTGCGGAGGAAAGCCAGCAGCTTATACGGCAGCGTGAACAGGTCGGGCGCGTGTTCGAGTTTGAAGCCAACACCGACAACTATTCACAGCCATTCGACCAATCGGCACGATCTGCGTCGCCATCCATGTACGGGCGCATACCCTCGTTGAGGGGGGCGTCGGACGACAGTGACAACTGATTGCGGGTTTCAAGCAGACTGAAGTTGCATTTGATCAGTAATGCATATGTTTCATGAAATGCATGAGTTGGCAAGACAGGTAACGCGAAGCGGAAGTGTGATTTGCGAAGTGATCGACATGGTAACGACGCGCGCGGCCATGGCGCAATGCGCCGGCGAAGTAGCGACAGGCCGCCCTGAGGGCCGCGATCAGCTGCGGCAGTAGTGCCTCAGGTTGATCATCGTGTAGGCGAGCGTCTTGAGCGCGTAGTGCACGGCACTGATGCGTTCGAAGCGCAGCAGCAGGCGGCGGAAGGTGTCCTCCCAGGCGAACACGCGCTCGATGGTGCTGAAGCGCTCCGCGAAGATGGCCGCGTCGAAATGCCGTCTGCGACCGCGCTTCGGTGCCTTGCGCCCACGCGGGTTCTCGGGAATGTTGGGCCTCATGCCGCGGTTGAAGATCGCACGGCGGTTTTCGCGGCAGTCGTAGACGCCATCCAGACTGACGGTTGAGCCCTGCAGGTTCGCACCAATGGCGCGCGCCATGGCGGTGACATGGCGGTGAGTTTGGGCAGCGCGTCACGCAGCAGGGGTGATTCGTTGCGATTGCCCGGCGCCGTCACGAATGGCGCGA
>NZ_SELS01000236.1 GCF_004197395.1 Paraburkholderia sp. UYCP14C | reverse complement strand
GCGGTGAGTTTGGGCAGCGCGTCACGCAGCAGGGGTGATTCGTTGCGATTGCCCGGCGCCGTCACGAATGGCGCGATGATGTTGCAGTTGCGATCGCTGAAGGCCACCACCTTGTCGCCCTTCAGATGCTTGTGCCCGCTGTAGCCCAGGTTGTCGCCGCCTTTCTTTGCCGCTGTGGTCGTGCCGTCGCCATGGATGTTCGCGAGGTCGAGGAGCTGGTCCCGATGCAGTTGATCGACCGAGCCCGCGAAGACCCGGTCGATGCTGCCGTCAGCCTGCCAGCGTCGCATGATCCGGTAGATGCGGGTGTGGTGGATTTCAGGCAGCCCCTTTGCATCCGTTTCGATCGGCAGCATCTTCCATTGACACCCCATATAGAGCGCCTTCAGGACGTAGTTGAACATCCTCTGTAACGGCAACGTCGGCGGCGGGCCGCGCCGGCCCCGGCTCAGGTGCGGCAAGACAAATTGCCCGAACTGCGCTTCACTCAATTTCGTGGGAATCGCCTGCCGGCCATGGTTTGCAGCCATTTTCGCATCCGCAAAGCCCTCACTTTAACCGCTCCCCCCTCGCCAGCTCCGAAAGCCATTCCCGGTGGGGCTCGCAGACAAATTCGGCCCCTTCGGAAAACCCGCAATCAGTTGAAAGAATGATCACCTCACGGTCAAAATGACGGCCGGCGAATAGCTCGTCCAGACTCTTCAGCTTGTTCATCGCGGCTCCTCAAATCGGTCAAGGCGACACTCTAACCGATCCTTGAGCGCTATTTGCACCACAACCGGCGAGCTCGACATCGTATAATCGCTCAATACAGTCGCTTCGACCTCGCGAAGAGAAAATCTGCCGTGAATAACCTGACGTCCCAACAGCCGCTTGCCGACGACGATTTTGCCCGTCTCGCCGGGTTTCTTGACTCCATCGGCGATGCAGCGATGAACATCGAAACGCTCGACGGCTATTAATTGCAGCAAACGCTGCATGAGCCGAACGTGTACCTGCCCGTGTTGCTCGAGCGCGAGGATGGTGTTGCCCCGGCCAACGACTGGGCACACGGCTTCATGCGCGGCGTACAGATGCGTCCTGCGAGTTGGGGGGAACTGATCCACGACGAGGAGCACGGCGGACCGATGATCCCGATCATGATGCTGCATCATGAACACAATCCCGACCTGCAGATGCGGCCACCACCGATCCCTGCGGAAAAGCGCGAGGAACGGTTCTGTTGCAGTAAGGCCCACGTTAAAATTGGGTAGCGAATTTTTGATCTGTGCGATGAAGAAGACGAAGACACCGCGAACCACACTCGCGCCGGGCCTGGCCAAGGTCCTGAAGCGCCTTCACTACCCGCTTGAAGTGATTTTGCTGTGCGTGCGATGGTACGTGGCCTATTCGCTGAGTTTGCGCAATCTTGCGGAAATGATGGGCGAGCGTGGTATCGCGGTGGATCATTCGACGGTGTACCGCTGGGTCATCAAACTGCTGCCGCTCTTCGAAAGGAGCTTGCGCAAGCACAAGCGTCCGGTTGGGAAAAGCTGGCGAATGGACGAGAGCTATATCAAGATCAAAGGCGAGTGGAAAT
>NZ_SELS01000235.1 GCF_004197395.1 Paraburkholderia sp. UYCP14C | reverse complement strand
TGAGGATCGTGTTCAGTTCTGGACATGGATTCATGGACGTTCAATGGATCAGAAGGGAATGGAGGTCACGGCCGAAGCGGCCGCCGTTCAGGTAGGTGTCGGCAGACGTCGGCGCTGGTGATGCGGTGGGCTGGCTGTCCAGACCCTTGTCGAGGATCGTCTTGACGGTGCGGTACCTGGGGCTGGCGAACACGAGCGCACGCTCGCACGCAGCCTCCAGCCGTTGATCGCCGACCTTCTCGCGAAGCCTCACGACGCCCTGCGCGCCGCGCAGGTTGACGAGCACCTTGTCGTTGAACATCGCGAGAACGAGCGCGTGGCAGGCCGGCCCGATATCCTTTGCCCGCGCCAGGCACCACTGTGGATCGTGCTCGAGCCACGCTTGCGCTTCAGGCGGCTGGTGGTCACGCACCGTGTGGCGATCGCCGGGCTTGCGCAGCCGCGGATGGGTCGCGACGAGTTCATGGTGGTGGAACACCTGTACGACCGTGTCGGTCGCCTTCAGCCACAACTGCTTGCCGACGAGAGTGAACGGCACCGAGTACAGTGCCTTCCTGTAGACGACGTGCCCGTCGGTATGCACCTTGACCTCGCACCATACGGCCAGCACTGGCGGCACATCGGGCAGTCCGGCGAGCAGTGGCTTCTCGATGGCGAAACGTGCAAGCGGCTGCTCGCGCGTCGTGCCGTGCTCGCGCGTGCCGGCCTGCTGCATCACCCAGTCGCGCAATTGACGGTTGGCGTCGGCGAGATCGCGGAATTCGCGCAGCGGCACGAAGGATCGTTTGATGTATTTGACTCCGGCCTCAACGACGCCCTTCTTCGCAGGATCGTGTGGAGGGCATGCATCGATCCGGAAGCCGTACCCCTCGGCCAGCGCGGCGTACGAGCGCTGTACCTCGGGATCGTACATACACGCCTTTGTAATCGCGCATTTGGCGTTGTCTATGATGACGCGCTCCACGCGGCCGCCGAACCATTCGAAGGCGCGCCGGTGGCAGGCCAGCCACGTCTCGACCGTTTGATCCAGCACGAGCTCTGCATACTGGTGCCGCGACCAGCAAAGCGTCATCACGAAGAACCATGTCTTGAGCGGTACGCCGGATTCGTGTGTCAAAACGGGACCGGCACCGAAGTCGAGCTGCGCTGCGTCCGCCGGGGCGAACTCCAGGATCGTCGTTGCTCTCGCGCCGCGCTCGGCCTTCAGGTGCAGCAGGAAGCGCCGCACTGCAGAATAGCTGCCCGTATAGCCGTGATTGCGCTGAAGCGCGTTGAAGATTGTCGTGCCCTGCACGTCGGCGTTAAACCAGCCGCGCACCAGATCGCGAAACGGTTCAATCGTGGAGACGCAGCTACGCGGCAGCTTCGGATTGTGTCCGAAGATCGCTGCCAGTTCGGCGTCGTCCGGCAAGGGCCGACCGGGATCGAGCCAGCCCCGAGCGAGCGCGATTTGCCTGACGGTCTTCAGCTTCCCACGCCCCATCAGGCGCGCGCTGGCAATGTCGCGGTCGGAATCACCCTGACGCATGCGCGCCAGTACCTGTCGATACTCAAACACTTCGAACCTCCTTCGACTCATCGGCCCTCCG
>NZ_SELS01000234.1 GCF_004197395.1 Paraburkholderia sp. UYCP14C | reverse complement strand
TGTCGGTCCCAAATAGAAATGTCGGGTTTCCGCTAAATAGAAATGTCGTGTTCTGGGTAGTTTGAGCGCCGGACATCCGCTCTGGGAGGAGCCGGCGATGAATGCGACTGGGACGATCACGATGACGATGCGCGAGGTGGACCGGTTCAAGGTCATCCAGGCGGTAACGGAGGCGCGGCTCAAGCCGGGCCAGGCCGCCGGGCGGCTTGGGCTGAGCGTGCGACAGGTTGAGCGGCTGGTGCTGCGCTATCAGGCCGCTGGCGTGGCGGGACTGGTATCGGGCAAGCGTGGCCGTCCCGGCAACCACCAGCTGCCGCCCGGCAAGGCGCAACGGGCGCTGGCGCTGATCCGCGAGCGCTACCCGGATTTTGGGCCGACGCTGGCCTGCGAGAAGCTGCGGGAGTGTCACGGCATCGGACTGGCGGTCGAGACGGTGCGCACGCTGATGCGGGCAGCCGGACTGTGGGTGCCGCGCAGGGAGCGTCCGCCGAAGATCTACCAGCCGCGTAACCGTCGTGCATGCCTGGGCGAACTGATCCAGATCGACGGCAGCGATCATCGCTGGTTCGAGGACCGGGCGCCCGCCTGTACGCTGCTGGTGTTCATCGATGACGCGACCGGGCGGCTGATGGCGCTGCACTTCACGGCGACCGAGTCGACCTTCAGTTACTTTGAGGCGCTGGCGAAGTATCTGAACGTGCACGGCAAGCCCATCGCGTTCTATAGCGACAAGGCCAGCGTCTTTTACGTGAAGCAGCGCTCGCAGACGGCGGGCAAAGGCGTCACGCAGTTCGGCCGCGCGCTGTACGAACTGAACATCGACGCATTCTGTGCGAACACGAGCCAGGCCAAGGGGCGCGTGGAGCGCGCCAACCTGACGTTGCAGGACCGGCTGGTCAAGGAGTTGCGACTGCAGGGCATCAGCACGCGGGAGGCGGCCAACGCGTATGCGCCCTCCTTCATCGCCGACTTCAACCGGCGTTTCGGCAAGCCACCGAAGAGCGATTACGACGCGCACCGGCCCTTGCGTGCTGACGAAGATCTGCGACAGATCCTCGCGTATCGCGTGCCACGCAAGGTCTCCAATGCACTGACCGTGCAGTACGACCGCGTGATGTATCTGCTCGATGACACGCCCGTCAGTCGAGGGCTGATGCATGAATACGTCGAGGTCGTTGAATACCCCGATGGCGTCGTCGAGGTCCAGGCCAGCGGTATGACGCTACCGTACCGGCAATATGATCGCATCGCACGTGTCGATCAGGGCGCCGAGGTCGAGAACAAGCGGCTCGCGAGCGTACTGGAGGTGGCCCGCTGCGTACAGGCGATCCGCGACGATCGCCGGGCGGCGGGCTCACCGTCACGCACGCACTGTGGCGAAGCGGTGCGGGCGAAGCAAGCGCTTGTCGGACTGAAGAAACAGCGCGCCATTGACGTTGCCGACATCAATCATGCTGTTCTGGAAGTCAGTGCCAAGGCAAGGCGGGAACGGGGGGCGGCTGCGCCGCCCCAACCCAGAAACATAAGAAAAAGCACAGCAAAACCCGACATTTCTATTTAGCTGGAGGCACGACATTTGAACTTAGCGGAGACA
>NZ_SELS01000233.1 GCF_004197395.1 Paraburkholderia sp. UYCP14C | reverse complement strand
TAAGTTTGCGGCTGCAGTGGCCACAGGTTGCCAGACCTTGCAGCAAGGCGGTACCTTCTCTCACGGCGCCACCGGCTTCGTGGGGGCGGGGCTTGGTATTGGTAGCCAGGCGCATTTGATTGGCCTCGTAGGTTCCCCAATCGATGTAACCTTCGTGGTGGTCGCGGATGAGCACGGCCCACTGCGACTGGGGCAGGCGTCGTATCCGTGTCTTGAGCACACCGTGCTCGTCGACATAGCGTTCTTTACGGCTCTTGCCGTAGCAGTAGGCGCCAGCATAAACCGGATTGGTGAGCACGTTGTAGATCGCGATGTAGGTCGGTGCGACCCAGCGAATCGCCTCGGGGGCACTGTAGTTGAGCTGCTGCAACGGAAACGACAGATTCTCTGCGCGAAACCATAGCCAGACACGGCGAGCTGTGCCGAACTCACTAAAGCGGGCAAACACCGCACGCAGCGCGCTGACAACGGCTTCGTCTGGATGCAGCCGCACCTCGCCTTCAGCCTCGCCCCAAACCATTCCGGTAGGCAGACCTCGGCGCAGTTCGCCGCGTGCAGCCTTGTTCCGGATGCCACCATCCAGACGCGCACGCAGGGTATGCAGTTCGGCCTCGCTCATCGTGCCCTTCAAGCCGAGAAGTAGACGATCGTTGAAAAGCGCTGGGTTGTACACGCCGTCGGCGTCGCCGATAAGCGTATCGGTCATGGTGCAAAGGTCGAGCAACCGGTACCAGTCAGAATTATTGCGCGCCAGGCGTGATACTTCGAGCCCGAGAATGATGCCAGCGTGCCCGAGTGCGACTTCGGCAGTCATGCGTGCGAAGCCGCCGCGGCTCGCCGTAGTGGCCCCCGAAAGCCCCAGGTCGTCGTCAACTACGCAGACCTGCTGCCCGGGCCAGCCGAGGGCGGTGGCCCGCTGGGCGAGCGCGTACTGGCGTTGCGTCGATTCACGGTTGTTCTCAACCTGGTTGGCGCTGGACTGGCGGATGTAGACGAACGCGGTGCGCTGCAAATGACTGGGACCGATCTTGCTGGTGGCCTCACTCATCATCGTTCTCCCGTTTGCCCTGACGGCTTTGCGTCACGACTCTTGCGATTGCGCGAGCGAGCGCGTCGATCACCGCCTCGCGCGTCGTTTGGTCCAGTTGTTCCCATAGGCTGCCGTCGTCCGACGGCAGGTCCGCTAGGGGCAGGTTCAGTTGCATCATCGCTCTCCTGTTCCGTCTGGCGCAGTAAAGCGTCAATGATCAGGCGAGCGCGGAGAAGATCGGTGACTGAGCCGATGGCATCGGCTCGCGAAGCGGCGGCGATGGCGACGCCGTTGGCCGAGGACGCTGGGAAATCAGTCCAGCCGACGGGAATCAGTCCGCGTGACTCGTCGGGAAGGATCAGCAGAAGGTGTAATTGGCCGGCGCGTTGGCGTCGGCTGATAACCTGTAGGCGCTGGCCTTCGAACGGATGGCCTGCTCGGGTGATGACGACCGATTCGGGTACGTCGTGGGATGGGGTAGTCTGTCGTGGCTTCCTTCGACCGGGTCAACCACGACATCCTGATCGACCGTCTACAGAAACGTATCGGGGACGCCAGCGTGATCCGGCTGA
>NZ_SELS01000023.1 GCF_004197395.1 Paraburkholderia sp. UYCP14C | reverse complement strand
TGGTGTACCAATGTGATGCGTTCCAAGGTTGAACCCATGAAGGAGGTCGCCCGCATGATCCGAAAACACTTCGACGGCATCGTCGCATGGACCCAGACGCGCCAGACCAACGGCTTTCTGGAGGCTATCAACGGCCTGTTTCAGGCCGCCAAGCGGCGTGCTCGTGGCTACGCGAATCTCGAAACCATGCGCACCGTGCTGTTCCTGATCGCTGGCAAGCTCAACTTCACTTCGATCAACCCGCATACTGCATAACCCATTTGAATTTCAAAAGAGCCTCAAAAATTTCACGATTGGGAATACTTAGAGCACCCGTTGCGAGCGCCGTAGGGCCAGCAGCAACGGCGAGATTGCGAGGTTGCTCGGCGTTCCGCGCGTGCCCGATAGTGATGAATGCTTTGTCCACCTCAATCTCTTTACCGGTTTCGCCGACAATCCGATAACGATCTGAGAGCGGCAATCGCTCCATTCGTATTGCGCTCTCGCGAAACTCCTCGATAGTGACATTTGCCGGGGCTTGCGCAATGAAATGTGAGTAGGCCCACGATAGATAGCGGCCTAAGTGACATCTCGGTAAGAAATCTGTCGGCTCTACATCGCGTTGATGGCAGTCGCCTTGGGAACAATGAACCTTTAAGCCAGCCGCCTTACTCCATTCGTAGAGCGAAGGGCCAGGGCGTTCGCTCGCCCCTTCAAGCGACGCTGGATCCGGGAAGGCGGTCAATTGACACGCTATGGTGTTCAGCACCAGATGGTCCGGTTGATCTACGGCATGAACACCGACTCCAAGCTCACCCGGCTCAAAAATGGCTATGGTAAGACGTACGGCTGTACGCTCAGCCATAGCGAGCAGGCGCTCAAGAACAGACAGCCCTCTAGGCCCCAGGCCAATGATTCCTACCGTCAGTGAGCCAGCTCTCAGAGTGTTCAGAGCATCGGTTACCATCTGGTCGTCTCCGCGAAGAAATCCGGAACTGCGATCGAGGCCCCCTCCGCCTGTGCTGCTGCGAGCACGCGAACGCCCAAAGCTAGATCAAGGACCCCGAGTCCAAACGGAGAGAAAATCAATGGTCTCTTGCGATCCATTAGCAGATCACCGGAAATAAGTTGGGCGATGGTTCCTGCGATGAAGTCGCGATGTCCAAATTTCTTCTCGGCAAGATGAGGAGATGTATCAGCCTTAAGACAATGTTCGACATCGTCGACGACATTGGTGGATTTGAAAATCAAATCTGCACCGACATCTCGCAATGAAATGTTAAGAATGATTTGCCCTGGGCGAAAGCTGTTCGGTTCAGTGATATGCGGTTCCGACGCGTTTGTCGCCAATACGACAATGTCAGATTCGAGAACCTCCGCAACGCTCGCGCATTCGTGAACATTTTGTCCTGTGGAGGCAAGGTGAGCGACCAGAGACTTTCGGGAGATATCGTCCAGATCGAAGACTCTAGCTTGCTCGAATGACCATGAATCAGCTTGGAACATGTTCGCAATCGTTCGGGCTATCACCCCTGCGCCAATGAATCCGATAGCAGGCGCGCTCTTCTTTCCATCGTTCAAATGAGTCGCGGCAAGAACCGCCGATGCCGCAGTGCGAACAGCGCTGATGTAGGAGGCCTCAAGGCAGGCGTACGGGAAGCCGCTTTCTGGATCATTCAGGATCAAGGTCGCAGATGCTCGCGGCAAACCTCTCTCCGTGTTTTTCGGATAGCTTGCAATCCATTTGATTCCTGTTGCGCGCACCTCGCCGTCGATTGACGCGGGGAGTGCGATTATTCTGTTCCGCGGAAATTTTGGAAAACGAAGAAAATAGCTATCCGGATTGATTGTCTCTCCGGCCTGATGAGCAAGATAGGTCATCCTGACATCGTGGATGCAGCTGACTAGATCTCGATCAAGGATTTCCTTCACGGCTCGTCCTGGCACCACTGAGAAGGATGGTGACTGGGTGACGTGGGTAGGTACCGATGGCGAGCCTCGATCATCGGAAGTGTTGCCATTGCCCTCCGTTGGCAGGGCACTTGGAAATCTATGACGCACCCATTCGTCGTCGTAGACGGTATCGAGATAACGATCGCCGAGATCCGGCGAGATCGCAATGACTATTGCATCGCGAGGAATGCGTTCGGCGATCGACTCAACTGCGGCGATGACGGTGCCCGTAGATCCCCCGACGAGAATGCCGTTGGTGCGCGCCAGTCGCCGGCACGCCGAAACCGTATCAGCCTCCGGAATCATGATGCGCTCGTGGATGCCCGTATCCTCAAAAATTGGAGGTCTTTGACTTGAGCCGAGTCCTGGGATGAACCGTTTCCCAGCGGGTTGGCCGAAGGTTACAGATCCCACGCTGTCGACTGCAATGATTTTCGTTGCAGGTCGATGCTGCTGAAAGTACTGGACACAACCCATCAACGTTCCGGTTGTGCCGGCACCAACGAACAGATAATCCACGTGATCAAAACTCTTTGCTATCGACAGCGCGGTTGTCCGCGCATGCGCTTTTGGGTTCTCGGGATTAGAGTATTGATTCAGCCATATAAACCTCCCGTCAGATTTCAAAGCATCTTGGACATAAGCGATACGGGTTCCGAGATACCCGCCGTTACTGTCTCTTCGACTAACGGTAACAACCTCTGCTCCGTACGCTCGCATTGTTTTTACGTTTTGCTGTGAGGTGTTCGGATCTACAACGCACACAAAGCGGTACCCACGCTCTGCGCAAAGTAGACTGAGCGCTACGCCAAGGTTACCGGATGAGGATTCAATCAATACAGAGTCTCGCTTGATACGATTCTCTGATTCGAGACTTTGTAGGAGCCCCAGCGCGGTTTTCATCTTCACGGAGCCGGCCGGATTGAACGACTCAATTTTTAGAAATACGTTGTTCAGCGAGAGACCTTTGACACGCAAAAAGACGTTGTCGTGAATCATCTGCGATACGGTCTTGAACATTTGATTCCTCTTCTTGAATACGCAATCCGCGTCGGCTAGATTGACACGGTCTGGGGTTGCTGTTCCATCGCAGAAAAGATGCGTCCGGCTCTTAGAGCCAATAAGGAAAATGACTGTGCATCGCTTATTCCGTGGCTTCGCTCAGAAAGCCCGTTAGCAAAGATTGATACATCGCACCTACCCTTGAGCTTGATTCGGTAATCTCGCTCGATCGACAGAGCGCCTTCGTCTGTAACGTCCAGCCATGGCTGCAAGGCTGCTAACAATGGAGGAATTTTCGGCTGTTGATATCCGGTACCAAGCAATATCGCGTCGACCAGAAGCTCTGTCTTTTCGTCTTTGAATACGTCACGAAGGACGATCCGGTAGCAATCACCATGACGATTCACACTGACAAGTTCGCTGAACGGCCGCACAGTTAATCTTTCTCGACCAATGATCGCATCCTCATAAATCATTGAGTACAACGCCAGGCTTTCGTCAGGGTCAATACCGGCGTAGTTTGTCGATTTGACCTCGCGAAACAGTCGTTCTCTGGCATCAGGGTTGAGGCTGTGGAAATAGTCAACGCGCTCCGGTACGAATGCCAGATTGGGAAAGTGGCCGAATTGGGCCAACTTGAAGCCACTTGATCGATGCAACGAAACGACATTGCAATCTCGCCGTCTTTGAAAGATGTCGATGATCGCTTCGCTGGCGCTCTGTCCAGAGCCAATGACTAGCCAGCGCTTAGGTAGCCGTGAACCAAAGGCTTCGATTCTGCTTAAGTATTCAGATGTATGAAAAACATGGGTTCCCAAATACGGGCGCACCGCATCAGGAATGGCTGGATAGCTTCCGGTTGAAAGAATGAGTTGCTTCGATCTCCAGACGCCGCCGGACGTCACTGCATCCAGGCTGACCAGCACGCCATCCCGAACATTCGGTAGGATTTCAAGAACTCGCTGCTCGTATGAGACGAGATGCGACAGTTGCTCGGCGACCCAAGAAACGTAGTCGGACCATTCCTGACGACTGGCCGGGCGACCGAGGATGCCGAACTTATACAGGCGCCCCTTTTCATGAAGGTACATCGCGAAAGAGAAGCGGCTTCTCGGATTTCGTGGTGTAACTAGATCACGAAACACATGGTGATTTATATCAGTGCCTGGCAGGATAAACTCGGGATGCCATGCCGAGATTGAGGACGCTTCGAGAAATCTTACGTTTCCGATCGGAGACGCCGAGCCATACTCCATTGAATCGGCAATGGCACCTGCGAGCGCTATCCCGGCTGGCCCGAAGCCAATACCGAGAGCATTGACTTCAGTGATGCAGCGAAAATCATTGTTCATCAAACGCTCCGCCAAAAGATGGACAGCTACAACCCGTAGATCATTGCGCGGCATAAAGGAATCGACGTTGCGCTCAATAGAGGACCGATTCGCCTTTCGTTTGACTAACGGGAACGGTATCGTCCAGCAGTGCCTGAAATAGAAGGCTTCTGCCTCCCACGCTCCATAAACCATGGGGTGCACCTGCCCGTTCCCCGCGCTGAAATTGCACCGCTCCGACGGCTGTAGTGAAAAATCCCTCGGAGATAGTTTTCAACATGCTCGGGCCGCATGCCTTAGCCTCGACGGCGACCTGCAAGGCGGCAAATGTCTCGAGGCCATAGACGTCGGGATCGACACCGTAGGTAAGCCTATACAAACTGCAGAATCGTTGACCTTGTGTGATCGAATACGCTGGCGCGAAACTCACAATGTGCAATTCACCTGGTTTTTCAACGACGCTCGGAAGAGAGGCGGACGCAGCGTCATCAGTAAGGATGATCGGAGCATTAATTTGTCGCGTCCGCATCGCGGAGACGAAATGGCCGCTCGCCGCAAGTCGGCCAGCGAACACCAACGCGTCTGCAGAGGAAGCATTCGAAGTCAATGTTATCGTTGAACGCTCTGTGTGAATCTCGATCTCTCTTGCCAACATTCTTCCGTGGAGGCTTTCGTCGCTACTGATGCAGATCGTTGACCATCCGCGTTGAATCACGAAATTAACAAGCCGGCTCGCGAGCGCAGTATCGTTCGGGCAAATTCTGAACGCATTGTTGTTATCGTTTGTAACGGCGCTGGCGGTCGCGGCGGGCAGAAGCAGCGGAATTCCGCTAGCGCCATAGATCGGGGCAGCTGCCACGGCAGCATCCGAAGAGAAATGCCCAACCACTACGTCTACAGATTTTTTGACGAATTGTTCAGCGACATTGATCGCTGTGTTTCGATCGGCGTTATCGTCAGCAAATTCGTAGGTGACGGACACGGCAGGCCGATAGTGGTTTCGAAATAGCTCAAGAGAGCGCAGAAGTGTCCGGCCGTGCGATGTAATTCGCGGATCAAAGATCGCTGAAATGCCCACCTTCATTTTTTGCCCGCTCATAGCTGCACCTCTGCAGGAATTGCTGTTGTAACGAATCGATTAGGCCGAAGGTAGTGCACGCTTGGTTCGTCGTTAGTGCGCGACGAAAGCGCAGCCAAAACATCTGCTGTCGCGATCGACGCGATTGCGGGAGCCAGCTTGTAGCCAATCCCGGACATCGCCGCGGCGACGTAGATGCCGTCGCTTTCGTTTAGAAATCCGCAGATTGGTCTACCGTCTGCGGAATAGCCGTCGACCCCCACGCCGGCATCAAGTGCTGAACGAGGTGAAGAAGTCCAGCCCGTCATAGCCGAGAAGCGTTCGTATGCATCATTCACCTGGTGAATTGATGGCGATGGTATGCAATCTGCCGGTACACCGTAGGATCTTACTGACGAGCCGACTTGCACGAGACTGGAACCTAGCGGCCGTGCATACGTGCCGGCGATTGCATCGATGACCGGGAAGGCTAGCGGTTGAGGACTCCAGAAGCGCGCAAATGGAATGGTATGGTTGACAATCGGAAGCTCTGTGCGGAGCAATGTGGACCACGATCCGGCCGCGATCACAGCGATCTTTGTTCGAAGCACGCCGTTGCGCAATCGCACTTGAACGTCTCCGAGCTTCCCGGATATTCCCTGTACTTGATGTCCCTCCAGAACCAGTCCGTTAGTACGAGTCGTTGCGAGCAGCGACCGCACAGCAAGGACGGCATCTGCCTGACCGCCGTCGCGCTCCCATAGATAAAGCCTTTCTGGTGCCCCCCCAACAAAGCCGGTCATTTTGATCGCCTCATCGCGGCTCAAGAGCGTCATGGGGTAAGTGGACGACGAAAATCGGGATATCGCATCCTTGACAGTTCCCTCTTCCGCGAGCGGGACGGCATGCAGCACGCCAGTTCTAAGGAGTGCACGTTGCATGATTCGCCCGACGGCGGTTGTGCGCAGCTCAGCTATTGCCCTGGCGGCAAGATGAGTTATGCACGAATCCCGGTCGTAAGTGCGCACGATGCCTCCGGTGAGGGAGGTCGCGCCAGCGGCCCCGCAACGGGCGCGATCAATGACGGCGACGCGCTTACCGGCTATGCCCAGACTCGCAGCTATCGCGACACCGGTGACGCCCCCTCCCACGATCACAGCATCGAAATCTGCTCGCGTTGTCATAAGCCCTTCCTCGACCGGGATACGATGCTTAGATGGAGTATTCGGCAGCACTGCCTGTCATAACATCGGCAAGAGCGGCATCTCGATCGATTTCGCAGGAACGCAAAATACGTGCTGATAACGCGGGATGAAGCGGCTCGCCGAAAATCGCAGCCAGAACTAGGAGGTGCTTAAACGAGCGTTGCTTTTCCAGCCTGTCATAAGAAAGCGTAAGCAGGTCAAGGACAAGCTGGGCAAGAGAGCGGATGGAGAAACGGTCAAGCGATGTCGCGTTGAACCAGCGCGCTCTGGCGGACAGGACATATACTTTATCGTCAGAATCGAGCCCATCAAGCCAATGCTCCGAAGCCTTTTTTGCGGCGGCATCGATCAGGGCGGCGTATTGATTGACAAATGTATCCGCCCGCCATTTCCGGAATACCTCGATATTGAAATCTGACGTGCTATCCTCGGGCGCCACCGACGCGAGATAGAGTCGGACGCTGTCGGGACAGGCTTCGGCGACCAGATCACGTATCCAGATAGCGTAGTTTCGGCTAGTAGATAAATTTTCCCCATTGAGCGTCAGAAACTGATTTGCATAGAAGCGTTGCTTGACCTTGTAACCTGGCATAGTCATCAACAGAGCCGGCATCGCAATCGCATGGCTGTAGAGGCAGTCGTATCCCATGAAATTCGCAAGAATGCTGCCGTCGGTCTTCCAATATTTTGCAAAAATAGCATCCTTGTTAGCATCGCCAGAGAAGAACTCTCGAAAGGAGGCGATGTAACCGGCAAGCGACATGAACCATGTTTGAACCCTGCACGAACCATCTGGCGCAAGGTCAAGTCCTCCGTCGTGCGGCCGTGTGACACCCCAGTCTTCCAGCGATGCGGACAGTGCTTGCTGAATCCAGGCTCGCGTTGATGTACGCAATGGCGTTTCCGCGAAAACCGCCTTAAGCCTGTTGGCAAAGGGACTAATACGAAGGAAGGCGCGATTTACGATCGGCCATGTATGCGCGCTGCCGCAAAGCTTGCATCGAAAATTCCGCATTTTCTTTGCATCTGGAGTGTTAGCGCAGTGTTCGCATTGGCTGGCGTCCGAATCCGCTCCGCAATGGTTGCAGTTCCCTCTTCCGAAGGCCTCGTAACCCCATACATCGCAGCTCGGACAGTATGGCTCCGCAGAATCGCGGAACTCTATTGCACCATCTTCCGCGGCAGAGCAAAAAATTTCACGAACCGCATCGCGGTAGTGGTGATTTCCGTATGGGGACATCCAATGATCGATTTCGATACCAGCAAGCTTAAGCGAACCGGTCATCTTCTCCGTGTTTTCGCGGGCGAGCTCGACGGGATCGCGATCGAGCTCACGGCCTCGTCGCAGCATGTACGACTCGTAATCATCTGAATATGAAACAAGGACGCAGTTGTGACCTCGTTGCCGTTGCGCACGGGCAAAGACGTCCGCTCCCAGGAATGGGCCCGATAGGTGGCCGATATGCAAATCGCCGTTGGGAGTTGGGGGCGTGATGGTAACAATAATATTTGCCATTATTTAGAAACCTCCGCCCCTGTTTCCCGAAAGAAACGAGACGCGTGATTTTCATCCCACCAAACCACGTAGAAGTGAAAATCCTCGTCCGTTTCATTTACAACGTAATGATCCGTATGCTTCGGAATCGCCGCGATATCTCCGAACTCAAAATCATACGTAGATTCTCCAATGACCAGTTTTGCCGATCCTTTCACGGCAATAAATATCTCCTGGTCAATTTGAGTATGCGGACGACTTCTGGTGTGCGGTTTTGCAATACACCATGCACCGCCAAATGGCATGGGGTATCCCTGCCACGGGAGTAGCTGCGAGCCATCCACATCAAAGTCGTAAACCATTTTCGACCAATCCATCTTTCGGAACATTTCGAAAGGCTGCATAACGTACTCCGCAAAAGATTTTTTCGTGGGCTTTGTCAATGCTTGTGAGCACCCTGCGTGATTTCGCACGGCGCAGTAAAAGCAGAACCATTGTTAATTGGCGCTGATAAGGACGCGGAGGCAAGGCAGCTCCGAGTGCCTGCGCAGTATTCGCGATGCTAAGGGCTATGAACAAGCCAATTGTTCTAAATCTTGAATTTAGAATTACTAAACCGAATGAAAAATAAAATGTAACATAATTCAATACGCATCAATTAGCTCAGCGCGGCTCGTTTGCATTGACAGATTACGCTCGATAATTTACTAATAGCCCCGCTACGTGAGAGCGAACAAATTCACAATACGTGAACTTGCGCACACGCGATTGGCTTTGACGGTCATGCTTATGTCACATATAAAATGCATTACGACTTATCCAATTAAATCTTGCGCAGGCATCGACCTCGAACATTGCACAGTCCTGGCTGACGGATTGAAGCTGGATCGCGAGTGGATGCTGATTGATGAGGAAGGCCATTTCTTGAGCCAGCGCCAAACGTCCGAGCTCGCGTTAGTGAAGCCAAGAATGTCTTCTGACGGAAAGAACCTGATAGTTTCTGCACAGGGCATGCAGGACCACGCACTACCAGACGCCTCAGCGACTGTAGTAACGGAGCAGCGCTACGCCGTCAGATTATGGCGCGATGACGTTCGTGTCATTGACGCAGGCGCGGAGGCGGCAGAGTGGTTTTCAGATTTTTTGGGAGTCAAATCTCGGTTGGTGCGCTTCGACAAAGGTGCGGAGCGGTTGGTAGACGAGAACTGGACTACCGCGCGCGCCACCACTCGATTGACTGATGGGTTCCCTTTTTTGATCATCGGACAAGGCTCTCTTGATGACCTTAACTCTCGTCTGGCATCGCGCGGCGTTGCTCCGGTGGAGATGAAACGGTTCAGGCCCAACATAGTAGTCGAAGGCTGGGAGCCATTTGAAGAGGACTACATAGAAAATATTTCCATTGAATTCGATGAAACCGAGCTCGTTTTCAGACTTTGCAAACCATGCACTCGATGTGTCGTTACAACGATAGACCAAGCGACAGGAAAACCGAGGACTAGCTCGCCTCATGAGCCTCTTGACACTCTGTCTTTGTATCGGCGAAGTCCTCGGATGGAAGGTGGAATCGTTTTCGGGCAAAACGCGGTGGTCTCCTCAGGAGAAGGAAGTGAATTGAGAGTGGGTCAGGAAGTCACCGCCGAGTTCGCCTTTCCGGACATGTGAATCAATACAGCGCTGCGCCTCCGTTCCACCGATCTTTCGTTGCTCATATATAAAAGGAAAATTATGAAAAGCCTGGCCCAAGAGACAGCGGTTCTCGACAACGCACTTACCTATGCAAAAAATTACATCGAAGGACTGGCGAACTCAAAAGTTAATGCCAGTGCCACGCTTGATGAACTCCGTGCTCGCTTCCTGAGCGCTCTGCCAGAGGACGGCACTGACGCGTGTGAGGTGATCGATCAACTCGTTAAGGATGCATCTGACGGCATCGTCGGGAGCGCTGGAGGTCGATTTTTCGCGTACGTAATTGGCGGAGCGTTGCCTGCCTCTGTTGCGGCTGATTGGTTAACGTCCGTTTGGGATCAGAACGCGGCCATGCACGCTAGCAGTCCGGCTGAAGGAGTAATCGAAGAGGTTTGCGGAGCATGGTTAAAGGACGTCCTGCATCTACCGGCCTCTGCGAGTTTCGCACTGACGACAGGCTCTCAGATGGCGCATGTAGTTGCACTAGCAGCAGCGCGGCATGCGCTTCTTGCACGGGTTGGATGGGATGTCGAAAAGCGCGGCTTGCGAGGCGCTCCTGAAGTGAGAATTCTAACCAGCGATCAATACCATGGTTCGTTGGAGCGCGCCTTGCGCATCTTGGGCTTGGGGCGGGACGCGCTCGTCCGCCTGGAATCAAACGAGCAAGGAAAGCTTCCATTCGACTTGTTGCAGGCGACTCTTGATCAAAAACCGGACGTCTTAACCGTTGTAGTGCTGCAAGCCGGCGACCTTAACACGGGCGTATTCGATAATTATAGGGAGCTGATCGCGCTAGCTCATTCTCGTCACGCTTGGGTGCACATCGATGGCGCTTTTGGTCTATGGACTGCCGCGAGCGATGTGCATCGGTACCTCGTAGAAGGAATCGATGACGCGGACTCCTGGGTCACTGATGGACACAAATGGCTTAATGTGCCTTACGACTGCGGTTACGTGTTTGTCGCCGACAGAGACGCTCATTTCGGATCGGTATCCCATAAAGAGAGCTATCTTGCCCGTGTCGACAGCGCGCGCGATCCTATCGATTGGAATGCTGAGTGGTCGCGTCGTGGCCGATCTGTCGCGACATATGCCGCCTTAAAGCAGTTGGGTAGAAGCGGTGTAGCTGACCTGATAAATAGGACCTGCCGTTTTGCTGGTCAGCTCGTGGATCGGATCGGCGCGTTGGATGGCGGTGAAGTGGTGTGGCGATCGGAAATCAATCAGGGTTTGGTTCGATTCCTAGATCCCAGGCCGGGGGCCGGGTCTGCCGACCATGACGCTCGTACTGATGCGGTGATATCTGCCGTAACGGCGTCTGGGGAGGCTTTTTTTGGGGGCACGACTTGGCGCGGACAACGATGCATGCGCATCTCTGTCTGTAATTGGCGGACGACATCTGATGATGTTGAGCGGACCGTCGCGGCGGTTGCCCAAGCAATTAGCAGCTGTAGGGGATAGCCTCCGCCGTCGGGTCAAAGTCGACTAGGCGACGGTCCGGCTCGATAGTGTCCAGAAGCGCGTCATGCTGCAGACCGAGGAAGCACGTGATGCACAGCGACGCGCCGAGGCTGCGCTTTCGAAAACCCGTCAGCACAATGAGTGGCTCGTTGCCGACGTCCAGCGAATCTCGGCCGATGCCGCCGAACATCGTCGACTCGCCGAACGGCACGAAAAGCACCTCGCCAATGTGATGGAAGAGGCCCGCGATCTACGCCGTGAACGTGATGCACTCGCGCAGCAGACCGCGTTGCTGCATGGTCAGGTCCATGGCGCCCCCTCGGCGGCACGTGCAAACGGACGTTCACGTCACGAAACCTGATATTGCTTAGCGCGATCTGGAAGTACACGGGATCGTGCGAGAACTCACCCTGCGATCTCGCGTTCTGTTCCAGGCAGATATGATATGACTGATGTACAGCCACGTACGACCGCATAACAGGAAACCGTAAATCTTGAACATGCATGAATCACGAACGCCATCATCCATTCGCCCGTGCAGTTGACGGTTCCACGGCAGCTTGCCTGTGACACTTTCAATTCGCCAGCCGCTGTACAAGCAGGACGAGTAGCGCCACCGCGAAACCCAGGAAAAGCGCCGCATCGACGGGTAGTCGCCGCCGGAAATTGTACAAAAAGGTCGTTACGCCAAACCAGCTACCGTGGCACGCGGCCCAGCTTCGCGGTTGCGTTCAGCTGGAGACCTGGCCATCCCCGTGGTTTCCCGACAAGATAACGGGCTACCTGCTCGCGTAGCGTTGCCGGATGCGCTCCTCATCAGCCCGTAATTCTTCGAAATATTGCGTCTCGGTGGGCTCTGGAAGAAGATCGGCAACTGTCCTTGGGTCGCTATCTGGCAGCCCTGCCAGCCGCTGAAGCAACGCCGCATGTTCCGCTCCGCACTCAACCGGGAATACGCATACGCCCGCCGTGAGTAGCCAGATAGTTCGCGTGATCCCATTCGTGAAACCGAGCAAGTTCGAAGGTGGCCCTTCCTGCCACTCAACATACTTTCGGATACCGAAATAGCGAGACCTCACTATCTTTACTTGTTCGACATATACACCACACGAAACAGAAGCGAGCGGCACCGGATTCCATTCACCCTTCGAAAAACCAGCTTCGGCATGATGAAACTTGTAGTCGGACGGCCAGTCTTTCGGGCCAAGGTGCGCGACTTCCGGATGACTGCTATATGGTTGCCGCCAGAGTTCCAGAAAACGGATTGCGTCCACCTCGACCACAGCCCTTTGAACGGAGGGATCGGCGACGGACATAAACACGTCGCCGCGCGTGACGGTAGGAACCCGAAACACGGCCCGCCGTTTGCCGGAAATTCTTGTGATAGCGTGGAGCGTTTCCATTATTCGTTGATCCTGACACGTAAAACCATCCCGCCTGCGCAGGCCGCGACGAGCCCGCCGTGACGATGTCGATCCCCGCGAGCAAAATGAAATATCGACCCACGATCATCGGACCTGGATCACAAACGGCCGACGGGCGTCTTGGCCAGCGCCTGTTGCGCAACAACCCCGGCGAAGAAAAGCACCGCATCGACTGGTAGCTCGGATCAGGTCACCGTCATCATGAATCGGAATCCTCCCCTGCAATCTTCTTCTCCCACGCGATGCGCTCATCGAGCTTGCGGCGCGTTTCCTTCGCCCAAAAGGAAAGCCCCGAAATTCTATGGCCGTACCAGGACTCGAGCGGAACGAAGTAGGCCTCCAGATAAGGGACCAATGAACCCGACCAGGCGCCAATATGGAGTCGACCGTTGAGCGCGTCACGAAACGCGGCGTGCTCGCCGTATCTGGCCGCGAGCCCTTCCATGGCCGGATGCCAAGCGGTATCTCCGGCATCATCCTTTTCGAAGAGCGGATAGAATTCGCAGAGAAACGGCGCGCGCGTCGGCGCATCGGCATCCGCCCACTCGAAGCACTCTGCCTCGGGAATACCGAACAAGGGACCTGCGCCGTTCTCGCTATCTCCATCGCGACGATAACCCCGCCTCGATTGACCTATCAGACGAGTCAGGTGAGATCGCTCGGTCGGGGTAGCGCGCTCGACAAATCGGGCGACTACCTGCCACAGCGCGAGCGGCCGTTCGGTGACCAGAAGTTTGACGCTTTTCCGGACCGGATCATCAAGAGCATCGAAAACCTCGCCGTCGCCGACTTGGCAGAGACGAACAAACTGCTCCCCCAACTTTTCCACCCAACGGTCATCAAGTCCGGCGTGGTCGCGAATCGACCTGACCATGCTTTCGAAGAGGTAGCCGTCCCGGTTGCCGCGCCTGACTTCCCCAAGAAGCGTCGGCGATACGAGAATGTTTTTGGCGCGGTCAGCCAGATCAGAATCGAAATCACTTCGACTGTGCTGATACATCGAGATGATTTCAAGGGCAGACCAGCCACCTTCCCCTTTGTGGTTGCTCGCCAGTTCGTCGACCAACGGGAAGATCTGGTCGGCCTTCAAATGGGCGAGCCCTCGTCCGTAAGACAGATAGACGCACTGAGTCGCAGCGAGGGTACCTGCCTTGACGCTCTCGACGATTTCAACGAGGCGCTCTACCGAGATTTTCACGGCCATCCGGATTTCGATGGCTCTCGGTTTCAAGGCTTCACTGGCGAGCGCCAACTGGACGCACTTATCCGCGACACTGCTGTCACGGTCATCGATGCCTGCGAGCAGGCCCCGAAGGAATCCGATCCCCTCCAGATCAGCCGATTCGTTAATCACATCAAGCGCGAGCTTGAAGGTCGTCATCGGGTCCGCGACATTTCTGGCCAGTTCGTAGGCAAAGGGATGAGCGTTGTTGAGCTCCTGAGACGTCATTTCGCGTACCGCACGCACCACAAGATCTTCGTCCTTCGCAATCAGCACGGCTACTTCTTTCGCCTTTCGTGACGGATATTCGAAGTCCAGAGTAGTATCGTCACTCCGGCCGTACTCCAGATCGGGATCGTAGAGGTCACTCACCCAGAACTTTGTGTAGAGAAGGGCGAGATGAATCAAATCAGCGGGCATCAATCTGTCATACAAAGCCCTAACTCGTTGCTGAAATTCATCTGGAGAGCCATTGCGGTCAAAGTAGAGCCATAGTCCGACCGCCTGGATTCCTTCGAGCCAGATTCCCCGCCGCTGCACGACGCCATGCACAGCCGCCTCAATGTCCGCGATAAGGGGTTCGCAGATAATTCCTCGCAGACTGGTGGCGAGAACTTCATCGCAGCGATTCTCGAAAGACCTGTGTACGGTGCGAACCCTCTCAAGGGTAGCGAGGCTTCGTCGATGGAAATCAAACACCTCCTCCCAGGTTTGGGGACGCCAATCCCTCAGGGGCGGTTGGCTGCCGATTTCCTCTGCGCCTGAGATTCGGGAGAAATATGTATGACTAAGACTCGTCGCGAGCGCTTCGACGCACACGTTAATGAGTCGCTCGTCGCCAGATGCGATGCCATGATCGACGACGGCGAACCTTTCCGAAGGTTCTGCCTCGGTTCCGCAGAGTTCTATCTGGAGCAACTGCTTGAACTGACCCGTCGCGTTGTTACTCCAACTCTCGGTCTCCACTGCTGCGAGACGCATCAGCAGATGGGCCGCCAAACGGAAAGACTGGCGACGAAAGACAAGTCTTCCGAGCACCAGAACGAGATAACGCCGTCCACCGCCGAGCTCCCGAAGCTCGTCAAGCGGCATTTCGCCGAAAACTCGCCGGACAGTTTCAGCGGCGGTGTCCGGTGCGACATGAGATAAAGCGTGCAGGCATTGGGCTCCGAACTCAGAATTCAACGCATCCAGCACTCCGAATCGTCCTTCGCGTCCTAGCAGCTTCTCAGCTACCGCTACGGCGGTGCGTGTCCGATCAAAATACCGCCACTGCTCTAAAAACGCGCGAACCAGGTCGTTCGGGGCAAACTCGATGAACCGCAAGATCGTTTCGGTGCGCAGTAGCTCAATTCTTCTGGCACCGAGAAAGGCAGCGATCGGAAGTGGTTGCGCGCGAAAGAATGAGCCGCGGCGGTCGACCAGTTCATGCTTCGACGCAGCGGACAGGTGTTCATACATTTCGTCCCCAGACTGCCGCGCGAGCCCTTCGGCAACGAGATCGAGCTGTGCGGCCACGTCCCCTTCTGCCCCTACGCGATCAAACAATGCCAAGCATTCGATGGCACGTAACTGATCCCGGTCGCCGAGGCCACAGCCCGTCACGACCCGTTCGACAACATCCTCCATGGACTTAAGTGCCGGCATACCGCCCAAGTGATTGTCCGTGGCAAGAACGGCGATTCGCGGGAACCCGCCACAGAGATTCTTGAGGTACGAGATCGTTGTACCATCGGCGTTCGGAGCCCGTTGCCGGATGATCCCTTCAACAAGCGCATCATCGCTTCTCGATACTGAAATATTGAGAACGTTCTCCGCAGCGATCGTGCGATCGTCGATATCAATAGTAATCAGTCGAAGTCGGCTATGCGTATTGGACACGATGTCGACCAGAACGGCCGCAGACTCACGCGGGCACTCATCGACAACGACTAGTGCCGGAGCGCCATGTCCAGCCATGGCCGCGACAACCTGGTGAAGGCGCTCTTGTCCAATGCTCCGAAAGTCGCAGTAGATCGCTGACACACCTGTGATGGCTCTTTCTAAGGTGTTCCGGTCACGGAAGAGCTCGTACACAAAGCGGGTCTTGCCGATCCCGGATGGACCGATGACTCGAACACACCGCTTCGGCTCGGCAATGTGCTCAAAGATCCGTTCCCTTGCTTGATGTGAACTTAGCGCGTCGCCGGTTTGGACCTTCCCGTTGTCAGCGTCGCCGATTACATAGCGGGGCGCCTCGTCATCGACGAGCTTGATCGCGCCAAAATCCGTTCGCCCTCCCCAGCCGTCGATCGTCTGAAATCCGCCTAGGGGAACGCCGTTCTGTTCTTCATTCAGCCAAACCGCTACGGCCGGGTGCTGGCAGACCCAGGCGGCAATCTGGTTGGCATCGTAGATAGTGATGGACTCCAGATCGTCCGGATTCGCGCCGGCCTCCCGAATACCCTCCCTGATTCCAGAAAGCCGCCGGCTAAGCTTGTTGCCAACGATTGGTGCCGAGGTAAATCCAATATATGCACCGCGCCCAGCGATCGCGGCCGAAACCGCATCGTTCAATACCCGCGGCACGCCGTCTTTCTGCGAGGCCTTTGTCCACACCTCCTTTTTCCAACCAGCCGGTGCAGGATCTGTTGCTTTGGACTGGAATACATTCATGCGACAAGGGAGGTAATCGGTATCATCATTTCCGCCGGTCCAGTGCACCCGAGCATCCTCCCCACCATCCGCGATGGTGATCTGCAGGGGCGCGGAGACGCCCCGGAGGGCTATTCCGGCACTTTGCGCTTCAGCATGAAGTAGCTTTCGCAACAGCTCGACCAGTTGCAAGCTATTCAGAGATTCAACCTGAGAGGGTGAGATATCGAAGATCATTTTCAGTGTGCTTGCATCGCGAACGACTCAACGCCGTCACGCCGATTCCGTCAGAATTGTGTCCGTCACTCAACATCACTCTACTGCTCGCCATCGGACAACTGCCAGCCGCACCTTCTGTTCCGTCAACGCGTTGGTCCTGTTATCGAATCCCTGGTGGATACCGGATTTACCCAGTCAGCAAGGCATGTTGCTGCGCGTCGTTCAACAAATCGTCGTAGGTTCGTATCAGGAAACCTGATTCTCGGAACATTTTGGACATGCTTAGACATCGGTTGCCGTCCAGTGGCTTTTCCGGCGTCCGAACAGGACGCTTGCCGGTCAGCATCAGGTACTGCGCATCGGGCGTCACCCGGCGCAACTGGTCCGTTGCAGACTTGCTCCCCTGCGGCGGCTTCGCCGGCAAAAGGACGTCGCGATGAAAAACCACACCCGGGCTCATACGCACCAGTTCGTCGGTTTTCTCCGGCCTCCCGCTCACGGATTGCTGCATTTCATTCCTCGACTCATACCGCGCTGCCACGCTCGTCCCGAAACGTTCCTCAAGCGACAATAACGCCGTCCGGCAAAGTCCTGAACATAACATTGTTAGCCTTGATCGACATGCCACTTCCGTTTCGCCAGTGCAGATATGAGAGCCCCCGCCGACGAAGTGCAACGTATGAGACGTCGTATCGTGCACGGGCGCGACGTGGTGGCTCAGCACCCGCGAGAGATCCTCGATCTGGACCCGCCGGATGAGTTAGAACCAGAGCGGCGCGAGATAGCGGATAAAAACGAGATCGCTACGCGGGAAAGGTTAATTGGACACGGTCGGGCCATTGATCGCGATCGAGCGGAAGATCTTGCGGGCGGAATGCGCGAGTCACCTAGTTTCACTAAGTAAGACCATCAGCGACGGCGACGTCCTCGCAGTTTGCGTTTGAGGCGAATGATGGGCTTGACTTTGACCCGATGTCTTAGCGAATCAGATATAACAAGTTCCACGATCGGACTTCCTGCTCGACATACTGTGAAGCCGCGTCTAATGCGTAATTGAGATACAAGCCGCTCGAACCCTGACTTTTCGGCAGACACATTGACGCAACGCCCTCTTATCGCGCACCTCTTTAACATGCACCGGCATACAAGAATGTGCCATGGCGCGAGAATATGGTGCGCATAGATCGCACAGCGATTCAACGGAACATTCCCTGCATCGATGGCAACCGTGATCAGACAACGCCGTCGAGGCCGCCACTGCGCTTCACCATGAACCCGGGACTAGCGTTAGCCCGCTTGCGCCCCCGATCCCGCGTCTGGATCGCCGGCGAATTCTTGTCGCGCCACTTCGAGCACCCGTTTCGGTTGGCATTCCCGGTCATTATCGCGTGAACGCAAAACGGATAAGCGCGGAATCTTGAATTTTTATCCGCCTTCAGATGCTAAACAAATCGGCGATCTTTACACCGAAGGCTATTGCCAGTCTTTCGATATTATCGATCGAAATATTTCTAGCCGCTCGCTCTACATGAGCGACAAACGATCTGTCTAGCCCACATGCTGCCGCCAAGTCCTCCTGGCTCCACCCTCGGTCTGCCCGCATCCGACGGAGATTGTGGGCGAGCAAAGCCCGCGCACTCATCGGGGGGACATTAGGGGCGTTGTATTGCATGCGCGTGATACTGGATACGCGCCGCTTCCCCGTCAGTAGCTTTTAAGTCACAATCTGCACCCTCGCATTGATTTGAGGCGAAATTCGCCAACGACACACATGTTTTTTACACAAAACAATTGGGAAGTGACCAACGGCACGCTTGCTCAACTCGCGGCGCCGCTTAGACCTTGGAGTCGCATGGCGCTGACAACAGTCGCGCCCAAATTTTTGATTGAACTCGATACGCCACCGGAGACATCAAATTTTCGATTTCTTCTCGCGTCTGGCGTCGAGGAATTGCTCGACATTGCGGCAACGCCCGGCAGCCGAATTGTCGCCGCGCACGTAATTGCTCTCGGCGAGCGCGAACAAGGTCCAAGGTTTGAACCTCTGTTCGAAATTCGCAGGACCACGCAGGTCACGTCTCCCGCCATCCACTCTTATCGACGACATGACGGCAGTTGGGCTGCCCTAGAGTTTCCCGCCTCCTGCGCCCAAACTGCTGACGGGCAAGTGACCGTCTTTTCACTAGAGCTGTGACGCAGGGCTCTGGACACACCACTTTTATGTTTTTTGCGAAGAACATCTAACCCCAACACATCTCATTTCACCCCGTGTGCACAACTGAGCTGCCCACACCGCCAGGGTGTGGACAGCCGCTTTCAGCGGTTCCTCAGTTGAACACACTTGAGTCTGACGCGCGCCTGCGGCGCTTGCCCTATTTGAAAAAATGCTCGGAACGATTTCACCACATGGCTGGTTGCTAGCATCAGCCATGAACCCGTGCCCCTGCGGCTGGCGCGGCGATCCGGGCGGGCGCTGCCGCTGCACGCCGGAAGTTGCGGCGCGCTATCTGCGTAAGTTGTCGGGACCGCTGCTCGACCGCATCGACATCCAGCTCGAAATTCCCGCGCTGACCGCCGCCGAACTCGCCACCCGCGCCGCCGCCTCGGGCGAAGCGAGCGCGGCGATCGCGCACCGCGTAAGCACCGCGCGCGAGCGGCAAGTGGCCCGGCAAGGCAAGACCAACCGCGAACTGGACGGACGCGAAGTCGACGAGGTGTGCCGTCCGGACACAGCGGGCGAAGCGCTGCTACGCGAAGCCGGCGAGCGCTTCGGCTGGTCGGCGCGGGCGTACTACCGGGTGTTGAAGGTCGCCCGCACCGTCGCGGACCTGGCCGGCGCGGCGATGCCGAACGCCGCGCAAATCGCCGAGGCGATTCAATACCGTCGCGCTTTTGGCTCGTTGTGATGAGAAAAATCGACTGTCAAGACTTGACTTATTCACACACCCGCGATCCTGTTAGATTTTGATACAAATCAGGAGCACCTCGACGGGCATCTCGCGAAGGCGTTGATTTAATTGACTTTTTTAAAATCCCCTACGCCCTTGGATTCTAACGAAAGGCCCGCCTGATGGGCATTTGCGGCCATTGAAGCCGACTTCTCAACAGAGTTATCCACAGGTTGCATGCCTAACTCAAAAATCTCAACGTAAACCGGTAATTAGCGCGCAAACCTGCGAAGGAACTTTCACTGCGCCTTGCGCTCTGAGGCGCCTTCGATCGGCAAAAAACGCCGCGATCAGTACAGCTGGAATGACGAAAAAAACTGGTCGATCTGGTCCTGTGGCAGCGGTTGATCGGCGATGATCGCGGCCTGGTACACATGCCGGCCGCGCACGACGAGCCGCGCATACACGGTGCGCGTCTCGTGTTTGGCGCCCGCCACGCCGCTCACCGTCATTTCCAGGCCCGGTGTCTTGCCGCCCGCCGCCAGCGGGATCTGCACGGCGTGAGCATCGGGCGTCGCGCCGACGTTGCGTGCCAGTCCCGCGCGCAGGAAATCGAGTGCGGCGCGCTGAGTCGCGTCGCTGTCGTCGGGCAGCATCACGGTGCCGACCGCGAATACCGCGTTGCCGGCTTCGGCACTCTGCATCGCCATCTGCATCGGCGTGCCGTCGATCTGCACCGCGCGCTGGTCATTGCCCGGCTTGGCCGGGAAGTCGACCGTGTAGCCGTTGTCGTTGTTCATCACGGTGCGCCAGTCGAAGGTCGGCGTGCAGGCGCCGAGCGCGACGCCGAGCGTCAGCGCGGCCCCGGCCGCGCCGATCACGGTGCGAGCGTGACGGGGCCGCGTGAAGGCGCGAGGAAAAAGACTCGGCAGTTCGAAGAGGCCCGCGAGGCAGGCGCGCAATCGGCTGATCAACGGGAAATAGTGCGGAACGCGGACCACCGCGCGGGAAACTACTCGGGAAGCAAACCAGCGGAAGCGAAGAACGGTTCGGAGCATGGGGCGAAAGATCGGGTTTGCGGAGCGTAAAGCGTCATTATCCGCTGATCGGTTACCGGCCCGGCGCGCGCAACGGCGCATTCCCGCCATTTCGGCGCAGCCGCCCCAATGGAGCTACAATAGAAAAGCTATTCAGCACCGGCTCAGCGCCATCACCTAGCCCCATTGTTCCGCGCCGCGCGCGACTCACGAGGTTCCGTTCATGAGTTCCAATTCACCGACCGCCGCCCGGCGCACGAACCCGCTTCGCTATCTGATTGCGGTGGCCGTGGCCATCGCGCTTGCCGTCGCCGGTTACTTCGCGTTTGCCGGCCAGCAGCGCGTGCCCGATGCGACCTTCACGCTGCTATCCGGACAGAAGCTCACCACCGCGGACCTGAAAGGCAAGGTTTATCTCGTCAACTTCTGGGCAACCAACTGCGACACTTGCATGAAGGAAATGCCGCAGATGGTCGAGACCTATAACCGCTTCAAGGGCCAGGGCCTCGAATTCGTCGCGGTGGCGATGAACTACGACGCGCCGATGTACGTGACCAATTACACGCAAACGCGTCAGCTGCCGTTCAAGGTCGCCATGGACGACGGCTCGGCCGCCAAGCAGTTCGGCAACGTGCAACTCACGCCGACCACCTTCGTCATCGACAAAGACGGCAAGATCCTGAAGCGCTATGTCGGCGAGCCGCAATTCGCGGAACTCGACCAGTTGCTAGCGAAAGCGCTGAAGCCTGGCGCGGCTTAAGCCGGGTCAAGCAGATCCCCACGCGCCGGCGCAATACTCCCCGCTGCCGGCGTCGCCCTCCTCATCGCTCCCCTTCCCCTTTGGCCGCCAGGCCATATCGCTTGATCTTCTCGTAGAGCGTCGCCTTGCCGAGCTGCAGCCGGTCCGCCGCGACCGCGACCACGCCGCCAGCCTGCTCCAACGCCTCGGCGATCATCGCGCGCTCGAACTGCTCGACCCGCTCTTTCAGCGGATGGGTGACCCCGCCGTCTTCGTCGAACGACAGCACCGGTTCGTCGGCGATGCCGAGCACGAAGCGGTCGGCCGCATTGCGCAGCTCACGCACGTTGCCCGGCCAGTCGCGCTGCATCAGGCCCGTACGTTGACGATCGGTGAGCATCGGCGCCGGCCGCTGATACCGAACGGCTGCATCGAGCAGGAAATGCTCGAACAGCGGCACGATGTCCTCGCGACGCTCGCTCAAAGGCGGCAGCGCGATCGTCACCACGTTGAGCCGGTACAGCAGATCGCGCCGGAACGAGCCATCCGCGACATGCTCGGCCATGTCGCCTTTCGCCGCCGCGATCACGCGGCAATTGACGCGAATCGGCTGATTCGAGCCGAGCCGCTCGAGCACGCCGTCCTGCAGCACGCGCAGCAGCTTGACCTGCAGCGCGAGCGGCATGCTTTCGATCTCGTCGAGAAACAGCGTGCCGCCGGACCCATGCTCGAGCTTGCCGATCCGCCGTTTGGCCGCGCCGGTGAACGCGCCCGGCTCGTAGCCGAACATCTCCGATTCGAACATCGGCTCGGGCAGCGCGCCGCAGTTGACCGCGATGAACGGCTTGTCACGCCGCGGCGACAGCTCGTGCAGACTGCGCGCGATCAGCTCCTTGCCGGCGCCGGTATCGCCGTTGATCAACACGGACGCATCGGTCGGCGCGACGTTGGCGATCAGCCGCCGCACCTGCTCGATTGCCGGACTGCGGCCGATGATGCGCGGCGCGACCGCGTTCTGCCCGGCCAGCTCACGGCGCAGCGCGAGGTTTTCGAGCACGAGCTTGCGGCGCTCCAGCGCGCGCCGCACGGTTTCAATCAGCCGCTCGGACGCGAACGGCTTTTCGATGAAGTCATAAGCACCGTCGCGCATTGCCTGCACGGCCATCGAGATATCGCCGTGGCCGGTGACCAGAATCACCGGCACGTCGGGTGCGCGCTCGTGGCATTGCGCGAGCAGATCGAGGCCGCTCGCGCCGGGCAGCCGGATATCGCTGACGATCACGCCGGAGAAGTCCGCGTTGATCAGCTTCGCCGCCGCCTCGACCGACGCATGGCCGATCACGTCGAAGCCGGCCAGCTGCAGGCTCTGCACGCTCGCGCGCCGCACCAGTTCGTCGTCTTCGATATACAGCACTTGCAGGCCGTCGTTCATTGCGTGTTCCGGGTGATGCTTCGGTGTGAAATCAGGAGCCCGCGGTCAGCGGATCGTGCGAGGGGCTCGCCTGCACGCGTGCGCGACGCAGCGTCAACACGAATGATGCACCGCCGTGCGGCGCGTTGCGCGCGACCAGCGAGCCGCCGCAATCGCGCGCGATCGACGATGAAATCGCGAGCCCAAGGCCGAGCCCCTGGCCCATTTCCTTGGTCGTGAAGAACGGTTCGAACAGGCGTGGCAATACGTCGTCTGGAATGCCCGGGCCGTTGTCGCCGACCGCGATCGACAGGTTCGCATCGCCGGCCTCGACCTCGATCGTGATACGCGGCGGGCTCATGCCGGTGGTCGCGTCGAGCGCATTGCCGAGCAGGTTGATCAGCACCTGTTCGAGCCGCAGATCGTCGCAACTCGCGACCAGCTCCGGATGATCGTCGGCGAGATTCAGCGGCTTGCGCGCGCCGTCTGCTGCTGCATCGACGGTGTCCGCCGCGGCATCGATCAGCACGAACTCGAGCTCGACGCCCTGCAGACGCTTTTGCAACAGCGCGACGACGTTGCGCAGCGCCCGCACGATCGACGCGCGCGCGCTGCGCGGCCGCGCGCGGCCGACGAACAGCTTCAGCTGGTTCGTGATCTTGCCCATGCGCTCGGTGAGCACCGCGATCGCTTCGAGATTCTCGCGCGCTGATGCCTGATCGCCGCGTTCGAGCAGCACGCGCGTGTTGTCGGAAAAACTGCGCAGCGCGGCGAGCGGCTGATTCAATTCGTGCGTAATGCCGGCCGCCATCTGGCCGAGCGCGGCGAGCTTGCTGGTCTGGATCAGTTCGTCGTGCGCGGCGCGCAACTCCTGCTCGGCGCGCGTGCGCTCGGCGACTTCCTTGTGCAACTGCTCGTTCGCCTCGGACAGATCCGCGGTGCGCTCGGCGACGCGCTGGTTCAGCTCGGCGTAGGCCTTCTGCAGCAGCGCGCGGCTGCGCATCATTTCGCGCACCCGCGCGCGCCGCATGCGCCAGTAGAACGCGAGCAGCACCAGCGACACATAGCCGAAGCCGGTGACGATGGTCGCCTTGCGCGCGTCGGCATCGACCGGATCGACCGGCGACATCGTGATCAGATGCCAGTCCGGCTCGCCCATGCCGTGCCGCGACGCGAGGTAGCGCGGCGCGGAGCGCCCGCCGCCGACGCGCAGGATCTGCGCATTGCCTTCGAGCATGCGCTCGACCGTCACCGGCAGCGGCTCGATCGGCTGCTGCGCGTACTGGCGCGCCTGGTAGATCGAATCGGCGATCTGGCCCGGCAGCGGCCGGATCGTGTGGTACTTCCATGCCGGCACTGACGACAGGAAGATCACGCCATGATCGTCGGTGACGACGAGCGGCTCGGACGCGTCGACGCCCTGAAACCATTCGAGATCGAGCTTGACGACCGCCACCCCGACGATCTTGCCGTCGCGCCGCACCGGCTGCGAGATGTAGTAGCCCGGCGCCTGCGAAATCGTGCCGATGCCGAAGAAGCGGCCGACGCCGCCCTTCACCGCATCGACGAAATACGGCCGGAACTGATAGCCCGCGCCGACGAAGCTGCCCGGCCCGCGCCAGTTGCTGGCGGCCACACAGTAGCCGTCGAGCGAAATGATGTAGGTGACCGTCGCGCGCGCGTGGCGGTTCAGGTCTTCGAGATAGAGATTCGCGCGCTCGACGTTGGCGGGATTCGGATCGATCAGCACGTCCTGCACGATCGGATGCTCGGCGAGCAGATAAGGCAGCGATTCGTAGCGCTCGAGCGTGCTCTTGAGCGCGCTCGCGGTGCGCTCGGCGCGCACGGCGGCGTTGCGCCGCAGCGTGTCGACACCGTTTTTCCACGCGAGGCTGTAGGTGAGCCAGCATGCCGCCGCGAGCCCGGCTGCGAGCGCGAACAGAATCAGCAGGCGGCGGGTCACGTTGGCAAAGTCCGATCGATGGGGATCGGACATTGTGGCATAGGGCGGTAACGGATCGCCGCCGGAAGCGATAGACGCCTCGGAAGAGCGCGCGGACGCCGGTTTCATAAGCAGGCGTCCGCGCTGGTCACGACAGGGTTGGCGAAGCCCGGCTCAAACGCCGGCCGGCTCGTCGACCGGCTCTTCGACCGGCACATCGCCGCGCAGCACCTTGTTCAGCCGGGCGCGATCGAGCTCCTTCTCCCAGGCCGACACGACGACCGTCGCGACACCGTTGCCGACGATGTTCGTCAGCGCGCGGCACTCGCTCATGAAGCGGTCGATACCAAGGATCAACACCATGCCCGACAGCGGAATCGTCGGCACCACGGCAAGCGTCGCCGCGAGCGTGATGAAGCCGGCGCCTGTCACGCCGCTCGCGCCCTTCGAGGTCAGCATCGTCACCGCGAGCAGCGTCAGTTGCTGGCCCCACGTGAGGTCGGTGTTGGTCGCCTGGGCGATGAACAGCACCGCCATCGTCATGTAGATGTTGGTGCCGTCGAGGTTGAACGAGTAGCCGGTCGGCACCACGAGGCCCACCACCGAGCGCGAGCAGCCGAGGTTTTCGAGCTTCTGCATCAACTGCGGCAGCGCGGCTTCGGACGAGCTCGTGCCGAGCACGATCAGCATCTCTTCCTTGATGTACGCGACGAAACGCAGGATGTTGAACCCCACCATCCGCGCGATCGCGCCGAGCACGAACACCACGAACACGATCGAGGTCAGATAGAACGTGCCGACCAGCTTGAGCATCGGCAGCAGCGAGCCGATGCCGTACTTGCCGATCGTGAAGGCCATCGCGCCGAACGCGCCGATCGGTGCGAGCTTGGTGATGATGCGCACCATGCCGAACAGGATGTGCGAGATCCCGTCGATGATGTTCATCACCGGCTTGCCCCTCTCACCGGCGGTCGCGAGCACCGCGCCGAACAGCAGCGCGATCAGCAGGATCTGCAGGATCTCGCCCTGCGCGAACGCCGACGTGATGGTGTCCGGAATGATGTGCATGAAGAAGTCGACGCTCGACTGGCCGTGCGCCTTCGCGGCATACGACGCGACCGCGCGGCTGTCGAGCGAGGCCGGGTCGACGTTGAAGCCGGCGCCGGGTCGCAGCAGGTGCGTGGCGGCGAGGCCGAGCACGAGCGCGAAGGTCGAGACGATTTCGAAGTACAACAGCGCCTTGCCGCCGACACGGCCCACCTTCTTCATGTCCTCCATGCCGGCGATGCCCGTCACGACCGTACAGAAGATGATCGGCCCGATCACCATCTTGATCAGCTTGATGAAGCCGTCGCCGAGCGGCTTCATGTCGATGGCGAGGTTCGGGTAGAAATGCCCGAGTACGATGCCGATGATGATCGCCACGATCACCTGGACGTACAGCACTTTATGGATAGGTTTCTTCACGATGGTTCCTGCGAGGGGGATGAGCGGATGACCCGCCGTGAGGCGCGACACGCGAACGATACGTCGTCGCGCGGGCGCATGCTAGCGGGCCGCTGCAAAGACGACGAATTCAGAAATACCGGGAAGGGAAATCGGACATCGTTGTCTCCTTGCTTTATTGTCGGGCCGTGGCGGCCACGCGCTTTATTTTGCAAGGTCGATGCCAGCTCGATATCGGACGCGGAGCCTTGATTTTTATAGGCTTTTCGGCAAGGTTCTGCGCGCGTCGTCCGGGTTTCCGGAAATCCGGACGAGCGCTGTCGGGGAATCCGGAAACCAGTGTGCGCGCGGTTGCGGGGAAACCCGCAGGGGTTTGTGCGGAGCTCGCGAGCGCGACTTCAGATCAGGTGAGCAGATCGATCCGATCCGTGCAGATCATGTCGACACCCCATGCTTCGAGCAACCGTGCGCGCGCCGGATCGTTCACCGTGTAGGCGAGCACCCGCAGGCCGGCCGCGCGGATCTGCGCGACCAGCGGCTCAGTCAGAAAGCGGTGACTCGCGTGCAGCGACACGCAGTCGAGTTCGCGCACGATGCGCAGCCAGTCCGCCGGCACCTGCTCGAACAGCATGCCGCGCGGCAGCGACGGCGCGGCAGCGCGCGCGGCGGCGAGCGCGTCGAACGAAAACGACGACAGCAGCGGCGCCGTCTGCCCTTGCCACAGCGCGAGCGCGCCTTGGCCGACCAGCGTGCCGGTGATGACTTCGCGGCCCGGACACGGCTTGATCTCGATGTTCGCGGCGATGCCGTCGCGCGCGCAACGCTCGGCCGCGTCGGCCAGCGTCGGCAGCCGCGTGCCGGCGAACTCCGCGCCGCGCCATGCGCCGGCATCCAGAGCGGCGAGTTGCTGCCATGTGTGCGTGGCCGCAGGCCCGTGGCCGTTGGTCGTGCGCTCGAGCGTGTCGTCGTGCAGCAGGAACAAGGCGTTGTCGGCGGACAGCTTCGCGTCGAATTCGACCATCCGGTAGCCGTAGCGCACGCACGCGTCGAAACCGGCCAGCGTGTTTTCCGGCGCCAGCGTGCCGCCGCAGCGGTGCGCGATCAGCCGCGGATAAGGCCATTGCGCGGAGGTTGCGCGATCCATCGGAGTTGCCACGGGTTTTTCCCTTGCTGATAGAACAGCGGTCCAAGTAAAAAGCCCGCACATCGGCGGGCTTTTTCGTTTCTGCGGATTGAATGCGAGGCGCCTGCGCGTCAGACTACGCCGGCTCCATGCGCCTGCACGTCGGCGTGATAGCTCGAACGAACCATCGCGCCCACCGCGGCGTGCGTGAAGCCCATCTTGTACGCCTCTTCCTCGTACATCTTGAAGGTGTCCGGATGCACGTACGAGCGCACTGGCAGATGGTGCTCCGACGGCTGCAGATACTGGCCGATCGTCAGCATGTCGACGTCGTGTTCGCGCAGATCGCGCATCACCTGCAGGATTTCCTCTTCGGTTTCGCCGAGGCCGACCATCAGACCGGACTTGGTCGCGACGTGCGGATGCAGCGCCTTGAAGTCCTTCAGCAACTTCAGCGAATGCGCGTAATCCGACCCCGGGCGCGCTTCCTTATACAAACGCGGTACCGTTTCGAGGTTGTGGTTCATCACGTCGGGCGGCGCGGCATTCAGGATGCCGAGCGCGCGGTCGAGGCGGCCGCGGAAGTCCGGCGTCAGGATTTCGATGCGCGTTTCCGGCGACAGCTCGCGCGTCTGACGAATACATTCGACGAAGTGCGCCGCGCCGCCGTCGCGCAGATCGTCACGATCGACGCTGGTGATCACCACGTACTTCAGCTTCAGCGCGGCGATGGTGCGCGCGAGATTGGCCGGTTCGTCGGCGTCGAGCGGATCGGGACGGCCGTGGCCGACGTCGCAGAACGGGCAGCGGCGCGTGCACTTGTCGCCCATGATCATGAAGGTCGCGGTGCCCTTGCCGAAGCATTCGCCGATGTTCGGGCAGCTCGCCTCTTCACACACCGTGTGCAGATTGTGCTCGCGCAGGATCTGTTTGATCTCGTAGAAGCGCGAATTGCCGGTGGCCGCCTTCACGCGGATCCAGTCCGGTTTCTTCAGCTTTTCGATCGGGACGACCTTGATCGGGATGCGCGCGGTCTTGGCTTGCGCTTTTTGCTTCGCGGTAGCGTCGTAGGCGGCGGGGGCCGGCACGCTTTCGGGCGCGGGGGTGGCTGCTGCGGAATTCGCGGTTATGTCAGTCATTCGTTCGATCCAGTCATCAGGCGGTGAGCGCACCGGTCTGCGGTTGGGCGACGGCCGCGGGATTGCCGTCGAGGTTGGCGGTGAGACTTGCTGCGAGGGTACGGGCCACGTTGTCCCAGCCGGCGGCGACGCCAAGCGTCGCCATGTCGACTGTTTCGAGCCCCGCGTAGCCGCATGGATTGATCGCGAGAAACGGTTGCAGGTCCATGTTCACGTTCAGACTTACCCCGTGATAGCTGCAGCCGTTGCGGATTTTCAGGCCAAGCGCCGCGATCTTGGCGCCGACATGCGGCCCGGCCTCGGGCCCGGGCGCCACGTAAATGCCGGGGGCGCCCGCCTTGCGTTCTCCGGCGAGATTATACGCCGCCAGGGTGTCGATCACGGCCTGCTCGATCCGGCTGACCAGTTCGCGCACCATCAGCTTGCGCCGCCGCAGGTCGAGCAGCAGATAAGCGACCACCTGGCCGGGCCCGTGATAGGTGATCTGCCCGCCGCGGTCGACCTTGACGAGCGGAATCTTGCTATCGGCCGCGAGCAGGTGTGCCGGATCGCCGGCCTGGCCGAGCGTGAAGACGGGCGGATGTTCGACGAGCCAGATTTCGTCAGGGGTGTCGGCGGTACGGGCGTCGGTGAACGCGCGCATCGCGTCGAAACTGGTCTGGTAGGGTTTGCGGCCGAGCCAGCGCAGCGTAGGCGGCTCGATGGCAGGAAGAGGAGACGGAGAAACCGGGGTGGCGCACATGATTCCGGGAGTTTACCGAAATCTCGGAAACCGCGCCCGAGGGGACGGGAAACCTGGCGCAGCGGGGCTGGCGCGCCGCCAGCCCTCTCGTAAAGCACAGCGTTGCCGCCGCGCCCCGCTCAAACCGTGCGCCAGCCGCCGCGCACGCGCATCATCCAGCGCTCGCCGATGCGTGCGAGCCAGTTCAGCGCGCGCTCGTCGCAGCGCGTCGGCACCGAGAACGCAACCTTCGCGAACGTGGCGCCTTCGGCGCTGAGCCAGAGCCGCTCGCCGCGCCGCAGATGCAGCGTCTGGCCGGGCTGCAGCCAGTAGTCCTTCGTGTCGTCGCTACGCGTGACCCACACCGCGCCGCCATGCACGCGCAACTTCGTGCTGCGTGCCACCTTCAGCGGCAGCGTGTCGCCGGTGCGGATTTCATATGCAATGCTAGAGGAAATTTCTCGCATAATGCCCTCGCCAAAAATCGTTTCCTGACTAGAATCCTAGGTGCAGCAAGGACTTGGGCAAAACGATCAATTTTCACGTCTATGTGAGAAATATTGCGATGGACCTGCGTCAACTCCCCGCCCTGAACGCGATCAAGGCGTTCGAAGCCGCCGCCCGCCACGAAAGCTTTTCGCGCGCCGCCGACGAGCTCTTCGTCACGCACGGCGCAGTCAGCCACCAGATCCGCGCGCTCGAGGCCGAACTCGGCGTGTCGCTGTTCGCGCGCGACGGCAAGCGCGTGCGCCTCACTGAAACCGGCCGCCGCTACGCTACCCAGGTGCGCGCCGCGCTGATGGAGCTCGTCGATGCGACCCGCGCGATCCGCGCCGGCGACCGCGAGCGGCGTCTCGTGATATCGATGCTGTCGTCGTTCGCGGCGCGCTGGGTGACGCCGCGCATCGGCAGCTTCATCGAGGCGCATCCGCAGTGGGATCTCGAGTTGCTGACCACCAATGCGCTGACGGACTTCGCGCGCGACGACGTCGACGTCGCGATCCGTTTTGGTTTCGGCAAATATCCGGGGCTGCACGCGGAGCTGCTGCTCGACGAAATTTTCTTCCCGGCCTGCTCTCCCAACTTCAACGGCGGCAAGCTGCCGCAAACCCCGGCCGATCTCGCCAAGGTCCCGCTGCTGCGCTCCGACGACGAGCTATGGCGCCCGTGGTTCGACGCCGCCGGACTCACCGACTGGCCGGAGCCGAAGCGCGGCGTGCTGTATCAGGATTCGTCGAATCTGCTGCAGGCGGCCGTCGACGGCCAGGGGGTCGCGCTGACGCGCCGCTCGCTGGCGATGCACGAAATCGCGGCAGGCCGGCTCGTGCGGCTCTTCGATGTGGATGGGCCCAGCCCGTGGCAATACTATCTGGTCTGTCTGCCGCAGATGCTGGAGACCGCGCGGGTCAAGGCGTTTCGCGACTGGGTGTTCGACGAGGTGGCGCGCTTCAGGCTGCTGTTCGATCTCGCCTGCGAGGCGGGCCCCGCGGCGTGCGCGCGCCTCGCGGTGGAGCAAGCGCCGGCGGACGCGTTGCGCGTCGCGCCGTGAGGTAGATAATCGCGCGCGGCGTTACAGCACGACCTTGACCATCGGATGGCCGGTCAGCGCGCGATAGATGTCGTCGAGATGCGCGCGGCTGGTGGCGCGCACGTGGACGGTCAGCCCCGTGTAGGTGCCGCTGCTCGACGGCCGCGTTTCGACCCGAGAAGCATCGACCTCGCTATCGAACACGCGCACCACTTCGACGATCGTCGCGGCAAACTCGGGATGCGATTTGCCCATGATCTTGATCGGGAAATCGCAGGGAAATTCAAACAGTGAGTCGTTCTCGGGATTCATTCTCTACTCCTTCTTCCACAGCGTCCGCCGCGGCGGCTTCAGCCGCCTTGGCTCGCTGATACGCCGCATACAGCGCCGCAAACACCGCACCCGGCCGGCCGGTGCCGACCGGCGCGTCGTCGAGCCGCGTGACCGGCAGCACTTCCTTGGTCGCCGAGCTGACGATGATTTCATCGGCCGCACGCACTTCCGCCTCGGTGATGTCGCGTGCTTCGAAGCGGATACCGCATTCGGCCGTCAGTTCCTCGATGAGCCCGTAGCGGATCCCTTCGAGAATCTTGTTGCTGCGCGGCGGCGCGGCCACCACGCCATTCTTCACGATCCACACGTTCGACGACGACCCTTCGGTCAGCAAACCATCGCGGAACTGCAGCGTCTCGAAGGCGTCGTTTTCGGCCGCGTATTGCGCCATCAGCACGTTGCCGAGCAGCGACACCGACTTGATGTCGCAATTGAGCCAGCGACGATCCTCGGCGCTCACGCAAGCGACACCGCTCGCGCGCTGCGCGGCGGCGGGCAGGTTCAGCGCGGTGACCATCACGAACACGGTCGGCTTCACGCCGGCCGGGAACGCGTGAGCGCGCTTCGCGACGCCGCGCGTGACCTGGATGTAGGCGATCGCGTCCTGATTGGTACGCAAGCCGCCGTCCGCTTCGTTGGCCTCGACCACGCGTTCGATCAGCTCGCGCCAACCGGCGTCGTCGAGCGGATTGGCGATGCCGATCTTGCCGACCGAGCGCGCGAGACGCGCCAGATGCTGCGTCAGACGAAACGCGGTACGGCGCCCGCTCGCGTGCGCATACAACGGCGCCACTTCGTAAATGCCGTCGCCGAAAATAAAGCCGCGGTCGAGCACCGGCACGCGCGCCTCGGACAACGGCACCAGTTCGCCGTTCAGATAAACGATCGGGTCCGGCGAGACCTCGGAGACAGCGGTCATTGCGGCGTAGCCCTTACTTCTTCTTGTTGAACATCAGCATCATCGAATCCCACACGCGGCCAACCACACCGGCTTGCGGGACCGGCTGCAACGCGACCACCGGGAACTGCGCGAGCACCTTGCCGTCGGCGACGAACTTGGCGGTGCCGACCTGCTGGCCGTTCGCGATCGGCGCGACGAGCGGATCGTTGAGTTCGATCTGCGGCTTCGCCTTGTCGGCCGCGCCCTTCGGCAGCGTGACGTACTGGTCGCCCTTCACGCCGACCTGCACGCTGTCCTGCGAACCCTTGTAGACGCGCGGCGTGGCCACGACCTGGTTCGCCTTGTACAGGCGCGTCGTGTCGTAGGCGGTGTAGCCGTAGTTCAGCATCTTCAGGCTGTCCTGCACGCGGTCATGCTCTTTCTGCTCGCCCATCATCACCGAGACGAGACGGCGCGACGCGTCGGTCGCGCCCGGCAGCGGACGCTTCGCGCTCGCGATCAGGCAGTAGCCGGCCGCTTGCGTGTGGCCGGTCTTCAGACCGTCGACGGTCGGGTCGATCCACAGCAGACGGTTGCGGTTCGGCTGCTTGATCTTGTTGTACGTGAATTCCTTGACCGAGAAGATGTTGTAGTAGTCCGGATAGTCACGGATCAGGCGCGCCGACAGGATCGCGAGATCGCCCGCGGTCGTGTAGTGCTGCGGGTCGGGCATACCGTTCACGTCGGCAAAATGCGTGTGCGTCATGCCGAGCTTCTGCGCTTCCTTGTTCATCATGTCGACGAACTGCGCTTCGCTGCCGCCCACCAGTTCGGCGAGCGCGATCGCCGCGTCGTTGCCCGACTGCACGATCATGCCGTACACGAGGTCGTGCACGGTCACCGGCTTGAGCGCCTCGATGAACATGCGCGATTCGTCGTTGCGCACGCGCCGCACGGCTTCGCTCGGCTCGATGCTCTGATCCATCGTGATCTTCTTCGTGTCGAGCGCCTCGAACACGAGATAAGCGGTCATCAGCTTGGTGAGCGACGCCGGCTCGACGCGCTCGTCGGCATTGGCGGACGCGAGCACCTGGTTGCTGGTCGCGTCGACGAGCACCCACGAGCGCGCGTTGACGCCCGGCGGCGGCACCTGCGCGAACGCGCTGCTCGCGACGAGCGTGGCCGGCAGCACGAGGCCGACGGCGATGGCGCGATTGAGCGAAGTGGGAACGAAAGAAGCGACTGACGGGAATGACGTGCGGCCAGAGGAGGAGAAACGCATAGGGTCGATTCGTGCGGAAAAAAACGTTGCGCGACAGCGCGCGGAGTTGGGGGAGCCGGTCGGCGGGGCTTCTGGCCGTAAAACGGCGGGCGCCCGTTGGACTGATGGCGACGCAAGCGGTTCGCGAGCACAGCGCCGCGCACCCGGCCGCGCCCTCCCGCGAAATGACTCCGCGGCGCGCGATTCTGCCGGCTGGGCGGCGCTGTGCCCAAAAAAAGAGCGCTCATTATACGCGCGCTACCTGGTCACTTTCGCGCGTGTGTCGTGGATTTGCACACGTTTGCGCGCACCTGTCCCCCGCAAAACGCGCGTCGCGCGTTTTAGCGCCAGGCGTCGACGATGATCCGCTTCAGGATGTGAAGCTTACGATGCAGAAAGTGTTCGGCACCCGGAATCACGACCACCGGCAGTTCCTGCGGGCGCGCCCAGTCGAACACGGATTGAAGCGGAACGGTCTCGTCGACTTCACCGTGAATCACGAGCGTGCTGTCGGGCACGGGCGCGACGTCCCAGCGGCTCGCCGCGGTACCGACGAACACGATGCGCTCGATTTCCCGGCCTTCTTTGCGCAGCTTCGCCGCGACGTGCGACAGCACCACGGTGCCGAACGAAAAGCCCGCGAGCACGAGCGGCAGATCGCCATAGTCCGGATCGGCGCGCATGTGTTCGAGCACCGCGCACAGATCGTCGCGCTCGCCGACGCCCGCGTCGTGCTCGCCCTGGGTCTGGCCGACGCCGCGGAAATTCGACCGGTACGTGACGTAGTTCAATTGCACGAGCGTGCGCGCGAGCGTCTGCGCGACCTTGTTGTCCATCGTGCCGCCAAACAGCGGATGCGGATGCGCGACGAGCGCGATGCCGCGCGGCGCGGCGCTTTTTTCGCGCGCCGCGTCGGGCAGGTCCAGCGCGACCTCGATCTTGCCGACCGGGCCGTCGATCAGATACTTCTTCGTGTTGACATTCATCGGGATGCCTGTGGATCGTTTCGTGGTTCGCGTTATTGATCGATCTTCAGACGCTCGACGATCTTGCCGTTCGCAAGATGCGATTCGACGATCTCGTCGATATCGCTCTCGTCAACATAGGTGTACCAGACGGCCTCGGGGTACACGACGAGCGTCGGCCCCAGTTCGCAGCGATCGAGGCAGCCGGCCTTGTTGATGCGAACCTGGCCCGGACCGGCGAGGCCGAGCTGTTTCACGCGCTTTTTCGCGTATTCCTGCATCGCCTGCGCGTTGCAGTTCGCGCAGCTCGGGCGGTCGGCGCCGGGGTCGCGTTGATTCAGACAGAAGAAAACGTGGTGCTTGTAGAAGGAATCCATGATGTCCGGGGAGGCAAGCCTGAAAGGGGGCAATGGCACTGGCAGCACGCGGTATGCCGCAGCGCCCGTCGTGCGGACGATTATAGCGACCGGGCTGTGCAGGCGTCGGCGCCCGGCGGCCGGCGCGCAAGCACGTCACACCGGCTTCGCGCGCCGCTTCAGCCACGCCCGCTCGACCGCGAACGCGAGCCACACCAGCGCCGCATAGGGCCACATCCAGGCGAGCCAGCGCGCGAGCCCGTTGAAATGCAGATAGCGACCCTGTCGCCAGTCGGCGAGCACGGCGTCGAAATACGGATTCACCGGCAGCAGATTGACGAACACCAGCGCGACGACCAGCGCGACCCCGGCGAGCGTCGCGCGCACGCGCCGCCGCAACGGTAGCGCGGCAAGCGCGGCGACGCTGCCGCACACGAGTCCAATCAGCGCGCCGGGCGTCGCCCAGTAGAACGCAAGGCCCGATTGCGATTGCAGAAACGTCGCGCCGACCTTCACGCACAAGGTCGCGACGATGAACACGAACAGCAAGCGCACGCGCGGCGCCTGCCGGCGCGTCGGCAGCGACGCGAGCGCGAGCGCCGCGAACAGGTTCAGCGTCGTGATCAGCGCTTCCCACGTGTCGTCGGGCAGCCCCGCGGCGGCGGCCGCCGCCCAGGCGCCGACGTGCCACGCGGACGGAGTCCATGCGAGCAGCGCGTCCTGGGTGGCCGGATCGGAGCTCTGCCACAGCGCGCGCGGCCAGTTGCCGAGGCCGAACAGACGCGGCGCCGGGTACATCGTCGCGAACGGCCACGCGGCGACGAGGCACACGAGCGTCGCATGGCCGCGCTCGAACCACAGCAGCCGCAAACGCCTGAGCAAACCGCGATCGAGCAGCGCGCCGGTCAAGGGCGACATCGTCGCCGCGCCGACCAGCGCCCCGAGCGTGTTGGCGGCAAGGTCGAGGTTGGAGGCGACGCGCGTCGGCAGATAGGTCTGCACGGCTTCCATCGTGCCCGACAGCAATGCCCCGAGCACGAACGCGAGCGCGATGGCCAGCGTGCCGCGCCAGCGCGGATACACCGCCAGCACCACCAGCGCGCCGAACGGCAGATAGCCGAGCACGTTGGTGACGACGTCGAACGCCGTCAGATACTGCGGCATCGGATCGAACAGATAGGCAAACGGCGCGAGGCCGAGCGAGCGCCAGCCCGAGAATGGATACCACGAACCGTAGACGATCAGCGCCGTGTACAGCAGCAGCGCCTGACGGGCCAGCGCCGACGGGCGGCGCAGCCAGGGGCGTTCGCTCATGCAGCGCTCCGATACGTGCGCTGCCCGCCTGTCATTGCGCGGCGACCAGCGCCTGCGAGCCGAGCCACGTGGCGATCTGCGCGACGAGGTCGTCGCTGGCCGCGGCGAGCGCCCGCGCGCCGCCGGCCGCATCGGCCGAATGCGCGGGCGCGCGCGCGACGAAGGTCTGCTGGCCGACCACCTTGCCGCCCAGTATCAGCGTCGCGCGCGCGGTGATCGCGCCGTGGCTGTCCGTCTGGCTGTCGAACACCTGCTCGAATTCGGTCAGATCGACCCGCAGCACCGGCGCGACCACGCCGTCGGCGCCCGTCAGCACGGTGCCGCGCTCGCTCAGCGTGTTGCGCAGGCGCTGCGTCAGCAATTGCGACGGCATCATCGTCCAGTGGCTGTTGGCGTAGGGGGCGGTCTGCTGCGCTTCGGCGTAGCTCAGCCGATAGATCAGCCGGTCGGATTCGAGTACGGACGGCGCGCTGACCTCGAGCACCTTGACGGCCGGCAGCCGGCTCGCGGCGGTGCTCTGCGGCGGCGGCCCGAAGTCGTAGCGGACGTCCGACACCACCGCGGACGTGCCCGCGCAGCCCGTCGCCAGCACGCCGAACGCGAGCAGCGCCGCGAGCGCGGCGCGCGAGGACAACAGTCGGTGAATCGAGCGTGACATGGGCATCTTCCTCTGTTCTGGCCTGCGGATTTATTGGGCTGCGGGGGCTGCGGGCGCGGCCGCAGCGGCGGGCCACGCGAAGCCGGCCTCGCCCGGACCCGGCGCCGGGCGCGGCGCACCGAACAGCACGCTGCGCGGATTGGTGTTGAAGGTGTCGGCGGCGCGGTCGATCGATTGCGCGGCCGCGCGCACGTCCTCGGTGAGCGAATTGACGCGCGGCAGCGTCTCGTAGCCGACCCGCGCGGACAGGTCCTGCAGCGACGCGTTCATCTGCGTGAGCGCATCGCCCGCCTGCTGCGCGGCCGTGCCGACCTTGTTCAGATTGCGGTCGAGCGGGCCGTCCGGCCGGTTCAGGTTCGTGATCATCTGGTTGGTCGACGCGAGCGTGTGGTTCAGCTGGTCGATCGTGCCGGGCAGCTTGCTGGCGACGGGTGCCATTTCCTGAGTCAGCGTCGCGACGCCCGAGGCAGCCTGCGCGATGTTCGCCGCCGTCTCGTGCAGCTGTTCGACCATTTCAGGCGACAGCATGTCGTTCACGTTGTCGGTGACTTTTTCGAGCTTGCGCAGCAGTATGTCGCCGCGTTGCTGCAACTGGTCGAGCAGGCCCGGGCGCATCGGCAGTTGCGCGACCTGTTGCGCCGACGACGGCAGCGGCGTCAGGTCGCGCCCGGTATCGTCGAGCTGGATGAAGGCGATGCCGGTTACGCCCTGCAAGCCGAGGCTGCCGAACGTCGAATGGGTGATCGGCGCGTGCACGTCGACCATGATGCGGATCAGGATCTGCCCCGGATGCGTCCGGTCGAATTTGATCGACTGCACGCGGCCGACGTCGAGCCCGCGAAAGCGCACCGCGGCGTCCGCATAGAGGCCGGTCACGTTGGTGCGCGCGATCAGGTCGTACGGCACCCGCACGGTGCGGTCGACGTTGAACAGGTACGCCGCCAGCGCGATCGCCGCCGTCAACACGACCGTGAAAAGCCCGGCCCAGAACGCATACGCTTTGTTTTCCATTGTCAGTTTTCCTGGATCATAGCGGCCCGCTTGATGGCGGCCGGCCTCACAGCGGCAACTCGGACGACGCCGGCTCGAGCGCCGCCTGCGGCAGCTTTGCGCGGCGCTCGGGCGGCAGCGCCTGCAGCGCGCGGCGCCCGCGCAGGCCGAGGAAATATTCGCGGATGAACGGATGGTCGACGCCCGCGGCCTCCTCGACCGGCGCGTTGACGAGCACTTTGCGATCGGCAATCACGGCCACGCGCGTCGACAGCGCGACCATCGTGTCGAGATCGTGCGTGACCATCACGACCGTCAGACCGAGCGCGCGGTGCAGCCCGGAGATCAGCTCGACGAATTCGTCGGACGCCTGCGGGTCGAGGCCGGCGGTCGGTTCGTCGAGGAACAGCAGTTCGGGTTCGAGCGCGATCGCGCGCGCGATGCCGACCCGCTTGATCATGCCGCCCGACAGCGCCGACGGCATCTTCGACGCGTGCTTGCACGGCAGCCCGACCATTTCCAACTTCAGCATCACGATGTCGCGCAGCAGGTCTTCGGGCACCTTGCCGAGCTCGCGCACCGGTTGCGCGACGTTGTCGAACACGGACAGCGACGAGAACAGCGCGCCGCGCTGGAACAGCATGCCGGAGCGGCTGCGCATCAGCAGCGCGGTTTCGGGCGAGATCGTCGAGAGGTCTTCGCCGAACAGCTTGATCGTGCCCCGCGACGGTCGTTCGAGGCCGAGTATCTGCCGCACCAGCGTGGTCTTGCCGGAGCCCGAGCCGCCGACGATCGACACGATCTCGCCGCGCCGCACGTCGAGGCTCAGATGCTGATGCACGATGTTGCGGCCGTAGCGCTTGGTGATGTCGATCACCTCGATCACCGGCTCGGCGATCGACGGTACGGGCTGGCCGCGGACGGCTTCGGTCAGTGGCGCGATCATCCGAGCCCCACGTTCTGAAAAAGGATCGCGAACACCGCGTCCGCGAGAATCACGATGGTGATCGACGTGACCACCGAAGTCGTCGTGCCTTCGCCGAGACTCTGCGAATTGGCCTTGATACGGAAGCCGAAATGACAGCCGGCGATCGCGATCAGCATACCGAATACCGCGCCCTTGCCAAGGCCAATCCATAGATTCGCGATCGGCACGACGACGGGCAGTTGCCGCGCGAAGAAGCTCATGTCGATGCCGAGCACGAGCTTCGCGGCGAGCGCGCCGCCGGTCAACGCGATCATGTTGGTCCACATCACGAGCAGCGGCATCGCGACGGCCAGTGCGATCACGCGCGGCAGGATCAGCCGCAAACCGTGCGGGATGCCCATCACGCGCATCGCGTCGAGCTCCTCGGTCACCCGCATCACGCCGATCTGCGCGGTGATCGCCGAGCCCGAGCGGCCCGCCACCAGAATCGCCGATAGCACCGGGCCGAGTTCGCGGATCACCGCGAGGCCGAGAATATTGACGATGAACTGGTTCGCGCCAAAGATGCGCAATTGCTGTGCCGACAGATAGCTCAACACGATACCGATCAGGAATGCGACCAGCGCGGTGATCGGCAGCGCGCGGGCGCCGGCGTTGTAGATGTTCGCGGAGATTTCGGTCCACGGCGTGATTTTCGGCTTGCGCACGATCGCCAGCAGATCGAGCACGAAGCGCCCGAGCATCGCGACGCCACCCTGCATGTGCTCGACGAACGAGAACAGCCCGAGGCCGAGACGCGTGAAGGGATCAAAACGGGTGACCGGCTCGGCGCTCTCGCGCACCGTGTCGAGCAGCGCGATGCGCTCGAAAATGTCGCGCTGCGTGTCGGTGAGCGCGGTGCCCGGCGGCATCTTGCGGCCCCACACACGCCACAGCGCCTGGCCGCCGACGTGGTCCATCCTGTCGACGCGCGACAGATCCCACCCGCCGATGCCTTGCGCGCCGGTCAGCGAACGCAGTTGCGGAATCACTTGCCCGGTGGCGCGATCGCGCGCGAGCGCGAGCGCCGTCCACTGGCCCGAGAGACGGACGATCTTGCCTTGGCTGCCGGCCGCGACTTCAAGGCCGGGCGGAGTGTCGTAGTTCAAGGATCGCGTGAATCTGGTTATCGGATTAGGGGCCATTGTAACGAAGGCTCGGCCGCCGGTCCGCACTGATGCACATCGATTCGCGTCGATCTTTACGGTCCGGATTCGGGTTCCGCGCGGGTTCGCTGTGGCTACAATATGAGTCATGAATGCCTCCAAGACTCCCGCCTCCCCGCCCGCTGCTACAAGCGCGCCCGCGGCCTCGTCGTCGGCGTCGACCGACTGGCGCATCGATCGCGAACGCGCGGTCCAGCTGTTCGGCGCGCATGCGCACGACTGGCCGATCGAAATCGTCGAAGAAACCGGCTCGACCAACGCCGATCTGATGACCCACATGAAAGCACTGCCGCGACGGGCGAACGCGCTGCCGCGGCCGATCGTGCGCGTCGCGTATCTGCAGACCGCCGGACGCGGCCGCCGTGGGCGCCCGTGGTACGCGGAGCCAGGCAACGCGTTGCTGTTTTCGGTCGCGTGCGTACTGCCGCGACCGCTCGAAGGGCTCGCGGGCTTGAGCCTCGCGGTGGGCGTCGCGCTCGTCGACGGGCTGCGCTCGCTGCCGGTCGCCGCTCCCGGACAGTTCGCGCTGAAGTGGCCGAACGACGTGCTGCTCGAAGGCGACAAGCTCGCCGGCATCCTGATCGAAACCGCGTGGAGCACCGACGACGCGAGCGCGGTCGTGATCGGCATCGGCACTAATGTGAAGGGGGCCGATGAACTCGCAGCGAAGGTCGGCGCGCTGAACGCCGAAGTACCGCCGCAGGCGCGCGGCGCCGTGCCGACCGCGTTGCAGCGCGCGCTGCCGAACGCGAATCTGACCGATACGCTGGCGGCGGAATTGAACGCGCTCGAACCGATGCTGCAGCGCTTCGGCGCCGAAGGCTTCGCGCCGTTCCAGCCGCGTTGGAACGCGGTGCATGCGTACGCGGGCCGCGACGTCGTGCTGCTCGAGCAAGGCCAGGAGCTCGCGCGCGGCGTGGCGGCGGGCGTCGACGAACGCGGCCAGTTGCTGCTCGATACGGCCGAAGGGCGCCAGAGCATCGCGACCGGCGACGTGTCGCTGCGCCTCGCCGACGGTGCCGCATGACGCAGCGCGCGCCGTATCTGCTGATCGACGCGGGCAATAGTCGGATCAAGTGGGCGCTGGTGCAGCCGGACGGGACGCAGTTGGCGAGCGGTGCGCTGGCGCATGACGACGTTGCCGTATCTCATGGGCGTTCTGGTTTGCAACCCGGTTGGGCCGACTGGCCGACGCCATGTGGAGCGTGGCTCTCCAACGTCGCAGGCGCGGAGGTCGCGGCCCACATCGCCGCGCTGGTCGACGCTCACTGGCCGCAACTGCCGCTCACGACGATCCGCGCGAGCGCGCATCAATGCGGCGTGACCAATTGCTATACGACACCGCACTCGCTCGGCAGCGACCGCTGGGCCGGCGTGATCGGCGCGCACGCGGCGTTTCCCGGTGAACATCTACTGCTCGCGACCTTCGGCACCGCGACCACGCTCGAGGCGTTGCGCGCGGACGGCGCGTTTATCGGCGGATTGATTGCGCCGGGCTGGACGCTGATGATGCGCTCGCTTGGCGAGCACACCGCGCAACTGCCGACGCTCGACTCCGCCCATGCACGCGGTCTGCTAGACCCGGCCGATACCGCCGACGCGCCCCGTCGCGGTCCGTTCTTCGCGACGGATACGCCGCGCTCGCTGTCGGCGGGCTGCACGCTGGCACAGGCGGGATTGATCGAACGGATGTGGCGCGATCTGCAGGATGAGTGGCGGGTGCCGGTGCGTCTCGTGGTCAGCGGCGGCGCCGCCGACGCGGTGGCGAGCGCACTGAAAGTGCCGCATACTCGCCACGATTCGCTGGTTCTGTCGGGGCTCGCGCTGATCGCAGCCGAGGATTCGGCGCGCCGAAGCGGCTGATTGCCGGCCGCGAGCGGGTGTTTTACGGGTACCCGAGTTTCTCCTTGACGCCCCAAGCTCAACTTCTCTCTGGATTGGAAACACCCACGATGCTTCGCTGGCCGATTGCCATTCTGATTGTTGTCAACGTGCTGGCTTTCGTCGCGCTGCGTGGCGCCTTCGGCCCGTCAACCAGTTCCCACGGACGCGAGCCGAATTATCTGACCCGCCAGATTCATCCGGACTGGCTGACGGTGCGGCCGGTCAGCGCCGCCGATGCGTCCGATCAGGCGGTGGTCGGCGGACCCGCGCCGCAGGCGCCGATCTCGACCTCGGAGCTGCCGGAGTAATCAGGTGAGCGACGCGTACGGTTAGCGGTCCAGCCGGCCGCTGCGCGTTGCCGCGGCGGCGCGCGGCATCACCCCTGCGTACGCACCTTCTTCAACAGCGCGGTCGTCGAGCGATCGTGCTCGAACGCAATTGCGAGCGCCTTGCCGCCCCAGCCGCGCACGAGTGCCGATTCGGGCAGCGCGTCCATGTCGTAGTCGCCGCCCTTCACGAGCACGTCCGGGCGCAGCGCGGAAATCAGCTCCACCGGCGTCTTCTCGCCAAAGCCCACCACGTAGTCGACGCTTTCCAGCGCCGCGAGCAAAGCCATGCGATCGGCCTCGTTATTGATCGGCCGGTCGTCGCCCTTGCCCAGCATCCGCACCGATGCGTCGCTATTGACACCGACGATCAGGCACGCGCCCAGCGCCTTTGCGTCGGCCAGATAAGTCACGTGACCGCGATGCAGGATATCGAACACGCCGTTCGTAAACACGACGGGCGCGCGCAGCGAAGGACGCAGCTTCGCGAGAGCATCGCGCGTCAGAATCTTGCGTTCAAAGATGGCGGTCATCGCACGGTCACAGAGTTGGGGGAGTTAAGGAATTGCGGGCAGAGGAAGGCGAGGTGCCGTCACGATACACGCTGGACGGCGCGAAGCAAAACGGTCCGGCAAGCTCACGCTTGCCGGACCGCCTTTTGAAACGGTGCTGAAGCCGCTCGAGCCGTTACGCCGGCTGCTGCGCCGGGTTTTGCTCAGCGGCCTGCAGACGCGCGACCACTTCCTTGCGATAACGGTTCAATTCCTGCGCGGTGTTGAACGTGCGTTCGAACAACAGCGACAGGTTGTGCAAAATGCGCTCGACGACCTTCTTTTCCCAGCCGTCGTCGAAACGGATCTGCTCGTCGAGCCAGCGTTCGAGCCATTCCGGATCCGGCAGACGCGACTGGATCGTGTCGCGCGGGAACAGCGCCTGGTTCACGTGCAGGTTGGTGGGGTGCAGCGGCTTTTCGGTGCGACGCGCCGAGGCCATCAGCACGCCGATCTTCGCGAACGCGGCACGCGCGATGTCGCCGGTTTGCGCCATCGCCTTCTTCATGTAGCGCAGATACGCGCCGCCGTGGCGGGCTTCGTCGCGCGAGATGGTTTCGTAGATGTGCTTGATGACCGGCTCGGTGTGCCATTCGGCGGCGCGGCGATACCAGTGATTCAGGCGGATTTCGCCGCAGAAGTGCAGCATCAGCGTTTCAAGCGGCGGAGCGGGATCGAACTCGAAGCGCACCGCGTGCAGTTCCTCTTCGGTCGGGCACATTTCCGGCTTGAAGCGGCGCAGATATTCCATCAGCACCAGCGAGTGCTTCTGCTCCTCGAAGAACCACACGCTCATGAATGCGGAAAAATCGCTGTCGTGATGATTGTCACGCAGAAACATTTCCGTGGCGGGCAACGCCGACCATTCGGTGATCGCGTTCATCTTGATCGTCTCGGCCTGCTCGTCGGTCAATAGCGATGCATCGAATTTGTCCCAGGGAATGTCCTTCTCCATGTCCCATCGAACGGATTCGAGCGATTTATAAAGTTCCGGATAAAGCATGGTGTTCATAGTCCCACCCCTGTTCTGCACATACTGTGTGTGTCTGTTGCTACGTGTAGCCGTTTTTACCTACGACGAACGGGCGTGCCGTTTATCGGCCAAGCATTCAATTTTACGCGTTAACCGGCCGCCCAGAAGCATCGGGCAGCAAAGAAGTCCGGGCTGTTGTATTGGCGCCTGAAGCGTAAATCGTGAATCGTGAATCGGGCGCCGCGGCCAACCGTGGGTGAGGAATACCCTTTGCCTGAGGTCGAGCCAGTCTGCGAATGACGCGAGGACGGCGGGATTGGTTGTTTTCAGCGCACGCCCCAAAGCCAGATCAAGCTTAGACAATGATAGCACGCGCCTCCCACGAAACCCGTGACAGAAGCCGCGCGAGCGCGCTTTGGCATTGACTTCTCTCAATAAAGTCGGCGATTTGCGCGGGTCGAAATCGCCGGTGCGGGAATACGGCAAAAACGGCGGCGATGAGTTGTCTTCGTTATCGCGAAGTGATTCGTGGAGCGACAGGTAGAAGGGGAAGCGCGGACTCGGCCGCGCTCCATTTGTCCTGGCTGTCGCTGTCGCGCCGGGTGCGGGCGCGTTGCCCGCACCGCCCGCTCAGGTCGATTTTTTCGGCGTTGCCGCGCTCGTCCCCGCGCCGGACGCGCGTTTGGCCGACGGCGCGGCGCGCTTCGCGGCCGGCCGTTTGGCGGCGGGCTTTGCGCTTTGCGCGGCGGCGGCCGGTGCTTGCGCGCCCGACGCATTCGCCGCCTTAGCCGGTTCCGGCGTCCCTTGCGTGCCCCCGCCCGCTGCGGCAACCGCGACGGAAGGCTGCGTCATCGCGAACTGCGCGATCTGGTTGAACTGCGATTGCAGCAGATTCCACCACGCGGATGCGTCGAAACCAGGCGTGGCGGGCGCTTCCTCTGCGTCGCTGTCGGCCGGCGCGGCGCTTTCGGGCGCCGGCTCGGCCGGCTTCGCCCAGCTCGGCGCCGGCGCAGGGCTCGGTGCGGGGCTCGGCGTGTCGCTCGCGGCCGGACCCGACGCAGCCGCCGCCGCCTGCGACATCGACGACTGCGCGAACGCGCCGAACGCGCGCAATGTCGAGAGCGTCGCGCGTTGCACTTCGAGCGCCTGGGTCGCCGACTGCAGCATGCTCAGATTCAGCTTCAGCCATTGCTCGACCGCGCGCATGTCGGTGATGCGCTTGTCGAGTTCCTCGACGCTCGTGAGCGGCGCCATCATGTCGGACATCATCGACAGCGACGGAGTGGTGCCGCCAGCCGGCTGCGCGCCCGTCATGGCGGCGCCGAACGGCGACAGCCGCATCATGCTCCACATGCGATCGAGCATTTCAGCGGGCGGAAAACCGGGAAAGCCGGGAAAGGGCGGCGCGGAGCCAGTGGTGTCGGTCATGGTTGTCGCCTCGGTGCTGGATGATAGGTAGAGCGCGCGACGCCGCGCGCGTTGATTCGATCATACCGTTTGGGATATGACATCAAGGTTGTTCGTCGTGACGTGGACCGGCCGCGCCGAAATCGGGCGCGCGACGCTCGCGCAACGAGCTCAGGCCTTCGCGCACGTCGGGCCCTGCGAAGCCCATGAATTCGAGCGCGAGCGACGTATCGAACGCCGGCCCAGCGGTGCGCAGCCAGTTGTTCAGCGCGTACTTGGTCCAGCGGATGGCGGTCTGCGACCCGTCGGCGAGCTTGCGCGCGACCTCGAACGCCTTCGGCAGCAGTTCGCTTTCGTCGACGGCGAGCGACACGAGCCCGATGCGCTCCGCCTCCTCGCCGCTCACCGGCTCGCACAGCAGCAGGTAGTACTTCGCCTTCGCCATGCCGCACAGCAGCGGCCAGACGATCGCCGCATGATCGCCCGCGGCGACGCCGAGGCGCGTGTGCCCGTCGATGATGCGCGCCGTCTTCGCCGCGATCGAGATATCGGCGAGCAGCCCGGCGACGAGCCCCGCGCCGACCGCCGGACCATGCATCGCCGACACGATCGGCTTGCCGCAGTTGATCACGTTATAGACGAGGTCGCGCGCTTCGCGCCACACCCGCGTGCGCACCTCGAAGTCGTTCGCCATGTCTTCGACGAGCTGCAGATCGCCGCCGGCCGAAAAGCCCTTGCCCTCGCCGCGAATGATCGCGACGCGCGTGTCGGGATCGCGATCGATGTCGCGCCAGATCTCCGCGAGCTCGTAATGCATGCGCGCGTCCGCGGTCGCGAGCCCGCTTTTGTTCGCGCCCTCGCCGCTCATTACGACTTCGAGCACGCCGTGCGGATGACGCTGCAAACGCAGCGACTGATAGTGCGCATAGTACGCGTCGTTCGGTTGCGATGACTGAGCCATGGTGAGCAGTCCGGAAGAGGTTCGTTCAGTCGCGCGCGAAACGTCGCGACCCGTTCAATGCGGCTGATAAAGCCACTTGCCATTGGTGATTTCGACCATCACGCGGGCGCGCTGATCGAGCCCGAGATGATCGGCCGCGCTCATGTTGACGACGCCGTTGGTATCCGCGAGCCCGCGGCTTCCTTCGAGCGCGTCGCGCAGCGCGCGGCGAAACTGCGGCGTGCCGGGCGCGCCGGCCTTCAGCGCGAGCGGAATCGCATGCTCGAGCAACGCGCCCGCGTCCGACGTGTATGAGCCGAACGCCGACACGCTGCCCGCGCCGTGCAGCCCCTCAAAGCGCGCGATGTACTCGAGCGCGAGACGCTTCGCCGGATGATCGGCCGGCAATTGCGCGGCGACCAGCACCGGGCTCGCGGGCAGGAACGTGCCATTGCAATCGGCGCCGCACACGCGCAGGAAGTCGTTGTTGCCGACGCCGTGGTTGTGATAGATGACGCCCTTGTAGCCGCGCTCGCGCAGCGTTTTCGGCGGCAGCGCGGCAGGCGTGCCGGCCGCGCCGACCACCACTGCATCCGGGTGGGTCGCGAGAATCTTCAGCACCTGTCCGGTCACGCTCGGGTCGGTGCGATTGAAGCGCTCGCTCGCCACCACGTCGATGTGATGCAGCTGCGCGAACTTCGCGACCTCGGCGTAGAACGTCTCGCCGAGCGCGTCGGCCTGGCCGATGTACGCGATCGTCTTCACGCCGTGTCCGCTCGCATGCTCGGCGATCGCCGAAGCCATCATCGCGTCCGTCTGCGGCGTCTTGAAGACCCAGCGACGTTTCGCGTCGACCGGCTCGATGATTTTCGCGGACGACGCGAGCGAGATCATCGGCGTTTCACCCTCGGCGACCACGTCGATCATCGCAAGCGAATTCGGCGTGATCGACGAGCCGATGATCGCGTCGACGTGATTCTCGCTGATCAGCTTCTTGGTGTCCTGCACCGCCTGGGTGGTGTCCGATGCATCGTCGAGCACGATGTACTCGACGTTCTGCCCGCCGATCTGTTTGGGCAGCAGGGCGACCGTGTCGCGCGCGGGAATGCCGAGCGACGCGGCCGGCCCGGTCAGCGACAGCACGAGACCGATCTTCACCTGCGCGAACGATGTCAGCGGCAACGCGCAGGCGAGCGCGGCGCACAGCGTCGCGGCGCGCCGAGCGAAGCGCGAGCCGCGTTGATGCGCACCACATGCGCTCGTGCGCGCGTGAACCGATGATGCGCAAGCGCGCCGATGTTCATCTGCGGGGAAGTCCAATCGCGGCATGCCGTCTCCTCACGTCGGGTTTTCGTTGTGATGTATTGCCGATGTGCTACCGATGCGTTGCTGCACGCTATCCGCCGTTCGCGCCATTCGCGCCGTCCCAGCCGGCGCGCCAGTCAGTGTAGCCGCGTGCGCAGGTGGCGGCATCGGGCGAAACCCTTTTGCGCGTGCCGCCGCGTCAACGCACTACCGCGTCACCGCCGCGTCATTCGAGCGGCGCGATGCTCTGCTCGATCGCACCGAAAATCGACTTGCCCGCCTCGTCGAACATTTCGATCTTCACGGTGTCGCCATACTTCATGAACTCAGTTTGCGGCGCGCCGTGCTCGATCGTTTCGAGGCAGCGCTTCTCGGCGATACAGCAGTAGCCGCGCTTCGCGTCCTTGTTCGATACCGTGCCCGAACCGACGATCGAACCCGCACGCAGATTGCGCGTTTTCGCCGCATGCGCGATCAGCTGGCCGAAGTGAAACACCATGTCGGTACCCGCATCGGGCTGGCCGACTTTTTTGCCGTTCCAGTGGACGATCATCGGCCGATGCACGCGGCCCTCACGCCAGTGCTCGCCAAGCTCGTCGGGCGTCACCGCGACCGGCGCGAACGAGGTGGCCGGCTTGCTCTGGAAAAAGCCGAAGCCCTTCGCGAGTTCGGCGGGGATCAGGTGGCGCAGCGACACGTCGTTGACGAGCGTCACCAGCCGCACGCCGCGCAGTGCCTGCTCCGGGGTCGCGCGCATCGGCACATCGCCGGTGATGACCGCGACTTCGGCCTCGAAGTCGATGCCGTACTCTTCCGATGCGCACAAGACGTCGTCGCGCGGACCGATGAAGTCGTCGCTGCCGCCCTGGTACATCAGCGGGTCGGTCCAGAATTCGGGCGGCATTTCCGCGCCGCGCGCGCGCCGCACGAGTTCGACATGGTTCACGTACGACGAGCCGTCGGCCCACTGGAACGCGCGCGGCAGCGGCGCCATGCACTCCTTCGCGTCGAACGAAAAGCTGTTGCGCGCGCGGCCCTGATTCAGCGCGTCGTAGAGGTCGTGCAGTTGCGGCGCGTAGAAGGCCCAGTCGTCGAGCACGCGCTGCAGCGTGGGCGCGATCGCGTCGGCGATGGCCGCCGTGTGCAGGTCGCGGGACACGACGATCAGTTGACCGTCGCGCGTGCCGTCCTTCAGCGAGGCAAGTTTCATAGAGCTGTGAACCGTGTATGAGTGACGATGGAAGGAATCTATTCTACGATGGTGAATCGGCGCGGCCCAATATCTGCGTGTTCGTCGTCGTTGTCACCGTCACTAACGCCACTACGCGCCTTTTGCACATGTCCGCCAACGCCCGCTCCGGCACGATCCGCTCCCGCACCGACCCCGCGTCCGCCGACGATTTGCTCGACCCCGCCGACATCACTGACGCAACCGGCGCCGATGACGAAACCGGCGAACCCGGCGAAGAAAAACTGCGCTCGGGCATCCAGTCGATCGAGGTCGGCTTCAGGCTGCTCGACGTGCTGACCCACGAACCGCGCGCGATGATGCTGCGTGATCTCGCGCAGCGCGCGGGCATGAGTCCGGCGAAGGCGCATCGCTACCTGGTCAGCTTTCTGCGTCTTGGCGTGGTCGCGCAGGACCCGCTGTCGGGCCGCTACGAACTCGGCGGCTTCGCTTTGCAGCTGGGGCTCGCGCGGCTTGCGCGCGTCGACGGCGTGAAGCTCGCGCGCATCGCGCTCGCCGAACTGCGCGACCGCCTCGACCTGACGGTGGGCATCGCGGTGTGGGGCAATCAGGGACCGACGATGGTGCATTGGATGGAGTCGAGCTATCCGGCCAAGGCGTCGCTGAAGCTCGGCGACGTGATGCCCTTGCTCAGCTCGGCGACCGGTCTGCTGTTCGCCGCCTACCTGCCGTCCGGCAAGACCGCCGCGATGCTCGAGCGCGAGTTGGCCGACTCGCGGCGCTCGTCCTACAGCGGCGCGCCGCGCACCCGCGACGACGTCGACAAGGTGCTCGCCGAGGTGCGCGAGCACGAGGCCGCGCGTGTCGAAGGGATGCTGCTGCCGACGATCCACGCGTTTTCGATGCCGGTGTTCGATTCGACCGGCGAACTCGCGCTCGGTCTGGTCGCGCTCGGCCATGAGGGTGCGTTCGATATCCGCTGGGGCGGCGAGATCGATACCGCGTTGCGCGAATGCGCGCGGAAGCTGTCGTACGAACTCGGCTATAGCGCGACACCGCGTAGCGAAGACGGCTGATACGGGCCGAGTTGTTCAAGCACTCACACATTCAAGCGCCGATGGATTTTGCTTCCACCAACCGCCGTCGTGATCGCCTGCCAGCTTTCGGCAGCGGGCCGGGACGCGGCGCGCGCGCGTGGCGCTGGCTTGCGGTGCTGGCGGCCGTGGCGGTGGTGCACTGGATCGCGGCGCAATGGTTCGAGCGCACTCGCGTGAATCTGAATCCGGCGCATCACGAGCACGTGCCGGTGCAGGTCGCGCTGCTGACGCCCGAGAGGGTCGAGCGCCAAGCGGCGCCACAGCCGGCCGCACCCGCCGCGCATCCGCCCGCGCACGCGCACAAGCCCGCGGCGAGTCGGCCGCGCGAACAGCATGTGCTGACCGCGTTGCAGCCGGCCAAACCGAACGAGCCGGCGGCCACACCGGCATCGGAGGTGGCGGCTAGCGCGCCAGCCGCGGCCGCGAGCGCGAATGCAGCGGCCCATGCGGATGCCGGCGGCGCCGCGGCGAGCGCCCCCGCCGCGGCGAGCGCGCCGCCAGCATCGCAGGGCGTGAAGTTTTCGGTGCCGCCCTCGGCCGAACTCGACTACGACACGTTCTACAACGGCGTGCGCAACGCGCCCGGCACGATCCATTGGGCGAGCAACGCGCAGAGCTACGAAATGGTCGTATCGGTGCCGCTGCCGTTCGTCGGTCCGTTCGTGTTTTCGAGCCACGGCGGCATCGATGCCTTTGGCCTCGCGCCGGCGCAGTACAGCGAAAAGCGTGGCCGTCGCGCGGAAGACATCGCGATCTTCAATCGCAACGACAAACAGATCGGCTTCACGCGCACACCCGCCTCGTTGCCGTTGCCCGACGGCGCGCAGGACCGCTTCAGCGTCGTGATGCAGCTCGCAAGCCTCGTGCGCGGCGATCCGGACGCCTATAAGCCTGGCGTGACACGACAGTTTTTCGTCGTCGATACCGATAGCGGCGAGAACTGGCCGATCGAGACGATCGGCGACGAGACGATCGGCGCGGCGCAGGGCTATCTCCAGACGCGTCATTTCAAACGTCTGCCGCGGCACGATGGCGACCAGCGCCGCATCGACGTGTGGCTCGCGCCGTCGCTCGGCTGGCTGCCTGCGCGCATCCTGCAGACGGAGCCGAACGGCACCCAGTTCGAACTGGTGTGGCGCGGCAAGCTGAACGTCGATGGGGTGTCGTCGGATGACGGTGGCAATGGTGCCGCGGCCACGCCTGCCACGGGCGCAGCGCCCACCACAGCCGCCACACCTGCCACGCCCTCTGTCACAAGTCCTGCAACGTCGACGCCAGTGGACACCGCCCCCGCCAACCCGCCCGTCGCGCCGACAGGCGTATCGGCAGTAACGCCCGAGGTCGCCCCACCTCAACCGGTCGATTCGACCGCTCCAACAATCATCAAACCGTGACACGTGTCGTGACAGAGTGTCACGAGCAGATCTGCTCAAGATCGGCGAAACTTCCTTTGCAACGTTGACTCGCACGTCATTGGAAGCCCCGTTCGCACGAACGCGGCGACCCACCGCGCTTTTTCACTGCGTTTCCTTCAAAGGAGTCCGCATGCAAGTGAACATCAACGGTATCGAAACACGCTACGTGCTCAGCAACGAAGGAGGTGGCCCGTGGCTCACGTTCATCCATCAGTTGGGCGGCGATCTTTCCATCTGGGATCAGATGGCCGGCTATTTCCGTGACGATTACACGGTGCTGCGCTACGACGTGCGCGGCCATGGCCACAGCGCGGTTTCGCGCGAGCCGTTCGGCATGCGCGAGCTGGCCGACGATCTCGCCAAACTGCTCGATGCGCTCGGCGCGCGGACGACGCACCTGGTCGGCCTGTCGCTCGGCGGCATGATCGCGCAGCAATTCGCGCTCGACCATCCGTCACGCATCGACACGCTGACCATCGCCGACAGCACCGGCGGCACCCTGCCCGAAAACCGTGAGTTGTGGAATCAGCGCGCCCACACGGCGCGCAGCGACGGCATGGATGCGCTGCTACCGTCGACGCTCGCCCGTTGGCTCACGCCCGACTTTCAGGCCGGGCATCCCGAAGCGGTCGAGCCGATCCGTGAGGCTTTTGCGCACACGCCGCCGGAAGGTTTTGCGATGGCCTGCGAGGCGCTGCGCGATTTCGACCTGCGCCGCCGGCACGACGCGATCCGCTGTCCTACACTGACAGTTGCCGGACGACACGATACGGGCACGCCACCTGCTGCTACGCAGGCGATAGCGGAGGCGATCGAGGGCGCCCGCTTCGAGTTGCTGGACGCCGCGCATCTTGCGCCAATCGAGCAATCGCATCGTTTTGCCGCGTTGCTTGAATCGTTTCTGGAGCGGCGAGTCTAACCGTTAGGTCCGGAGTTTTTTAAGTGCGTCGTCCGGACCCACCCCTTGAATTCCATCTCACATGCTCCACCTATGTTGCAGAAAAGGGCAGGAGCCCAACGGAAATAAGGAGTGTCGCCATGCAAATGATCTATAACAGCCCTAACTACTGTGTCGTCGAGTTTCCTCCGCAGGAAGGTCTGCTGGCCATGAAGTCGGGCGGCTACGAGATTGTCGACAAGAACATGCAGCGCGAAATCTACATCGACGGTGCAATGGCAGCACAGTTTCGCGAGCATGTGCAGAAGCTGATCGAAGGCGAGCCGACGCTCGACGAGGTCGACGAATTCCTCGGTCAGTTCGACAGTCTGATGCATCAACCGGTGGTCCTGCATTGATCGGAGGGGTTTAGCTGGCGCTCTGGCGACATCGACCGACCGCACCGCGCGGCTTTGCCGGCGGGTTTCATCAGGCGATCGGCAGCAACAAAACGGCGCGGCAGGCTTTGGCTTGCCGCGCCGTTTTCTATTGCTGCACCACGATTCCCGTTGCCTGGTTTGTTAGAGCGATTCCGCATTCTTCGCGCGCCGCGTTTTAGTCGGTCGATTTTGCCGATCAGGCCGGACGCCCTCCCCCGCGCCGGGCGCATCCGCGCGGCAACGGCTACAATGACAGGCTTTCCGCCAACGCCGGCGCAAGCCCTCGTCCGCCATGACCCAGCCTGCTCAATCCGCCACGCCAGTCCGTTCCGAGCCCGCCTACACCCGCGGCGCAGCGCTTCCCGCGCTGCTGAACTCGCGCATCCTGATCCTGGACGGCGCGATGGGCACGATGATCCAGCGCTACAAGCTCGACGAAGCAGCCTATCGGGGCGAACGCTTCAAGGACTACGGGCGCGACATCAAGGGCAACAACGAACTGCTGTCGATCACCCAGCCGCAGATCATCGCCGAGATTCACGAGCAGTACCTCGCGGCAGGCGCGGACATCATCGAAACCAACACGTTCGGCGCGACCACGGTCGCGCAATCCGACTACGGCATGGAGTCGCTCGCCGTCGAGATGAACCTCGAATCGGCGAAGCTCGCGCGCGCCGCGTGCGACAAATACGCGACGCCGGACAAGCCGCGCTTCGTCGCCGGCGCGATCGGCCCGACGCCGAAAACCGCCAGCATTTCGCCGGACGTCAACGATCCGGGCGCGCGCAACGTGACCTTCGACGAACTGCGCGGCGCCTACTACGAGCAGGCGAAAGCCCTGCTCGACGGCGGCGCGGACCTGTTCCTCGTCGAAACGATCTTCGATACGCTGAATGCGAAGGCCGCGCTGTTCGCGCTCGACGAGCTGTTCGAAAACACCGGCGAGCGTCTGCCGATCATGATCTCGGGCACCGTCACCGATGCGTCGGGCCGCATTCTGTCGGGCCAGACCGTCGAGGCCTTCTGGAACTCGCTGCGTCACGCGAAACCGCTCACGTTCGGCCTGAACTGCGCGCTCGGCGCGGCGCTGATGCGTCCGTACATCGCCGAACTCGCGAAGCTGTGCGACACCTACGTGTCGTGCTATCCGAACGCCGGCCTGCCGAATCCGATGAGCGACACCGGCTTCGACGAATTGCCCGCGGATACTTCGGGCCTGCTGAAGGAATTCGCCCAGGCGGGACTCGTGAACATCGCCGGCGGCTGCTGCGGCACAACGCCAGAGCACATCGCGGCGATCGCGAAGGCCCTCGCCGAGTTGAAGCCGCGCAAGTGGCCGACGCAGTATCGCGACGCGGCCTGAGCCGGCCTGACGCACTTGACCCGGGCGCCCAGCACGCCCAGCACGTCCCCCAGCACGTCCTTTAACGCACGCACCCGACTCGCACACACGCCATGACCGATCACACCATGCGCCTTGCCGGCCTCGAGCCGTTCAACGTCACGTCCGGGACGCTCTTCATCAACGTCGGCGAACGCACCAACGTGACCGGCTCGAAAGCGTTCGCGCGAATGATCCTGAACAATCAGTTCGACGAAGCATTGGCCGTCGCGCGCCAGCAGGTCGAGAACGGCGCGCAGGTCATCGACATCAACATGGACGAGGCGATGCTCGATTCGAAGGCGGCGATGGTGCGCTTCATGAATCTGATCGCGTCGGAGCCGGACATCGCGCGCGTGCCGATCATGATCGACTCGTCGAAGTGGGAGGTGATCGAGGCGGGTCTCAAGTGCGTGCAGGGCAAGGCGATCGTCAACTCGATCTCGCTGAAGGAAGGCAAGGAGCAGTTCCTTCATCACGCGAAGCTGATTCGCCGCTACGGCGCGGCCAGCGTCGTGATGGCCTTCGACGAACAGGGCCAGGCCGATACGTTCGCGCGCAAGAAGGAAATCTGCCAGCGCTCGTACGACATCCTCGTCAACGAGGTCGGCTTTCCGCCCGAAGACATCATCTTTGATCCGAACATCTTCGCGGTCGCAACCGGCATCGAGGAGCACAACAACTACGCGGTCGACTTCATCGAGGCGACGCGCTGGATCAAAGAGAACCTGCCGTACGCGAAGGTGAGCGGCGGCGTGTCGAACGTGTCGTTCTCGTTTCGCGGCAACGACCCGGTGCGCGAGGCGATTCACACCGTGTTCCTCTACCACGCGATCCAGGCGGGTATGGACATGGGCATCGTCAACGCGGGCCAGCTCGGCGTCTATGCCGAACTCGATGCCGAACTGCGCGAGCGCGTCGAAGACGTGGTGCTGAATCGCCGTGAAGACGGCACCGACCGCCTGCTCGAAATCGCCGACAAGTTCAAGACCGGCGCCGCGAAGAAGGAAGAGAACCTCGAGTGGCGCAACCAGCCGGTCGAAAAGCGTCTCGCGCACGCGCTGGTGAGCGGCATCACGACGTTCATCGTCGAAGACACCGAGGAAGTGCGCGCGAAGATCGCCGCCCAGGGCGGCCGTCCGATCAGCGTGATCGAAGGTCCGCTGATGGATGGCATGAACATCGTCGGCGACCTGTTCGGCCAGGGCAAGATGTTCCTGCCGCAGGTCGTGAAGTCGGCGCGCGTGATGAAGCAGGCGGTCGCGCATCTGATCCCGTTCATCGAGGAAGAAAAGCGCCAGCTCGCGGCGGCCGGCGGCGACGTGCGCGCGAAGGGCAAGATCGTCATCGCGACCGTCAAGGGCGACGTGCACGACATCGGCAAGAACATCGTGTCGGTCGTGCTCCAGTGCAACAACTTCGAAGTGGTCAACATGGGCGTGATGGTCCCGTGCAACGAGATCCTCGCGAAGGCGAAGGTCGAGGGCGCGGACATCGTCGGGCTGTCGGGCCTGATTACGCCGAGCCTCGAAGAGATGGCCTACGTCGCGTCGGAAATGCAGCGCGACGACTACTTCCGCGTGAAGAAGATTCCGCTCCTGATCGGCGGCGCGACGACCTCGCGCGTGCACACCGCGGTGAAGATCGCCCCGCACTACGAAGGGCCGGTGGTCTACGTGCCGGACGCGTCGCGCTCGGTATCGGTCGCCTCGAGCCTGCTGTCCGACGAGGGCGCCGCGAAGTACATCGACGAACTGAACGCCGATTACAGCCGCATCCGCGATCAGCACGCGAACAAAAAAGCGCAGCCGATGGTCACGCTCGCCGAAGCGCGCGCCAACAAGACGAAGATCGACTGGGCCGGCTATCAGCCGGTCAAGCCGAAGTTCATCGGCCGCCGGGTCTTCAAGAACTTCGATCTGAACGAACTCGCGAACTATATCGACTGGGGTCCGTTCTTCCAGACGTGGGATCTCGCCGGCCCGTACCCGGCGATTCTCAACGACGAGATCGTCGGCGAATCCGCGCGGCGCGTGTTCTCCGACGGCAAGTCGATGCTCGCGCGCCTGATTCAGGGCCGCTGGCTGCAGGCCAACGGCGTGATCGCGCTGTTGCCGGCCAACACGGTGAACGACGACGACATCGAAATCTACACGGACGAATCGCGAACCGAGGTCGCGCTGACGTGGCGCAATCTGCGTCAACAGAGCGTGCGGCCGGTGGTCGACGGCGTGATGCGGCCGAACCGCTCGCTCGCCGACTTCATCGCGCCGAAGGATTCGGGCGTCGCCGACTACATCGGTATGTTCGCGGTGACGGCGGGTCTGGGCGTCGACGTGAAGGAGAAGCAGTTCGAGAAGGATCACGACGACTACAGCGCGATCATGCTGAAGGCGCTCGCCGACCGGCTCGCCGAAGCATTCGCCGAAGCGATGCACGCGCGCGTGCGGCGCGACCTGTGGGGCTACGCGAACAGCGAAAACCTCTCCAACGACGAGCTGATCGCCGAGAAATACCACGGCATCCGCCCGGCGCCCGGCTATCCGGCCTGTCCCGACCACCTCGTCAAGCGCGGCATGTTCGACGTGCTGCAGGCGAACGAAATCAACATGAGCGTGACCGAATCGCTGGCGATGCTGCCGGCGGCGAGCGTGTCGGGCTTCTACCTCGCGCATCCGGACAGCACCTATTTCTCGGTCGGCAAGATCGGCGCGGATCAACTCGACGACTACGCGCAGCGGATGGCGCTGTCGAAAGCGGATGCCCAGCGCGCGTTGGCGCCGTTGCTTTGAACGCGAAGCGATTCGTGGCCCGAACGCCATCCGGCCGGGCCGCGCATCGCCTGGGCGCCACTATATCGAGTTCGAAAGACTGAATATTTGGCGCCACGGCAATTTCGGCTTTGTAGACTGAGTCGGCTTTCATCCCGTCAGGCGCGAGCACAACGCGCCGGCTCATCAAGATTGCAACCGACTCCGGAGAAGATCGTATGAAGAAGCTGACGCTGTTATTGACTGCTGTTTCACTGGCCGCGGGCGCTTCCGCGGCGCTCGCGCAACCCGCCGCGCCGGGCGGCTCGAGCGCGGTCAGTTCCTACTCGCCGCCGACCGAGGCGCACGTCAAAAAGGCGAAGAAGCCAAAGACCAAGAAAGGCGCGGCAGCGTCGGCGGCCTCCGCGAGCCAATGAGCGGCAACGGCGGACACGCCCTCTGAATGACAAAGAGCCCGCGTCGAGCGGGCTCTTTTGTTTGACTGCGCAAAAGAAGCGCTGATGAAGACCCGTTCCGAGCGCGCCGCGGCGCCCGGGACCCGGCAGAAATCAAAGTCCCCAAACGATATCCGCGTTTTCCTTCTGCGCCGCGCGCAGCATATCGAGGAACGGATACGCGCGCTGCGCGAGTCCGGGCGGAATCTCATGACGATCGCGGCCGTCCTCGCCTTCGTGGAAATGGCCTTCGTGCTCAGCGCGCTCCTGCTTGTCGGAGGTGATCGCCGCTTCGAGCTTCTCGATGGCCGGGCCCAGTTCGTCGTGAGTGATGACGCCCCGCTGCCCAAGGCGTTTGCCGACAATGCCGACCAGATACTGCGCCAGATTCTCCAGCATCATCACGTCCGGGCAGGCGTGGCACTTGAAAGTAATCAGCATGACTGTTCCCTTTTTCGTTATGTCGGGTGAGCGCACGAGCGTCCCAAGGGCTGCCACTGCGCGCGCCTGGACGCGGCACCGCCAACGCGCGGCGGCCACGGCCCCTTGCGGGCAGCTCATTGAACATATTAGCACCTGCTAAAATCCGTCTGAACGGAAAAGCGCGCCGCCCAGCGCCACGTGCGGCGAGGCTCGACGAGCATCGCGAACGTGTGTAACCGGGGGCGTCGAACCATCGGCCGCAATCCGCATGCCGCGCGAGCCTGCGTAACGGCGAGCTGCCCTGCGGAGCCCCCGCGTTGCGCTGCTGGCGTTGCGTCTCGTCGCATCGCCTCGGGGACGGTCTGCTGGCGGCGCGGCCATCCGCGCGGCAAAGCGCGGCCGCGCTTCACGCTTGCGACACCGGCCGCGGCCGGCGCCTCTTCCGCCTTACCGGATTGCCTCACTGGACTCGCAACAAGCATGCTGCCCGCACATAAACACACACTCGAAACCCTGCTCGCCGACACGGTGAAGCAGGTCGCGACTGCCACGCAAGGCGCGACCGAAGCCGCTTTCGTCTCGCCCGCCATCACGCTCGAGCGCCCGAAAGTCGCCGCGCACGGTGACGTCGCGTGCAACGTCGCGATGCAGCTCGCCAAGCCGCTGCGCGCCAATCCGCGCCAGCTCGCGCAACAGATCGTCGATGCGCTGCTCGGCAATCCGCAGGCCAAAGGCCTGATCGACACCGCCGAAGTGGCAGGCCCCGGCTTCATCAACCTGCGCCTCACGGCCGCGGCCAAGCAAGGCGTGATCGCCGCCGTGTTCGCCGAGCAGGACGCGTACGGCCGCTCGCGGCGCGACGCCGGCAAGCACGTGCTGATCGAGTTCGTGTCGGCCAACCCGACCGGCCCGCTGCACGTCGGCCACGGCCGCCAGGCGGCGCTCGGCGACGCGCTCGCGCACGTGCTCGCGTCGCAGGGCTGGGACGTGCATCGCGAGTTCTACTACAACGACGCCGGCGTGCAGATCCACACGCTCGCGTTGTCCACCCAGGCACGCGCGCGCGGCCTCGCCCCCGGCGACGAGGGCTGGCCCGCTTCGGCCTACAACGGCGAGTACATCGCCGACATCGCGAAGGACTATCTGAACGGCGTCACGGTCGAGGCGAGCGACGGCGAGCCCGTCACCGGCGCGCGCGACGTCGAGGACCTCGAGGCGATCCGCCGCTTCGCCGTGACGTATCTGCGTCGCGAGCAGGATATGGACCTGCAGGCGTTCGGCGTGAAGTTCGACCAGTACTACCTGGAATCGTCGCTGTACACGGAAGGCCGCGTCGAGAAAACGGTCGACGCGCTGATCGCCGCGGGCAAGACCTACGAGCAGGAAGGCGCGCTGTGGCTGCGCACCACCGACGACGGCGACGACAAGGACCGCGTGATGCGCAAGACCGACGGCACCTACACGTACTTCGTGCCGGACGTCGCCTATCACGTCGCGAAGTGGGAGCGCGGCTTCACCAAGGTCATCAACGTGCAGGGCTCGGACCACCACGGCACGATCGCGCGGGTGCGCGCCGGTCTGCAGGGTCTCGGCATCGGCATTCCGAAGGGCTACCCCGACTACATCCTGCACAAGATGGTCACGGTCATGCGCAACGGCGAAGAGGTGAAGATCTCGAAGCGCGCGGGCAGCTACGTGACGGTGCGCGACCTGATCGAATGGTCGGGCGGCGCGACGCCGGGCACCGAAGCGGCCGTCGATCTGATCGACGAGGAAACCATTCGCCGCGGCCGCGACGCGGTGCGCTTCTTCCTGATCTCGCGCAAGGCGGACACCGAGTTCGTGTTCGACATCGACCTCGCGCTGAAGCAGAACGACGAGAATCCGGTGCACTACGTGCAGTACGCGCACGCGCGCATCTGCTCGGTGATCGCCGAGTGCAAGGCGCGCTACAACACGGACGAAAGCGCGCTCCCGAGCGTCGACGTGTCGCCGCTCACGAGCGAGCGCTCGATGGCGCTGCTCAACAAGCTCGCCGAATTCCCGGACATGCTGCAGCACGCCGCCGACGAACTCGCGCCGCACGCGGTCGCGTTCTACCTGCGCGAACTCGCCGGGGAATTTCACTCGTTCTACAATGACCGAGCCGAGCGCGTGCTGGTCGACGATGCGGCCGAACGCAACGCTCGCGTCGCGCTGCTCGCGGCCACCCGCCAGGTGCTGGCCAACGGTCTCGCGACGATCGGCGTCTCCGCTCCCGTCAAGATGTAACTTCTCCAGCGTAATATGCGCGCGGCCGTCGCTATAATCGGCGGCCGTTCCTGGATTCTTTTTGCAGGTGATTCGTACGATGGCAAAACCACGCCGCACAACAAAGCAATCGAAGCAAACCGGGGGCACCTTTCTCGGCATCGTGCTGGGCCTGATCGTCGGCCTGGCGATCGCGGTGGTGGTCGCGCTGTATATCACCCGTGCGCCTACGCCGTTCGTGTCGAAGGTCGCGCCGCCGGCGGCGACCGACAACGGCGCGAGCCAGGCGCAATACGATCCGAACCGTCCGCTGCAAGGCAAGACGCCGGGGCAGCCGGTGCCGCAGGCCGCGCAACCCGCGCCGCCGAACACCGCGCCGGGCCAGACCAACGCGCAGACCCAGTCGGGCATGCTCGAAGAACCGCAGATCGTGGAAGTGCCGCCGTCGGCCGGCAACGCGAATAACAACGGCACGGCGGTCGCGCCCAATCCCGCGCAGGAAAACGGCGGCATCGTCGCACCCGCGCCGGCGAAGAAGCCGCAAACGTCGAGCGCGCCGGCCGCCACCGCGGCAGGCTCCGCGCCGAAGAGCACCAACGCGACCACCCTGGCCAACGTAAAGCCTGGCTCGGCCGCCGCGCCCGCGCCGGCCCCGGGCGACGCGAACACCGGCTACTTCCTGCAGGTCGGCGCGTACAAGACCGCCGCCGACGCCGAACAGCAGCGCGCGCGGCTCGCGTTCCAGGGCTTCGAATCGAAGGTCACGCAGCGCGATGCCGGCGGCGTCACGTACTACCGCGTGCGCATCGGGCCGTTCTCGAAGTTCGAGGACATGAATTCGAGCCGTCAGCGTCTGTCGGACGCGGGTGTCGATACCGCAGTGATCCGCTTCACCAAACAATAAATAAACGGTAACGCCGGCTCGCGCGGCGCGTCGAACTATCGGCGCGGAGCGCGAGTCACAAGCACGATGGCCGCTTCGACCTGCATTGTGGCGGGCGGCCACGCCGAATCCGACCAGCGGTGACGGGCCTTCGCAGAGCGTCACTGCACTACCGCCTTATCTGGGTCTACACAACATGAAAAAACTGCTGAGCATCCTGTTTCTCTCGCTGGGCCTGATCGCGGCCGGCGCGCATGCGTCGCCGAGCGCGCCGGTCGCCGGCAAGGACTACACCGTGCTGGCCTCGCCGCAACCTACCGACGTGCCGGCCGGCAAGATCGAAGTCACCGAATTCTTCTGGTACGGCTGCCCGCACTGCAATGAATTCAACCCGTTCCTCGAAGCGTGGGTCAAGAAGCAGGGCCCGGACGTCGTGTTCCGCCGCGTGCCGGTCGCCTTCCGCGACGACTTCATCCCGCACTCGAAGATGTACCACGCGCTCGACGCGCTCGGCCTCGCGAACGAACTGACGCCGAAGGTCTTCAACGAAATCCACGTCAACAAGAACTATCTGCTGACGCCGGAAGACCAGACCAAATTCCTCGCGAAGCTCGGCGTCGATCCGAAGAAGTACATGGAAGCGTACAACTCGTTCTCGACGCAAAGCGCGCTGCAGAAGGACAAGAAACTGCTCGACGACTACAAGATCGACGGCGTGCCGACGCTCGCCGTGCAAGGCAAGTATGAAACCGGCCCGGCCGCGACCGGCACCCTGCCGGGCACGATCCAGGTGCTCGACTATCTCGTCTCGCAAGTCCGCGCCAAAAAGATGTAATCACGAGGCGCCGGTATGACCTCACCGCTGAAGGTTTTCATTACCGGCGCTTCGAGCGGCATCGGCCTCGCGCTCGCCGGCGAATATGCACGGCGCGGCGCGATTCTCGGCCTCGTCGCCCGCCGCGGCGACGCGCTTGCCGCGTTCCGGCAGTCCCATCCCCAGACCACCGTCTCGATTTATACGCTCGACGTGCGCGACGCGGAAGCGCTCGCCGATGCGGCCGCGCGCTTCATCGCCGCACATGGCCTGCCCGACGTCGTGATCGCCAACGCCGGCATCAGCCGCGGCGCGCTGACCGGTCACGGCGATCTGCGCACGTTCCGCGAGGTGATGGACATCAATTACTTCGGCATGGTCGCCACGTTCGAGCCGTTCGCCGCCGCGATGGCCGACACGAAACGCGGCACGCTGGTCGGCATTGCGAGCGTCGCCGGCGTGCGCGGCCTGCCGGGCTCGGGCGCGTACAGCGCGTCGAAGTCGGCGGCGCTGCAGTATCTCGAAGCGTTGCGCGTCGAAATGCGGCCGTTCGGCGTCGGAGTCGTCACGATCGCGCCCGGCTATATCCGCACGCCGATGACCGAGCACAATCCGTACAACATGCCGTTTCTGATGGACGCCGACCGCTTCGCGGCGAAGGTCGCGGGCGCGGTCGAACGGCAGACGTCGTTCGCGGTGTTTCCATGGCAGATGCGCGTGGCCGCGATGCTGCTGCATGTGCTGCCGCGCTGCCTCTACGACCGCGTATTCGAACGCGCGCCGCGCAAGCCGCGCGCCGCCACCGAGTAATTCATGCAGTCCCGTGCGGTCGATGCAGCCGGCGTCGCGCACGAACCCGCGGGCGCCGAGGCGCGCATCGTGTCGCTGGTGCCGAGCCTCACCGAAACCCTCTTCGCGCTCGGCCTCGAGCGGCAAATCGTCGGGCGCACCGGCTTTTGCGTGCATCCGCGCGACAAGGTCCGCGCGGTGCCGAAGGTCGGCGGCACGAAAGCCGTCAAGCTCGACGCGATCCGCGCGCTGCGCCCCACCCACCTGATCGTCAATATCGACGAAAACGAACGCGACACCGTCGAGCAACTGCGCGCGTTCGTGCCGCACATCGTCGTCACCCATCCGCGCACGCCGCGCGACAACCTCGCGCTGTACACGCTGCTCGGCGCGATCTTCGGACGCGAAGACGCAGCGCGAAGCCTGAGCGGCGCGCTCGAAGCGCGTCTGCGCGAAGCCGCCGCTCGCACGTTCGCCGCGCAAAACGTGCTGTACCTGATCTGGCGCGAACCGTGGATGAGCGTCGCGCGCGACACTTACATCGCCGCGATGCTGCGCCTCGTCAACTGGCACACGCTGCCCGACGTGCGCGGCGGCAACTCGGGCGCCGCGCGTTACCCGACGCTCGACTTCGACTCCGCGCCGTGGCTCGCGCAAGTCGACCGCGTGCTGCTGTCGAGCGAGCCGTATCGCTTCACGGCCGCGCATCGCGATGCGCTCGCGCGCGATCCGCGTCTCACCGGCAAGCGCATCGAGCTGATCGACGGGGAAATGACGTCGTGGTACGGCGTGCGCGCAATCGATGGCATCGGCTACCTGCAGCGCCTGGCCGCGGCGGACTGAGGCGGTCCGGCGCGGCACCAGGGCCACGCCGCCCCATATGGATATGTCGATTAAATTGTTGTCGCCATAATGGCCCTTCGATAAGCTTTCGCCAAGGCGCGCCGCCAGCCAGGCCTCGAAGGTCGGCCGGGAGACAAGCAAAGGCCGCAGGCCGGGGTCGCCCGACCTGCACGGCGGCGCCGGGAACGTATCACAATCGTGGCGACGCGCGCGCCGGGACCGCTCACCTGCCCCGCTCACGCCTCGCCGCCATAAACACAACCAGACGCACTGCCTGACTGCGCTCGTTACCGGAGATCCTATGCGCTTCAAACTGCTCGCAGCCGCCATCCTGCTCACGGCGCCCGCGCTCGTCCTCGCCAAACCGCTGACCGTCTGCACCGAATCGAGCCCCGACGGCTTCGACGTCGTGCAGTTCAATTCGCTCGTTACGACCAATGCATCGGCGGATGTGATCTTCAACTCGCTGGTGTCGTTCGATGAAGCCGCGAAGAAGGTCGTGCCCGCGCTCGCCGACAAGTGGGAAGTGAGCCCCGACGGCCTGACCTACACGTTCCACCTGCGCCCGAACGTGCAGTTCCAGACCACCGACTACTTCAAGCCCACCCGCGCGCTGAATGCCGACGACGTGATCTTCACGTTCGACCGCATGCTCAACGACAGCAATCCGTGGCACAAGGTGGCCGGCGCGAGCGGCTTCCCTCACGCGCAATCGATGGGGCTGCCGAAGCTGATCAAGGCGATCACCAAGGTCGACGACAACACGGTCAAGTTCGAGTTGAACGAACCGAACGCGACCTTCGTGTCGATCCTGACGATGGGCTTCGCGTCGATCTATTCGGCCGAGTACGCGGACCAGTTGCTGAAGGCCGGCAAGCAGGTCGAGCTGAACGCGCAGCCGATCGGCACCGGCCCGTTCGTGCTGAAGAGCTATACGAAAGACGCGGTGATCCGTTACGACGCGAACCCGACCTACTGGGGGCCGAAGCCGAAGATCGAGCGCCTGATCTACGCGATCACGCCGGACGCGACCGTGCGCGCGCAGAAGGTGAAGGCTGGCGAATGCCAGATCGCGCTGTCGCCGAAGCCGCAGGATCTCGCCGACGCGAAGAACGACAAGGCGCTCTCGATCGTGCAGACGCCCGCGTTCATGACGGCCTTCGTCGCGCTGAACACGCAGCAGAAGCCGCTCGACAACCAGAAGGTGCGCGCCGCGCTGAACATGGCGTTCGACCGCACGACGTATCTGAAGACCGTGTTCGACAACACCGCGACGCCGGCCGTGAACCCGTTCCCGCCGAATACGTGGAGCTACAACCGCTCGATCAAGGGCTGGCCGTACGACCCGGCGAAGGCGAAGCAACTGCTCGCCAACGCGGGCTTTCCGAACGGCTTCGAAACGACCATCTGGGTGCGTCCGAACGGCAGCGTGCTGAATCCGAATCCGAAGGCCGGCGCCGAACTGCTGCAGGCCGACTTCGCGAAGATCGGCGTGAAGGCGGAAGTCAAGGTGATCGAATGGGGCGAGCTGATCAAGCAGGCAAAGCAAGGCCAGCATGACTCGCTGTTCATGGGCTGGGCCGGCGACAACGGCGATCCGGACAACTATCTGTCGCCGCTCTTCAGTTGCAACGCGGTGAAGTCGGGCATCAACTTCGCGCGTTTCTGCGATCAGGATCTCGACAAGCTGATCGCCGACGGCAAAGCCACGGCCGATATCTCCAAGCGTACGAAGGCATATGAAGCCGCGCAGCAGATCATCCACGACGAAGCGCTGTGGATCCCGCTCGGCTATCCGACCGCCGCCGCGATCACGCGTACCAACGTGAGCGGGTATCACGTGAGTCCGTTTGGGCGGCAGAATTTTGGCGCGGTGGTGGTGCAGTGATTTCGCGCTGCGGCTGATTCAAGCTGGGCGCGTCAGTAAAAAGCCCGGTTGCGTGGAAGCGCAACCGGGCTTTTTTATCGGCGAATCGAATTGAACCGGATCACACCGCCGCGAACCGAATCACCCCGTCGGCATCCTGCGTCCGCTTCAATTCCCCCGATCGCCACAGCAGATGCAAATGCGCGAGCGCCTCGCCCAGCGCGAACGTCATCTGATGGATATCGAGCTGGCGCTTGAACATCAACGGCACGATATCGGCGGCGCTGCGCGGCTTTTCCGCGCACGCTTCGCGCACTTCGGCGAGCCGCGCGACGTGGTGCTCGCGCAGTTGCCGAATGCGCGTGCGCACGCCGCGAAACGGCTTGCCATGCGACGGCAGCACCAGGGTCTCCTCAGGCATCGTCTCGTAGCGGCCGAGCGACTCCAGATACAGTTCGAGCGGCGAGCCTTCAGGCTCGATATCGAACACCGACACGTTGGTCGAAATGCGCGGCAGCACCATGTCGCCGGAAATCAGCGTGCCGGTTTCCGCGCAGTACAGCGCGCAGTGTTCCGGCGAGTGGCCAAAGCCCGTCACCACGCGCCACGACCTGCCGCCGATCCTCACGTCCTCGGCTTCGCGCAAGCGGCGGTATTGCCTCGGAATCGCCGGCACGAGGGTCGTGTAATAGCTCTCGCGATTGCGCAGCTTGTCGAGCGATTCGGCGTCGTTCAGACCATGCCGCGCGAAGTGCCGCGCCGCGGCCTCACCGCCCGCGTTCGAGCCGTCGCCGGTCGCCATCACACGCGCCTGCATGTATTCGCCGAGCGTCATCCACAGCCGCGCGTCCCAACGCTGCTTATCGCCGCCGCCGCACACCCAGTGCGCGAGGCCGATGTGATCCGGATGGCAATGCGTGACGATCACGCGCAGCACCGGCAGCCCATCGAGCACCGAGTCGAACACGCTCTCCCAATTCGCTTTGATGGTGTCCGACGTAATACCGCAATCGACCACGGTCCAGCCTTGCTGTCCGTCGATCTCATCGCGCAGCAGCCACAGGTTGATATGGTCGAGCGCGAACGGCAGCGGCATGCGCAGCCACAGCACGCCGGGCGCGACTTCCATCGTGCGGCCCGAATCGGGCATCGTGTCGTTGAAGGGGTATTGGAGTTGATGTTCGAGTGCATTCATGGGGACTGTCTTCCTCCGACGACCCTCCGGCATGGCGAGGTGTGCGATGCCGGTCGGCCTGGTTGTGGTTGCTTTCCGCTCAGGTTGACGATAACGTAAACGTCGATTCTATCGTCCAATCCGGTTTTGTGCCGGCCAAGCGGCCACGAGATGTCCCGATGAATACGCAATACACGATCACCGAACTCGCGCGCGAATTCGACGTCACGCCACGCGCGATCCGTTTCTACGAAGATCAGGGTTTACTCTCGCCGAGCCGCGAGGGCTCGAGCGGCTTGCGGCGCGTCTATTCGGGCCGCGACCGCACGCGTCTGAAGCTCACGCTGCGCGGCAAGCGGCTTGGCTTCACGCTGTCGGAGATCCGCGACCTGCTCGACGTCTACGAGTCGCCGACCGACACCGTGCCGCAGTTGCATGCGTTTCTCGCGACGGTCACGCGTCATCGCGAAGTGCTCGAACGCCAGCGCGAAGATCTCGACGCGACGCTCGAAGATCTCGCGCAATACGAGGCGCAGGCGCGCGCGCTGCTCGACGGCGCGAGGCATGACGCGAAGCCTGCCTGAATTGGCCTGAAGCTGCCTGACTCTGACCGGCGTTTGCGGAGCGCGCGTGATGAATCACTTCCCCAAGCTGTTATCGTCGCAAATCGGTTTCGACGTCGCGCAAACGATGCTCGAAGGGTTCGACCGTCACTATCGGATCTTTCGCGACGCGGCGATCCATGCGAAGACGCTGTTCGAAGCCGGCGACTGGCACGGCCTGCAAACACTCGCGCGCGAGCGCATCACGTCGTACGACGATCGCGTGCACGAATGCGTGCAACTGCTCGAAGACGAGTACGACGCGGAGAACATCGACGGCGATGTGTGGCAGCAGATCAAGCTGCACTATATCGGCCTTCTGACCACGCACCGTCAGCCCGAATGCGCGGAGACGTTTTTTAATTCGGTCTCCTGCAAGATCCTGCATCGCTCCTATTTCAACAACGATTTCATTTTCGTGCGCCCCGCAATCTCGACCGAATACATCGAGAACGACGAGCCGGCCGCGAAGCCGACCTATCGTGCGTATTACCCCGGTACCGATGGACTTGCCGCGACGCTCGAGCGGGTCGTCACGAACTTCCAGCTCGATCTGCCGTTCGAGGATCTGACGCGCGACGTCGCCTGCGTGATGCAGTCGATTCACGAAGCATTCGGCGTGTTCGACGAAGCGCCGAATTTCCAGATTCACGTATTGTCGTCGCTGTTTCATCGCAACAAGGCCGCGTATATCGTCGGGCGCATCATCAATGGCGACGCGCTGCTGCCGTTCGCGGTGCCGCTGCGGCACGTGAAACCGGGCGTGCTCGCGCTCGACACGGTGCTGCTCAAACGCGAGCAGTTGCTGATCATCTTCAGCTTCTCGCACTCGTATTTTCTGGTCGACATGGAAGTGCCGTCCGCGTATGTCGAGTTTCTGCGCACCGTGATGCCGGGCAAGCCGAAGGCGGAAATCTATACGTCGGTGGGTCTGCAGAAACAGGGCAAGAATCTGTTCTATCGCGATCTGCTGCATCACCTCAAGCATTCGAGCGACCGCTTCATCGTTGCCCCCGGCATCAAGGGGCTCGTGATGCTGGTGTTCACGTTGCCGTCGTTTCCGTACGTGTTCAAGCTGATCAGGGACAATTTTCCGCCGCCGAAGGAAACCACACGCGCGCAGATCCAGCAGAAGTATCTGCTCGTCAAACGTCACGACCGGCTCGGCCGCATGGCCGACACGCTCGAATATTCGAGCGTCGCGCTGCCGCTCGCGCGGCTCGACGAAACGCTGTTGCGCGAACTCGAGAAGGAAGTGCCGTCGCTGCTCGAGTATGAAGGCGAGAACCTCGTGATTCGCCATATGTACATCGAGCGACGCATGGTGCCGCTCAATCTGTTCCTGCAGAACGGCAACGACGACGACGTCGAGCACGGCATCAAGGAATACGGCAACGCGGTGAAGGAGCTGATGCAGGCGAACATCTTCCCCGGCGACATGCTGTACAAGAACTTCGGCGTCACGCGCCATGGCCGCGTCGTGTTCTACGACTACGACGAGATCGAATACCTGACCGACTGCAATGTGCGCGCGGTGCCGCCGCCGCGCAACGAGGAAGACGAAATGTCGGACGAGCCGTGGTACGCGGTCGGCCCGCACGATATTTTCCCGGAGACGTACGGCACGTTCCTGCTCGGCGATCCACGCGTGCGGCGCTCGTTCATGCGGCATCACGCGGATTTCTTCGAACCTGCTTTGTGGCAGCAGCACAAGGATTCATTGTTGAAGGGCGAGCTGCCCGACTTTTTCCCGTATGACCAGAGCGTGCGCTTTTGCGTGCGTTATCCGGAGCGATTCGCCGAGGCGCCCGATGCGCCGGCGGACGTACCCGATGTGCGCGTGGCCTGCTGAATCCCACGAGGGTTCGCAGCAGGCAACGCGCGGCAGTAGCCACCCAAGCTATGACCAAGGAGCTCGAACATGAGTGACGCAAACCACAGTGGTATCAACGCCGATCCGATCGTGATCGTCAGCGCGGCGCGTACGCCGATGGCCGGTTTTCAAGGCGACTTCGCGTCGCTGACGGCGCCCCAGCTCGGCGCTGTCGCGATCAAGGCAGCGGTAGAGCGCGCGGGGCTGAAGCCCGAGCAGATCGACGAGGCGGTGATCGGCTGCGTGCTGCCCGCCGGCCTCGGCCAGGCGCCCGCGCGCCAGGCCGCGCTCGGCGCCGGTCTGCCGCTCGCCACCGGCTGCACGACGGTCAACAAGATGTGCGGCTCCGGCATGCGCGCGGCGATGTTCGCGCACGACATGCTGGCCGCGGGCTCGCTCGACGTGATCGTCGCGGGCGGCATGGAGAGCATGACGAACGCGCCGTATCTGCTGCCGAAAGCGCGCAACGGCATGCGCATGGGCCACGGCCAGGTGCTCGACCACATGTTCTACGACGGCCTCGAAGACGCGTACGACAAGGGCCGTCTGATGGGCACGTTCGCCGAGGAATGCGCGGCGTCGTTCGACTTCACGCGCGAGGCGCAGGACGCGTTCGCGGTCGAGTCGCTGAACCGCGCTAAGCGCGCGAACGAGGACGGTTCGTTCGACTGGGAAATCGCGCCGGTCACCGTCGCGGCCCGCAAGGGCGACGTCACGATCGCGCGCGACGAGCAGCCGTTCAAGGCCAACCTCGACAAGATCCTTACGCTGAAGCCCGCGTTCAGCAAGACCGGCACCGTGACGGCGGCGAACTCGTCGTCGATCTCGGACGGCGCGGCCGCGCTCGTGATGATGCGCGAATCGACCGCGAAACGGCTCGGCGTCACGCCGCTCGCGCGCGTCGTCGGTCATTCGACCTTCGCACAGGAGCCCGCGAAGTTCACCACCGCGCCGGTCGGCGCGATCCGCAAGCTGTTCGAGAAGAACGGCTGGCGCGCCGGCGACGTCGATCTGTACGAGATCAACGAAGCGTTCGCAGTCGTCACGATGGCCGCGATGAAGGAACACGATTTGCCGCACAACAAGGTCAACGTGAACGGCGGTGCGTGCGCGCTCGGCCATCCGATCGGCGCCTCGGGTGCGCGCATTCTCGTCACGCTGATCGGCGCGTTGAAAAAGCGCGGTCTGAAGCGCGGCGTCGCGACGCTGTGTATCGGCGGCGGCGAGGCGACCGCGATGGGTATCGAACTGATCTGAAGCGTCGATAAAACTTCGAGGAATACGATGAAAACAGTGTTGATCGTCGGTGCGTCGCGTGGCATCGGCCAGGAATTCGTGCGGCAGTACAGAAAGAGCGGCTGGCGCGTGCTCGCCACCGCGCGCGACGTCGCCGCGCTCGACGCGCTCAACGAACTCGGCGCCGAAACCTTCGCGCTCGACGTCACCGCGCCCGAAGAAATCGCGGCGCTCGGCTGGAAGCTCGACGGCGAACGGCTCGATGCGGCGATCCTGGTGTCGGGCGTGTATGGCCCGCGCACCGAAGGCATCGAGACGATCACCGCCGAGGACTTCGATCACGTGATGCACACCAACGTGCGTGGCCCGATGCAGTTGCTGCCGATCCTGCTGCCGCTCGTCGAGGAAGCGGACGGCGTGCTCGCGGTGATTTCGAGCCGCATGGGCAGCATCGCCGATGCGAGCGGCACGACCGGCTGGCTGTATCGCGCGAGCAAGGCTGCGCTGAACGACGTGCTGAAGCTCGCGTCACTCGACGCGCAGCGCGCGACCTGCGTGTCGCTGCATCCCGGCTGGGTGCGCACCGACATGGGCGGCGCGCAGGCCGCGCTCGATCCGGTGCGCAGCGTCGCCGGCATGCGCGAGGTGCTGGCGCAGGCGGCGGCATCGCGCGACGCGTTTCACGGCCGCTTCTTTCAGCACGACGGCACGCAGCTCGACTGGTAGCCAACGACATTGCATGGGGCCGGCGTGCGTGCTGAAGCATCGACGCCGGTCGACAGGAGACACGCTCATGGTGCTTGACCAGGATCACCTGATGGTGCGCGACGCGCTGCGCACCTTCGTGCGCGAAGCGATCACGCCGTACGCGGCGCAATGGGATCGCGAGCGCACCTTTCCGCGCGACGTGCACCGCCAACTCGCGGAGCTCGGCGCTTATGGCGTGCTGGTGCCCGAAACGTACGGCGGCGCCGGCATGGATGCGCTCGCGCTCGCGCTGATTCTCGAAGAAATCGCGGCCGGCGACGGCGGCACGTCGACCGCGATCTCAGTCAACAACTGCCCGGTGTGCAGCATCCTGCTCACCTATGGCAACGACGCACAGAAGCGCGACTGGCTCACGCCGCTCGCGCGCGGCGAGATGCTCGGCGCGTTCTGCCTGACCGAGCCGCAAGCGGGGTCGGACGCATCGGCGCTGCGCACCACCGCGACGCGAGACGGCGATGCGTACGTGCTGAATGGCGTCAAGCAGTTCATCACGAGCGGCAAGAACGGCGACGTCGCGATCGTGATGGCCGTCACCGACAAGGCCGCCGGCAAGCGCGGCATCAGCGCGTTCATCGTGCCCACCGGCACGCCGGGCTACGTGGTCGCGCGTGTCGAGGACAAGCTCGGTCAGCATTCGTCGGATACCGCGCAGATCGTGTTCGAGGAGTGCCGCGTGCCGGCCGCGAACCTGATCGGCGCGCAAGGCGAAGGCTACCGGATCGCGCTGTCGGGTCTCGAAGGCGGGCGCATCGGTATCGCCGCGCAAAGCGTCGGCATGGCGCGCGCCGCGTTCGAGGCGGCGCTGACTTACGCGAAAGAACGTGAGAGCTTCGGCGCGCCGCTGTTCTCGCATCAGGCGGTGCAGTTCCGTCTCGCCGACATGGCGACGCAACTCGAAGCCGCACGTCAATTGATCTGGCACGCGGCGTCGCTGAAGGACGCGGGCCAGCCGTGTCTGACCGAAGCCGCGATGGCGAAGCTGTTTGCCTCCGAAGCGGCCGAGCGCATCTGCTCGGCCGCGTTGCAGATTCACGGCGGCTACGGTTATCTGAGCGACTTCCCGGTCGAGCGGATTTACCGCGACGTGCGCGTGTGCCAGATCTATGAAGGCACCAGCGACATCCAGAAGATCCTGATCGCTCGCGCGCTCAACTGAAATTCCCATGAACAAGCCATTGTTGTCACAGCAAAGACCTGTGGACTGTCCGTGCGGCGGTGCCACGCCCGACGCACGCGGGGGCACCGCGGCCAAAGCTCCGCGTTTCGCGCAATGCTGCGGCCGCTACATCGACGGCGGCGAAGCGGCGCCGCGCGCGCTCGAACTGATGCGCTCGCGTTATAGCGCGTACGTGCTCGGTGCAACCGACTATCTGCGCGCGACGTGGGACCCCCGCACCTGCCCCGCCGATCTCGACACCGATCCCACCGCGCCCGACGCACCCCGTTGGCTCGGACTGCAGATCAAAGCGTTCGCTGAAAGCGATGCCGATCACGCGAGCGTCGAATTCATCGCCCGCTACAAAGTGGGGGGACGTGCGCACCGGTTGCATGAATTGAGCCGCTTCCTCCGTGGCGATGATGGCCGCTGGCGATATGTCGATGGCGATGTCAACGAGTAGATGACCAGCCCGTAGCGATTAAGTAATCGCTGCATTACACGACGAAGCTTTCTCGTGTCTTTCGCCGCCTCACAACAGGATTCATAAAAGGCCCTTTTTTAAGGGCTTTTTTGCGTCCGGCTCACGCGTTTTTTCCGTTGGCCTCGCACCACAGCACTTACACGACCTTTACTCGCCGCTTCCCGCCACATGTCTCCGGGCCTTGCCCGGCAAGGCTTTGAAGCCTCGTTCGCACATGCAGCAATTTTTGCGTCGCGGGTTCTCCTTGATTGCACAAAACAAAATTGTCGTGCCAGTATGAGTCCGTAGTTTCATGACGTCACATTGCGAGAGCGGGTCATACCTGCTCCGCAACATGCAAAGGAAGCCTGGCCGGCCGCTGATCGAAAGCGCGCCGCGCGGACTCCGGCAGCATTGAGTGACGCTCATCCTCGGCGCGTGGGGTCGCGTCGGCCGTTGGGTTCATCCCGTGCGATCTCGATTTGCGTGCGTGCGCTTCCCGCACAACGTACGCGAGTGAGTCTGTTTGTGTCGAAAACGCGAACGAAAGCTGAATGTCAGCAGCGTTTTGCGCAACCGGACAGCGCGGAGTTCAGGACAGGTCTTTCAAGCAGGTGCGTCGATGGTGTTGAGCAAGGTTCTGACGAAGTGTGCGGCGATCTGCGCCGCGGCCACGTGTGCTGTCACGATCGCGCACGCCGATCCGCTCGCCTACTCGTCCTCTTCGGTACAGAACGCGACGCCGACCAGCGACACCCTGGGACCGCTGTCGCGCGCCCGCGTGCCGCGCATCGCGCTCGACGACGATGTCTACCTGCCCACCGCTCACCTGAACGAAAAGATCATCCGCGTGCCGGTCGACGCCGACGGCACCGTCACGCTCGAAACCACGATCTACAAGCCGGACGGCGCAGGCCCGTTCCCGATGATCGTGTTCAACCACGGCAAGATTCCGGGCGACCCGCGCACGCAGGAACGCAGCGATCCGCTGCCGTTCGCGCGCGAATTCGTGCGCCGCGGCTACGTGGTCGTCGCGCCGAACCGCCAGGGCTTCGGTCACTCGGACGGCGTGTACGAGCAGGACGGATGCGATGTCGAGCGCAATGGCCTCGGCCAGGCCGGAGACGTCGCCGCGACGATCGATTACATGTCGAAGCAACCTTATGTCGACGCGGCGCACATCGCGGTGGCAGGCACCTCGCATGGCGGTCTCGCGACGATCGCATACGGCACGGAAGCGGCGCCCGGTGTGCGCGCGCTGATCAATTTCTCGGGCGGCCTCCGCCAGGACGCCTGCGAAGACTGGCAAGGCAATCTGACGCGCGCATTCGGTGCGTACGGCGAGAAGACCGCGGTGCCGTCGCTGTGGCTGTACGGCGATAACGATTCGGTGTGGAACGCGCCGCTCGTCGCGGGCATGTACGCCGCGTACCGCGCACACGGCGCGAGCGTGAAGATGGTCGACTTCGGCAACTACAAGAACGACGCGCATCGGCTGGTGGGTGACCGCGACGGCGTGCACGTGTGGTGGCCGGCCGTCGAAGCGTTCCTCGCGCGCGCCGGTATGCCGACGGCCGTGCAGTATCACGTCGCCGATCCGGCCGCGCCGAAGGCAACCGACTTCGCCTCACTCGACGCGGTCGACGCGGTGCCGTTCCTCGACAACGAGGGCCGCAATGGCTATCGCAACTTCCTGCATCAGTATCCGAGCCGCGCGTTCGCGGTGTCGGATTCGGGCGCGTGGTCGTGGGCCGAGGGTGGCGACGATCCGATGAAGGTAGCGGTGGCGAATTGCCAGAAGCAGAGCTCCGATCCGTGCCGGCTGTATGCGGTCGATAACTCGGTCGTGTGGGGCAACCAGAACTCGCAGACGGCGGATGCGGATGGTGCCGATGAGAATGGCCGGCGCGCGATTGCGAGCCGGGAGTGAGGGACGCATAGCGCTTGGATTCGAGTTCGCTTCCGCCGTATCGAAGGCCCGCTGATTCAGCGGGCTTTTTTGCTTTTGCATCGCCATTGCACCATCACCGCGGCGCGCGTCCGCGCCACGCGCCCGCAAAAAGCACCCCCTCACCGCAAGTTCCCGCCAGTAAGAGCCCATTACTTTGACGTCGCTATCTACGTCGATTTGCGAGCTTCCATCCCGAAGTGAAACGAGTTGCGTCGAACAGCGCCAAACCTCGATGCCACCGCGAAAAACGCCCTTTTTGCCGTTGATGCGCGCGAGCAAATAAACCGCTAATCTCGACCCCGCGCACTCGCCGAGGCTCGTCTGCCGCGGGCGGCAATGGTCTGCGGAACAGCGTGAAAGCCCTCCAGAAAAGGGCTTGAAAACGCCCTCGCGCGTGCGTGGCAAAAAAGCACCCTGGAGTACCTCTTTGGAAAAATCAGCAGCCCTCCCGGTCGCCCCTGAAGATTGGGTCGCCCGCAGCCTGCGCGCGGTGTGGCATCCGTGCACGCAGATGAAGCACCACGAACGTCTGCCGCTGATCCCCGTCGCGCGCGGTCAAGGCGCGTGGCTGTACGATCGGGCCGGTCGTCGCTATCTCGACGCAATCAGCTCGTGGTGGGTCAATCTGTTCGGTCACGCGAACCCGAGCATCAACGCGGCGCTGAAAGATCAGCTCGACACGCTCGAACACGCCATGCTCGCCGGCTGCACGCACGAGCCCGCCGTCGAACTCGCGGAACGTCTGCACGCGTTGACCGGCAACACGCTCGGCCACGCGTTCTTCGCGTCGGATGGCGCGTCGGCGGTCGAGATCGCGCTGAAGATGAGCTTTCACAGCTGGCGCAACCGGGGCTACGCCGACAAGCAGGAATTCGTCTGCATTGCCAACAGCTACCACGGCGAGACGATCGGCGCGCTCGGCGTGACCGACGTCGCGCTATTCAAGGACGCCTACGATCCGCTGATTCGTCACGCGCACGTCGTCGCGTCGCCCGATGCGCGGCTCGCGCAAGCGGGCGAAACCGCCGACGACGTCGCGCGCCGCGCGCTCGACAATGTGCGCGCGTTGTTCGAGGCGCGCGCGAACCGCATCGCCGCGCTGATCGTCGAGCCGCTGGTGCAATGCGCCGCCGGCATGGCGATGCACGACGCGTCGTATGTGGCCGGATTGCGCGCGCTGTGCGACCAGTACGGCGTGCATCTGATCGCCGACGAAATCGCGGTCGGCTGCGGCCGCACCGGCACGTTCTTCGCATCCGAACAGGCTGGCGTGTGGCCGGACTTCCTGTGTCTGTCTAAGGGCATCAGCGGCGGCTATCTGCCGCTGTCGATCGTGCTGTCGCGCGACGAGATCTTCGCGGCCTTCTATCACGACGACACCGCGCGCGGCTTCCTGCACTCGCATTCGTACACCGGCAATCCGCTCGCATGCCGCGCCGCGCTCGCGACGCTCGATCTGTTCGCGAGCGACGACGTGCTCGCTAGCAACGCACGCAAATCGGCAACTCTGAAAGCCGCGCTCGCGCCGCTTGCGGAGCACCCGCAGGTGCGCAATCTGCGTCAGCGCGGCACGATCTTCGCGTTTGATACGGCGATCGACGATCCTCAGCAAGCCAAAACATTCTCGCGCCGCTTCTTCGAAAACGCGCTGCAGCGCGAGCTATTGCTGCGCCCGATCGGTACCACCGTGTACCTGATGCCGCCTTACATCCTCGACGACGAAGAACTCGCGCTGCTGGCCGCGCGCACGCGTGACACCTTCGACGCCACGCTCGCGGAGGCCCGCTGATGCATCTGCTCGACACACTTGCCGAAGGCCTGAAGGAAATCGACGCGCGCGGCCTGCGCCGGCGCCGCCGCACCGCTGACACGCCGTGTGCCGCGCACATGACGGTCGACGGCCGCGACATCATCGGCTTCGCGAGCAACGACTACCTGGGCCTCGCCGCGCATCCGCGGCTGATCGACGCGATCGCCGAAGGCGCGCGCCTGTATGGCGCGGGCAGCGGCGGCTCGCATCTGCTCGGCGGTCATTCGCGCGCGCATGCGCAACTCGAAGACGATCTCGCGGCATTCGCCGGCGGCTTCGTCGACGATGCCCGCGCGCTGTATTTCAGCACCGGCTATATGGCGAATCTCGCGACGCTGACCGCGCTCGCTGGCCGCGGCACGACGCTGTTCTCCGACGCGCTCAATCACGCGTCGCTGATCGATGGCGCGCGACTGTCGCGCGCCGATGTGCAGATCTACCCACACTGCGATGTGGATGCATTGAGCGCGATGCTCGAAGCATCGGAGGCGGACGTCAAGGTGATCGTCTCCGATACCGTGTTCAGCATGGACGGTGACATCGCACCGCTGCCACGTCTGCTCGAACTCGCGGAGCGGCACGGCGCATGGCTGATCGTCGACGATGCGCACGGCTTCGGCGTGCTCGGTCCGCAAGGCCGCGGCGCGATCGCGCAAGCCGCGCTGCGCTCGCCGCATCTGATCTCGATCGGCACACTCGGCAAAGCGGCCGGCGTGTCGGGCGCGTTCGTCGTCGCGCATGCGACCGTGATCGAATGGCTGGTGCAGCGTGCGCGTCCGTATATCTTCACGACCGCGTCGGTGCCGGCGGCCGCGCACGCGGTGTCGGCGAGTCTGCGCATCATCGGTGGCGAAGAAGGCGATGCGCGCCGCGCGCATCTCCAGCAACTGATCGAGCGCACGCGCGCGATGCTGAAAGCCACGCCGTGGCTGCCCGTCGATTCGCACACGGCCGTGCAGCCGCTCGTCATCGGCGCGAACGATGCGACGCTCGACATCGCCGCGTCGCTCGATCGCGCGGGTCTGTGGGTGCCCGCGATCCGTCCGCCGACCGTGCCGACCGGCACGTCGCGCCTGCGCATCTCGCTGTCAGCCGCGCACTCGCATGCGGATCTCGACCGGCTCGAAGCCGGCCTGCAACAGCTTGGAGAGCGCGCGGCATGAGCAATCTGAATCACGCTGACGGCGCGCTGTCGTTGTTCGTCACCGGTACCGATACGGAGATCGGCAAGACCTTCGTGTCGTCGGCGCTATTGCGCGGCTTCGTGCGCGAAGGCCTGCAGGCGGCAGCGATGAAGCCGATCGCGGCGGGCGCATTCGAGGTGAACGGCGTGCAGCACAACGAGGACGCGGATCAACTCGATGCCGCATCGAGCGTGCTGTTGCCGCCTGCGATGCGCACGCCGTATCTGTTGAAAGAACCCGCTGCGCCGCACATCGCGGCCGCGCTCGAAAACGTCTCGTTCGATCTCGAGCACATCGTCGCGTGCCACGGGGAGGCGCTGAAGCTTGCCGATGTCGTCGTCGTCGAAGGTGTCGGCGGTTTTCGCGTGCCGTTGACCGCGACGCAGGACACCGCCGATCTCGCCGTCGCGCTGAAGCTGCCGGTGGTGCTGGTGGTCGGCATGCGGCTCGGCTGCATCAGCCACGCGCTGCTGACCGCAGAAGCGATCGCCGCACGCGGTCTGACGCTCGCGGGCTGGGTCGCGAATCGCATCGACCCGGACATGACGTTCCCCGACGAGAACATCGCGTCGATTCGCACGCATCTCGCGCAAGCGTACGACGCGCCGTTGCTCGGAATCGTGCCGCATCTCAGCCCGCTGTCGCCGGAGCGCGCGGCCGAGCAACTCGACATTCGACGGCTTCTGCAGACGCTGCGCCAATTGCGCGCGGCATAGCGCTGCCCGCCGCGCCGAACCCCATTTCATCCGTACACGAGGATCGATCACATGACACAACTGAACATCGCTGCAGACGCCGCCGACACCATCGCCGCCAACAACAATCCGACTTCCGCCGCCATTGAAGCCAAGCCGCTCGCGCGCTGGCGCGTCGCGGATATCGTCGCGTTGTACGAACTGCCGTTCAACGATCTGCTATTCCGCGCGCAGCAAACGCATCGCGAGCATTTCGACGCGAACGCCGTGCAACTGTCGACGCTGCTGTCGATCAAGACCGGCGGCTGCGAAGAGGATTGCGCGTACTGTCCGCAATCGGTGCACCACGACACGGGCCTCGCCGCCGACAAGCTGATGCCGGTCGACGAAGTGCTCGCCGCCGCGAAGCTCGCGAAAGACAACGGCGCGACGCGCTTCTGCATGGGCGCCGCGTGGCGCAATCCGAAGGACCGCCATCTCGAGCCGATCAAGGACATGATCCGCGGCGTGAAGGCGATGGGCCTCGAAACCTGCGTGACGCTCGGCATGCTCGAAACGCACCAGGCACAGGCGCTGCGCGATGCGGGTCTCGACTATTACAACCACAACCTCGATACGTCGCCGGAGTTCTACGGCCAGATCATTTCGACGCGCACCTACCAGGATCGTCTCGACACGCTCGAGCGCGTGCGCGACGCGGGCATCAACGTTTGCTGCGGCGGCATCGTCGGGATGGGCGAATCGCGTCGCGAGCGCGCAGGGCTGATCGCGCAGCTCGCGAACATGGAGCCGTATCCGGAATCGGTGCCGATCAACAATCTGGTGCAGGTACAAGGCACGCCGCTGACCGGCACCGAACCGATCGACCCGTTCGAATTCGTGCGCACGATCGCGATTGCGCGCATCACGATGCCTCGCGCGATGGTGCGTCTATCGGCCGGCCGCGAGCAGATGGACGAGGCGTTGCAGGCGATGTGCTTCCTCGCGGGTGCGAATTCGATTTTCTACGGCGACCAGTTGCTGACCACGAGCAATCCGCAGGCGGAAGCGGACCGCAAGCTGCTCGCGCGTCTGGGCATTCGCGCTGAAGCGGCGCAGCAGATGCCGGTGGAGCGGAGTGAGTGCGAGCGTGGGTGTGGAGATAAGGACCATGGGGTGACGAACTGAGCTGAGGAGCCAATGGCGAAGTTGCATGGAGGAGGCGTGCGTGAGTAAGAAGACTGCCTCGTAGCCCGCCGACTAAATGGCACCCCGAAGGTTCGGTATTGATCCAACCTTCGGGTGCGTTTCACGGCGAAGCGTTGCTTACCCATTCAAGATGCGCAAGCAACTACAAATCGCGTCAAATTCAGAATCGTCGCAATCGGTCTGATTTTAAAAAAATCACGATGCGGGTAGGGTGACTCTACTTCAGCCGATTGCCGGGGTCGGGAAACCGGAGAACATTACCGGAGCCGGTTGGGTCACGAAGGTCAAAGGCCGCACCGGCATCATCATGTTCGACGGCTACTGGCGCCGCGACACCGATCCGATTAGCAGTACGAGCGGCGGTCACATCGATCTATGGAACGGCAACAGGTTAACCGGTTTCGGCACCGGACTCAGAGTTAGCTGGAACATCGTCATTCCAGGTATCTGGTCGGACTTTCGAAATTCGAAAACGATTCTGTTCTTTCCCGTGAAATGAACCTTTTAAGAATCTTCGTCGGTGTCCCACTCGGAGCAGTTAGCGCTACGCTACTGTCGTGGCTTGGGCTCTTCCTATACGGTGTTTTTCTGCTGCACGGCAACGGAAGCCTGTTCGATGCTTCTCGCACGGCAGAAAACACTTTCCTGCTTCTCTGGTTTGCGTTGGCAGTTGTGAGTTCGATAGCCGGCGGTTATGTCGGCTACTCCAGGAAACACCACCAGGAGATCTAACGTCGTGTCATCGGCCAGAGTAGGCGGGCAATCGGATCCCTTCCTGTCGATGATGAAAACTCGTAGCTGGGTCTATGCGGTGTCAAGCGACACTCCGACGCTTGCCCACCTAGCGCTCAGCGCCACCACGCGGTCACACCAGCGCATGCTGCGGAATATCAACCGCCTCTTCGCGAAACCGCAGCGGCGCCGCGCAATGCACCAGCGTATCGATGAAGTACTTCGCACGCGGCCACGGTCCGAAGCCCGCCGCCGTGTTGATATGCCCCGCATCGCCGAGATTGACGAACGCACTGCCGAAGCGCTGCGCGAGATCGCGCGCGTCGGCGAGCGTCATCCACGGATCGGTTTCGCTGCCGATCAGGATCGACGGCACGCCCAGACGTCGCGCGTCGAACGGTCCCGCGAATTCGAACTTGCGCGGACTCGCGGGCGCGACGAACAGCACACCGGCCACGTCGCTCGGGAGCGCGCCCTGCTGCAACGCATGCGCGGTCGCGAGGCAGCCGAAGCTGTGGGCGGCCAGCACGAACGGGCCGCGCTCGCGCGCGAGCAGTTCGCGCAACGACTTCGCCCATCGCGCGAGATCGGGCGCATCCCAGTTGGCCTGCTCGACGCGCAACGAGCGCGCGAACTGCCGCTCCAGCCATGTTTGCCAATGCGCGCCTTCGCTGCCGCGCAGGCCGGGAACGGTGACGAGTCGTGGCGGCCAACTCGATCGGGTGCATGAAAGCATGTGCGTGCCTCGCTGCGCAGGGAATCCGGGCAGTCATTGTCCCGCGCGCTCGCGCGTCGATGAACCAAGTTTTTGTGCTTTCGTTATCGGGCGATCGAACAAATACGCGGGAACGCGCTAGCTCGGCGCCCACCACGGCATGCAGGTCGAAGCGCACGTCCGTGCGCAAACGCGCGCGATTTGCGTCGAAAAAGTAGAATGAGGCCTATCCATAACGGGAGGAGACCCGATGCCGCACGCGTCGTCCCATCGCCGCGGCGCGCTCACAGTCCGCCCCGCTCATGCTCACATCGACGCCGACGCATTCCGGACCGCATGAAAATACTCTTCTACGCACCGCACACCGAAGCCGCCGACTGGCTGCGCGACTTCGCGCGCGCTTTGCCCGCGGCCGAACTGCGCGAATGGCAGCCCGGCGACACCGCTCCCGCCGATTTCGCGGTGGTCTGGCGTCCGCCGCGCGAGATGCTGGCCGGCCGCACTACGCTGCGCGCGATCTTCAATCTCGGCGCCGGCGTCGATGCGATTCTCGCGCTCGAACGCGAGCACCCGGGCACATTGCCGCCCGAGGTGCCGTTGATTCGCCTCGAAGATACCGGCATGGGCGCGCAGATGGCCGAGTACGTGACGCATGCGGTGCTGCGCTATCTGCGCCGCTTCGACGAATATCAGGTCCTGCAAGCCGAGTGCCGCTGGAAAGTGCTCGAGCCGCATCCGCGCGCGACCTTCAACGTGGGCGTGCTCGGGCTCGGCGTGCTCGGCACGCACGTCGCGCAAACGCTCGCCTCGTTCGGCCTGCCGGTGCGCGGCTATAGCCGCAGCGCAAAGCAGATCGACGGCATCGCGACGTTCGCGGGCGACGCGCAGTTCGATAGCTTTCTCGACGGCGTGAAAGTGCTCGTCAATCTGCTGCCGCATACGCCCGACACTGAAAGCGTGCTGAACGCGCAAGTCTTCGCGAAGCTCGCGCACGGCGCGTACCTGATCAACGTCGCGCGCGGCGCGCATCTGGTCGAAACGGATCTGCTCGACGCGCTCGCGAGCGGCCAGCTCACCGCCGCGACGCTCGACGTGTTCCGCGAGGAACCGCTGCCCGCCGATCATCCGTTCTGGCGCGAGCCGCGCATCACGATCACGCCGCACACGTCGGCGCTGACGTTGCGCGAGGACAGCGTCGCGCAGGTCGTGGACAAGATCGGCGCGATGATGCGCGGCGAGCAGGTGAGCGGCGCCGTACAACTGGAACGCGGCTACTAAAGTGAAACCCGCGCTCGCGCGCGTCGCAGGCGCGCGGGTTGAATTGAATTGCAGCAACGCGGCAGCACCCATGCTGGATGGGACAGCGACAAAACCGCATCGGATCGGAGACACATCATGGCCTTACCGAAGCAAGTGAAAATCGTCGAAGTGGGTCCGCGCGACGGGCTGCAGAACGAGAAGGAATTCGTGCCGACCGCGACCAAGATCGAGCTGATCAACCGACTGTCGGCGGCAGGCTTTCGCAACGTCGAAGCGGCGTCGTTCGTGTCGCCGAAATGGGTGCCGCAGATGGCCGATGGCGCTGATGTGATGGCCGGCATCGAGCGCCGCGCCGGCACGATCTACTCGGTGCTGACGCCGAACCTGCGCGGCTTCGAAGGCGCGCTCGCCGCGCGCGCCGACGAGATCGTGATCTTCGGCGCGGCGAGCGAGGCGTTCTCGCAGAAGAACATCAACTGCAGCATCGCGGAGAGCATCGAGCGCTTCGCGCCGGTTGCGGCGGCGGCGAAAGAACATAAGCTGCGCATTCGCGGCAGCGTGTCGTGCGCGCTCGGCTGTCCGTATCAGGGTGAAGTGCCGGTCGCGTCGGTCGTCGACGTCGTCGAGCGTTTCGCCGCGCTCGGCTGCGACGAGATCGATATCGCCGACACGATCGGCGTCGGCACGCCGAAGCGCACTCGCGAAGTATTCGAGGCGGTCACCCAGGTGTTTCCGCGCGAGCATCTATCCGGACACTTCCACGACACCTATGGCCAGGCGCTCGCGAACATCTACGCGGCGCTGCTCGAAGGCGTCGAGATTTTCCATGCGTCGGTCGCGGGGCTCGGCGGTTGCCCGTATGCGAAGGGCGCGACCGGCAACGTCGCAACCGAAGACGTGCTGTATCTGATGAACGGCCTCGGCATCGAGACCGGCATCGACCTCGCGCAAGTGGTCGACATCGGCGACTTCATTTCCAATGCGATCGGCCGGGCCAACGTGTCACGGGCCGGCAAAGCGCTGCTCGCGAAGGCGCGCAGCGAAGCGAATACCTGCGTATGAGCGCTCCATCCATTTTCAATCAGGATCCCCAACGATGAACGACCTCGCGTCCTTCGACTCCGACGATCTCGCCGCGCTGCCCGACTCGGCACGCCGCGTCGCGCTGCTGCTGCGCGAACGCGGCCACGCGGGCCGAATCGTGATGCTGCCGGAGACCGGCAAGACTTCCGCCGAAGCGGCCGCCGGACTCGGCTGCTCGGTCGCGCAGATCGCGAAGTCGATTCTGTTCCGGCGCCGCGAAGACGACGCGCCGGTGCTCGTGATCGCGAGCGGCGCGAATCGCGTCGACGAAAAGAAAGTGGCCGCGCAGGTCGGCGCAATCGGCCGCGCGGATGCGAAGTTCGTGCGCGAAAAAACCGGCTATGCGATTGGTGGCGTGTGCCCCGTCGGTCATGCGACCGAGCCGCTCACGCTGATCGATGCCGATCTGCTCGAACTGGAGAGTCTGTGGGCCGCCGCCGGCCATCCGCACGCGGTGTTCAATCTGACCGCGCAGGAGCTGATCGCGCTGACGGGCGCGCCGGTCGTCGATGTCGCGTTGCGCGAGCCGGCCTGAACACGATGGCGAGCGGCAACGATTCCGATGCCAGGGACGACGACGGTTCAGTGCCGTCGCCGTGCATCAGCGTGTGCAGAATGGATGCGTCGACGGGCTGGTGCGAAGGATGCCTGCGCACGATCGACGAAATCGCCAGCTGGTCGACGCAGGATAACGACGCGAAGCGCGCGGTGTGGGACGCGATCGAAGTGCGCCACGCGAAGTTGATGGCGCTGCGCACGACACCGACCACGACGGAGAAGCAATGAACGCCGCGCCGCGCATCGTGACGCCTGGTGAGACGTTCAGTTCGACGCTCGAGTTGTCGGTGGATTCGATCAAATCGTTCGCGACGCTGGTCGTCGATCTGAACCCGCTGCATCACGATGAAGCGTACGCCGCGCAAAGCCGTTTTGGTGGGCTGATCGCGTCGGGCACGCAACCCACCGCGTATTTCATGGCGCTGCTCGCCACGCATTTCTCGGCCTATGCGCAGCCGCTCGGACTCGAATTCGATATCAAGCTGAAGAAGGCGGTGCAGGCGCACGACACGCTGACGATCACATGGCGGGTGCGCGACGCTCACTGGAAGCCAAGCCTGAACGGCGATCTGACCTACCTCGAAGGTTCGGTGGTCAATCAGCGCGGCGAGCTGATGTTGACGGGCACCTCGACGATCCTCGTGATGCCGAAGCCCGACACCGTCGCGCACACGCAAGCGAGAACGGCCACATCATGATCGCACTGCCCGCATCGATCCAGGTGTTCGAGCGCGGCTGGCTGTCGTCGAACAATGTGCTGCTCGTCGATGACACCTGCGCGGCGCTCGTCGATACCGGCTATGCGACGCACGCATCGCAGACGGTCGCGCTGGTGCGCAATGCGTTGCACACGCGGCCGCTCGATCTGATCGTCAACACGCATCTGCATTCGGATCACTGCGGCGGCAACGCGCTGTTGCAGGCCACGTGGCCATGTCGCACGCTGATCCCTTCATCCGAAGCCGATGCCGTGCGTGATTGGGACGAAACGCGCCTCACTTTTCGCGCGACCGGTCAGACCTGCGAACGCTTCGGCTTCACCGGCACGCTCGCGCCCGGCGCGCGCTTGCGGCTCGGCGCACTCGACTGGCAGGTGCTCGGCGCGCCCGGCCACGATCCGCATTCGCTGATGCTCTATTGCGCCGACGAACGCTTGCTGATCAGCGCGGATGCGCTATGGGAAAACGGCTTCGGCGTGATCTTCCCCGAACTCGAAGGCGAAAGCGGCTTTGCCGAGCAGCAGGCCGTGCTCGACATGATCGCGACACTCGACGTGCGCGTCGTCATCCCTGGCCACGGCGCCCCGTTCATGCAGGTCGAAGCGGCGCTCGAACGCGCGCTGTCGCGCGTCGCCTGGTTGCGTGCCGATCCCGCGCGCAATGCAAGGAACGCGCTGAAGGTGCTGATCGTATTCAAGCTGCTCGAAGTCCGCGAGATGAGTGTGGATACGCTTCTGCGCATGCTCGACGACGCGACCGTGATGCACGCCGCCGCGTCGATGCTGAAGCCGCGCGGCGAATGGTCTGCGCTGCTGAAGGGAATGATCGGTGAGCTCGCGGCGAATGGTGGACCGCTCGTAGTGGACGGCACGCGTATTCTCGCGCGGCGTTGAATGTGTGATCGGCCCATGCGGCCGGTACTGCGGAAAGATGTGACGGAACGCAAACCGTTCCCACAAAAAGAAAACCGCTCGACGAAGCGAGCGGCGGAACATCTGTGTGGACGTGATCAGCGTCGCTATCAATGATACGCGTGCGGGTTTTTGCAACGCATCGGTGATTTCCCTACAGAAAATTAACACCGCGTTTTACAAATGCATACATGATCTGTCATCAAGCGGCGTTAGGCGCTTGAATGCGTGCGCTTTACTCTGCAATCCGTAGCAATTGCCGATCGAATGTCAAATCGGCATCAGGTGGACGATAGACGCTTCTTCTGCGGCACGATTCGCCACCCGAGATTAACGCCCGCCGCCGCCAGCAGAATCAGTGCGGCGCCCAGCACCTGAATCCATGCGAGCGTCTGGCCGAATGCCACCCGATCGACGATGATCGCGACCACCGGATAGATGAACGACAGCGCGCCCGTCATCGACGTCGGCAGCTTCTGGATCGCGCCATACAGCAGCACGTACATCAGACCGGTATGGACGACGCCGAGCACGACCAGTTCGAGCCACTGCACGCCGCTTGCCGGCAACGCGTCGAAGCGCACGAACGGCGCGAGCAACAGCACGCCGAGCGACACCTGGATCAACGCGAGCAGATGCGGGGGCGTGCCCTTCAGCCGCTTCGTGATGATCGACGACACCGCGTACATCGCCGCCGCGCCGACCGCATAGGCGACGCCGACCAGATATTGCCCCGGCACCGCGAGCACGGCCGGCTCGACCTTCACGACGAACACGAGCCCGACGAACGCGACCACGAGCCACGCGATCGTCGACGCACTGACGCGCTCGCGAAACACCAGCGCGCCGAGCCCGACCAGCATGAACGGCTGCGTGTTGTAGACGGCCGTCGCCATCGAAATCGACGCACGTGAGTACGCGGCGAACAGCAACACCCAGTTCACGACGATCGCCGCGCCGCCGAGCAAAGCGAGGCCGAGGATCTTCCACGAAAACAGTTCGCGGCGGAACAGGCCGAGCGCGGCGCACACGAGCGCGAGCGTCGCGCCGCCGAAGATGCAGCGGAAAAACACCACGTTGAAAGGGCTTTGCTGCGACGACACGACCAACCAGCCGATCGTGCCCGACATCAGCATCGCAATGCTCATCTCGGCCGCGCCGCGGCGGATGTCGCTGGACGAACTGCCTGAGGTCGTGACGGAAGCCTTGTTTGAAGCCATGATTCGATCCCGGATTGGTGACGGCATAACCGGCAGTGTAATTAATCCGCGCGCGCGAATACATGGCTAAACTTAAGCGTTACCGCGTTTTCACCTCATAAACGAAGGCCATCATGAGCAAACGCCTTGCATCGATCGCACCGGTCGCACTCGACGACACCGACCGCGCACTGCTCGCCGCGCTCGCGCAGGACGCGCGTCAGCCGGTCAGCGAACTCGCGCGCGTCGTCGGCCTGTCGGCGCCCAGCACGGCCGAACGCGTGCGGCGGCTCGAAGCGCAAGGCGTGATCGAGCGCTTCACCGTGCAGATCGATCCGCGCGCGCTCGGCTTCACGCTGCAGGCGATCGTGCGGGTGAAGCCGCTGCCCGGCCAGCTGCATCTGGTCGAGGAAGTGATCCGGCGCATTCCGGAATTCGTCGAATGCGACAAGGTGACCGGCGACGACTGTTTCATCTGCCGCCTGTACCTGCATTCGATCGAGCAGCTCGACGAGATCCTGTCGAAAGTGACCGAGCGCGCGGAGACCAGCACCGCGATCGTCAAGTCGACGCCGGTCGCGCGGCGGCTGCCGCCGCTCGGCTGAGAGGGTTCATCGAAGGCCGCGCGTAGCGGCTCGTCGTCTATTGTTCGACCGCTTCGAAAAACGACAGCATCTCGGCGACCAGTTCGTCCGGCGCTTCCTCGGGCAGATAGTGCCCGCACGATAGCGCGCGGCCGCTGACGTCGCGCGCGACTTGCCGCCATTCGCCGAGCGCATCGAAGCATTTCTCGATCACGCCCTTGTCGCCCCACAGCACGCGCAGCGGACAGCCGATCTTGTTGCCGCGCTCGATATCGGCGCGATCATGTTCGAGGTCGATGCTCGCCGCTGCCCGGTAGTCCTCGCACATCGCGTGCACCGCGCCGGGTTGCGCGAGCGCCGCCCGATAGGCGTCGAGCGCGGCGGGATCGAACGGTGCGAGGCCCGCGTGACGTCCGCCCATCACCGCATCGACATAGGCGGCCGGGTTCGCGCCGATCAGGGTTTCGGGCAGTGGCTCAGGCTGGATCAGGAAGAACCAGTGGAAGTAATGCGTCGCGAACGTGCGATCGGTGGCTTCGTACATCGCGAGCGTCGGCGCGATGTCGAGCAGCATCAGGCGCTCGACCGCGTCGGCGTGATCGAGCGCCATCCGGTGCGCGACGCGCGCGCCGCGATCGTGCGCGCAAACGAGGAAGCGCTCGAAGCCGAAGTGGCGCATCGCCGCGACCTGGTCGGCGGCCATCGTGCGTTTCGAGTACGGCGCATGGGTGGCATCGCTCGACGGTTTGCCCGACGCGCCATAGCCGCGCAGATCGGTCGCGATCACCGTGAAGTGCTGCGCGAGCGTCGCGGCGCAGCGCGCCCAGATCAGATGCGATTGCGGATGGCCGTGCAGCAGCAGCAGAGGCGGCCCGGCACCGCCCTTCACTCCGAAAATATCGACATCGCCCACGGCGACGCGAAAAGGCGTGAAATTTTCGAAGGCCATGACGTCTCGTTGGTCGTTTGAGGGTCCGTGCATTGTAGAAGGCCAGCAGCTCCGTGAGAGGTGGGATAGCCCACGCAGACATGGAACCTGAATACTCCTTCGAACCGTTGCAAATGCGGCTGCCGCGCACGGGTCGCACGATTCGCCTATAATCGAACGGTCGTTCTTAAAATATTTGAAGTGGCTTCGGCATGGCGGTTTCGTGCGATTGCCGGATGCACTCGCCGGCTATCACACCGCAAGCCGTGTGCCGCTAAACTCATCTATCGCCGGGCGCACGTCGCTTCGGCAAGTTGAAATTCATGGGACCCGAGTAAGCGCTAACTCGGGTCGACACAGGAGACCCGCACCATGGCATTGCCCGCCGTTCTGCAAAACCTCGCACTGCCCGTCGTTGCTTCGCCGATGTTCATCGTCAGCTATCCCGAACTCGTGCTGGCGCAGTGCAAAGCCGGCATCGTCGGCTCGTTCCCCGCGCTCAACGCGCGCCCGGCCGAACTGCTCGACGAGTGGCTCACGCAGATCCAGGCGCAACTCGCCGAGCACAAGGCCGCGAACCCGAACGCGGTGATCGGCCCGATCGCGGTCAATCAGATCGTTCATCAGTCGAATCCGCGGCTCGAACACGACGTGCGCGTCTGCGTCGAACACAAGGTGCCGATCTTCATCACCAGCCTGCGCGCGCCGGCCCGCGAGATCGTCGATGCGGTGCACAGCTATGGCGGCATCGTGCTGCACGACGTGATCAATCTGCGGCATGCGCAGAAGGCGCTGGAAGCCGGCGTCGACGGGCTGATTCTGGTCGCGTCGGGCGCGGGCGGCCATGCGGGCACCACCTCACCGTTCGCGCTGGTCGGCGAGGTGCGGCGCATTTTCGACGGCCCGATCGTGCTGTCGGGCTCGATCGCGAACGGCGGCTCGATTCTCGCCGCACAGGCGATGGGCGCGGACCTCGCGTACATGGGCACGCGCTTCATCGCGACCAAAGAGGCGCATGCGGTCGACAGCTACAAGCAGGCGATCATCGACGCGAAATCGTCGGACATCATCTACACGAACCTGTTCACCGGCGTGCACGGCAACTACATCCGCGAGAGCATCCTGAACGCGGGGCTCGACCCCGACGCACTGCCCGAATCGGACAAAACCAAGATGAACTTCGGCAGCGAAAAGGCGAAGGCGTGGAAGGACATCTGGGGCGCGGGCCAAGGCGTCGGCCTGATGGACGACGTGCCGGACGTCGGCGAACTCGTGCAGCGTCTGAAGAAGGAATACGACGACGCGAAGGCACGCCTCGGCATCGCACGCTGACGCGTCGAACGGGGCGGGCCGGCCCGCCCCTCGCGGGCTACATATTTCGCCGATACTGCCCGCCCACCTCGAACAGGGCGTGAGTGACCTGCCCGAGCGAACACTCGCGCACCACGTCCATCAGCACGGCGAACACGTTGTCGTCGTCGATCACCGCGCGCTTCAGGCGTTCGAGCGCTTCGGGCGCGGCATCGCGGTGGCGCGTCTGGAAGTCGCGTAAGCGCTGCAACTGACTCTGTTTTTCCGCGTCGGTGGATCGCGCCAGCACCAGCGGCCGCGGCGCCTCATGCGGATGCGCGCTTAAAAACGTGTTCACGCCGACGATCGGATACGAGCCGTCATGCTTGCGATGCTCATAAAGCATCGACTCGTCCTGGATCCGGCCGCGCTGATAGCCGGTTTCCATCGCGCCGAGCACGCCACCGCGCTCGGTGAGCCGCTCGAACTCGGCGAGCACCGCTTCCTCGACCAGATCGGTCAGCTCGTCGATCACGAAGCTGCCCTGATTCGGATTCTGGTTCTTCGCAAGCCCCCATTCGCGATTGATGATCAGCTGGATCGCGACCGCGCGGCGCACCGACTCCTCGGTCGGCGTCGTAATCGCTTCGTCGAACGCGTTGGTGTGCAGTGAATTGCAGTTGTCGTAGATCGCGATCAGCGCCTGCAGCGTGGTGCGGATATCGTTGAAATCGATCTCCTGCGCGTGCAGGCTGCGCCCCGACGTCTGAACGTGATACTTGAGCTTCTGGCTGCGCTCGTTCGCGCCATAGCGCTCGCGCATCGCGATCGCCCAGATGCGCCGCGCGACGCGGCCGAGCACCGTGTACTCCGGGTCCATGCCGTTCGAGAAGAAGAACGACAGATTCGGCGCGAAGTCGTCGATCGACATGCCGCGCGCGAGATACGCCTCGACGTACGTGAAGCCGTTCGCGAGCGTGTACGCGAGTTGCGAGATCGGGTTCGCGCCGGCCTCGGCGATGTGATAGCCGGAGATCGACACCGAGTAGAAATTGCGCACGCCGTGTTCGACGAAGTACGCCTGAATGTCGCCCATCACCTTCAGGCTGAATTCGGTCGAGAAGATGCAGGTGTTCTGCCCCTGGTCTTCCTTCAGGATGTCGGCCTGCACGGTGCCGCGCACGTTTTCGAGCGCCGCGCGGCGCGTTGCGGCGAGTTCGCCATCGGTCAGCGGACGGCCTTGCTGCTGCTCTCTCAAGGCGATCTGCTGGTCGATCGCGACGTTGAAGAACATCGCGAGGATCGTCGGCGCGGGGCCGTTGATCGTCATCGACACCGACGTTTCCGGCGAGCACAGGTCGAAACCGTCGTACAGCGTCTTCATGTCGTCGAGCGTCGCGACCGAGACCCCCGAATTGCCGACCTTGCCGTAGATGTCCGGGCGCTCGTGCGGCTCCTCGCCGTACAGCGTCACCGAGTCGAACGCGGTGGAAAGCCGTTTGGCCGGCATGCCTTCCGACAGCAGCTTGAAGCGGCGATTGGTGCGCTGCGGATCGCCCTCGCCCGCGAACATGCGCGTCGGGTCTTCGTTCTCGCGGCGAAACGGAAACACGCCGGCGGTGAACGGGAAATAGCCGGGCAGATTGTCGAGCATCAGCCAGCGCAGAATCTCGCCGTGATCGACGAACTTCGGCAGCGACACCTTGCGGACCTCGGAGCCGGACAGCGTCGTGACCGTCAGCGCGGTGCGGATTTCGCGTTCGCGGATGCGCACCACATGTTCGTCGCCGGAATAGGCGGCCACCGTTTGCGGCCACGTGTCGAGCAGCTTGCGTTCGCGCTCGCCGAGCGCGGCGCTGCGTTGGTCGATCAGCGCGTCGAGCAATGAGGCGTCGCTGCCTGCTTCACCCAGCATGCGGCGCGTCTCGACGAGCTGCCAGCGCTCGCGTGCGATTTGCGCCTGGGCGTCGGCCCGCTCGCGATAGCCGTGTACCGTCAGCGCGATGTCGGCCAGATAGCGCACGCGCGCGGGCGGCACGATCGCGTGCAGGTTGCTCGAAAAGCGCAGAGCGTCGGTCGCGCCAAGCCGCGCGCCGCCCTCGCGCAGGCCGTGTGTGCGCAACGCGTCAGCGATGTGCCGGTACAGCGCGGTCACGCCGTCGTCGTTGAAACGCGACGCGATCGTGCCGAACACCGGCATCGCGCCGGGCGGTGTCGTGAAGTCCGCGCGGTTGCGCTGCACCTGCTTCGCGACGTCGCGCAGCGCATCCTGCGCGCCCTTGCGATCGAACTTGTTGATCGCGACGAAGCTCGCGAAGTCGAGCATGTCGATCTTCTCGAGCTGGCTCGCGGAACCGAACTCGGGCGTCATCACGTACAGCGACTCATCGACGAACGGCACGATCGCCGCATCGCCCTGACCGATCCCCGACGTCTCGACGACGATCAGATCGAAGCCCGCGGCCTTGCACAGCATCAGCGCGGCGGGCAGCGAGTCGGACAGTTCGGTCGATGCCTCGCGCGTCGCCATCGAACGCACATAGATGCGGGCACCGCCGCCCCAGTCGCCGATCGCGTTCATGCGGATGCGGTCGCCGAGCAGCGCGCCGCCGGATTTGCGGCGCGACGGATCGATCGCGAGCACCGCGATGTTCAGCGTGTCGCCGTAGTCGAGCCGGAAGCGGCGGATCAGCTCGTCGGTCAGCGACGACTTGCCCGCGCCGCCGGTGCCGGTGATGCCGAGCACGGGGATGCGCGTCGCTTGCGCGAGCGTCGAGAGTTGGTCGCGGGCGGCGGCGTCGACGGTATTCGTTTCGAACGCGCTGATCAGTTGCGCGAGGCGGCGGAAGATCGGCGCGGCGTCCGACGCAGCGGGATCCCCGGAACGCGGCAACGGCCGTGCGGCCAATTCGGCGAGCCATTCGCGCACCGGCGTCGGTCGCGCAGCGGCGGCCGCACGCGTGCCTTCGACGCAGCGCGCGATCATGTCGTCGATCATGCCTTGCAGCCCGAGCCGCTGGCCGTCGTGCGGCGAGTAGATTTTTTCGATGCCGTCGCGTTCGAGCGCGGCAATCTCCTCGGGAACGATCACCCCGCCCCCGCCGCCGAACACCTTGATGCGCTCGCCGCCGCCCGCACGCAGCAACTCGACGAGGTAGCGGAAGTATTCGTTGTGGCCGCCCTGATAGCTCGACACGGCGACGCCGTCGGCGTCCTCGTTGAGCGCGGCGGTCGCGACTTCGGCGACGGAGCGGTTGTGGCCCAGGTGGATCACCTCGACACCGCTTGCCTGCAGGATGCGCCGCATGATGTTGATCGACGCGTCGTGGCCGTCGAACAGTGCGGCGGCGGTGACGAAGCGCAGGCGCCGGCCCGCGGGCAGCTCGTGGCTACCGGCACGCTGCGGCGTGGACAGATCGGTCATGTCTCCCCCAGATCATTTAACTGATGGGTGTCGACAATCAGTATATAGAAACGGGGTAAGACGGCGGCGAGGCGCGGGACGGGCGATTGCGGCGTTGGTTCGGTCCTTCGCGAAACGCTAGCGCACCGCCAGCGCCCTGATCTCGTCGAGCGACGGCCACAGCGATTCGTTCGCGAACCGCGCCGCCAGAAAATCGACGAACGAGCGCACCTTGGCCGACAGATGCCGCCGGCTCGTGTACACGACGTGGATCGGCAGTTCGCGCGGCGGCACTTCGTCGACGAGCAGCGGCACGAGCCGCCCATCGGCGAGATCGCTGCCGATCACCTCGGTGCCCAGCATCGCGATGCCCGCGCCGTGCAGCACGACCACGCGCTGCGCTTCGAGCTGATTGACGATCAGGTTGCCCGACAGGCGCACACGCGAGCCCGCGTCGCCGGTCGCGACTTCGAGCGCCGACACGCCCGCGTACTGCAGATAGTTGTGGCGCGCGAGATCGGCGACGCTCTTCGGCGTGCCATGCTTGCGCAGATAGGCGGGCGATGCGCACAGCACCAGATGCGCGGTCGCGATCTGCCGCGCGATCAGCGACGACGACTTGAGCCCGCCCGGCGACGCGCGGATCGCGACGTCGAAGCCCTCGTCGATCAACTCGACGACGCGGTCGGACAGCGTCATGTCCACGGTGACCTGCGGATATTGCGCGGCGTAGTCCGCGACCGCGGCCATCACGTGATTCAGGCCGAACGCCGACAGCGACGACATCCGCAGCCGCCCGTGCGGCACGACGCTTGCCGCGCCGACCGCCTGGCCGGCTTCGTCGAGCTCGGTGAGCGCCTGGCTCAGCCGCTCGTAGTATTCGCGGCCCGCCTCGGTCGGCGCGACGCGGCGCGTGGTGCGGTTCAGCAGGCGCGCGCCGAGCTGCTGCTCCAGATGCATCACATGCTTGCTCGCCATCGCCGCCGACATCTCCATCTTCTCCGCGGCGCCGACGAAGCTGCCGGCTTCGACCACATGGCGAAACACTTTCATGCTGACGAGGGTGTCCATCTCAATCGCTCGCTTCAGGAATCAATCGACGCCATTTTGCCGGGTTTATCAAAAGAACGGCAGCAAAGGCTAGGCGCGACGAAACCGAAAAGCGACAAAGCCCGCGTTCCGGGCGGAACGCGGGCTTTGCGGTGAGACCGTGGCCTGAGATCAGAACTTCGCGCGCAAGCCGGCACCGTAGGTGTTGCCGCTCGATTGTCCGTTGATGTGGTCGTACATGTACGCGGCATAGAGATCGGTGCGCTTGGACAGCGGATAGTCGTAGCCGACCGCCGCCGTCTGGCGCGTCTGGTTCAAGCCGCCGCCGTTACGCGAATACGCAAACGACGCCATCACCGTGCCCGGCCCGACCGGCACCGTGACGCCGCCCTGTCCCGTGTTCACGTGCCAGCTCGTGACCTGCTGGTCGTTGTAGGTGTACATGTACTGGCCGTACAGCTTGACGAACTTCAGGTCATACGTCATGCCCGCCTGCGCGACGCTCTGGCTGCGCAGACCCGGCACGCCCGAGGTCTCGAAGCTGCCGAGGTCGCCCGGCACGTTGTTGAAGTTCACGTACTGGTACACCGCGGTCGCCGCGAACGGGCCGTGGAAGTACAGCACCTGGCCGCTCCACTTCTTCGCGCCGGTCTCGGTCGTGTTGCCGAGTGCGTACATCGCCGTCGCCGACAGACCGTTGAAGTTCGGCGACGAATACGACACGGCGTTGTTCCAGCCCGAGTCGCCGGTCACGCCCTGGTCGGTCGTGTAGGTCGGGAAGGTGCCGAGGCCCAGGTACACGTGAGTGACCATCGGCGAGAACACGTACGAATCGACGAACGGGTTGAACAGGATCGTCGATACGAACAGCGGCGTGGTCAGACGGCCGGCGGTGAACGTGCCGTACGGCGATTCGATGCCGACGTAGGCGTTACGCGAGAACATCGTGTCGCCGGTGAAGCGGCCGTACGCGCCGTTTTGCGCGCGGAAGAAGCCTTCGAGCGTGAAGATCGCCTTGTAGCCGTTGCCCAGATCCTCGCTCCCCTTCATGCCCCAGTACGACGTCGACATACCACCGCCCGACACGACCGCCGCGGCCTGGCCGCCCGGAAACTTCTGCGAGCCGACCCATTCGTCGACCTGGCCGTAGAGCTGCACGCTCGATTGCGCGAACGCCGACGAGGCGCTCGCCAGCACGGCGACGCATGCGGTGGCCTTCAGAGTAGTCTTCAGCGCGCTGCTGAGGCTTGTGTTCATGGGTTCTCCAATCTTTGTCAAAAGGGTGCGGCTGTGCGAAAGGGGGCGCTCGCGCGAATCGTTGTTGTTATCCGTTCGATCGTCGAGTCAATCTGGGCGGGTCCATCTTTGCGGACCATTTTTATAAACAAAAATATCGCTGGTTATTGCCGGTATATCGGTCTGATTAGTTTGGTCGGTTATCGGCTTGATACGACGCTTTCTGGCGTGACTGCAGGTGGCCTCGCGACGCAATGCGGCATGCGGCAAACGGCGCGCCACGGCTTGCGGGAACGCCTTGAACGACGGGCCGATGATGCGACACGGCAGAATGCCAGGATTTAACGCTGACCAATACTTCGATGCCGAGTGTTTTCAAAAAAGTGTGGCGTCGAAACGTCAGATTCGGGACTCGGACGCAGAGGAAGGCGCGCGATGCTGCGTGAAGGATCGCGGGAGGAGGTTGGAGAACGGGTTTCGCGAGCGCGGTTGAAGCGGTGCGGTGATTCGCGGGGGAAGTGAAATCAGGGGCGCGCTGGTCGTTAGGCGATGTGCGCTCGCCTTCCGTGTAAAACCTATGCGCTCATTCGCGCAGGTAGTGGCGAGCGGGCTCCACGCGGGACCAAACGATGCGGTAAATCGCGTTCAGCTAATTCCGGTATGGCGAGCCTTCCGGCTGCCGCGGATCGTCGGACGGACGTTGCATCGGACGCGCTGCGCCGCGCTCTTCGTTGTAGCGGGCGACGTCGGCGCGGATAGAGCCGTTGCGCATCGGCATATTGGACGGCGGACGCGGCACCGGACGCGACTCCGCGCTGACCGGCGTGATCGCGCCGGCATAGCCGGACGGATCGCCGACCCGGCGCATGCCGGACTTGTAGGTGCCGAAGCCGTAACCGAAATTGGCGTCCGCGATATTCGGATTGCCGCGCTGCGGACGTGTGTCGCGTGTGTCACGAGAAGCCATCGCATTGCGCGAAGCGCGCGGAGCATGCGCGCCGCCCGCACCGGCATAACGGCCGTCGCCACGCATCTCCATGCGCGGCGCGCGCCCGGCACCGTCGTGCGAATAAGCGCCGCCAGCGCCGGCACCGCCGCCATGCGGCACACCCGGCCCTTTCGCATAGGCGAACGAGCACAGCACGGCGATGACCGCGCCCCAAGCCCAGTGCCTCGTTCTCGACAACCCGTCCACCTTGTGACTCTCACGCCCGAAGACTTGCCTGAAATCCATCGTTCGAGCTGCGATGGACCTGTTGCGGGAGGAGAAAAGCGCCGCGTTCCTATCGCGACGCAGGCCATCCCTACGGCCTTTGACTGTGTAATTTATGGTCGTCGGCAGAGGGTGTCGAGCCAAAAAGTGTTAGGTCTCGTCGGTGGATGTAACACCCTGTTACTGCGGCGTTTTTCCGTGCTGCAGCCCTCGCGCGGACGCGCCTCGGCAGCCTGATGACGGCCGATTTGACCTACCCCGGGCAAGCGCCGTTTGTTGCAAATAAACGCCGTTTGCAACGTCAATGGTTAAACGGTTTGTCGCGAGCAAGTACGTCGCCAATACTGATACCTGGCGTGTCGCTCGAATCGAACTCCGCATGGCCAGCGGGTCAATGCGCAAACTTCATTAATCGATTCGGTAAATGAATTTGCGTTTTCAATCGAGTTTCGACAACAATAGCCGCTTTCCATTGGCACGGACCGCGCGCTGACAGGCCCGTCCCGTGCTTACACCGCGTCATTGAATCGAGATTCCGACATGGCCCGCCCGAAATTCCTGCCCGATAACTTCACCCTGTGCCTCGTCGGCACCGTGATCCTCGCCAGCTTCCTGCCCGTTCATGGGCAGGCCGCCGTGGGGTTCAACTGGGTGACGAACATCGCGGTCGGCCTGCTGTTCTTCCTGCACGGCGCCAAGCTGTCACGCGAGGCGATCATTGCGGGCGCGACGCACTGGCGCCTTCACCTGGTGGTGATGCTCAGCACGTTCGCGCTGTTTCCGCTGCTCGGCCTCGCGCTTAAACCGATCCTTTCGCCGCTGGTCACGCCGTCGCTCTACGCCGGTGTCCTCTTCCTCTGCACGCTGCCATCGACGGTCCAGTCGTCGATCGCGTTCACGTCGATTGCCAAGGGCAACGTGCCGGCCGCGGTATGCAGCGCGTCCGCCTCGAGCCTGCTCGGCATCTTCGTCACCCCAGCGCTCGTCAGCGTCATCGTGACGAATCAGGCCGCGAGCGGCGGCGCGTCGCCGTGGCACACGATCGGCAATATCGTGCTGCAACTGCTCGTGCCGTTCGTTGCCGGCCAGCTGCTGCGCCCGCTGATCGGCAAGTGGATCGAGAAGAACCGCGGCGTGCTGAAGTTCGTCGACCAGGGCTCGATCCTGCTCGTCGTGTACGGCGCGTTCAGCGAGGCCGTCACCGAAGGCCTGTGGCACACCATTCCGCTGTCGGCGCTCGGCGGCCTCGTCGTGGTGAGCGCCGTGCTGCTCGCGCTCGCGCTGGGCGTGACGATCTTCGCGAGCAAGCGGCTCGGCTTCAACCGCGCGGACCAGATCACGATCATCTTCTGCGGCTCGAAGAAGAGCCTCGCCGCCGGCGTGCCGATGGCCAAGGTGATCTTCGCCTCGCATGCGGTCGGCGCTGTGGTGCTGCCGCTGATGCTGTTCCACCAGATCCAGCTGATGGTCTGCGCCGCGCTCGCGCAACGCTGGGGCGCTCGCGACCTCAGCGCCGAGAGCGCGGCCGCGGCGCGGCAACCCGCCGCCGCCGTCGCGCGCCGTTGAGAACACACGCAATGCAAACGGGACATTCATAAGCGCCCTCCCTGAGCGTCGTTTCGATCGTGTGAAGCAAGCCGCCTGCGGGCGGCTTTTTCTTTGGGCTCTTGATTGGCCTTGTCGTTATTTCACGCGCAAACGCTGCCGCTGTCGCCTCGGCCGGATGGCATAGGACGACTCCCGGTATGTCTCGAAAGCGGCGATCCGACTATTGTTTAGTCAATTTTACTAAACAACTTAATTGCCGACAACGCCATAAGATACGGGTATTTACCGGTGTTGCACAGGCGTTTTGCCGGCTGTTTTAGCCTCGTTTTACTATACAATCGCCCGACCTGAACCCGTGCTGCCCCGCCTCGCGCGGCAGCTTCATTCGATGGCCACAACCATCCGCGACGTCGCCCGCGCAGCCAGCGTTTCGATCGGCACCGTGTCGCGTGCGCTCAAGAATCAGCCGGGCCTTTCCGAGGCCACGCGCGAACGCGTCGTCGAGGCGGCGCGTCAGCTCGGCTACGATTCGGCGCAGTTGCGTCCGCGCATCCGCCGCCTGACTTTCCTGCTGCATCGTCAGCACAACAACTTCGCCGCGAGCCCGTTCTTCTCGCACGTGCTGCACGGCGTCGAAGACGGGTGCCGCGAGCGCGGCATCGTGCCGTCGGTGCTGACCGCCGGGCCGACCGAGGACGTGATCCACCAGATGCGCCTGCACGCGCCCGACGCCGTCGCGATTGCCGGCTTCGTCGAGCCCGAAACGCTCGCCACGCTGGTCGCGATGCAACGCCCGCTGGTGCTGATCGATCTATGGTCGCCGGGCCTGCGCTCGGTCAATCTCGACAACGCCGGCGGCGCCACGCTCGCGATGCGCCATCTGTTCGCGCAGCAGCGCAAGCGCGTCGCGTTCATCGGCGGCTCGCTCGCGCACTTCAGCATCGCCGAGCGCGCGCTCGGCTACCGGCGCGCGTTCTTCGAAGCGGGGCTGCTGTTCGACCCATCGCTCGAAGTGAACATCGACGCCGGGCTCGATCCCGACACCGGCGCCGCGCGCGCGATGCAGCGCCTGCTCGACGCGCCGGGGCCCCATCCCGACGCCGTCTTTGCATTCAACGACGCCGCCGCGCTCGCCGCACTGCGCGTGTGCCTCGCGCGCGGCCTCTCCGTACCCGACGACATCGCGATCATCGGTTTCGACGACATCCCCGCCGCCGCCCACGCTACCCCGCCGCTATCGACGATCGCCGTCGACAAGGAAGCGCTCGGCCGACGCGGCGTCGAACTGCTGCTCGAAGACTCGCCCGCCGAACTCGAAGTCCGCTTGCCCGTTCAACTCGTTGCCCGTGCCAGTACTTTGGTGAAAACGCCATGACGCTAACCGATCCGCTTCACCCTTCCAACGGCGCCGCGAAGGTGCCGGCCGTCGCCAGCTTCCGCAAACGCGAGTTCCTGCTCGCGCACATCGAGGACACGCTGCGCTTCTATGCGCCGAACGTGCTCGACCCGAGCGGCGGCTTCTACCATTTCTTCCGCGACGACGGTTCGATCTACAACCGCACCACGCGCCACCTGGTCAGCAGTTGCCGCTACGTGTTCAACTACGCGATGGCGTACCGGCAGTTCGGCGACCCGAAGCATCTCGAATACGCGCGCCACGGCCTGCGCTTTCTGCGCGACGCGCACTGGGACTCGCAGCACGAGGGCTACGACTGGGAACTCGAATGGCGCGACGGCAGAAAGCGCACGCTCGACGCGACGCGCCACTGCTACGGCCTCGCGTTCGTGCTGCTCGCGTACTCGCATGCGGCGATGGCCGGCATCGACGAAGCGAAGCCGATGATCGGCGCGACCTTCGAGCTGATGGAGCACCGCTTCTGGGACGCCGCCGCCGGCCTCTATGCCGACGACGCGTCGGCCGACTGGCGGGTCAGCACGTATCGCGGGCAGAACGCGAACATGCATACCACCGAGGCGCTGCTCGCCGCGCACGAGGCGACCGGCCATCTGGTGTATCTCGATCGCGCCGAGCGCGTCGCGTCGAACATCACGCTGCGCCAGGCGAAGCTGTCGCAAGGGCTCGTGTGGGAGCACTTTCACGCGGACTGGTCGGTCGACTGGCATTACAACGAGGAAGACAGCTCGAACATCTTCCGTCCGTGGGGCTTCCAGCCTGGGCATCAGACCGAATGGGCGAAGCTGCTGCTGATCCTCGAACGCTTCCGGCCGCTGCCGTGGCTGCTGCCGCGCGCGATCGAACTGTTCGACGCCGCGATGACGCACGCGTGGGACGAAGACCACGGCGGCCTCTACTACGGCTTCGGTCCCGACGGCACCGTGTGCGATCACGACAAGTATTTCTGGGTGCAGGCCGAGACGTTCGCGACCGCCGCGCTGCTCGGCAAGCGCACCGGCAACGAGCGCTTCTGGGACTGGTACGACGAGATCTGGCGCTATAGCTGGAACCATTTCGTCGACCACAAGTACGGCGCGTGGTATCGCATCCTCACCTGCGACAACCGCAAGTACAGCGACGAAAAGAGCCCGGCCGGCAAGACCGACTATCACACGATGGGCGCGTGCTACGAAGTGCTCGCCCATGCGCTCGGCGAAAACGCGGCGGCTGAATCGGCCGCTCCCGCCGCAGCGGCTTCAGCGGAGAAAGCACAATGAACGCGAGCACCGACCTTCCCGTTTTCATCTCCGCCGGCGACATCCTCACCGACCTCGTGCGCACCGGCGGATCACAGTGGCTATCGCGTCCGGGCGGCGCGGGCTGGAACGTCGCGCGCTGCGTCGCGCGGCTCGGCCTGCCGACCGCGAGCGCGGGCTCGCTCGGCGTCGATAACTTCTCCGACGAGCTGTGGGACGCGAGCGTCGCCGCCGGCCTCGACATGCGCTTCCTGCAGCGCGTCGAGCGGCCGCCGCTGCTCGCGATCGTGCATCAGACGCATCCGCCCGCGTACTTCTTCATGGGCGAGAACAGCGCCGACCTCGCGTTCGATCCGGCGAAGCTCCCCGCCGGCTGGATGAACGCGGTGAAGTGGGCGCACTTCGGCGGCATCAGCCTCGTGCGTCAGCCGCTCGGCAATACGCTCGCCGCGCTCGCCGCCCAGTTGCGCGCGCACGGCGTGAAGATCAGCTTCGATCCGAACTATCGCAATCTGATGGAGCACGGCTACGAGCCCACATTGCGCCAGATGGCCGCGCTCGCGGATCTGATCAAGGTATCGGACGAAGACTTGCGCATGTTCTTCAAGACCAGCGACGAAGCCGCCGCGCTCGCGCAATTGCGCGCGATGAATCCCGCCGCCACCGTGCTCGTCACGCGCGGCCCCGAAGCGGCGATGCTGCTCGACGGCGCCGCGGTGATCGAGGCGAAGCCGCCGCGCGTCGAAGTGGTCGATACGGTCGGCGCGGGCGATGCGTCGATCGGCGGTCTGCTGTTCAGCCTGATGAGCGCGCCGCAACGCGGGTGGCCCGAGCATCTCGCGTTCGCTCTCGCCGCCGGCGCGGCGGCTTGCGGCCACGCCGGCGCGCACGCGCCGACGCTCGACGAGGTGGTCGCGCTGCTGTAGAACGCGGCGCTGTAATTCTGCTGCCCTGGGGCGCGCGTAGCGTGACGGATGTCGAGCACGTCGCGCGGCGCGAAGCCGCCCCGGGCGGGAGCCGATCCCGCCACGCCGTGCTAGGATGAAATCAGCGAAACCTTTGCCAAAAGGAGCGAGGCCATGGAAGACGTCACCTACACCAAGGGGATCTACACGGCCACCGCGTCGATAAGAGAAGTCGCACAGGACGCCTGGCAAGGTGTCGTCACCCTCGCGCGCGACGAAGGCGAACCCAGCGACGCTCAGGAAACCACGCTCTACGAAGTCGACTCGACGTCGTCGACGCCGGGAGAAGCGCTCGAAGAAGCCAAAGCGCTCGCACATCGTATCCTCGGGGAAATCGAACTGTAGGCCGAACCAAGGCAGCGCGTCGCGCGTGCTCGCGCATCGGCGCGCCGCTCCCGGGTCGACCGGCTGGAGGCGATCATGGCTGAACAGCTGTTCCAATACGGCGTGTATTCGATTCATGTTCGTCCGCTCGAACTGAGCGGCGCGCGCTGGGACGCGGAATACGAAATCCGTCATCGCGAGAAGGCCGTCAAGGCGTGGACCACCGTCGGCGGCGACTCGGGCTATGCCGATCAGGCCGAAGCGGTGGATAGCGCGCATCGGCAAGCGGTCGACGATATCGAGCATGGCGCGGGAATTCCGAAGCCGCGCGTGTTTCCGTGACGGATGGTGCGTGGGTGTGGCGCCCGGCTGCGCCCGACCCGCATGCCGTGTGATGCGAGCTGATCCAGCCTGAAATCCGGCGCGCCCGGAAGGATGTCGACGACCGCATCGCACTAGCTCGCACCGAGCCGATCCAGCGCGCCGCGCCGCCTTCGCACCGCGCGGATGATCCCGCAGCGCGCGCAACGCGCCATGCTACGCTGAGCCCCTTCTCATTCCCACGAGCGCGTGATGGCAAGCGAACCGTCAGACCGTTTTTCCACGCTCGGCGACACCGACACCGACGCAAGCATTCCGAAGCGCCGCGCGCGAGGCAGCCGCGAAATGCGTCTCGACGATCGCGTGGTGATCGCGCACGGCATGCCGACGCCGATATGGCAAGACCTCTATCACCGCGCGCTCGGCGTGCGCTGGCCGGTGTTCTTCGTGTCGCTCGGGCTGTTGTTCCTGCTGCTCAACACCGTGTTCGCCGCGCTCTACATGCTCGGCGACGCGCCGATCGCAAATCAGTTTCCGAAGGGCTTCGGCGGTGCGTTCTTCTTCAGCGTCGAAACGCTCGCGACGGTCGGCTACGGCGACATGCATCCGCAAACCGTGTACGCGCACTGGATCGCGACGCTCGAAATCTTCGTCGGCATGTCGAGCATCGCGTTGGCGACCGGGCTGATCTTCGCTCGCTTTTCGCGGCCGCACGCGAAGATCATGTTCGCGCGCTATGCGGTGATCCGGCCGATCGACGGCCGCATGACGTTGATGGTGCGCTCGGCCAACGCGCGTCAGAACGTGATCGCCGAGGCGCGCGCGCGGCTGCGCATCATGCGGCAGGAGACGTCGGTCGAAGGCTATACGCTGCGCAAGCTCTACGACCTCGCGCTGGTGCGCGACCAGCACCCGGTGTTCAAGCTCGGCTGGACGCTGATGCACATCATCGACGAAGCGAGTCCGCTGTTCGGCGAAGACGCCGAATCGTTGAAGGGCCGCGACGTGTCGCTGCTTCTGACGCTCGAAGGCATCGACGAATCGACGTCGCAAACCATGCAGGCGCGCCACATGTGGAACTGCGAGCAGATCGTCTGGCAGCACCGCTTCGTCGACATCATGAGCGAGCGCGACGGCGTGAGCCACATCGACTACGCGCACTTCGACGAGATCGTGCCGCTGGATGCGGCCCCGCTCGCACCGGACATCGCGGCGAACACGGCGCAATAGCAAGAGCCGGCGTCCCATTCGGCACCCCGCAAAAACCCAGGGCATACCCGGAGCGCGTCGCCGCGTGGCAAATCCGGCTCAAAAGCGGGCCGAAACGCGCGACTCATCGCGCCCATTCGCGCACGCCCGATTAAAGAAGAAATAATTCACTCGCACGAGCGCTAAAAAATAGAGTCTCTTTCGCTGCGCGATATTCGTGACCCCGTCACCCGCGCGCCGAGCCTGAATTTTGGAGACTCGCCCATGACCGCTCGCCTGCCCATCGACGGCACGCCCGCTCTCGCCGACTACAAGCTGTCCGACAATCTCACCGCCACGCGCGGCCGGATCTTTCTGACCGGCACCCAGGCGCTCGTGCGCCTCGCGCTGATGCAGCGCGCGCTCGACAAAAACCACGGCCTGAACACGGCCGGCTTCATCAGCGGCTATCGCGGCTCGCCGCTCGGCATGGTCGATCAGCAGTTGTGGAAGGCGAAAAAACTGCTCGCCGCGAGCGACATCCGCTTTCTGCCCGCGATCAACGAAGAACTCGGCGGCACTGCCGTGCTCGGCACGCAGCGCGTCGAAGCCGATCCCCAGCGCACCGTCGAAGGCGTGTTCGCGATGTGGTACGGCAAAGGCCCCGGCGTCGACCGCGCGGGCGACGCGCTGAAGCACGGCAACGCGTACGGCTCGTCGCCGCACGGCGGCGTGCTGGTGGTCGCGGGCGACGATCACGGCTGCGTGTCGTCGTCGATGCCGCATCAGAGCGACTTCGCGATGATGGGGTGGCACATGCCGGTCGTGAATCCGTCGAACATCGCGGACATGCTCGAATTCGGCCTGTACGGCTGGGCGTTGTCGCGCTTCTCGGGCGCGTGGGTCGGCTACAAGGCCATTTCGGAGACCGTCGAATCGGGCTCGACCGTCGATCTCGACGCGCTGCAAACCGAATGGACCGCTCCCCGGGAATTCGAAGCACCCGCCGGCGGCCTGCACAACCGCTGGCCCGATCTGCCGAGCCTGACGATCGAAGCGCGTCTGCACGCGAAGCTCGACGCGGTGCGCCAGTTTGCGCGCATGAACAGCATCGACAAATGGGTCGCGCCGAGCCCGCACGCGAACGTCGGCATCGTCACGTGCGGCAAGGCCCATCTCGATCTGATGGAAGCGTTGCGCCGGCTCGATCTGACGCTCGCCGATCTCGACGCGGCCGGCGTGCGGATCTACAAGGTCGGCCTGTCGTTTCCGCTGGAGATGACGCGCATCGACGCGTTCGTGTCGGGTCTTTCCGAAGTGCTCGTGATCGAAGAGAAGGGCCCTGTCATCGAGCAGCAGATCAAGGACTATCTGTACAACCGCACGCAGGGCATGCGGCCCGTCGTGATCGGCAAGCATGCCGAAGACGGCACGTTGCTGCTGTCGTCGCTCGGCGAATTGCGGCCGTCGCGCATTCTGCCGGTGTTCGCGAACTGGCTCGCGAAGCACAAGCCGGCGCTCGATCGCCGCGAACGCGTCGTCGATCTGGTCGCGCCGCAAATCCTGTCGAACGCGGCGGACAGCGTGAAGCGCACGCCGTACTTCTGCTCCGGCTGCCCGCACAACACGTCGACAAAAGTGCCGGACGGTTCGATCGCGCAGGCGGGCATCGGCTGCCATTTCATGGCGTCGTGGATGGAGCGCGACACCACCGGCCTGATCCAGATGGGCGGTGAAGGCGTCGACTGGGCCGCGCATTCGATGTTCACGAAAACGCGCCACGTGTTCCAGAATCTCGGCGACGGCACCTACTTCCACTCCGGCATTCTCGCGATTCGCCAGGCGGTCGCCGCGAAAGCGACGATCACCTACAAGATCCTCTATAACGACGCGGTCGCGATGACGGGCGGCCAGCCCGTCGACGGCAGCATCTCGGTGCCGCAGATCGCGCGTCAGGTCGAAGCCGAGGGCGTGTCGCGCTTCGTGGTGGTCAGCGACGAGCCCGAGAAATACGACGGCCATCACGGCCAGTTCCCGCAGGGCACGACGTTTCACCATCGCAGCGAGATGGACGCGGTGCAGCGCCAGTTGCGCGATACCGACGGCGTGACCGTGCTGATCTACGACCAGACCTGCGCGGCCGAGAAGCGCCGGCGTCGCAAGAAAGGCGAATTCCCCGATCCGAACAAGCGCCTCTTCATCAACGAGGAAGTCTGCGAAGGCTGCGGCGATTGCGGCGTGCAGTCGAACTGTTTGTCGGTCGAACCCGTGGAAACCGCGCTCGGCCGCAAGCGCCGCATCGATCAGTCGTCGTGCAACAAGGATTACTCGTGCGTGAACGGCTTCTGCCCGAGCTTCGTCACCGTCGAAAACGGTACGCTAAAAAAAGCCGCGGGCGCCGCGTTCGATCCGCAGGCGCTCACCGCCCACGTCAACGCGTTGCCGATTCCCGCGACGCAACTCGATGCCGCGCCGTACGACATCCTCATCACGGGCGTGGGCGGCACCGGCGTCGTGACGGTCGGCGCATTGATCAGCATGGCCGCGCATCTCGAAGGCAAGAGCGCGTCGGTGCTCGACTTCATGGGCTTCGCGCAGAAGGGCGGCTCGGTGCTGTCGTTCGTGCGCTTTGCGGCACGCGACGAATGGCTGAACCAGGTACGCATCGACACGCAGCAGGCCGACGTGCTGCTCGCCTGCGACATGGTGGTCGGCGCGAGCGCCGATGCATTGCAGACGGTGCGGCATGGCCGCACGCGCATCGTCGTCAACACGCATGCGATTCCGAACGCGAGCTTCGTGCAGAACCCGGACGCGACGCTGCATGCCGACGCGCTGATCGACAAGATGCGTCACGCGGCCGGCGCGGAGCGCATGTCGACGTGCGACGCGCAAGCGCTCGCAACGCGCTTTCTCGGCGATACGATCGGCGCGAACATTCTGATGCTCGGCTTCGCGTGGCAACTCGGTCTCGTGCCGGTGTCGTTCGCCGCGATGATGCGCGCGATCGAACTGAACAACGTCGCCGTGCAGATGAACCAGCTCGCGTTCTCGATCGGCCGTATGGCCGCGGCCGATCCCGCCGCGCTCGAATCGCTGTGGCAGTCGCGCCATGCGCTGAAGCCGAGCGTGCGCGTCGACACGCTCGACGAGTTGATCGCGCATCGCGAAGCACGTCTGCTCGCATATGGCGGCGCGGCTTATGTGAAGCGCTATCGCACGCTAGTCGATACGGCTCGCCGCGCGGAAACCGCCGTGGATGCGGCGAGCGAGCGCGTCACGCGCGCAGTCGCGACGACGTTCTATCGGCTGCTCGCGATCAAGGATGAATACGAAGTCGCGCGACTGCATACGGATGCCGCGTTCCGCGAAGCGCTCGAAGCGCAGTTCGAGGGCGCCGCCGGCAAGGACTTCACGATCCGCTTCAACCTCGCGCCGCCGACGCTCACGCGTGCGCAACCTGGTGCCGTGCCTACGAAGAAGACCTATGGTCAGTGGATGTGGCCCGTGCTCGGCCTGCTCGCGAAATGGCGCGGTCTGCGCGGCACGGCGCTCGATCCGTTCGGCCGCACGCTCGAGCGCAAGATGGAGCGCGAGCTCGCGAGCGATTACGAAACCACGCTGCAACGTGCGCTAGCGAAACTCGACGCGAGCTGTCTCGACGACGTCGCGAAACTCGCCGACCTGCATGCGCGTGTGCGCGGATATGGGCACGTGAAGCTGGCGAATCTGGCGGGGGTCAAGCGTGGCGAGCGTGACCTCGCTGCGCGCCTCGGCATCGATGCGGCGACTGGCGTCGCGGTGAAGAAGTCGCTCGAAGAGATGAAGGGCGCCGGGCAATTGCGCGGCATTCCGGTGGTGGTCGCGAAGTAATTCGTTACGCTGACTGTTTTCATTGCGTCGTGGCAACGAAACCCTGAAGCCGCTTCGGTTCAACGCCGAAGCGGCTTTTTTCTGCGCGCTCGAGTCTTCACGTGTCAGCGCTGCGTCGCGTCGAGCAACGCCTTGACCTGCGCGACCTTCGCCGGATCGACCGGCGCGAGCCCGTTGCCGTTTACGCGCACGCCCGAGCCGAAATGCACGGCCTCGACGTGCGTTTTGCTCACGAAGTCCGCGACCGCATCGACGGTCAAGCCGGCACCCGCGAGCACCGTGCAATGCGAGCCCGACGCTTGCCGCACCAGTTCGCTGACCTCGGCTCGCGCGTGCAGCACCGAGGGCTTTCCTCCCGAGGTCAGCACATTCGTCACCGCCTCAAAACCGAGCAATACGTCGATCGCTTCGCGCAGATCGCGCGCCTCGTCGAACGCGCGATGGAACGTGATCGCGAGTCCATCGGCAGCTTCGCATGCGCGCGCGAGACCCTCTCGGTCGATCGCCCGCTCCTCATCGAGCATGCCGATCACGATGCCGTTCGCGCCGGCAGCCTTGACAGCACGGATGTCGCGCAGCATCACGGTGTAGTCGTCAGCGTCGTAGACGAACGAGCGGCTATGCGGCCGCACGATCACGTTCACGGGGACGGCGACCGCGGACACCACCGCCTCGATCAACCCCACACTCGGCGTCAAGCCGCCCTCGCCCATCGCGGTCACGAGTTCGAGACGGTCGGCACCGGCCTCGGCGGCCGCGCGCGCATCGGCGACGGTCGTGGCAATCACTTCGAGCAGCACGGACATGAGCGCAACCTGGTGTCGTTGAAAACGACATCATGTCAGATGCGCGCGTCGCGTTCGTCCTCGACCCAATCGATATCGCCGCACAGCACACAGGTCTCGTTGCCGACCCGCGTCGCCACCGACAGCGTCACGCACGGCAACGCCTCGTTGATCGACAGATACGGCCGCGTCACGTGCACCCGCTCCGGCGCATTGATCGCGACGCTGAAGTACGGACGACGCAGCCAGTTCGCCCCCTGCGCATCGGCGAGCGGCAGGAAACGCGTTTCGTGCGCCGCTCGATCGGCGCGCAGCACGACGTTGCGGCCCGCCTGGCGGCCCTTCGCATCGAGCAGAAAACAGCGCGCCGCGTGATCGAGCGCAAGAAAATTCCAGCACACCTCGTCGAGCGGCTCACCGGCGGCGAGGCGCTCCGCGGCGCGCTCGAATGCGCGCAGATACGGCGCGAGCCGACTCGCGCTGCGCCGCTCGCGCGCCTCGGCCTGCTCGCGATAACGCTCGGTGACGTCGCCGATGCAAACCGCCGCGTGAATCGCATCGGCGAGACCCGGATTCGGCCGGCCAAAGAAAAAGCCCTGCACGAAGTCGGCATTGCAGGCGAGCGCCATCTGCGCTTCGTGCTCGGTTTCGACGCCCTCGATTAGCACGAGCTTGCCCGCCTCATGCAGCAGCGCTACGAGCCCCGGCAGGATCGTCGCCATATCGGCGCGATGCGCGGCATGCGACAGCATGATGCGGTCGAGCTTCACGATGTCGGGATTCAGTTGCCAGATCCGCTCGATGTTCGAATGGCCAGCGCCGAAATCATCGAGTGCGATCAGGAAGCCGCGCTCGCGGAACTCACGCACCGCGTCGGCGAGCCGGTCGAGATCTTCGGCGCTCTGCTCCAGCACTTCGAGCACCACGCGCCGCGGCGACAGATCGAGCCGCCGCAGATTCGCGAGCAAAGCCGCCGACAGATACGGGTCGGTCAGCACGCCCGGGTGCACGTTCAGAAACAACCATTCGCGTTCGGCCCCGAGCACCTTGAAGTTTTCCAGATGCAGCGTCTGCGCCAGCCGGTCGATCTGCAGCGCGTCGCCGAGGCGCGCGGCCTCGCCGAACACGTCGAGCGGCGACACCGCGCGATCGAGCGCGTCGTGCGCGCGCAGCAGGCCCTCATAGCCGACCGCGCGCAGATGCGACAGACTGAAAATCGGCTGGAACACGCTGGTGAGCGTCAGTTCGCCGTGCTGCACCGAATAGCGTTGAAGGCCCGAGGTCATCTCGACCTCGAAGCCGTGCGGCACGGTGGCCGCCCTGTCCTGTTGCGCAATCGTCATGCAATCCTCTCACGCGAGAGCCGGCGGGTCCGAATGCGAATGGCAACGAGACCGACGCCGGTGCTCAAAATGTGCGTCATCGTTACCGGTTAAGCAAGGTCCATGCGCACGCTGGCGCACACTGCGCTGTAACTCGCCCGAAAGACTGCAACCGGCGACAGTGCGCGTGCGCCGCCCGTGGGCGTAGCGCGCACCGTTGCGGTGCGCGGGCTCGCAGGCAGCGTCGCTGCGAGGCTCGCGGCAACTGCTCGCGCGGCCGGGCTACACTCGACCCTGCGCATCGCGCCCCTTCCCAGGACACCCCCGTTCATCCGCCCGGAACACACGATGGAAATTGTCTTTACCGTCCTGATCCTGCTGCTCGCCGTCGCCGCGTCCGGCGTGCTGACCCGCGCGCTGCCGTTCAAGCTGCCGCTGCCGCTCGTGCAGATCGCGATCGGCGCGATGCTCGCGTGGCCGCGCCTCGACTTGCACGTCGCGTTCGATCCGGAAATCTTCATGCTGCTGTTCATTCCGCCGCTGCTGTTCGCGGATGGCTGGCGCATCCCGAAGCGCGAGTTCTTCATGGCGCGCCGCTCGATTCTGATGCTCGCGCTCGGCCTCGTGTTCATGACGGTGCTGGTGGTCGGTCACTTCGTGCACGCGCTGGTGCCGCAGATCTCGCTGCCGGTCGCGTTCGCGCTCGCCGCGGTGCTGTCGCCGACCGATGCGGTCGCGCTGTCCGGCATCGCCGGCAAGGGCAAGATTCCCGGGCAGCTGATGCATATCCTCGAAGGCGAGGCGCTGATGAACGACGCGTCGGGACTCGTCGCGCTGAAGTTCGCGATCGCCGCCGCGCTGACCGGCGCGTTCTCGCTGCGTGCAGCGTCGGTGAGCTTCGTGATCATCGCGGTGGGCGGCCTCGCGGTCGGCGCGGCGGTGAGCGCCGTGTTCAGCTTCGTGTCCGCGCGCTTCCTGAATCTCACCGAGGACGGCGATCCCGCGCCCGGCGTCGTGATGACGCTGCTGATTCCGTTCGCCGCCTATCTGACCGCCGAGCGCTTCGAGCTGTCGGGCATTCTCGCCGCGGTCTCGGCCGGCATGATGATGAACTACGCGAGCATCGCGGAGAAATGGCAGGTCGCCTCGCGGGTGCGCGCATCGAGCACGTGGACGATGATCGAGTTCGTGTTCAACGGCATGGTGTTCATCATGCTCGGCCTGCAGTTTCCGCACATCCTGGGCCGCGCGTTGCTCGACGCGCACGAAACCAACGACGCGCAGGTCGCGCTGCTGATCGGCTATATCGTTGCGGTGGCGATCGCGTTGTACGCGATGCGCTTCGCGTGGGTGTGGCTGCTGCGCTGGTTCGCGAGCCGCCGCGCGACGAAACACGGCGTCGCGAACGCGGTGCCGGGGTTGCGCATGGCATCGGTGACGACGGTGGCCGGCGTGCGCGGCGCGGTGACGCTCGCGGGCGTGCTGTCGCTGCCCGAGGTGCTGCCGAACGGCACGCCGCTGCCGGGACGCGATCTCGCGATCTTCATCGCGTCGGGCGTGATTCTGCTGTCGCTGCTGGTGGCGGTGGCCGCGTTGCCGCTGCTGCTGCGCGGCTGGCGGCGCGGCAAGGATCCGCATGCGGCCGAAGAAGCGCTCGCGCGTGCGCTCGCCGCGCAGTCGGCGATTCGCGCGATCGATCATCTGCACGACACCGAATGCGCGGATCTCGACGAATCGGCGCAGGCCTATGCGACCGATGTGACCGCGCGCGTGATGGACCTGTATCGCCGCCGCCTCGCGACACTCGACGACGAACAGGCACCCCGCGAACTCGCGCGCCGCGCCGATGCGCTCGAATTCCGCATGAAGCTCGCGGCGATGCGCGCGGAGCGCAAGACCCTGCTCGATTTGCGCGACACCCAGCGCATCAACGACGAGACGATGAACAAACTGATGCGTGAGGTGGATCTGTCGGAGACGGCGCTGACCGCGCGCAAGAGGTAGGGGCTACTGCATCAGCATCGGCACCGTCGCCTGGAACGCCGGTGCCGATAGAAAAAGCTCAGGCCACCGGCCCTTGCGTCGGCTTTCTTCTCAACAGCGCGTACAGGATGATCGCGCCGAACGTCGCGGTGCCGATGCCGCCGAGCCCGAAGCCGCCGAGCTTCAGCGAGAAGTCGCCGGCGCCGAGCACGAGCGTGACGGCAGCGACGATCAGATTACGGTTGTCGGAGAAGTCGACCTTGTTGACGACCCAGATGCGCGCGCCCGTCACCGCGATCAGCCCGAACACGACGATCGACACACCGCCCAGCACCGGTCCCGGAATCGTCTGGATCACCGCGCCGAACTTCGGCGAGAAGCCGAGCACCAGCGCGATCAACGCGGCGATCACGAACACCAGCGTCGAATAGATCTTCGTGACCGCCATCACGCCGATGTTCTCCGCGTACGTGGTCACGCCGGTGCCGCCCGCAAAGCCGGACACGATCGTCGCGAGCGCGTCGCCGATAAATGCGCGGCCGATGTAGCGGTCGAGGTTCTGGCCCGTCATCGCGCTGACGGCCTTGATGTGGCCGAGGTTTTCGGCGACGAGGATCACCGCGATCGGCGCGAGCAGCGTCATCGCGTGCGGGTCGAACACCGGCGACATGAAGTGCGGCATGCCGAACCACGCGGCGTTCGCGACGATCGAAAAATCGATCGGCTTGCCCATGCCGAGGCCGTTCGTGAGAATCGCGTAAATCACGTAGGCGAGCAGCAGGCCGACCAGGATCAGCAGACGCTGCAGCATGCCGCGCGTGAACACCGCGACCGCGCCGACGCACAGCACCGTCACGAGCGCCATCCACGACTCGAAATTGCTGCCACTCACGCCATGCACGGCGATCGGCGCGAGGTTCAAACCGATCACGCAGACGATCGCGCCGGTCACGACCGGCGGCATCAGCGTCTCGATCCAGGCCGTGCCGACCACCGACACGATCAGGCCGATCACCCCATACGCGACGCCGCACGCGATGATGCCGCCCAACGCGACCGGAATGTTCGGGTTCGCGCCGTGTCCGCCGTAGCCGGTCACCGCGATCACGAGGCCGATGAACGCGAAGCTCGAACCGAGATAGCTCGGCACGCGGCCGCCGACCAGCACGAAGAACAGCAAGGTGCCGATCCCCGACATGAAGATGCACAGGTTCGGATCGAAGCCCATCAGCAGCGGCGCGAGCACGGTCGAGCCGAACATCGCGACGACGTGCTGGATGCCCATCGCGAACATCTGCGGCCAGGCGAGCCGTTCGTCGATGCCGACGATGCCGCCCTCGGCGGCGGCAGGCTGGCGGCGCCAGCGGGGGAAATAGGATGCGGCCATCGCGGGGATTCTCCTCAGGGTCGGCGTGGTATGTGCGGCTTGGTGTATGCCGATCACGCGCTGCGGCGTGGGTCCGGCAGAGTTACGCGCGAGTTTACGGAGAGCAATAAGGGCTGGCAAGCAGGCCGGCAAGGGGCCCAGCAAATGAGCGGTGGGAGCGGGTTGGGAAGCGGCTTGGGAAGCGGGTTGGGAAGCGGGCGATGAAACCGGGTATGAAACCGGCCATGAAGCGGACTGTGGGGTAGGCCCCGAAGTGCGCCGAAAAGCGCACCCCGAGGGGCGTCAACTCGCGCCGCGCGCGTCCGTCTCCGGCGTGACCGCGGCGCGGTCCCGCGAGGCGTTGTCTGTCGTCTCGCCAAACGCCATCACCCGATTACGGCCGGCATCCTTCGCGTGATACAGCGCTTCGTCGGCTGCGTCGACGAGCGCGCGGCTCGTCGCGATCGCCGTGCCCTGCGCGGTCGCGATTCCCGCGCTCACCGTCAGCACGTGGTGCGCGCTCGCCACATGGCGGCATTGCAGTGCCTGCACCGCCGCGCGAATCTGCTCGGCGATCCGCTGCGCGCCCGCCGTATCGGTGTCCGGCAGCAGCACCGCGAACTCCTCGCCGCCGAAGCGCGCGGCAGTGTCGCCCGGGCGCCGCACGTTCTGCGCGATGCAGCGCGCGACGCCGATCAGCGCTTCGTCGCCGGCCGGATGGCCGTACAGGTCGTTGAAACCCTTGAAGTTGTCGACGTCGATCAGCAGCAGCGACAGCGGCCAGCCGTTGCGCTGCGCGCGCCGCCATTCTTCGTTCACGTGCTCCTCGAATGCGCGGCGGTTGTTCAGGCCGGTCAGGCCGTCGGTGCGAGCCAGCTCGCGCAGCTCGTCCTCGGCCGCGCGGCGCAGGCGCAACTGCCGTGAGAACAGGATCGCCAGCGCGATGATCGACACGTCGAGCGCGACAATCAGCGTGCCGATGATCCATGCGCGCCGCCGCCACTCGACGTAGATGTCGCGCGTCGACAGCGCGACGTCGAGGATCAGCGGATAGACGTCGATATGGCGGAACGCGTACCAGCGCTCGACGCGATCGATCGCCGCGGTGCCGAAGAAGTCGCCGCTCGGCTGTTTGACGAAGCGCGAGTAGTTGGCCGTGCCGGTCAGATTGATGCCGATCGTTTTCGAATCGTAAGGACGGCGCATCAACATCGTGCCGTCGCTGAGCATCAACGCCATCGAGCCGCTCGGCCCGAGCTTCATGCCGTCGAACAGCCGATGGAAATAGGTGAGGCGCAGCGTGCCGACCACCACCCCGCCGAAGCTGCCGTCCGGCTTCGAAATGCGCCGGCTCAGCGCGATGCGCAGGTCCTCGTCGGAGCCGCTCGGGCTGAACGGATGGCTGATGTAGAGGCCGACGTCGGGCGCAGCGCGCTGCGCCTTGAAGTAATCGCGGTCGGCATGGTTACTGGCGCGCGGCGGCCACGAGCTTGAATCGAAACGCACGTTGCCGTTCTCGTCGAGCACGAATACCGAGCCCATGTCTTTGGCGCTGATCGAGCCGTCGAACAGCACCATCTGGCGGATCTCCGGCGGCAGATCGAGCACGCCCGGCTGCTTCAGTCCGTCGATCACCGTGCGCAGCGAGAGGTCGTAGATCTCGAGATTGCGCGACACGTCGCGCTCGACCAGCAGGGATATGTTGCCGACGGAGTCCTGCGCGCGCCGCAACGCGTCTTCGCGCATCTGTGCGAGCAGCGACACGGCGATCGCGAGGATCGCCCCCGCCAGCAAGACGCTGATCGCAATCACGTTGTTCGGTCGGCGCGTCATCATGCGTTTTTTCGTTCTGACATGCGCTGCAAGTCGCGCGTGAAGAAGCGGCCGCGTCCCGGCAATAACCGTCAAAGACGCGACCTACGAGAGACGTTAGCGTAGCAGACCTGGCGCACCTGCAAACGTTTGCAAGGACAGATTTTTGCCCTTCCGGGCAAAAACGGCGCGCCAGAATCCCCGTCCGGCGGGCGTTTGCGCCCGATCGCCAGATTATCCAGCCGTCCCCAATTAATCGGATAGCAAATGCATATTGGCTGGATAGTTGGCCTCGTCATTTGGGTATTCAATCGAGCCTGTCACGTTCAACCGATTGGACACAAGGAGAGAGACACATCATGAGCGAGAAACGCAGCGCCTCGGAATGGCGCGAATTCGTTAGCGGCTGTCTGGACTTCCGCCCGGCGGAAGGCGTGTACCGGATTGCCCGGGAAATGTTCACCGAGCCCGAGCTGTTCTCGCTCGAGATGGAGCACATCTTCGAAAAGGCCTGGATCTATGCGTGCCACGAAAGCGAAATCGCCAACAAGAACGATTTCGTGACGATGCGCGCCGGGCGCCAGCCGCTGATCATCTCGCGCGACAGCGCCGGCAACCTGAACGCGATGATCAACGCGTGCCAGCACCGCGGCGCGACGCTCACGCGGATGACCAAGGGCAACCAGTCGACCTTCACGTGCCCGTTCCATGCGTGGTGCTACAAGAACGACGGCCGCCTCGTGAAGGTGAAGGCGCCCGGCGAATACTGCGACGACTTCGACAAGTCGGTGCGCGGCCTGAAGAAAGCGCGCATCGCGAGCTACAAAGGCTTCGTGTTCGTGAGCCTCGACGTCGACGGCACCGACACGCTCGAAGACTATCTCGGCGACTCGCGGATCTTCTTCGACATGATGGTCGCGCAATCGCCGACCGGTGAGCTCGAAGTGCTGCCCGGCAAGTCGACCTACACGTTCGACGGCAACTGGAAGCTGCAGAACGAAAACGGACTCGACGGCTATCACGTGAGCACCGTGCACTACAACTACGTAGCGACCGTGCAATACCGCCACGAGTCGAACGCGAAGAAAGGCGAGACGCCGGGCGGCACGCTCGACTACAGCAAGCTCGGCGCCGGCGACAACGAAACCGACGACGGCTGGTTCGCGTTCAAGAATGGCCACAGCGTGCTGTTCAGCGACATGCCGAACCCCGAAGTGCGTCCCGGCTACGCGAGCGTGATGCCGCGTCTCGTCGAAGCCTACGGCCAGGGCAAAGCCGAATGGATGATGCACCGGCTGCGCAACCTGAACGTCTACCCGAGCCTGTTCTTCATGGATCAGATCAGCTCGCAGCTGCGCATCGTGCGGCCGGTCGCATGGAACAAGACCGAGGTTATCAGCCAGTGCATTGGCGTGAAGGGCGAGTCGCCGGAGGATCGAGAAAACCGCATCCGCCAGTTCGAAGACTTCTTCAACGTGTCCGGCATGGGCACCCCCGACGACCTCTGTGAATTCCGCGAGCAGCAGCGCGGCTTCCAGGCGCGGCTCGAACGCTGGAGCGACATTTCGCGCGGTCATCACAAGTGGGAAAGCGGCACGACCGCGAACACCACGCTGCTCGGCATCGCGCCGAACCTGACCGGCACCGAGCTGACCCACGAAGGGCTCTACGTGAACCAGCACGGCACGTGGCGCGACACGATCCTCAAGGGTCTCGACAAATCCATCGAATCGCAGGGAGAGCAGGCATGAGCCAACTCCAATACTCCGTCGAGCAGTTCCTGTATCTGAAGGCTGATCTGTGCGACAAGCAGCAATGGGACGAATACCTCGACCTGTTCGATCCGCAAAGCGTTTTTCACGTGCCCCAGTGGGACTCCGAGCATGTGTACACGACCGACCCGAAGCAAGGCATGTCGCTGATTTACTACTCGGACCGCTCCGGACTCGAAGACCGTGTGTTCCGCCTGCGGACCGGCAAGTCCGCCGCGTCGACGCCGATGCCGCGCACGATGCATCAGATCAGCAACGTGCGTCTGACCGAGCGCGAAGATGCGAGCGTCGAAGCGAACGTGAACTGGTCGACAATGTACACGCGTCACGGCACGACCGACTACTTCTACGGCCGCGCGGTGTACGACCTGCAAGCGTCGGGCGATAGCTGGAAGATCACGCGCAAGCATGTGCTGCTGCTGAACGACCACATCAACGCGGTGCTGGATTTCTACCATCTGTAAGCCGGGAGCACGACGATGAAACATAAAGTCGCGTTGAACTTTGCCGATGGCAAGACCGCGTTCTTCGATGTGAGCCCGAACGAGCTGCTGCTCGACGCGGCGCTGAAGAACGGCGTGAACATTCCGCTCGACTGCCGCGAAGGCGTGTGCGGCACCTGCCAGGGGCGCTGCGAATCGGGCGACTACGAGCTCGATTACGTCGATGAAGAAACGCTCAGTGAAGAAGACCTCGCGCAGCGCAAGGTCCTGTCGTGCCAGACGCGTGTGAAGTCGGATGCGTCGTTCTACTTCGACTTCGACTCGACGCTGTTCGAAGGTGCCGGCACGAGCAGCGTGTCTGCGCAGGTGGTCGGTGTGGAGCTGGTGTCGAAGACGACCGCGATTCTGCGCGTCGATGCGAGCGCACATGCCCGTCAGCTTGATTTTCTGCCGGGCCAGTATGCGCGCGTGAAAGTGCCGGGCACCGAAGACTGGCGCTCCTACTCGTTCGCGAATCACCCGAACGCGCGCAACGAGCTGCAATTCCTGATCCGTCTGCTGCCCAACGGCGCAATGAGCAACTATCTGCGCGAGCGCTGCAAGGTCGGCGATACGATCGAGTTCGAAGCGCCGCTCGGCGCGTTCTATCTGCGTCAGGTCGAGCGCCCGCTCGTGCTGGTCGCGGGTGGCACGGGGCTTTCCGCCTTCCTCGGGATGCTCGACGACATCTCGGCGAAACGCAATGTCGCGCATCCGGTGCATCTGTACTACGGCGTCACGAATGCGGCCGATCTGTGCGAGACCGAGCGCATCAACGGCTACAAAGCCAGTATCGAAGGATTCGCGGTCGAGACGGTCGTGATGAATCCGGCGCCGGAATGGTCGGGAAAGACCGGGCTGATTCCCGAGCATTTCGACCGCTCGTTCCTCGAATCGAACGGCTTCGACATGTACGTGTGCGGACCACCGCCGATGGTCGAGGCGATCAAGACCTGGCTCACCGAGCAGGGTATTCAGGATTACCGGCTGTTTTACGAGAAGTTCGGCGAGAGCAACGCGCGATAAAGCGTGCTTCGCAGGCAGGTCTCTGTTGGTCCCGTTTCGTCGCGTGAGCGATAGGACGGGATTTTTTTATTCGCGGGTGCTTCTTTCGAGGATTTAACGCCGCGCAGCGCGCTTCAGCGTCTCGGAAGGTGATTCGCCGAACAGTGCCTTGTATTCGGTCGAGAAGCGGCCAAGATGCGACATCCCCCAGCCCAGCGCCACCGACGAGATATTGCGCACCGAGCGGTCTTCGAGAATATCGCGACGTGCGGATTCGAGCCGGTAGCGCTTTAGATATCCGATCGGCGCGCAGCCGAAATATTGGCGGAAACCTTCGAACAGTTTGAAGCGTGACACGCCGGACGCGCGCTCGATGTCTTCGAGCGTGATCGGCTCGCGAGCGTTGTCGTGAATGAACTGTCGGGCGCGGGTCAGGTAATGCGGGGGTGTCGGGGCGGACGCGTTGGCTAGCTGTTCTGAGTAGTTATGCGGCTGCGACAGCAGTAGGCCCTTGAGCAACGTTAGTTCGAATTCGGTCGACATGTAGAGCTGGCCCAGCGATGGTCCGGAGCGCTCCATTTCGCCGGCCAGGAATTTGACCATGCGCCACCATGAGGCCTGGTCGCCGGCGGCCGCATTCATGTCGGGTTGGAATACGAGAGGGGCTTCGACTGGGCGGTGCAGCATCGTCTGTAGCACTTGCTGAAGCGCGGAGCGGGGGATCGCTACGTGCAGCTTGCGGCAGTTGCCGGTGATTGTGAGATCTTGCGATTCCTGGGGACTGACGATCAGGCCGCAGTCTTGATCCGATAGCCATCTCTTGCCGTGTGCGGCGAGTTCTTGCTCGCCGATTATCGGGAGGCTCACGCTGTAGCAGTTCAGGGGGCTGTTTTCGTTCACCGCTACAGTTACGTCGGTGCCGTATTCGACGTAGCCGATCGTTGTTGCCATCGCGCGGAGGATGGTGCCGGATTGGTGGAAGCGCAGGCGCTCCGGGTGGCTGACTTGTAGGCCGTGGGGGCCGCAGATGGACGCCATCCAGTCGCGGGCGCCGTTTAGGTCGCTTAGGGCAGCGCGGAGGTCACGGGTGGTGGGGTCTGGAGTTGGTCGCATATGCAGAAAGCGAACTACCGAGGAGGCGCGCCGCAAGGGCATCCATCGGGCGCAAAACGGAGGACATGATGGGGTTCGGTAAGCCTACCTCAACCGTGCCCGCTCCGGGCGGGTGAATAAAATATTGTCCGTCGGTAGAACACCGCTGTGCCCGCACAGGGATTTCGCTGGCCACTGAGATCGAGCTGGAGTTAAGTCGGAAGGCAAAGCAATTCGTCACGCATTTAAATACGCGCAAAGCCGTGCAAGCTGCGATTTTCTGCGAGCATTGTCTCGTCGGTTGCGCGGAAACGCAGCGCGGCGGTCGGCCGGATAGTCGGCGCGATACCGGACATCAGCGATAGCTCGACGAACATTGCGAATATCACGGGCATCGTCGAAGTCATTGCGCTCCAGCCCAACATCGTCGCGCTGAACGCGGCCGTGGAAGCGGCGCGCCGACGAGCAGGGACGCGGTTTCGCGGTAGTCGCGCAAGCAAGCTGCGCGGCCTCGCGCAAAGCTGCTGGAGCGCGGCCAAGGAGATCGAGAAGCTGATCGAGACGTCGCTCGACGGAATCCTCGACGGCGCTCGTCGGCGAAGCGGGGAGGACGATGAGCGTAGTCATGCACGCCATCGCACGCGAGACCGACATCATGGCGGAGATCGCGGCGATATCGAGTGAGCAGAGTCGTGGCATCGAACAGGTCAATCTCGCGATCACTCAGATGGACAAAATTGCGCAGAAGAATGCGGTGCTGGTTAAGCAGGTGGCAGCAACGCGTGCGGTAGAGAATCAGGGGCAGCGAGTGTTTGAGGTGGCGGCGCTCGTTAAGGTGGTCGGGGTGGAGTGCGAGGGATGGCTGGCGTTTACGGGGTCGGGCGCCGCCGCTGCCTCGGCTACGGCTACGGTTACGGTTACGGCTACGGCTCAATCCTTCCGGTAGGATGAGAAGCATAGCCAAATGCCAGAGTCACCATCGTGCCAATTCCCGACTATCAAACACTGATGCTTCCTGTACTACGTATTGCTGCGGACGGTAAAGAACATCGCTTTCGTGACGTAGTTGAAGAACTCGCGACAGCATTCCAGGTTACCGATGAAGAGCGCAATGCCTTGCTACCCAGTGGGACAGCTTCCCTCTTTGATAATCGGGTTGGCTGGGCCAGGACTTATCTGAAACAGGCTGGCACAATTGAATCTCAAAAACGTGGGTACTTCAAAATCACGGAACGCGGAAAAAAGCTGCTGGCCGAGAATCCCTCACAATTGGACAACGCCACGCTTAAGCAATACCCTGAATTTGTGGCGTTCATGCTGCGAAAAAGCGAGCAGATTTCAGCGGGCACAAGTCCAGCAGCGCCGCCCTGTATGCCATCCATCGAACCTGAATCCAATGACTCAACACCTGAGGAACTGCTCGCTCAGGCATACCAGCGGCTGAGAAATAACCTTGAAAAGGAACTGCTAGACCAAGTCAAATTGTCGACCCCGGTGTTCTTTGAACGACTGGTGATCGATCTTCTGGTGGCAATGGGGTACGGTGGTTCCCGTGAAGATGCCGGTCGTGCGATAGGGCGAACTGGAGACGGTGGAATCGACGGCATCATCAAGGAAGACAAGCTCGGCTTGGACCTGATCTTTGTTCAAGCCAAGCGCTGGGAAGGAACAGTCGGACGACCTGAAATTCAAAAATTCGCGGGTGCTCTTCAAGGACAACGGGCAAACAAGGGGGTTTTCATAACGACCTCGGATTTCTCGAGGGAGGCCGAAGAGTTTGCAAGCATAATCTCATCGAAGATTATCCTTGTACGCGGCGAGCAACTGGCGAGGTTGATGGTTGATCACAACGTTGGAGTATCGCCCGTCAGCCGGTACGAGCTAAAGAAGATCGACTCCGATTACTTTGAAGGGGATGTCACGTAGTAACTTGTTGCGTCGCTGCCTAAGTTTCCGACTTCGCATCAGCAGTGCTGGCGCCCCCTTGCATCTCTTCCCAACGCCGCTGGATGTGATCCTCGCGTTGCGATTCATTGTCCTTCTCCGCTGGTTGTTGTAATTTTTGGCGGATTCCAGATACGGAAGTGCGTCGAAGAATTGACCGTGCAACGAACCCACGTCATCTCCTCGGAATCAGACAGGCAACTGTCTGCCACCCTGATATCACCAAGGCCTTCAAATCAGACGGCAACGAAGGTAACTTCCAAATGATTAAACCGGCCTAGGTGGCCGGTTTTAAAGGAAGTTCGTCGCGAGGAGGAGGATCGAACTCCCGACCTTCGCATTGCGAACGCGACGCTCTCCCAGCTGAGCTACCGCCCTTCATCAAAAAAATCAGTAAGTTACCCCATGCACCGTTCGTAGCAAGACCGGTTTGTCACCCTGCTGTCACCCTTGGAGTAGTGATGGCAACGATTCGACAACGTAATGACCGCTGGCAGGCAATCGTGAAGCGGAAAGGCCACCCGGTCCTCACGAAGACCTTTGACCTTAAAAAAGACGCGGAACGGTGGTCCCGAGAGCAGGAACGACTTATCGACACGGGACTATATGTTGATGATTTCAAGGAACGTGAAACGACGTTGACGCAACTCCTCGACCGGTACGCTACCGAAGTGAGTAGCGGAAAACGCGGAAGTCGCGCCGAATCCTACAGAATTGAAAGCTTCAAGAAACTCGGTCTCGCAAAGCACGCCCTTTCGGCAATAACGCCGCAGATGGTCGCGTCATGGCGTGACGCCCGCCTGCACGAAGTTTCTTCCGGCACGGCACTGCGAGAGCTTCAACTGCTTGGGCACATTTTCAGCATCGCAATGCGGGAATGGGGTTTCCGGCTTCAAAGCAACCCCGTTAGCCTTATCAGGAAGCCACGATCCGGCAAAGCCCGCGACCGCGTGTTGACGCCAGCAGAAAGGGCTGCCCTTATCTCGGCTTGCGGTCAGTGCCATAACCCGTGGATCAGGCCCGTCGTGATATTCGCGCTTGAAACCGCTGCACGACGCGGCGAAATCCTTTCAGTGACATGGGACGACGTTGATTTGGCACGCCGCACGGCGACCCTACAGGCGACAAAGGCCGGGCAGCCGCGAAGGATTCCTCTATCCACAGCATGCGTCACCATGCTTGAAGCATTACCGCGCAGTCTCGACGGACGTGTCTTCCCTGTATCGATGGAAACGGTTAAGCAAGCATACGAACGGGCGGTGGTGCGGGCCGGTATCGCCAACTTCACATTCCACGATCTCAGACACGACGCGCTGACAAGACTGGCAAAGCAGGGCCTTTCGATTCTGGAACTTCGCGCCATATCCGGTCACACAACCGCCAACATGCTTCAACGGTACGTATCGATTGACGCTGGCGAACTGGCAATGAAGCTCGGCTGAACGTAGCCAGAACACCAAGGCAATGTGGTCCATCGTTGAGTGGGCGGTGGACAGATGACGAACCCGTCCGACGTTCAAGTTTCGTCGTCGGGCGGCCGTGTGCTGAAATCAATGCTGACGATCCCCGATGGGCAGTTCAAACTCCTCCACTTGCGGGCGGCTAAATTCCCCCAGGCAGGACGAGCGGATTATGCGTCGG
>NZ_SELS01000232.1 GCF_004197395.1 Paraburkholderia sp. UYCP14C | reverse complement strand
TCAGTTCAACGGCACATTTCATCGGCAGACAGGTCATCAGAATCACATTGCCTGTCAGACCCCATATTTTGAAATTCGTTTACTCGTCGCACTTAAGGCAATGCTGATTACTCATACGTCAGAAATATAGCGGACAGATTGATGCCTAAAAAAGGAGCGTGCAAGGTGCGGATCGCGACTAATTTGTGAAAGCTGCTCGTGAATTTTCGGGCCAGCTTTTCGCCTTTTTGAAGTGGGCGTCGCGCGACGCCGGTCCTCTTGACGTGACTCTAGACCAACTCATCTGGATTGAGGTCCGGTGCATAACCGGGCAGGAAATGCAAAGTCAACTTGCCCTGTGTACTGGAAACATACTCCTTAACGACCGCCTTCTTATGCGCTGGCAATCCGTCGACGACCAAATGAACCGCTCTTTTCCGATTGAACATCAACTTCTTGAGCAGTTCCACGAACAACTCACCGCTAAGTGCCCCTTCATAGGTTGCAAACCAAAAAACCCTCTTCGAATTCACAGCGGACGCGGCGCTCATGCTTTGTCGTTCACCGGGCCGCTCGACCACGGGAGTCTCACCGCGCGGCGCCCACGTCCTTCCATGTACCGAGTCAGCACGGAAGCCCGATTCGTCCCAGAAGAAAATGTCCGCCTTCTGCTCACGAGCCTGCCTTGCAATGCTCGGATAGGTGTCACACTGCCAACGCTCGATAGCTCCCGGATCACGCTGGTAAGCACGCTGCAACGGCTTTTGCGGCGTCAGGTTCAGGCGGGCGAGCATCACGCCGATCGACGCCAGACTCAGCGTGACGCTGAATTTCTGCCGCACCAGCTCACGAACCAGGTTGCGCGTCCACAAGCCAAAATCAAACCCATACTGCATTGGATTCTTGCCATTAACCCAGCGCAGTACCAGCTGCTCCTGCGTCGCAGTGAGCGTACGTGGGCGACCTGTGCCTTTGGTCGAGCGGAGCGCCCGCACACCATGCCCACGGCCTCGCGCCTGCGCCCTAATCTTGTACGCCCACGAGCGATGCATTCCAAACGACGCGGCAACATCATTTGGATGCTCGCCTTCGGCCATACGCTGAACTGCGAGGATCCGCATCTCTTCAAGAGTATTGTGAGCCAGGCTTCGGCCATCTCGTTTCATGGGCGATCCTCTGAATAGCTATCGCTCAAGCATAGACCACGTGTCCGCAATATTCCTGACTTATGAGTAAGTCCACCCCTTGTGCGCGTCAAGCGCTATAGAGCGCGCAAGCAACGGGAAGGGCAAAAGCTAATGAAGCACTAGACAGCATAATGCCATCGTTTATTACAGTTTCCTCTATCAAATTTATTTGACGCATTGCACACTTTCACTAAAGCAGAACCGACTCGCATCCGTGTTGCCGATGTACTCCATTATTTGAGATCGCTGAGGGCCATATGTGAAGTTGTGGGCTCTGTCAAGTTCGCGAAGCAGATTTTCAGCACGCAAAAATAAGGCATCCTTAGGGGCGTGTGAGGGAGAAGTACACGTCTGCCTAGATAGGCTTACTGTCAACTGATTGCGGGTTTTCCGAAGGGGCCGAATTTGTCTGCGAGCCCCACCGGGAATGGCTTTCGGAGCTGGCGAGG
>NZ_SELS01000231.1 GCF_004197395.1 Paraburkholderia sp. UYCP14C | reverse complement strand
TTCCGAAGGGGCCGAATTTGTCTGCGAGCCCCACCGGGAATGGCTTTCGGAGCTGGCGAGGGGGGAGCGGTTAAAGTTGGCTTTGTCCGGATGGGGGTATTGCAAAGATGCTACGGGATTGCGGTAGGGATGCCCATTACTGTCATTGGCGACCTGAAAGTCGTTAAAAACTAACGGTGTGAAAGTGTCTTTTCTTCCTGGTTTTTCTTCGGGGTCATCTCTCTAAAGGCCTGGCTTTTCTTCCGGTCTGAGTTTTTCTTCCGTCCCGTTTTCTCTTCCCGTCTTCTTGCGGTACGCCTCGCCTGACGCGTGCTTCGCGCGCGCCGAGTGGGGCGCGCGGCGCATGATCGGCCCGCAGGGAGGGCCGGTCCATGAAGCACCAACAAAAAAGGCGTAAGTGCCTGAATTGCGGGACATGGTTCGTGCCCGATGCGCGCAATGTGCGGCACCAGCGATATTGCTCCGAAGCCGCGTGCCGTCAGGCGAGCAAGGCCGCCAGTCAACGCCAGTGGCTGGCCAAACCCGAGAACCGCGACTATTTCCGCGGCGCCGAGCAGGTTGCGCGCGTGCAGCGCTGGCGTGCCGAACACCCGGGATACGGGCGTCGTGCCGGCACCGCGACGGCCGCTGCGTTACAAGATGACTGCCCCGCGCAAGTCATTGAAATACAAGAAGAATCGGAGGCTCTGGTGGGGGATGCGTTACAAGATTTCTTGTCGGCGCAACCAGCCGTCCTGATTGGGCTGATCGCGCATTTGACCGACAGCGCGTTACAAGAAGACATTCTCCGCAGCACCCGGCGGTTGCTACAACTGGGACAGGACATCTTGAACGGGAGGGATGACCATGCCGATCAAGCGCGTCATCTGCCCTGAGCGGATCCGGCAGATTCCGGCGCACTTCAGCTGGGTCGATCACCGGCTGGTGCGCGAGCGGTACATCGAGCGCTGTGACGCCTGTGCGGCGGCGCTGTACCTGTTTCTGGTCACCGTCGCCGATGTGCAGGCAACTGATTGCGGGTTTCAAGCAGACTGAAGTTGCATTTGATCAGTAATGCATATGTTTCATGAAATGCATGAGTTGGCAAGACAGGCAACGCGAAGTGGAAGTGTGATTTGCGAAGTGATCGACATGGTAACGACGCGCGCGGCCATGGCGCAATGCGCCGGCGAAGTAGCGACAGGCCGCCCTGAGGGCCGCGATCAGCTGCGGCAGTAGTGCCTCAGGTTGATCATCGTGTAGGCGAGCGTCTTGAGCGCGTAGTGCACGGCACTGATGCGTTCGAAGCGCAGCAGCAGGCGGCGGAAGGTGTCCTCCCAGGCGAACACGCGCTCGATGGTGCTGAAACGCTCCGCGAAGATGGCCGCGTCGAAATGCCGTCTGCGACCGCGCTTCGGTGCCTTGCGCCCACGCGGGTTCTCGGGAATGTTGGGCCTCATGCCGCGGTTGAAGATCGCACGGCGGTTTTCGCGGCAGTCGTAGACGCCATCCAGACTGACGGTTGAGCCCTGCAGGTTCGCACCAATGGCGCGCGCCATGGCGGTGACATGGCGGTGAGTTTGGGCAGCGCGTCACGCAGCAGGGGTGATTCGTTGCGATTGCCCGGCGCCGTCACGAATGGCGCGA
>NZ_SELS01000230.1 GCF_004197395.1 Paraburkholderia sp. UYCP14C | reverse complement strand
CGGCCGAGGCCGTGTAAAAACATACAGAACAGCCGGTTGGTGAAGGCCAGTGGGGAGCACGATTGCGTTGGACAGAGACTCAAGCGGATGAAGAGATCCAGCGCGCTGGTGAACAACGTCGGCGCGCAAGCTCACGCGCCTGCCAGCTTCATTGCGCGCATCGTCTTTGCGAACCCGAGAATCCTGATGACTCGCTTGAGGTTGTATGCCAGCACATGCAAACTCATTTCGGCTGCAACATGGCCCAGACGGCGCGTCTGGAAGTGGGTCGAACCCATCCAGTGCTTGAGTGTGCCGAACACATGTTCGACCGTTCGGCGTCGTATCGTCATGGCGTCGAGCTGGCGATCTAATCTTGACTGCATTCTCTCGAGCACCGCTTCGTGTTCCCATCGGCGGATACGCCGATAATCAGCCGGTGTGCACTGGCCTTTCATCGGGCACTTCGGGCAAGCGCTGCTCCAGTAGGTATGCAAGGTCATCGGATTTCCGCGCTCGACCGAGCTGAATCGGTAAATCGCCCGCTGGCCCGCCGGACACAGGTACTGGTCGTCTCTTGCGATGTAGATGAAGTCGGCCCGGTCGAATCGCCCGTCAGCCTTTGCACTGGAGGTTTGCATTTTTGGCACCAGCGCCGCGATACCGGCGTCATCGCAAGCCTTGATCTCCGGGGCACTGAAGTACCCACGATCGGCCAGAGCCTTGATTGTCTTCTTGCCCATGGCATCGCGGGCGGCCTTGGCCATCGGGCTCAACTGCGTCCGGTCGTTGCCGATGTTCGTCACCTCATGGGCCACGATGAGGTGATGCTTCGTGTCGACAGCCACCTGAACGTTGTAGCCGACCACGCCTGTGCCCTTGGCTTGCGACATCATCGAGCGTGAGTCGGGATCAGTTAGCGAGACCTGTTTTCCCGGTAAATCATTTAACAGTTCCGCAGCATGATCCAGATCGCGCATCTGTTCGCGCAGCGTTTCGATCTTTTCCCGTAGCCGTTCGGTTTTTGCTTCTACCTCGGCCGGTTGGGTTCGGTCGGCAGTCTCCAGTGCGTCCAGATAGCGCTGAATGCTTTGCTCGATTTGTTCCTGACGCTTTGCGATCTTGTTAGGTGTGAAGTTGTTATCGCGGCTGTTGACCGCCTTGAACTTGCTGCCGTCGATGGCCACGACTGCCTGCGTGAAGAGTTTCAGGTCACGGCATATCACCACGAAGCGCCGACATACGTTGCGGATGCCGGGACCATTGCTGCGCCTGAACTCGGCAATCGTCTTGAAGTCGGGCGCCAGGCGACCAGTCAGCCACATCAGTTCGACATTGCGTTGACACTCCCGCTCCAGGCGTCGGCTCGACTGTACGCGATTGAGGTAGCCGTAAATGTAGATTTTGAGCAGAACGGCCGGATGGTAAGACGGTCGGCCTGTAATCGCAGGTGTGGCCCCTTCGAATCCCATGGTGGCCAGTTCCAGCTCATCAACGAACGCGTCGACAATCCTGACCGGGTTATCCTCTGCGATGAAGTCCTCGAGACATTCCGGCAGCAGCGTTGCCTGATTACGATCCGCGCCTTCGACAAATCGCCCCATCTTCGCCTCTCGCAACAACGGGTTGATTCAGTCTAGGCGATCAGTGCGTTTTTACACAGCCTCGGCCA
>NZ_SELS01000229.1 GCF_004197395.1 Paraburkholderia sp. UYCP14C | reverse complement strand
TGGACAGCGTCAAGCAGGAAGTCCGGTTTACCGACAAACATCTTGGCCGGTCGGTCGAGATGTTTGTTGCTGTCAGTTGGACATGGTTGTCGCTCCGTTCGGATTGTCAGCAGGTAATTGACGGCGCCGCTCTTTCTGTTTGTCGCTGGCTGTGCGGCGCCGATAGCTTTCAACATTCAGTTCGAAGATCGTCGAGTGGTGCACGAGCCGGTCGATGGCCGCCACTGTCATGCCGGGGTCCGGGAAGACGTCGTTCCAGCCAGAGAAGGGTTGGTTGGCCGTTATTAGAAGACTTTTCCGCTCATACCTCTCGGCGATCAACTCGAACAGCACGCTGGTTTCGGCCTGGTCTTTCCTCACATACGAGAGATCATCAAGGATGATCAGGTCGAACCGGTCGAGCTTCGCGAGCGCCGAAGGCAGCTGCAGACTCTGGCGCGCGACCTGGAGCTTCTGCACGATTTCGCCGGTGCGCGTGAACAATACGCGATAGCCGGCTTCGATTAGCGCATGGCCGATGGCGGACCCCAAATGACTTTTGCCGCCGCCGGGTGGACCGAACAGGAGGATCGTGGCGCCTTTCTCAAGCCACGAATCGCCCGCGGCCAGCGCCATCACATGCGCCTTTGAGATCATAGGCACGACGCCGAAGTCGAAGGTGGCGAGCGTCTTGGTCGGATCCAGATGTGACTCGGTACGATGACGCTCGATTCTTCGTTTGGCCCGCTCGGCCAGTTCATGTTCGAGCAATGCACCGAGTAGCCGAGACGCCTGCCAGCTTTCCTTGTCCGAGCGTTCAGCGAAGTCCTGCCACAACCGGCCGATCGTAGGCAGCCGCAATTCGTTGAGCATCAGCGCGATACGGCCAGCATCGTAGGGGGCGTTCACGCGAGCACCTCCTCATCGAGCAACGTGTCGTAAAGCGCGGCGCACGGCATCTCGACGACAACCACCGGACACTCGGCCTGGCGCGGTGCGAACTCATCGAACAGCGCCTTCAGATCGGGCAGTTCACCGAGTTCGAGCAATGCATCCAGCCTCTCGGCCAGTTGCGCCTCGACGCCGTGGTTTCCTGCCAGCTCAAGCAGACCCACCATGGTCTTGCATGCGCTGCGCGGCGTCAGCGCCTGCTCCAGTCGCTCCCAGGTCCGACGGTAGGCTTCACGCGGAAACAGATCGTCACGGAACGCGAGGCCCCTGAAGGCCTGCGGCTTGCGTTTGAGCGAATCGATGAAGTGCCGGTAGTCGATGCCGCGACCGCGCCGTTTGCTCGTATGTGTGGCTCTCGCCGTGCTGTGCACGAGCGCGCCGGACAGATAGCAGTCGAGCCGGTCACTGTAGAGGCGTACCTTCAGGCGATGCCCGATCAGCCGCGACGGGGCGCTGTACAGGACGCAACGCACGGTGAACGTGCCGCAGCGTGTCACGCGCGCCTCTTCTTCGTCAAAGTCGGTGGTACGGTGCTCAGGCAGATCCAGCAGGTGCTCGCGCTCGATCTGGAACGCTGCAGCATTACGCCGGTTGCGGCGCATCACCACCCCGCGCACGAACTCGTCGTACGCGGCCCGGTCCGCGAAGTCGCGGTGACCTCGCAGCTCCAAGGCCTGATCGATCTGATCCTTCAGATAGCGATGCGAGGATTCCACACTGCCATTCTC
>NZ_SELS01000228.1 GCF_004197395.1 Paraburkholderia sp. UYCP14C | reverse complement strand
TAGCCGTCGCGTGTCTGCGGCAGCTTCATGCCGAGAAGTGTGGCCGCGACCTGCGTGCGCAGAATCTGCGCCGTACCGCCTGCAATAGTGAACATGCGGGCATCACGTACGTGCCGCTCCATCGCATTGTGGCGTCCGTAGCCGGATGATCCATAAAACTGCAAGGCATCGTTGGTGACCTTGTTGGCAGTCTCAGCCGCAAAAATCTTCGCCCGTGCCGCCTTGTCGATATCCGGAAACTCCGCGCCGCTGCAAGCCGCAGAACGCAACAGCAATCGGGCCGCATCCAGTTGCGTCGACATGTCGGCCAACATCCACTGCAGCCCCTGAAACTCGGCAATCGGTCGGCCAAACTGGTGTCGTGATTTGAGATACGCCATACCTTCCTCGAAGGCGCCCTGCGCGATGCCCAGCGCCACTGTGCCCGCACCGACGCGCTGCGCGTTGTAGGCGGTCATCAGCGCCGCGAAACCTCGCTTCAGGCCGCCGGGCGGCATCACGAGCATCGACCTGTGCACTCTGAGGTCGCGGAACTCGAGATGGGTTTCAGGGATGCCGCGCACACCCATCGCGTAAAGCCGCCGGCCGACCACAAGCCCGGCCGGTACGTCGCCATCCCGCACGCAGATGAATGCACCGACGCCTTGCTCCACGCCGTCGTCGAACACGCGCGCGAAGATGAGATGCAGTCTTGAAACGCCGCCGCCCGTGATCCAGTACTTCTCGCCGTTGAGGATGTAGTCGTCCCCCTTCCTGTCGGCACGCGTGGTCATCTCGCTGGCGGCGCTGCCGGCGTTGGGCTCCGAAATGCAGATCGCGGGCTTGTCCCCCGCCAGGACCAGCTCCGCGGCCAACTTCAGCTGTTCCGCAGTTCCATACTTCGCGATAGCGCCGATGGCGCCCATGTTGGCCTCGACGGTGATGCGGCCCATGGTGGCGCACGCCTTGGCCATTTCCTCAATAACGATCACGGTGTCCAGGTAAGACAAACCACGTCCACCCAGGCTCGTTGGCAACGTCATGCCCATGAACCCCGCGTCGCGCAGTGCTGTAACGTTGTCCCATGGATATTGCTCCGTGAGGTCCGTATTGGCGGCGGTTGGCGCAAACACCGTTTGCGCGAGCTCCCGTGCTTGCGCCTGCAGTGTCAACTGTTCGGCGGTCAGGTCGTACATGGCGTCTCCTGTAGCGATTGATTTGTTCCAAGCCAATCCGTTAGTACTTCGGTAGCATGCTCGTTCAGCCGTGGCGGTGGTCGCCTGTAGGTTGGGGGCGTAGCCGACATCCTCAGCGGATTGGCCAGAAGACGAAGCTCCCCATCCATCGCCCACTGACAGGGCATCCGCAACTCGGCACCGCGAGCTTTAACGTGTGGATCGGCGAATACGTCTTCCAGATTGTTCACAGGCCCACACGGGACCCCGACTGCCTCCAGCTGCTGCAGCCATGTCGCGCGATACCGTGTTCGCAAGGTTTTGTCGACCAGTTCGCAAAGTGCTGCCCGATTACGAATTCGCATCGTGTTGGTCGCGAAGCGTTCGTCGGAAGCGAGTTCGTTGATCCGCGCAACCTCGCAGAACCGCGCAAACTGCGCATCGTTGCCAACGGCGAGGATCATCGGTGCATCTGCCGTTGAGAACACCTGGTATGGAACGATGTTGGGGTGGCCGTTGCCCAGGCGGGTCGGTAGCTG
>NZ_SELS01000227.1 GCF_004197395.1 Paraburkholderia sp. UYCP14C | reverse complement strand
GGGCGAGGTTCAAAGGCGCGTTACACATGGGGAGGCACCTGGAGCGCCAGGCGATAATGGTGCCCCTTTTTCATCTGCTGCATCCATGACTCAAAACACCCGATCTGGCGTGGGCAGACTGAGCGCCGACAAACGCAAAGCGATCGCACTTCAGGCCCTCGCGCGCACCGAACCAATCAGTGTGCTGGCTGAGCGTAACGGCGTGAGCCGCCCGACGGTCTACCGACAGATCGGCACGGCCAGTGCAGCGCTCGATGAAGCCTTTGATACCACGCGGGCAGCCGACGCAGATCAGGTGCTTTTCATGCTGCCGGTCACCCGCCAATGGCTCGATCAGGTCATCGTGGCGCTCACGATGGTGGGTCACGTTTCGTTTCGCGCTACCCTTGAGCTCATGCACGACCTGCTCGGCGTATCGACCAGCCTGGGCACGATTCACACCGTTCTCCAGCGGGCTGCGCAGCAGGCCATGGCCATTAACGCCGGCGTGGACCTCTCAGCCATCCGGGTCGGCCTGCACGACGAACTCTTTCAGGGTTCCCAACCCGTGCTCGCCGGTATCGATGTTGCCTCGACCTATTGCTATCTGCTCGCCCCCGAAGCTCATCGCGACGGCGACACCTGGGCCATCCATCTGCTGGACCTGCAATCACGGGGACTCGATCCTGAGCACACGATCGCCGATGCGGGAACCGGGCTGCGTGCCGGGCAAAAAATAGCCTGGCCCGATACGCCGTGTCACGGCGACGTCTTCCACATCATTGAGCAGGGCAAATCACTGGCGACGCTCTGGCATCGTGTCGCCGGCGGTGCGCGCACCGAACGCGAGCAGCTCGAAGCGCGTTTGGCCAATCCCCGTCGACGTTGCGACGATAGCCTCCTCGCTGCCACGCTGGAAACGCTTCGTCGCAATGAAGCCCATGCGCACGAGCTGGCCGCCGATCTGCGCACCCTGGTTCAGTGGCTCGAACGTGACATCCTGTCACTGGCAGGGCCGGACCTCGCGACGCGTCAACTGCTGTTCGATTTCGTGGTTGCCGAACTGCGGCAACGTGAGGCCCAGGACCTCTCACGCACGGGCGCATACCGGCGTGCACTGCAGAACCAGCGCGACAGGCTGCTCGCTTTCGCGGGCCTGCTCGACGAAAAACTCGACGCCATTGCGCAAACGCACAACGTGGCGCGCGATCTCGTGCGCGAGGTCTGCATCCTGCATCGCAAGTCCGAAACGTCGAGCGCGTTCTGGCAAGGATGGAATCGCCTGCTTAGCCGCATCGGTCGCCCGTTTCACGACGTCTACGCCGCCGTATCCGCGGCGCTGCGCAGCACACCACGCAGCAGCTCGCTGGTCGAAAATCTCAACTCGCGACTGCGCGTATGCCTGACTAACCGGCGTCATCTGAAGGGCGGGCGGGTCTGGCTTGGTCTGCTGCAGTTCGTCTTCAATCATCGCCGCTTTGCCCGTAGCCGATGTCCTGAGCGCACTGGAAAGAGCCCGAGGGAATTGATGAGCGGCAAGCCTCACGATCACTGGCTTACGCTGCTCGGACCCGGCCGCCTCCAGCCTCAGCGCATCTGACATCGGCCGGGTTGTCACCGGCCTCTATTATGCATCGGAATCCTTGCCATTCCTGCGTTTCGCGCAGGCTGCTTAAGCTCGTCCCTGTAACGCAAAAATCACGTGTTTTGAACCACGCC
>NZ_SELS01000226.1 GCF_004197395.1 Paraburkholderia sp. UYCP14C | reverse complement strand
GGCGAGGTTCAAAGCTGCGTTACACATGAGGAGGCACCTGGAGCGCCAGGCGATAATGGCGGCCTCATTTTTCATCTGCGGCATCCATGACTCAAAACACCCGATCTGGCGTCGGCAGACTGAGCGACGACAAACGCAAAACGATCGCACTTCAGGCCCTCGCGCGTACCGAACCAATCAGTGTGCTGGCTGAGCGTAACGGCGTGAGCCGCCCGACGGTCTACCGACAGATCGGCACGGCCAGTGCAGCGCTCGATGAAGCCTTTGATACCACGCGGGCAGCCGACGCAGATCAGGTGCTTTTCATGCTGCCGGTCACCCACCAATGGCTCGATCAGGTCATCGTGGCGCTCACGATGGTGGGCCACGTTTCGTTTCGCAGTACCCTTGAACTCATGCACGACCTGCTCGGCGTCTCGACCAGCCTGGGCACGATTCACACCGTTCTCCAGCGTGCCGCACAGCAGGCCATCGCCATCAACGCCGGTATCGATCTCTCGCCCATCCGGGTCGGCCTGCACGACGAACTCTTTCAGGGTTCCCAACCCGTGCTCGCCGGAATCGATGTTGCCTCGACCTATTGCTATCTGCTCGCCCCCGAAGCTCATCGCGACGGCGACACCTGGGCCATCCATCTGCTGGACCTGCAGGCACAGGGGCTCGATCCTGAGCACACGATCGCCGATGCGGGAACCGGTCTGCGTGCCGGGCAAAAAATGGCCTGGCCCGATACGCCGTGTCACGGCGACGTGTTCCACATCATTGAGCAGGGCAAATCACTGGCGACGCTCTGGCATCGTGTCGCCAGTGGCGCTCGCACCGAGCGGCAGCAGCTCGAAGCGCGTCTGGCCAATCCCCGTCGACGTTGCGAGGATAGCCTCCTCGAAGCCGCGCTGGAAACGCTTCGTCGCAATGAAGCCCATGCGCACGAGCTGGCTGCCGATCTGCGCACCCTGGTTCAGTGGCTCGAACGTGACATCCTGTCACTGGCAGGGCCGGACCTCGCGACGCGTCAACGGCTGTTCGATTTCGTGGTTGCCGAACTGCAGCAACGTGAAGCCCAGGACCTCTCACGCACGGGCGCATACCGGCGTGCCCTGCAGAACCAGCGCGACAGCCTGCTCGCTTTCGCGGGCCTGCTCGACACAAAACTCGACGCCATTGCACGAACGCACAACGTGGCGTGCCATCTCGTGCAGGAGGTCTGCATCCTGCATCGCAAGTCCGAAACGTCGAGTGCGTTCTGGCAAGGGTGGAATCGCCTGCTGGCCCGCATCGGTCGCCCGTTTCACGGCGTCTACGCCGCCGTATCCGGGGCGCTGCACAGCACACCACGCAGCAGCTCGCTGGTCGAAAATCTCAACTCGCGAGTGCGCGTCTGCCTGACCAACCGGCGTCATCTGAAGGGCGGGCGGACCTGGCTTGGTCTGCTGCAGTTTGTCTTCAATCATCGACGCTTTGCCCGTAGCCGATGCCTTGAACGAACTGGAAAAAGTCCGAGAGAACTGATGAGCGGCAAGCCTCACGATCACTGGCTGACGCTGCTCGGACTCGGCCGCCTCCAGCCGCAGCGAACCTGACATCGAAAGGTCGTCGCCGACCTCGATTTACCTCGCATTCCTCACCATTTCTGCTCTTTCACGCAGGCTGCATCAGCTCGTCCATGTAACGCAAAAATCGCGTATTTTGAACCACGCC
>NZ_SELS01000225.1 GCF_004197395.1 Paraburkholderia sp. UYCP14C | reverse complement strand
CGCCGTCCTGTTCAATCGATAAGGTATCCAAATCTATAAAGATTATTTCGACCACGCTACCTATTTGCACCGGAGCCCGAACGAACCCGATGCTTGGATTCAAACGGTTCAGGAGCGCCGCGACCACGATTTCAGGCATCGAGTTGACGTATCGCATTCGCGAGGGCCAGTTCGATCTCGCGAAACTCGGCCTCAAGGATGCCGCTGCCCCCGCCGTATGGAATGCGGTGCTGTCCGCTCGATAAGGTCTCCTGCATATAGGGAACTTCTCAACCCGCTTGCCTATTTGCACCAGAACCGTTGCGCCGAGCCTGCTCGAAACGGGCAACCAGTTGAACGAGAAGGGTTCGGTTCGGCTTCGCCGCAAGAGCCACGCTTCGTATGAATGCGAGCCGCTTCGCTTAGGAGAGGTGCCAATACTTTGTCGTGACATATGATCTCCGGCGTATTCACTCGCTCGCCAACACATTCGAACGCCGCTCTTCATTTTGGTGCCAATCCATTTCAACTCCCGTCGCGGCTGGGCCATCGACGCCAAAGTTATGCGCTGGCAAGCGTCGTCTTTGTCGCGCATGCGCGCATACGCTATCGGCAGCATCGCGTGCGGCTGCATTATCTCGGCTCCGGCCCACGCAAACTGTTTCGATGACGCAGCAGCGTATCAGCACGTTAACCCGCTGGTCCTGCGCGCGATCGCGTGGCAGGAGTCGCGCAACCAGCCCGGAGCGACGCACCTGAACGCCAACGGCTCCACTGATTTCGGCCTCATGCAGATCAATTCGATTCATCTCAATGTGCTATCGCGCTATGGTATTACTCGCGATGCCCTAATGGCGCCGTGCAAGAACATCTACATTGCGGCTTGGCAATTGCGATGCCAAATCGTGAAATATGGCAACACTTGGGCGGCTGTTGGCGCGTACCATTCGGCGACACCCGCGCTGCGCGACCAGTACGCGCGACAGATCGCGGCAACCCTGCGCCACTGGAACATGTTGCCTGACCAGCAAGCTGCACATTGTGATGGCACTGCCGATTTGGGATGCGATAGGAATGGTTCGCGGGGACGGTTCCGGTGAAGTGTAACAACTGATTGCGGGTTTCAAGCAGACTGAAGTTGCATTTGATCAGTAATGCATATGTTTCATGAAATGCATGAGTTGGCAAGACAGGTAACGCGAAGCGGAAGTGTGATTTGCGAAGTGATCGACATGGTAACGACGCGCGCGGCCATGGCGCAATGCGCCGGCGAAGTAGCGACAGGCCGCCCTGAGGGCCGCGATCAGCTGCGGCAGTAGTGCCTCAGGTTGATCATCGTGTAGGCGAGCGTCTTGAGCGCGTAGTGCACGGCACTGATGCGTTCGAAGCGCAGCAGCAGGCGGCGGAAGGTGTCCTCCCAGGCGAACACGCGCTCGATGGTGCTGAAGCGCTCCGCGAAGATGGCCGCGTCGAAATGCCGTCTGCGACCGCGCTTCGGTGCCTTGCGCCCACGCGGGTTCTCGGGAATGTTGGGCCTCATGCCGCGGTTGAAGATCGCACGGCGGTTTTCGCGGCAGTCGTAGACGCCATCCAGACTGACGGTTGAGCCCTGCAGGTTCGCACCAATGGCGCGCGCCATGGCGGTGACATGGCGGTGAGTTTGGGCAGCGCGTCACGCAGCAGGGGTGATTCGTTGCGATTGCCCGGCGCCGTCACGAATGGCGCGA
>NZ_SELS01000224.1 GCF_004197395.1 Paraburkholderia sp. UYCP14C | reverse complement strand
CTATCGGCAACTTGAAACAGCTGCCGCTGAACCCGCATCAACTTAAACCAACCAGCCTCCACGATTCCCGGGGCGGTCCACCGCTGGTTTCTCGACCACCGTATGGTGCTCTTCTATCTGCCGCCGTACAGTCCTGAGCTGAACCTGATTGAAATCGTCTGGAAACACGCCAAGTATCACTGGCGGCGTTTCGTCAACTGGACGAAGGAAACGATCGATACAGAGCCAAACTGCTCGGCGGCTATGGTTCGGAATTTGAAATCCGTTTTGCCTGAACACTTAGCTCGACGAGCGGCTCCTCGACGGACGCCGCCGGACCGCGTCTCGGGCATTGTTCCCACCGGTTTCGGTTTGCGCCCGGCGCCGGGGCGTGCACCACCCCAGCCGTACACCGCCTTTGCTGTTTGATTTCCGCCGGCTTTTGTTTGGGTTTTCTACCCGCTCCCGGGCGCGAACCCCCGTGGGTATTGCGTTTCTCGGTCATTTGATTTCGCTCCTGTTTGAACAATCAACACCGCGCAAGGCCCAACCCCGCCGGATCGGTCACGTTCCCGAAATCGGCGGTCACGTTCGCCGAAATGCGCAGCAATTTTTGATGTGCGCCAATACATATCGCATAAACCACGGGTAAACCTTTGATTTATTAGTATGATGGATCGTGCAATATCAAACTCATTCATAAAGATCGGGGCTTTTATGGCGCAGCGTATTCAGGTTCTCTGCATCAACAAGACAAATAGGAATAGTCCGCACGAGGCCATTTCGCATATCGGCGGAAAGAATGCAGACGGGAGTCGGTGGAAGATCAGCGAGAAAGAAGCTATTAGCCTGATTGAGACGGGTAATTGCAGCTTCTATGTTGTCGGAGGTGGCCAGACTGCTGATGTGCGCGTCTGGCAAACCCCGCAAGGCCACAAATTCCTCAGGACCGGGCGCGACACGACGACTGCGGACAACCTTCTCAGCCTGTCCGAGTGCCCGTAAATACTTCTCGTTGATCATGGCGAATTCGACATCTCCGCCGCCATGCTTGCCAATCGGTCTTGCATGCGTATGTCCCGGGACGAGGCCCTCCGCGAACCGAGGCTGCCGGGGCAAACGCCATTTCTGGCGCTAGCCCCCAAAGTGAGGCCTCGACGGCAAAGGAGGCCGCTGCTGATTACTCGCCTTCCAGGGGATCGCGTTCACCCAGCGCCTCGTCAATCAGCCGCCTGGCTCGTTGTATGGCTTGGCCGGCGGCCGCAGTTGCGGGGTGCAACGAGTGGTAATGCTCCGGTTTTGCGATCGGCGCGCCAGTGCGCACGTCGTCCCGGTGGGAAAAGATGCGCTCGACAAGCAGGGTCACATTGGAGCCGCCGCGTACGTCGTCGCGCGCTGTCACCGTGATGCTGAAGCCTCGGTGCGTCTGTCTATCGAACATGTCATGTCCAGGCGGTACAAGCGATAGGTCAAGTTTAGCTCGGTGGGTAGGCGGACGGCTCCATCTCCTGCGCGACTATCGATTCGAGGTCGAGCTCGCGACACCGACGAAAAGGGTGTGAGTTCAATTCACCACCGGCTATAGCTCGAGCGGCTCCTCGACGGACACCGCCGGTCGCGGGCATTGTTCCAACCGGTTTCAGTTTGGGCCTCGCTAGATCGAATTTTAGGCTCTTTTGAAATTCAAATGGGTTATGCAGTATGCGGGTTGATCGAAGTGAAGTTGAGCTTGCCAGCGATCAGGA
>NZ_SELS01000022.1 GCF_004197395.1 Paraburkholderia sp. UYCP14C | reverse complement strand
TCTTCAACATCAACTACTCCAGTTTGGATCACACGTTTTACCCCAACTCTGTGTCCAGAAAAACCGGAGCCGCCGCAGCTGCGTTTATCTGCGATGCCCATTCGGCATGTGACGTTGCGAGGCTGATTCGGAGTCCCTCGGGGCTCCGGTCAAGTATCCGAGCGAGTTGTTCCAGCGTCAGCAGGACCGAATGTTGATCATGCAGTGCTTCTGCGGTGGTCGGCATAAGGACTGATCCATTTGATAGATTACGTTTCGATACGTCATCTTCGTCGGCATGCGCTATATTTACCCGGTCAAAGAAATACGAATTCTCTTACCGGACGGATCAAAGTGGTGAACAGTCGGGGGGCAGGCGACGCTCGTGGTCGAGGTCGACGACCACAAAGCGAAGAGGAGCGACAGAGCGGGCAAATTCGGACGATTGCCACGTTATGCGAATTGCTTTTTCGAACGCCCTACGCCGAGAACCCCGGCCAGTTCGCGCGGTGGTTTGACGTTAGGATGTCGTCGCTGCATCCCGGCCGGACGTGGGATACGGAGTCCTCTGGTAAATGGAGGAAGAACTTTGCCGGTAAGACGGCTTTGACGAGCGAACAAGTCGACCTCTTGAATGAGGTCTTCCCGGATGGTCGTGTGTACTTCGACAATGAGGGCGCGGAACTCCGCGAAGGACCGGGCGCGCGTACGCTATTCAATAACGGTCCGGCGGAACTGTGGGCCGCACTTTGGGGGGAGGAGCACCAGCTCTGGCGCCTCTCCGATCGGCAAGTCAATTATCACGCACGCTATCTGGAGAGCCACGACCTTCGCGCGGCACTGGATGATCTGTATTTTGATCTGCAGGGCTTTTTGCTCGAGGACAACGTGGTTGGTGACATTGACCTTCAGTTGCTTCGCCGCGCGATTGCACTTTATCGGACGCATCGCTTTGTAAGTCGCTATGTTTACGTAGCTGCGCCTGACGCGTACCTATGCCTGCATCTCGCGCTGCACCGCGCGTGGGGAACGCTGAGGCGTCTGGGAATCTGGGAGCTCCTCACCAGCCTGGTAAGCGCGTGGGAGCACGTACGACTGAACTATGAGCCCGGGTATCGTGACGCCGCCGAAACACTGTGCTTTGGTGACGAGTCGATTCCACTGGCTGTGGAGTCTTACGTGACAGACCCATACTCGCAATTGCAAATGCCGGCTGGAGACCGATTCCGATCCGCAGCCGCTTTGCTTACAGGGCCTTTTGAATTTGGTCTAGCTTCTTGACCAAATCCTCAGCACGCAAGTGGGTATAGCGTCTGAGCATCTGCATTGACTTGTGTCCGCTGATGGACGCAACCTCCTGATCGCTCAGTCCTGCTTCAACGAGGCGGCTAACACTCTCGTGTCGTAAGTCGTGAAAACGCAGGTCGTGCATGCCTGCTTCCCGTTTGATCCGTGTCCAAACCTTGGTGAACTGGTACGGTCGGCGCTTCCCATCGCGGCCAGGTTCACCAAAAAAGATGAGGTCGGTGTAGATCGGGCGGACTGGGTGGCGCATGGCATCGGAGAGCAGGGTGGCCGCAACTTTGGTCAGTGGAACGGTTCGCGCGCTGTCGTTTTTGGTGTCGGTCAGCCGGATGATTCGGCGATCGACATCCACCTGGAAACGCCGCAAGCCAAGGATTTCCGATTGGCGCATACCAGTTTCAATTGCTAGCTGAACGATCCACGTGAGCATGGGGTTGTTGTGCTGCGCGACAGCGGTGAGCAACTTCGTTTGCTCTCCGGGGGCGAGCCGGCGATCGCGTCCTTCGCCCGGACTCGGTTTGCGAATGTTTGCGACTGGGTTGTAGATCAAGCCGATGTGCCATTCCTTGATCGCGACATTGAACAGGTGACCCAGCAAGGCGAGTTCGAGGCGCACAGTGTTGTTCGCCTTACCTTGGGCGAGCCGCGCGTCGCGAAATGCTGCGACGAGGTCGGGGGTGACTGCGGCGAGGGAATATTTGCCGAAGTGAATTGTCAGTTCGCGGATGCGAGCGGCCTCGCGTCGCTGGGTGGTGGCCTTCTTCGTCGGCACGATTTCCCTGCGGTAGCGCTCGAGTGCTACGGCGACTGTGGTCTTTTCAGAAGGCGCCCGCTGGATAAATGCTCCGCGCACCATTTCGTCTTCGGTGCGACGTGCCCAGTCCTCGGCATCTCTCTTGGTTCGGAAGGTTTTTGCTGTGCTTGGCCAGCCGACGCGGCGAACGAGGGCTTTCCAGGTGCCGGAGGGCGTTTTTGTGATGGTTGCCATGGTGCTCTGTTCTCCAGATTTGCACCGCGACTGTACCGAAACTGCACCGCAGACCGCCGGTAAAACAAAAAGGCTTTGCGGGACTGCCCGCAAAGCCTTTTAACAACTGGTGGCGAATCAGGGATTCGAACCCCGGACCTGCGGATTATGATTCCGTCGCTCTAACCGGCTGAGCTAATTCGCCTAAAGAAGCGAGATTATGCTGGCGCGACTGGGGGCTGTCAACCCCCGGCGCACAATTTTTTCAGATAGCTCTGGCTGACCGCTCAATCAATCCTTCGCGTAGATATCCGAGTCCTTGGTCTCGCGCACGAACAGCATGCCGATCACGAAGGTGACCAACGCGATCACGATCGGATACCAGAGCCCCGAGTAGATGTTGCCCTTCGCCGCGACGATCGCGAACGCGGTCGCCGGCAGGAAGCCGCCGAACCAGCCATTGCCGATGTGATAGGGCAGCGACATCGACGTATAGCGGATGCGCGTCGGGAACATCTCGACCAGCATCGCCGCGATCGGCCCGTACACGATCGTCACATAGATCACGAGGATCGTCAGGACCACGATGCTCATCGGCCAGTTGATCTGCGCCGGATCGGCCTTCGGCGGGTAGCCGGCGGCCTTCAGCGTCACGGCGAGCGTCTTCTCGAACGTCTTGGCCTGATCCTTCGCGTCGGCGGCGCGGCCGTCGAACGTGTTGACGACCGTATCGCCCACACGGATCTGCGCTATCGTGCCGGCCGGCGCCGCGACGTTGTCATAGTTCAGGCCGGCTCGCGACAGCGCGCTCTTGGCGATATCGCACGAGGTCGTGAACTTCGCCGTGCCCACCGGGTTGAACTGGAACGAACACTCGCCCGGATCGGCGATCACGACGATCGGCGACTTTGCGGTTGCCGCTTCGAGCGCCGGGTTCGTGTAGTGCGTGAGCGCCTTGAACAGCGGGAAGTAGGTCAGCGCGGCGATCAGCAGGCCGGCCATGATGATCGGCTTGCGGCCGATGCGATCCGACAGCGAGCCGAAGAACAGAAAGAACGGGGTGCCGATCAGCAGCGCGATCGCGATCATGATGTTGGCGCTGGTGCCGTCTACCTTCAGCGTCTGCGTGAGGAAGAACAGCGTATAGAACTGGCCCGTGTACCATACGACCGCCTGGCCGGCCGTCAAGCCGACCAGCGCGAGAATCACGACCTTCAGGTTCTTCCATTGGCCGAACGCTTCGGAGAGTGGTGCCTTCGAGGTCTTGCCCTCGGCCTTGATGCGCTCGAACACCGGCGACTCGTGCAGTTGCAGACGAATCCACACCGACACACCGAGCAGCAGGATCGACGCGACGAATGGAATGCGCCAGCCCCAGACGCCGAACGCGTCTTCGCCCATCGTCGTGCGCACGCCGACAATGACGAGCAACGACAGAAACAGCCCGAGCGTCGCGGTGGTCTGGATCCACGCGGTGTAGAAGCCGCGGCGTCCCGGCGGCGAGTGTTCGGCCACGTAGGTCGCGGCGCCGCCGTACTCGCCGCCGAGCGCGAGACCCTGCAGCAGGCGCATGCCAATGAAGATCACCGGCGAAGCGATACCGATCGCCGCGTAGCCCGGCAGGAAGCCGACGAGGCACGTCGACAGACCCATGATGACGATGGTGATCAGGAACGTGTACTTGCGCCCGACCATGTCGCCGAGCCGGCCGAACACGATCGCGCCGAACGGGCGCACCGCGAAGCCCGCCGCGAAGCTGAGCAGCGTGAAGATGAACGCTGCGGTCGGATTGACGCCGGAGAAGAAGCTCTTGCTGATGAAGGCCGCGAGCGACCCGGCCAGATAAAAGTCGTACCACTCGAAAATCGCGCCTAGCGACGATGCGAAGATTACCCGCTTCTCATCGCGCGTCATCGGCACGTGCGAGATTTGCCCGCCAACGGTAGCCATATGTCGTCTCCAATATTGATATACGCACGGATCGCCAGCACAGGCGTTCCCGTGCAACCGATTATTGGAGTGGAAACTTACGGCGTTCTGACTCAGGAGCAGAACATGGGGCGGTCCGCTAAATCGACGAATCTGTGGCTAAGTTTCATCAACGAATGGCTATGTTCTTCTAAAACGCGCGGAAATATCTCGAAAATGCGTCGCGGGATTGCTGACGATCCGGTCGCGTTAGGGTAAGTCCCGCCCCCGTTCGAGCACGTGCAACTTGACGCGCACCAGGGTGCCGGCGAGTCGCGGCGACTCCTGGTACACGTTGTCGTCGATGACGAGCTCGCCGCCGTGCATCGCCGTGATCTCGCGCACGATCGCAAGACCGAGGCCGCTGCCGTCGCCCTCGCGGCCGAGAATCCGGTAGAAGCGTTCGACCACGCGCGAGCGCTCGCTGGCCGGAATGCCGAGCCCGGTGTCCTCCACTTCGAGATGCACGAGCCGTGCGGGGACGTCGTGCCGCACGCGCACGGTGATGCGGCCGCCCGCCGGCGTATAGCGGATCGCGTTGTCGATCAGGTTCGACAGCATTTCGCGCAGCATCACCGGATTGCCGGCGACTTCGACCGGTTCGTCGGGCGCCTCGTAGCCGATGTCCATCTGCTTCGCGAGCGCGGCCTGCACCCATTCGCGCACCGCGTTGCGCGCGAGTTCGCCGAGTTCGACCGGCGTGAAGATCTGTCCCGACCGACGGTTCTCCGCGCGCGCGAGCGCGAGCAACTGCGTGACGAGCCGCGCGGCGTGCTCGGAGCTGGTCGCGATCTGTTCGAGCGAGCGATGCACCTCGGCCGACGCGTTCTGGCGCAGCGCGAGCTCAGCTTGCGTGCGCAGGCCGGCGAGCGGCGTTTTCATCTGATGCGCGGCGTCCGCGATGAAGCGCTTCTGCAGCTCCATGTTCTGTTCGAGGCGCGTGAGCAGATCGTTGAACGACGTGACGAGCGGCTCGATTTCCGGCGGCGCGCGGCGCGCCTCGAGCGGCGACAGATCGTCCGGCCGGCGTGCGCGGATATGCGCCTGCAGCGCATGCAGCGGCTCCAGCCCGCGCGACAGCCCGAACCACACGAGCAGGATCGCGAGCGGCAGGATCACGAACTGCGGCAGGATCACGCCCTTGATGATGTCGTTGGCGAGCTGGCTGCGCTTGTCGAGCGTTTCGGCGACCTGCACGAGCACCGGCTGCGCGCCCGGCGTCTGCGGAAACTCGACGGTGGTATACGCGACGCGGATGTCGTTGCCGCGCAGCACGTCGTCGCGGAATTCGACGAGGCCCGGTGGCGGCCGGTCCTCCTCGTGCGGCAGCGGCATGTCGCGCTCGCCGGCCACCAGCTCGCCGCGCGTGCCGAGCACCTGAAAGAACACACTGTCGACGTTGTCGGTGCGCAGGAAATCGCGCGTCGATTCGGGCAGCGACAGCTCCGCGACCCCGTTGACCGGATGGATCTGGCGCGCAAGCACGTAGGCGTCGGTTTCGAGCGCGCGGTCGAACGGCCCGTTGGCGATCGACTTCGCGACCAGATACGTGACCGCGAGGCTCATCGGCCAGAGCAGCAGCAGCGGCGCGAGCATCCAGTCGAGAATCTCGCCGAACAGCGAGCGCGGACGCGCTTCGGCGGCGGCTTCGGTTTCGTCGGGCGGCGCGAACGGATTGGCGTAGCGCGCGTCGCGCGCCTCGTCGAGGTCCGCCGCGTGCGCCGTGGCGCGATCAGCGCGTGCGGACATCGCTGGCCTCTATTTGTAGTGGTGGCTCGCCGGCATCGCGGCGGACGGCTGTGCAGCTTGTGCCGCGGGTGCCGCTGGTGCCGTTTGCGGCTCGGAGCCGGCGGAGGCGGCGGGCGCGCTCGCATTTGCCGGCGGCGCCGCTTTTTCGAGGCAGTAGCCAAGCCCGCGCACGGTGATGATGCGCACGCCGCTCGGCTCGATCTTCTTGCGCAGCCGGTGCACGTAGACTTCGATCGCGTTGTTGCTGACTTCCTCGCCCCATTCGCACAGATGGTCGACGAGCTGCTCTTTGGAGACCAGCCGGCCGATCCGTTGCAGCAGCACTTCGAGCAGGCCGAGCTCGCGCGCGGACAGATCGATCACCTGATCGTTGACATAGGCGATGCGGCCCACCTGATCGAACGACAGCGAGCCATGCCGCACGACCGTCGGGCCGCCGCCGGCGCCGCGCCGCGTCAGCGCGCGCACGCGCGCTTCGAGTTCGTTCAGCGCGAAGGGCTTGGCCATGTAATCGTCGGCGCCCAGGTCGAGGCCCTTGACGCGTTCGTCGACGCTATCGGCCGCGGTCAGGATCAGCACGGGCAGGTTCGAATTGCGCGCGCGCAGGCGGCGCAGCACCTCGAGTCCGGACATGCGCGGCAGGCCCAGATCGAGGATCAATAGGTCGAACGTCTGCATTGACAACGCGGTATCGGCTTCTACGCCGCTTTTGACGTGATCGACCGCATAGGCCGATTGGCGGAGTGATCGAACCAGACCGTCCGCGAGTATGCTGTCGTCTTCGGCTATCAGAATTCGCATGATGCGCCAGCCTGGCTTTGCCGGCACCGTAGGGGTTACCTCGGCGCGCAGCGGTCTCCGAACATTATTGTGGGTAGTTGGGGCGGCGCGACAGTAAAAAATGCGCGTTCGCATCATAATCGCGCTTGCCAAAACTACTGTTTTTTTATACAGTGTCTGCGTTTCGTGTGATGTCCTGGAGACTCGGCTCGATTTGAGCTGAACCACCGGTGCACACCTGCCTCAGACGCCGTTCATCATAGCAAAGGACGATTCATGGAAGAAAGCAAGAAAGGCTCGGCTGGACTGACGGCTGAAAAGAGCAAGGCTCTCGCTGCCGCGCTCGCGCAGATCGAAAAGCAGTTCGGCAAAGGGTCGGTCATGCGGCTCGGCGCAGGTGAGGCAGTCGAAGACATTCAGGTGGTCTCCACCGGATCGCTCGGCCTCGACATCGCACTGGGCGTCGGCGGTTTGCCGCGCGGCCGCGTGGTCGAAATCTACGGTCCGGAATCGTCCGGTAAAACCACGCTGACGCTGCAGGTCATCGCCGAAATGCAGAAGCTCGGCGGCACCGCGGCGTTCATCGACGCGGAACACGCGCTGGACATTCAATACGCGGGCAAGCTCGGCGTGAACGTCGCCGACCTGCTGGTCTCGCAGCCGGACACCGGTGAACAGGCGCTCGAAATCGCCGACGCGCTGGTGCGCTCGGGCTCGATCGACATGATCGTGATCGACTCGGTTGCGGCGCTGGTGCCGAAGGCGGAAATCGAAGGCGAAATGGGCGACTCGCTGCCGGGTCTGCAGGCGCGTCTGATGTCGCAGGCGCTGCGCAAGCTGACCGGCACGATCAAGCGCACGAACTGCCTCGTGATCTTCATCAACCAGATCCGTATGAAGATCGGCGTGATGTTCGGCAACCCGGAAACCACCACGGGCGGTAACGCGCTGAAGTTCTACGCGTCGGTGCGTCTGGACATTCGCCGCATCGGTTCGATCAAGAAGAACGACGAAGTGATCGGCAACGAAACGCGCGTGAAGGTCGTCAAGAACAAGGTGTCGCCGCCGTTCCGCGAAGCGATTTTCGACATCCTGTACGGCGAGGGCATCTCGCGTCAGGGCGAAGTCATCGACCTCGGCGTGCAGGCGAAGATCGTCGACAAAGCCGGCGCATGGTACAGCTACAACGGCGAGCGGATCGGTCAGGGCAAGGACAACGCGCGTGAATTCCTGCGCGAAAATCCGGACATCGCTCGCGAAATCGAAAACCGCATCCGCGAATCGCTGGGCGTCACCGCGATGGCGGACGCCGTGACCGGCGGCGCGGCCGCTGAAGTCGCGGACGAAGAAGAGTAAGCATCACGTGATACGCAAAGGCCGGCCGCTGTCCGGTTCCGACTCCGGCCGCTATCCGGACGGCTTGCGCGACACGACGGATGGATCGCCTGACTCCGGCGATCCATTCGACCCGTTCGAATCGTTCGAGGCACATGACCGAGCTGCCGGCCGCGGCTCGCTGCGTACGCGCTCTGCATCCAGCCCGGATTCCCCGGGGCACGATTCCCAAACCCCCTCTGATGTCACCTACACCCGCTCGCGCCGCCAACCCGGCGAAGCGAAACCGGGCCAGTCCGACGAAGACGACAGCGGAAAATCCCAACGCCCAACCCGTTCGCTCAAAGCGCGCGCGCTCGGCTATCTGTCGCGCCGCGAATATAGCCGCGCCGAACTCGCGCGCAAGCTGAAGCCCTACGTCGAGGAAACCGATTCGCTCGACACGGTGCTCGACTCGCTGGAAGCCGAAAACTGGTTATCCGACTCGCGCTTCGCGGAAAGTCTGGTCCACCGGCGCGCCTCGCGGCTCGGTACGAGCCGCATTCTCGGCGAACTGAAGCAGCACGCGCTGAACCCGGCGCTCGTCGAAGAGGCGAGTGCGCAGTTGCGCGAAACCGAACTCGCGCGTGCCCAGGCGGTCTGGCGCAAGAAGTTCGGCCAACTGCCCCAAACGCCGGCCGAGCGCGCGAAGCAGGCGCGCTTTCTCGCGTCGCGCGGCTTCTCCGGCGCGACGATCGGCAAGATCCTGAAGGGTATCGACGACATGTGCGACGGCGACTAGCTCGCCGGCCTCGGCGGCCGGTCAATTGCCGCGCCGTAACCGGTCGCACGGCCGTGCGCAATCGGGGCTGTCCCAAATACCCGTTATGCTAAAATCCACAGGTTTTCCAATCCGGCCTTTCCTCCCGCATGTCGCTCTCCCCGCCAGTGTCCCGTCAGTTGCGCCATCGTCGCGCAATCAGAGCGGAAGCTTACGAGCGAGCTGATGGCCTGTGGGATGTGGAAGCGTGCCTGACCGACGAAAAGCCACGCGATGTGGCGCTTGCGTCGGGAATCCGGCCCAATGGTCAGCCGATCCATGAACTCTGGCTTCGCATCACCATCGATCGCAAGCTCAATGTCGTCGACGCCGAGGCGTCGTCCGACTGGGTGCCCTATCCAGGGTTGTGCCAGGTCAGCAATCCCGCCTACCGTGCCCTCATCGGGCTCAATCTGTTCCACAACTTCCGTCGCGATGCTGCCCGTTTGCTGGCCGGCACGGCTGGTTGCACGCATCTCACCGAGCTGTGCGCGATCCTGCCGACCGCCGCGATCCAGGCGTTCGCCGGCGACGTGTGGAATACCGATGACGGCACGCCGGGCGCGAACGCGGGTTCGGGAGACGAATGGTCTAACGGCACAGGCGAACATTCCAACGACAAGCCGCCATTCCAGCTGGGACGCTGCCACGCGCTGCGTTTCGACGGCGAGGCGGTGAAACAGTTTTATCCGCGCTGGTATGGCCATGCGCCGCGTCCGGCGGAACGCGCGGCCTCGTCGGACGACGCGGCCGCCCGCGAACGAAGCGGCGACGCGTCGGCCTGAACGGCGGCGGCGGAAACGAAGTTCAATCCAACTCTCAGACTGAAGGGAATCACGCATGAAGATTCACGAGTACCAGGGTAAGGAAATCCTGCGGAAATTCGGCGTCGCGGTACCGCGCGGCAAGCCGGTCTTCTCGGTGGATGATGCGGTCAAGGCCGCGGAAGAGCTCGGTGGCCCGGTGTGGGTCGTCAAGGCTCAGATCCACGCAGGTGGCCGTGGCAAGGGCGGCGGCGTCAAGGTCGCCAAGTCGCTGGAACAGGTTCGTGAATACTCGAACCAGATCCTCGGCATGCAGCTCGTCACGCACCAGACCGGTCCGGAAGGCCAGAAGGTCAACCGCCTGCTGATCGAAGAAGGCGCCGACATCAAGAAGGAACTGTATGTCGGTCTCGTGATCGATCGCGTTTCGCAGAAGATCGTCGTGATGGCGTCGAGCGAAGGCGGCATGGACGTCGAAGAAGTCGCTGAGAAGACGCCCGAGCTGATCCACAAGGTTGCCGTCGATCCGACGACCGGCCTGAAGGACTCGGAAGCCGACGACCTCGCGAAGAAAATCGGCGTGCCCGACGCTTCGATCCCGCAAGCTCGCGCGATCCTGCAAGGCCTGTACAAGGCATTCTGGGAAACCGACGCATCGCTCGCCGAAATCAACCCGTTGATCCTGACCGGCGACGGCAAGGTCATCGCGCTTGACGCGAAGTTCAACTTCGACTCGAACGCGCTGTTCCGTCACCCGGAAATCGTCGCTTACCGCGATCTGGACGAAGAAGATCCGGCTGAAGTCGAAGCATCGAAGTTCGACCTCGCGTACATCTCGCTCGACGGCAACATCGGCTGCCTCGTGAACGGCGCTGGCCTCGCAATGGCAACGATGGACACCATCAAGCTGTTCGGCGGCGAACCGGCGAACTTCCTCGACGTCGGCGGTGGCGCGACGACCGAGAAGGTCACCGAAGCGTTCAAGATCATGCTGAAGAACCCGAACCTGACCGCGATTCTGGTCAACATCTTCGGTGGCATCATGCGCTGCGACGTGATCGCGGAAGGCGTGATCGCGGCTTCGAAGGCCGTGTCGCTGAAGGTGCCGCTCGTGGTCCGCATGAAGGGCACGAACGAAGACCTGGGCAAGAAGATGCTCGCCGAATCCGGTCTGCCGATCATCGCGGCCGACAGCATGGAAGAAGCGGCTCAGAAGGTCGTCGCGGCTGCTTCGGGCAAGGCGTAAGCCACCTGTCTACGGCGCATTTACCAGCTCATTTGCCAAAATGACGAGTGGCGGCGCGCGAGCGACTCAGGCGTGAAACATCGCGCCGGGTGGCGCACACGCGCGACGCCAAACGAACAGAGGTCAATACATGTCGATTCTGATCAACAAAGACACCAAGGTCATCACGCAGGGCATCACCGGCAAGACCGGTCAGTTCCACACGCGTGCTTGCCGTGAATACGCAAACGGCCGCGAAGCGTACGTCGCGGGCGTGAACCCGAAGCGCGCCGGCGAAGATTTCGAAGGCATTCCCATCTACGCTAGCGTCGCAGAAGCCAAGGCCGAAACGGGCGCGACCGTGTCGGTGATTTACGTTCCGCCGGCAGGCGCTGCCGCGGCAATCTGGGAAGCAGTCGAAGCCGACCTGGATCTCGCAATCTGCATCACGGAAGGCATTCCCGTCCGCGACATGATCGAGCTCAAGGCTCGCATGCGCGCAGAAAACCGCAAGACGCTGCTGCTCGGACCGAATTGCCCGGGCACGATCACGCCGGACGAGCTGAAGATCGGCATCATGCCGGGTCACATCCACCGCAAGGGCCGCATCGGCGTCGTGTCGCGTTCGGGCACGCTGACGTATGAAGCAGTCGGCCAGCTGACCGCGATCGGCCTCGGCCAGTCGTCGGCAGTCGGTATCGGCGGCGACCCGATCAACGGTCTGAAGCACATCGACGTGATGAAGATGTTCAACGACGATCCGGATACGGACGCCGTCATCATGATCGGCGAAATCGGCGGTCCGGACGAAGCGAACGCTGCCGAGTGGATCAAGGACAACATGAAGAAGCCGGTGGTTGGCTTCATCGCTGGCGTCACGGCGCCTCCGGGCAAGCGCATGGGCCACGCCGGCGCGCTGATCTCGGGCGGTGCGGACACCGCTGAAGCGAAGCTGGAAATCATGGACGCATGCGGTATCAAGGTCACGAAGAACCCGTCGGAAATGGCGCGTCTTCTGAAGGCGATGCTGTAAATCGAAATCGCGTGCCGTAGGCGCGCGATTTTGATACGCTTACGAAGCCCTTTCGTGAGCGAGCGGTCCCGAAAAGCGGGGGAGTGCAGACTCCCCCGCTTTTTTTTGTCCGCGCCTGCGCCGGGTTGCTGTCCGTCCGGCTGATTCTTTGTGATGCTTTTTTCATGCTCGAATTCTTCACGACCCTCCACTGGGGCTCGGTCTTTCAGATCATCGTTATCGACATTCTGCTCGGCGGCGATAACGCGGTCGTGATTGCGCTCGCCTGCCGCAACCTGCCGCAGTCGCAGCGCATGCGCGGCATCGTGTGGGGGACCGTCGGCGCGATCGTGCTGCGGGTCGTGCTGATCGCGTTCGCGGTCGTGCTGCTCGACGTGCCGTTCCTGAAGTTCGCCGGCGGCCTGCTGCTGCTGTGGATCGGCGTGCGCCTGCTCGCGCCGGCGCACGAGGGGCACGGCAACGTGAAGCCGGCCGACAAGCTGATCTCGGCGGTGAAGACGATCATCGTCGCGGATGCGGTGATGAGCGTCGACAACGTGATCGCGATCGCGGGCGCGGCCGAAGCCGCGGAGCACGAGCATCGTCTGGCTCTGGTGATCTTCGGCCTCGTCGTGAGCATTCCGCTGATCGTGTGGGGCAGCCAGCTGATTCTGAAGCTGCTCGATCGCTTTCCGGGCATCGTGCTGTTCGGCGCGGGGCTGCTCGGCTGGATCGCGGGCGGTCTGATGGTCAACGACCCGGCCGGCGACCGCTGGCCGATCCTCGACACGCCGGTCGCCGAATACGGGATGAGCATCGCGGGGGCGCTGTTCGTCGTGATCGTCGGTTATCTGCTCAAGCGCCGTCACGCGAAACGCGCGGCGGTGTGAGCGTGGCGGTGACGGTGCCAGTGCCAGTGCCTAAACCGTGATGCCGTCCGAATGCAAGCCTGGCCATCCGGCTGACTGTGACGCGCGAGCTTCGCTCGCTACGATTGAAGCGTCTGTTCCCGATCCACGGGGCAGGCGTTTCTCGTATCAGGAGTCTGCCGATGATCGTTACCCTGCCGTATTCCCCTTACTCCCAGTCGACGCAATCCATGCGTTCGTCGCGCCGCGCACGCTGGCGCGCGAACTGGTTTGCGCGCATCTGCCGCCGCTGCGGCGTCGGTTTCACGCTGATCGAATTGATGATCGTGCTCGCGATCGTCGGCGTGATCGCGGCCTATGCAATTCCCGCGTATCAGGACTATCTGGCGCGCAGCCGGGTCGGCGAGGGCTTGTCGCTCGCGGCGTCGGCGCGGCTCGCGGTGGCCGAAAACGCCGCGAGCGGCAACGCGTTCAGCGGCGGTTATGCGTCGCCGCCCGCCACCCGCAACGTCGAGTCGATCCAGATCGACGACGACACCGGCCAGATCATGATCACGTACTCGACGCGGGTCGCGCAGTCCGGTGCCAACACGATGACGCTGGTGCCCTCGGTGCCGGACAATGCGGACGCGCCGAGCGCACGCGTCGCGTTGAGCAAGGACGCGGTGCAGACCGGCGCGCTGACGTGGGAATGCTTTGCGGGCGGCAAGAGCGCGTCGTCGTTGCCGGCGCCGGGTTCGGGGCCGATGCCAACCGAAGCGCCGACGCTCGCAGCGAACCTGGCGCCGCCCGAATGCCGATCGTAAGGGGGTAGCTGAGTCAGCGAACGAGACAGCGGCCGAACGCTGAGCGGATGAGTTGAAGCCACAACGTAAAGGGCTGATTTTCAGCCTATTTCGGCCGGGCCGGCGCACAGTGCAACGAATTTTTTGTATAGTGCGCCGGTTGCCGATGCCCACCGTTGATTCGATGCCCACCCCTTTCGCGCGCTACCTGTCTCTCGTACTGCTGGCTCTTGCGTTGATCCTGCCCTACGCGGTTGCCAACCATACGTATCCGATCCCAACCTTCTACGCCGAATTCACCGCGCTCGCGCTGTATCTGCTGACCGGAGCGGCCGTCGTGCTGCTGGTCGCGACCACGCGGCCGCGCGTGAGCTTCGCGTCGCCCACGGTCGCGCTCGTGCCCTTGCTGTTCGGCCTCGTGCTGGTCGTGCAGACGTTCGTGCTGCCGGCCACGGAGCCGTCGATGAACTGGCTCGGCGCGGGCTTCCTGCTCGCCGCGTGGATGGCCGTGCACGCAGGCTATGGCTTCGCGCGCGTGAAGCTCGACGAAACCGCGCTGCGCTGGGCGGCGGGGGCGCTGATCGTCGGCGGTCTGTTCGCGGTGTTCAGCCAGGTGATCCAGCTGTTTCACCTCGAGACACGCGTGGCTCCGCTCGTCGTCGCGTACAACATTACCGTCGAGCGCCGGCCGTTCGGCAACATGGCGCAGGCGAACCACCTGGCGACGTATATCGCGTTCGCGATGGCGGGTGCGCTGTACCTCGTGCAGACGCGCCGCATCGCAGTGCCGATCTGGCTGCTCGTGTCGACGATTTTCTCGGTCGGCCTCGCGCTGACCGTGTCGCGCGGTCCGTGGCTGCAGATGGGGGTGATCGTCGTGGCCGGCTTCTGGATGGCCTTCGCGCAGACGCGCAACGAACCGCAACTGCGCCGTAGCAACCGCGAATGGCTGGTGCCGATCGCGCTCGGGGTGTTGTTCTTCGTGGTCAATGCGCTGATCCGCTGGGCCAATGTGCGCTACCACCTGGACCTCGGGCAGTCGGCGGCCGAGCGCTTCCAGGACGCCGGCCAGATCGCGCCGCGCATCGCACTGTTGAAATACGGCTGGACGATGTTCAAGCAGCATCCGCTGCTCGGCGTCGGCTGGGGCGGATTCCCGAGCTATCAGTTCGAGCTCGTCAGGCAGCTGGGCGGCGTCGAAATCGCCAACAACTCGCACGACATCTTCGTCGATCTGCTCGCGAAAACGGGTCTGATCGGCCTCGCGATCGTGCTCGTGGGTCTCGTCGCGTGGCTCGTGCGTGTCGTGCGTGCGCCGCAAAGCGCCGCGCGCGTGTTCGGCATCGCGCTGATCGGTGTGCTGACGATGCATGCGCTCGTCGAGTATCCGCAGCAGTACATGTTCTTCCTGTTGCCCGCGATGTTCGTGTTCGGCCTGCTCGAAACGCGGCCGTTGCGCGCGGTGCCGGCGAATCTGTCGCTCGGCGCGTTCGCGGTTGTGGTGTTCGGCGGACTCGCCGCGCTGTATCCGGTATATCGCGACTATGCGCGTGCCGAGGTGCTGTACTACGGCGCGCGTCCGGCCGAGCAGTACGGCGCCGATCCGTCGTTCCTGTTCGGCGCGTGGGGCGAATACGGTCTCGCGACGCTGCAGCCGATGAATCCGCTGAACCTGCAGCGCAAGCTCGCAATGCACAAGCAGGCGATCGCGCTGTTGCCGGGTGAGACGGTGCTGCGTCGCTATGCGGTGCTGCAGGCGCTGACCGGCGATACCGCGGCCGCGCTCGACACGGTCGAACGCCTGCGGATCTTCGCCGAGGAACTGAAGGACTGGCCGGCGCAGCTCGGCTATCTGTACCAGCTCGTCGACGAGCAGAAGTCGCTCGCGGGCTTCAGGGAGCAGTTGGTGAAGCGCTACGGCACGCCGGCGCCCGATGCGACGCCGGACGACGACAGCGACGAAGATTGATCGCGAGGCGCAAGCTTAGGCGCGCTGACGCCAAGCCAGGCTTGCGCGCCTCCAAGTTCAAAGCTCGGAATACTTCGCGGCGGTCCCTTTCGCCTTGTCGACGGGGTAGCGCGCTTCGTTCAGCTTCAGTTTTTCCGCTGCCGCGTCGACGAGATCGAAGCCGGCGGTATGAGCGACCAGCATCAGGTACATGAAGACGTCGGCGCACTCGTGCCTGAGGTTCGTCGATTGCGCCGGATCGACGAGCAGCGCGTCGATCTGCGCGTCGGACTTCCATTGAATCGTCTCCAGAAGCTCGCCGGCTTCGATGCCGGTGGAGACGATCAGATTGCGCAGCGTATGAAACTGCCGCCAGTCGCGCGCGTCGCGAAACGCCAGTAGCTGCTCGAGCAGTTCGTCGATGGTCATGTTGCTATCCGGATAGTTGTTGAACCGCGCTTCAGGCTTGCGCGACCCAATCCCCCGATTTCCCGCCATGCTTCTCCATCACCTTCACATCGGTGATGGTCATGCCGCGATCCACCGCCTTGCACATGTCGTACACGGTCAACAGCCCGATCTGAACGGCGGTGAGCGCCTCCATTTCGACGCCCGTGCGCCCGAAGGTCTCGACCTGCACCGTGCAATGCACGCCCGGCATCTGCTCGTCGAGTTCGAAATCGGCTTTCACGCGGGTCAGCGCGAGCGGATGGCACAGCGGAATCAGATCGGCGGTGCGCTTCGAGGCCTGGATCGCCGCGATCCGCGCGATGCCGATCACGTCGCCTTTTTTGGCGTTGCCGTCGCGGATCAGCGCGAACGTATCGGGCAGCATGCGGATCGAGCCACGCGCGATCGCGATGCGCTTCGTCTCCTGCTTGCCGCCGACGTCCACCATATGCGCGTCACCGGACGCATCGAAATGAGTGAGCTCAGGCATGGTTGACTCCTTCAGAGGGCGCCTATCATAGCAGTGCGGCGCGGCCTCGAATCGTCGCGGCGACTGATTACGGTTGCGCTGTGTCGTGCTCTGCGTTTTGCCTTGTACGCGTCCTGCGACGCCCCTGTCCGCTATCTTAGTCCGGGCCACGGGCGGCGTTTTTCGACTTCGTCAGATCGGCTTCGCGATGCATACGAAACGATTCCTCGCTGCGTTGCTATCCGTCGCGCTCGCGATGCCGCCGGGCGCGTTCGCGCAATCGACCGGCGGGGCGGCCGTCGCGCCGGGAACGTCATCGTCCGAGGCGCCGCTCGTCAGCGGCTCGAGCGACGCATCTGCCGATCCGATCCTGCCGCCCGACATCGCACGTGGCGTGTTTGGCACGTACGGCGGTGCGCAGAGCCGCTTTTCCAATGGCGGCGGCAACGGTGGTGGCGGTGGCGGCGGCAAAACCGGCAGCACCGACTGGCGCGCGCCGATCGTCGCGCAGCAATTGCCCGATCTCGGCAGCGGTGGTGCCGGCTCGCTGACCCCGCAGGCCGAACGCAAGCTCGGCGAGCGCGTGATGCGCGAGATCCGCCGCGACCCCGACTATCTCGACGACTGGCTCGTGCGCGACTACCTGAATTCGGTCGCGGCCAAGCTCGCGGCGGCGGCCAGCGCGCTGTACATCGGCGGTTATCGTCCGGACTTCGAGCTGTTCGCGGTGCGCGACGCGCAGATCAACGCGTTTTCGCTGCCGGGTGGTTTCATCGGCGTGAACACGGGACTGATCGAGGCGACGCAGACCGAGTCCGAGCTCGCGTCCGTGCTGGGTCACGAGATGGGGCACGTGCTGCAGCGGCACATCTCGCGGATGATCTCGAACGGCGAGCGCAGCGGCTACGCGGCGCTCGTCGGTGTGCTGTTCGGCGTGCTGGCCGGCATACTAGCGCGTAGCGGCGACCTCGGCAGCGCGATCGCGCTCGGCAGCGAGGCGTATGCCGTCGACAGCCAGCTGCGCTTCTCGCGATCGGCCGAGCAGGAGGCGGACCGCGTCGGCTTTCTGCTGCTCGCCGGCGCCGGCTACGATCCCTACGCGATGCCGGCGTTCTTCCACCGGCTCGATCGTGCGGCGATGAATGAAAACGGCATTCCGGCCTACGCGCGCACGCATCCGCTGACCGGCGAGCGGATCGCCGACATGGAGGACCGAGCGCGCCGCGCGCCGTACCGTCAGCCGCATCAGGATCCCGAGTACGGCTTCGTGCGGGCGCGCGCGCGTCTGTTGCAGGATCATGCGCGCAACGAGTACGCGGACGAGATTTCGCGATTGCGCTCGGAAATCGACGACCGCACCGCGCTGAACGTCGCGGCGAACTGGTACGGCATCGCGTACGGCCAGCTGCTGCTCGAGCGCTACGACGACGCCGCGGCATCGCTTGCGAACGCGCGCGCGACGTTCGTCTCGGGCGCGCGTGCGGAAGGCGAGCCCGAGCGCGATTCGCCGAGCCTCGACCTGCTCGCGACCGACATCGCGCGGCGAGCGGGTCACGTCGACGAAGCCGCGCGTCTCGCCGAGTTCGCGCAAAAGCGCTGGCCGCAGTCGAACGCCGCGATCGACATGCATATCCAAACGCTGTTGACGCTGCACCGCTTCACCGACGCGCAGGCGCTCGCGAAAAAGGAAACCCAGGCGCATCCCGATCAACCCGCGTGGTGGCTGTATCTCGCGCAGGCGAGCGCGGGCAGTGGCGATGCGTTGACGCAGCATCGCGCGATGGCGGAGAAGTTCGCGCTGGAAGGGGCGTGGCCATCGGCGATCCGGCAGTTGAAGGACGCGCGTGACCTGAAGACGATCGGCTATTACGACCTCGCGACCGTCGACGCGCGCCTGCACGAGATGGAAAGCCGCTACAAGGAAGAGCGGCTCGACGAGAAGGGCTAGCAGAGGTGAACGCGCGCCGCTGCGCGCGTCAGGCCAGCGCCGCCGGGCTCGCGACGAAGCCGAAGCGCGCGGCCACCTGGTCGCGTCGCACGCTTTGCAGCGGCAGTGTGAGCTGAGCGCTCCAGTGGAATGTGCCGCTCAATGAGCCATCGTCGGCGAGCGTCGCGTGATCGGAGAAGATCTCGAGGTCGTGATCGTGCAGCACGGCAATGCGTGCCGGCTGCGAGCGATCGGCGAACAGAATGCCGCCGTCTTCATCGACGAACACCGCGGCCGGATCGAACGGGCGGCTACCCTGGTCGTGCAACGCAAGCGACCCAGCCGCGTCTGCGGACAACCTGACTACCCACGGCGTATAACCCAGCTCGACATACACGCGCTGCGGCCCGTTCTGGAAAAACCACTGTCCGCGCTCGTCGACCTCGTAGTTCCGGTTGATGAAGCCCAGCAGCGCCTCGTGCCGGATCGCCGTGCCGGGCGCGCCGCTCGCCTGGGCCGCTTCGTCGCGCATGCGCCAGTTGCCGCGCCGGTCGAGCATCAGCCAGCCGGTGCAACTCGGCACGTTCGGCCATTTGATCAACGACTGTTTGACGATGTCATCCATGATCGACGTGTTGCTCCAGATAGCCGAACACGCGCCGCGACAGCCAGTCGATGCGGCCCGGGAACGGCCCGGTCATGAAGCCCGCGTGGCCGCCGTGCTCGGGCTGATAAAGCTCGACCGCCGCCGACACCTCGTGCCGCGACGGCAGCGCCTCGGCCGGCAGGAACGGGTCGTTGCGCGCGTTGAGCACGAGCGTGGGCACCTGAATGTGCGGCAGCAGCGGGCGGGTGGTTGCGGTGCTCCAGTAGTCGTCGGTATCGCGAAAGCCGTGCAGCGGCGCGGTCACGACATTGTCGAACTCGTACATCGTGCGGCTTGCGAGCATCGCGTCGCGGTCGAACAGGCCGGGGAACTGCTCGAGTTTCTGGTTGGCCTTGTGCTTCAGCGTCTTCAGAAAGCTGCGCGTGTAGACGAGGCCGAAGCCTTGCGACAGCGCGCGGCCGCCCGCGTGGACGTCGATCGGTGTCGAAATCGCGGCGGCGGCAGCGACCACCTGCGCCGCATCGTCTTGCCGCTCGCCGAGCCAGCGCAGTAGCACGTTGCCGCCGAGCGACACGCCCGCGGCGACCACCGGTCCGCGATGCGCGGCGCGCAGGCGGCGCAGGATCCAGTCGACCTCGTTGCTGTCAGCGAGATGATAGAAGCGCGGCAGCCGGTTCAGCGGGCCGCTGCAGCTGCGAAAGTGCGGCACCACGCCGTGCCAGCCATACTCGCGCGCGGCGGCCATCAGCGCGACCGCGTAGTGCGACGACGAACTGCCTTCGAGGCCGTGGAACAGCACGAAGAGGGGGGCGGTGTCGGTGGGCGGAGTATCGTGCGCGACCCAGTCGAGATCGATGAAATCGCCGTCTGGCGTATCCCAGCGTTCGCGGCGAAACGACACCGCGGGGCGGCGCGCGAACAACGACGGGACGATTGTCTGCGCATGCCGGTTGGGCAGCCACAGCGGCGCGCGGTACAGCAGTTCGACGGTCGCCTCGACGGCGGCCGCTACCCTGGCGGGGGCTGAACCGGAGGAAGCGGGTTTATCGGGCGTCGAACTCATACCGGCGGAAAAGCAAAAAACGTGAGTCTGAATCTGTGGTGGTGGCCGCGCGTCAGTGCAGCGGGCCCTGGCCATGCCGCATTTTCGTCGCGAACTGGCTGGCGGTTTCGTTCGGCATCGGGCTCGCGTGAATATGCGCGATGCGCCATTCGCCGCGTTCATGGACCATCACGTAGGTGGTGAAGACCATCGCGGGCGTGGCGGTCGGATCGGCCGGACGATGCGCTTCGGCAATCGCATAGACGACGGTGCCGAGGCTGTCGTAGACGCGGATGTCGAGCGGCTCGATCGACACCGGCAGCGCTTCGAGCTGAGTCTGCAAGCCATTGCGGATGCTGTCGAGACCGTGCAGATGCGAGCCGTCCGCGCAGATGCAGCTGACGAACTCCTCGTCGATCCACAAGCCCATCAAGCTGTCGATATTGACCTCGGCGACGGCCTGATAGTAGGCGTTCAGGGTATCGGCGGCGGCTTCGAAGATATGGGCAAAACGTGGCATGGCTCGTCAGTCTCTTGTGCGCGGCGCGCGGTTGCGGGTCAGCGGTAGCGGGACGGTCCAGAGCGCCGGACCATCGCCCCCGGCGTCAGCTTGCCCGTGCCGCAAGGCGCGAACATGACGCGACGCGCTCGGGGGCGTGCGGTGTTGCGTGCAAGTACCAGTCGGCTCAGCGCTGCGCGAGCAGCATACCGCGCAAATCGCCGAAAACCTGCTCGGCGCTCAACTGCTTCAGACAGTTCAGATGACCGAGCGGGCACTCGCGCTCAAAACAGGGGCTGCATTCGAGATGAAGCCATTGTACCTTCGCGAGCTCGGACAAGGGCGGGGTGTGGCGTGGATCGGTCGAACCGTAGACGGCGACGAGCGGGCGGCGCAGTGCGGCGGCGACGTGCATCAGGCCGGAGTCGTTGGTGACCACCGCGTTGGCCCGCGAGATCAGCGCGCAGGCCTCGCCGAGCGCGGTCTGGCCGCACAGGTTGCGCACGTTCGACGCTTTCTCGGCGATCGCCTGCGCGAGCGGCGCGTCTTTCGGCGAGCCGAGCGCGACGATCTGCGTGTACGGGAACGACTGGCCGACCATCTGCGCGAGCGCCGCGAAGTGCTCGGGCGGCCAGCGCTTGGCGGGACCGTACTCGGCGCCGGGGCAGAACACCAGCAGCGGTACGCGCGTATCGAGATTGAAGCGCGCCGACACGCGCGACGCCTCGTTCAGATCCGTGTCGAGGCGCGGCATCGGCAGATCCTCGGGAACCTTGGCGCCGGGCGCATAGGCGAGGGCGGCGTAGTGGCCGACCATCGGCGGACGCGCGTCCTTGCGCGGATTCGCGTGACGCACGTTCAGCATGCCGTAGCGACTCTCGCCGGTGTAGCCGATGCGTAGTGGAATGCCCGCCAGCCACGGAATCAGCGCCGACTTGAACGAGTTCGGCAGCACGTAGGCCGCGTCGTAGCCGACGTCGCGCAGATCGCTCGACAGCTGCCAGCGGCGCAGCATTTGCAGCTTGCCGTGGGCGAGATCGGTCGAGTAGACGTCGCGGATTTCCGGCATGCGTTCGAGCACGGGGGCGACCCAGCTGGGCGCGACCGCGTCGATGACGATGCGCGGATGCAATTTCACGAGGCGCGCAAACAGCGGCTGCGCCATCAATGCGTCACCGATCCAGTTCGGTGCGATAACCAACGCGCGACGCATCAGAGTGAGTGTCCGGTGTCGATAACAAGCGCCGCGCGCGATGCGCGTGGCACTCGGATGGGTAAATGGGGAAAGCCGCGCGGCGCGATGCCGTTTGCCCACACGCGCCGCGATAACGGCTCGGTGGCGGCGCGGCTGCGCGGGTCGTGCGATCGAGCCTGCGGCGCGGCGAGCGCGTGATCCGAAACCCGCGCCTCGTGCCGCTGAAGCCGGCTCAGCACCGCTCGATGCGTTGGATCAGTGGCCCTTGATCACTTCGCCGTCGCGCAGCTTGTAGCGCGTGCTGCAATACGGGCAACGCGCTTCGCCGTGCGACACGTCGATGAAGACGCGCGGATGCGCGCTCCAGCGCGGCATGGCCGGGTTCGGACAATACGCCGGCAGATCTTTTGCCGACAGTTCGACCAGCGGCATTTCCTTGATTTCGCTCATGACACTTTCTCGTTGTATGCGGGGTGCTTGCAGTGCGCCGCCGATGGGCGGCACGGCGCATCTCGAAACGTCGCTCAGATCTTCGTGAGCCAGTGCGCGTACTTGGCGCTCTTGCCGTTGACGACGTCGAAGAAGGCGGACTGCAGCTTTTCGGTGATCGGGCCGCGCGCGCCGGCGCCGATCGTACGGTTGTCGAGTTCGCGGATCGGCGTGACTTCGGCGGCCGTGCCGGTGAAGAACGCTTCGTCGCAGGTATAGACTTCGTCGCGCGTGATGCGCTTTTCGATCACCTGCAGGCCCATGTCGCGCGCGAGCGTGATCACGGTGTCGCGGGTGATGCCGTCGAGGCACGACGACAGGTCAGGGGTGTACAGCTTGCCGTTGTTGACGAGGAAGAAGTTCTCGCCCGAGCCTTCCGACACGTAGCCGTCGACGTCGAGCAGCAGCGCTTCGTCGTAGCCGTCGGCGATCGCTTCCTGATTCGCGAGAATCGAGTTCACGTACCAGCCCGACGCCTTCGCGCGCACCATCGACACGTTCACGTGATGACGGGTGAACGACGAGGTCTTCACGCGAATGCCCTTGGTGATGCCGTCTTCGCCGAGGTACGCGCCCCACGGCCACGCGGCGATCGCGACGTGAATCGTGTTGCCCTTGGCCGATACGCCGAGCTTTTCCGAGCCGACCCAGATGATCGGGCGCAGATAGCAGGTCTCGAGCTGGTTCTCGCGGACCACTTCGCGCTGCGCGGCGGCGAGCGTTTCATGGTCGAACGGCACGTCCATCTGGAAAATTTTCGCCGAGTTCAGCAGGCGCTTGGTGTGCTCCTGCAGGCGGAAGATCGCGGTGGCACCGTCGGCGGTCTTGTAAGCGCGCACGCCCTCGAACACGCCCATGCCGTAGTGCAGCGTGTGGGTGAGCACGTGGATTTTGGCGTCGCGCCAGTCGATGAGCTTGCCATCCATCCAGATCTTGCCGTCGCGGTCGGCCATTGACATACGGTTCTCCAGCAGGTGCGTTATGAGGTGCGGCCGCGGGACATGGCCGGGAGCGCTATTTTAGCGTCTTTTGCACACACAACGGGCATTTGGGCGCACCCCGGACGCTATAATCCAGCGCACGCATAAATCAAATCCGGATGCGCCAGCGGGTGGTTTTACAGCCTGGCGCCGACCTGGCCTTCTTGACGGGGCTTCTTGCACCCGCACCTTTCGCCCGATGCTCGCTCGACTGTCCGATACCGATCGCCGCGCTTTCCGTGAAGGCGCGCGTGCCTATGCGCCCACGCTGATGGCGATTTTTTCCTGGGGCCTCGTGACCGGCATCGCGATGAGCAAGTCCGTGCTGACGCTGCCGCAGGCGCTGACGATGTCGCTGCTGTGCTACGCCGGTTCGTCCCAGCTCGCGGTGCTGCCGCTGCTCGCCGCCAAGCTGCCGGTGTGGACCGTGCTGCTGACCGCGGCGATGGTCAACACCCGCTTCGTGATCTTCAGCGTAGGCCTCGCGCCGCACTTCTCGTATCTGTCGATGTGGCGGCGCATCGTGCTCGGCTATTTCAACGGCGACGTGATCTATCTGCTGTTCGTCAAGAAGAACTTTCCGACCGGCTACGTGCCGGGCAAGGAGGCGTATTTCTGGGGCATGGCGGTGTCGAGCTGGCTGTCGTGGCAGGTGTCGTCGATCATCGGCATCCTGCTCGCGAGCCTGATTCCCGACAACTGGGGGCTCGCGCTCGCCGGCACGCTCGCGCTGTTGCCCATCATGGTGTCGGCGGTCGCGACGCGCTCCACGCTGGCCGCGGTCAGCGTGGCCGCCGTCGTGGCGCTGCTCGCGCTGGATCTGCCGTACCGTCTCGCGCTGCCGCTCGCGGTGATCGCGGCGATCGTCGCCGGCAGCGCGGCCGACCTGATGATCGAGCGCGCCGATCTGCGCCGCATCCGTGGCGTGAACGATCGCGCCGGAGATTCCCGATGACTTCCACGCAAATCTGGCTCGCCATCTTCGGCATGACCTTCGTCACCGCGCTCACGCGCGCGATGTTCCTGATCGGCGGCGAGCGCACGGTGGTGCCGGCGCGCGTGCAGAAGATGCTGCGCTACGCGCCGGCAGCCGCGCTCGCCGCCGTGGTGGTGCCCGACGTGCTGACGACGCCCGACGGGCTGTCGTTCGCGGCGTCCAATCATGAGCTTTATGCGACGCTCGCCGGCCTCGGCTGGTTTATGTGGCGCCGCACCATGCTCGGCACGATCGTGACCGGAATGGTCGTGTTTACACTGATGCGCGTGTTCCTGTGACGGTCTGGCGCGGGTCTGACAGTCAATGCTGCGCCGCAGTATCGGTGGCCTCGCGGTCAAATACGTGACATTCGCGCCGTCGCGGGTCAGTAGGCCGTTGGGATCAGTTAAAATGCCTTTTTCCGGGTTGAGCGCGCCGCAGCATGGCGCCTAGTGCCGCGGCCGGCCGCCGGCGCCCGATCCCGCGGAGCCGTTGGGCCGAAGCGCTGGAGTTCGCTGCGCGTCGTCCCCGCGCGCAGTCCGCCACCGCCTTCTCATCAACTCGCATACTCAAGCCCATGAACAAGGTATTGCGTCTCTCCGACCTGATCACCGAAGGCAAGCTGTCCGGCAAACGCGTGTTCATCCGCGCCGATCTGAACGTGCCGCAGGACGATCAAGGCAACATCACCGAAGACACCCGCATCCGCGCCTCCGTGCCGGCCATCAAGGCCGCGCTCGACGCCGGCGCCGCCGTGATGGTCACGTCGCACCTTGGCCGTCCGACCGAAGGCGACTTCAAGCCGGAAGACTCGCTCGCGCCGGTGGCCAAGCGTCTTGCGGAGCTGCTCGGCCGCGACGTGCCGCTCGTCGCGAACTGGGTCGAAAACGGCGTGAACGTCGCGCCGGGCTCGGTCGTGCTGCTCGAAAACTGCCGGGTCAACAAGGGCGAAAAGAAAGATTCCGACGAGCTCGCGCAGAAAATGGCCAAGCTCTGCGACGTCTACGTGAACGACGCGTTCGGCACCGCGCACCGCGCCGAAGCGACCACCCACGGCATCGCGAAGTACGCGCCGGTGGCCTGCGCGGGACCGCTGCTCGCCGCCGAGCTCGAAGCGCTCGGCAAGGCGCTCGGCGCGCCGAAGCGTCCGCTCGTGGCGATCGTCGCGGGCTCGAAGGTGTCGACCAAGCTGACCATCCTGAAGTCGCTCGCCGAGAAGGTCGACCAGTTGATCGTCGGCGGCGGCATCGCCAATACGTTCATGCTCGCGGCCGGCCTGAAGATCGGCAAGTCGCTCGCCGAAGCCGATCTCGTCGCCGAAGCGAAGGCGATCATCGACGCGGCCAAGGCTCGAGGCGCTTCGGTGCCGATCCCGACCGACGTGGTCACGGCCAAGGAGTTCTCGCCGAGCGCGAAGGCCGAAGTGAAGGCCGTCGCCGACGTGCAGGACGACGACATGATCCTCGACATCGGCCCGGAAACGGCGAAGGTGCTCGCCGCTCAGCTCGAGAAGGCCGGCACGGTCGTGTGGAACGGCCCGGTCGGCGTGTTCGAGTTCGACCAGTTCGGCAACGGCACGAAGACGCTCGCGGACGCGATCGCGCGCTCGGCGGCGTTCTCGATCGCAGGCGGGGGCGACACGCTCGCGGCAATCGCCAAGTACGGCATCCACGACCAGGTCAGCTACATTTCGACGGGCGGCGGCGCGTTCCTCGAGTTCCTCGAGGGCAAGAAGCTGCCGGCGGTCGAAGTTCTGGAATCGCGGGCTTAACGTGGCGACGCGCTCCCTAGCGGCGAAGTCGACCAAGGCGCGTGGCGCGAAAGCGCCGCGCGGTAACGCGGCAACGCCGGCAGAGGAGCGCGCGACAGGCGCGGCCGCTGCGTCGGCAACGGCCGAACAGGACGTGGCTGCCGAGGCGCTGGTAGTGCCCGCGGCAGCCGACCCGGCGCCAGCCGCCGGAGCGCCCGCGGAGCCGGTTGCGGAGCATGCTCCGAGCGGTGACGCACAGCAGCCGCCAACGACACATAACGAATCCGCCGAAGCCGATTCGGCGCAGCCGGAACAGCCTTCCGGCAAGCAGGACAGCAACTCTCCGGCGCACGCGGCGCCGGTCTCGAATACCGCATCACTCCACAAAGCGACACCGGCCACAACCGGCGCGCGACCCCAGCCAGCATCCTTCGATGCGCAGACTCCGCAGCAGCCCCGCAGCGCTCTTTCCAGCGATCCTATCCAGACGAGGAGACTCATGCATCGCGCCACCAAGATTGTCGCTACTATCGGTCCGGCTTCCAGCACGCCGGAAATCCTGCTGCAAATGATTCAGGCGGGATTGGATGTGGTGCGGCTCAATTTCTCACACGGCACCGCCGACGATCATCGTCAGCGCGCCGAATTCGTACGCGAGGCGGCCCGCCAGGCCGGCCGCGAAGTCGCCATCATGGCCGATCTGCAAGGCCCGAAGATTCGCGTCGGCAAGTTCGAGAACGGCCGCACGACGCTCGTCGTCGGCAATCCGTTCATCCTCGATGCGGAATGCGAGCTCGGCAACGACGAGCGCGTCGGCCTCGACTACAAGGATCTGCCGCGCGACCTGAAGCCGGGCGACGTGCTGTTGCTCAACGACGGCCTGATCGTGCTGAGCGTACAGCGCGTGATCGGCCACGAGATCCACACGGTCGTGAAGATCGGCGGCGAGCTGTCGAACAACAAGGGCATCAACCGCCAGGGCGGCGGTCTGTCGGCGCCCGCGCTGACCGCGAAGGACATGGAGGACATCCGCACGGCGATGTCGCTCAGCGTCGATTTCATCGCGGTGTCGTTCCCGAAGAACGCGACCGACATGGAAATGGCCCGCCAGCTCGCGAACATCGCCGGCGCGCCGTACGGCATCAAGCCGAAGATGATCGCGAAGATCGAGCGTGCGGAAGCGATTCCGGCGCTGCAGGGCATCCTCGACGCATCGGACGGCATCATGGTCGCGCGTGGCGACCTGGCCGTGGAAGTGGGCAACGCCGCGGTGCCGGCGCTGCAAAAGCGCATGATCCGCATGGCGCGCGAATCGAACAAGTTCGTGATCACCGCGACCCAGATGATGGAGTCGATGATCCACGCGCCGGTGCCGACCCGCGCGGAAGTGTCGGACGTTGCGAACGCGGTGCTCGACGGCACGGACGCGGTGATGCTGTCGGCGGAATCGGCGGCGGGCAAGTACCCGGTGCAAACCATCGAGACGATGGCCGCGATCTGCGTCGAAGCGGAAAAATCCGAGCAGTCGGAGCTCGACAAGGACTTCCTCGACCGCACCTTCACGCGGATCGACCAGTCGATCGCGATGGGGGCGCTCTTCACCGCTTATCACCTCGGCGCGAAGGCGATCGTCGCGCTGACCGAATCGGGCTCGACCGCGCTGTGGATGTCGCGTCACTGGACCCACGTGCCGATCTTCGCGCTGACGCCGCGTGTCGGCAGCGAGCGGGCGATGGCGCTGTATCGCAACGTGACGTCGCTGCATCTGGACACCAACACCGACCGTGACACCGCGCTTCAGCATGCGCTCGAAGCCGTGGTCGGCAAGGGCTATGCGTCGCACGGCGACATGGTCGTGCTGACGGTCGGCGAGCCGATGGGTCAGGCAGGCGGCACCAACACGTTGAAGATCGTGCGGGTCGGTGAACCGTACTGATCAGGCGGCACTGCTCGATCGGCACAGGCTCGATTGAGCGAAGCAGGGCGGCGCGCCCGCACGGTCCATGTGCGTCGGCGCACCAAAGCGCCCGTGTCACGGCGGGAGCGCCGCCTGCTTCGCGATAGAATCGCCGCAAAAGATGCCGACGGCAAAAGAATTCGTTTCAATCTAAGGAGTTTCAGCATGCCTCTCGTATCAATGCGTCAACTGCTGGACCATGCCGCGGAAAACGGCTACGGCCTTCCGGCATTCAACGTGAACAACCTGGAGCAGGTGCAGGCGATCATGGCCGCGGCCGACAAGGTCAATGCCCCGGTCATCATGCAGGCGTCGGCCGGTGCGCGTAAGTACGCGGGCGAAGCGTTCCTGCGTCATCTGATCGAAGCGGCGGTCGAGTCGTATCCGCATATTCCGGTCGTGATGCACCAGGATCACGGCCAGTCGCCGGCAGTGTGTATGGCGGCGATTCGCAGCGGCTTCACGAGCGTGATGATGGACGGTTCGCTCGAAGCCGACGGCAAGTCGGTCGCATCGTACGAGTACAACGTCGAAGTGTCGCGCAAGGTCGTCGAAGCGGCGCACTCGATCGGCGTCACGGTCGAAGCGGAGCTGGGCGTGCTCGGTTCGCTCGAAACGATGAAGGGCGACAAGGAAGACGGCCACGGCGCCGAAGGCACGATGACGCGCGAGCAGCTGCTGACCGATCCGGAGCAGGCCGCCGACTTCGTCAAGCTGACCCAGTGCGACGCGCTGGCCATCGCGATCGGCACCTCGCACGGCGCCTACAAGTTCAGCAAGAAGCCCACGGGCGACATTCTGTCGATCCAGCGCATCAAGGAAATCCATCAACGCATTCCGAACACGCACCTGGTGATGCACGGTTCGTCGTCGGTGCCGCAGGAGCTGCTCGCGGAAATCCGCGAATTCGGCGGCGACATGAAGGAAACCTACGGCGTGCCGGTCGAGGAAATCCAGGAAGGCATCCGTCACGGCGTGCGCAAGGTCAACATCGACACCGACCTGCGTCTGGCGATCACGGGCGCGATCCGCCGCTACATGGCGACCAACCCGGGCAAGTTCGATCCGCGCGATTACCTGAAGCCGGCGCGCGAAGCGGCGATGAAGATCTGTATCGATCGTTACACGCAATTCGGCTGCGAAGGCCAGGCTGGCAAGATCAAGCCGGTTTCGCTTGATAAAATTGCGGAGAAGTACAAGTCGGGCGAGCTCGCGCAAGTCGTCCGCTAAGCTGTAGTTTTGGCTCCGCGCCTGGCCGTTTGGCCAGGTTGTCGTCCGATCGCCGTTCCCGCATCATCGGGGGAACGGCGTTTCCCTTTTGTTCCGGTCACATTTTTTGCCCCATTTTTAGCGAACCACGACGATGTCTACCCTCTACGAATCCACGCTCCGCTCGCTGCCGCTGCTCGGCCGCGGTAAAGTCCGCGACAACTATGCGGTGGGCAACGACCAGTTGCTGATCGTCACGACCGACCGTCTGTCGGCGTTCGACGTGATCATGGGCGAGCCGATTCCGAACAAGGGCCGCGTGCTCAACGCGATGGCGAACTTCTGGTTCGAGAAGCTGCAGCACGTGGTGCCGAACCACCTGACGGGCGTCGCGCCCGAGTCGGTGGTCGCGGCTGACGAAGTCGAGCAGGTGAAGGGGCGTGCGGTGGTCGTCAAGCGCCTCGAGCCGATCCTCGTCGAAGCGGTGGTGCGCGGCTATCTGGCCGGCAGCGGCTGGAAGGATTACCAGGCCACCGGTTCGGTCTGCGGCGTGCAATTGCCGGCGGGTCTGCAGAACGCGCAGAAGCTGCCCGAGCCGATCTTCACGCCGGCCGCTAAGGCCGAGATGGGCCACCACGACGAAAACATCACCTACGACGAGATGGAGCGCCGCATCGGCACCGAGCTGTCGGCCACGATCCGCGACATCTCGATCCGCCTGTACAAGGAAGCCGCAGATTACGCGGCGACGCGCGGCATCATCATCGCGGACACGAAGTTCGAATTCGGTCTGGACAACCACGGCAAGCTGTACCTGATGGACGAGGCGCTCACGGCGGATTCGTCGCGCTTCTGGCCGGCGGACCAGTACCAGGTCGGCACCAACCCGCCGTCGTTCGACAAGCAGTTCGTGCGCGACTGGCTCGAAACCCAGCCGTGGAAGAAAGAGCCGCCCGCACCGAAGCTGCCGGACGACGTGGTCGTGAAGACGGGCGAGAAGTACCAGGAAGCGCTCGAGCGCCTGACCGGGCACAAGCTCGACTGATCTGATCGCGCGCGCCGTGTCAGGCGCGCATCGCCCGGGAAACAAGGAAGCCGTAAAGATGAGTGAAGCACAAACCGCCCATATGCATGATGCGCCGGTCGTCGGCGTATTGATGGGCTCCAGTTCCGACTGGGAAGTGATGAAAAACGCCGTCGCAGTTCTGCAGGAATTCGGCGTGCCGTACGAAGCGAAGGTCGTGTCCGCGCACCGCATGCCCGACGAAATGTTCGCCTATGCTGAAAGCGCGCGCGAGCGCGGCATTCGCGCGATCATCGCGGGCGCCGGCGGCGCCGCGCATCTGCCTGGCATGCTGGCCGCGAAGACCACGGTGCCGGTGCTCGGCGTGCCGGTCGCGAGCAAGTATCTGAAGGGCGTCGATTCGCTGCATTCGATCGTGCAGATGCCCAAGGGCGTGCCGGTCGCGACGTTTGCGATCGGCGAGGCGGGCGCCGCGAACGCGGCGCTGTTCGCGGTGTCGCTGCTGTCCGGCACCAGCGCCGAATACGCGGACAAGCTCGCAGCATTCCGCGTGCGCCAGAACGAAGCGGCTCACGCGATGGTATTGCCGGCGCTGTAAGCGCGCCGGTCGCTTTTTTAAAGACGTCTCCTGTCCGACCCCCGGCCGGATGCCCGCCGCTCTGTATGCGAGCGCGACGCGTATCCGGCCGCGACCGACCACCAAGATGAACCCTGACAACACACCGGTTTCACCGATTCTGCCCGGCGCATGGCTTGGCATGGTCGGTGGCGGCCAGCTCGGCCGCATGTTCTGCTTTGCCGCCCAGGCGATGGGCTATCGCGTCGCCGTGCTCGACCCGGACGAAACCAGCCCGGCCGGCGCGGTCGCCGACCGCCACCTGCGCGCGGCCTACGACGACGAAGCGGCGTTGACCGAACTCGCCCGTCTGTGCGCGGCGGTGTCGACCGAATTCGAGAACGTGCCGGCCGCGAGCCTCGACTTTCTCGGCAAAACCACGTTCGTGAGCCCGGCGGGGCGGTGTGTCGCCGTCGCGCAGGACCGGATCGCCGAGAAGCGCTTTATCGCGTCGTCGGGCGTGACGGTTGCGCCGCACGTCGTGATTGAGTCGTCGGATGCGCTTGCGGCGCTTGGCGATGCCGAGCTCGAAGGGGTGCTGCCCGGCATCCTGAAAACGGCGCGCATGGGTTACGACGGCAAAGGCCAGGTTCGCGTGCGCAATGCCGAGGAAGTGCGCGAAGCGCATGCGTCGCTCGGCGGCGTGCCGTGCGTGCTCGAGAAGCGCCTGCCGCTGAAGTTCGAGGTGTCGGCGTTGATCGCGCGTGCGGCGAGCGGGGCGTCGGTTGTCTATCCCCTCGCGCAGAACACCCATCGCGACGGCGTGCTGTCGCACACCATCGTCCCCGCGCCGGATGCGTCGCCCACGCTCGTGCAGCAGGCTCAACAGGCCGCGTTGCAGATCGCCGAGAAGCTCGGCTATGTCGGCGTGCTGTGCGTCGAGTTCTTCATTCTCGAAGACGGCTCGCTCGTCGCCAACGAAATGGCGCCGCGCCCGCACAACTCCGGCCACTACACGGTCGACGCGTGCGCGACGAGTCAGTTCGAGCAGCAGGTGCGCGCGATGACCAGCATGCCGCTCGGCGACACGCGTCAGCATTCGCCGGCGGTGATGCTGAACATCCTCGGCGACGTGTGGTTCCCGGACGGTTCCAAGCGCCCGGCGGTCACGCCGCCGTGGCAGGAGGTCGCCGCGATGCCGGCTGCGCGCCTGCATCTGTACGGCAAGGAAGAGGCGCGTTGCGGCCGCAAGATGGGTCACGTGAACTTCACCGCACCGACGCTCGAAGAAGCCCGCACCGCGGCGCGCGATTGCGCGCGGCTGCTGCACATCGCTACCAGCTGACGCGCGCGCCATGCCGGATCAACAGAAACCCGCCGAGGACGCGACCGATGCGTTGCCGGTCAGCGCCGCGCAGATCGAGCACGCGGCGGCCTTGCTGGACGCGGGCGGGCTGGTCGCGTTTCCGACGGAGACCGTCTACGGCCTTGGCGGCGATGCCGAGAACCCTGACGCGGTCGCGCGCATTTACGCGGCCAAGGGGCGGCCGGCCAATCATCCGGTGATCGTGCATCTCGCGCCGCATGGCGATCCGCACTACTGGGTCGAGCATTTACCCGCGGACGCGCAGCGCCTGATCGACGCGTTCTGGCCGGGGCCGCTCACGCTGATTCTCAAGCGCGCCGCGCGCATTCCCGCGGCGGTCAGCGGCGGGCAGGATTCGGTGGGGCTGCGCTGCCCCTCGCATCCGGTTGCGCAGGCGTTGCTCGAAGCGTTCAGCGCGTTGCGCGGCGGGCATGGCGGCGTCGCCGCGCCGTCGGCGAACCGTTTCGGGCATGTGAGTCCGACCACCGCGCAGCATGTGCGCGACGAGTTCGGCAGCGCGATTCATGTGCTCGATGGCGGGGCATCGGATGTCGGCATCGAATCGACGATTCTGGATCTGTCGCGCGGCTTTCCGGCGTTGCTGCGGCCCGGTCGCGTGACGCCGCAGGATATCGCCGACGTGCTCGGCGAGGCGCCGCGTTTGCCCGATGGGTCGGATGCGACCGCGCCGCGCGCGTCGGGCACGTTGAAGGCACATTACGCGCCGCGCACGCCGCTCGCGCTGCTGCCGTTCGGCGAGCTCGAGCCGCTGCTCGCGGTGCGCGAGCCGGGCGAGCGCGTCGCGCTGGTCGCGCGTGCGTCGCGTGCGGGACAGTGGGCCGATGCCGACGGCGTGCATTTCGTCGCCGCGCCGGAAGATCCGCACGTCTATGCACGCGAGCTTTACGGCTTGCTGCGCGCGCTCGATCGCGCGAACGTCACGCGGATTCTGATCGAGAAGCTGCCGGACACGATCGAATGGATCGCGGTCAACGATCGGCTCGGACGCGCGGCGGCGGCATTCGAGGCGCAGCACTGACGCAAGCGGCTCGCCGCGCTGCATCGCGTGGCCAGCGGAAATGACAAAGGCCCGGCTCGTTCAACGAGCCGGGCCTTTTGCCATTCAAGCACCCTTGACGCGTTGTTACTTCCCAAGCCCGCTAGCGGCGATCTGCTTCTCGACCTGCTGCGCGATCAGCGCGCCCGTATGCGTGCTCGGATGCACGAGGTCGGCGAAGACGTAGGTCTGATCCGCGCCGGCCACCGTGTAGGTCTGCGGCGAGCAGAACAGCGACGACGCGAGCGCGGTGCCGAAGTCCGCCGCCGTCTGGCCGGGTGCGAGCGCGCTCGGGTTCTTCGTCGCATATGCGGTCGCGGATGCGGCCATTGCCGTCAGGTTACACGCGGTGCCCGTATTCGACACGGTGAAGCCGAGCGCCTGGTAGTTGGCCAAGGTCTGGTCCAGCAACGCGAACGCATCCAGGTAGATGACCTGCGAAGTCGACGCGAGCCCTTGCTTCAGCACGCCGTTGTAGGTCTGAACCAGTGCGTTGATGAGTGCCTGGCCTTGTGCGCCCGCGGCGAGACCTTGCGGCGTCTGCGCGATGTCCGGCACGTTGGACACGACAACATGCGTCGCGCCCGAGGCGACGATCTTTTGCACCGTGCCGACGAACGTGATCGCTGCGGTCTGGATTGCCTGCAATTCGGTCAGCGTGGCCGCCTGCGATGCGGCGGCGGCCGCCGCCTGCGCGGCGGCCGCGGTGCCGCCGTTCAGGAGCGTCTGCGTCGCCGCTGCGGTGCCGGCGGCCGAGACCGCTTGCACCGCCATGAAGATGTCGTTCGCGCCGCCGTTGATCAGCACGAGCTGGTTCGAATTGAAGCTGTTGTGTGCGGAGAGATACTCGCTGACCTGCGTCGTGACCGGCACCGTCGTCGCGGCCATGTTGTTCGGCGCGAAGCCTTCGCCCGGTTGCAGATCGACACGCGCGCCGCCCTGCCCATAACCGAGACCGCCCGCTGCGGTAAGCGGGTTGCCGAAGCCGCCGACGAATGCGGGGGTGAGCGTGCCGCCGTAGTACTCGGCGACCTTCTGCGTCCAGATTTCGCCCGGGTTGGTCGTGAAGCGGCCGCCGCCCGTGCCGACGTTTGCCTGAACCGCCGCCTGGTACGTGCCGACATCCGACAGGCTGTCGCCGAACGACACGACCTGCAGCGTGACGCCCCCCGGCGGCGTGTTGCTGCTGCTCGAACTATTGTTGTCGCTGCCACCGCCGCACGCCGCCAACGCGGCGAACGCTGCGCTCGCCACGGCGATCTGCGTGACGCGCAACCATTGCTGTTTTTTCGAAGCGGTTTGATTCATGTTGACTGCATCTCCTCGTTTGTATGGCCCTTGATGCCATGTGTTGCAGACGGCGTCCACCGCGTCGGCGGCGTGACGACAGCTTACAGAATCTTCTACGGTCTGCGGGACGTCCGCAGCGCGACCGTATGGTTCGGGTTCAAGCCGGGCAACTCGGCGGTGGTGGGTTTGCTCACGGTGTCGTTGGTACTCGAATGCGGATGCGCGTTCGATCCCGCGTCGAGGCCGCTATCGCCGCGAAACTCTGCCGCGCGCTGCGCGTGATAAGCAGCGGCCCATGCGGGCGGCGCGAACAGCGCGCGCCATTTGTTGCGCCAGCCGTGCACGCTCGCGAAGTCCGCGGCCATCGACGCCCATTCGTGAAACGTCGCCTTCAGCGGGTTGTACGTATGCAGCGGCTCGACGATGCCGTATTGCGGCGCCTCTTGCGGATCTTCGTCGACATAGCTGCCGAACAGGCGATCCCAGATCACCAGTACACCTGCGTAATTGCGATCGATGTAGCGATCGTTGCGCGCGTGATGCACGCGATGGATCGACGGCGTATTGAACACGTACTCGAGCCAGCCGAGCTTGCCGATCACCTGCGTATGCACGAAGAACTGGAAGCCGAGATTGATCAGCACGATCGCGACGATCTGCTTCGGAGCAAAGCCGAGGATCGCGAGCGGAATCCAGAACACCCACATGCCGGCGATCGGGTACATCAGACTCTGGCGGAACGCGGTCGAAAAATTCATCCGCTCCGACGAGTGATGCACGACGTGCGCGGCCCACAGCCAGCGCACGCGATGACTGCAGCGATGAAACACGTAGTAGAGCAGGTCCTGCGCGACGAACAGCACGACGAACGACAGCCACGTCGCCGGCCATGTATGGATGCGGTAGTGCTCGTAGAAAAACGCGTAGACAGGAATGATCGCGAGCCACGCGAGCTTGTCGGCGGCCTGCTGCATTAGCGCGAGCGCGGCGTTGCACAGCGTGTCGCGCCAGCTGTAGAGCTGCTCGGCCGGGCGCGTGCGGCTCACGTGCCACGCCTCCCAGCCGATGCAGGCAAGAAAGACGGGCCCCATCGCGAGCAGCAGCAATTCGGCATCGAATTGCATCGTGTCTCCCTTCCTGGTCCCTGACCGCCGCGCGGTACGCGGCGGGTGGTGTCGTTATCGTTCGTGAGGGTCGCGCGGTCTGACCGATCGGGCGCCCTGCGCGGCAAGCGCGTGATGTCGCGCACCGCATGCTGCCCGACAGCGTACACGGTTAGGCGCTTGCCGCGCGCGGCATCGCTAGAAGGAATACTCAGTGGGCGCCGCGCTTGCGCGGGTTTTTCCTGGGCTTCTCGCGCGCTTCCTCGATGGGCGCGGAGACCTTCGTGAAGCCTTGCGACGGGCCTTCGTACACCCATTCGAGCAGCGCATCGTGCGCGGCGCGCGCCGCTTCCGAATGCGGATCGTTGATCAGGCTGACGACGATGTAGCTGTTGCCATCTGCCGACGCCACATAGCCGGCGATCGCGCGCACGTCGCGCAGCGTGCCGGTCTTGATGTGCGCGTTGCCGCCCGCGCCCTGGCTGGTTAGGCGGTTGCGCATCGTGCCGTCGACACCCGCGATCGGCAGCGAGTCGACGAACACCTGCGCGACCGGGCTCGCGTTCGCGCGCTGCAGGACGTCGGCGAGCGCGAGCGCGGTGATGTGCTCGTCGCGCGACAGGCCCGAGCCGTTTTCGAGCGACAGGTACTCGGTGTTCAGGCTGTCGCGCGTCAGGAACGCTTCGACCGCGCGCGCGGCTTTCGCGGGTGTGGCGGGCGCCCGTTCCTCGGCGGCGCCGATCGTCAGGAACAGGTTGCGCGCCATCGTGTTGTTGCTGTACTTGTTGATGTCGCGAACGATGTCCGACAGCATCGGCCCCTCGTGCGTCGCAACCAGCTTCGCGCCGGCCGGCACCGCGCCTTCGCGGGTCGCGCCGGTGAAGGTGCCGCGGGTTTGCTGCCACAGCGCGAGGAAGCCGCGCGCGAAGAACGACGAGTGATCGAGCACGGCGATGTTGACCGTGTGCTCGTCGCAGCGCATCGAATAGTCGCCGGTGAACGATGCGACGATCGTGCCGTCGGGCTGCGGCGTGACGGTCGGCGTCGGCGCTTCGCCGCGGCACGGGCCGTTGGTCGCGCGCAGCTGGTTGTCGATGCGCAGGTGCGCGAGCGCGGGCAGCACGTCGATCGCGACCGTGCCGTCCGGCGCTGGCGTCAGCGTAAACGACAGCGATTTGAACGCGTACAGCAGCGGATCGGGGCCGACGTTGTACGGCGCGCTCACGTCGTCGTCGAACGCGGGCAGGTCACGCGTAGACGGATCGAAGTAGCGCTTGTCGAGCACCAGCGCGCCGTCGATGCCGTTGATGCCCGCCTTGTGAATCTTCTGCACGAGGTCGATCAGTTCTTCGGGCACGAGCTTCGGGTCGCCGGTGCCCTGGATGTACAGATTGCCGTGCAGCACGCCGTTCGCGTCGAGCGGGCCGTCCGCGTATGCGCTGGTGCGCCAGCGGTAGCCGGGGCCGAGGATCGACAGACCCGAATAGGTGGTGACGAGCTTCATCGTCGAGGCGGGCATCATCGGCTTGCCGGCGTTCAGCGCGAGGATCGGCGTGCGATCGCCGACCTTTTCGACCACCACGCTGATCGACGACAACGGCACGTGGGCGCGCTGCAAGCCGACCATCACCGGCTGCGGCAGCACCGTCGTGACATTGACGCTCGGATGCGCGGCCTTGATGCGTGCCTGCGCGGCCAGCGGCAGCAGCGTGCCTGCGCCGAGCGCGGCGGCGCAGAGCCAGACGGCCGCGCGCGGCATGACGCGAGGTGGCATGGAGGCTGCGCGATTGAACATACGGCGCGAGCGCAGCGCCAGACGGCGTGCGACGGAAGACAGGAAAGCGTGCGTCATGAACGGGTGAACGGGCAAACGGACCAGCAGGATTTCAAGGTGCGCGGCGTGCGGTGTGCGCGGGACGACGGAACGGCAAGCTGGGCGGTTCGACGGCGCGATAACGCGCTGTGGTGCTGCCCGACGGACGTCGCGCGACGCAAAGCGCCCATTGTAGTGACATGCCGCGACACTGCGGTGAAAAAAGCGCCACACGCCGCGCAGGGCGGAGGCGGGCGCTAGAATGCGGCATCATCGAACGTTTTGGAACGGACAACCATGCGCATCCTGCTAGTCGAAGATGACCGGATGATCGCCGAAGGCGTGCGCAAGGCGCTGCGCGGCGAAGGCTTTGCCGTCGATTGGGTCGAGGACGGCGAAGCGGCGCTGCGCGCGGCGGCCGCCCAGCCTTACGATCTCGCGTTGCTCGACCTCGGGCTGCCCAAGCGCGACGGTCTCGAGGTGCTGCGCGCTCTGCGCACGCGCGGCCATGCGCTGCCGGTGCTGATCGTCACCGCGCGCGACGCGGTCGCCGATCGGGTCAAGGGCCTCGACGCCGGCGCTGACGATTACCTTGTCAAACCTTTCGATCTCGACGAACTCGGTGCACGGATGCGCGCGCTGATCCGGCGCCAGTCCGGTCGCAGCGATTCGACGATCCGCCACGGCAACGTGACCCTCGATCCCGCGTCGCATCAGGTGACGCTCGATGGCGCGCCGGTCGCGCTATCCGCGCGCGAATTCGCGCTGCTCGAAGCGCTGATTGCGCGGCCTGGCGCGGTGCTGTCCAAGAGCCAGCTCGAGGAGAAGATGTATGGCTGGGGCGAGGAGATCGGCAGTAATACCGTCGAGGTCTATATTCACGCGCTGCGCAAGAAGCTCGGCGCCGATCTGATCCGCAACGTGCGCGGGCTGGGCTACATGATCGCGAAGGACGCCTGAGCCGATGCGCTCGATTCGCCGACAACTGTTGTTCTGGCTGCTGGCGCTCGTTCTGCTCGGCGTCGGCATCGCGGGCTGGCTGATCTACCGGCAGGCGCTCGCCGAAGCGAACGAACTGTTCGACTACCAGCTCGAGCAGATCGCCGCCGCGCTGCCGGCGGAACCGTTCTCACAGGTGCTCGGCCGCGATACCGGCGACGAGGGCATCGTGCTGCAGATCTGGAACCGCAACGGCATGCTGATGTACTACTCGCGGCCGCGCGCGCCGCTCGCACCGCGTGCCGAACTCGGTTTTTCGACCGAGCATACCGACCGCGGCGAGTGGCGCGTGTATGGCGCGATCGTCGGTGATAACGTCGTGCAGCTCGCGCAGCCGCTGTCGGTGCGCAACCGGCTTGCGGCCAACGTCGCGTTGCGCACGCTGTGGCCGCTGATCGTGCTGCTGCCGCTGCTCGGGCTCGCTGTGTGGGTCATCGTCGGCCGCGGGCTGCAGCCGCTGCGACGCGTGACGAGCGCGCTCGACGCGCGTCATCCCGAGGCGCTCGATCCGTTGCCTGATCAGCGCTTGCCGCTCGAAGTCCGGCCGCTCGTGCGCGCGCTGAACGGGCTGCTGCAGCGGCTCGCGACCGCGCTCGATATCCAGAAAGCGTTCGTCGCCGATGCCGCGCACGAATTGCGCACGCCGCTTGCCGCGGTACAGATTCAGGCGCAACTGGTCGCCCGCGCGCAGGACGACGCGGCCCGCAGCGAAGCGCTCGCCGATCTGCAGGCGGGTGTCACGCGCGCGACGCGCCTCGCCGAGCAACTGCTCGCGCTCGCGCGCGCCGAGCCGGACAGCGCCGGCGTCGCCGGGACGCTGGATCTGCGCGAGCTACTGCGGGAGTGCGTTGCAACCTACGCGCCGCTCGCGGTGAATCGCGGCGTCGACCTCGGCATCGAGGCGAGTGAGGCCGCCAGCGTGACCGGCGACGCCGAAGCGTTGCGCGTGATGTTCAACAACCTCGTCGATAACGCGACCAAGTACACGCCGCATGGCGGCCGCGTCGACGTGAGCCTGCGCGTCGAGGACGGCCATCCGGTCGTGCGGATCGCCGATAGCGGTCCGGGAATCGACCCGGCCGATCGCGAACGCGTGTTCGACCGCTTCTATCGCGCGGGTGCGGGCGCGACTCGCGCGCGCACCGACGTGGCGGGCAGCGGCCTCGGTCTCGCGATTGTGCGCCGGATTGCCATGCAACATCATGCGCAAGTGTCGCTCGACGAGTCGCCGGCCGGTGGTTTGCAGGTCATCGTTCGCTTCTGAGCATGGGTGGTTTGCGCGTCGGCCAGACCCGGCGTTCATGCTGGCGCGAGGGCCTCGTAACTGCCTGGCCGAGAAGGTTCCCATGATCTGGCGCTGCTTAAGACTCTTTTAAGTGACGCCCCTTACGCTCCTCGACATCCAAAGTCACTTTCTCCAGTCAGGAGCTCATGATGAACGCGAAAACCTTGTCCCGCGGCGCCGTTGCGGTAGCTGTCGCCGCTGCGCTTTCAGCCGGCTATGTGGCGGGCCATCGCGATGTGCCCGCACCGCAGATCATCTCGCCGGCGGAAGCCGCCGCGATGATGCCAGCCGAAGCAGCCGCTAAAACCGGTATTCCCGATTTCTCCGGTCTCGTCGAGACCTACGGGCCGGCCGTCGTGAACATCAGCGCGAAGCACGTGGTCAAGCAGACCGCGATGCGCGGTAATGGCGGCAACCTCAACGGCAACCAGCTGCCGATCGATCCGAACGATCCGTTCTATCAGTTCTACAAACGTTTCTTCGGCGGCGTGCCGGGCATGCAAGGCGGCGGCGATGGCGGTGACGCGCCCGACCAGCCGAGCGCGAGCCTCGGCTCCGGCTTCATCATCAGCAATGACGGCTACATTCTGACGAACGCGCACGTGGTCGATGGCGCGAACGTCGTCACCGTGAAGCTCACCGACAAGCGAGAGTTCAAGGCGAAGGTGGTCGGCGCCGACAAGCAGTCCGACGTCGCCGTGCTGAAGATCAACGCGAGCGATCTGCCGACTGTGAAGATCGGTGATCCGCGCCAGAGCAAGGTGGGTCAGTGGGTCGTCGCGATCGGCTCGCCGTACGGCTTCGACAACACCGTGACCTCGGGCATCATCAGCGCGAAGTCGCGTTCGCTGCCCAACGAAAACTACACGCCGTTCATCCAGACCGACGTGCCGGTGAATCCGGGCAACTCGGGCGGTCCGCTCTTTAATCTGCAAGGCGAAGTGATCGGCATCAACTCGATGATCTACTCGCAGACGGGCGGCTTCCAGGGCCTGTCGTTCGCGATCCCCATCAGTGAGGCGATCAAGGTCAAGGACGATCTCGTCAAGACCGGTCACGTGAGCCGTGGCCGCCTCGGCGTCGCGGTGCAGGGCTTGAACCAGACGCTCGCCGATTCGTTCGGCATGCAGAAGCCGCAAGGCGCGCTGGTCAGCTCGGTCGACGCCAGCGGTCCGGCGGCCAAGGCTGGCTTGCAGCCGGGTGACGTGATCCTGTCGGTGAATGGCGACGAAGTCAGCGATTCGACCGATCTGCCGGCAAAGATCGCAGGTCTCGCGCCGGGCAGCTCGGCGACGCTGAAGGTGTGGCGCGATAAGACCAGCAAGGACGTGAAGGTGACGATCGGCTCGTTCTCGGACGTGAAGGTCACGTCGGCGAACAAGACCGATCAACAGACCCAGTTGCAGGGCCGTCTCGGCGTCGCGGTGCGGCCGCTGACGCCGGAAGAGAAGAGCGGGGCGTCGGTGTCGCACGGTCTGCTGGTGCAGCAGGCGGGCGGCGCGGCGGCGAGCGCCGGGATCCAGCCGGGCGACGTGATTCTCGCGGTCAACGGCCGTCCGGTCACGAACATCGATCAATTGAAGCAGATGATTTCGGGCGCAGGCAACAGCATTGCGCTGCTGATCCAGCGGGACAACGCGCAGATTTTTGTGCCCGTTGATCTCGGCTGATCCAGTATCCGGGCGGTTCGAAAGGATCGCCCAACCCGGTTTGAGCTGTAGTAGCGATTGCCGGTCCTTTGCATTTACTGCAAGGACCGGCTTTTTTTCGCCTGTCCGAACCGTGCTGCTGCGAGCAGCGCCGACAGGCGGAAGCGCGCCACGCGGATTGGTGCCGCGAAGGTCGCGCGTGTTCCGTCGACGCAACCGGGCGGTTGGCACACAGGTTGCTTCGTCCTTGATTCGGGCCCGTTCGGGGACTGGCCAAGGACTTCAACAAGGAGAGCGAACCGATGAAGACCCAACGCAATCAGCAAAGGATCGTAGCCGCCGCGCTGTGCGCGGCGCTCACGCTCGGACTGGCGGGCGGCGCAAACGCGCAGCAGGCGGGCGTGACCGGCGGCTCGACCACCGACAACACCAGCGCGGGCAACACCAACGGCGGCGGTCTGCCGCAAGTCCAGCAGCAGGGCGACGTTTCGTATGTGTCAGGTGGTGTCGGCCTTGACGAATCGCGGGCGCTGCAACAAGCGCAAAGCCAGTGGCCATTGACGCTGCGCTTCACCGGACCCAATGCCGAGTTTCTCGCCGACGTGCACGTGCGCATCGTCGATGCCCATAACGGCGAAGTGCTGAACACGACGTCGCGCGGACCGTTCATGCTGGTACGCCTGAGCCCCGGCCGTTACATGGTGCACGCGAAATACAACGACAGCGAGCAAACCCGCTCGGTGAGCGTGCCGGCACACGGCAACGTCAAATCCGCATTCATCTGGAGCGTGAAGTAACGGGTCGAGCCGCCCGCGGCCGCGCAGGAAGCTCGCGCAATCGGCCGAAGTTTGGCCGATAATGAAGCCACGGGCGTGTCCCGTGGCTTTGCCGTTCCTGCGGCAACAGCCGGCAGTGCAGCGCCCACCCCATCATGGAGCCTGGACATGAGCGATGCGTCGACATCTGCGGGACGGCCGGACGGCCATACCATCGTGATCCGCGACAACGGCCACCGTGTGCGCGTGATTCACGGCGGCGTGACGATGGCCGACACCCAGGCCGCGCTGACGCTCTCGGAGACCGGCCTCGCCGACGTGTTCTATTTCCCGCGCGAGCACGTGAACATGGCCCGGCTCGAACGCTCGGCGCACACCTCGCATTGCCCGTTCAAGGGCGACGCGTCGTACTTCCATCTGCACACCGAAGATGGCGTGATCGAGAACGCGGTGTGGAGCTACGAAGCCCCGTTCGAGCAGGCCAGTCGCATCAAGGGCTATCTCGCTTTTTACGCATCGCGGGTCGACCGCATCGATCAGACGTCCTGATCCCGCAGTCGGCGCGCTCAATCGGGGAGGTTGTCATGGAACTGAACGACGCGTTACGGATTCCGCTGGCGCCGTCCGAGGTCTGGGACGCGTTGCAGGATCTCGCGCTGTTGCGTGCCAGCCTCGACAACTGCGAGTCTTTCGAGCGTCTCGCCCACGGCGAATACGCGCTGACGATGACCGTGCCGCTCGGCCCGTTGCGTGCGCATTATCATGCGCGCGCGCACGTCGCCGGCCAGGATTCCGGCCCGGCGGACGCGCAGCGCCGTACCATCAACTTCAAGGCACGGGCCGAGGGCATCGGTGCGTTGCGCGGGCAGATCGAAGTCCGGCTGCGCGCGGACGAGGGGCGCGAGCGCGGCACGCGCATCGACTACACGTTGTGGGCGACGTCGTCGGGACCGCTCGCCGAGTTGCCGACGCGCCAGCTCGAGAACGCCCTGCGTCAGATCGCCGACGACTTTTTCGCCGAGTTCGACGCCGTCGTGCGCGCCAAGCACGGCAAAGGGCCGAACCGCGCGCGTGGCACAGCGCCGCGTCGTCAGTACGTGTTCTTGCGGCCGATCACGCTCGGCGGCATCACGCGGCGCGCGCGCGACGAGCACAACCATGCGCTGCCGGGGCGCGCGGCAAGCGCGTCGCATAGCTGGTCGCATGGCGTGACGCATCACGAACCCGGGCATCATGTCGTGCCGTACTGGGCGTGGGCCGGGATGATCTTTCTGGTCGCGCTGTTGTTGTATGTCGCGCGCTGGTTCAGCGACCATTGATGCCGAGGGTTGCGCGCAACCCCTGATGAAACGCGTGCCGGACATCCTCGCGCGACTACGAAATCCCGGTGACGCACTACGAAATAGCGGTGCTCCCACCGCCTTCATCTAATCCCCTCGAAACTCCCGCCGCCACGCGGTCGGCGACGTCCGGAACGCGTCCGCGAAATGCTGCCGCAGCGATGCGGCCGAGCCGAACCCGGCGCTCGCCGCGATCGCTTCGACCGACTCGTCGGTGCTTTCCAACAGCTGTTGCGCACGCGCAAGCCGCTGCGCGAGCAGCCACGCGCCGACGGTGCTCCCGGTCGCGAGCCGGAAGCGTCGCGTGAAGGTGCGGCGGCTCATCAACGCGCGCGCGGCGAGCGTGTCGAGCGTATGCGGCGCGGCCAGGTTGCCGCTCACCCAGTCGAGCAGGCCGGACAGCCGATCGCCGCGCGGCTTCGGCGGCATCGGCTGCTGCACGTATTGCGCCTGGCCGCCCTGGCGGTGCGGCGACACGACGAGCCGGCGCGCGACGTGGTTCGCGACCTGCGCGCCGCAGATCTTGCGCAGTACGTGCAGGCAGCAGTCGAGGCCGGCGGCTGTGCCGGCCGAGGTCAGCACGTTGCCGTCGTCGACGTACAGCACGTCGGGGTCGAGCCGCACGCGCGGGTAGCGTCGCGCGAAGTCGTCGGCCCACGCCCAGTGCGTCGAAGCGGGCCGCCCGTCGAGGATGCCCGCCGCCGCCAGCACGAAAGCGCCAAGGCACAGGCCTACCAGCAGCGCGCCGCGCGCATGCGCGGCCCTCAGCGCGTCGAGAAGCGCGGCGGGCGGCATTTCGTCGGGGTCGCGCCAGCTCGGCACGATGATCGTCTGCGCGTCGGCAAGCGCTTCGAGTCCGTGCGTGACCGCGATCGAGAAGCCCGCGGTCGTCGCGAGCGCGCCCGTCTCCGCGGCGCACACGCGGAAGTCGAAGGCGGGAACGCCGCCGCCGCGACGGTCCTCGCCGAACACGACGCACGGCACCGACAGGTGGAACGGGCTGATGCGGTCGAACGCGACGACGGCGACCACATGGCGTGGCGACTGACCGGAGACTTCATCGGACGATGCGAAGGTGGTCATGGCGGGTCCCTTGTGAATGCCTGAAGTATGGCCCGATTCTAGCGAAGCTTGTCATTCGGGCCGCTATCGGCGGCCGGGCGGCAGAGCAACAATGCCGTCATTGCCGTCATTGCCGTCATTGCCGTCGCGCCGCGGCCGTCGCGCCGGGCGCGCGCCAGCGATCGTTTTCACTGACAAGGAGCCTTCCCATGAGCACAACCGCGCCGCGCCGTGCGCTGATCGTCATCGACGTGCAGAACGAATACGTGAGCGGCGATCTGCCGATCGAATTTCCGGACGTGCGCACGTCGCTCGCCAACATCGGTCGCGCGATCGATGCGGCGCGCGCCGCCGACGTGCCGGTCGTGGTCGTGCAGAACGTCGCGCCCGCCACCTCGCCGCTGTTCGCGCGCGGCAGCGCGGGCGCGGAATTGCACACAGTGGTCAGCTCGCGCGCGCATGACCATTTCGTCGAGAAGTCGCTGCCGAGCGCTTTTGCCGGCACCGACCTGGCCGACTGGCTCGCCGCCCGGCAGATCGATACGCTGAGCGTCACCGGTTACATGACCCACAACTGCGATGCGTCGACGATCAACCACGCGGTGCATGCCGGCCTCGCCGTCGAGTTCCTGCACGACGCGACCGGCTCGGTGCCGTATGAAAACAGCGCGGGCTTCGCGAGCGCGGAGGAGATTCATCGCGTCTTCAGCGTGGTCTTGCAGTCGCGCTTCGCGGCGGTCGCGAGCACCGATCAGTGGATCGCGGCGCTAAAGAGCGGCGCGCCGCTCGAGCGCGGCAACATCTATGCGTCGAATCAGGCGGCGCGAGCGCGCCGGGCAGTGGCCTGAACCCGGCGCGGGGACGGGCGGTCCGCTCCGCCAATAGAAACGGGCGGTTCATCGAACCGCCCGCCTTCCCAACCGCAACCCCTGCGCGCCTTCTACTGCGCCTTCCTGCGCAATGCCGGACTCAGGCGCAAGGCGTCGAACATCCCTTCCACCATCTGCTGCGCGTGCGCGCCGAAGTCGGTCGCATCGGGCAAAAACAGCATGTCGCGCAACGAGCCGCCGACGAACGCGTGCACCATCGCCGCGGCGAGCTTCGTGTCGAGGTCGGCGGGCATCTGGCCTTTGGAGATCGCGTTGCGCAGACCGCCCTCAATCTTCGCGAGCCCTTCGCGCATATTGGTTTGATACCGTTCCATCACCGGCCCCATCTCTTCGACCAGTTCGCACTTCAGGAACAGGATGTCGAACACGCGGCGGCGGCGGGGATCGGTGGCGGTGTCGCGCAGGCAGACCATGCAGACTTCCATGATGCGCCCGAGCGGATCGATTTCGTTGGGATCGAGCGATGCCGCCTTCAGTTCGTCGAGCGGCAGCAGCACACGGTCGAACATTTCGGTGAAGAGCTCGCTCTTGTGCGCGAAGTGCCAATAAATGGCGCCGCGCGTGACGCCGGCGGCCTGGGCGATATCGGCCAGCGACGTGCGCGATACGCCTTTCTCGTAGAAGACCTGTTCGGCTGCATCCAGAATCCGGTTGCGCGTCTCCAGCGCCTCTTCTTTGGTTCTTCTGACCATATTGGTATGACCTGCGCTGATCCTGGGGTTTCTGCGAGCGGTTTTAAGTCGGCCTGATGACAATTTGACTATTTCCGGAGCGAATTGCGACGCGAACTTGCGAGCCGCGACCCCAGAAAGATATAAATGCACTTTTACATGCATTCGTGAATGTATATATAATAGCATCCCACGATCGGATAGCCCAAGCCGTGACGACCGGTTAATATCCGTCACTGTTGCCTTTCAAAAACGCTATTGCAGCCGCCAAACGGCGGCGCCATGCGGCATTCCCCGGTATGGCGCATTCGTAGCAGGGTGCCCTGCAGGCGCAGGCATGCATCCGCGGGCTTCCGATTGGTTGAGCGTCGAGAGACGCCTGTGTGCGCTGTCGTCCCCGGGGTAGGGATGCGCGCACTTTTTCATTCTCAGTCTTTGACAGAGGTCGCTCCATGCGCGTCGAACGGGTTCCATTCCGCTTAATTAGTGCCGCGACGGCTGCCATCTTGCTGGCGGCGTGCGGACCAAAACAATCTGCCCCGCCGCCACAGACGCCCGAAGTCGGCGTCGTCACCCTCCAGCCGACGACGGTGCCCGTGGTCACCGAACTGCCCGGCCGTACCAACGCTTTCCTCGTCGCGCAGGTGCGCGCGCGGGTCGACGGCATCGTGCTGCGCCGCGAGTTCACCGAGGGTAGCGAGGTCAAGGCCGGCCAGCGTCTGTACAAGATCGATCCGGCGCCGTACATCGCGTCGTTGAACAACGCAAAGGCAGCGCTCGCGAAGGCCCAGGCGAACCTCGTCACGACCACCGCGCAAGCCAGTCGCTACAAGGTGCTGGTCGCGGCGAACGCGGTCAGCAAGCAGGACTACGACAACGCGGTCGCCGCCGAAGGCCAGGCCGCCGCCGACGTCGCCGCGGGCAAAGCCGCGGTCGATACCGCGCAGATCAACCTCGGCTATACCGACGTGACCTCGCCCGTGACCGGCCAGATCGGCGTGTCGCAGGTGACGCCGGGCGCCTTCGTGCAGCAGAGCGCGGCCACGCTGATGGCCACGGTCCAGCAGCTCGATCCGGTCTACGTCGACCTCACGCAATCGAGCCTCGATGGTCTGAAGCTGCGCCGCGACATGCAGGAAGGGCGTCTGAAGACGACCGGCCCGGGCGCCGCGCAGGTCACGCTGGTGCTGGAGGACGGCCGCGTCTACGACGAGAAGGGCAAGCTGCAGTTCACCGACGTCACCGTCGACCAGGGCACCGGCTCGGTCACGGTGCGCGCGATCTTCAAGAACCCGAACCACGTGCTGCTGCCGGGCATGTTCGTGCGCGCGAAGATCGACGAGGGCGTCAACCAGAACGCGCTGATCGTGCCGCAAGTCGGCGTCACGCACGACCAGAAGGGCACGCCCACCGCGCTCGTCGTCGGCAACGACAACAAGGTCGAACTGCGTCAGCTCGTCACCACGGGCACCTTCGGTTCGTACTGGGTGGTATCGAACGGCCTGAAGCCGGGTGACCGCGTGATCGTCCAGGGCACCGACAAGGGGCGTCCCGGCCAGCAGGTCAAGCCCGTGCCGGCGCAGCTGCCCGGCATGGCGGCTTCCGACGCGGCCGCGGGCGGCGCCCCGACAGGTCAACCCGCGGCTCAACCCGCGGCGCAGCCTGCCTCCGCTGCCTCGGGCGCGTAATAACAGGGAGCCCGCCTCATGGCAAAGTTCTTTATTGATCGCCCGATTTTTGCATGGGTGATCGCCATCATCCTGATGCTCGCGGGTCTTGCGTCGGTGTTCACGCTGCCGATCGCGCAATACCCGACCATCGCGCCGCCGTCCATCCAGATCAGCGCAACGTATCCGGGTGCTTCGGCGAAGACGGTGGAAAACACCGTCACGCAGGTGATCGAGCAACAGATGAGTGGTCTCGACCACCTGCTGTACCTCGCGTCGACCTCGGACGACTCGGGCACGGCCACCATCACGCTGACGTTCGCGGCCGGCACCAACCCCGACATCGCGCAGGTGCAGGTGCAGAACAAGCTGCAGCTCGCCACGCCGCTGCTTCCGCAGGCGGTGCAGCAGCTCGGCACCAAGGTCACGAAGTCGAGCAGCAGCTTCCTGCTGGTGATGGCGTTCGTGTCGACCGACGGCAGCATGAGCAAGTACGACCTGGCGAACTACGTCGCGTCGAACATTCAGGATCCGATCAGCCGTATCGACGGCGTGGGCACGGTGACGTTGTTCGGCTCGCAGTACGCGATGCGGATCTGGCTCGACGCGAACAAGCTGAATAACTTCGGCCTCACGCCGCTCGACGTCGAAACCGCGCTGCAGGCGCAGAACGTGCAGGTCGCGGGCGGCTCGCTCGGCGGCACGCCGTCGGTGCCGGGCCAGGTGCTGCAGGCCACGATCACGCAGGCCACGCTGCTCAACACGCCCGAGCAGTTCGGCAGCATCCTGCTGAAGGTGAACCAGGACGGCTCGCAGGTGCGTCTGCGCGACGTGTCGCGCATCGAGCTCGGCGGCGAAAACTACAACTTCGACACCAAGTACAACGGCCAGCCGACGGCAGGCTTCGGTATCCAGCTTGCCACCGGCGCGAACGCGCTCGCCACCGCGAAGGCGGTGCGCACGAAGATCGCCGAACTGTCGAAGTACTTCCCGCACGGTCTGGTGGTGCAGTACCCGTACGACACGACGCCGTTCGTGCGCCTGTCGATCGAGGAAGTGGTCAAGACGCTGCTCGAAGGTATTGTGCTGGTGTTCCTCGTCATGTACCTGTTCCTGCAGAACCTGCGCGCCACGCTGATCCCGACGATCGCGGTGCCGGTGGTGCTGCTCGGTACGTTCGCGATCATGAGCGTGGTCGGCTTCTCGATCAACGTGCTGTCGATGTTCGGTCTCGTGCTCGCTATCGGCCTGCTGGTGGACGACGCGATCGTGGTGGTGGAAAACGTCGAGCGGGTGATGCAGGAAGAGGGTTTGTCGCCTCGCGAGGCAACCCGCAAGGCGATGGACCAGATCACCGGTGCGCTCGTCGGCGTGGCGCTCGTGCTGTCGGCGGTGTTCGTGCCGGTGGCGTTCTCGGGCGGCTCGGTCGGGGCGATTTACCGGCAGTTCTCGCTGACCATCGTCGCGGCGATGGTGCTGTCCGTGCTCGTCGCGTTGATTCTGACGCCGGCGCTGTGCGCGACGATCCTCAAGCCGATTCCGAAGGGTCATCACGAAAAGGCCACCGGTTTCTTCGGCTGGTTCAACCGCACCTTCAACACGAGCCGCGACAAATATCACTCGGGCGTGCACCACGTGATCAAGCGCTCGGGCCGCTGGCTCATCATCTACATGGTGGTGATCTTCGCGGTGGGGCTGCTGTTCGTGCGTCTGCCGAAGTCGTTCCTACCTGATGAAGACCAGGGCACGATGTTCGTGCTGGTACAAACGCCGTCGGGCTCCACGCAGGAAACCACCGCGCGCGCGCTGAAGGACGTGTCGGACTACCTGCTGAACGATGAGAAGGCGATCGTCGAATCGACCTTCACGGTGAACGGCTTCAGCTTCGCGGGTCGTGGCCAGAACGCGGGTCTCGTGTTCGTGCGGATGAAGGACTACGCGCAGCGTCAGCATGCGGACCAGAAGGTGCAGGCACTGGTCGGGCGTCTGTTCATGCACTTCAGCGGCTACAAGAACGCGCTCGTGTATCCGGTCAATCCGCCGTCGATCCCTGAGCTCGGCACCGCGGCGGGCTTCGACTTCCAGCTGCAGGACCGCGCGGGTATCGGTCACGCGAAGCTGATGGAAGCGCGCAACATGCTGCTCGGTCTGGCGGCGAAAGATCCGACCCTCGCGCAGGTGCGTCCGAACGGCCTGAACGATACGCCGCAGTTCAAGGTGAGCATCGACCACGAGAAGGCTTCGGCGCTCGGCGTGTCGCTCGCCTCGATCGACCAGACGTTCTCGATCGCGTGGGCTTCGGCGTATGTGAACAACTTCCTCGACACCGACGGCCGGATCAAGAAGGTGTACCTGCAGGGCGACGCGCCGTTCCGGATGAAGCCGGAAGACGTGAATGCCTGGTTCGTGCGCAACAGCGCGGGCGCGATGGTGCCGTTCTCGGCCTTCGCCAGCACCGAGTGGACGTACGGTTCGCCGAAGCTCGAGCGCTACAACGGTATCTCGTCGGTGGAAATCCAGGGGGCGGCCGCACCGGGCAAGTCGACCGGTCAGGCGATGGCGGCGATGGAACAGATCGTCACGAAGCTGCCGGCAGGTGTCGGCTACGAGTGGACGGGTCTGTCGCTGCAGGAGCGTCAGTCGGGTTCGCAGGCGCCGATTCTGTACGGCATCTCGATCCTCGTGGTGTTCCTGTGTCTCGCGGCGCTGTATGAAAGCTGGTCGATCCCGTTCTCGGTGATCATGGTGGTGCCGCTCGGCGTGATCGGCGCACTGCTGGCCGCAACGCTGCGCGGCCTCGAGAACGACGTATTCTTCCAGGTGGGTCTGCTGACCACGGTCGGTCTGTCGGCGAAGAACGCGATTCTGATCGTGGAATTCGCGCGCGAACTGCAGCAGGGTCAAGGCATGGGGCCGATCGAGGCCGCGCTCGAAGCGGCGCGTCTGCGCTTGCGTCCTATTCTGATGACCTCGCTCGCGTTCATTCTCGGCGTGTTGCCGCTCGCGATCAGTAACGGCGCGGGCTCGGCCAGCCAGCACGCGATCGGTACCGGCGTGATCGGCGGCATGTTGACGGCGACCTTCCTCGCGATCTTCATGATCCCGATGTTCTTCGTGGTGATTCGCGCGAAGTTCGGCGGTGAGAAGGAAGACCCGGATGAGGCGCTGCGCCACTACGAACAGCACCATCCGCACGATCCGCAAGGCGGCGCGGCGGGTGGCACGACCGACGGGTCCGCCGGTGGGTCGAATGGCAATGGCTCGGGCAAGGATGGGCATTGAGATGCAAAAACACTCTTTGATTGCAGTGGCGGTCGCGCTGCTCGCCACGGGTTGCACGCTGGCGCCGCACTACCAGCGGCCCGCGGCGCCCGTGACGGCGACCTTCCCGACGGGCGGCGTGTACGACCAGCAGCCGGGCGCGCAAGGCGCGCGCAGCGCGAACGGCCAGGCCGCCGTCGACATCGGCTGGCGCAACTTCTTCGTCGATCCGCGTCTGCAGCAGCTGATCGAAATCGCGCTGAAGAACAACCGCGATCTGCGCGTGTCGGTGCTGAACATGCAGGCGTCGGCGGCGCAGTACCGCATCGTGCGTGCGGGTCTGTTCCCGACGCTCGATGCCGCGGCCTCGCAAAGCAAATCGCGCACGCCGAAAGACCTGACGTTCACCGGCGTGACGATTTCCAACACGTATTCGGTGGGCTTGAACGCGTCGTGGGAAATCGACTTCTTCGGGCGCGTGCAGAGCCTGAAGGATCAGGCGTTGGCCACGTACCTCGGCACCGCGCAGGCGCGCAAGGCGGCGGAAATCTCGCTGGTGTCGCAGGTGGCGAACCAGTACATGACGGTGCTCGAACTGGACGATCTGCTGAAGGTCACAGAGAACACGCTGAAGACGGCGCAGGAGTCGTATCGGATCACCAAGCTGCAGTTCGACAACGGCACCGGTTCGGAACTCGATCTGCGCCAGGCGCAAACGGTCGTCGAGACCGCGAGCGCGGACCTGCAGGCGCAGACGCGTTTGCGGGCCCAGGCTGACAATGCGCTGGTGCTGCTGATCGGCGAGCCCTTGCCGGCCGATCTGCCGAACGGGCTGCCGCTGAACGACCAGAGCCTGCTGACGGATATTCCGGCGGGTCTGCCGGCCGATCTGCTGACACGCCGTCCCGACATCATGGAGGCCGAGGAGAATCTGCTCGCGGCCAACGCGAACATCGGCGCGGCGCGCGCGGCATTCTTCCCGAAAGTCACGCTGACCGGCAGCGCCGGCACGCTGAGCCCAACGCTCGGTGGGCTGTTCAAACCGGGGTCGGCGGCGTGGAGCTTTGCGCCGTCGATCACGCTGCCGATCTTCGAGGGCGGCCAGAACATGGCCAACCTCGATCTCGCCAACATCGAGAAGAACGTGCAGATCGCCACGTATGAAAAGGCGATCCAGACGGCCTTCCGTGAAGTGGCGGACGGCCTGGCCGCGCGCGGCACGTACGACGAGCAGATCGCGGCGCTCGAGCGGGACGTCGCGGCCGAGCAACGCCGGCTGGATCTGTCGACCCTCCGTTATACGCACGGTGTCGACAGCTACCTGTCGGTGCTGACCGCGCAGACCGCGTTGTACGTGGCCCAGCAGGCGCTGGTCACCGCGCGCATGGAGCGTCTGCAGAACCTGGTCACGCTGTACCAGGCGCTCGGCGGCGGCTGGATCGAGCACAACGGCGACCAGCCGCGTCCCGCCGATGCGCCGGTCGACTACGGTGCGGCGAGCGCACCGGTCGCGGCTTCGGCGGCGACGGCAGGGTGAGCTGAGCGCTTCGGCTTGAAGAAGCGCCGAAGCAAACGAAACGCCACGGCATGCCGTGGCGTTCTTTTTTGAAGCGCGGCATTCGGTGCCGCGCGCCGCGTCAGCAATGCATCGACAAGCTCAATGCAGGTCCGCCGCCCGCAACATCTCGTTGCTCTGCGGCTCGCTGCCCGCGCTCTTGTCGAGATCGTGCCCGGCGCGGCGAAGCTCGCTCTTGGCCTTCTTCTCGCTCTTCACGCCGTTGAAGATCAGGTTCAGCACGACCGCCGACACCGATGCGAGCAGAATCCCGCTATGCAACAGCGGCGACAGCGCCGGCGGCAGTTGCGAGAAGAAATGCGGCGACACCACCGGCACGAGGCCGAGCCCGATGCTGACCGCGACGATGAACAGGTTGTGCTGATTCTTCACGAAGTCGACGCGCGACAGCACCTTGATGCCGTTCGCCGCAACCATCCCGAACATCACGATGCCCGCGCCGCCGAGCACGAACGCCGGCACCGACGCCACCACCTGGGCCATCTTCGGAAACAGGCCGAGCAGCACGAGAATCACGCCGCCCATCGCGCAGACGAAGCGGCTCTTCACGCCGGTCACGCCGATCAGCCCGACGTTCTGCGAGAACGACGTATGCGGGAACGAGTTGAAGATGCCGCCGATCAGCGTGCCGAGACCGTCGACGCGCAAGCCGCGCACCAGCGTCTTCTGATCGACCGGACGATCGACCATGTCGCCGACCGCGAGGAACATGCCGGTCGATTCGATGAAGGTGACGAACATCACGGTGACCATCGTCGCGATCGACAGCGGATCGAAGTGCGGCAAACCGAAGTGGAACGGCATCACGATGCCGACCCACGGCGCGTGCGTCACGCCGTCCATGTTGACGCGGCCGAGCATCAGTGCGATCGCGAAGCCCGCGACGATGCCGAGCAGCACCGAGATATTGGCGACGAAACCCTTGGCAAACTTGTTGATGAGCAGGATCAGCGTCAGCACGAGCATCGACAGGCCGAGGTAGACCGGATTGCCGTAGTCGGGATTGCCGACGCCGCCGGCCGCCCAGTTGATGCCGACTTCCATCAGCGACAAACCGATCACCGAGATCACCACGCCGATCACGACCGGCGGGAAGAAGCGCAACAGCTTGCCGACCGCCGGCGCGAGCAGAATGCCGATCACGCCGGCCGCGATCGTCGAGCCGAAAATATCGAGGATGCCGAGCGAGGGATTGGTGCCGATCGCGACCATCGGGCCGACGGCCGCGAACGTGCAGCCCATGATGACGGGCAGACGGATGCCGAAGATCCACAGTCCGAGCGTCTGGATCAGCGTGGCGATGCCGCAGGAAAACAGATCGGCGCTGATCAGGAAGGCGACCTGATCTTTCGGCAGCTTCAGCGCCGCGCCGATGATCAGCGGTACCGCAACCGCGCCGGCGTACATGACCAGCACGTGCTGAATGCCGAGGGTAAGCAACTGGCCCGCGGGTAGGCGCTCGTCGCACGGGTGAACCGTGTTCGCTTGCATATCGTCTGTCTCCACCATCTCGTTTTGGGATGACTCCAAGGTATCGGGGACGAAAAGCCGCAACAAGACCATACGCGGCTATTCCGGCATTCCCGGCGACGATATGCGCAGCCCTATTTTGAAAGGCAATTTAAAGCCACACGTGGGACGGATCGGCCGCGCAGCGGCGGCGAGCCCTATGCGGCGGCGTTTGCGGGCGGTGCGTCGCGCGCGCGGCGCGGCTTCGTCGCCGGCGGAGATATGTGTGAGAATCAATGACGTGTATCAGGCTTCGCGCATAGTCCTGTTTTGGCGCCGCTCACCGCACGGCGGGGTTAACCCGCGAATGGGCTTTTTTTCGCGCGTTTTCCGAGGTGCTTGACGAAGGTTCCCGACGTCTGCGCAGCTTCGCTTTTTAGCTTCGCTTGTTGCCTCGCTTACCAGTCTCGTCGCCGGCTTCACTGGCTCCTTATTCATCCTCATTTCAACGTCCCTGCGCTCATGAGTTTTCTCGGCATCGATCTCGGCACCGGCTCCCTGAAAGCGGCAATCGTCGACGAACATGGCCGCGAGCAGGCGGTATCGAGCGTCGCTTATGCGCTCGTTACGCCGCACGCGGGTTGGGCCGAAATCGACGTCGAGACCTGGTGGAACGCGCTCGTCGATGCGATGGCGGGCCTGCCTCCCGAGTTGCGTGACGGCGTGCGCGCGATCGGTTTTTCCGGGCAGATGCACGGCGTCGTGCTGCTCGATGCGAACGGCGCGGCGGTGCGTCGCGCGATGCTGTGGCCCGACTCGCGCGCGCTCGACGTGCTCGACGCATGGCCCGAGCCGCAACCGAATCCGGTCGCGCCCGGCATGGCCGGTCCGCTGCTGCGCTGGCTCGTGCTGCATGAACCCAAAGCCGCGCGCCGCACGCGCTGGGCGTTGCAGCCGAAGGACTGGCTGCGCGTCGCGCTCGGCGGCGCGTGTGTGACCGATGCGTCCGATGCGTGCGCGACCGCGCTGGCCGATCCCGCCGGCGCGTGGGACGCGGCGCTGCTGGCGCGCCTCGAGATTCCGCGCGAGTGGTTCGCGCCGCTGGCGCCGTCGTATGCGGCGTCGGGCGCGCTGTCGCCGCAGGCCGCGCAGGCACTCGGTTTGCGGGCCGGTATCGTGCTCGCGACCGGTGCCGCGGACACGCCGTGTGCGGCGCTTGGCAGCGGCCTCGCGCGTGACGGCGACGCGCTGCTGACGACCGGCACCGGCGGACAGATCGTCGTGCTCGCGAACGACGAGCCGGCACCGCTGAAGGGTTTGCATCGCTATCGCGCGGCGAGCGAGCACTGGTATCGGATGGCGGCGATGCAGAACGTCGGCATCGCGTTGGAGCGGGTGCGCGGGTGGCTGTCGTTTGGGTGGGCCGAGGCGTACCGCGAGGCATTCGGCGATGCGGACGATGCGGCCGCTCATGCAGGCGCTCATGCCGGGTCGACGCTGACCTTCCTGCCGTACCTGACCGGCGAGCGCACGCCGTGGCTGAATCCGCAGGCGCGCGGCGGCTGGCTCGGGTTGTCGCTCGAGCATACTCGCGGCGCGATGATGCGCGCCGCGTTCGAAGGCGTCGCGTTCTCGTTGCGCGCCGGGCTCGACGCGATCCGCGCGAGCGGCGCATCGGTGACGGCGCTCAAGCTCGCGGGCGGCGGTTCCGTCGATGCGCGCTGGCGACAGCTGCTCGCCGATGCGCTCGATGTCGAGCTGTACGCGGTCGATTGTCCGAACGCGGCGCCGCGCGGCGCGGCGATCCTCGGCGGTCTCGCATGCGGCCACTGGCAGACGGGCGATCTCGCCGCGCTCGCGCCGGGCGCGACGCGCGTTGCGGGTCCGCGAGGCGATGCGGCGCTCGCCGAACGTTATGGGCGCTTCGTCGATCTATATGGCCGTGTCGAGCCGTGGTTCGGTGGTACGACACAGCGCGAAGCGAACTAGCGGGGCGATGCTGAACGTGGTGCCGAGCGCAGCCATCGGCAACGCGGCCGTCACGCACTTTGCAATACCATGACGCTTTTCGTGCGCCACGCGCTCACCCGATGCCATTTCGCATTCACGACAATCATGTCGGATGGGACCAGATTCAGCGCTAACGTGCCAACTCTGGTCGACACAGGAGCATTGACGATGAAGACCAAAGCAGCAATCGCATGGAAAGCCGGCGCCCCGTTGACGATCGAGGAAGTCGATCTCGAAGGTCCGCGCGCCGGTGAAGTCCTGATCGAAGTGAAGGCGACGGGCATCTGCCACACCGACTACTACACGCTGTCGGGCGCCGATCCCGAAGGCATCTTCCCGGCGAGTCTCGGCCACGAAGGCGCGGGCGTGATCGTCGATGTCGGGCCGGGCGTCGGCACGCTGAAGAAGGGCGAGTCGATCCGCTCGGTCGTACTGTATTGAACGAGGAGCGTCGCAATGCTCGAACTACTTTCGTCGCACGCCTGTCATGGCGGCGAGCAGCGCTTTTACCGGCACGAGTCGCGCACCATCGGTCTGCCGATGCGCTTCTCGGTCTATTTGCCGCCGCAGGCGTTGCATGAGAACGCGGGACGTGTGCCGGCTTTGTTCTATCTGGCCGGACTGACCTGCACGGAAGAAACCTTTCCGATCAAGGCCGGCGCGCAGCGTTTCGCGGCCCAGCACGGCATCGTGCTGATCGCGCCCGATACGAGTCCGCGCGGCGCGGGCGTGCCGGGCGAAGGCGATGCGTGGGACTTCGGCGTCGGCGCGGGCTTTTACGTCGACGCGACCGAGGAGCCGTGGGCGCGCCACTACCGGATGTACTCGTACGTGCGGGATGAACTGCGCGAGACGGTCGTGAGCGAATTGCCGGTCGATGGCGCGCGCCTCGGCATCTTCGGTCATTCGATGGGCGGTCACGGCGCGCTGATGCTTGCGCTGCGCAACCCGGACATCTATCGGTCGGTGTCGGCGTTCGCGCCGATTGCGGCGCCGATGCGTTGTCCATGGGGCGAGAAGGCGTTCGGCGGCTATCTGGGCGAGAACCGCGAAGCGTGGAAGCAGTACGACGCGAGCGAGCTGGTCGCGCATGCGACGCGCAAGTTCGCGGAAGGAATTCTCATCGATCAGGGGCTCGCGGATCAGTTCCTGCCCACGCAGCTGAATCCCGACGTGTTCGAAGCGGCGTGCAAGGCCGCGGGTCAGCCACTGACGTTGCATCGTCATGCGGGCTACGACCACGGCTACTACTTCATCTCGACCTTCATTGAGGATCATCTCGCGCATCACGCGAAGGTGTTGGTCGGCTGAAAAACGTCGTAAAACGCGGCGCAAAAGAAACGGCGGCACCTCTCAGGTGCCGCCGTTTCTTCATCTGATCGACGTAAGCGCCGCTCAGTGCCGCTTCAGCAGACTCCCGCCATACACCACCGCCGACAGCACGGTGATCCAGAAGCTCGTCGGCCAATCGGTGTAGAACGCGAGCGTCAGCCCGAGCCACGCCTGCGCGAGCGCGAACACGGCCGCGAGCACGAGACCGGTGGACAGCCGCGTGCTGAGGTTCTGCGCGGCGGCGGCGGGGCCGACCATCAGCGTGAACACGAGCAGCACGCCGACGATCTGCGTGCAGGCGGCGACGGCCAGCGCGGCGATCGCGAGAAACAGCACCGACACGCGGCGCAACGACACGCCCTTCGCTTCGGCCAGCTCCGGCTGCAGCGACGCGAACAGCAGCGGCCGCATGATGGCCGCGAGCGCGACGAGACTGACGACGCCCAACGCCGCGAGCACGCCGAGCGTCGATGCATTGACGCCGAGCACGTTGCCGAACAGCAGCGCCGTGACCTGTGTCGCGTACGCGGTGAAGAAGTGCAGAAACAGCAGCCCGAAGCCGAGCGACAAGGAAAGGATCACGCCGATCGCGACGTCGCGTCCGGCAAGGCGCTCGCCGAGCGCGCCCATGCCGACACCGGCCGCGAGCGTGAAGCCGATCATCCCCCAGATCGGCGAGATGCCGATCAGCACCGCGCCGGTCGCGCCGGTGAAGCCGACATGCGACAGCGCGTGGCCCGCGAACGTCTGTCCGCGCATCACCAGAAAATAGCCGACCACGCCGGCCAGCACCGCGACGATTCCCGACGCCGCGAATGCGTTCACCATGAAATCGTATTCAAACATCGTGCTTGTGTCCGTCGCGTGAGTCGTGCGGGTTCGAGTGACTGTGTGAGTGGCCGTGTGAATGACCGTGGCCATGCTCATGCGAGTGACCGTGCGAATGCGTATGGCCGCCGTCCTCGTCTTCATGCTCGTGATCGTGCTTCTCGACTTCGACGCCGCCCGACATCACGAAGATGCGGCCGTTCACGCGCATCACGTCGATCGGCGAGCCGTACAGACGCGACAGCACCGGCCGCGTAATCACTTCGTCGACGGTGCCGAGCGCCGCGACGCCGCTGCCGAGATACAGCACGCGATCGATCGAGTTCAGCAGCGGATTGAGTTCATGCGCGGAGAACAGCACCGCGATGCCGAGCTCCTGTTGCACGCGCCGCACGAGTTCGACGACGCTCTTCTGATGATGCGGATCGAGACTGATCAACGGCTCATCGAGCAGCAGCAGTTTCGGATTGCCGAGCAGGCATTGCGCGAGCAGGAGCCGCTGCCGTTCGCCGCCCGACAGCTCCGACAGCGGTCGCTTCGACAGATTCGTCCCGCCGACGAGTTCGAGCACCCGATCGACGTCCGCGCGCGTTTTTGCATCCGCATGCGGCAAGCCCCAGCGATGGCCATCGGCGGCCATCGCAACGAAATCGCGGCCGCGCACGCGACGGCCGGCGAGTGCGGTGCGCGTCTGCGGCATATAGCCGATCGACGCATTGCCGCGCTCGACCGGCTGCCCGAGCACGCGAATCGCGCCGCCGGCGGCCGGCACGAGGCCGAGCACCGCGCGCATCAGCGTCGTCTTGCCCGCGCCGTTCGGCCCGAGCACGCCGATGAACTCGCCCTGGTTCACGACGAAGCTGGTGTCGCGCAGGATCGTGCGGCCGCCCAGATCGAGCGTCACGTTGTCGAGTTCGAGCACGGGCGTGTCGCCGCGCGCGCTGCGGGCGCCCGGCGGCGCACCTGCTGGCGTTTGATGGCCAGTCGGAATCATGGAGTCTTTCCTTTCGCGTTTGCGTTGGTCGCGCCGTTCGCGCCGTTCGTGTCGCCTGCCGCGAGCGCCTTCTGCAGCGCGTCGAGCTGCGTCAGCATCCACGTCTGATAGGTCTTGCCGGCCGGCAGGGTTTCGGTGACGCTCATCGTCGGTACCTTCGATTGTTGCGCGAGCTTCAGCATGCGTTGGGTCAGCGCCTCGGTGGCCTGGCTGTTATAGATCAGCACCCGTACGCGGCGCTCGCGCAGATCGCGTTCGAACGCGGCGATATCGGCCGCGCTCGCTTCGGTGTCGTTCATTGCGGCGAGCTGGAAGCGCTGGTTGCGCATGCCAAGACCAATCGCGTCGGACATATAGCCGAACACCGGCTCGGTCGCCGTGACCGGCAGGCCCGCATAGCGGCCGTGCAGTTCGGCGACCTTCGCGTCGATCGGCTTCAGCGAATCGAGAAACTTCGCGAGGTTCGCATCGTACGCCGACTTGTGCGCCGGGTCAGCAGCGGCGAGCGCGTCGCTGACCGCGCGCGCGACTTTCGGCATCGTCGCCGGGTCGTACCACAGGTGCGGATTGTCGCCGCCTTTTTTGCCGACGAGGTCGGCCGCTACGATCACGGCGCGCTGCGAACCTTTCGACGCGGCCAGCAGCTTCGCCATCCACGGATCGTAGTCGGCGCCGTTGTAGACGACGAGGTTCGCATGCTGCAACGCTCGTGCGGTGGCCGGGCTCGCTTCGAACAGATGCGGGTCCTGGTCCGGATTGCTGAGGATGCTGGTCACGTCGACGCGATCGCCGCCGAGTTGCCGCACCACGTCGCCATAGAAGTTCTCCGCGGCGACGACCGGAATTTTCGCATCGGCGGCGAACGCCCCGTGGCCGAAGCAGAGCGCCGCCGCAGCGAGCAGCCAGGTGCACAGGTGGGGGCGCGCAGAGGTCGAGCGCTTCAGCGCGCGGTGCGCTGTGGACAACATCGAGCCGATCGTTTTCATCGTTGTTACCTGCTGCGTGAAAGTTTGAATGAGCCACTCCGGGTGGCAAGGCCAGATACCGGGCCGCGCTCAGCGGGGCGCCGCACGCCTGATCACGACGAAGCGCCTGCTGCGCCGCTGCCGCCGCCAGGCCTCGCCGCTCGCGCACATAGCGCGCACAGGCCGCTCAGCTCGATCACCTGACGATGCACCTCGAAGCCATGTGCGGGCGCGCTGTGCGACAGGCGCTCGGCGAGTTCGTCGCCGGGAATTTCGACGGTCGCGCCGCAGCCGTCGCACATCAGGAACTGGCTGCGATGCGGCACGCCGATCTCGCAGCAGGCGACGAACGCGTTCTTCGATTCGATCCGGTGCACGAAGCCATGCGCGACGAGGAAGTCGAGCGCGCGATAGACGGTGGTCGGCGGCATGCGACCGCGCTCGGGCGCGAGCGCATCGAGCAACTCGTACGCGCCGACCGGCCGCTCGCTCGCGACGATCGCCGCGTACACCTGGCGGCGCAGCGGCGTCAGCGCGAGCCCCTGCGCTGAGGCGTGCGCGTCCGCATGCGCCAGTCGCATGGCGTGATGTTCGGCGAGCGAGGTGCTCATCGGCGTGAATCTCCTGACGTGGCGGCACCCGGGCGGGCGGCGAGGTCGAAATGATATAACGTATCGCGATTCTTTGTCAGCGGCGCGAGTCTTCGCGTGGCGGGAAGCACCGGACGCGTCGTGGCGACCCTTGCAGCGATGCGCTTGCTCCTGCCGCGCTGCACCATCGAAATTCGTCCGCGTGCCTTGACATGACCCGGTCCGTATCCGATCATTCGATCACCAACCGAGCAATTGATCACGCGATGAGCGTTCGCTCACTGCGTGCCAGAAATCAAAAACGAACCGGAGACAGGCAGTGGCACGATTGCAGGACAAGGTCGCCATTCTGACGGGCGCGGCCAGCGGTATCGGTGAAGCGGTGGCGCTGCGCTACCTCGACGAAGGCGCGCGCTGCGTGCTGGTCGACGTGAAGCCGACCGACAGCATCGGCGGCGCGCTGCGCGGCACCTACGGCGAGCGCGTGCTGAGCGTCAGCGCCGATGTCCGGCGCCGCGAGGACATCGAGCGCATCGTCACGAGCACGCTCGGCTGCTTCGGCCAGATCGACATCCTCTTCAACAACGCGGCGCTGTTCGACATGCGCCCGCTTCTCGACGAATCCTGGGACGTGTTCGACCGCCTGTACGCGGTCAATGTAAAAGGCATGTTCTTTCTGATGCAGGCGGTCGCGCGGCAGATGGTCGAGCAGGGCCGCGGCGGCAAGATCATCAACATGTCGTCGCAGGCCGGCCGGCGCGGCGAGGCGCTCGTTTCGCACTACTGCGCGACCAAGGCGGCGGTGCTGAGCTATACGCAGTCCGCGGCGCTCGCGCTCGCGCCGCACAAGATCAACGTGAACGGTATCGCGCCGGGCGTCGTCGACACCCCGATGTGGAACGAGGTCGACGCGCTGTTCGCGCGCTACGAGAACCGGCCGCTCGGCGAGAAGAAGCGCCTCGTCGGCGAGGCCGTGCCGCTTGGCCGCATGGGCGTGCCGGACGATCTGACCGGCGCCGCGCTGTTCCTCGCGTCGGCCGACGCCGACTACATCACCGCGCAGACGCTGAACGTCGACGGCGGCAACTGGATGAGCTGAACGAAGAGCAGGGAGCGGGCACGTCGAGTGCTCTGAGCGACGCGTGAAGTCGTCAAACGAACGCAGCATCACATAACGCATGAGAAAGGAGACAACCATGAAACCAGCTTTCAAATTCGCGCTGAAGGCGGCCGGTGCCGGCGCGGCCACCTGCTTCGCGCTGAGCGCATCGGCGGCGACTGTGACCATCGCGACGCTGAACAATCCGGACATGATCGAGTTGAAGAAGCTGTCGCCCGCGTTCGAAAAAGCGAATCCGGACATCAAGCTGAACTGGGTCATCCTCGAGGAAAACGTTCTGCGTCAGCGCGCGACGACCGACATCACGACCGGCAGCGGCCAGTTCGACGTGATGACGATCGGCGCGTACGAAACGCCGCAATGGGGCAAGCGCGGCTGGCTCACACCGATCACCAATCTGCCGGCGAGCTACGACCTGAACGACGTAGTCAAGACGGCCCGTGACGGCCTGTCGGCGAACGGCCAGCTGTACGCGCTGCCGTTCTACGTCGAAAGCTCGATGACCTATTACCGCAAGGACCTGTTCGACAAGGCAGGCCTGAAGATGCCCGACCAGCCGACCTACGACCAGATCGCGCAATTCGCCGACAAGCTCACCGACAAGTCCAAGGAGCAGTACGGCATCTGCCTGCGCGGCAAGGCCGGCTGGGGCGAGAACATGGCGTACGGCACGACGGTCGTGAACACGTTCGGTGGTCGCTGGTTCGACGAGAAGTGGAACGCGCAGTTGACCTCGCCGGAATGGAAGAAGGCGATGACGTTCTACGTCGATCTGCTGAAGAAGGACGGCCCTCCGGGAGCCAGCTCGAACGGCTTCAACGAAAACCTGACGCTGATGTCGTCCGGCAAGTGCGCGATGTGGATCGACGCGACGGTCGCGGCCGGCATGTTGTACAACAAGCAGCAGTCGCAGATTGCCGACAAGGTCGGCTTCGCCGCGGCACCGGTCGCGGTCACGCCGAAGGGTTCGCACTGGCTGTGGGCCTGGGCGCTGGCGATTCCGAAGTCGTCGAAGCAGGCCGATTCGGCGAAGAAGTTCATCGAGTGGGCGACCTCGAAGGAGTACATCGAAATGGTCGCGAAGGACGAGGGCTGGGCCTCGGTGCCTCCGGGCACGCGCCAGTCCACCTATGCGCGCCCCGAGTACAAGCAGGCCGCGCCGTTCGGCGACTTCGTGCTGAAGGCGATCCAGACCGCCGACCCGGATCATCCGACCTTGAAGCCGGTCCCGTACACCGGCGTGCAGTTCGTCGGGATACCTGAGTTCCAGTCGTTCGGCACGGTGGTCGGACAGAGCATCTCCGGCGCGATCGCCGGTCAGATGACCGTCGACCAGGCGCTCGCGGCCGGCAACGCGGCCGCGGATCGAGCGGTCAAGCAGGCGGGTTATCAGAAGTAACCCGGCAGGCCCACCGCATCGACCGATGCGGCTCATGCAGCAAGGGCGGCCGTTCGCCTGCGTCGTATGCGATGCGGCGCGTGTCGTGCGTGGTTCAGCACGGCACGCAGCATCGCTCGCACGCGGCCTGGGCGAACGCGCCGCGCATTACCGAACAGGTGGTCCATCATGCGTCCTTTGCGCCTACCTCTGATGCAAACCCATCCCCAGACAGAAAAAGAACGCGAGGAGCGTAAGGCCAATTCGGCCCGCTGGCTCGTGGCGCCATCGGTCGGCGTGCTCGTGTTGTGGATGGTGATTCCGCTCGCGATGACGATCTGGTTCTCGTTCTCGCACTACAACCTGCTCAATCCCGATCTGCGCGGCTTCGCCGGTTTGGACAACTACCGTTATCTCGCGACCGATCCGTCGTTCGGCCCGTCGATCGCGCATACGATCGAGCTGATCGTGTGGGTGCTCGTGATCACCGTGGTCGGCGGCGTGCTGATGGCGATCCTGTTCGATCGCAAGTTCTACGGCCAGGGCATTGCTCGCCTGCTCGCGATCGGGCCGTTCTTCGTGATGCCGACGGTGAGCGCGCTGATCTGGAAGAACATGATCCTGCACCCGGTGTACGGCCTCGTCGCGCAGGGCATGCGTGCGCTCGGCATGCAGCCGATCGACTGGTTCGCCGACTATCCGTTGACCGCGGTGATCATGATCGTCGCGTGGCAATGGCTGCCGTTCGCGTTCCTGATCCTGTTCACGGCGATCCAGTCGCTCGACCAGGAGCAGAAGGAAGCTGCGAAGATCGACGGTGCGGGGCCGTTCTCGATGTTCTTCTACATCACGCTGCCGCACCTGAAACGCGCGATCGCGGTCGTCGTGATGATGGAAACGATTTTCCTGCTGTCGATCTTCGCCGAGATCTATACGACCACCGGCGGCGGTCCGGGCAACGCGACCACCACGCTGTCGTACCTGATCTTCTCGCTCGGCCTGCAGCAGTTCGACGTCGGTCTCGCGTCGGCGGGCGGGATTCTCGCGGTCGTGCTGGCCAACATCGTGTCGTTCTTCCTCGTGCGGATGCTTGCGAAGAACCTGAAAGGGGAGTACGAAAAATGAGCCACGTTGCCTCCACTTCGGCATCGACGACGCAGCCGGTCGCGGTGCCGGCCAAGTCGCCGTTCGACACGATTCGCCGCGGCATTCCCGGCGTGCTCGCGTGGCTCGTCGCGCTGCTGCTGTTCTTCCCGATTTTCTGGATGACGATCACCGCGTTCAAGACCGAGCAGCAGGCCTACGCGTCGTCGCTGTTTTTCATGCCGACGCTCGACAGCTTCCGCGAGGTGTTCGCGCGCAGCAACTACTTCGCGTTCGCGTGGAACTCGATCCTGATCTCGGTCGGCGTCACGCTGCTGTGCCTGATCCTCGCGGTGCCGGCCGCGTACGCGATGGCGTTTTTCCCGACGCGCCGCACGCAGAAAGTGCTGCTGTGGATGCTGTCGACGAAGATGATGCCGTCGGTCGGCGTGCTGGTGCCGATCTATCTGCTGTGGAAAAACAGCGGCCTGCTGGATTCCGTGTCGGGCCTGATCATCGTCTACACGCTGATCAATCTGCCGATCGCGGTGTGGATGGCGTTCACGTACTTCGCCGAAATACCGCGCGACATTCTCGAAGCCGGCCGTATCGACGGCGCGGCGACGTGGCAGGAGATCGTCTATCTGCTGATGCCGATGGCGCTGCCCGGGCTTGCGTCGACCGCGCTGCTGCTCGTGATCCTCGCGTGGAACGAGGCATTCTGGAGCATCAACCTGTCGAGCTCGAACGCCGCGCCGCTGACCGTGTTCATCGCGTCGTATTCGAGTCCTGAAGGTTTGTTCTGGGCCAAGCTGTCGGCCGCTTCGCTGCTGGCGGTCGCGCCGATCCTGATCGTCGGCTGGCTGTCGCAGAAGCAACTGGTGCGCGGGCTCACGTTCGGGGCGGTCAAGTGATGACGGACCCGACGGCAGGCCCGGGCATCGCGCGATACGCGTTGATCTGCGATTGCGACGGCGTGCTGATCGACAGCGAAGCGGTGGCCGCGCGCATGCTGGTGCGCGAACTCGAAGCGCGCTGGCCCGGCATCGACATCGAGCCGGTCGTGCTGCCGCTGCTCGGGCTGCGCATCGAGCGCGTGTTGCAGGACACCGCGACGCAGCTCCGCAAACAGCTCGGCGCCGACGATATCGATGCGATCCGCCGCGCGGTCGAAGCGGCGGCGATCGATGCGCCCGCGGTCGACGGCATCGAGATGGCGCTGACCCAGGTGCCGCTCGTCAAAGGCTGCGCGAGCAATAGCTTCCGGCCGTACGTCGAGACGGTGCTGGCGCGCACGGGCCTGAAGCGCTTCTTCGGCGAGCGGCTGTTCTGCGCCGACGCGGTGCCGAATCCGAAGCCGGCGCCGGACGTGTATCTGGCGGCGGCACAGGGCTTCGGGCTCGCACCCGCCGCGTGCCTCGTGGTCGAGGACAGCGTGACCGGCGTCACGGCGGCGGCCACGGCGGGCATGGCGGTGCTGGGGTTTATCGGCGGCGGTCATGCGAGCGATGCGCAGATCGATCGCCTGCACGCGGCGGGCGCGCGTCATGTGTTCGACGATATGCGGCAGTTGCCGGAGCTCGTCGCGCAATGGATGCTGTCCGCGACGGCCGCGTCACCCTGAGCAGACGAACGCACGCGACACTACACTTCAATCAGCAGCGGCACGAAGTATCGAACAGCATTACACGGAGACACATCATGGCAAGCGTAACCTTGCGCAACATCAGAAAGGCCTACGACGACAACGAAGTGATGCGCGACATCAATCTCGACATCGCCGATGGCGAGTTCGTCGTGTTCGTCGGGCCGAGCGGTTGCGGCAAATCGACCCTGATGCGGATGATCGCGGGCCTCGAGGACATCACGGCCGGCGATCTGAACATCGACGCCGTGCGCATGAACGACGTGCCGCCGGCCAAGCGCGGCATCGCGATGGTGTTCCAGTCGTACGCGCTGTATCCGCACATGACGCTGTACGACAACATGGCGTTCGGCCTGAAGCTCGCCGGCGCGAAGAAGCCGGAGATCGACGCGGCCGTGCGCAACGCGGCGAAGATCCTGCACATCGATCACCTGCTCGATCGCAAGCCCAAGCAGTTATCGGGCGGGCAGCGGCAGCGCGTCGCGATCGGCCGCGCGATTACGCGCAAGCCGAAGGTGTTTCTGTTCGACGAGCCGCTGTCGAATCTCGACGCCGCGCTGCGCGTGAAGATGCGCCTCGAATTTGCACGCCTACACGACGAGCTGAAGACGACGATGATCTACGTGACGCACGACCAGGTCGAGGCGATGACATTGGCCGACAAGATCGTCGTGTTGTCGGCGGGCAATCTGGAGCAGGTCGGCAGCCCGACGATGCTGTATCACGCACCGGCGAACCGCTTCGTCGCTGGCTTCATCGGTTCGCCGAAGATGAACTTCATGGAGGGTGTCGTGCAGTCGGTGTCGCGCGACGGCGTCTCGGTGCGTTACGAGACCGGCGAGACGCAGCGCGTGTCGGTCGAGCCGGGCGCGGCGAAGCAGGGCGACAAGGTGACGGTCGGCATCCGCCCGGAGCATCTGCACGTCAGCACGACCGAAGACGGCATCGAGGCCCGCACGATGACGGTCGAATCGCTCGGCGATGCCGCGTATCTGTACGCGGAGTCGAGTGTTGCGCCGGACGGTTTGATCGCGCGGATTCCGCCGCTCGAGCGGCATGCGAAGGGTAATACGCAGAAGCTTGGCGCGACGCCGGAGCATTGTCATCTGTTCGATAGCGATGGGAAGGCGTTCCAGCGCAAGATCGTCGAGGTGCTGGCGGCTTGAGGAAGTGGGAAGCGGCGCGTGGGCGCCGCTTTATGTGCATCCGAGGCGATGCGTGTGTCATGCGCACCGTCCGGGTCGTCGCATGCTCTTCCCTGCATTTTTTCGCTTTGTCGCATTGGGGTTCCTTATGTTGTCCCAGCCGGACCGCGAATCCACCGGTGCGTAGCCATTTCTTTCGAGCCAAACTCAATCAACAGTGTGACCTTTTCAGGAAAGCAATCGCACGGGTCTTGAATGCTACATACAGGGAACACCTGTATGTGTGCGCATGAAAGGATGTTGTCTGAGATGGAGCGATTCAAGAGCGAACGCCCTGACCTGAACAGGCGTTTGAGGTGAAGAATCTCAGGCGGATTTCAGTATCTGACGATTGTTTGCAAAATTCAGAGCGCGACGTATTGATGTCGACTTCGGGCTCGTCATAAGGTGGTGCGACCTCTTCTACACGGGAGTGCACCGAATTCATGACGAGCAAACCGGCACCGCATCACCCGCAGACGTCGCAACCACCCGCCCTCAAGCAACTGGCCTTTGCCTTTCCCTTTCTCCGCAAGACGCAAGGCGATGCCGGTGCATCCACTCGGTTCACAGATGAGCATGACATCTACCGGCTTCTCGCCGCGAACGAGGCGTCCGGTGCGTATCTCGTCAGCCGCAAGGGCATGTGGCACGGTGGGGTTCACATCACGGAGGCGGGCGCGGGAAAGGCGCTCGACCTCGACGCGGGACTACGCTGCATTGCGGACGGCGTGCTGATCGCGTATCGCGCCAACCAGAACTATCCGGTGAGCGAGGTGAGTGTGGACGGCAGTAGCGTGCCGTTGCAGGCACCCTACAGCACGGGCTTCGCCCTGGTGCGGCACGAGATGGAGTTTCCGCGCGGCACGAAGCTGACGTTCTACAGCCTGTATATGCACCTGATGTCCAATGCCGACTACGACAACTTCCCGAAGCGGCAGAAACCGGCGTACTGGTCGCGGCAGTGGCAGGTGACGCAGTTTGCGCGGGACAGGCCGCGGCCCGGTCGCAGTGGGCAGGTCGCGAATCCATCACAGCTGGGCTTGCACGTGTGCAGGACGCCGAGTGGCGCCATTGTTGGCATCCTGCCGCAGGGTGCAAGCGTCAGCATCTGCAAGACCGAAACGATGCATGGTGCAACCTGGGGCCAGCTAACGGACCTGAACGGAGCAATGCTGTATGCGCCCGAGGCGGGCGGCTATGTCGCGCCCTCTGTGGGTGTGGGCGGATGGATTTACCTCGGCGCGCAGAATGGCGGGCCGGTCGCGAAAGAGAGCATCCCCGATTCCATGTTCGACCGGGTGATCGTCACGGCGAACCAGACGTGCATCGAGGGCGATCCCCATGGGACAGGTGGTGGCTTTCCCGTCAAGGCAGGCGTTCTGATCGGCCACCCTGGCCGCTATGACTCACTCAATGAGTGTTCGGGCGGAACCCGGATGGCGCACATCGAGGTGTTCTGCGACGGGAATATCAAGCATTTCATCAACTCCGGGCGCGACTGGGTTCGGACCAACTGTGGGTGGGAGGACCAGTGGAGCGAGCTTGGCCTGTCACCGGAGCCCACGATATTGCGCGTTGACCGTAGAACGACCCTCTACCATGACCATGAGAATGGGCGACGCGGCAAGGATTCGAATCAGACAGATGTGATCCAGGTTTATCCATTTGCCACGCTGCCGCAGGATGACGGTCACATGTTCAAGGAACAGGATCCGGGCAACGACGGGGCGAAACGACGCTGGTGGAAGGTAGACAGTGCGGACGCGCTCCGCAATCCCGTCAACGGATGGGTACGTGAGCAGAGCTTCGAGGGCGGTCGCGTAACCCGGGAGTTTTCGCAAAGCTGGATCGACTTCGAATATCACGACGAGGACCACGATCCGACGCACACGATTTTCGCGAGCGCAGGCGACTATGTGGACTATGCGTTCAGTAGTGATGCGCCCGGGGCGGGTTTCCTTGGCAAGCTAAGCCCACTCATGGCCGCCATCTACCGCGTGCTCTATCCGACCGGCGACGGCCAGCACGCAGCGGACGAACTTTGCAGCATGGGACAGAGCGCGCCGAGTTTAGGATTTCCGTGGGCCGCGTTTCGCGCGTCGCGTCTCATCGCGAGACACGAAAGCGAATGGGCCAACCCGGCAAAATGGCAAGCGCTTGTCAGTGCAATCGAAGAGCGAACCGGGCCGAAGGCCGAGCATGAAGAGGAGAAAAGGCGTATCGCGAAGCTCGTGTGGTGGGACGAGGTGGCGGCTGGCGTCCCTGGCTTCCCCGGTCCCGATGTGTATCACATCAATCCGATTGGATTGGTGGGCAACTTTGCCCGTGCGAAATCATGCAACTGCATCACCTATGATGCGATTTGGGTATCTGAGCCGGCACCAGCCTATCGGGAAAGTCAGATTGCGAACTGGAGTCATTACCGACTCCCAATTGATACTTCATCGGGCCGAGTTGCAGGTAACAGTAGAAGAGGCGGCGACGCTCCAAAAGATGCACAAATCAAGGTTATCGATTTCTTGGTCCAGAAAGGCCGCCAATATCATCTGGGACGGGAGGATATTGCGATGGTTTTGGCAATGACGCGTCACGAATCCGGATTTAATCCCGACGCTGCGGCGGGCACCACTTCGGCCTCTGGTTTAGGGCAGTTTGTTGACCAAACAGCCGCCGCGTATGGAATCAATACAAACAGCCAACGATTTGATGCCGAACAAGGTGCTGATGCGATGGTAAGGCACTATCTGGAAAATAAGCGGCTCGCAACTGCAGGTGGCGCAACCGGAAGAAAAATTTTTGTGATGACGTATGCGTACCACCATGATGGGCCGAGTCTGGCATACGGTGGAAGGGAGATATCGGAATCGAAAGTGATGCCGGTATTTGATCTTGTTTTGAACAACATTTGCTCAAACGTTGCGGACTGAGGGTGGGCATGAAATCAATATTGGTATTTTTGTTAGCCGCATGCGTAAGCTTCTTCGCAGATGCCTCAGAACCTCTTGCATCTGTGGAAAGTTCAGACCTTGGGCCGGTTCCGCAGACGATTCGCACAGCCGTAGAATCGGACACGTCCTTTAAACCTTATGCTTCACTGAATTGCAAGATACAGGGGAAAAGAATCCCTTTATCAACGAACGATCTAGTGACTACATGGTTCGTTACCACCACCGAAGCATGCGGATGGGGGGCGGCGTTAGGACCAATATGGTTGGTGGAGAATTCATCAACAGGCGAGCCATCACTATCGCTTGCAACCGGCGGATATAGCGTGGCGATCGCAGGGAAAACACGCGGTGGTTTCGCCAGCATTGTCATCCTGTCAGGAACGGCTGAGGAGAGCGTTCGTAAGCGGTACTTCTTTGATGGTCGAAAGTATAGGCCGAGTACTCGATGACTTGCGTTCCGGCGGCAACGCTGCTCAGCGCGTCCGGGGCGACGATCAATCGGCATTGACGCTCACATGCGCCGCACACGCCGTCATCTGGCGGCGCTGTTGTAGCAAAATGCTGTAGCCATGCCACCTTCTGCAATCGTTCTATCCTTCTTCCGTACGCCAAGGCTGCGACATCTAAGAGGTGCGGCTATCTACGACCAAGGCGGGGTATATGCCACGCGAGAAGTCCTTTTTCTGGCACTACACTGTGCAAGGCGTATTGCGGTTTACGGGCTCGCGGGCAGTTAAAGGGTTATGTGCGTGGTGGCCGCCCACTACAGGCCGTCAAGCGTGAGAGGTGCCCTCGGGTGTTGACGCGACAGAACGCGACCTGCACGCCACCGAAGCTCACGCCTCCAACGCCGCCCGCGCACACAACTCATCCGTCACGAGCCCCGACAACCACCCGCCCTTGAGCACAGCGATCAACGCCTCGCGCTTGCGCTGCCCACCCGCAAACCCAATGGTCGGCCGCCGCGGCGGCGCGTCAAGCGCAATGCTCGTCACGCGCCGGCCGGTCGGCGATTCGACATGCGCACCGGCCGCATCGATCGGCAGGCCCAGCATTTCGGCGACCGCGCCGTTGTGCATCAACTCCTTCACCTCGGCTTCCGTGATGAAGCCGTCCTCGTGCAACGGACAGGCCATGCCGATATTGCCGATACCGACGAACGCGACATCGGCCTGCGCCGACAGCGACTCGACGATCCGATACAGTCGGTGATTGCACCACTGCGCGCGCTCGGCCTCGCTGTCGGCGAGCAGCGGCGCGGGCAGCAGAAAATGCTTGCCGCCGGTTTTCTCCGAAATGTGCAGCGCGACGTCGTAGCGGTTCGAGGAGCCGTCCTGCGCGATCGCGCCGACCATCGATACCAACCGATGCTGCGGACGGTCCAGCTGCGCGATCTGATCGACCGCGGCCTTCAAGGTGCGGCCGCTGCTGACCGCGACGACCATCGGCTTTTCCGCGTTCAGATAGCGCTCCATCACCTGCGCGCCGGCTACCGCGAGCTTTCGGTCGACCTCCTCGGCGGTATCGCCGTCGATCGGCACGATCTCGCACATGCTGAGGCCGTAGCGCTTCGACAGCTGATCGGCGAGCGTCAGGCAATCGGCGAGCTTGTGATCGACGCGCACGCGGATCAGGTTCTTTTCGACCGCGAATGCGACGAGCCGCTGCGCGACCGGCCGCGACACCTGCAGCTTCTCGGCGATTTCGTTCTGGGTATTGCCCGCGACGTAATAAAGCCACGCGGCGCGCGTGGCGAGATCGAGTTTTTCTGTGGACCTGGGCACGATGAGGTTTCGGTTAATGTGTGCCGACGAAAGCGGCCGGCGGCGCGTCTGTCGCGCAGGCCGGCCACGGTTGACGCTCAGGCGAGCGGTGCGCGCGCGGGATCGAACAGCGGCCGTACGTGGCGATACAGCGCGCGATACGCTTCGAGGCGGGTGCGCAATTCCGCGTGGCGGCGCGGATTCGGCGTGAACTCCTTTTCGACGGGCGGCTTGGTCAGCACGGTGGCCGGATCGCCACCCGCCGCGAGCCAGCCGAGACGTGCCGCGCCGAGCGCCGCACCGGTTTCGCCGCCGCCGTGCTTGACGGTCACGGTGTCGAGCGCATCGGCGAGCAACTGGGCCCAGTAATCGCTGCGTGCGCCGCCGCCGAGCAGCGACAGCACCTTCGCTTCGGTGCCGGCCGCGCGCAGCGCGTCGAGGCCGTCGGTCAGCGCGAGCGTCACGCCTTCGAGCACCGCGTAGCCGAGCAGCGCGCGATCGGTCGCGTGAGTCATGCCGAAGAACACGCCTTGCGCGTACGGGTCGTTATGCGGCGTGCGCTCGCCCGACAGATACGGCAGAAAGAGCGGCGCGGTGGTCAAGGCCTCGGTGGGCAGCGCCTCGATTTCGGCGAGCAGCGTCGGCTCGTCGGTCGACGTGAGCTTGCAGACCCAGCGCAAACAGCTCGCCGCCGACAGCACCACGCTCATCTGATGCCAGCGGTCCGGGATCGCATGACAGAACGCGTGCACGGCGGAGGCCGGGTTCGGCCGGAAGCTGTCGCCGACCACGCACAGCACGCCCGACGTACCCAACGACACGAAGCCGTCGCCCGGTTGCGTCGCGCCGATGCCGATCGCGCTCGTCGCGTTGTCGCCGCCGCCGGCCGCGACGATCACGTCGTCGCGCAGGCCGAATTCGCGTGCGAGCTCCGGCAGCAGCGTGCCCGCCGGCGCGCTGCCTTCACGCAGCGCCGGCATCTGCGCGCGCGTCATGTTGCACGCGGCCAGCAGCGAATCCGACCAGTCGCGTTTCGCGACGTCGAGCCACAACGTGCCGGCCGCATCCGATGGATCGGACACCTTGCCGCCCGTCAGTTGCAGACGCAGATAGTCTTTTGGCAGCAGCACGCAGGCGGTTTTCGCGAAAATCTCCGGCTCGTGACGCGCGACCCACAGCAACTTCGGCGCCGTGAAACCGGGCATCGCCAGATTGCCCGCGACGCTGTGCAATTCCGGCGCGCGCTCGGTCAGCTCCGCGCATTCCTTGTCGCTGCGCATGTCGTTCCACAGGATCGCGGGCCGCAGCACGCGGTTCTCCGCGTCGAGCAGTACCGCGCCGTGCATCTGCCCCGACAGGCCGATGCCGCGAATCTGCGCGAACTCGTCGGGATGACGCGCGCGCAACGCGGCGAGCGCCGTGCGCGTGCCCGCCCACCAGTCTTCCGGATTCTGCTCGGCCCAGCGCTGGTGCGGACGCGATACGGTGAACGGCGAGCCCGCGGTGCCGATCACGCGGCCATCGGAGGCGAGCAGCAGAACTTTCACTTCGGACGTGCCGAGGTCGATGCCTAGGTACATGGGAGCGAAACCTTCGTCGTTGGGGATGCGCTACTTTAGCCGTACATCGCGCGGGCCGTCATGCGCATTAAGCCTGGCTCGATGCGCGTCAGGTGGTCGAGCGGTCAAGCCGCTCCGCGTTTCGCGAGCCATGCGTCGACACGCGCGAGCGCGCCCGCGAGCACCGCTTCGAGCTCGGCCGTCTGCGCCATGCCGCCCCACAGCAGCCGGTCGGCCGCGAATGCGCGCAGCGGCTCGGGCGCCGTGAAAAAGCCGTGCGCGACGCGCTCGTCCATCACGCCGTCCTGATACGCGTAGGGCAGCTTGCCCATGTGCCAGCGTTCCAGAAAGCGGAAGAACAACGCGGGCAACATCGCGGTCGCGGCCGGCGCGACGCCGCGCTCGAAGCATTCGGCGAGCGTCGGCGCGATGAAGCCGGGCAGCTTCGAGAAGCCATCGGCGGCGACGCGCTGGTTCGTGTCGAGAATATGCGGGTTGCTGAAGCGCTCGAGCACGACGTCGCGATAGCGTTCGAGATCGAGCGGGCTCGGTGTCAGACACGGGATCACGTCCTCGGTCACGTAGTCGTACGCGAACTGGCGGATGTCGGCGTCGAGCGTGCCTTCGTGAATGTAGTTCAGGCCGACCAGCGTGCCCGCCCACGCAATGCAGCTATGCGTTGCGTTGAGAATGCGGATCTTCGCTTCCTCGTACGGCAGCACCGAATCGACGAGTTCCGCGCCGACTTTCTCCCAGGCCGGCCGTCCCGCGATGAAGCGGTCTTCGATCACCCACTGGATGAACGCCTCGCCCATCACGGGGCTGGCATCGTCGACACCGGTCGCGGCCTTCACGCGCTCGCGCACGTCGGGCGTCGGACGCGGCGTGATGCGATCGACCATCGAGCACGGGCACGACGTGTGGTCGTCGAACCATTGCGCGAGTTCGTTCGCGCCGCGTCGTTCGAGAAACTCGCTCATGCCCGCATGAAAGCGCTCGCCGTTGCTGCGCAGGTTATCGCAGGTCTGCAGCGTGACGGGTCCCGCGCCGCGCTTCACGCGCGCGTCGAGAATCGCCGCGAGCGCGCCGTAGATGGTCGTGTGGCCGCCGGCGAGGTCGGCGGCGAGATCGGGGTTCGCGGTGTCGAGCCGGTCGTGTTCGTCGAGGTAATAGCCGCCCTCGGTCACGGTGAACGCGATGATCTTGCAGGCCGGATCGGCACCGACTTCGATCAGTCCGTCGAGGCTTTCGCTCCACGGCAGCACGCGCCCGATCGAGCGGATCGTCTCGTAGGCGCGCTCGCCTTGCGGCGTGACGGTTTCGAGCGTGTAGACGCCGTTCTGCGCGGCAAGCGCTTCGAGCACCGGGTTCATGTCGCCGCGGATATTGCCGACGGTCAGCGACCAGCGCGGCTCGCTGGCCGCGCTCGCTTCGTTCAGCCGGTGCAGATACCACGCTTGATGCGCGCGATGAAACGATCCCGCGCCGATGTGCAGGATTACGTTTGCGGCCGCGCCGCTGCCTTGCCCGCTGTTCATGTTCTGTCTCCTGTGTCGGCCAGCGTCGGCGCCTAATGGCCCACTCTGGTCCCGTACAACGTAGTTGCACTTGTTCGCGGCGCGCGAGGCGCACGTCTTCTGTGAGCAGAGCATTTGCTCTGTGTGTGAGCGAATGATCGTACCCGGACAAACGAAAGTCAAGGCAAGGGCGCGGAGTTTTCGTGGCGCAGTGCGGCATGCGGTCCGGTCGTAGTGACGAGTCTCGGCGGCCGAAAATCAAGCTGCGCTACTCATATTGCATTGCATCAAATTTGACCTCGCGTGCGTCGGGGCTAACCCGAATGCAAAAAAGTATCGGTCCGCGGGTTCTTTTTAAGTGGCCGCCGACGCGTTTGGCGGTTACTTTTCGCTTTACAAGATCAAGATCGGCGGCGCCTCGCACGTGCCGCTTCATGGAGGCAGACAGTGCAACCTGATCTCGAAATCGTGGCCGTGCGCCACGACGAGTCGTTCAAAGTGTGGTCGCATGGCTATCCGTATCGCACGGTGCGCTGGCACTTTCACCCGGAGTACGAGATCCATCTGATCGTCGCGACGACCGGCAAGATGTTCGTCGGCGATCACATCGGCAGCTTCGCGCCCGGCAATCTCGTGCTGATGGGGCCGAACCTGCCGCACAACTGGGTCAGCGACGTGCCCGAAGGCGAGAGCGTCGCGCAGCGCAACCTGGTCGTGCAGTTCGGCCAGGAGTTCGTATCGAACTGTCTCGAGAGTTTTCCGGAGTGGCGTCAGGTCGAGGCGATGCTCGCCGATGCGCGTCGCGGCCTGTCGTTCGGTCACGAGACCTCGGCGCAGATCAAGCCGCTCTTTCTGGAACTGCTCGCGGCGCGCGGGTTGCGTCGGCTCGTGCTGTTCATGTCGATGCTGGAGATCCTGATGAACGCGCCGGATCGCGACACGCTCGCGAGTCCCGCGTATCAGGCCGATCCGACCAGCTTCGCGGCGACCCGCATCAATCACGTGCTCGCGTATATCGGCAAGAACCTCGCGAACGAGTTGCGCGAGTCGGAGCTTGCGCAGCTTGCCGGGCAGAGCGTCAGCGCGTTTTCGCGTTATTTCCGCCGCCATACCGGGCTGCCGTTCGTGCAGTACGTGAACCGTATGCGCATCAATCTCGCGTGCCAGTTGCTGACCGATGGCGAACTGAGCGTGACCGACATCTGCTTCAAGGCGGGCTTCAACAACCTGTCGAATTTCAACCGGCAGTTTCTCGCGATGAAGGGCATGGCGCCGTCGACGTTCCGTCGTTATCAGCAACTGAACGATGCGAGCCGCGATGCTTCCGAGCAGGCGGCCGCGCACGGCAGAGGCATCGATAACGCACCGGCGATCGTGCTCGCGCCGGGCTTGCCGCGCAGCGGCGTCGCGTACCCCGTCACATAGTGCCCGCCCGGTAGTTCGCTGCTTTAGTCCACTCGCGTTTCAACACGCATCGATCGCGCTGTGCGCATACAGCGCGAGGGGCGTGCTCACTTCAAAAAATGGAGACAACCATGAAGCCGTCTGCTTTTCCGCTTAGCTCATCGAACCGCTCAACGACATTGACCCGCCGTGTCGCCGCGCTCGCGTTCGGTATGTCGCTCATCGCGATGTCCACAACGCAAACCGCGCAGGCCGCGCCGCTGAAAATCGGCATGACGTTCCAGGAACTGAACAACCCGTACTTCGTGACGATGCAAAAAGCGCTGAACGACGCGGCCGCGTCGACCGGCGCGACGGTCGTCGTCACCGACGCGCATCACGACGTCAGCAAGCAGGTCAGCGACGTCGAAGACATGCTGCAAAAGAAGATCGACATCCTGCTCGTCAATCCCACCGATTCCACCGGCATTCAGTCGGCGGTCATGTCGGCGAAGAAGGCGGGCGTCGTGGTGGTCGCGGTCGATGCGAACGCGAACGGTCCGGTCGATTCGTTCGTCGGCTCGAAGAACTACGACGCGGGCGTGATGGCTTGCGACTACCTCGCGAAGTCGATCGGCGGCAGCGGCGAGGTGGCGATTCTCGACGGCATTCCGGTCGTGCCGATTCTCGAACGCGTGCGCGGCTGCAAGGCGGCGCTCGCGAAAGCGCCGGGCGTGAAGCTCGTCGATACGCAGAACGGCAAGCAGGAACGCGCGACCGCGCTGTCCGTCACCGAGAACATGATCCAGGCGCATCCGAATCTGAAGGGCGTGTTCAGCGTGAACGACGGCGGCTCGATGGGCGCGCTGTCGGCGATCGAATCGTCGGGCAAAGACATCAAGCTGACGAGCGTCGACGGTGCACCTGAAGCGATCGCCGCGATCCAGAAGCCGAATTCGAAATTCGTCGAGACCTCCGCGCAGTTCCCGGCCGACCAGGTGCGTATCGCGCTCGGCATCGCGCTCGCGAAGAAGTGGGGCGCCAATGTGCCGAAGGCGATTCCGGTCGACGTGAAGATGATCGACAAGAGCAACGCGAAGGGCTTCAGCTGGTAACGCAAACACAGGCCGCCGCGCGTGGCGATCATGCGCGGCGGCCGGCGGCAGAGGAACACGCGATGGACACGATTCTGAAGCTCGACAACATCAGCAAGAGCTTTCCCGGCGTGAAGGCGCTGCAAGGCATTCACCTCGAGATCGCGCGCGGCGAGATTCACGCGCTGCTCGGCGAGAACGGCGCGGGCAAGTCGACGCTGATGAAGATTCTGTGCGGCATCTATCAGCCGGACGAAGGCACGATCACGCTCGACGGCGAGCAACGCCACTTCGCGAACTATCACGACGCGGTGGCCGCGGGCGTCGGTATCGTGTTTCAGGAGTTCAGCCTGATTCCGTATCTGAACGCGGTGGAGAACATGTTTCTCGGCCGCGAATTGCGCAACCGCTTCGGCATGCTCGAACGCGGCAGGATGCGGCGCGCGGCGGCGGAGATTTTCGAGCGGCTCGGCGTCGCGATCGATCTGTCGGTGCCGATCCGGGAACTGTCGGTTGCGCAGCAGCAGTTCGTCGAAATCGGCAAGGCGTTGTCGCTCGATGCGCGCGTGCTGATTCTCGACGAACCGACCGCGACGCTGACGCCTGCCGAAGCCGCGCATCTGTTCACGATCATGCGCGAGCTGAAGCAGCAGGGCGTTGCGATGATCTTTATCTCGCACCACCTGGAAGAAATCTTCGAAGTGTGCGACCGCATCACGGTGCTGCGCGACGGACAGTACGTCGGCATGACCGAGGTCGCGCAATCCGACGTGAGCCGGCTCGTGCAGATGATGGTCGGACGACGCATCGAAAGCAGCTTTCCGCCGAAGCCGGCGGCGCGCGCCGACGCGAAGATCGTGCTCGACGTGGTGCGCCTTCAGTTGTTAAAGGACAGCCCCGAACTGAGCTTCACGCTGCGCGAAGGCGAGATACTCGGCTTCGCGGGACTCGTCGGTTCGGGGCGCACCGAGACCGCGCTCGCGGTGATCGGCGCGGACCGTGCGCACGTGAAGGAAATTCGCGTCAACGGCACCGCCGCGAAACTCGCCGATCCCGCCGATGCGTTGCGCGCGGGCGTCGGCATTCTGCCCGAGAGCCGCAAGACCGAAGGGCTCATCACCGACTTCTCGATCAAGCAGAACATCTCGATCAACAACCTCGGCAAGTACCGCTCGCTGCGCTTTTTCATCGACCAGCGCAGCGAAGCGCGCGCGACCGCCGACATCATGAAACGCGTAGGCGTGAAGGCGCCGACGATGCACACCGAAGTCGCGACGCTCTCGGGCGGCAATCAGCAGAAGGTCGTGATCGCGCGTTGGCTCAATCACCACACCAACATCCTGATCTTCGACGAACCGACGCGCGGCATCGACGTCGGCGCGAAGGCCGAAATCTATCTGCTGATGCGCGAACTGACCGCGCGCGGCTACTCGATCATCATGATCTCGTCCGAGTTGCCGGAGATCGTCGGTATGTGCGACCGCGTCGCCGTCTTCCGGCAGGGCCGCATCGAAGCGCTGCTCGAAGGCGACGCGATCGAGTCGAACGCCGTGATGACCTATGCGACCGCCGGTGCGTCTGGAGCCTCTCATGAACATGCCTAATCCTTCTTCCTCTCCGAAAACGTCGGGCGTCAGCAGCGACACGCCGGGCGCGCCGGTGCGCTTCACGTGGGCCGCGCTGAAACGCTCGACGCTGTTCTATCCGTTCATCGGCCTGCTGGTGGTCTGCATCGTGATGGTGTTCGCGAGCGACAGCTTTCTGTCGGCCGCGAACATCGAGAACGTGCTGCGCCAGGTGTCGATCAACGCGATCATCGCGGTCGGCATGACCTGCGTGATCCTGACGGGCGGCATCGATCTGTCGGTCGGCTCGGTGATGGCGCTCGCCGGCACGCTGTCGGCCGGGCTGATGGTCGCCGGAATGAACGGGGTGGCGGCGCTGGCGGTCGGCATCGCGGTCGGTCTCGGCTTCGGCGCGGCCAACGGCTTCTTCGTCGCGTTCGCCGGCATGCCGCCGATCATCGTCACGCTCGCGACGATGGGCATCGCGCGCGGCCTCGCGCTGATTTACACGGGTGGCTATCCGATCGACGGTCTGCCCGACTGGGTCAGCTTCTTCGGCAGCGGCAAGATCCTCGGCATCCAGGCGCCGGTCGTGATCATGGCGGTGATCTACGTGATCGCGTGGGTGCTGCTCGAACGCATGCCGTTTGGGCGCTACGTGTATGCGATCGGCGGCAACGAACAGGCGACGCGCTTGTCCGGCGTGCGTGTCGCGCGCGTGAAGCTGATCGTCTACACGATCGCCGGTTTGACGTCCGCGTTCGCGGCGATCGTGCTGACCGCGCGTCTGATGAGCGGCCAGCCGAACGCGGGCATCGGTTTCGAACTCGATGCGATCGCCGCTGTCGTGATGGGCGGCACGTCGATCTCCGGGGGACGCGGCTCGATCATCGGCACGCTGATCGGCGCGCTGCTGCTCGGCGTCCTGAATAACGGCCTGAACATGGTCGGCGTCAATCCATACGTGCAGAACGTGATCAAGGGCGGAATCATTCTGCTCGCGATCTATATCAGCCGCGACCGCAGAAAGTAACGCTCACTTCCCCACCTCCTTCTTATCGCAGGACCATGCAATGACGACTCAATCCGACCAGCAGAACATGACCGCCATCGTCTGTCATGCACCGAAAGACTATCGCGTCGAGCAGGTTCAGAAGCCGCGCGCCCGTGCGCACGAACTGGTGATCCGCATCGCCGCGTGCGGCATCTGCGCGAGCGATTGCAAATGCCATTCGGGCGCGAAGATGTTCTGGGGCGGCCCGAGCCCGTGGGTCAAGGCGCCGGTGATCCCGGGCCATGAGTTCTTCGGCTACGTCGAGGAACTGGGCGAGGGCGCGGCCGAGCATTTTGGTGTGCGCAAGGGCGAGCGCGTGATCGCCGAGCAGATCGTGCCGTGCGGCAAGTGCCGCTACTGCAAATCCGGCCAGTACTGGATGTGCGAAGTGCACAACATCTTCGGCTTTCAGCGCGAGGTCGCGGACGGCGGCATGGCCGAATACATGCGCATTCCGCCGACCGCGATCGTCCATAAGATTCCCGACGGTATCTCACTCGAAGACGCCGCGATCATCGAGCCGCTGGCGTGCGCGATTCACACGGTCAATCGCGGCGATCTGCAACTGGACGACGTCGTCGTGATCGCGGGCGCGGGTCCGCTCGGTTTGATGATGACGCAGGTCGCGCATCTGAAGACGCCGAAGAAGCTCGTCGTGATCGACCTGGTCGAAGAGCGGCTGGCACTCGCGCGCGAATACGGCGCGGACGTGACGATCAATCCGCAGCAGCAGGATGCGCTCGCGATCATCCATTCGCTGACTGACGGATACGGTTGCGACGTCTATATTGAAACGACCGGGGCGCCGATCGGCGTGAACCAGGGGATGGACCTGATCCGCAAGCTCGGGCGCTTCGTCGAGTTCTCGGTGTTCGGCGCCGATACGACGCTCGACTGGTCGGTGATCGGAGACCGCAAGGAGCTCGACGTGCGCGGCGCGCATCTCGGACCCTATTGCTATCCGATCGCAATCGATCTGCTCGCGCGCGGGCTCGTCACGTCGAAGGGCATTGTCACGCACGGCTTTTCGTTGGAAGAATGGGACGAAGCGATCCGGATCGCAAACTCGCTCGACTCGATCAAGGTGCTGATGAAGCCGCGCGCGTGAAAACGCTGCGTGGCCATTCAACGGAGACTCTATGAACTACGTGATCGGCGTCGATATCGGCACGCAGAGCACCAAGGCGCTGCTGGTCGACGAGCACGGTGCGATCGTCGCGCAGCATGCGTCGGGCTATCAACCCGATACGCCGAAGCCGTTGTGGGCCGAGCAGTGGCCCGCGGTGTGGCTGAAGGCGGTGGTCGAATGCGTGGCCGCGTGCGTCGGCGACGCGCAGGCGGCCGGCATCGCGCCGGGCGCGATCAAGGCGCTGTGCGTGAGCAGCCTGTACGGCGGCTCCGGCATCCCGGTCGACACCGACATGCGGCCGCTCGCGCCGTGCCTGATCTGGATGGACCGGCGCGCGACCGCGCAGGTCGACTGGGTGCGCGAGAACGTCGATCTCGAACGGCTCCTCACGATCACCGGCAACGGCGTGGACAGCTACTATGGCTACACGAAGATGCTGTGGCTGCGCGAGAACGAGCCGGACGTGTGGGCGCATACGCGCTATTTCCTGCCGCCGAACGCGTACGTGATCTATATGCTGACGGGCGAAATCGCCGTCGATCACAGCTCGGCCGGCAATCTCGGCGGCGTCTACGATATCGCGCGGCGCGACTGGTCGGACGAAGCGCTCGACATGCTCGGCATTCCCGCGACGATGATGCCGGAGCGGCTCGTCGAATCGTCCGAGGTAGTGGGCGGGCTGTTGTCGCAATGGACCGCGCAACTCGGTCTCGACGCGGGCACCCCGATCGTCGCGGGCGGCGTCGATGCGGCGATGGCGACGTTCGCGGCCGGCGTCACACGCGCGGGGCAGCACGTCGCGATGATCGGCACCAGCATGTGCTGGGGTTACATCAATCAGCGCGTCGACGCGCGGCATGGCTTGATCAGCATGCCGCACGTTTTCAACGGGCAGCACGACCTCTACGTATTCGGCGGCGCGATTACCGCGGGCGCGTCGGTCACGTGGTATCGCGAGCAGTTCTGCCATGCGGAGATCGAGGCCGCGCGCGCGACCCCGCATGGCGATCCGCATCGGCTGCTCGAAGAAGCGGCCGCGCAAGTGCCGGCCGGCGCCGATGGCGTGCTGTTCCTGCCGTATCTGATGGGCGAGCGCAGTCCGGTGTGGGATGCGAAGGCGAGCGGCGCGTTCGTCGGGCTATCGCTGTTTCACACGCGCGCGCATCTGTATCGCGCGGTGCTCGAAGGCGTGTCGTTCGCACTGAAGCACAACATCGAGGCCGGGCGCCAGGGCGCGCAATCGCTCGACGACAAGCTGATCGTCGTGGGCGGCGCCGCGCATTCGGACCTGTGGATGCAGATCATCGCCGACGTCACCGGCTATCCGGTCTACACGATCGAGCAGGACGTCGAAGCTGCGATGGGCGCCGCGTTGCTCGCTGCGCTCGGCGTTGGCCTCGTGTCGAGCGAAGCGGCGCAAGGCGGCTGGGTCACGCTGATCGAGCGCGCGCAGCCCGACGCCCGGCGCATGGCGTTATACGAGCAGCGCTTCGGCGTGTACGTGGATCTCTATCCGGCGTTGAAGCCGGTCATGCATCGCTTGCACTCATCATGAACGCTACCTTCGATTTTTCCGGCCGCTCGATCCTGGTGACGGGCGCCTCCAGCGGCATCGGCCGCGCGACGGTCGAGGCGCTGTGCGCGAGCGGCGCGTCGGTCGTCGCGGCCGCGCGCAACGTGAACGAGCTCGCGCGGCTCGCCGAGGAAACCGGCTGCGAGCCGTTGCGGCTCGACGTCGGCGACGAAGCCGCGATCGACGAAGCATTCGCGTCGCTCGAACCGTTCGACGGTCTCGTCAACTGCGCGGGCATCGCGTTGCTCGAACGCGCGGTGGATACGACGGCCGCGAGCTTCGATCGCGTGATGGCGGTGAATACGCGCGGCGCGGTGCTGGTCGCGAAGCACGTCGCGCGGGGCATGCTCGATGCGGGGCGCGCGGGCAGCATCGTCAACGTGTCGAGTCAGGCCGCGCTCGTCGCGCTCGACGATCATCTGAGCTATTCGGCGTCGAAGGCGGCGCTCGATGCGGTCACGCGCGCGTTGTGCATCGAGCTGGGGCCGCACGGGATTCGCGTGAACAGCGTGAACCCGACGGTCACGCTGACGCCGATGGCGGCGCTGGCCTGGAGCGATCCCGTCAAACGCGATCCCGCGTTACAGGCGATTCCGCTCAGGCGCTTCGCCGAATCCGCCGAAGTCGCCGCGCCGATCCTGTTTCTGTTGAGCGACGCGGCGTCGATGATCAGCGGCGTGTGTCTGCCGATCGATGGCGGCTATACCGCGCGTTGACGAGTCGGGATGAAAGTCAGAGCAGCGTGCGCACGTGCCACAGCTCGGGGAACAGCACGACGTCGAGCATCTTGCGCAGATAGGGCGCGCCGCTGGTGCCGCCGGTGCCCTGCTTGAAACCGATGATGCGTTCGACCGTCGTCACATGCCGGAAGCGCCATTGACGAAATGCGTCTTCGAGATCGACGAGTTCCTCGGCCATCTCGTACAGCTCCCAATGCTCGGACGGATTGCGATACACCTCGAGCCATGCCGCTTCGACCGATGCATCATGCTCGGTCGGCTGCGTCCAGTCGCGCTTGAGCCGCGCGGGCGAGATGCTGAAGCCGCGGCGCGCGAGCAGCCGCACCACTTCGTCGTAGAACGACGGCGCTTCGAGCGATGCTTTCACTTGCTGGTACACGTCGGCGCGATGCGCGTGGGGCTTCAGCATCTGCTCGTTCTTGTTGCCGAGCAGGAATTCGATCTGCCGGTATTGATACGACTGGAAACCCGACGAGCTGCCCAGGTACGGCCGCATCGCCGTGTATTCGGACGGCGTCATCGTCGCGAGCACGCTCCACGCCTGCACCAGCTGCTCCATGATCCGCGACACGCGCGCGAGCATCTTGAAGGCGGGCGGCAACTCGTCGCGATGCACGGCCGCGAGCGCCGCGCGCAGCTCGTACAGCGCGAGCTTCATCCACAGCTCGCTGGTCTGATGCTGGATGATGAACAGCATTTCGTTGTGATCCGGCGACATCGGATGCTGCGCGTCGAGCAGCGTGCCGAGCGACAGATAATCGCCGTAGCTCATCGACTCCGAGAAGTCGAGCTGCGCGTCGTGCCAGCCGCTGTCGGCCATGCTCGCCGAGGCGGTCGCAGCGCTCGCGTGCGGCGCCGTGGCCGTGCGGCCATGCCCGAACGGGCAGCCTTGTGCCGCCGGTTCTTCTGGCAAGCCCGGCGTTTGCATATGATCGGTCATTCTCGAATCCTCAGGTAACGGCGCCGCGCTGGGCGAATTCAGGAGCCCGCCAGGCCTCGCGGGCGAGCACGTCGCGCAAGGTTTCGACGGCGTCCCAGACGTCGACGAAGCGCGTGTACAACGGCGTGAAGCCAAAACGCAGCACGTGCGGTTCGCGATAGTCGCCGATCACGCCGTGCGCGATCAGCGCCTGCATTACTTCGTAGCCGTGCGGATGTTCGAAGCTCGCATGCGAGCCGCGCTGCGCATGCTCGCGCGGCGTCACGAGCTGCAGTGGAAATTCGCTGCAACGCGTCTCGACCAGTTCGATGAACAGGTCGGTCAGCGCAAGCGACTTCTCGCGCACCGCCTGCATGTTCGTTTGCAGGAACACGTCGAGTCCGCATTCGACGAGCGCCATCGACACCATCGGCTGCGTGCCGCACAGGTAGCGACCCACGCCGTCGTCGGGCCGATACGTCGGGCTCATCTCGAATGGCGCGCGATGCCCCCACCAGCCCGACAGCGGCTGCGAAAACTCGTTCTGGTGGCGCTTGGGCACCCATACGAACGCGGGCGAGCCGGGGCCGCCGTTCAGATACTTGTACGTGCAGCCGACCGCGTAGTCGGCACCGACGCCGTTCAGATCGACCGGCACCGCGCCCGCCGAATGCGCGAGATCCCACACCGCGAGCGCGCCCCTGTCGTGGATCAGCTTCGTCAGCGCCGCCATGTCGTGCATGTAGCCGGTGCGGTAGTTCACGTGCGTGATCATCGCGATCGCGGTGTCCTCGCCGATCGCGTCGGGCAACTCCGACGGATCGTCGACGAGGCGCAGTTCGTAGCCGCGATCGAGCTGCTCGATCAGGCCCTGCGCGATATACAGATCGCTCGGGAAATTCGAGCGCTCGGACACGATCACGCGACGCTTCGGATCGCGCGCATTGGCGAGCCGCACCGCGGCCGACAGCAGCTTGAACAGGTTGATCGAGATCGTGTCGGTGATCACGACCTCGTCTTCGGCCGCGCCGATCAGCGGCGCGAGCTTGTTGCCGAGCCGGCGCGGCAGCGCGAACCAGCCGGCGTTGTTCCAGCTGCGGATCAGTCCTTCGCCCCATTCGGCGGCGATCACGGTCTGCGCGCGCTGCGCGGCGGCGGCCGGCGGCACGCCGAGCGAGTTGCCGTCGAGATAGATGGTGGTCGGCGACAGCGCGAACTGGTCGCGCAACGCTGCGAGCGGGTCGGCGCTGTCGAGCGCCACGGCTTCGTCACGATGGTTCATGGTGGTTCGATGGGTTGGGTTGTCGGGTTGTTGGTTCGCCGAGTCGCGTGACTTAGCGAGTGCCTTGCAGTGCGCGCAGCACCGCGCGTACCGGGCTCGCGTCGAGGGTGGTCAGCTTCAGCGGCAGTGCGATCAGCTCGTAGTCGCCGGGCTCGACCGCGTCGAGCACGATGCCTTCGAGAATCGCCATCCGGTGCACGCGAATGCGGTGATGCGCGTCCATCGTCTTCGATTCCTGCGGATCGAGCGACGGCGTGTCGATGCCGATCAGCTTCACGCCGCGCGCGGCGAGCAGGTCGACGGTCTCGGGCGCGACCGCGCAGAACGCGCTGTCCCACTCGCGCGTCGGCGCCTTTCTGTAAGTGCGCAGTAAGACTCGCGGCGGCAGCTCGTCGAGCGAGCCGGCCAGGTGTTGTGGCGTCACAACAGGCGACGCGCCGATACAGTCAATCACTCTGCATAAACCGAGGTACGCGTCGAGCGGCACGTCGCCGATCGCGGCGCCGTCGGCGTCGTAGTGCAGCGGCGCATCCGTATGCGCGCCGGTGTGCGGCGAGATCGTCAGACGCGCGACATTGACCGGCGAGCCAGCCTCCATGCGCCAGACACGCTCGATCCCGACCGGCGTGTCGCCCGGCCAGACGGGCGTGGCGGTATCGACAGCGGGGGTGATGTCCCAGAGTGCTTGCATGACAGTTTCGACGGTTGGTAACTATCTATAAATGATAGAGGTCAAGCCGCGAAATGTGATTGCGAAAAAATCTCCTTACCAGCCGTGTCTTGGAACATAATTTGATTCAAACAGGAAAGGGAGACCGAATATGAACGCGATCTCGCTCGACGCCACCGATTGCCGTATCTTGACGGTGCTACAGCAGGAAGGACGAATCAGCAATCTCGACCTGGCGGAGCGCATCTCGCTGTCGCCGTCGGCGTGTCTGCGACGGCTGCGTCTGCTGGAGGAGCAGGGCGTCATCGAACACTACCGGGCGTGTCTGAACCGCGAAGTTTTGGGGTTCGAGCTCGAAGCGTTCGTGCAGGTATCGATGCGCAACGATCAGCAGAACTGGCATGAGCGCTTTGCCGAAGCATTGCGCGACTGGCCCGAAGTGGTCGGCGCGTTCGTCGTGACCGGCGAAACCCACTATCTGCTACGCGTGCTCGCGCACAACCTCAAACATTATTCCGATTTCGTGCTCAATCGCCTGTACAAGGCGCCGGGCGTGATGGACATCCGTTCGAACATCGTGCTCGAAACGCTGAAGGAAGATTCGGGCGTGCCGGTGTCGCTCGTGAAGAAGAGCAGCGGGCACGGAGCCACGCATAACGAGCGCTGAGGGTGGTGAGGGCGGGGGCGCGCCGGTTTCGACGCGTCTGACCGGTGGGCGCTATCGGCGCCAAGGCAGCGCCGCGCCGCTCAAAGCGGCTTCAGGCCGTGGAACTGGCCGCCCTGGAACACGAGCGGCTGCATGTCGGCGGCATTTTCATGCACGCCGCAGCGCTCCACTTCGCCGACGAAAATGACGTGGTCGCCTTCGTCGTAGCGGCTGCGGTTGTGGCATTCGAACCACGCGAGCGCGCCGTCGAGCACCGGCATGCCGGTGTCACCCGCCGCGTGTGACACGCCCTCGAAGCGGTCGCCCTTCACGGTCGCGAAGCGCTTGCACAGATCGAGCTGCGTCGAGGCCAGCACGTTGATCACGTAGTGACTGTTGGCGCGGAACACCGGCATCGACGCGGAGCGCGTCGCGAGACTCCACAGCACGAGCGGCGGAGTCAGCGACACCGAGTTGAACGAGCTGGCCGTGATGCCGATCAGCTGGCCGGACGCGGCGCGCGTCGTGATCACGGTGACGCCGGTCGCGAACTGGCTGAGCGCCTGTTTGAACGCGGACTGGTCGAAATTGGGTGGGCTCGCGCGCTTCATCGGGGCGAGGTCCCCGAAGCGCGCAGTGTGAAAGACGGACTAAAGCGCGAATCCAGGCGCGAATAAAAGCGCGGACATGCGTGGCTGGCAGCGGATGTTTCGAAAGTCATGGTGAAAATCGTCGATTTCCGCCAATTTTAACTGCAATCGCCGCGCGCGCCGCACGCATGATGCATGCGGTGCGCGGTCCGGCGCCAGCGTGTTCACAGGTCGAGCACGAGCCGGCCGCCGGGTTTCGCGCCGGACACGCAGATCATTATGCTTCGGCCCGCCGCTTTTTCCGCTTCGCTCAGCACGCAATCGCGATGCTCGGGCTCGCCGTCGAGCACGGTGGTCTCGCATGCGCCGCAGATGCCTTCGCCGCAGCTGTAGTCGCAGCTGACGCCGGCCGCGAGCAGCGTGTCGAGCAGGCGCTGGTCGTCCGGCACCTCGATCGTGCGCTCGCTGCGTTTCAGATAGACGACGTAGCTGCTCGTCGGCACGAGTGTCGCGGCCGGATCGGCGGCGAAGCGCTCGACATGCGCGTTCGCGATGCCGCTCGCCGCGCAGGCGGCCTCGAATGCGGCGAGCATCGGCAATGGGCCGCAGCAGTATGCGTGCACGTGCTTCGGCTGCGCGGCGAGAAACGCTGCGAGATCGAACGGCTGGCCGCCGTGCTCGTCGTCGAACCACAACTCGACGGCGCCGCCGAGCGCCGCGAACTCGTCGAGAAACGCGGCCTGCTTGCGCGAGCGCGCGCAATAGACGACGCGCGCGGTCTTGCCCTGCGCGCGCAACTGCCGGTACATGCAAAGGATCGGCGTCACGCCGATACCGCCCGCGATCAGCACGCTCGAGTCGGCATCCGGCGCGAGCGCGAAGTTGTTGCGCGGCGCGCTGATCGGCAGGACCGTCGCGCAGCGCAGGCTGTCGTGCACGAAGCGCGAGCCGCCGCGGCTGTCGGGGTCGCACAGTACGCCGAGCACGTAGCGGTCGACGTCGTCAGTCGAATTGAGCAGCGAATAGCTGCGCGTGACGCCGTTCGGCAGATGCAGATTGACGTGCGAGCCCGCGCTGAACGCGGGGAAATGCGCTCCGTCGGCGGGCACCAGTTCGACGCTCAGCACGCCTTCGGCTTCGTGACGCAGCGTGCGCACGCGGGCTTGCAGCAGAGGGGAATGCGTCATGGCGGTTTAACGGCTCGCCGGTTGTTGAATGGATTCGGCGCGGCCTGGGCTGGTCGTTGCCGCGCTTGCCGACGAGCTTGCGACGCCATCATGCGTCTGCGCTTCCTGCGGCGCCGACGCGCCATGCACGATAAAGAGCTTCGCGCGCTGCGTTTTCTGCCCGATCGCCTGTTCGTAAGCGAGCCGCACCTGCTCCGGTTGCCCCGCCTGACCGATGAAGTCGCGCAGATATGGTCCGAGCAGCTGATGCCGATCGAGCTCCGCGCGCGGCAGGCCGTCGATCATCTCGTCGCGGCACGCGGATGGCAGCGGCATGTCTCGGTTGGCGTCCGGGTCGCGAATCAGGCCCTTCGGCTCGGCGCCGGCCGCGACCGCGTCGAGTTCATCGAAGAAGCGCTTGCGCAGCATCACGATGCCGCGATCGCTCGCGCCGAGCGTTTCCCTCGTGCGATCGGTGATGCGCCCCTGGCCGACCCACGCGGCAAAATCCTGATTCGCGACGTGGCTCGTGATCCATGCGCCATGCTCGTCGTACAGCGGCCCGTACCAGGACGGAATGCGCTGCTGCACGTACGGCTCCTGCTCGCGCGGCACGCGGCTGAACACCCATAGCACGCTCAGCGTGTTTTCGTCGTCGATCGGTACGCGCCATTCGAAGTGGTGACCGAGATAGAACGCGTTCGGCCACAGCGTGACGCGACCGACGGTCCACATCGGATTCTCCTCGGTCTCCGATGCGCGCAGCCGCTTGTAGACGAAGCCGTGGTCGAATTCCTCGTACTGCGTCTTCAGATGCGTGGGCACGTACTCGGCCTGGCTATCGTGCAAACGCGCGGTCCAGTTGTTGTGCGTCCACTCGAAGTGAATCGGATCGATCGAATTTTCCTGGCACTGGAACCAGTTGCACGGCAGTTCGGCAAAAACTGCCTGCGCGAAGCCGTTCTTGAAATTGAAGAGCTCCCAGTCGGGCAGCTCGGGTGCCGGCGCCGGACCCATGTATGCCCACAGCATGCCGGCCTTCTCGCGCACTTCGTAGGCCTTGACCGTGGTCTTTTTGCGCAGGCGAGCGTCGGCATCGACGATCTCCTCGAAGGGCTGATGCAGGCACTGTCCGGTCGAGCCGAACTCCCAGCCGTGATACGCGCAACGCAGACCGTCCTGTTCGACGAAGCCGAACGCGAGATCGGCGTTGCGATGCGGACAGCGCCGCTGGATCAAGCCGTACTGGCCCGACAGGCTCCTGAACAGCACGAGGTCTTCGCCGAACAGCCGGATCGGCCGCACTGCCTTGTCGTCGAACTCGCTCGCGCCGGCAACCGGGTGCCAGTAACGGCGTAGATATTCGCCCATCGGCGTGCTGGGTCCCACCTGAGTCAGTAACTGATTATTTTCCGCGCTCAACACCTCCGTTCTCCTCCTTGCATCGGTCTGATACGTGCAATCCCTGACCTGAATTCTCGGCCGAAGCCGCTGGCCGGACAACTTCCATGGCCACCATAAAAGTTGCCGATCGTCCCGAATTGACGCGCGGGCGCGGCGCTTGCTGATGTGCTGCAGGGTTATTCACCCATCGCGCGCCGGCGTTTCTATACTCGATATCTGCACGGCGGATTCGCGGGTATTTGCGCGGCGGGTTGCGAGGCGGCTTCGCGCGACGGGTGCCTGACCAGGTACCGGGCCAGGGCCTTTTGACACGCGTTTTCGGCCATATATTCGGAAGCGGTGGCAGACCCGGCGGCGCGACGCAGGCCGGCTGCCGATCATTGTGTGAATCTGATTCTGGGGTGAAGCTTATGAACGAGACGGCAACGCTCGGCGGTGGATGTTTCTGGTGCCTCGAGGCGGTCTATCTGGGCGTCGAGGGCGTCAATGCGGTGGAGTCGGGTTATGCGGGCGGTCACACGCGCCATCCGAGCTACGAGCAGGTCTGCGATGGCGACACCGGTCACGCGGAAGTAGTCAAGGTCGACTTCGATCCGGCGAAGATCAGCTATCGCGAGATTCTCGACATCTTTTTCGCGATCCACGATCCGGCCCAGTTGAACCGGCAGGGCAACGACGTCGGCACGCAATACCGCTCGGCGATCTTCACGCATTCCGATGCGCAGCGTGAAACCGCGCTGCAGGCGATTCGCGAGATCGGCGAGGAGCGCATTTACGACGGCAAGATCGTGACCGAGGTGCTGCCGCTCGACGGCAACTACTGGCCCGCCGAGGCCTACCATCAGAACTATTTCGCGCAGCACCCGAATCAGGGCTACTGCTCGTTCGTGGTCGCGCCGAAGGTCGCGAAATTCCGCCAGAAGTTCGCGCATCGGATCAAGGCGGGTTAAGAGGGCAGCGCAGGAATCGGAGTCGGCAACGGGCGGGTGCGCGAGGCCGCCCGTTGGTGTTCGTCAGTGTAGTTCCTGTGCTTGCGACGGCACGTCATCGGCGTCGACGCCGCCATCGCCAACTTCTTCGCTTGCCTGCGTGATACGCACGCAGGCTTCGACGATCTCTTCGGCCAGCTTCACGCAGCTGAGCGGCGCCGATCCTTCCGCCTTGTTGTTGACCGCGATCACGACCGGCTGGCCGGCGAGCGCGTAGCGCGCGGCCAGCTCGGCAAGCGACGCGCGAGTCGCCGGATCTTCGTCGACGAGCCGGTTGAACGGCTCGTACTTCGCCTTCGCCTGTTCGTACTTGAAGCCGCCGTGCAGGCTCCAGCGCACGATCAGCGGGCCGGCCGGCTCGCCGTCGAGCAGTGCGAGCGCGGCGGCCTGGCGCAGCGGATCGGGCATCCGCGCATGAATGCCGACGCAGTAGCGCACGCCCGCCGTTTTCAGCATGCGAATGAAGCGCGGCGTGAGCAGGCTCGCGTCGCGAATCTCGACCGCGTAGCAACTACCGTCGGGCAGCCTGGGCAGCGCGTTGAAAAACTCCGCCAGACGCTCGATGAACACCGCCGGCTGCGCGAGCATCTGATCCGGCAGCGGCGAGAACTGGAACATCAGCGCGCCGGCCTTCGCGCCGAGGCCTTCGAGACAGGGCGTGACGAAATCGTCGATCGCCATCTGCGCGTTCAGGAAGCACGGGTTCAGCGACACCGGCTCACCGCGCTCGGCACGCACGGTGGCGTCGGTGATCGTCATCGGCGCTTTGACGATGAAGCGGAAGTGCTCGGGCACCTGCTGCGCGTAGCGCAGGTATTCGGTGACCGTCAGCGCCTGGTAGAACGAGCGGTCGATGCTGACCGTCTTCAGCAGCGGATGCGCGCCGTACGCGCTCAAGCCTTCGCGCGACAGCTTGCTGTTGCTGTAGTCGTCGCCGTAGACGATGCCGCTCCAGCCCGGGAACGACCATGTCGATGTGCCGAGGTGGATCTGCGGCGGCAATTGTGCGGCGAGCGCGAGCAGTTCCGGCGACGGCGGTGCGGCGAGCACGTCGCGGCCGCGGCGTTTTTTCGGGGCGGCGGGGGAGGCGGTTGAGGAGTCCGGCTCAGGAGCCAGTCCGTCGGGCGTGGTTTCGCCTTCGAATAGCGACGCGGCGGCCTTGGCTTTCGTAGTCTTCGGCGTGCGCTTGCGTTCTGGCGGCGCGGTAGCGCCGCCCGTGGAATCAGCTTCGCTCGTGGACACGGCCGGTGAGTCCACCGCCGTCTCCACCGGCATTCCGAACAGATCGAACTGCTGCGTGGCTTCATGCTCCGCGCCGTCCGGGGCGCCGACTTCGGCGTCTTCGCCAGCTTTGCCGTTCAACGGCTCTTCAACGTCACGCGTGCTGCTTGGGTCCATCGATGTCCGGCCTGCTGTTCATCAGAGTTGCGCCGCGGCGCGCGCTTCATGCACGCCGCCGCGGCGCGACCGGTCGCAGCCGGGTCACAGCGGTTTTTCGTACATGTAGCGGCGCGACCACGGCAGGGTTTTCGCGCTGCGGCCGGCTTTGCGGCACACCACCTGGAAGATCGACACGTCGTCGTTTTCGAACGCATACGCGCAGCCGGCCAGATACACGCGCCAGATGCGGAATTTTTCGTCGTCGACCAGCTTGCGCGCTTCGTCCGCATGGGCTTCGAAATTTTCCGCCCAGAGGTCGAGCGTGTGCGCATAGTGACGGCGCAGGCTTTCGACGTCAACCGGTTCGAGCCCGCCGCGCTGCATCGATTCGAGCGCGAGGCCGATATGCGGCAACTCGCCGTCCGGGAATACGAAGCGGTCGATGAACTCGCCGCCGCCGAGCGCGGTTTCGCCGCTGTCGGCGTCGCTCGACGTGATGCCGTGGTTCATCGCGATGCCGTCGTCGGCGAGCAGGTCGTGCATCTTCTGGAAATAGCCGTGCAGGTTCTTGCGACCAACGTGCTCGAACATGCCGACGCTCGTGATGCGATCGAACTGCCCCTGGATGTCGCGATAGTCCTGCAGGCGGATTTCGATCTGATTATCGAGGCCCGCCGCCTTCACGCGCGCGGTGGCGAGATCGAACTGGTTCTGCGACAGCGTGACGCCGACGCATTTCGCGCCGAACTTCTGCGCGGCGCGCAGCACGAGCGCGCCCCAGCCGCAGCCGATGTCGAGCAGACGCTGCCCCGGCTGCACCTGGATTTTGGTCAGAATGTGATCGATTTTCTTCAGCTGCGCGGTTGCGAGGTCTTCGGTGCCGGTCTCGAAGTACGCACACGAGTAGACCATGTTCTCGTCGAGCCACAGCTTGTAGAACTCGTTCGACACGTCGTAGTGATACTGGATTGCCTTCTTGTCCGAGGTCTTCGAATGATTGAAATAGCGACGCACGCGCGCGAGCTTGCCGGCGCTCGTGACGGTGCTGCGCGCAAGCTGGTAGCTGACATTGATGATGTCCGACAGCTTGCCCTCGATGTCGATCTTGCCTTTGACATAGGCTTCGCCGAGATTGTCGAGGCTCGGTTCGAGCAGATAGGGCAGCGCGGTTGCGCTTTTCACGTGTAGCGTGACCCGGGGCGCGGCGAACTGCCCGAAGTCGTGTTGCTGACCGTCCCACAGCACGAGGCGTGCGGGCAGGTTAGCGGTGGTTTTGACATCTTCAACCCACTGCGCCAGCTTTTTCTCCCAGAACATGTGATCTCTCCGTGTTCGTTGATTTAAAGCAAAGCCATGTGGATCGCGACAGGGCGCGGCGCATTGCGCGGGCCGCGCGAACGCAATCCCGCCGACGCGCGCCGCTACGTTTGGCGGCGCCGCCGGCGTCATTCGTCGATCATCGTCCGGTCAGGGCGACAGGCGTGCGATCAGCCAGTTGGCGCTTTCTTCCGCGCGCGTGTAAAGCAGACGATCGTGCAGCCGCGATGGCCGCCCCTGCCAGAATTCGATCGCGTCGGGCACCAGACGGTAGCCACCCCAGTGCGGCGGACGCGGAGGATTGTCGCCGTATTGCAGGCTGATTTCGCGTTCGCGTACTTCGAGCTGCGAACGGCTTTCAATCACCTGACTCTGATTCGATGCCCATGCGCCGATGCGCGAGCCGAGCGGACGCGACGTGAAATAGGCATCGCTGTCTTCAGCGCTAGTTTTAACGACGCGGCCCTCGATACGGACCTGGCGTTCGAGCTCGATCCAGTAAAACAGCAGGCTCGCATACGGGTTCGCGGCCAGTTCGCGGCCCTTGCGGCTCTCGTAATTGGTGAAGAACACGAAACCGCGCTGGTCGACGCCCTTGATGAGCACGATGCGTGCCGAAGGCCGGCCGCGCGCGTCGACCGTGGCCAGCGTCATTGCATTCGGCTCGGGCAGCTTGGCGTCGATTGCCTGCTGAAACCACGTGCCGAATTGACGGAACGGATCGTGGTTGACGTGGGCAACGTCCAGTGAGCCCAGCGAATAGTTTTTTCGAAGCTCGGCGAGTGAGATCATGTTCTTATGCGACCGCTACAGTTAGCCAAGTATAGCTAAGGAGCCAGTTTTTTGCGCGCGAGCGGATCAACGTAACGCGGCGCCAGTTGCGAGCGCCAGGCCTGCAACGTTGCGCCGTTGCTCGTGGTCCTGCGCGGCTGCTTTCACGCGTTCAGGCAAAATACGGGCTGCGCGCTTATTTGCCAAAGCGATTTGCCAAGGTGAATTGCCAAAGCGCCGCCGCCTGTTCCGTTCCGCCTGTGTTTTCGAGTCCCGTCATCATGTCTAGCACCACCGCGCAATCCGATCTTACTACCAGCCTCGACGCGAATGAAACCGCCGACCGCGCGCGCCGTTTCGGCGGTATCGCACGCCTGTATGGCGCGCCCGCGCTCGCCGCGTTCGAGGGCGCGCACGTCGCGGTGATCGGCATCGGCGGCGTGGGGTCGTGGGTCGCGGAGGCGCTTGCGCGCAGCGCGCTCGGCACGCTGACGCTGATCGATCTCGACAACGTCGCCGAAAGCAACACTAACCGGCAGATTCACGCGCTCGACGGCAACTACGGAAAACCGAAGGTCGAGGCAATGGCCGAGCGCATCAAGGCGATCAATCCGTACTGCGACGTGCGGCTGATCGAAGACTTCGTTGAGCCGGACAATTTCGTGGCGACGCTCGGCGGCGGCTTCGACTACGTGATCGACGCCATCGACAGCGTGCGCACCAAGACCGCGCTGATCGCATGGTGCGTCGAGCGTAAGCAGCCGCTGATCACGGTCGGCGGCGCGGGCGGTCAGCTCGACCCGACGCGTATCCGCATCGACGATCTCGCGCTGACGATCCAGGACCCGCTGCTGTCGAAGGTGCGCGGGCAGTTGCGCAAGCAGCATGGTTTTCCGCGCGGGCCGAAAGCGAAGTTCAAGGTGAGCGCCGTGTATTCGGACGAACCGCTGATCTACCCGGAAGCGGCCGTCTGCGATATCGACGAGCAGGCCGAGCACGTCAGCACGTCGCCGGGACACACGGGGCCGGTCGGCTTGAACTGCGCGGGGTTCGGGTCGAGCGTGTGCGTGACCGCGAGCTTTGGTTTCGCGGCTGCGGCGTTCGTGTTGCGGGAGTTGGCGAAACGGGCGGTGGCCTAGTGGGCGGCTGAGGTGCCGGCTTAGGTCACCGCTTAGGTGACCGCTTAGGTGACCGCTTACGTGGTTGCGTGGGCGCGGATTCTTCCACCCGCACCCAACCCGCCGCCACGCGAGCGGCTTCAAACGATCAATACAACGACGCGCTCAGCCTGCGCCGCCACTGCGACACCAGCTCCGGCTGGTGCCCGGCCAGATCGAACACCGACAACATCGTCTTACGGCCGATATCGTCGCGGAACGCGCGGTCGCGCTGCACGATCGCGAGCAGATGTTCGAGCGCCTGCGCGTATTTGCGTCGCGCGATAAACGCATTCGCGAGATCGTAGCGCGCTTCCAGATCGTCGGGATTGCCCGCGACGCGCGCTTCGAGCGCATCGGTGGGCGGCAGGTCCGCGGCGGCGTCCACCGCGTCGAGCCGCGTCTTGATCGCGTTGAAACGCGCGTCGATGCCCTGCGTGGTCTTCGGCGACAGCAGATCGACTTCGTTGCGGGCCTCGTCGATGCGGTTGTCTTCGAGCAGCAACTCGATGCGGTCCATGCGCGCGTCGTCGAAACCCGGGTCGTAAGCGAGCGCGGCTTGCAGCAAGTCATACGCTTCGTCGCGGCGGCCTTCGGCGAGCGCGGTCTGCGCTTCGATGCGCGCGGCCGGCGCGCCCTGCGGCACGAGCCGCTCGAGGAATTCGCGCAGCTGACCTTCGGTCAGCACGCCGATGAACTGATCGATGGCCTGGCCATCGGCGAACGCGATCACGTGCGGAATGCTGCGCACCTGGAAGTGCGCGGCCAGTTCGTGGTTCTCGTCCACGTTGACCTTCACGAGCTTCCATTTGCCGGCGGCTTCCGCTTCGAGCTTTTCGAGCATCGGGCCGAGACTCTTGCAGGGGCCGCACCATGGCGCCCAGAAATCGACCAGCACGGGGGCCAGCATCGACGCCTTGATGACGTCCTGTTCGAAAGTGGCCAGAGTGGTGTCCATTGCGTCCTCGTCGATAAAAACGGTTTGTGGCTACATGGGGCCGAATCGCGCGATTTCAATGCGGTCCTGCGCGTGCGGGGCCCGGCGCCGTCACTTGCGCGGCGGCAGCGGAATCCATTCGGTTTCGCCGGGCACGTGGCCCATTTCCTGATTGGTCCATGCGAGCTTCGCGGCTTCGATCTTCTCGCGCGAGCTCGCGACGAAATTCCATTCGATGAAGCGCTCGCCGTCGAGCTTCTCGCCGCCGAGCAGCATCACGCGCGCGCCGTGGGTGCTCGCGAGCGTGACGGTTTCGTCGAGCGCGAGCACGGCCATCTGGCCGGCTTCGAGCGGCGTGCCGTCGATTTCCAGATCGCCTTCCACCAGATACACGCCGCGTTCCTCGTGCTCCGGTTCGAGCGCGAACGCGCTGCCCGGCGTGAAGTCGGCGGCGACGTACAGCGTGCCCGAGAACGTCGCGACCGGCGACACCGCGCCGAACGCGGTGCCCGCGATCACGCGCAGCGTCACGCCGTTGCGCTCGACGACCGGCAGGGTCGCCGCCGCATGATGCGCGAACGACGGCTCGGCGTCTTCATCGGCGAGCGGCAGCGCGACCCAGGTCTGGATGCCGTGAATCTTCTGGCCGCGCGCGCGGTCTTCCGGCGGCGTGCGCTCCGAATGGACGATGCCGCGCCCGGCCGTCATCCAGTTGACGTCGCCGGGGACGATCTTCTGCTCGGAGCCGAGGCTGTCGCGATGCATGATCGCGCCGTCGAACAGATAGGTGACGGTCGCGAGCCCGATATGCGGGTGCGGGCGCACGTCGAGGCCGGTGCCGGGTTCGAGGGTTGCCGGGCCCATGTGGTCGAAGAAGATGAACGGGCCGACGAGGCGCGCCGCCAGCGCCGGCAGCACGCGCCGCACGGTCAGATTGCCGATGTCGCGTAAGTGCGGTTTGAGGACGGCTTTGATCGAGGAAGTCATGGGCAGGCTCGGCGGGAAAGTGGAAGGAGAAGGCTCGAATGGTCGATTCTACTGCGCGCCGCGTGCGTCCGACGGCGACGGCGCACGCTGACCATGAGCGGGCGCAATGAACCGGGTTCGCAGCCTCCGCTACACTGCCGGATTGAACCATCACATTGGAGAGGCGAATGTCGCCCAGGGACTTGCTGCTCGCGCTGATCGTCGTGGTCGCGTGGGGCGTCAACTTCGTCGTGATCAAGGTCGGCCTGCACGGCGTGCCGCCGATGCTGCTCGGCGCGCTGCGCTTCACGCTCGCCGCGGTGCCGGCGGTGTTTTTCGTCAAGCGGCCGCAAATGCCGTGGCGGTGGCTGTTCGCCTACGGCGCGACGATTTCGTTCGGGCAATTCGCGTTCCTGTTCTCGGCGATGTACGTCGGCATGCCGGCGGGGCTCGCGTCGCTGGTGCTGCAGGCGCAGGCGTTTTTCACGCTGATCTTCGCGGCGCTGTTTCTGCACGAGCGCTTCCGTTTGCCGAACGTCGCGGGTCTGCTGATCGCGGCGGCGGGGCTCGCGGTGATCGGACTGCAAGGCGGCCACACGATGTCGCTCGCCGGTTTCCTGCTGACGCTGTGCGCCGCGTGCATGTGGGCGCTCGGCAATATCGTCACGAAGAAAGTCGGCAACGTCGATCTGGTCGGACTGGTCGTGTGGGGCAGCCTGATTCCGCCGTTGCCGTTCTTCGCCGCGTCGTTCGTGTTCGAAGGGCCGCACGAGATCGCCGCCGCGCTGACCGGTATCAGCGCGCTGTCGATCTTCGCGATCGTCTATCTGGCGTTTATCGCGACATTGGTCGGCTACGGCTTGTGGAGCCGTCTGCTGTCGCGCTATCCGGCGAGCCAGGTCGCGCCGTTCTCTCTGCTGGTGCCGATCGTCGGGCTTGCGTCGGCATCGCTGCTGCTCGGCGAGCAATTGTCCGCGGTCCAGGTGGCGGGCGCGTTGCTCGTGATGGCGGGGCTCGCGGTCAACGTGTTCGGCGGCTGGGTCGTGCAGCGCCTGATGCCGGCGCGCTGAGCAACCGTTGCGGCGCGCGTGCATAAAAAACGGCCGTGAGGCCGTTTTTTTATTGCTCCATGCCCGACGACATCCGCACGGACATCACGTCATGCGGCTCTTCGCGAGCGGCGGATTCGCCGCGAAATAGCGCTTGATGCCGGTCAGAATCGCATTGGCCATCTTCTCGCGATACGCGTCGTCGTTCAGGCGCCGCTCTTCGTCCGGATTGCTGATGAACGCGGTCTCGACGAGGATCGACGGAATGTCCGGCGCCTTCAGCACCGCGAAGCCGGCCTGTTCGACCGAGCCCTTGTGCAGCTTGTTGATGTCGCCGATCTCCTTGAGCACGAAGTTGCCGTAGCGCATCGAGTCGCGAATCTGCGCGGTGGTCGACATGTCGAACAGCGCGCGGTTCACGGTGGCGTCGTCGGACTTGATGTTGATGCCGCCGATCAGGTCCGACGAGTTCTCCTTGTTCGCCATCCAGCGCGCGGCCGCGCTCGACGCGCCGTGCTCCGACAGCGCGAACACCGACGAGCCCTTCGCCTCGGGCGTGGTGAACGCGTCCGCGTGGATCGACACGAACAGGTCCGCGCCGACGCGGCGCGCCTTCTGCACGCGCACGTTCAGCGGCACGAAGAAGTCGGCGTCACGCGTCATCATCGCGCGCATGTTCGGCTGCGCGTCGATCTTCGCGCGCAGCTTCTTCGCGATGTCGAGCGCGACGTGCTTCTCGTAGGTGCCGCCCCCGCCGATCGCGCCCGGATCCTCGCCGCCATGACCCGGGTCGATCGTGACGGTGAGCAGTCGCACGGTATTGCTGCGGCTCGACTTCGGCGTGGTGAATGCGTAGGTGTCGTCGCCTTCGCCCAGGTTGTCGTTGTTGCTGTCGAGCCCGCGCGCGGTGCTGTTGCCGTTGGCGTTGCCACCCTTGTTGCGGGCGATCACGCTGGGCGGCGCGGACGGGGTCGTCTGCCTGCCGGCAATGACCGGCGCGGACGGCGCCGTCGTGCCATGCATGGGCGGATGCGGCACACCCGCGGCGCCATTGCCGGCGCCACTGCCGCCACCATTACCCGCGCTACCGTTTTGCGCGTAATGCTCGAAGAACGCGTCGCTGTTGTCGGTGGGCGGCGTCGTGCCGGGGCCGGCGAGCGTCGCGGGCGGCGCGCTGTTTTCTTCGTTGAGCGCCTGCTGCTTGCGCTCGGACTGCGCGAGCAGATCCATCAGCGGATCGGGCGCGACAGCCGGATACAGGTCGAACACGAGGCGGTACCTGTAGGCGCCGACCGGCGGCAGCGCGAACACCTGCGGCTTCACCGAGCCCTTCAGGTCGAACACCATGCGCACCACGTGCGGCTGATACTGCCCGACCCGCACCGACGAAATCTGCGGATCGTTCGGCGTGATCTTCGACACCAGATCCTTCAGCGCCTGATCGAGATCGAGGCCGTTCAGATCGACCACGAGCCGGTCCGGTCCCTGCAGCAGTTGCTGCGTGTTCTGCAGCGGCTGATCCGATTCGATCGTCACGCGCGTGTAGTCGCGCGCGGGCCACACACGCACGCCGAGCACCGAGCTCGCAAAAGCGAGACGCGGCGCGACGAGGCCGAGCACCAGCGTCGACGCTCCCGCGCGCAGGATCTGCCGGCGCCGCCAGTTATGCGTTGCGCCCGCCGCGGATTCGATCGAGTGGAACGGTTTGATTAACATCTTTCGAGACATGCCTTTCCTGATTCGCTATAAGCGCGTGCGACGAGTATGCGTGCGTCCGTGCTTGCGTCCGCATTCGCGTCCGCGTTTGCGTCCGTGGTGCCGACGAGCCCCAGCGAGAAGACGAGATCCGGCACGCCGAGCAGCGCTCCCGCGCGTTGCGGCCATTCGACGAGGCAGACCGCGCCGCTATCGAAATATTCGCGAAAGCCCGCGTCGGCCCATTCGGCCGGATCGGTGAATCTGTACAGATCGAAGTGATAGAGCGCGAGTTCCCCGGCAGGCCGCTCGAGCACATACGGTTCGACGAGCGTGTAGGTCGGACTGCGCACGCGGCCGGTGTGGCCGAGGCCGCGCAAGGTCGCGCGCACGAGGGTGGTTTTGCCGGCGCCGAGATCGCCGACGAGTTGCACTTGCAGGCCGTGGAACGGGAGGCCGTTGGCGACGCCAGGCTGTGCCCGCAATGCCGCGCGCACGCTTTCGATCGCCTGCGCGAAGCGCGCGCCGAACGCCTGCGTGGCGGCTTCGTCCGCGAGCGCGAAAGAGCGTTCGAGCAGCACGGGAGCGGACGGGAGGGTCGCGTGATCGGAAGTGACAGGCATTCTCGTAAAATGGCGTGATGAACCGAAGTCCGAAGTCCCCTGTTTCCTGCACGCCCGCGTCGGCCGATGATGCCGCGCGAGCTTCCGGTGCAACGTCCTGTTTCGACGAGGCGACGCTTCGTGCGCTCGCGCTCGACATCAAGACGTGGGGCCGTGAACTCGGTTTCGGGGCGATCGGCATTAGCGATACCGATCTGTCGGCCGCCGAAGCGCCGCTTGCAGCGTGGCTCGAAGCGGGTTGCCACGGCGAGATGGATTATATGGCCAAACACGGCATGAAACGCGCGCGGCCGGCCGAGCTTGTGGCCGGCACGCGACGCGTGATCACCGTGCGCATCGCCTATTTGCCTGCGCAGACGCCGGGGGGAGCGGCGTCGGAACAGGCGCATGGGCAGTCGCATCGAAGCGCATCTGAAAGCGCGTCGCAAGATGTGCCGCAAGCCATCCCACAACACACGCCACACTCGACACCCCACACGCGCGACTGGCGCGCGGCCGAGCAGGCACGGCTCGCGGACCCGTCGGCGGCGGTCGTGTCGATCTATGCGCGCGGCCGCGACTATCACAAGGTGATGCGTCAGCGCCTGCAACACCTGGCCGAGCGGATCGAAGCGGCGATCGGGCCGTTCGGCTATCGCGTGTTCACCGATTCGGCGCCGGTGCTCGAAGTCGAGCTCGCGCAGAAGGCTGGCATCGGCTGGCGCGGCAAGCACACGTTGCTGCTGCAGCGCGACGCCGGCTCGCTGTTTTTTCTCGGCGAGATCTACGTCGACATCCCGCTGCCGACCGACGCCGAAACCTCGCCGCAGGCCGCGCCCGAAACGCCAGGCTCGCATTGCGGCAGCTGCACGCGCTGCATCGGCGCCTGTCCGACCGGCGCGATCGTCGCGCCGTACAAGGTCGACGCGCGGCGCTGCATCTCGTATCTGACGATCGAACTGAAGGGCAGTATTCCGCTCGACCTGCGCCCGCTGATCGGCAACCGCGTGTACGGCTGCGACGACTGCCAGCTCGTGTGTCCGTGGAACAAGTTCGCGCAGGCCGCGCCGGTCGCCGATTTCGACGTGCGGCACGGGCTCGATCGCGCGTCGCTGGTCGAACTGTTCGGGTGGAGCGCCGAGGACTTCGATACGCGCATGCAGGGCAGCGCGATTCGCCGCATCGGTTACGAGTGCTGGCTGCGCAATCTCGCGGTCGGCATGGGTAACGCGTTGCGCGCGGCGCCCGCGAGTCTTAAGGCCGACGCGCGAGCGGCGATCGTGCGAGCGTTGAGGCAGCGTGTCGATGATCCGTCGGCGCTCGTGCGCGAGCACGTGGAGTGGGCGCTCGAAGCAGCGTAAAGTGGGCGCAAATCGTGCCGGCAATCCGGCACGCTAGAGGAGCAGGCAATCATGTTCAACGCAGTGATCGATGCGCCGTTCGGCAAGGTCGGCATCCGGCTCGAAGGCGAGGCCGTGCGCGAGATCGTCTATCTGCCCGAGTCGACACCCAACGTCGCACCCGAGACGCCGCTCGCACGCGAAGCGGCCGAACAGATCGAGCGTTACTTCGAGCGCGCCTCCGCGAAGTTCGAGTTGCCGCTCGCCGAGTGCGGCACCGCATTCCAGCGGCGTGTGTGGCAGGCGATTTGCGAGATCCCGCCGGGCGCCGTGCTGACATATGGACAACTCGCGAAGCAGCTCGGCAGCGTGCCGCGCGCGGTCGGTCAGGCGTGCGGCGCGAATTTCTTGCCGATCGTGATTCCGTGTCACCGCGTGGTGAGTTCGAGCGGCATCGGCGGCTTCGCGCACGATGGCGGCGACGGCTTCTTTCGCAACGTGAAGCGCTGGCTGCTCGCGCACGAAGGTGTGCCCTACGCATGAGCATGCCCCCTGATACCGCTGTAGACGTCGAAGACACGTCCGCCGAATCGCCGCTGCTGCTGACCAGCTCCGCATCGATCGATGCCTTCTGCGACGCGCTGTGGCTCGAACACGGCCTGTCGCGCAACACGCTCGACGCGTATCGCCGCGACTTGCGGCTCTTCTGCGAATGGCTCGCGCACACCCGCAATGCGTCGCTCGACATCGCGAGCGAAGCCGACCTGAGCGCTTACAGCGCGGCGCGGCAAAAGGACAAGGCGACCTCGGCGAACCGCCGGTTGTCGGTGTTTCGCCGCTATTACGCGTGGGCGGTACGTGAGCATCGCGCGGCCGCCGACCCGACCGTCCGCCTGCGCTCCGCGAAGCAGCCGCCGCGATTTCCGTCGACGTTGAGCGAAGCGCAGGTCGAAGCGCTGCTTGGCGCGCCCGACCTCGACACGCCGCTCGGCTTGCGCGATCGCACGATGCTCGAGCTGATGTATGCGAGCGGTTTGCGCGTGACCGAACTGGTCACGCTGAAAACCGTCGAGGTGGGGCTCAACGAAGGCGTCGTGCGGGTGACCGGCAAGGGTTCGAAGGAGCGGCTGGTGCCGTTCGGCGAAGAGGCGCACGCGTGGATCGAGCGCTATCTGCGCGAGGCGCGCCCGGCGCTGCTCGGCCCGCGCGCGGCCGATGCGCTATTCGTGACGGCACGCGCCGAAGGCATGACGCGCCAGCAGTTCTGGAACATCATCAAGCGACACGCGCAGGCGGCGGGCGTGCATGCGCCGTTGTCGCCGCATACGTTGCGGCACGCGTTCGCGACGCATCTGCTCAATCACGGCGCGGATCTGCGGGTCGTGCAGTTGTTGCTCGGCCACACCGATATTTCGACCACGCAGATCTACACGCACGTCGCGCGAGAGCGTCTGAAATCGCTGCATGCGCAGCATCATCCGCGCGGATGAGCACGACGTGCAGCGCACGGGGGCCCGCGCGCTTCACACGAACTCACGCAAGCGGTGCTTGAGAATCTTGCCGGTGGACGCGGCTGGCAGTGCCGCGAGCACCTTCAGCTCAGCCGGCCGCTTGTAAGGCGCGAGCCGCTCGCCGCACCACGCGATCAACTCGGCGGGCGTGACCGTCGCGCCGGCAATCAGCTCGACGAACGCGATCACTTCCTCATTGCCCTCGACCGCGCGTCCGATCACCGCCGACTGCACGACCTGCGGATGCGCATTCAACACATGCTCGACCTCGGCCGGATACACGTTGAAACCCGAGCGGATGATCAGCTCCTTGCTGCGCCCGACGATATGCAACGCGCCATCCGCGTCCTGCCTCGCGAGGTCGCCGGTCTTCAGCCAGCCGTCCTCGGTGACGCTCGCGCGGGTCTGCTCGGGATTGCGGTAATAGCCGAGCATCACGTTCGGGCCGCGCACCCACAGCTCGCCGATGTCACCCGCCGCAGTTGTGACGCCGTCGAGTCCGACGAACTTCACTTCGACGCCCGGAATCACCTCGCCGACCGAGCAATCGGCGCGCGGGGCGTCGACCATCGTCTGCGATACGGTCGGGCTGCTTTCGGTCATGCCGTAGCCGTTGTGCAGCGGCAGACCGTACACGGCTTCGACCTGCGCCTTCAGCGCGGCGTCGAGCGGCGAGCCGCCCGAGTACGCGAAGCGCAGTCGCGGCGCGGACCACGCGTGGCCGTGCGTGTGCAGATGTTCGAGCAGCTTCGCGTGCATCGCCGGCACGCCCTGGAAGATCGACACGTGCTCGTCGGCGAGGGCGCGTCGCACCGCTTCCGGCACGAAGCGCGGCGCGAGCCGCAACGTCGCGCCCGCATGCAGGCTGCCGAGGCACACCGACGCGAAGCCGTACACATGCGAGATCGGCAGCACCGCATAGACGACGTCGTCGGGCCCGACCCGGCGCAGCCGGCTCGACACGGCCGCGATGTACAGCAGATTGCGATGCGACAGCATCACGCCCTTCGGCGCGCCGGTGGTGCCGGTCGTGTAGATCAGCGCCGCGCATTGGCGCTCGCTGGAGGCTTCGACCGCTTCGGCCTGAACGCTGTCGTCCACCGCATACGACCATGCACCGATGTCGGGCGACTGCGTGGATGCCTCTGTTGCCTGATACCGCTCTGCATGCTGGCGCGCATCGGACGAGCTTTCGACTGCATAGGCGACGACGCGCGGTTGCGCGTGCGCGCGGATCGAATCGAGCTCGGCGGCCGACAGCCGCGCGTTCGACACGAGCGCCCACGCATCGAGCTTCGCGGTCGCGAACAGCAGAACGATCTGCGCGATGCTGTTTTCCGCGACGATCATCACGCGATCGCCGCCGCGCACGCCCCAGTCGCGCAGCTGCGCGGCGACGGTGTCGACGGCATCGCGCAGTTGCACGTTGGTCAGGCGGCGCGCGTCTTCGATCAGCGCGACATGCCGCGGATCGCGGGCGGCGGCAAGCGCAGGAATGTCGCTGATGCGCGCGGGCAGGGCGGCGAGCAGCGCGGGGATGTCGATCGTGGCACGGATGGATGAAGCCTGGTTCAACGCTGTCTCCTGTGTCGAGCCGAACTAGCGCTTGAGCGCTTACTCGGGTCCCATCCAAAGTCTTTCACAAGCAATTTGCCCGGCAAGCAGTATCTCGCACCGCGCCGGCCTATTTTCGAACGATCGTGCCACAAGCGTCGAAGCCGCACAATTGCTCGTCCGGCAAATAGCCGTTGTGCAAACTCGCCATTACAATGCGCCGATGAGCAAATCCAGACACGTGTCCGAAACACCCGCCACGCAGTTGCTGCGCCGACACGGCGTCACGTTCGGCGAGCATCCTTACGACTACGTCGAGCATGGCGGCACCGAGGAGTCCGCGCGCCAGCTCGGCGTCGACGAGCATCACGTCGTGAAGACGCTGGTGATGGAGGACGAGCACGCGAAGCCGCTGATCGTGCTGATGCACGGCGATCGCACCGTCAGCACCAAGAACCTCGCGCGGCAGATCGGCGCGAAGCGCGTCGAGCCGTGCAAGCCCGAGGTCGCGAACCGGCATTCGGGATATCTGATCGGCGGCACGTCGCCGTTCGGTACGCGCAAGCAGATGCCGGTGTATGTCGAGTCGACCATTCTCGAGATGGACAAGATCTGGTTGAACGGCGGACGGCGCGGCTTTCTCGTCAGCATCGAGCCGAAGGTGCTCACGGATCTGCTCGCGGCCAGGCCGGTGCAATGCGCGAGCGTGGACTGATGCCGATGCGCGAATTGACGTTTGCCTGAATGTTTTTCGCGCGGACGCGTTCGGTAAAATGTGCGCCGCCCTGTTTCGACGGGCATGCCCTGTTGCGGTTGGGGCGTCGAATGTCAGACCGCGATCCTTATAAGAGTCCCAGATGCAAAACCTGATCGTCGCTGTCGTTGCCTATCTGATCGGTTCGTTGTCGTTTGCCGTGATCGTGAGCGCCGCGATGGGTCTCGACGACCCGCGCTCGTACGGCTCGGGCAACCCGGGCGCCACCAACGTGCTGCGCAGCGGCAGCAAGAAGGCCGCGATTCTGACGTTGATCGGCGACGCCTTCAAGGGTTGGCTGCCGGTGTGGCTGGTCGTGCATTTCGGCGCGCGTTACGGGCTCGACGAGCGCTCGATCGCGATTGCGTCGCTCGCGGTGTTTCTCGGCCACCTGTATCCGATTTTCTTCCGCTTCAAGGGCGGCAAGGGTGTCGCGACCGCCGCGGGCGTGTTGCTCGCGATCAACCCGACGCTTGGCGTCGCGACCTTGCTGACCTGGATCATCGTCGCGTTCTTCACGCGCTACTCGTCGCTGGCGGCGCTGTGCTCGGCGCTGTTCGCGCCGCTCTTCTACGTGTTTCTGTTCGGGCCGCGCATCGTCGCGCTCGCGGTGCTGGTGATGAGCCTGCTGCTCGTGTGGCGGCATCGCGGCAATATCGCGAAGCTGATGCGGGGGCAGGAGAGCCGTATCGGCGACAAGAAGAAGGCCGCCAGTCCGGCGGCGGGCAACGATCTGTGATGTGGACTGAGCCGCGTCGCCAGGCTTGATCGAGGCGAGGCGCCAGCGGTTCGGACTTCGCGCGAGGCTCGTTGCAAGCCTCGCGCGGCGTGCCGCTTAATCGCGGAAGTTGTTGAAGTCGAGCGGTGTGTCGGTCACGTCCTTGCGCAGCATCGCGATCACGCTTTGCAGATCGTCGCGCTTCGCGCCGGTGATGCGCACCGCATCGCCCTGAATGCTCGCCTGCACCTTGATCTTGCTGTCCTTGACCAGACGCACGATCTTCTTCGACAGATCGCCCGACACACCCTTCTTGATCTTGATTACCTGCTTGACCTTGTCGCCGCCGATCTTCTCGATCTTGCCGTAGTCGAGGAAGCGCACGTCGACGTTGCGCTTGGCCATTTTCGACAGCAGCACGTCCTTCACCTGGCCGAGCTTGAAGTCGTCGTCGGCGTACGCGGTGATTTCGTTTTCCTTGTGTTCGACGCGCGCGTCGGACCCCTTGAAGTCGAAACGCGTCGAGATTTCCTTGTTGGATTGCTCGATCGCGTTCTTGACTTCGATCATGTTCGCTTCGCAGACGACGTCAAACGATGGCATTGCATTCTCCCAATAGTGCGGCAGTGCGCGGCGCGGCCGGTCGGCTGCGCGCGGGGCACTCGCTATAATCACGGACCGGACGTCATTTTACCGACGCCGCTCCCTTTTGCCCAAGGCTGCCGCGCAGCGTCGCGACGGCGGGCGATGCCGGGTCGGGCGGCGCCGTTGCTGCCGTCCTACCCGTCATGCGGCGCTTTTCGTGGCTTCCCGTAGTCGCCCGGTCGTTGCCCGTTGTTCGTTGTCCGTTGCCCAGTTCCCCTGTTGCCATTCCGATGTCCCAATCCGATCTTGCCGCTCCTGCTGTCGCGCCCCTCATCGCCGGCTATCCGCTGAAGGCCCACAACACGTTCGGCTTCGACGTGCGCGCGCAGTTCGCGTGCCTGATCGAGCGTGAGGAGCAGTTGCTCGCCGCGGTGCGCGATCCGCGCGTCGCGAGCCTGCCGCGCCTCGTGCTCGGCGGTGGCAGCAACGTCGTGCTGACCGGCGACTTCGCCGGGCTCGTGCTGCTGGTGGCGCTGCGCGGCCGCCGCGTGGTGCGCGAGGATCAAGACGCGTGGTATGTGGAGGCGGCCGGTGGCGAGCCGTGGCACGAGTTCGTCGCGTGGACGTTGGCGCAGGGCTTGCCCGGCCTCGAGAATCTCGCGCTGATTCCCGGCACCGTCGGCGCAGCGCCGATCCAGAATATCGGCGCGTATGGGCTCGAGATGTGCGAGCGTTTTGCGTCGCTGCGGGCGATCGAGCTCGCGACCGGCAAAGCGGTCGAACTCGACGCCGATGCGTGCCGGTTCGGCTATCGCGATAGCTTCTTCAAGCGGGAAGGGCGCGAGCGCTTCGTGATTACGTCGGTGACGTTCCGTTTGCCGAAGGCGTGGCGGCCGCGCGCGGGCTACGCGGATCTCGCGCGCGAACTGGCGGCGCGTGGTCCTGCGGCGAGCAGCGGGGAAGTCGATAGCGCGGCCCTGCAGCCGACCGCGCAGGCCATTTTCGATGCGGTCGTCGCCGTGCGACGGGCGAAGCTGCCCGATCCGCTCGAACTGGGCAACGCGGGGAGCTTCTTCAAGAATCCGGTGATCGACGCCGCGCAGTTCGAGGCGCTCGAGCGCCGCGAGCCGGAAATCGTGTCGTATGCGCAAGCGGACGGCCGGGTCAAGCTGGCGGCCGGGTGGTTGATCGACCGCTGCGGCTGGAAGGGGCGCGCGATGGGCGCGGCGGCCGTGCACGAGCGGCAGGCGCTGGTGCTGGTCAATCGCGGCGGCGCGAGCGGCGCGGAAGTGCTGGCGCTGGCGCGGGCGATCCAGCGCGACGTGTTCGAGCGATTTGGTGTGGAGCTGGAGGCGGAGCCGGTTTGTCTGTGAGCGGCAGATCGATCTGTTCGCGCTGAGTATGCGCGCGAAGCTTCGCTGCCGATGAATGCAAAAAGGCGCCGGGAGGAAACTCCCGGCGCCTTTTTTGTACTGCGGTGCGGTTGCCGCGGGGGCTATACGGGCGGCTCGCTCAGTGATTGAGCTTGCCGAGCAGCAGGTATTCCATCAACGCTTTCTGCACGTGCAGACGATTTTCCGCTTCATCCCACACGACGCTTTGCGGTCCGTCGATCACTTCCGCGCTGACTTCCTCACCGCGATGCGCAGGCAGGCAGTGCATGAAGAGCGCATCGGGATTCGCGCGCGCCATCATGTCGGCGTCGACGCACCAGTCCGCGAAAGCTTTCTTGCGCGCTTCGTTCTCGGCCTCGAAGCCCATGCTGGTCCACACGTCGGTGGTGACGAGATCGGCGCCCGCGCAGGCTTCGTTCGGATCGTCGAACTCCTCGTAGAACGGTGCGCTGTCCGCCGCGACGAGCGCGCGGTCGAGCTTGTAGCCCGGCGGCGTGGACAGGCGCAGCTTGAAGCCGAGAATCTGCGCGGCTTCGATCCACGTGTACAGCATGTTGTTGGCGTCGCCGACCCACGCGACCGTCTTGTCGCGGATCGGACCGCGATGCTCGAAGTACGTGAAGATGTCCGCGAGCACCTGACACGGGTGGTATTCGTTCGTGAGCCCGTTGATCACCGGCACGCGCGAATTCTCGGCGAAGCGCTGGATGATGTCCTGGCCGAACGTGCGGATCATGATGATGTCGACCATGCGCGAGATCACCTGCGCGGCATCTTCGATCGGCTCGCCGCGGCCGAGTTGCGTGTCGCGCGTGCTCATGAACACCGCGTGGCCGCCGAGCTGGAAGATGCCGGCTTCGAACGACAGGCGCGTGCGCGTCGAATTCTTTTCGAAGATCATCGCCAGCGTGCGGTCATGCAGCGGGTGATAGGTCTCGTAGTTCTTGAATTTGCGTTTCAGGATGCGCGCGCGTTCCAGCACGTACTCGTAGTCTTCCAGCGAGAAGTCCTTGAACTGCAGGTAGTGGCGAATTTTCTTGGCGTTCATGAAACAAATACGGCGGTCTCACCCGGCAGGATTGCCGGACTGCGCCGCCGTCGGATTGGTGGTAACTCTATGCAGCATAAAGGATTTCGCCCCGTTTGACGAGTCGGCCGGAAGCTGGCGAAAGCGCTCCGAAAGCGTGGCGTCGGGCTTGGCAAGGCCATCGAAGAGCGCTTGTGTGCGCTGCGGAAAAGGGCCTGCTGCGCTATAATCTACAGGTTATCCCAAAGCCCAGCAGGCCGGTGTTTCGCATGAAGAAACGCGGCTCGCGTGGCGCGGAAAGCCTGTCACGGCGTGGCCGTCATGACAGGCGCCAGAGCGGTTCAGCCGGTTCGCCGCAGCGGTTCTCGTGGTGCGGCTCGTCATTGTTGCGTTAGTGCCAGGTCCCACGTACGTCGCAGGTGGCTGCAAGCGCTTGCCGTGCACGTCGCTTGCGGCGAATTCGGACGTGCATCTGGCGTCGCCGGTTGGCCGTCATTCCGCTGGGCAGTCACACAGGTATTTCTACATGGCCGAAGCAGCTCCAATCGAGTATTTCATTCAGGGCATTACGTCGACCGGAAAAAAGTTTCGGCCGAGCGACTGGTCGGAGCGGCTCGCGGGCGTCATGTCGTCGTTCGGGCCCGGCACGAGGAAGGGGCCGAATGCGTATATGCAGTACTCGCTGTACGTGCGGCCGACTATGATCGGCGACCTCAAGTGTGTGATCCTCGATTCGCGGCTGCGCGACATCGAGCCGATGGCCTTCGATTTCGTGCTGAACTTCGCGAAAGACAACGACCTTCTCGTCACCGAGGCGTGTGAACTGGAGCTCGAGCATGCGCCTGCGCCGCAAGCCAAGCGGCACGTGATCTGACGCAAGCTGGCCGGTTCGGCGATAAGCAAAAGCAAAAACCCGCGAGCAGCGGGTTTTTTTGTGGCTGGTCATCCAGCGTGCGCAGCGGCGTGAGCGAGCGCATACGGCCGGCGAAAACAAAAAAGCCCGCCAAAGCGGGCTTCTTGTGCAGCGGAAACAGGAGGTAGCCCGCCGGAGCGGGCCGACCGGAATTACTGCGCTGCGGGCGCTTGCAGACCCTTGATGGCTGCAGCGAGGCGGCTCTTGTGGCGAGCTGCCTTGTTCTTGTGAATGATGTTCTTGTCGGCGATGATGTCGATGGTCTTCGACGATGCCTTGAAGATTTCGGCGGCCTTAGCCTGGTCGCCTGCGTCGATTGCCTTGCGGACAGCCTTGATAGCCGTGCGGAACTTCGAGCGCAGTGCCGAGTTGTGCGAGTTTGCCTTCGCGGCCTGGCGGGCGCGCTTGCGTGCTTGTGCGGAGTTAGCCATGACGGTTCCTTATCCTGTTCCTGTTTCCAGTACCCGACCTTGATTGAATAGGCGAGGTGCTGCTTCTCGATCCGAACCCTTGGAAGCGATTGCCCAAGGGCGCAAAAGTGTCGAAAAAATCGATCGAACTACGCGAAGGCGGGCCCGTGTTTTCAGGTATCCGGATGCATTGACAGGCGGCGTTGCGCCAACCTGAGAATCCCGTCCGAAGACCATTCGAAAACTGAGCAAGCTTCGAAACCGACGATTATAGCAACAAAATCAGGCACGTGACAACGGAAAACGCGCGACGGCACCACAGTGACCGGAGCAGCGTGATGTTGGCGCTTATGCGCTGCCCCTCCTGCGAGGGCGCCGCTGGAAGACGCAGGCGCCGCCGGGACGACCGCGGAAAACACAAAAAATCACGCTTTTCCGCCGATCGCGGCGAACGTCCGCGTGGCAAATCGGTCCGAATCGCGTTCCGGCTCGTCGCCCGCATTGGCGGGACCCGTATAATAAGCGCCCCATGAATCTATTCCGAGCCCTGCTGACGGTCAGCGGCTTCACGCTGCTGTCGCGCGTGACCGGACTGGCCCGTGAAACGCTGATCGCCCGTGCGTTCGGCGCCAGTCAATACACTGACGCTTTCTACGTCGCCTTTCGCATTCCGAACCTGCTGCGCCGCATTTCCGCCGAAGGTGCGTTTTCGCAGGCCTTCGTGCCGATCCTCGCCGAGTTCAAGAACCAGCAAGGCCACGATGCCACCAAGGCCCTCGTCGACGCGACCTCGACCGTGCTCGCGTGGGCGCTCGCCGTGCTGTCGGTGATCGGCGTGGTCGGCGCGTCGGGCGTCGTGTTCGTGGTCGCGTCGGGCCTCGCGCACGAGGGCCACGCGTACCAGCTCGCGGTCGCGATGACGCGCATCATGTTCCCGTACATCATTTTCATTTCGCTGACGTCGCTGGCGTCGGGCGTGCTGAACACGTACAAGAACTTTTCGTTACCCGCGTTCGCGCCGGTGCTGTTGAACGTCGCGTTCATCGTCTCGGCGGTGTTTCTCGCTCCGCGCCTGCAAACGCCGGTCTATGCGCTCGCGTGGGCGGTGATCGTCGGTGGCGTGCTGCAATTCATCGTGCAGCTGCCGGGCCTCAAGAAGATCGACATGGTGCCGCGCATCGGCCTGAACCCGCTGCGCGCGCTCGCGCATCGTGGCGTCAAGCGGGTGCTCGCGAAGATGGTGCCGGCGATGTTCGCAGTGTCGGTCGCGCAGATCAGCCTGATCATCAACACCAACATCGCGTCGCACATCGGCCCGGGCGCGGTGTCCTGGATCAACTACGCCGACCGGCTGATGGAGTTTCCGACCGCGCTGCTCGGCGTCGCGCTGGGCACGATCCTGCTGCCGAGCCTGTCGAAGGCGCACGTCGATGCCGATTCGCACGAGTATTCGTCGCTGCTCGACTGGGGGCTGCGCGTGACGTTCCTGCTCGCCGCGCCGAGCGCGATCGCGCTGTTCTTCTTCGCGCAGCCGTTGACTGCCGTGCTGTTCAACTACGGCAAGTTCGACGGCAACTCGGTCGTGATGGTGAGCCGCGCACTTGCCGCCTACGGCATCGGCCTGATCGGTCTGATCCTGATCAAGATCCTCGCGCCGGGCTTCTACGCGAAGCAGGACATCAAGACGCCGGTGAAGATCGGCATTGGCGTGCTGGTCGTCACGCAGCTGAGCAACTATGCGTTCGTGCCGGTGTTCGCGCACGCAGGTCTCACGCTGAGCGTCGGGCTTGGCGCTTGCGTCAACGCGTTGCTGCTGTTCATTGGTCTGCGCAAACGCGGCATCTATATGCCGTCGAGCGGTTGGCTCAAGTTTTTCGTGCAGTTGCTCGGCGCGTGCCTCGTGCTCGCCGGCGTGATGCGCTGGCTCGCGATCAGCTTCGACTGGATCGGCATGCGTAGCCAGCCGGTCAGTCGCATGGCGTTGCTCGGTGCGTGTCTCGTGCTGTTCGCCGCGCTATATTTCGGTATGCTTTGGCTGATGGGCTTCAAGTACGCGTATTTCAAAAGGCGAGTGAAGTGATCACCATGTCGCGGGTTCTCGATTATTTCAGTACGCTCGTCGCCGAAGACGAGAGTCTGCCGCTGACCGAGACGGCGCTCTCGCTCGCGCAGGACGCCTATCCCGACCTCGATCTGCAGTCGGTGCTCGCCGAGATCGACGAGCTGGTGTTGCGGCTGCGCCGCCGCATGCCCGACGATGCCGACATCCGCCAGAAAGTTGGCATCCTCAATCGTTTCTTTTTCCGCGAACTCGGTTTCGCGAGCAATCTGAACGACTACTACGACCCCGACAACAGTCATCTGAACGTCGTGCTGAAGCGTCGCCGCGGCATTCCGATTTCGCTCGCGGTGCTCTATCTGGAGATGGCCGAGCAATTCGGCGTTCCGGTGCGCGGGGTGTCGTTCCCGGGCCACTTCCTGCTGCGCGTGACCACGCCCGACGGCGACGTGATGCTCGACCCGACCACCGGTCACTCGCTGTCCGAGTCGCAGATGGTCGAGATGCTCGAGCCGTACGTCGCATCGGCCGGCGATTCGGTCGGGCGCGCGCTGCGCATGCTGCTGCAACCGGCCACGCGTCGCGAGATCGTCGCGCGGATGTTGCGCAACCTGAAGGCGATCTATCTGCAGACCGAGCGCTGGCAACGTCTGCTCGCGGTGCAACAGCGGCTCGTCATTCTGCTGCCGGACAATATCGAGGAAGTGCGCGATCGGGGCTTCGCGTATGCGCGGCTCGATTATCTGCGGCCCGCGCTAGAAGACCTTGAAAGCTACCTCGGGGATCGTCCCGATGCGGAAGACGCCACTGTGGTCGAATCGCAGCTGCATGAATTGCGGCAGCGCACGCGGCACGACGGCGGCGAGTAGCGCCGCGCGGTTTCGCGCTGCATAAAACACAAACGCCTGCACATGTCACACATGTGCAGGCGTTTCTTTATCGCCGTATGCGGGCCCTGGCCGCGCATACGGCGATCAGACCGATCGCCAGTCGATCCTCACTTCGGCTGCATACGGATCGCGCCGTCCAGCCGGATCACCTCGCCGTTCAGCATCGGATTGTCGAAGATCTGCTTGGCGAGCATCGCGTATTCGGCCGGTTTGCCCAGACGCGGCGGGAACGGCACCATCGCGCCGAGCGCGTCCTGCACTTCCTGCGGCATGCCGAGCAGCATTGGCGTTTCGAAGATGCCGGGGGCGATCGTCATCACGCGGATCGCGTTGCGCGACAGGTCGCGCGCGATCGGCAGCGTCATGCCGACCACGCCACTCTTCGACGCGGAGTAGGCCGCCTGGCCGATCTGGCCGTCGAACGCGGCGACCGACGCTGTGTTGATGATTACGCCGCGCTCGCCGTTGGCATTCGGCTCGTTCTTCGACATCTGCACCGCGGCGAGCCGGATCATGTTGAACGTGCCGATCAGGTTGATCGAGATCGTGCGCGTGAACAGATCGAGCGAATGGGGGCCATCCTTGCCGACGGTCTTCGCGGCCGGTGCGACGCCCGCGCAGTTGACTAGACCGCGCAGCGTGCCGAGCTTCGTCGCGGCTTCGACGGCCTGTTGCGCGTCCTCCTCCCGGCTCACGTCGCATTTGACAAATACGCCGCCGAGCTCCTTCGCGAGCGCCTCGCCCGCATCCAGATTCAGGTCAGCGAGCACGACCTTGCCGCCGTTCTCGACGAGCAGGCGCGCGGTGGCGGCGCCGAGCCCTGATGCACCGCCGGTGATCAGGAACACGTTGTCTCGAATCTCCATGTTTTCTCCTTTGCTACGATTATTCAGTGCTGTCTCGATCGAAACATTTATCGACGGTCGATTGTAGCGGCTGTGTTGCGATGCGGAAAGCGAACGGGGCGGCGGCATTCGAGCGCCAGGGAAAACTAACTATTCGGCTGAGCCATCCGCACGCTTGTCGCTTCGGGTTTGAGGACCCGTCAATAAAAAACCCGCCCAAAGTGGGCGGGTTTTTCGTCAGACGCGAACAGCAGTAATGTTTAGACCAATCCGGCTTACTTCAGCGCGTCGAACGCGCGGGCACGAATTTCCTCGACACTGCCGAGGCCCGAAATGCGGCGATATTGGGGCGCCTTCACCGAGCTCGACGCATCGCCGTTCTTCGCCCAGCCGTTGTAATACTCGATCAGCGGCTTGGTTTGCGATTCATACACTTCCAGACGCTTCTTGACCGTTTCTTCCTTGTCGTCGTCGCGCTGGATCAGCGGCTCGCCGGTCACGTCGTCGATACCTTCGACCTTCGGCGGATTGAACGTCACGTGATACGTGCGGCCCGAAGCCGGATGCGACCGGCGGCCGCTCATACGCGCGATGATCTCGTCGAACGGCACGTCGATTTCGAGCACGTAGTCGATCGCGACGCCTGCCTGCTTCATTGCTTCGGCTTGCGGAATCGTGCGCGGGAAGCCGTCGAACAGATAGCCGTTCGCGCAGTCCGGCTGCTGTAGACGTTCCTTGACGAGGTTAATGATCAGCTCATCCGTGACGAGCTCGCCGGCGTCCATGAAGCGCTTCGCTTCGAGGCCGAGCGGCGTGCCAGCCTTGACGGCCGCGCGCAGCATGTCGCCGGTCGAAATTTGCGGGATGCCGAACTTTTCCTTGATGAAGTTGGCCTGAGTGCCTTTGCCAGCACCCGGTGCACCCAACAGGATCAAACGCATGGATATCTCCAGATCTATGTGAATTCTTTGTTGACGCGGCATGCTTCCCGGCGATTCTCGCAGGACCCGCATCGGACCGTTGGCTAGCTCGCGCTGCACGTCGAACAGGACGGCGCTGCAAGATCCGAACGGCGCGCGACCGGGATAACCCGAGTGCCGCCTGCGCTGGGAGGCGCGCATAACCGTTCGATTATGCCACGGCTTTCCCGCGCTCAAGACCCGAATAAAGCCCGTACGCGCGCGAGATCGGCGGGGGTATCGACGCCCGGCAACGGCACGTCATGCGTGACGAGTACCGCGATACGCTCGCCATGCCACATCGCGCGCAGCTGTTCGAGTGCTTCGACCTGCTCGATGGGCGAGATCGCGAGACTGGGGTACGTGCGCAGGAATTTCGCGCGATACGCGTACAGGCCGATGTGCCGGTACACGACGGCGGGCGCGGGCGGCGTCGGCATCGACGCGACGTTGGGCCAGTGCGGTTGCCACGCGTCGCGCGCCCACGGGATCGGCGCGCGCGAGAAATACAGCGCGACGCCGCGCGCATCGGGCACGACCTTGACGACGTTCGGATTGAAAATTTCGGCGGGATCGGCGATCGGATGTGCCGCCGTGGCGATCGCGCAGTCGCCGGTCGTCGCCAGGTGCGCGGCCACGCCGCGCACGAGCGCCGGGTCGATCAGCGGCTCGTCGCCCTGCACGTTGACGACGAGCGTGTCGTCGCTCCAGCCGAAGCGCGTCGCTACTTCCGCGAGACGGTCGGTACCCGACGGATGATCGGCGCGTGTGAGTACCGCGTCGAAGCCGTGATCGTGCGCCGCGTCGAGCACTTCCTGCGCGTCCGACGCGACCAGCACCTGCTGCGCGCCCGATTCGCGCGCACGCTCCGCGACACGCACGACCATCGGCTTGCCGCCGATGTCCGCGAGCGGCTTGTTGGGCAGACGCGTCGACGCGAGACGGGCCGGCACGACGGCGATAAACGGATGATGGGCGGTGTGGGTCATCGGATCAGAGACGGGAGGCGATCAGGCCGGAGGAAGAGGCTGCGCGCGCGACGCGCACGCAGAGTCGGACATAAGCCGGAAGGGCGAAAACGGCTGCGGATCGATTGCGGAGCACCTGTGGGGCGAGCGGGGGCGTCGAATTGCCGCGGCCCGCGCGCGAGCGAGACGGTACGCCGCCTCGATGCAGCGGCGCGCCGCTTCAGGCGACCGAGCCGGGATTCAGGTCGACCGGCGTGCCTTCGACGGTCTGCCGCGCTTCGTCGACGAGCATCACGGGAATGCCGTCGCGGATCGGATAGGCGAGCTTGTCCGCGTTGCAGATCAGTTCCTGCGCGGCGCGATCGTAGCTGAGCGGGCCCTTGCAGATCGGGCAGACGAGGATTTCAAGCAGGCGAGCGTCCACGGACTTTCTCCACAACTAATGCAGTGAGGCGGTGATCAAGCGCGGCTTCGACCGGGACTACCCAGATGCGCGCGTCGTGCCAGGCCCCCAATTTTACCGCATCCTTTTCCGTAATCAGGATCGCGTCGGCGTCGACGTCGGTGAATGGATTGCGCTCGAACGCGTAGTGGTCGGGCAGTGCGCGGGTCGTGGGCGCGAGGCCGGCCGCGCGCACTGTCGCGAAAAAGCGTTCCGGCGCGCCGATGCCGGCCGCGGCCAGCACGCGCTGACCGGCGAATTGCGCGAGCGGGCGGCGCAGCGCGGGATTGTCGAGATGCCACGCATCGGCGGGCGCGAGCTGCAGCGCGAACGTGTTCGGCCACGCGGGCAGCGTGCGCACATACGGATCGTTGATCAGCGTCGCGTCGCGACGGCGCGACAGCGGCTCGCGCAGCGGCCCGGCCGGCAGCAGGAAGCCGTTGCCGCCGAGCCGGTGATCGAACACGACGAGTTCGACGTCGCGCGCGAGGCGATAGTGCTGCAAGCCGTCGTCGCTGACGATCACGTCGACGTCGCGATGCGCGGCGCACAGCGCCTGCGCGGCGGCGACGCGATCGGGACAGACCCACACGGGGGCACCGGTGCGGCGCGCAATCAGCAACGGCTCGTCGCCGCCGACGCGTGCCGACGAACCGGGCGTCACTTGGGTGGGCGTGCGCACGCGCGCACCATAGCCGCGCGACACGATGCCAGGCGTAAAGCCCGCGGCGCGCAACGCTTCGACGAGCGCGATGACGGTCGGTGTCTTGCCGGTACCGCCGACCGTCACGTTGCCGACCACCACCACCGGCACGCCGACGCGCACCGACTGCAGCCAGCCGAGCGAAAACGCGGCGCGGCGCGCGGCCGCGATCGCACCGAACACGCAGGCGAGCGGCGTCAACGCCCATGCGAACGGTCCACGTTGCTGCCATTCGCGCGCGAAGCGCGCTTCGAGGCGGTCGCCGAGTTCGCTCATGGGCGGGTTGCGGGCAAGAACTGCATGCCGTGCGCATTACGCGGGGTCAACATCAACGCGGTTCTCCGGGCAATCAATCGAATGCAAATACGGTCGAAAAATGAGGTGCAAACGGCGCGGCAAAGGGTTCGCGCCTATCGGCCTCAGGCCGGCAAGCTCCGCGGCGCGCCGCACGATCGGCATGCCGTCGAACCCGCCACTCTAGCGCGCGGGCGTCCCGCCCGGCAAGTCGCGCGGGGCTCGACGCAGGCCGGTCGACGCTATGTGGGGTCGCCCACAGTCTGTGGATAACTTTGTGGAGAACCTGCCATCCGATCGTCCAGGATGGCCATTCCGTGCACTTTGGATCGGAGCGCTCGCTCGTTGCTGAGATGTAAATGCCATATAAATCAAGGGTCTGCCAGGCATTTATTAGCGCTGGCGGGCGTTCTGGCGGAATTCGTCAGGCGGTTCCCGCCATGTGGACACTTTTAACAATCCTGCGATTCCGGCTGGACGCCGCTCGTCGCACGGTCTATCGTCTGTGCGGCCAGCCTATTTATTCCTCGCATGAATCCCGAAAATCCTTTTGCTTCCGCGGCCACACCCGGCGGTGAGGTCGTCGTACCCGTCTCCGCACTCAATCGCGCGATCGGCACGATGCTCGAACGCTCGTTTCCACTCGTTTGGGTCGCCGGTGAAGTGTCGAACTTCACGCGCGCCGCGAGTGGCCACTGGTATTTCTCGATCAAGGACGCGCAAGCGCAGATGCGCTGCGTGATGTTCCGCGGTCGCGCGCAATACGCCGAATTCACGCCGCGCGAAGGCGATCGCATCGAAGTGCGCGCGCTCGTCACGATGTACGAGCCGCGCGGCGAGCTGCAGTTGAATGTCGAAGCGGTGCGCCGCACCGGTCAGGGGCGTCTGTATGAAGCGTTTTTGCGGTTGAAGGCGCAACTCGAGGCCGAGGGGCTGTTCGCCGCCGAGCGCAAGCGCGCGCTGCCGACGCATCCGCGCGCGATCGGGATCGTCACGTCGTTGCAGGCAGCCGCATTGCGCGACGTGCTGACGACGCTGTCGCGCCGCGCCCCACATATTCCGGTGATCGTTTATCCGGCGCCGGTGCAGGGCGCGGGCGTCAGCGCGAAGCTCGCGGCGATGGTCGAGGCGGCCGGCGCGCGCCGCGAGGTCGACGTGCTGATCGTGTGTCGCGGCGGCGGCTCGATCGAAGACCTGTGGGCATTCAACGAAGAAGTGCTCGCGCGCGCGATCGCGGAAAGCGTGATACCCGTGGTGAGCGGTGTCGGTCACGAGACCGATTTCACGATCGCCGATTTTGCCGCGGACGTACGCGCGCCCACGCCGACCGGTGCCGCTGAACTCGTGAGTCCGCAGCGCGTCATGCTGCTGCGCGAACTCGATCATCGGCACGCGACACTCGCGCGCGCGTTCGGCCGCATGATGGAGCGGCGTGCGCAGCAGCTCGACTGGCTGGCGCGCCGACTCGTCTCGCCGGCCGAGCGGCTCGCACGGCAGCGCACGCATCTGCAGCAGTTGCGCGTGCGGCTCGCGTCGGCGGGCGCGCGGCCGGTGCGCGACGCTCGTGCGCGATTTTCGCTGCTGCAGATGCGCTGGCAACGCTGGCGTCCGGATCTCGCGGCCGAGCGCACGCGCGTCGACACGCTGGCGCAGCGTCTGAATGCGGCGCTATCGCGCCAGCATGAACGTCAGGTCGCGCGCGTCGACATGCTCGGCGCGCGACTCGAAGTGCTGAGTCCGCAGCGCACGCTCGAGCGCGGTTATGCGGCCGTGCTCGATGCGCAAAACGGACGGGCGATTCGCTCGCCGTCGGCGCTAAAACCCGGACGTCGTTTGACGATGCATCTCGCCGAAGGCTCGGCCGACGTCGCGCTCGCCGACGTGCAGGCGCGTCTGACCGACGGTTTCTGACGTTTCGCCGATGGGCGCGGGGCGCCCATTTCCTGTTTTCCGACGACCCGGGCACGCGCGATGCGCGCCCTTCTCAAAGGCCTTGCGCACGGCGTGTTCGACATGCCAAACATAAAGGCCGCTGGTTTGCGGGGTTATTCCAAGTCGCCTACAATCGAGTGCTCGATAGCGTCATCCGCAGACTCCCCACAACAGATACAGAGAAGGAAAGCACCATGGAACATACGCTCCCGCCGCTGCCGTTTGCGAAAAACGCGCTCGCTCCGCACATGTCGGAAGAGACGCTCGAGTTTCACTACGGCAAGCATCACCAGACCTATGTGACCAACCTGAACAATCTGATCAAGGGCACGGAGTTCGAGAACCTGTCGCTGGAAGAGATCGTCAAGAAGTCGTCGGGCGGTGTCTTCAACAATTCGGCTCAGGTGTGGAATCACACGTTCTTCTGGAACAGCCTGTCGCCGCAAGGTGGCGGCGCACCGACCGGCGCGCTGGCTGACGCGATCAACGCGAAGTGGGGTTCGTTCGACAAGTTCAAGGAAGAGTTTGCGAAGACCGCAGTCGGCACGTTCGGCTCGGGGTGGGCATGGCTCGTGAAGAAGGCTGATGGTTCGCTCGACCTCGTGTCGACGAGCAACGCCGCCACGCCGCTCACCACCGACGCCAAGGCACTGCTGACGATCGACGTGTGGGAGCACGCTTACTACATCGACTATCGCAATGCGCGTCCGAAGTTCGTCGAAGCGTACTGGAACATCGTCAACTGGGACTTCGCAGCGAAGAACTTCGCCTGAGATTGCCGGTTGCAGCTTGCCGTCTGATGTCGCGATCCTTGCGGTCGCGATTGAAGATGGTAGCGACAGACGAAAGCCCTCCATTGCGAGGGCTTTTTCTTTTTTGAGGTGATTGCAAGGCGACGGACGCGTGTTGCGCCCGCTTAGCACCGGCGGGTGTTCCCTCTCTTGTATGCTTTTGTGCTTCTGAAACAACTTTGTCACAGTTGGTAACTGTGGTTTTGCGAGGCGCCAAACGGAGTGACCTGCGGCTAACTATCCGAGTCGGAACTCGCGGACATCTGTCGATGCCGATGACCCCTGCCACCGCCTGCCGGCTTCGATGAGCTGGCGGGGGAGGGCGCCGGCGGCGGATGGTTCATGTACTGAAAGTTCTGCACGATTGCGGCGCTCGGAAAGGTCGTCGTGCCCGGTTGCTGGAGTACGACGCTCGGCGCGGCAGGGGTGGATTGCGCGAATGCGGGCGCGCTGCCCGCGACGCAAGCTGCTGCGGCGGCGAGAATGAGCCGGTTCATCGAGGCGTCCTTCGGGTGGTCGATTGGGTTGGGCAGGGATCGTTCGACGCGAGTGTAGGCCGGGCTCGTTGTGAATTCATCGCCCGCTCATTAACAAGCATTACCTGATATAACGTGCCCAACCGCCGCGGCTACGTGCAGTCGGGGCGACGCAAGCCGGCCGCGCGAAAAACTTTCTGTAACTAAGGCGTAACCACGGAATTTTGCGATTAGCCTAACGTTTGAATTCCAATCCTCCGAAGTGCACCACCATGATTTCCAGCAATAAAACGATCAGCCTGGCGATTTCCGCCGCCGTCATCGCACTCGCGTTGGGCGGTTGCGCGGTGGCGCCGCCGAGCGGCCCGAGCATCGCCGCGATGCCGCGCAGCGGCGAGACGCTCGCCGAGTTCCAGGCGAACGACTACGCGTGCCGCGATTACGCGAATCATTCGACGAATCCGGCCGGCGCGGCGCAGGCGGCCAACACGAATAGCGTGAACAGCGCGGCGCTCGGCACGCTGGGCGGCGCGGCGATCGGCGCGCTGTTCGGTGCGGCGGCGGGCAACGCCGGCGCGGGCGCGGCGATCGGGGCGGGCAGCGGCCTGCTGATCGGTGGCGCGAACAGCGCGAATGGCGCCCAGTATTCGGCGGCCGCCATGCAGGCACACTACGACACCGCCTACGCGCAGTGCATGGTGTCGAAGGGCGAGACGATCGTTCAGCCGCAGCCTTACTATTCGACGCAGCCGGTGTATGTTGCGCCCCGTCCTTATTACGCGCCGCCTCCGCCCGTGATGTATGCGCCTTATCCAGCTTATTGAGCGGTGATAGTTGGGCGCCGGCCGACTTGCTTGTCAGGCATTGTCGGCCAGTACTGCGTTTCAAGTGCGTAGCACGATTGGGCGGTAGCTTTTGGCGACGATCGTCAAATATGTGCCGCTGCTTACTCTGCGGTGTCCGTAGACGCCGTTTTGCGCGGACGACGGCTCCGGGGGGCGGTTTTACGGGCCGCCTTCCTGGCTGCCGCAGGCGCTTCTTCCGGATTGACTGCCGGTGCAGAGGCCTCGGCCGGCGCTGCGATCTCAGGGACTTCATCGATCGTGCGAGGCGTGCTTTTCTTCACTTTCTTCGCGGCCGTTTTGCGCGTTGCGCGCTTTTTGGCGCTTTGATACTGCGCGGGTTGGTCGCTGTCGGCGGTCTGGTCGGCTTCGTGGCCGAAGACGACTTCTTCAGCGGTTGTATCCACTTGTGCTGTTGCAGCGCGAGCTTCGGACTCTTCCGCTATCGGCTCAGTGACGAACTCATGTGACAGGGGAGTGTGTTCACGCGGTTCCTGCTGCTGGGTCGGCTCGGCGGGTTCGACGTGTTCGGCGGGAACCGGCGCGGCAACCACAGATTCTTCCTCAGCCGTCTCGTGGTGACCGCGCTTGCCGTGGGCGCCTTCCTGCTGAGCGCGTCCCGCCTTGCGATTGGTGCGATCCTTGCGCCGCGACTTGTGCTTGCCGCCCGACTCGGAAGCAGCCGCTTGCGCCGCCTGCGCTTGATACGAAGGTTCGGCCGCCCGTTCAGCCGAAACCGCTTCAGCCGATCTCGTGTCCGCAGATTCCGCTGCGGCGTCGCCGATGGATTCACTTGCCGCTTCACCCGCGACGTTCACAGCCGTGCTTCGATAAACGTATGCGCCTGACTTTTCATCGCGGCCGAATTCGAGCAGCCCGCGCGCCTGCGCTTCTTCCAGCAGATTGCCGAAAGCGCGAAAACCATAATACGTTTCGTTGAAATCCGGTTTGCGCCGCTTGATCGCGTTCTTCAGTACCGACGCCCAGATCTTGCCGCTGTCGCCTCGTTCTGAAGCGAGCGCATCGAACGTCTGCACCGCAATTTCAACGGCCTTGCTGCGGCGCTTCTCCAGATCTTCCTTGGGCGGGGCCTTCTCTTCATCAGGCGCACGTTTGGCTGCCTGCTGCGCGCTCTGCGGCTGACGTGACGATTCGCGCCTCGCGACTGCGCGCTGACTTTCGCGTACGAGATCGTCGTAAAAAAAGAACTCGTCGCAATTCGCGATCAGCAAATCCGAGGTGGACTGTTGCACGCCGACACCGATGACCTGTTTGGCGTTCTCGCGCAGCTTCGACACGAGCGGCGAGAAATCCGAATCACCACTGATGATGACGAACGTATTGACGTGCGATTTCGTATAGCAAAGATCGAGCGCATCGACGACGAGCCGGATGTCGGCGGAATTCTTGCCCGATTGGCGCACATGGGGAATTTCGATCAGCTCGAAATTGGCCTCGTGCATGGCCCCTTTGAAACTCTTGTAGCGATCCCAGTCGCAATATGCTTTCTTGACCACGATGCTGCCCTTCAGCAGCAGTCGCTCGAGCACCAGCTTGATGTCGAACTTGTCGTACTTCGCGTCGCGCACGCCAAGCGCGACGTTCTCGAAGTCGCAGAATAGCGCCATGCTGACGTTTTCGTTGGATGACGCCATGTGTATCTCCATTGAGGCGGTCGTCGAAGTCGACGAATCGCGACATGATAGCGATTCCAGCGAAGGTGAGCAGCTTTTGTGGTGCGCTCGCACCGATAGGTGGATGGGGGCGGCAAGCGGTCTAACCGGCGGTGCCGCGAGCGGCTGCATGTCAGCTCGGTTACAGGGTGTCGCGACGGCCTGCGTTATTCCACGTCGCGCGAGCTTCCAGCACGTCGTCGATCAATCCATATTCCTTCGCTTCAAGCGCCGACATGAAGTTGTCGCGGTCGGTATCGCGCGCGATCTCTTCGGTGCTGCGTCCGGTGCGCTCGGCCATCATCGCATTGAGGCGCGCTCGCACGTAAAGCACCTCTTTCGCCTGGATTTCGATGTCCGCCGCGGTGCCCTGACCGCCGCCGGACGGCTGGTGAATCATGATGCGCGCATTGGGTAGCGCGTACCGTTTGCCGCGTTGACCCGCGGTGAGCAGGAAGGTGCCCATGCTCGCGGCAAACCCCGTGCACAAGGTCGAGACCTCCGGCTTGATGAACTGCATGGTGTCGTAAATCGCGAGGCCGTCATACACCGAGCCGCCGGGCGAGTTGATGTAAAAAGAAATATCCTTGTCGGGGTTCTCCGATTCGAGAAACAGCAATTGCGCGACGATCAGACTGGCAGACTGTTCGTTCACGGGCCCGACGAGAAACACGATGCGCTCGCGCAGCAGGCGGGAGTAAATGTCATAGGCGCGCTCGCCCCGGCCGGATTGTTCGATGACCGTGGGCACAAGGCCGAGGCCGGAGACAGACGGGTAACTGGCAGGCATGGATTCCTCGTTCAGAATGGACGGCATGGGCATTCCGGGATGCACGGGCGGCCGCGGGACAAAAGCCGCGTGCCAAGCGCCGGTTGTTGCTCATTTGACGAAGCAGCAACCGGCGTCGTGACAGAAAATTTTTTTGCGCCGCGCTGTCACATCCTCCGTCGCCCGAGCGTCAAGCTGAGGAATACCGAACATGACGCGCGCTGAGCCATGCCACCGGCACGCAGCCGCTTTTTCACCAGGCACCATCGGGAGGTCGACGCATGACGGAACACGGAATCGACAAAGCATCCAGTTTCGAGGCCGCGCGCGCCCGTCTGCTGGCACTCGCATACCGGATGCTCGGCAGTCGCGCGGAGGCCGAAGACGTGGTGCAGGACGTCTGGCTCAAATGGCATCTGGCCGATACGCAGGCGGTGCAAACGCCGGTCGCGTGGCTCACCACGCTGACCACGCGCACGGCGATCGATCGTCTGCGGCACGCGCAGCGCGAGCGCGCGTCGCAGGCTAGCGGCTGGTTGCCGGAGCCGTGGCTCGACGAGGTCGCACCTTCGGCGGAGGAGTTGGCATTGCGCGCGGCCGATATGTCATATGGCGTGATGCTGCTACTCGAACATTTGAAGCCAGACGAACGTGCGGCGTTCGTGCTGCATGAAGCGTTCGAGTGCGATTATGCGGAAATCGGCTCGATTCTCGAGCGCACCCCTGCCGCGTGCCGGCAAATGGTTCATCGCGCCAAGGAGCGTCTGAAACGTGCGGGCGCGCCGTTGGAGCGGCCCGATCCAGCGGTGCATGGGCGAATCGTCGAGCGTTTGCGCGCGGCGCTCGAAGCGCAAGATCGGGCGGGCCTGCTACAGCTCTTCAGCGACGCGCCGCAACTGATCAGCGACATACCTTTGTACGCGCCACCCACTTCGTTCTCCGCGGGCGACCCCGCCCTTCGAGCACATGGGCCGACGCCCAACACCGAAGCGCAACGCGCCCGCGAGCCGGGTTCAGGTCCGAAGTGGATGGGCGTGATCACATCCCTCGCGCAACAGGCGAGCCATGCCGAGGTGGTGTCGATGGCGGGTGCTGTGTGCATCGCGCTGTTCTGCGACGGCGACATCGTCGGGTTGATCGACGTGGTGACGGATGGCGTTACGGACCGTTCCGCGAGAATCGTCTCGCTTCGCATCCTCACCAGCGCCGCGCATTTGCAGGCGGCCAACCAGATGCTGGGCCGTGACGCGGTCAACGACCTGCTTGCCCGCATCAAGGGCCTTCCGCAGATGTCAGTTACGGTGAGCCGCGACTTCCCAGTTGATGTCGACGCATAGCACTTGCGTACCGTGCGACGTGTGTGCGGCGATCGAGGCCGTGACGCACAGGTGCGCTTCGTTGATCGACAGATACGGCGGCGTCAGATGAACCCGGCCCGGTTGACGCATCGCCTGAATGAAGTACGGGCGGCGTTCCCAACTCGCGCCTTCGGAATGCAGCAGCGGGCTGAAGCGCTTTGCTCGTTGCGATGTGCGACCCGGCGGCAGCACGTTGTCGCCGATCTGCCGGCCCGAACCGTCCAGCACGAAGCAGCGCGCCGTTTCTCCGAGCGCGAGCAGAGGTGCGGTCGCCTGCGAGATCGATTCCCCGGCGATCAACTGCGCGGCGGCTGCCTCGAGACCGGTGACATAGGGCGCGAGCCGTGCGGATTGTGCTTTCTCGCGAGCGGCAACGCGTTCGCGCAGCGAGGCCGACAGCGAATCCATCAGGCCAGCGGCAACTTGCGGCTTGACCGGATCGACGCTCGGGCCCGCGAAAAAAGCGCCCTGAACGAAGTCCACGTTGCATTCGAGCGCGATCAGCGCATCACGCTCGGTGCTCAGACCGCCCATCAGCACCAGTTGGCCGGACTCGTGCAACAGAGAGACGAGGCCCGGCAACACGCGCTCGATGTGCGAGTGTTCACTCGCTTGCGCGAGGATGATGCGGTCGAGCGTGACGATGTCCGGCCGCAGATTCCACACCCGGTCGATGTTCGAATGCTTGGCGCCGAAGCCGTCGAGTGCGATCAGGAAACCGGACTTGCGCAGCGCATCGACGATCTCTGCGAAGCGCGTGGTCTCGCCGCCAGCCTGTTCGGATACTTCGAGCACCACGCGTTGCGGCGGCAGGCCGAGCGTCTTCAGGCTGGCAAGCAGCGCGTCGCCGTAGCTGGTGTCCATCAGCGCGGCCGGATGGAGGCTGAGGAAGAGCCATTCGTCATGGCTGTCGAACGCGTTGAAGTTGCCGAGGTGCAGCGATTCGGCCAGCCGTCCAAGTTCCAGCAGGTCGCCGCGTCGCGCGGCCTGCGTAAACACTTCGTGCGAGGGCGCTTGCCGCTCGTGCTCGTCGTGGACGCGCAGCGACGCGTGATACCCGATCGCTCGCCGGTGCGATACCGAGAAGACCGGCTGAAACACGCTGAAAACGGTGTAGCCGCCATACAGCACGGTACGCCGGGAGCCTTCGTCGCCGGCCATCGGGCGTGGCGGCTGGAAGCCGGGAGGATCGAGTTCGATCATGCTCATCATGTCAGTCGTGTGGAAATGGCGGCGCTTGCAGGGCCAGGCAGGCGTTCGCGCGCCCAGACCAAGAGTTTACAGGATAGACGAGCAAGAACTATGCGCGTGTACGAACAGAGCTTGGGCGTCCACCAGCAATGCTCGGAGGAAATCATTGTGCGCTCGCCGCGGTACGAAGGCGATCTCACGCACTTCGCTGGTGCGGGGCGCGCCCTGTTGCAGGTCGGCGGCGCTGTTCAAGGGTGCCACGTGCCGCGCGCTCGGAGTGATGCCCCAAAATCCGTTCGGGCGTGCGGGAGGTTGCGTTGTCCTGGCTCGTGCGGCTCTCAGGTTCGCTCCGAAGGATCGGTCTTTTTCGCGGGCGTGCGGATCTCTGGCGACAACTGCGCAAAGATCCACGACGAACACGCGGTGATGATGCCGACACACAGGAAGGTCGCATGAAACGCGGGCAGCGAATTGGCGGCGGTCACGCGTTGCATGATGCCGGTAAAGGTCGTCAGCAACGCACCGGCCACGGTCACGCCGAGACTCATCGAAAGCATCTGCACGAGCGAAAACAGGCTATTGCCGCTGCTCGCGCCGCCGGTGCCGAGGTCCTTCAGCGTCAACGTGTTCATCGCGGTGAATTGCATCGAGTTCACGCCGCCGAAGATCGCCAGTTGCACGAGCCGCAGCCACAGCGGCTGATTCGTGCTCGTGAGCGCAAAACTCGCCATCATCAGGCCGACCAGAATCGTGTTCGCCATCAGCACGCGTCGATAGCTGTACTTGAGAATCAGCTTCGTCACGAGACGCTTCGTCGCCATGCCCGCGGCCGCTACGGGCAGCATCATCAGGCCGGCTTCGAATGCGCTATAGCCGAGGCTCACCTGCAACAGCAGAGGAATCAGGTAGGGCATCGAGCCGCTGCCGATCCGCGCGAACAGATTGCCGAGCAGCCCGACGCTGAAAGTGTGGATCTTGAACAGATCGAGCGGGAAGATCGGCGCGGGCTCGCGCACCGCGTGCAAACCATAGGCAACGAAGCACGCCATGCTCAGGATCAGCAATACCAGCACCGTCGCATGTTGAATGCCGAACTCGGTGCGGCCATCGAGCGCGAACGAAATTGCCACCATCCCCACCACCAGCAGCAGGTAGCCGCCAAGGTCGAATTTGCCGGTGGATTCGTTGCGGCTGTCCGGCATGAAGACAAACGTCGCGATGCAGCCCACGATGCCCACCGGCACGTTGATCAGAAAGATCCAATGCCACGACGCGATCTTGACGAGCCAGCCGCCGAGCGTCGGTCCGATCAGCGGTCCGATCAGTCCCGGGATCGCCACGAACGACAACGCCGGCAGATAGCGCTCCGCCGGAAAGGTGCGCAGCACCGCGAGCCGCCCGACCGGCAGCAGCATCGCGCCGCCCACGCCTTGCAGAATGCGGAACAGCACCAGCTGATTCAGCGTATGCGCGTTCGCGCACAGCAACGAGCCCACCGCGAACACGAGGATCGCACTGAAGAACACGCGCCGCGTGCCGAGTTTGTCGGCGAGCCAGCCGGACACGGGGATCATCACCGCCATCGTCAGCGAGTAGGCGATCACCACCGATTGCATGCGCAGCGGCAGCTCGCCGAGGCTTGTCGCCATCGCGGGCAGCGCGGTGTTGACGATCGTCGAATCGAGCGTCTGCATGAAGAAGCCGGTGGCGACCAGCCACAGCATCACGGTCAGCGAGCGGGGCGAAGGGCCCGAAGGGATGTCGGGAGCGAGGGCGGGCGGAGTCGGCGTCGTGGACATAAAAGGCGGCTGGGCGCGCTCGGTCGGGCGTGGACTCGCTATTCTAGGGAAAAGCGAGTCCCGGCGCAGCGGACGGCGGCGTGTTGCGCACCTGCCGATGCTGCGTCACGGCCCCACTTCACGCGGTGTTCACGCATCAGGCGGCAACTGCGCCGCCGCATGAAAAAACGCCTGCGCCCGTGGCTCGTTGCCAAACGCCACATGAATCCGGATCCACGGGCTCGCCTCCCGATTCGGCCTGAAGTGTTGTCCGGGCAGCACCGTCACACCGAGCGGCACGCCGCATTCAACCAGCCGTTCGGCATCCGCGACATGGGGCACGCGCGCCCACACGAACTTGCCGCCTGCTGGCTCTTCGAAAATCTCCCAGCCGGCATCTTCGAGTGTCTGGACGGTCGAGCCGAGCGCGCCGCGCATCTGCCGGCGCAATCGCTCCAGATATTTGCGATATGCGCCGCGCTCCAGCATCGACACCGCCACCGCCTCGGCAAAGCGCGAGCCGCCGATGCTCGTCAGCATCTTGATGTCGACCAGATCCTTGATGATCGCGTGATTCGCTACCACGCAGCCGATCCGTAGCGACGACGACAGCGTCTTCGACAATCCGCCGATGTAGATCACCTGCTCGAGTTGGTCGAGGGTGGCGAGGCGGTCGGTGATCTCGGTCTGAAAGTCCGCGTAGATATCGTCTTCGATGATCTGGAAGCCATGCTCACGCGCCATTTGCAGCAAACGGAACGCGACCTGCGGTGCGACCGTGGTGCCGGTCGGGTTGTGAAACACGGTGTTGATGAGCAGCAATCTGGGCCGGTGCAGCTTCAGTTGCGCCTGCATCACGTCGAGGTCGGGACCATTGCCGGTGCGCGGAATGCCGATCAGCTTCATGCCGTGCAGTCGCAGCAGCCCGTACAGGTTGTAGTAGCCAGGATCCTCGACAAAGATCGTGTCACCTGGCTTGAGCATGTAGCGCACAAGCAGATCGAATGCCTGACTCGCGCCATTGGTGATCAGAATTTGCGACGCGTCCGCCTGGATGCCCAACTGGCCAATGCGGCCGCGCAACTGCTCGCGCAGGACCGGGTTGCCGAGCGGCGTCGCGTACTCGACCATGCTCGCCGGGTCGGTTCGCGACACGTGGCGGATCGCCTGCGCAATGCCATCGATGTCGCGCCAGCTTTCGGGAATGAAACCGGTGCTGAGCTTCAGCGTCTCGCCCGGAAAGTTGAACTGCTCCAGCAAATGGTCCGACTCGACATCGGCACGGCGCGGGTCCGAAGTGCCCTGGCAGCGCATGTCCGTCGGCTGACGGTCCGAGACGTAGAAGCCGGAGCCGTGGCGCGAGTCGACATAGCCGAGCGACACCAGCCGATCGTATGCCTCGATCACCGGAAAGCGGCTTACGCTGAAGTCGGCGGCGAACTGGCGGATCGACGGCAGCTTCGAGCCGGGATGCGCATTGCGCGAGCGGATCCATGCCGAGACGCCCGCGACGATCTGCTCCGTCAGCGGCACGCCGTTGTCCCGATCGAGTTCGATTTCGAGTTTCATACCTGCCTTCTTGCGCCGACTGGCGAACGCGAAAGCTCTTGACCAGCGTCGCGCGAGCCATGCCAACTGTTCGGTTTTTCGACTGAACAGTTCCGATGAAAGTGTTCGGAACTGTGCATGGGACTTCGATCATCGCACGTCAATAATCGGTACAACAGAAAGTTCTTCGAGGAGAACGGCGATGCGAGAAGTTCGAGTTTTCGAGTTGGAACATAGCGAGCCCGCCGCGGCTTGGCAGGTCGCGCGTCCGACGATTTTCAAGGTGATCAGCGGCAACATCTGGCTGACCGTCGAGGGCGAGCATGAGGATCACTGGCTGGCGGCGGGGGAGTCCATCGAGTTGGCGCGTGGATCGGTGGCATGGATCAGCGCGGGGCAGGCGGGGGCGCGTTTCGCGCTGGCGAGCGGCTCGGAGCGCAAGTTGCCGACACTGCTACTCGGCTGGGCGATGCCGGCCTGGCTGGCGCGTCGGCCAGGCGCGGTCTGAGGCGGGGGTGAATCGCGGGCCGCCGCGTTGCAAACCCGGCGCGGCACCCAAGCAGCCCTTGAGCAGCCCCTGGGCAGCCCCTAAGCTCCCCCTCCCGCCTCGTACTCCCCGATATACCGCGCCCGCGGCCGGATCAACCGGCCATCGCGCGTCTGCTCCATCGCGTGCGCGATCCAGCCGACCACCCGCCCGAGCGCGAACAGCGTGAACGCGGCCCCCGTCGGCAGGCCGAGCACGCGCTCGATCGCCGCCAGCGCGAAGTCCACCGTCGGCTCCGCGCCGGTCGTTTCGCGCACGGCTCGCGCAAGCTGCAGTACCTCGTCGAGCGGCGAGCGGGCCGGCGCACAGTCGGCGAGCATCGTCAGCAACAAGCGCGCGCGCGGATCGCCGTCCGGATAGAGCGGATGACCGAAGCCCGACAGCACCGGACCTTGCGCGCCGTGCTCGTGGTGCGCGAGACGGGTCGCCAGGTAGCGGTCCAGCTCGGGCGAGCGCGACGCCTCATCGAGCAGCGCGGCGATGCGCACGGTTTCGCCGCCGTGACGCGGCCCGGCGAGCGCCGCGAGGCCGCCCGCGACCGCGCCGAACAGATGCGTGCCCGTCGACGTGATGCAGCGGACCGTGAAAGTCGACGCGTTCAGCTCGTGATCCGCGCAGGCGACCAGCGCCGCGCGCAGCAGCCCGCTTTGCTGCCGGCTGCGCACCCGCCAGGCCGTCGCGATCTGCCGATGCAGCGGTTCGTTCGACGGCGCCGCCGGCAGCATCGCGGCGGCAAGCAGCCGCATCACGGCGCACGCGGTGTCGAGCTGTGCATCGCGGCCGAGCGCCCACACCCGCGGCATCTGCGCGGCTGCGGCCGGCAGCAGCACCAGCGCACGGTCGAGCGGCGTGCTGTCACTCCACAGCTTGAGCCACGCGGCCCATTGCGCGGGGGCGAGCGGCACGGCGGGCGCATCGGCGATGCGCCGCGCGCTGCATTCCCACAGCAGCGCCGCGACGTCTTCGAGTGACGCGCTGCACGCGAGCTCGATCGCATCGTGCCCGCGATACAGCAGCCGACCGTCTGCGACCAGCGTGATCGACGATTCGAGCACCGGCACGCCCCAGTCGAGCACCTTCTGCGCGACTTTGCCGGCGCGCTTGCCGTCCGCCTTGCGACGCGCGAGACGGCGCACCTCGGCGGCATCGTAGAGCCGATGCCTGCCTTGCGCATCCGGTGATGAGCCGAGCATGCCGCGGCTCACGTATGCATACAGCGTCGGCAAGCTGACGCCGAGCGTCGCGGCCGCTTCGGCGGCGGTCAGGTAAATCGGGGTTGGCATGAAATCGTGCGGAAACCGAAGAAATCAATATATGTTGATTATCATAATCAAGATTGATTGCAGCAACGCGCAAATTTAGACTCGGTGCACCTGCTTCCAGTCCGCGCGGCCACCGCGCCTCGATGCCATGACGCCCGAACTCGCCCTCAAGCACATCTGGACCCTCGCCGGCTGCGATCCGGTCGCGCTGCACGCCGTGTCGCTCACCGGCGCGGACCCCGGCTTGCCGTCGGTCTACCGCGTCGGCAGCCTCGCGTCGTCGACCATCGCCGCGACGGGCCTCGCCGCCGCCGAATACTGGCGCTTGCGCAGCGGACGCAGGCAGCAGGTGTCGGTGCAGATGCGTCGCGCGCTGGCGGCGTTTCGCAGCGAACGCTATCTGCGCATCGACGATGGGCCGCCGCCCGCGCTGCGCGATCCGGTCACCGGCTTCTACGAAACGGGCGACGGCCGCTGGATTCAGCTGCATACGAATTTCGCGCATCACCTGAAGGGGGTGCTCGAGGTGCTCGGCTGCGACAACGGGCGCGAGTCGGTGGCGGCAGCGATTCGCGGCTGGGAGGGCGCGACGCTCGATCGCACGCTCGCCGACGCGGGCCTGTGCGCGGCGTTGATTCGCACGCCCGACGAATGGGCCGCGCTCGAGCAGGCCAAAGCGATCGCGCGCTTGCCGCTGTTCGAGATCGAGCGTATCGGCGACGCGCCGGCCGAGCCGCCGCGCCACGCCGACGCCGACGCTGAACCCGGCATCGACCGTCCGCTCGCGGGTGTACGGGTGCTGGATCTGTCGCGGATCATCGCCGGACCGGTGGCCGGCCGTGCGCTCGCGCATCATGGCGCCGACGTGCTGACGATCAACGGACCGCATCTGCCGAACATCGCACCGCTCGTGATCGACAACGGCCGCGGCAAGCGTTCGGCCCTCGTCGATCTGCGCGACGCGGCCGGCTGCGACACGTTGCGCGGACTCGCGCGCGATGCCGACGTGTTCCTGCAGGCGTATCGTCCAGGCGCGCTCGCGGCGCGCGGCTTCGGGCCGGACGAACTGGCGCGGCTGCGGCCCGGCATCGTCTATGTGTCGGTGTGCGCATACGGGCACACGGGGCCGTGGGCGCAGCGACGCGGCTTCGATAGTCTGGTGCAATCGGCAAGCGGCATCGCGTGGACGGAGCGCGCGGCGGCGGGGGCGGCCGCGCCGCGGCATCTGCCGTGCCAGGCGCTCGATCACGCGACCGGCTATCTGGCCGCGTTCGGCGCGATGGTCGCGCTCGCGCGGAGGGCACGCGAGGGCGGGAGCTGGCATGTGAAGGTGTCGCTGGCGCAGACCGGGCGCTGGCTGCAGTCGTTCGGGCTGCTGGCCGATGGGCAGCAGGCGCCGGAGGTGTCGCTCGACGACGTACGCGATTGCGTCGCGAGTGTGCAATCGGAGTTCGGGCGCGTGCTCGGTGTGCTACCCGCAGAGGAACTGGCGCAGACGCCCGCGTTCTATGCGCTGCCGCCGGCGCGCATCGGCGCGCATGAAGCCCGGTGGACGTAACGAGGTTGCAGGGGTGGCGTGCGGAGCGTCGCGTTTAGGAGCGAAGCGAGCTCGACCGCCCATCCACCGTGTCTACTTCCGCAACTCCGCCACGAAGTCGTAGTAATCGTTGCGGCAGTACGTATCGGTCAACTCAATGGCCCGCTGATCCGCCGTATAGCCAACGCGCGTGATCAACAGCAGCGCCTCGTTCGGCGCGATGCTCATCTGCTGCGCGATCTCATCGCTCGCGTTCACCGCGCGGAAGTGCTGCAACGCTCGCACGATCGTCAGGCCGCGATTCTCCAGATACGTGTACAGCGAGTCGCCGATTGCCTGCGGATCGGGAATCACCGCGGCCGGGAACGTCGAATTCTCGACCGCCATCACGATGCCGTCGGCGAGCCGCAGCCGCCGCAGCCGCGTGACCGCTGCGGCCGGCGACAGCCCCAGCTGGATCACCTCGTCGCGATTGGCCGGCGAGATTTCGCGCGACAGCCATTTCGAACTCGGCGTGAAGCCGCGCCGCCGCAGCATTTCGCTGAAGCTCGACAGCCGTGACAACGGATCTTCATAGCGCGGCGTGATGAAGCTGCCCGCGCCCTGGGTGCGGCGGATCAAACCCTGCTCGACGAGCAGCGCGATCGCCTTGCGCGACGTGATGCGCGACACGCCGAGCGCCTCCGACAGCACGCGCTCCGAGGGCAATGCCTCGCCGGCGTTCCAGCGGTTTTCGTGGATCGCGCTGCCGAGCTTGCGGGCAAGTTGCAGATAGAGCGGTGTGTCGTTTTCCGGGTCCGGGCGCAGGTCGCGCCAGCGGTCTTCCGAGGCAGAGGTCATGGGGCTCACGCAAGATGGGCAAGCGGCAATTTTAAAACATCGGCGCGTCCCGTTATAGCGGGCTTTTGCCAGGCGCGCCACGGTGAGGCCGCGGAGCCGCTAAACTCGTCGCGATGTTTTTCGTAGCATGCGTTGCGTGATGAGGCGGCATGCCGTCGCATCGCATCCGGATCGAACCACTTTCGAGGAGTCAGCATGACGAGCGAGATCGCGAGCGTGAGCCTGCCGGGCGGCGAGCGCATTCCGGCGCTGGGGCAGGGCACGTGGGAGATGGGCGAGCAGCGGGCACGACGCGCGGCGGAAATCGATGCGCTGCGTTGCGGCGTCGAACTCGGCATGACGCTGATCGACACCGCCGAAATGTACGGCGACGGCGCGACCGAATCGCTGCTGGGCGAAGCGCTCGCCGGTTTGCGCGACAAGGTGTTTCTGGTGAGCAAGGTGTATCCGCACAACGCCAGCCGGCGCGGCGTGATCGCCGCGTGCGAGCAGAGCCTGAAGCGTTTGAAGACGGACCGGCTCGATCTGTATCTGCTGCACTGGCCCGGCTCGGTGCCGCTCGCGGAGACCGTCGACGGCTTCGAGGCGCTGCGGCGCGCGGGCAAGATCCGGTACTGGGGCGTGAGCAACTTCGATACCGACGACATGGAAGAACTCGTCGCGACACCGGGCGGCGATGCGTGCGCGACCAATCAGATTCTGTACAACGTGGCGCGGCGCGGGCCGGAGTTCGATCTGCTGCCCTGGCTCGCCGCGCGCGGCATGCCGGCGATGGCATACAGCCCGATCGATCATGCGCGGCTGCCCAAACGCTCGCCGCTCGACGACATCGCCGACGCGCGCGGCGTCTCCGTGTTTCAGGTGGCGCTCGCGTGGGTGCTGGGCAAGCCCAACGTGTGCGCGATTCCGAAGGCGGCGCGCGTCGAGCATGTGCGCGACAACCATCGCGCGTCGCAACTGGTGCTGGAAGCCGGCGAACTCGCCGCGCTCGACGCGTACTTCAAGCCGCCGCGCGGCAAGCGTGCGCTGGAGATGTTGTAAGCCCTGGCGCGACCGCCGCCCGTTGCGGAGCGGCGGCGCGCGAGGCTCGAAGCGCTGTGGGCGGCGCTCACGCCGCTCGCGCCGGCGCGGCGCTCAGGTGCAGGCGTGGTGCTGATGCACGGAGCCGAGCACGGCGACTTCGGCGGGGGTGTGCTGCAGCGCGTCGTCCGGCACCTGGGCGGCGTCGGCGAGGAAGTCGTCGACGATCGACGACACCGGCACGTCGCGCAGGCAGAGCGACACGCGCTGGGTTTCGTTGGCGGGGAGTGTGGCGCGTTGGGCGAGGAACAGCACGCCGTACTGATAACCGTGGATGATGCCGCGGATCGCGCCGACGCATTGCCCTTGCGCGACGTTGTCGTGACGCTGTTTGCAGCTCTGTACGAGCGAGTAGGCGGAGAAGCTCGGGTCGACCGGCGGCGCCGCTTGCGACAGGGTTTGCGCCATTGGCTGCGCGGGTGTTTGCGCATTGGCGAGCGATGCGAGGCCCAAGGCGGTAACCATTAGCACGGCGGCTGCCGTGCGGGTCGCGGAGGGGGGGACGCTTCTATGCATGTTGTGGGCCCTCATATCGAACGATGAATCTGATATGAGGCGGTCGTCTCGGATTGGTTCCATAACACTCGCACGCAATGGAGGTTGGGTTCCCGCCGCTCACGGTGCGGTTCGCGCGACGGCGCGCGGCGCGGGTCGCGCGCTCGGCGAGCCACGCCGTCAGCGCGCGCCGAAGGCGGGGCGGGCCGCTCCGACCGGCCTCGGGCGGTGACGCCCGACCGGGGGATCGGGACGCCACCGCCGTTGCCAGCGGATAGCGGACAGTATGCCGGGACATGTCGCCGGCGGGTAGGGCGCGGGGGCCCCCTACCTGAGGAAGCGGGCCACGCCTAGTGCCCGTTCCCGCCACCGTTGCCACTGCCGCCGCTGCCGCCACCCTTGCCTCCGTGACCGCCGCCGAAGCCTCCGCCAAGGCCTCCGCCGAACCCGCCACCGAAGCCACCACCAAAGCCACCACCATTCGCACCGCCGAAACCACCGCTGGGTCCACCGCCAAAGCCACCACCGGGGCCGCCGCTGGAGCCTCCACAACCGCAGCCGCCGCTCCCGCTCCCGCTGCCGCCGCTGCCGCCGCTGCTTCCGCCACCGCCACCGCCACCGCCACCGCCACCGCCACCGCCACCGCCACCGCCACCGCCACCACCGCCGCCAC
>NZ_SELS01000223.1 GCF_004197395.1 Paraburkholderia sp. UYCP14C | reverse complement strand
GAGCTGGAACCTGATTGCGCAGATCGAGGCGGACGACGCGATCCTGGATGCGCTGGATCTGCGGCTAGCCAGTGAGGAGCATCTGGCGGCCCTGACAGCGCGTCATGCGCCCAGCCGGTTCGATCTGGCGGAGCGTCACGCAAGCCTGCGCACGGCTGTGGGTGAGGTGCGGCCACCCGGGCCGGATGCGGGCGACATCGGGCATGTCACGGTCGACCTGCAGGGACGGGAGCTGGAGCCCGCCGCGTCGTCCGGCGGGGCGCAGCGTGACTACTCCTTTTATGCCCGCCTGACCGGTTTGCCCCTGGTGGAGGTGCAACTGCCCGGTGCGCTAAGCGGGTTCATGCTGGCGCGCACGTTCCAGTATGAGGGCGAGCCCTGGCGCTTCGACATGTTTGGCGGCAGCCGCCTGACGCGTGGACGGCAAAAGTCAGCCAGGAACATTGCCGCGGGCCGCAGCGCGCCCGCCTCGGTGCTGCCGGCGGTGCGCTATGCCGACAGCATCCCGGGCAGCGCGTTCATGGACCTGATACAGAAACTGGCGCCGCAGCGCGAGGACTGGTCCCGCATGCAACGGGCGCTGACGGAGATGGTGCCGCGTGACCATGTGGTGGAGGGCACGTTGCAGCTGGGCTGGTTTGAGGACGTGCCCGGGGCACAGCACCCCTTCAGGCTGCGGGGGCCGCAGGATGAGCGCATCGCGCTGTGTCCGAACGATGGCTGCGGGTTTCTGGGATGGGACGTGGCGATGCGCATTCCGGTGGTGCGCGAGCACATCGAGGCCTGGCAGGCGGTCAGGGAGGGACGTGGCAGCGAAGCGCAGCGCAAGCTGGTGGAGGGCCAGGAGCCGGGGTTCAACACGATGCCGCCGCAGGCCCTGATGCATTTCCCGCGGGACGCGGCGGCGCTTGACGAAGCGCGCGAGGCGATGCGGCGCCGGCTGGACGGATTGGACAGGCAGGCATCGCAGCCGGTGGATCGCCTGACGCTGTACCAGCTGACGGTCAGCGGCGGCTATCAGGGGCGGCGTATCCGTGCGGTGCCCTCGGCTGACGACAGGCTGTATCTGCCATCGGTTCGGCTGCCGGGTTTCGAGGAGGGGGCGGGCGATGTGCTGGTGGGCAAGCCGCCATACGACAAGGAGAACCTGTTGCCCATTGCGGCCGCGCAGGTGGTCACGCCCGCCCGGGGCGATGTGACGGCCCGGTTTCTGGACCAGTGCTTTGCCATCCAGTACAGCTATACCGGTTTCGATGACGGCTCGGGCATGGGCGCCGAAATGCTGCACAGCAAGGGCATGCTGATCATTGTGCCGCAGGAATACTGGCCCGAGGAGCATGCGGGGCTGCATCTGGCCTGTTCGCGGGAGGACCTGAAAACGCTGTCGCGCTGGCAGCGCGGTCGCGAGCGCGATGCGCTGCCGCAGCGGATGCTCAGCACGGGCAGCCTGCGGGTCAAGGAGGTGCTGTTGCCGGGGCGGCTGGGGGCGATGCCGATTGCGGAGCTGCGCAAGCGGACCATGGACACGGACGGGGACGATGCGTTCGTCTACGCGGGCTATCCGGCGCTTGCGGGCCATATCCGTCGCGTCATGGCGGCGCGCGGCGCGCGGCGGGGCGAGGAGGCGCGTTCGCTCAAGCCGCCCAAGACCGCTCACGCGGCCGTCGATGAACAGGGTCGCTACCAGGCGGGGCGCGCGCGCGAAATCCTGGCCGAGCAGCGCGG
>NZ_SELS01000222.1 GCF_004197395.1 Paraburkholderia sp. UYCP14C | reverse complement strand
TCAATCCGGTCTTCAATTCAGTCTCGTCTCAACCGTTTGCAATCCTGACGACATCGCGAAAGCCCAACATGACCGATCACATCAAAACCTGCAACCAGTAGCCTACGACGAAGTAGCGCGCTTGATTGCCAACAAGGTGCTTTAACGACTTGCCAGCTGGCCCGCTCGCGATCATTGCCGCGTTGTTCCGAAGGCTGTTCCGGGAGAGAAAGAAGAAGCAGGAGAGTTCGATCTATCCGCTTCGCTGGCCGCTCAGAGCAGGCTGGCAAGGCGCCTCCGCGACCGACGGGGCGCCGCGATGCTCATTTCATCCGGGGACAGTGAGCGCCCCATGTCAACAAGGACAGGAGTCCCGTGAAGATTTTTGCTATGAAGCCAGGCCATGATGGGGCCATCGCGCTGGTCGATGCTGCGAGCGGCAAGCTCGAATGGTCGTTCGAACCGGAAAAGGACAGTTTTCGGCGCTACGAGGTGTTCAATCCGTCGCAGTTCGTGTTTGCTGCGGAGCAGCTTGGCGCGATGCCGGACGTATTTGCCGTGAGCGGTTGGGGCAAGGGGGCGATGGCCGCGAACGCGCCCATCGGCGCCGGCTACTACGGACATGGAAGCGGGGCGGTCCAACATCACCGCACGACGATGTTCGGTGCGAACGTAAACTATTTCAGCAGCAGCCATGAACGCTCGCACATCTGGTGCGGGTATGGCCTGTCGCCTTTCGAGCAGGGCAAGCCGTGCTATGTACTCGCGTGGGAAGGCGCGCTCGGCGACTTCTATCTGGTCGACGAAAAACTGGACGTGCATCATGCCGGCCGCGTGATGATCACGCCGGGTGGCAAGTACGCCTTTCTGTACGCGCTCGCGGACCCTACGTTCACGTTGCCGAAGGGCAAGCTGCGCAACGAGGATCCGGGCAAACTGATGGCGCTGTGCGCGTACGGGAAATCTGGCGAAATGGCGCCCGACGAGCGCGAGATCACCGATTTTCTGCTGGAGCGCGACAGCATCCTTGCGACGCTGTCGAAGGACGATCTCCGCGAATCGAAGTATTACAACATCGGCTTGCAGCATCCTGATTTCACCCGGCTCGCGAAGCGTTACTCTGATGAGATCTTCAACCGCTTCTATCTGTACGCAAAAGCACATCTGACGAAAGGCTATCCGCTGTTGATTTCCGGAGGATGCGGGCTGAACTGTGACTGGAACACGATGTGGCGCAACAGCGGTCTGTTCGAGGACGTATTTGTACCGCCGTGCACGAACGATACTGGCTCCGCAATTGGGACCGCCATCGACGCGATGCGGGAGTTCACGGGTCGCGCGAAGCTTGAGTGGTCCGTCTATAGCGACCGAGCGTTCATTGATGATCAGCCGGACATGTCGGACGTCGATACCTATTCGCTGGATCTGGGGCACGTCGCCGACTATCTCGCACAGGACAACATCGTCGCGTGGACCCAGGGACGGTGCGAGCCCGGCCCGCGCGCGCTCGGCAACCGCTCGATTCTCGCCGCGCCGTTCGCGCGATCGACATGCGATCGCCTGAACCGCATCAAGAAGCGCGAAGGGTTCCGTCCCGTAGCGCCGATATGCCTGGAGGAAGAGGTGTCGCGTCACTTCGACTGGGCAGGTCCTTCGCCGCACATGCTGTACTTTCAGAAAGTGCGCAATCCCGAACTAGCTGCTAAGTGTTCAGGCAAAACGGATTTCAAATTCCGAACCATAGCCGCCGAGCAGTTTGGCGATCTCTGTATCGATCGTTTCCTTCGTC
>NZ_SELS01000221.1 GCF_004197395.1 Paraburkholderia sp. UYCP14C | reverse complement strand
ACCGCTCACGCGGCCGTCGATGAACAGGGTCGCTACCAGGCGGGGCGCGCGCGCGAAATCCTGGCCGAGCAGCGCGGGGGGATGCTGCTGGGTAAGGCCGCCACGCTGGCGATGCGCTTTCTTGCACAACCGGACGAGCAGCGCGAGGACATGGTGCGCCGCATGATGTTCGGCACCTACGACGGGGTGGAGCGCGAGCTGCGCAACGGGCTGCGCAGGTGGTTGCGGGGGGAGGAGGATGCATCAGCGCTGGTGCAGTTGCAGGCGCAGGCAGGTGAAGCGATGGAGCGGGCCCATGAGCCGCAGGCCCGCGAGGCGGCGCAGCTGCTGTACAGGCTGGCCATGCAGCTGGGCGGGGACAGCGTCCAGGCACCGCCGCTTCCTCCCGCGCTGGCGCAGGGGTTCCCGGCACTGGCGAGCGCCTACGGGCAGGCACACGACACGGCCGGGCGTGTGCACGCGGTGCTGGACAACTATCCGGTGTGCCGGCTCTCGCGTACTGCGTTCCCCGGCGGGCAGCCGGGGCTGGTGCCGGGCGAGCCGGAGCTGTCCATGCGCAATCTTTTTACGATAGCGATCAAGGTGGGCACGGACGCGCTGAAGTCGGACACGGGCACCGATCTGTTTACGGAGGTAATCGAATGCTGCGAACGGGCGGAAAGCTTCTACCCGGAGCGTCAGCGGCGGGTCCCGTACAGCAAGCAGACGGTGGCAGAAATACGCGAGGGGCGCTTCGATCCACAGTGGGCGCAGACGGTGCTGCCGGACATGCCCACGATGGCAGCGGGGGTCATGCAGGACGCGGTCGACGCGCTGCAGCAGGGCGGCTGGCTCAGCCAGCCGGTCGCGCCGGCCACGCGAGCGCAGGCGGCTGGCCAGGAAGCGCAGCAGCGGCAGGCGCAGGCGTTGCATGAGCGCGCCCGACAGGCCGAGCCGCAGATCACGCTGCTGCTGAAGGACATCCTGGGCCATGGCGGGGTGCCGGGGCGGGAAGAGGGACGACCGTATCTGGCGGGTGAGCAGTACCGGCTGAAATCGCCGCAATCGCTGCAGGACAAGCTGACCCGGCTGATTGGCGGCATGCCGCCGCTGGATCTGGCCCAGGCCAGCGCGCGGGTCAACGATGCGCTGCGCTACAGTGTGGTGCTGTCCCCGGATACGTTTATGGCGGACTATCACCGGATCCTTCTGCAGCTCGATGCGAAGGCGCATGCCATGAGGCGGTGTCACAATCACTTCCGCCGGGAACGAAGCGCTTTCCGGGCGGTGAGCGTCACGCTGGAGGATCCGGAGGGCTTCCCATGGGAAATCCAGTTTCATACGGAGCAAACGTTCAGGTGCAAGGAGCAGTACCACGATCTGTACAAGCAGGCGCAACGACGCGCATTGGATGGCGCTCACCTGGACGAGACCTGGAAGCTGCTCCAGCCGGCGCGCGAGGCCTTCCGTGCGTTAGCCCTCCCTGCGGAGGTGGAAGAGATCGCGGACTGGGAAGCGGAGCCCGTATTGACGGTTGCGCCGCGGCCCCAGCCCTAGGCGCCAGCCGCACGGGACATGCCGTCGCTCCTTGCAGGGCTGGCCCGTCAGATCAGAAGCCAGGCTGGACGTCTCGAGGGTACGGTCTGGCCTGTGCTGCGGCAGGCGCTGGAGGACCACGGCGCGAAGCTGCGCAGGGGCCAGGACGGTGACGACTGGCGCACAACTGATTGCGGGTTTTCCGAAGGGGCCGAATTTGTCTGCGAGCCCCACCGGGAATGGCTTTCGGAGCTGGCGAGG
>NZ_SELS01000220.1 GCF_004197395.1 Paraburkholderia sp. UYCP14C | reverse complement strand
TACAGGGGTTCCAAGCCGGAACCGCAGAAATTTTCGAAGTCTTTTTGATTCAGCAGGTTAGCCGCTATTTCCGGGCGGCAAAGGCCTGATTCATCTGCCGTGCCCGCTGGATCTTGTCGCCGTGCAGGTACATCGACGTCGTCGCGATCGAAGCATGACGAAGATTATCGCGCACGCTCGTGAGCTCAGCCCCGCGGGCGAGCGCATGACTCGCATGACTGTGGCGCATCCAGTGCGGACTCGCGCGTCGCAGCTTGTCGGCGGCGACCGGGTGGTCGGTCTGGATCACGTCGGCGACCTGCATAAAGAAGCGGCGCATCACGCGCCCCAGTCGTGAACCCACAATGCCGGCGGCTCTGTCCTCGCCGAGGCTCGCGACCAGTGGCGTTTTCGGATTCCAGCGTGCCGGCGTGACGGGTAATTGCCGCTGGACAAGATACTGGTCGAGGGCGGTACGGGCGAGCGGCGGCAGCGCCACCTGGCCGGGTTTGCTGCCCTTCCCAACCAGATGCAGCCAGTGATCTCCGTGCTCGTCCACACGAATATTGCCGAGCATGGCACCGACCAGTTCACTGGCGCGCAAACCCGTCGCGTAACCGAAGTCGAGCAGGAAGCGCAGCCGCTGCGCGGCTGGCTCCGACCAGCCGTAGGACCATTCGAGGCCGTCGGCAATCGCACGTATCAGCAGCCACTCGCCTTCGGTAAAACCCCGGGTCGTGTCGAGCGCGGGCTGCGTGGTGTGGCCGCGGACCTTGACGCCGGCGAACGGGTTGGCGAGCACGTAACGCTGCTCGATCAGCCAGCGGAACAGCGCCGACAGCACCGTGAGGGCGTACGCCGCCGAGCGTGCCGAGAGGCCGCCCGCAAACGGTCGCCACTCGACGGAATCACGCGGTCGCGGCTGCCCGACCCAGCGCTCGCGCGGCGTCGGCCGACGCACGAACGCCCGGTACGCGATCGCGTCGTCGGTCGTTAGTGACGACAGCGCCCGCTCGCGTTCGACGATGGCCCACAGGATCAGCCGCTCAGCTTCCTTGCGATAGGCGCACTGCGTCGCCGCAGTTTCGTGCAGCGCAAGCCACGCCTGTAAGGCTTCGTAATCGTTCACCGCGTTCAGCGTGCAGGCTTCGCGCGGGGCCCGGAAGCTACCTTGGGAACCATCGACCTCGTGCGGCAGACGCAACTGCTCCCACGGCACGATGCCACCGCGCTGCGTAACGGCAATCAGGGCACGGGCGCGCTCGGTCAGGTGAGGATGCACGGCAAAGAAGATTTCGACCTGCCGCGCCCCAGTCTCGCCGAGCCCTTCGATTGCTCGCCACCAGCCGCGCCGACGCGGGACACGTACGGTGAGCTCGGAAAGCGTGTGAATGCCGTGCGCGCGCAGGGCATTCACAGTCCGGGGCACAAGCCACCGGTCGATGTCGTCGCTGATCTGGGGTTGGGGCGCAGTCAGCGACGGCAATGTTCTGATTGCGCGCTCGACTGCGCTGGCCCGACGCTGCCGCTCTTCGGGGAGGTGCTGGAATACTGCGGCCAGATCCGGCCGGTGGCGGCTTTGCGCGAACGCCATGAGCTGCCGGCGGATGCGGCCGAGCATGCCCCGCGCGGACTGGCCCGACGTCTTGTGATCGGGCAGATAGCGCAGGACGGCGGCACGGGAGCTAAGGCCTGCATACCAGCCCCGTAGCGCGGCCAGCGAATCGGCATCCGGGAACCCGGGTTCGGCAGGCGTTGCGGCTGGCCGCCGGGTCTGACGCGTTTTCATCAGTTGAGGTTGCATGGAATTAA
>NZ_SELS01000219.1 GCF_004197395.1 Paraburkholderia sp. UYCP14C | reverse complement strand
CGCCGTCCTGTTCAATCGATAAGGTATCCAAATCTATAAAGATTATTTCGACCACGCTACCTATTTGCACCGGAGCCAGATAAGTGTTGCACCTCGCTTTTGAGGCTGCCCTTCGACCACCTCATGAGTCTGTATTGAGAAAGTCATTTGTGAAGCGAATGCGTCTTATCCAAACAATTGATTTTTGCGATTTTAGAAAATGGCGGATAGTGATGACGCTTCCGGCCGCATAGTCCCCGTGTTAGGGCAGCCTCAATAGACACTTTGCATGACCTCGTGGCGTGCAATGTCCATCGGCGCGGATATTGATCGGCACCATAGTTTCTACATCGGTGTCCTTCTTGAGTCCCGTAACTGCATGATACTTATGAAGAAGCCGACCATTTTGGCAATCAGCTTTTCGACAAGAGATCACCGAATTCGATCGGCTCACCGGAGCAAACAATGAATGCTGCCGATATCCACCAGATGGCCCAGTTCGCCGTCCAATCGTTCAAACTGCTTGCGATCTTTGCCACGATATGCGCAGCTCTTGAGATTGCCTTTCCGGCTTATCGATACAGCGTTGCGTCGTACCTTCGCGGCGCACGGAACTGGGCCATTCGGATTGGATGCGGCGCGCTAATCTGGCACTTGTACGCTGTGGGCTTGCAATGGTTAGGCGTCAAGCCGCTCCTGACGGTCAATCTTTCAACAGTGCTTCACTCTAACAACGCAGTTATCGAGACGGCTTTCGCCATCCTTTCAGGCGTTCTGGTCGCAATTGCCGGTGACTTCTTTTACTACTGGATGCACCGTGCACAGCACGCCGTGCCATTCCTGTGGCGCTTGCACGCTACTCATCACTCGATTCGCGAACTGACAGCGTGGAATTGCAATCATCACATTTCCGAGCCGGTTATCTACGCCTTGTTTGTAGCGTTACCGCTCGCGCTGATTCACTTCGAGTCTGGCGTGGTGCCGGCTGCTGCCATGACCCTCATTACCTTTCAGGCGCATCTCTCGCACTCCAGCACCCGCATCAACCTTGGGCCTCTGCGATATATCATCGGAGACGGTCAGTTCCACCGAATTCATCACTCAACTCAGTTGCATCACCGGCACCGGAACTATGGGTTCTTTACGACCATCTGGGACACGATCTTCAGCACGGCATACTGGCCGAAAAGGGACGAATGGCCGGAAGTGGGCCTTCGCAATCAACCCGAGCCTCTCACCGTGCGCGACTACTTTATGTTTCCGTTTGAACAAAGCCGTTGGTCCAAAGCCAAATCTGACAGCATAGCGCAGGAGAGTTGACGAGCAACTGATTGCGGGTTTCAAGCAGACTGAAGTTGCATTTGATCAGTAATGCATATGTTTCATGAAATGCATGAGTTGGCAAGACAGGCAACGCGAAGCGGAAGTGTGATTTGCGAAGTGATCGACATGGTAACGACGCGCGCGGCCATGGCGCAATGCGCCGGCGAAGTAGCGACAGGCCGCCCTGAGGGCCGCGATCAGCTGCGGCAGTAGTGCCTCAGGTTGATCATCGTGTAGGCGAGCGTCTTGAGCGCGTAGTGCACGGCACTGATGCGTTCGAAGCGCAGCAGCAGGCGGCGGAAGGTGTCCTCCCAGGCGAACACGCGCTCGATGGTGCTGAAGCGCTCCGCGAAGATGGCCGCGTCGAAATGCCGTCTGCGACCGCGCTTCGGTGCCTTGCGCCCACGCGGGTTCTCGGGAATGTTGGGCCTCATGCCGCGGTTGAAGATCGCACGGCGGTTTTCGCGGCAGTCGTAGACGCCATCCAGACTGACGGTTGAGCCCTG
>NZ_SELS01000218.1 GCF_004197395.1 Paraburkholderia sp. UYCP14C | reverse complement strand
GCTGGGTTTGTAGCGCAGATACCAGCGCACACGAAGAATGATCACCTCACGGTCAAAATGACGGCCGGCGAATAGCTCGTCCAGACTCTTCAGCTTGTTCATCGCGGCTCCTCAAATCGGTCAAGGCGACACTCTAACCGATCCTTGAGCGCTATTTGCACCACAACCCCCGGCAGCCTGTTGGGCAAGGCGTTGCACTACCTGCAGGGGCAGTAGCCAAAGCTGGTCCGCTACATCGAGAACGGCAACTGGCCAATCTCGAACAATCCCTGCGAAAACGCCATCAGGCCATTCTGTTTAGGCCGCCGTGGCTGGTTGTTCGCTGACACGGTCGGCGGCGCCAATGCGAGTGCGAACCTGTACTCGCTCGTCGAGACGTGCCGCGCCAACAGCATCGATCCCTACTGCTACCTCCACTGGCTCTTCCAGAAACTTCCACTTGCCACGACCGTCGAGGACTACGACGCGTTGCTGCCATGGAAGATGCCCACCGACCTCCGCTGAGGCCTCCTGCCATACCTCAGAGTCTGGCGCAACGACTCTGAGAGGCGTGAATTAAAGATCGCATACGTTGAAGCAAGCGGATGTGGGAATGCAATTCAGCGAGACAACGCCTGTGCCCTGCATTCCCGATCCCATGGCTCCGCGACACCGGGAATGGGCGCAAGACCCTCTCTGGATCGCGGCGGGGCTTGCCGACCGCGTGTTCCCGGCAGAGTTAGTTGTCGACAAGTCCGTGTCGGAGCGGATGAACGGTCAGCCAGAAAACCTCTTTGGCACGGAAGGGCCGCAGCCGGCTTACACACCGCAGAACTTGCCGGCCGCCCTTACTCCTGCTCTCGGGTGACACGACGGAGTAACGGAAACCAAAATGCCAGAGTTATGCGCCTGCACTGTATCGTGCATATGAATCAAGATGTCCATATTATGCACGCGAACAATGAACTTTCCATCCAACGGGGATTCTTCGTGGAAGAGCAAGCTACTAATCTGCCGGTAACGAAACACGTAGGGAGCACCCCGCTTTCGCCGGCCTCGTCCGGCTCTCGATCGCCAGAAGCGGGCGACTATCTTGAACAATGGAGCGGATGCGACATACGGGTCCTCGTTTGTTCGGCGAGGGATTACGTTGTCTACATTGATTCGACATGCCAACTAATTTACCAGACCACGCCAGGTTACGACGTGGATACGGAAACAGAAGATAAGGGCCACTTCGACAGCTCTGCGTGCAACGACGTGATGGGCGACATCCAAGTGCTCAAGGAAACAGCGTGCGAGAGCTTGACAATAGACGTCCGACATCAATTTTTGCGCATCCTCGGATACGCAATGGTTTGTGCACTTGAGTTCGATTATTCTGGAGCTAAAAAGAGGATTTCCGACGCTGCCAAGTTTATACAAGCTCGCACCGAGGAGAAATCTCGAGTCTGGTACCTTACCGCTAGCCTGCTAGCCGCGTTCCCCTTCCTTGGGTTTGGAGCGGCTTTGTGGGTGCTACGTGACACCGGGTTTGCCACTAAGTACCTCGGAAATACGGGTCTGTCGGTTACGCTCTCCGGACCGGCAGGCGCGCTAGGCGCGCTTTTGTCTATAATTCTACGCACCGGTAAGATAAACGTCGACTACACGGCTGGTAAATTACTTCACTGGTGTGAAGCTGGGTCGCGAATAATTGCCGGCGCTATTTCTGGCGTACTCGTTTCTCTCGCGGTCCTTTCAGGTATGTTACTGAGTCCGATCGCAAATGGAATGGCGGCCTCAAAAGCGAGGTGCAACACTTATCTCGTATAAGGTGTTGCAATGCCCGACAAAACTACTTCTACTTC
>NZ_SELS01000217.1 GCF_004197395.1 Paraburkholderia sp. UYCP14C | reverse complement strand
TCCAAGCATCGCGAGGTCGAGCTGCTGTTGCAGATAGGCGAATATCAGGCCGGCGGTAACCCGCTTGCCGACGAGGCAATTCGCAAGATCGACGCGATCCGCGCCTTCTTCAATCAGGCGACCCACGAAATCGCCGCGCCGCAGGACCCTGAGGCGCGGCTCTTCCAACTGGCAAACGGCTGACACAATGAGCGCGCAGCAAAATCCGGAGAAGGTACGTCGGCGCGTGGCCGCGCTCCAAGTGGCATGCGGCCGCCGCGAGCGGCTTGAGCGTCGCCTGCAGGCAGGCGTGATGGCCGCCCGTGATGCGCATGCCGAGACACTCGCGCAGCGTGACGCGCAACTCGCGCCCACAGAAACGAAACGCGAGCACTTGCGCGGCATCCACGCAAGGCTCACGCACATGATGACGGGTGGCGACGCGTTCCAGTTGGCCCATCTCAATGCGGCGATGCGCTATGCCGATGTCGTCGCCGTGCATGTCCAGCAGATGGAAGGCGAACTCGCCGCCCTGGACACGCTGTTGCGCAGCAAGGCTGACGAGCTCGCTGCGGCAATGCGCGCCGTTACGCTGAATCACAGACGCATCGATCTGTGCAGCGAGCGCATTGCCGGTTTGCGTGTCGCGCTAGACCGCCACGCAGCGGACGCCGGCGATGACGAGGCCGAAGAAGCGGTGCTGGCCCGTCTGCGTTCTTCTTCGCCATAATGTACGATACCCTTACCACGCTGCCGCAGTTCGGCGCCACGCTGATTCGTTCCCTAACGGTGCTCGGCGTGTGCTCTGTGCGGCTCTTCGTGATGCTCTACCTGTTTCCGCCCACCGCGGACGGCATTCTGCAAGGCGTCGTGCGTAACGGCATCGTGCTGCTGTTCAGCTGGTTTATCGCTTATGGCCAGCCCGTTTCGCTGTACACGTCGCTGGCCGGCACGGCGCTCGTCGTCATTGGCCTGCGCGAGGCGGCCATCGGGTTGCTGCTGGGTTTCGCCGCGTCCACCGTGTTCTGGGTGGCGGAAGGAGCCGGCATTTACGTCGACGATCTGGCCGGCTACAACAACGTGCAGGTCGCCAACCCGCTGAGCGAGAAACAGTCCACACCCACCGGCACGCTGCTCGCGCAGGTGGCGAGCGTCGCGTTCTGGACCTTCGGTGGCATGACGTTCCTGCTCGGCGCACTTTACGAGTCGTATCACTGGTGGCCGCTCAGCGCGGCAACGCCGGTGCCCGCCAACGTGCTGGAAAATTTCGTGCTGCAACAGACGGACTCGCTGATGCAGACCACTGCGAAGCTCGCCGCGCCGATGATGCTGATGCTGCTGCTCGTCGATTTCGCGTTCGGCTTCGCGGCAAAGTCGGCGCAAAAACTCGAGCTGATGACGCTCAGCCAGCCGGTGAGAGGCGCGCTCACGGTGATGATGCTCGCGCTGTTTGTCGGCATTTTTGTCGACCAGGTTCGCGACCAGCTCGTGCTGTCGGGTCTCGGCGAACAGTTGCGCATGATCGCCAGCGCGATCCGAAAATAGGCGGCGCGTCAGCTTGATGGCTTTTGCGCGACACCCGACGGCTCGAGCAGCAGCTCCTCTGAGGTCGGTCGGAAAGAATGGAAGCCAACGTTTCGTAAATTCGAGAAACGGAGGCATCGATGAATCGAATTCCAAAAGCATAGGTAATTGGGGACGCTTCAGGAAACGGAAAATAAAGGGTTCTGTCGCAGTAAGAGCGAGAGGTCGGCCAAGACCGATATGGTACGGATTCCGGCTCCGGTGCAAATAGGTAGCGTGGTCGAAATAATCTTTATAGATTTGGATACCTTATCGATTGAACAGGACGGCG
>NZ_SELS01000216.1 GCF_004197395.1 Paraburkholderia sp. UYCP14C | reverse complement strand
GCTACGCTCGCCTCAGCAAGTCAACCCCAAGACGCTAAACATTAACCCCCTTGTTGCACTTCGGCTTGAAACCGCCAATGGATATTCATAAGATCGCGATTCTGGCAGCCCTCGTAGCGGGTAGTGGTGAACGGCTCGTGACGTCGATTACTTCCAAAATGGAGGCGACTGGCACTGGTGGAAAGTCCCGCCAGACGAAAAAAGCTCGAAATGATACGGAGAATCGCGGAGCAGCGAAAGTCGGAGGCGCGCGGACAGGATCTGTCGTGAAACGGCATCCATGAGAAGGGGATCGAGCTTGTGACACTGGGAGGGCAGACTCGATGAGAGTGGCAACATCGGAAGTCCGTCTCCGATAACTGGCCGACGATGGTGCATGAAGCGCAGGGAAGGCGCTGGTCTGTAACCGCTGCATGAAAGGAAAACGCGTCGCCATGGAAGTTGCCTTGCACGTCCGCCGAACGGCCATGGGAGCCAGCCGATGATTCGTCCGACGCGGTGTGGAGTGCCGCGCGCAAGGCCGCCGGGCACGAGCCAACCGGGCACGATGCCGCCTGAGAAGTGGTGCGTCAGCATGGATTTCACAGCGACATGAACAGCCGCTGCCCGAGGCCCCACAGAACTGGCTATGGCGAACGAAGTCCCACGGCAGCCGTAGACCGAAGCAATGTTGTCACCGAAAGCGAAGCAAAGTCGTCACTTTGGGTCGGGAGCGTTAAGAACCTTGGGGTTGTAACTGCTGCGACGCCAACCCGAACTGCTCAAGCAGCTCGGCAGCTTCGCTGCGACAATGGTTTCCTTGGTGGCTCATATCTCGCAACTCTTTGAACAAGGTCACCGTTGATGACAGCACATCGGACCTGGGCAGGCAGATGAGCCCCGATCGGGACCAGCGCATTTGTTGACGCTTGCACATGCGCTGGTTGAGCACCTGATTGACTGCGGATTCGGCCGTGGCGGTAGAGATCGGTTTGCCACGACGATGTCGTGCGCCGTAGTTGATCGTTGATCCGCCATTCGTTTCGACGTATTCAACAAGCTCTCGAGTCCGGTAGTCGAGCTGCGCCAGACTTTCTACAACGCCCGGCGTCTCAGGCACGATCACACGGCAGAGAAGCAGGATGCCCTGCATCCGATCCTTCGCCTTCTCCAGCCTGGCATGCCAGAAGCACCAGCGCAGCTTGTCCACGCGGGAGATCAGCACACGTCGGGCAGCCTTCTCCGTTTCCGTCCGCGCACGCATGCCCTTGATGATCTGCTCGAGATGCCTAACCCTCATTGATATATGAAACCAGTCCAGGACAGGTGTAGGAGAAAACGGCAATCGACAGGCGATTGATTGCAGGCCATTGGCACCATCGGTTATGACCGACAGTCTCGGTTGATCGCTTCCGGTTGTGGTTTTCACAAGGGTGGTGAGCCGGTCCACGATATCAGGCAACCTGTTTCTCACGACCGCGAATACGCGAGACGCCTGGCCTCTGGCACTCAAGCGCCCCGTTAGAACCTCAAAGCTGGAACATTCGGATTTGCGTCGTCCTCGAACGAATCCTCCGTCGATGGTCAGGGTCCACTTCGTCTCTTCCTTCCGTGCGTGACATGCAGATGGCGGAACCGCTTCAATGCGCGCACCGATGCGTAGCGCCCTGTTTCGTACGGTCACATGGTTCAATGTCTCCCGCACAGGCAGGAACTCGCGCATCATGGTGACGACCTGCCGATACGGCATCTGTGCCGAAAGCGTGGCCTCAAGCGACAGTAGCTCCGGAACGAATTCCGTCATTGGACTGTACGGATACTCCCTACTGGTTGCAGGTTTTTCGCTGGGGTTAAAATGGGCGGAGAGGCCGGTTGGGTAAGGGATTCGAGCGGTTGTCGC
>NZ_SELS01000215.1 GCF_004197395.1 Paraburkholderia sp. UYCP14C | reverse complement strand
GCCCTCAGGGCGGCCTGTCGCTACTTCGCCGGCGCATTGCGCCATGGCCGCGCGCGTCGTTACCATGTCGATCACTTCGCAAATCACACTTCCGCTTCGCGTTGCCTGTCTTGCCAACTCATGCATTTCATGAAACATATGCATTACTGATCAAATGCAACTTCAGTCTGCTTGAAACCCGCAATCAGTTGTCAGCCACCGCGTGGTACATGGTAGAGCGTAATATCAAGCCCGAACGGGTTGTAAGCATTGGGCTCCCGTTGGCCAGATTGTAGGACGGCCCTGTAGCGCTCACCGTAGATGTCAAATTCTGTCTGCGGCATATATTGGTATGGTGCCAAGCCTTGGTTACTTAGCACGCTGATCAGCGCGTCGGAGGCGCTCTGGTTGCCGTGATGCCAGTTGGTGCCGACGAGATTGCCGATCTCTGGGCGACGCGGGTTCAGCGCTGAAGGCTCGTTCCCTGTACTGCTGTATGGATCGTACGCTTGGGACGGGAGAGGGGGGCTCCAGGGAAGATAATAACCAGGTGGGTACGATTCACTCACGCCGTACTCGTCATGCGGCTGGTTCACTGAGCCACTTGGCGTCTGCGGCTGCTCCCAAGGAAGACCCTTAAAAAAGTCGGATCCGGGAGTATTGCCGAAACCTTCATCGCCATACGGCAGGTTTATTGACGACGGGCCTCCTTGGTCCCAATCGGGCCACGAATGCGATGACGCATTCGAGAAGGGTTGCGAGCTTCCTGCGTTCCGCTCGCGCGTTACCGTCAGCCCCATTCCTTTCACCGTGTTAATTGCATATTTTATCTTTTTTGTTCTTTGAGGGTATACGCTCAGATACGTTTTCATATTTGCTTTCAAACGCGCATCTTGGCTTAAAAGCTGGTTGACCGATGGCAAGTTTTGCGATCTTAGCCATGTGCTAAAGTTGCGGAGCGCTAATTCGATATCTTTGGCCGATGTAGACTCATATAATGTCGGTGCCCGATCAATAAATGATCCAATGAGGGCTTTATCGTCTTCGTATGCGCTCAATTCGCTTTTGTTTTTAAGGCGAAACCTTTCGTTCGTGCGAGCGCATTTTAAGGCGCGTTCACACGGGCTGGAAAAAAGGCCGTCCAGCCCGCGAGCTGCTTTATCCAGGGCAGGGTCGTCAAGTCCTCGATGCACGATACCGCGGCCAGTTTTCTTTATGAGCGCATTACTTAAACGTGTCAGCTGGTGAGCAAAGTCATTGACATTACCCTCCTTTAACCCCCTGGAGAGACTTTCATTTTTAAAATCTTCAATAAATTTGCTATCTTGCTGATTGGATGCCTTTTCCTCATCCTTGCCTGGGGCATGGAAAGTCCGGCGAATCCCCCCAGCTTGTTGCCCTAGGTTACCTTTCCGCTCCAGTTGCATGCCATTCAACCGCTGCAGGAGTACGTCAGATGGCTGTGCGGGGGTGCTAGGTGGTGAAGCTGGCGGAGAGCTGGCGCGCCCCTCTTGTTCCACTTCCTGAGGTGCTCGCAGCGTTGAGTAGTCTCTAATATAACTTTCGGTACCCCATAGCTTCCACGAATTTGGGTCCAATTTCTTCCCCTCTCTTCAAGAAGAACATAGAATTGCATTTCTCACCAAAAACAAGTCCATCGGCGCGCAGCCATGGGCGGCGAAACGAAATTGGTACATCATAAATCTGTTCGAAACACAGAAATGGGATGCAAGTTGCGGTCGAGGCCGGATTTCGGGTTGTGGTGCAAATAGCGCTCAAGGATCGGTTAGAGTGTCGCCTTGACCGATTTGAGGAGCCGCGATGAACAAGCTGAAGAGTCTGGACGAGCTATTCGCCGGCCGTCATTTTGACCGTGAGGTGATCATTCTTCGTGTGCGCTGGTATCTGCGCTACAAACCCAGC
>NZ_SELS01000021.1 GCF_004197395.1 Paraburkholderia sp. UYCP14C | reverse complement strand
GCGCGTTCGTGCCGAGCCCGCAGCAGATCGCGGAGAAGGCCGTACTGCATGACGACAAGGCGCTCGCCGCCGTGCAGGCGGCGTGGATCAAGCGCTACACCGAAATCTTCTCGGTATGAACACGATGCTCGCGCGACCGCGGGGCTAACAGCCTGGCTGGCGCGGTCACGTTCATCCGCGATGCGGCGCGACGATCGAAGCAACCATCGATTGCGCAGGCTTCACGCTGACGATCGCCACCACGTCGCTGCGCGACAGACGCATTAATTGAAAAGATCAATCATCCATCAAGGAGACAATCATGACTGCAGTACCCCATTCAGGACTGATGCAACGGCTGTTCGCGAGCGCGACTTTTGCGCTGTCGTTAGCTGGCGCCACCGCTTTAGCCACGTTCGCGCCGATCGCTCACGCTGATGCGCTCGACACGATTGCCAAAACCGGTGTCGTGCGAGTCGGCGTTTTCGAGGACTATCCGCCGTTCGGTTCGATCGGCCCGGACATGAAGCCGGTAGGCTATGACATCGAAATGGCGGACGTGCTGGGCAAAGCACTCAACGCAAAGGTGGAACTCGTGCAGGTCACGGGCGACAATCGGATGGCCTATCTCGCCGACCACAAGGCCGACATGCTGCTGTCGGTCGGCCAGACCCCCGAACGCGCGAAAGTCATCGATTTTTCGGCACCTTATGCGCCGTACTACCTCGCTGTTTTTGGTCCGAAGAACCTGACAGTGAAGGGGGCGGCCGATCTCGCGGGCAAGACCATCGCGGTCGCTCGCGGCACGCTGGAGGATCTCAGCGTCAGCAAGGTTGCTCCGCCCACAGCCACGATCAAGCGCTTCGACGACCCGAACGGCGCGATATCGGCATTCCTGTCCGGGCAGGCGCAATTGCTGGTCGTTGGCAACGATGTTGGGGCAACGATCATGGCTCGTCATCCGGCGATCGATCCGGAGCAGAAGTTTTCGCTGTTCAGCTCACCGGATCATGTTGGTCTGAACAAGAATGAACCACGTTTGCTGCAGAAGGTGGACGAGGCGATTGCGCAGGCTAGGAAAGACGGCACGCTGAACTCGATGTCGCAGAAGTGGCTGAAAGCACCGCTGCCGGCCAACCTGTGAGAGCACGATGAGTTACGCGTTCGACTTCAGCGATCTGCACGAATACGCAGGCATTCTCGCGCACGGCGTCGAAGTGACGCTCGGACTCACCGCGGCGTCGACGGTGCTCGGCGGCGCGCTCGGCGTCGCCGGTGCGGCTGCCAGCGCGGCGGGCCCGCGCTGGTTGCGATCGCTCGTCTGGCTATATGTCGAGTTCATCCGCAATACGCCGTTTCTGGTGCAGCTGTTCTTTGTCTTCTTCGGGCTGCCCAGTCTCGGCCTGCATATCGACGAAATGCAGGCCGCGGTTCTCGCCATGACGGTCAACCTGGGTGCTTACGCCACCGAGATCGTTCGCGCCGGTGTCGATTCGATTCCGCGCGGACAAGTCCAGGCGGCCTATGCGCTGGGTCTGCCTGGCAAGCAGGTGTTTCGGCACATTGTCATGCCACAGGCGTTAGCCAACGTGTTTCCCGCGTTGCTAGGACAGGTGCTGATCGTGATGCTCGGCTCGGCCGTGGTGTCGCAAATCTCAGTGCGGGATTTGACCTACGCAGCCAACTTTATCCAGTCGCGCAATTTCCGGTCGTTTGAGATCTACCTCGTCATCACGGCGATATATCTCGGCTTGGCGATCGTGTTGCGACGTGTGCTGAACCGGTTCGGATCAGGGCTTTTTTCGGGGCGTACACGATGATTGAATTCTCACTTTGGGACATCGCCCGCAACCTGATCATCGCGTCGCGCTGGACCGTCTTGCTGTCACTGATCGCATTCGTCGGTGGCAGCGCGATAGGGATGATCCTGCTCGCGATGCGGATCTCGCACAACCGCATACTGCAGCGCGGCGTAGTTTGGTACGTCGAATTGTTTCAGGGCACGCCGTTACTGATGCAGTTGTTCATCGGCTTTTTTGGGTTGCCATTGCTGGGCATCGATGTGTCGCCGTGGGCCGCGGCATCCGTAACATTGACGCTATACACCAGTGCCTATCTGATCGATATCTGGCGTGGCTGCGTTGAAGCGGTGCCGCGTGGTCAATGGTCAGCGGGTGCAAGTCTTGGTTTGACCTATGTGCAACAACTACGTTACGTCATCTGGCCTCAGGCGCTGCGCATTGCGGTCGCGCCGACCGTCGGATTCCTCGTTCAGGTGGTGAAAAGCACCGCGCTGACTTCAATCATCGGTTTCACCGAGTTGACGAAGACTGGCTCGATGATCACCAATGCGGTGTTTCAGCCGTTCCCGATCTACGGAATGGTCGCACTGATTTACTTTGCGATGTGCTTCCCGTTGACGTGGTACGCGCGTTTGCTGGAAGCCAGGCATCAGCTCGCACGCCAACGCTGATGTGAGCGGCGCGTGATGCTCTCCTCACACCGGCAGAACCCGGTCGATTCGTTAGCGTTCGCTTGCGGCCCGTTCTGCCTGTCTAACGTTTCCAGAAGCAGGTGTCTTTATGATTTCTATCAGCAATGTTTCGAAGTGGTACGGTCAATTCAAGGTATTGACCGACTGCACCACCGATATCAGGAAAGGCGAGGTGGTGGTCGTCTGCGGTCCATCGGGTTCCGGGAAATCCACGCTGATCAAGACCGTTAATGGCCTCGAGCCATTCCAGCAAGGCGGGATCACGATCAATGGTGATTCGGTTGGCGATCCAAAGACTAATCTGTCTAAATTGCGCTCAAAGGTTGGGATGGTGTTCCAGCACTTCGAGTTGTTTCCGCATATGTCGATCGTCGACAACTTGAGCCTTGCGCAGATCAAAGTGTTGGGCCGTTCGAAAGACGAGGCAACCGTGAAAGGTCTGAAGCTGCTGGATCGGGTCGGCCTGCGAACCCATTCCGACAAATATCCTTCCCAGCTGTCGGGCGGACAGCAACAACGGGTTGCGATTGCACGTGCTTTGTCGATGGATCCGATCGCCATGCTGTTTGACGAACCGACTTCCGCACTCGACCCGGAAATGATCAACGAAGTACTCGACGTGATGGTCGAACTCGCGCAGGACGGGATGACGATGATGTGCGTCACGCACGAAATGGGATTTGCGAAGAAGGTCGCAAATCGTGTGATCTTCATGGACCATGGGCGCATCGTAGAAGACGACGCAAAGGATGCGTTCTTCGAGAATCCGAAGTCGGACCGTGCGAAGGACTTTCTGGCCAAGATTCTGCACTAGTTGACCGCGTCGCGTCTGTCTGCTGTGCCCATGATCTCCTCTCCTTTCAGCAAGGCTTCAGCACGCTGATCTGAGGGTCGGCGGCGCGGAACAGGCATGGCAATAATGCCGATGGCCGGCCGTTGATGGTCATGCTAGGATTCCTCGCAAACAACTTCGGAGACTGGTATGCCGTTCATCTGCGAAAACGTTGAATGTCGCGCCGTGCTGGCCCGCGGCCAGGTCAGAACCAATCGCGAGGACGAAGGGTGGTGCTTCTACTGCCCAGACTGCAAAGCGAGGAACGAGTTGAAGGATATCGGCGTTCCGGGCGGTCCTGTCGAGTTGGTTCAGCCGGAGAGATCTGACCTCCCGCACAAGGTGATTGCAACCGCTCGGCCACTGGAAGACGGCAGGTACACGGCGCATCTGCGCGTACAAAGAGCACTCGGTACGAGGGGGACTTACGCGGCCGAAGAGCGTTGGGAGCAGCTCGGTGTATTCCTCAACGCACACGAGGCCGTCGCACATGCGAAGTCCATTGCGGCAGACTGGCTGGACCGGAAGGCATAGTCCCGCGTAGAACGCCGGATTCAGTTGTGCCCGCGGTGCGGATCTTTGCGGTCAGCCTTTTACCGTAGATCCGCACCGCGACCTTATGGTATGCGGTGCCGTGAAAGTACCGGTTCAGCTTTCGGTACGCTCAATCATCGACCTCAACGGAGCTGCTCTACTCTCGAGTGCTCTGCGAGACACGATGTCCCTGTTTTGAATTCATACAACATGACTCACGAAGGCTCGACGGGCACGAGCTTGACGAACAATCTGGCTGCTTCGTTGCCATGGGCCAAAGCGCGCACTGCAAGGGAGAGCGCTAGCTGCGCGTCGTGGGCCACTACACTACGGTCCTGATCGAAGAGCTTGACGGCGTGGCGCATATGTTGCGCCGCTTGCTCGTGAAGCTCCGCTGCCGTTGCGTGAAGCTTTGCCGCGTTTGCGCTGATTGACGCAGAGCCGGTCGATGCAGGCGTTATCGGCGGCGTATTGGTGCTGTGTGCACCTGCGTCGTGTGCCTCATCGATCGCGTGCAACGTGTGGCCATGGGCCATCATCGCCTCGTGTGCAGCGTGGGCGTAGTCTCGACCGGCCTCGAAATGCCGCGACGCCTGATGGTGATATCGCGCCGCATGCTCGTGATGTGACGCCGCGGCTTCAAGATGTACTTTTTTGCTGTGCTTCGTGTTCATTCCGGCTCCTGTACGCCTGTAGGACTTAATTCGATGGCGACCGATTCGAAGACGCTGTGGCGGGTCGGAAAACCACTGGATCTGAATTTACACGCACTTGCGCTCTTGATGTCGAAGTCTTGCGAGGTTTGACTCCCACCGTGACGGCCGCGCTGTACCGGCTTTCATTCAACGTTCAGGGATTGGGTCGCGCAGCGGACGGAATAACCGGATTCGCTCGCTGAAGAGGCAAAGTTGGCGGAAGCGTTCCATCCGCAGCCTTTGCAAAACTATCGTGATCCGTTCCGCCGGTTCCTTGCATGTTGCCTGCGGGAGCGCGCCCCCAGCGAGTCGTAGATTGGCGCACAGCCCAGCATCATCGGCACGATCATCGCCACGAAGCACGTCGTGAGCATCGGCAGTAGAAGGGTAAAGCTCCCTGTCATTTCGGTCACCATGACAATGCCGGTAACCGGCGCGCGCACGACCGCCGCAAAAAAGCCGGCCATGGCAACGACCGCGAATGTGACCGGATCGATCGGGAGTGCAGGAAGCACGTGGCCAACCACGATGCCGAAGACAAGTCCCAACTGTGCGCCGAGTACCAGCATCGGCGCGAACAGTCCGCCGGGCGTGCCCGCTGCGTATGAGATGGGACCCAGAGCAAAGCGGACCAGAAAGACCGGCGCGATGGCGGATATTGTGCCGACTCCCGTGAGCGCTCGCTGTGTGATCGGGTCGCCGCCGCCGACCAGATCCGGTTGGTACCACGCCAGAAGACCGATCACGCCACCGACAATTGCGGCGACCGCCTCGACCGGCCAGCGCGCGAGCCTATCTGATGCGGCGAGCGCCCAGAGTATTGCCTTGCAATAGGCAACGCCAACGATCCCGACAACCAGGCCAAGAATCAGATGAGCCGGCACGGTACCAAAGGCTGGGTACGCCAGGCTCGCTAATTTGAAGTCCGGGGCGTCGCCATGTATGACACGCGCAATGGCGATGGCGCCGGCCGATGCGCCCAGCGCGGCGGCGGCCACGCGCGTTTCGAATCGACGCATCAGTTCCTCTAGCACGAATACGGAGCCGGCGATCGGCGCGTTGAACGCGGTGGCAAGTCCGGCGCCGGCCCCCGCCGCAAACAGGACCGCGCAGTCGGATTCGTTGCGGCGAAAACGCACTCCGAGCCAATGCGCGATCGAGGCGCCCATCTGGACGGTTGGACCTTCGCGGCCCAATGCCAGGCCCGCGCCAATGGCGAGCACGCCTCCAATGAATTTCACGGGCACAAGTATCAGGGCCCCGGCGGGAAGTTCGCGATTCAGAACGGCTTCAACGTGGGGGATACCGCTGCCGCCCGCATCGGGCGCAAAGCGCCTGACGAGCCAGGCCGCAAGCGCGGTGGCGGCTGAGGCGCCCACGACCACGAAAACGATGCCGGCAGCGTGTTGTGTGTGCGCCCACGCGAGAAAGAGATTGCGCAATCTGTCGGCCTGTTCCAGGCAGAGGCGAAAAAGCGCGCCCAACGCGCCGCAAGCCATACCGGTGATCAGGGAAACGACGGACAACGCGCACAGTCCGTTAAGCTTTTCTTCAGATTGTTCGCCGCTCATGTCGCCCTGCGTGAAGTGAGGGATTCCGTTGCGAAAGGAGCATGCGGCGCCGTCGCACGGCAACGCAAGCTGGGCACCGATCGCGTTCAACGAAGTAGCCCGTCGGTCGGCAACCACGACTCACCGCATGTCCCAAACGGTCGATGCTCCAGCGGGGAAGCCGGTCATTCAATGATGATCGAAGAGTTTGATCTGGCCACTCTTATACATCTTCCGTACCTTCTCGTGGAACGATGCCTTGGGGTCTTTCTGACATTCGGCGACCACCGCGGCGACGGGCGTCGCGGTGTCTTCGACCATCGTGTCGGTTTCCGTAATGCCGACCTTGTCGACGCCTGCCACCCAGTAGACCAGGGCTGGCCGGTAGACTTCGCCCACTGCGAGGAAGTCCTCACATTTCATTTTCATGGGATTCGCTTTCGTCGGTGCCTGAGCGAAGGCCGTCACGGCGAGAGCGGAACCAAGAAGAAGGGCACAGATAGCGCTGCGATGCATGTTGCTCTCCTCGATCAAATAACGCTGGGGCGCCTATCGGGCGAGATAGTCATGGACCACCGTTCCCAGACCCAGTGTCAGATCGGTCACGATGTGCACGCCGGAGATCACTTCGCGCACCGGCAGCGCAGCAACCGGTGCGAGCGCGTGGTGGAACAGCTCAATCGCGGCGGGTCCCTGCCACGCACCTTTGATCGTGATGTCTTCGCAGAAGTAGCGGACCAGTTCACAGATTCGAACCCGTCCATCCACATGAGGAATGATCTTGAGCAGGTAATTTGGCGCGGACAGCGAGGCGAGAATGTTGTCATGCGGCAGCGCACGATGCTTATATCCCATCGTGGCAACCGCGATTGGGATTTGACCGTAACGCAAAACCCCGCGAATCGTATCCTTTTCGACGCAAAGTACCGGCGACGCGAGTTTCTTGGGAAAGCCCCAGATTTCCCGGCCACCGGCAATGGGCGACATGTCGTCCAGATACATCGCATGGACGTAGCCACCGACCTGCCCCTGGAACCGCACCGGGATGACCTGGCCGCTTTCCGTGTAATCGCCGAAGCCGGTCGAATTGGGCATTCTGATGAACTCGAACTTCACGATCGGATCGGTCATCTCCAGCGGGGCGGGAATCATTTCGGCGAGCACCTCCGGATCGGTGCGATAGGTGACAATGAGGAACTCCCGATCGACAAAGCGATAGGGGCCCGGCGGAAACGCGGGGCTGGTGAGCGGCATCGCGAAAGCACGCTCCAGCACTTCCGATTCGGTCATGGTGTGTTCTCCTGGCACTGTGGAGTGAGATCGATTACCTTGATGTCGTGAGCGAGTTCCACGGCGTGACGCCACGCCTGACGCTCGATCGCGCTGCGCACGTCACCGAGCCCGCCTTCCCAGAGTTCGTTTACGGTTGCCCGCGAAAACTCGTAGTCCTTGAAGTCCGAAGATCGCGTGTTGTGATGGTTGGTAAAGTGCACGAGGGCGACCTCGCCCCGCGTACTTATCGCCGTTAGCCGCTGCACGTCAGGATCCGACTGGAGTTCGGGCGGAATCTTGTCGAGCATGCGGCGCAGCGATGCACGCAGTTCCTCCTGCTCCTTCAGGCGTGCTCCGCTAAAGCGCATCTTGCTTGCATACTGAAGGTCCTTTAAGCGCTCCTGGACCTGGCGCAGGTTTTCAGGCAGCCGGCCGGTGCCGCTGAAGACGTCGACCTGGACGACGACGCCGCTTTCCCGATAAGCCTCGTCGACCACGTACCACAGGGGCGTGTTGGAGGAGATTCCGCCGTCCCAATACCATTGGCCGTCAATGTTCACGGGCGGGAAGCCCGGTGGCAACGCTCCGCTTGCCATAACGTGTTCCGGAGCAATTCGGGTCTTCATACTGTCGAAGTACACGGAATCGCCTGTGCATACATTGACGGCGCCTAATGAAAGGCGCACACGCTTGCTATTGATCAGATCGAAGTCGACCAACTCCTCGAGTGTGGCTTTGAGCGGTTGCGTGTCGTAAAAGCTGATGGCGCCGAGGCTGCCTTCAGGCGCCATGAACGGCGGCGGTATGCGTGGCGAGAAGAAGCCCGGAACGCCCATCATCACCGCGGACGCGGCGCCCATCGCATTGAAGAATGGCCGCATCGGATCCAGTGATGCAGGCGGGACGAACGACGCGATTGACGAGGAACGCTCCCAGAACTCGCGGAGCTTCCTCACTCTCTGTTCCGCAGGATTACCTGCGATCAGTGACGCGTTGATTGCCCCGATAGACACCCCCGAGATCCAGTTGGGTTCCAGTCCCGCCTCGGCCAGCCCTTGGTAGACGCCTGCCTGATACGCTCCCAGCGCGCCGCCCCCCTGCAAGACGAGAATCCTGTTGGCGAATCTGCCCCAATCTACGGGAGCCTTCGAAGTGGGTGCCTTGGTCCGTGGGTTCATTGCGTTTCGCCTGTTGTCAGATGAATGGTTCGCAAACACGCCTGAATCCGTCGATCGCACGGGCGCAGGCGCCGGCATGAAGCTTAGGTCGGCGGCTCTTTGCAGGACCGACATTGGGAACGGCCATCAGCGATGGCTTTCCACTGAATCAGATTTGTGCAGGAGATGGGAAGCAATGCGAGTGACGAGGCCGCGCAGGACAAGATAGGGCACGATCGCGAGAACGAACGCCACGAAAACCACGCCTCCCGGATACACCTTGTGAATCACGATGATCTGGAATACGACGTCGAGAATCATCGCGAGGATGAACACTCTTCCCACACTTCTCCACCCGTCGCGGGCCATGTCCATCCGATGGCCCGGGTCTGTCATCAGTGCCCAGAAATACGGCGGCTTGCCGAGTTTCGCATCTCTCAACCCGGACAAAACCGCCAGCACGATCGCCATGGTCGGCTGAAGCACGAGACGAAACCTGAACGGCCCGGTCACCCGATCCGTCATCACATAGAGCACGCGCATAAAGTAGTCGTGGATATAGACATGCATGTCGCCCTCCAGTCGTCATGGCGCGGCATTAGAACCAGCTTTCGTTCATCCATCGAACTGGTTGGCACTGCCTGAGCGAGCATTTCGTACCCGACTTAAAAACCATCAGGCTGGCTTGTTCAATGCTTCAAAGCAGCCGGAAAACGATGCTGAGAAAAGCAAACGACCCCATGACAGCCATGATCAGCGCGATGACAAATGTAGGTCGCCAGATGCTGAAATGGCGATGCTGATTGATGTCAACCAGCGTCCTCCAATACTCGATGGTGCCCAGCACCATCGAAGCGGTTCCCATGCCGGTGAGAAACAGTCCCACACGCACCGGGCTATGCGGATGGGAGGTGTGAACGCCTGCTTCCTGGACGCTTTCCAGAATCTTGTAGATCGTGAAACCGAAGCTGATCATCGAGAGAGCGGTTCGAATCCACGCCATCAGCGAGCGATCGGCGGCCATCAGCGTGCGCCTGGCTGCGAGATCCGTGCGGTCCAGCGCGAGTTCGTTCGCTGAACGTGCCTGTGCGGTTTCCAAGTCAGTCTCCCAATCGCTGCGCCGCCCAGAACCAGAAGGAGAAATCGCCCGAGCGGCCGACGGGCCGTCTACGGTGAAGACGAAATACGCGACCAGGTTTATGCGGCCACACTTGAGAAGTACTCGAACGATTGCTAACCGATCAAGACAGAAAGGAGAGGAGAACGACGCATTCGGTCCGCCGGACGGAACCGTCGTATCGGCGTCGCTTGTAGTCTAGTGCAACCCCGCGCCTACAGCGAGTGCTTTTCTGGTGATGGAGACGTTCGGAAAGCCAAAGTTGGCGGGACGACGGAAATTCTCATTTCGCTGCGACCGGACCAACCGGACCGGTGCCGCTACATGCCGGGCCCGGCATCCTCCAACATAACGAGGGCCTTAAAGAAATTGGGCTTGCCCGGATGCCATATGCTATAACAACCAGCAGGGTCGACGTCGTGAATACCTCTTCGAGGAGCGATCCATGTTTGGCCCCGCCTCGATCAGAAACCTGTTGGTAGGTGGTGTTGGAAAGCCGACCTTGTCCAAGGCAACCTCCGGAATTTTCCAGCATCCGCCTGGAGAGCGACGTGACAGATTCGAAGCTGCCGTCAGAACCGCAAACAATCAGGCGTACCGATGGGACACCCGGTGCTAATCTCCCGCAGGATGCGCCACCGTGTTTTCATCTTCTGGCGAAAGCCAGTGGCTCTACCTGCAACATCGACTGCCAATACTGTTTTTTCCTTTCCAAGGACACACTCTATCCGGATGGTCATCACCGGATGTCCGAAGCGACGCTCGAGACTTACATTCGCCAGCTGCTGGAGTCGCATCGCACACCTCATGTGACAGTTGCGTGGCAGGGCGGAGAGCCGACTCTGATGCGACTCGATTTCTTTCGCCAAGCCGTTTCGCTGGTCGATAAGTACCGCAAGCCCGGACAGATTGTGAAGCACACGTTTCAGACCAACGGCATCCTTCTCGACGACGAATGGTGCAGTTTCTTCCGGGAACGCGATTTTCTTGTCGGCCTGAGTGTCGATGGACCGCGTGAGCTGCACGATGTCTACCGCGTCGATCGGAATGGACATGGCACGTTCGATCTGGTGATGCGCGGGTGGAAACTGCTTCAACAGCACAAGGTTGAATTCAACATCCTGTGTACGGTCAATGCGGCCAACGAAAATGACGGCCGTGCGGTTTACCGCTTTTTCCGTGACGAGCTCAAGGCGAAGTGGGTGCAGTTCATCCCGATCGTGGAGCGTGCCACGGAACAGACGATCGATCTGGCTAATCTCGGCTGGAGGGCCCAGTCGGGTCGCAAACGCGTCCTGTACACGCAGACTGGCAACCGGGTTACCAATCGATCAGTCGGCTCGAGACAGTACGGTCAATTTCTTCTGGACATATTCGAGGAGTGGATACGTCACGATGTAGGTCGCGTTTTCGTGCAGATATTCGATGTGACGCTGGAAGCGCTGTTTGGCCGCCATCTTTTGTGCATACACGCGCCCACCTGCGGCTTCGGTCCCGCACTCGAGTACAACGGCGATCTGTATTCCTGCGATCACTTCGTCGAGCCCGGATACCGCCTGGGCAACATTCACGACACGCACATGCTCGATCTCATGGCGTCGCCCGAACAGCGCCGCTTCGGGCTCGACAAGCGCGAGTCGCTGACGGCCCAATGCCGGGAATGCCAGGTAAGGGCGCTATGCAATGGCGGTTGTCCGAAGGACCGCTTCGCGCTGTCGCGCGATGGTGAGCCGGGACACAACTATCTGTGTGCCGGGCTCGAATTGTTCTTTCATCGCGCACGCCCGGCCATGCAGACGATGGCGAAGCTCCTGCAAAGTGGCCACGCTCCCTCTGAAGTGATGGCGATGACGATGGCCGAGGATAAACGTCGTGGTCCGTATGCGCCCTGTCCGTGTGGAAAAGGCCAGAAGTTTCGTTTCTGTCATGGAAACAATGCACCGGCCAGCCGGTTCGAGGGCGGTGTGCCGCGCGAGCGGCACCGCTTGTGACGGTATGGCTTTACACCTGTGCAGATTCACTGCGATTGCTCCCACTCCGCTCGAAGCATTGAAGTAGGTGAATGACGAACTGGTGGGGATCGCCCGCAGTCGATGCCGTCATCTGGCCAGGGTCGCATGGGTGACCTGGCTCCTTCTAAAAGGAAAGGAAGCATCATGGCTACAAAGCAACCCAATATCCTGATTCTCTGGGGAGACGACATCGGCTGGTGGAACATCAGCTTCAACAGCCGTGGACAGATGGGCTACCGGACCCCGAACATCGACCGGATTGCCAACGAGGGCGCGGCCTTTACGGATTACTACGGCCAGCAGAGTTGCACGGCGGGGCGGGCCGCTTTCATCACCGGCCAGAATCCGATCCGCACCGGCTTGACCAAGGTTGGCATGCCGGGCGCCGATATTGGACTGATGGATGAGGATCCGACGATCGCCGAATTGCTCAAGCCGCTAGGCTACGCGACCGGGCAGTTCGGCAAGAACCATCTGGGTGACAAGGACAAATTCCTGCCGACCATGCACGGCTTCGATGAGTTCTTTGGAAACCTGTATCACCTGAATGCGGAAGAAGAGCCTGAAGACCCGGACTACCCCAAAATGCCTGAATTCAAGAAGCGCTTCGGGCCACGCGGTGTGCTGCATTGCTTCTCCGACGGCAAGGGCGGCCAGACGATCGAGGACACCGGCGCGCTGACGAAGAAGCGCATGGAAACGATCGACGAAGAAACGACCGAGCATGCTTTGACGTTCATCGACAAGGCTCATAAGGAAGGCAAGCCGTTTTTCATGTGGTACAACACGACCGCGATGCACTTCAGGACGCATTGCGCGGAAAAGCACAAGGGCAAGAGCGGACAGGGCGACTATAACGATGTGATGGTTGCCCACGACGAGAATGTCGGCAGAATGCTCGGAAAGCTCGATGAACTGGGCATCGCCGAAGATACGATCGTCATGTATTCGACGGACAACGGACCGCATTACAACAGTTGGCCCGATGCCGGCATCACGCCGTTCCGGTCGGAAAAGAACACCAATTGGGAAGGGGGCTGGCGCGTACCCGCGTTTGTCCGATGGCCCGGAAAGATCCACGCGGGCACGGTGCTCAATGGAATCGTCGGCCATCAGGACTGGATGGTCACGCTGCTGGCCGCGGCGGGCGCGCCGGATATCAAGGAAAAGCTTATCCAGGGGCATCAGGCGGGAAGCAAGACTTTCAAGGTACACCTCGATGGTTTCAACTTGCTCCCCTATCTCTGCGGCGAGGTGAGCGAGTCCCCTCGGCAGTTCTTCTTCTACATCAGTGACGACGGGGATATTCTGGCGGTCCGGATGAAGGACTGGAAAATGGTGCTGCAGGAGCAGCGGGCCACAAAGCTGCAATGCTGGGCCGAACCGTTTGTCCCTTTGCGCATACCCAAGATGTTCAATCTTAGGCGTGATCCTTTCGAGCGTGCAGACGAGAACTCGAACACGTACTGGGACTGGGTGATTTCACACGCCTATCTGCTATACGCGATGCAGGCGGTCGTCGCGGGGCAAATTGAAGAGTTCACGAAATTCCCGCCACGCCAGAAGCCGGCCGCATTCAATCTGGATGCGGTGTTACGGCAACTGGAGGAGGCAGGTGGGAGCAAGGGGCACTGATTCACGAGTCGAGAACAAAGAAGACACTCGCCCACCAGAACGTCTTCGTTGAACTTTGATTCGGAGCGAAAGCGATGACCTGTCACGGACCGGGAAGCAGGGGACGACCGATGCCACAGAAAGGTAGTGAACGATTTGCGATCGTGAGATTCGTCGTGATTGCGCTCGTGGGACTGTTCGGCATGAACGATGCCTTGCGGGCCGCAAATCTGGCCTTCCTGCACGATACGCCAATGGCGTACGTGACACAGAGCGATCTGACTTCGATCGAGCATACGATCGACGACGTGCTCAACACGAAGCCTGACGGTCAGGCCAGCAACTGGAAGTCGGGACCAAGAAACGGTGTGCCGGTCGCCGCAGTCCTGACACCCGAGGCCACCCATCCGCAAGGCCAGCAGACATGCAGAACGGTTTTAGTGAAGCTTGAAGCAAAAGGGCAGGAAATGCTCCTGCGTCCACTTTATTGCCGGCAGGGGCAGGGCGAGTGGCAATTGCAGAAGCGCAACTGAGTTTCGACAGCCTTATGTTTGCCGCTTTCGTCACACGTAATCGCCGCACGCCGCCTTGCGCAGGGAAGCAATCTTTATCCGATCGTTTCGCAGTCTGCGCAGATCGGCCGTTCGGAATTGAGTCCGGTTCCCGACGACGCGTTTAATGAAGGGGATAAGAGGCGAAAGGCGTCCCTTGCATCGATGCTCAAAACAGGCGCGCTGCACTGGATGCAATGTGAGGCGTCGACCGAATGGAAAGCGGTCCTCGGTGAGATGATCAAATGCGACGAAATTGGCGGAGACTGAACCGGGAGTGTGCGACGGGCGTCGTCCTGCTCGCGTGCGCTTCGTCGGGCGAAGCACAGCAGCCGTCGACCGCGCAGACCCAGGACGGGTGGCAGTTTTCCATCACACCCTATCTCTGGATGGCCGGCCAGAGCGGAAGTGTGCGGATCGGCCAGACCATTCCGGCCCAGAACGTGGATGCGAGCTTCTCGAACATCTGGAGAAATCTCGACTTTGGCGTGATGGGTACCTTCGAGGCACGCAAGGGTCGCTGGGGAATCATCGTGGACGGGTTTTACGTCAGCGTCTCCAAAACCTCCGATCCGATTCTGGGTGGGGAACTGGGCACGGCACGAGGAAAACTCGACAACGGCGTGGTCGAGGTCGCAGGCGCCTATCGGGTTCTGCAGAGTGACCGCGTGCCGGTCGATGTGCTGGCCGGATTGCGATATACCAACCTCAACGCGAGCCTGTCGTTCTCACCGAGCGCCATATTGCCGGCAGGCGACGAGCGGAGTAAGGGAGTCAACTGGGTCGACGGGCTGGTCGGGGTACGCGCGACATATCGTTTCACCGACACATGGTCGGTCATGGGCTATGCCGATGCCGGCACGGGCGGCACCCGATACTCGTGGCAACTGGTGGGTGTGCTGTTCTGGAACATGACGAAGAACGTCGATCTAAGCGGGGGCTACCGCATTCTCGCGCAGGACTACAACACGTCCTCCTTTTACTACAACATCAGAACCGCCGGCCCGTTTGCAGGCGTGCGCGTACGGTTCTGACGTGAGTGCCGCGCAGAATCCCGGTATCGAACAATTTGGTGAAAGCTGGAGGGTCCGATCGTGAACCGGTTATGGCGATACATACGACACGGCTTGGTGGTTTGCGCCGTATTTGCCACGAGTGTGGCAATGCTGACTATCACGCCCGCATACCCAGTCTGGGCTCAGGGGGCGGTGAAGCTGACAAACCAGCAACTCGATTCACTGACCGCGCCGATTGCACTCTATCCCGACGCACTGCTCGCGCAGGTGCTGATGGCGGCGACCTTTCCACAGCAAGTGCAGGAAGCGGCAGCGTGGTCGAAGGCGAACTCCAAAATGCAGGGCGATGTCGCCGTGAAGGCAGTCGCGTCGCAACCGTGGGACCCGAGCGTGCAGTCGCTCGTCGCGTTTCCACAGGTGCTGGCGACCATGGCATCGAAGCCGGACTGGGTAAGCCAGCTCGGCGATGCATTTCTCGCACAGTCCGGCGATGTGATGGACTCCGTGCAACGGTTGCGCAAGCAGGCGCAGCAGGCTGGGAACCTGAAGTCGAATGACCAGCAGCACGTGATCGTCGCGCAGAATACCATCCAGATCCAGCCGGCGAACCCGCAGGTGGTCTATGTGCCAGCCTATAACCCCACCTATGTCTACGGACCCTGGCTCTATCCCGCGTATCCACCCGTGTACCTGCCGCCGCCGCCCGGATATGCGGTCGCGAACGGCTTTGCCGCCGGCCTCGCGTTCGGTGCCGGCGTTGCGGTCACCAGCGCGCTATGGGGCGGGTTCGACTGGGGGAATCACAGCGTCAACGTGAACGTCAACAACTTCAACAATCTCAACGTCAACCACCGGATCAATGCGACGAGTACCACGACGAACTGGAACCGCAACGCTTCGTTCGACCAACACACGTCCAGTTTTAACAGTGCGGATCACAATGCCTTCCGCGGGTACGACGGCTCACGGGAGCAGGCCATGCAGACGCTGGACCAGCGGACCGGCCAAAATCTCGGTGGCTCGGCCAATCAGCGCTTTCAGGACATGCACCAGTCCGGCGGCAGTGGAGATTTGCATAACAGCGCTGACTATGCCAATCGCGATAGTGCCTTGCGCGGCGCGGGCGATGGCGACGCGGAACGTCAGGACATGCAGCGAGGCCAGACGAGCCACGATGAATTTGCGAGCCACAACTTCAGCGATGACCGATCTGGTGGGGGCGGATTTGGCGGTGACGACCGGTTTGGCGGCGGCGACGACCGGTTCGGCGGTGGCGACCGCTTTGGTGGCGGAGGATTCGGGGGCGGGGACCGGTTTGGCGGAGGCGGGTTCGGAGGCGGTCGTTTTCGCCGGTAGAAGTGGAAATCGAGGAGAGTGCCTGATGAACTGCAACACCATACCTCGCAACAAGTGCGCGGGCGCCGTTACGGGGCACAGTCGGAAGCTCCTCATAGGTCAACTGGGTGCGGCTCTCGTCCTGCTTGCCAGCGCGTCGGGCGCTCAGGCGCAGGCTGTCTACCCTACGCCGGAGGCCACGGCCAGTGCGTTTGTCGATGCGCTTTCGAGTAACGATCCGCAAGCGTTGCGGCACGTGTTAGGCAGTGACTACCAGCGCTTCATTTCGGCGAAAAGCGTCGACAGGGGCGACCTTTACGACTTCCTCGCCGCGTGGTCGCAGAAGCACGAGATCGTCAGCGATTCCAAACAGGAAGGCGGGCATCAGGTGGCGCACCTGGCGGTTGGTGAAAGCGGCTGGCTGTTGCCGATCCCGATCATCAAGACTGACAAAGGCTGGCGTTTCGACCCGCGAGCCGGCCGCCAGGAAATTCTGACGCGCCGGGTCGGACACAACGAGCGTGCGGCCATGCTGACCTCGCTGGCCTATCTCGATGCGCAGCAGGAGTATCACCAGCAGATGAGTCACTACGCGCAGCGCTTCGTGAGTAGCCCGGGGCAACGGGACGGCTTGTACTGGTCACCAAAGCCCGGCGAGCAACCAAGTCCGCTGGGGCCGCTCGCGGCGGTCATGTCGCAATCAAACGAGATCGCCAGGGATGGTTATCACGGGTATCACTACAAGATCCTGACAGCACAGGGCCCTCATGCCAAAGGCGGCGCGCGGAGCTATCTGCAGGACGGTGTGCTACAGAACGGCTATGCGCTGGTCGCGTGGCCCGTCGACTATGCTTCCACGGGCGTGATGAGCTTCATGGTCAATCAGGACGGCCAAATTTACGAGAAGGATCTGGGACCGCAGGGCGCCCGTATTGCGCGGACGCTCGCAAAGTTTGATCCGGACAGCTCGTGGTCGATGGTTCGGCCTTGAGCGGGCATTGGACAGATCGAAGTCAGGAAGCTGCTTCAAGACAGGAGAGTATCGTGAAGAAGATTATCCGAATTGCAATGATCTCTGCGGCAGCGGTTTCCTCGACCGGCTGGGCACAGGGTACTGCCGCACCGAGCGGAAGCACTGATCCGATCGTGCAGATGCATATGCAAATCGATGCTGCCAACAAAGCATACGATCGAAAGGTTGCTGCTGCGAAGAAGGTTTTTGATAGCAAGAAAGCGGCAGCAGCGAAGGAGCGCGACGCGGCAATCGCACAGGCACGTAATGGTACGGGCCAGTAAAGAGCTAAGACCGGCCGAACTCCGGCAAGGTGCTGCGTCTCAAGCTGTTCGAGGATCGCATGCAAGCGCTGCGTCCTTTCGCTTTTGCCCATTCTAACGAGAAGGAGCCAGCTGATCCTGAGTTGCCACCAGCGGGATCCCAATCCCGGAAACCTGGTGCCTGCGGAATTGAATTGTCAACACAGCAGGAGCCCAGGCGGGTAGGATGCGCGTTGTTGTACTGCATGCCAGCTCACGATCCATCTTCAATTTCGGAAGACGGACTTCCTTCACGGTTTTGTGACTTCCAGACAGGGCGACAGAGCAGACCATGGACACGATCTACTCGATTTCTGACGGTTCCCGATTCTCTTTCGTCCTCATCAAGCCGACCCACTACGACGACGATGGCTACCCGATCCAGTGGCTCCGCTCGGTCATGCCTTCCAATACCCTCGCCTGTATGTATGCGCTCGCTGACGACGCGCGAAAGCGAAACCTGTTGGGCCCCGGCGTGCATTTCGAAATCGAAACATGCGACGAAACCAACCAGCGCGTGCGGCCAGAGCGCATCATTCGTGACCTGAAGGCAAAGGGCGGGAGATCGATGATTGGTCTGGTCGGTGTCCAGTCGAACCAGTACCCGCGCGCACTCGACCTCGCCCGCCAGTTCCGTGCCGCAGGCTTGCCGGTTGCGATCGGTGGCTTCCACGTTTCCGGCTGCATCTCCATGCTGCCCGAGATGCCCGCCGAGCTTACGGAAGCGCAAGCAATGGGTGTGGCGCTCTTCGCTGGGGAGGCCGAGGAACGGCGTTTTGATGAGGTCCTTCTCGACGCGTGGAATGGTGCCATGAAGCCCTTGTATAACTTCATGGACACGTTACCTTCGCTCGAAGGTGCTCCCCAGCCCTTCTTGCCGCGCAAGCATATCGAACGCACGGCAGGTACCTATACGTCGGTCGACCTCGGTCGTGGGTGCCCGTATCAGTGCTCGTTTTGTACCATCATCAACGTGCAGGGGCACAAGAGTCGCTTTCGTACCCCTGACGATCTCGAACACATCATCCGCGAGAACGCAAAACAGGGTATCGACCGGTTCTTCATCACGGACGATAACTTCGCCCGCAATCACGACTGGGAAATCCTTCTCGACCGCGTCATCGAACTTCGGGAAAAGCAAGGCATTCACTGCGGCTTCACGATCCAGGTCGACACGCTCTGTCACAAGATTCCAAACTTCATCGAGAAGGCAACGCGTGCGGGTGTACGTCGCGTGTTCATCGGGCTTGAGAATATCAATCCCGAGAATCTGATCGCGGCCAGGAAGCGGCAGAACAAGATCACCGAATACCGCGCGATGCTGCAGAAGTGGCGCACCCACGGTGCGATCACCTACGCTGGCTATATCATCGGATTCCCGGCAGACACGAAAGAATCGATCCTGCGCGACATCGAGATCATCAAGCGCGAATTGCCAATCGACATTCTCGAATTCTTCATGCTCACCCCGCTTCCTGGCTCCGAGGATCATCAGACGATGGTGAGGAACGGTGAATGGATGGACCCGGACATCAACAAATACGACACCAACCACCGGGTCACGCACCACTCGAAAATGTCGGACGCTGAATGGGAAGAAGCGTATCGGTGCGCGTGGAGCGCGTTTTACTCGTACGAGCACATCCGCACGATCGTCAAGCGGGCAGCGCAGATCCCGAACGGCCGACCGAAGACGATCATGCGCACCATCGCCTGGTTCAGACTGATGATTGAACACGAGGGTGTGCATCCGCTCGAAGGGGGAGCCTTGCGAATGAAACACCGCCGTGACCGCCGTTGGGGGCTACCGGTCGAATCTCGGCTTCGCTTCTATCCGCGCTACTGGAGCGAGACCGCTGTCAAGTTGACGAAATATCTGCGCTTCTACCTCAGGACAGAGGCTACCCTCAGGGAAGTCATGAAGGCGGCGGACCGTTACGCCTACACGGATATCGCCATTACGCCGCTGCAGGAAGAGGAGTTCGAGCAGCTTGGACTCTTTCACGCCACGAGCGGCGGCGAGGCAGCGCTGGCAGTCCACCACCGGCGGATTGCCATCCGGTCATCGGGCCCGTCCGCAGCGTGATGGCGTTCACCACGTCATTCAGTTTTGGCGGGAAACGAAATTAGCTGCCGGCTGACCAGGGTCATGAGCCTGGCCCTAGTCCCGGGTTTCAATCAGTACCGCACAGCGCGACCGTTCGATGATTTCTCCCGAGGTCGACGGGTTGGCCCAGCGGCGTAGCCGTGACAAATGGTGATGTCCCATCACGATGACCTCCGCAGTCAGCAGCCGGGCTTGTTCAATGACGACGTCGGCCGGATTTCCCGCGCAGAAGTGCTGTTCCACCTTGAGATCCCGATCGGCAAGCTGCCTGGCCGCGGCAGCCAGGACAGACTTTGCGAAAGATGTTTGCGCGTGTGCGGGCGGATAGGTCAGGCCATCTGGCGCGACACCGCTCTCGCAACCAGGGGGCAATGCGTAGGATGGGTCGACAACGCATAGCAGGTGTACGACTGCCGTACCTGGCGCCGCCACGCGGCCGGCCAGTTCGACGACTTGGGCACTCTGCGGCGAGCCGTCGAGCGGAACGAGGAGGATATTGAACACGGTAGGAGATCCCCTTCAATGATCGAATTGACGAGCAGGCTGTCATCGCTGCCAGGAAGCGTGTCGGGCCAAGGAGGTGTCGCAAATTCTGTGTGCTGAGGTTCAGCTGTTGCGCAGGTGAATCGCTCGCCGAATAGAATCGTGCGCCGATTGACGGGCAGGAGCAAGACACCATCAATACTCGACGGGATCAGCAGACCGTTGGCAGGCAACCAAAACCTCGAGGTGCTTCGCCGACACGATGTGTCGTGTGCCGGCCCGCAAAGCTTTGCAGCGGCCGTCCCTCGATAGCGTGACGTCAAACTAAAGCCACTGCGCTGGCCACTCCCCTCGTTCAACCGCGGATTTCATTTCTTCCACGAGAATTTCGGTCGCGCAGCGCACGGGTGCGGTGACGCGCCTGGTATTGGGCAATGCGAGTGCGATCTGCCGTCGTAAGTCGGGCTTCGTGAGAGGAGCCGCCTTCAGTTCTCCGCGCGTCAGCTCGTCGCGCACGGCGATGGCGGGCAGGATCGTGAAGCCGTGACCCGTCATGACCAGCGCCTTTTGCACATCCATCGAGTTCGTCTCCGTCACGAGGTCCAGCTCGACGCCCGAGTCCAGGCACGCCTGATCGAGCAGGCTTCGAATGCCATGGGGGGCGCTCGGAAGGATCATCGGCCACTGAGCCAGCTCCGCGAACGAGACTGCCACGGAAGGCTCGAGTGACGAGTCGTTGGGTCCCACGACGTAAAGCTGCTCTTCCAGCAGCGGGCGCGCATTGATGGCCGGGAGCGCTTTCGGGTTGTAGAGCAACGCCGCGTCGACTTCTCCGGATTCCAGCCATTGTTGAAGATGTCCCGCATAGCCGACCGTCAAGCGGATGCGGATGCCGGGGTAGCGCATCTTCGCGGCGCTGATCAGTGCACCGGCGAGCAGGTTCGCGGTGCTCGGCAGCAGACCGATCGTCGCTACGCCCGAAACCGTTCCCATGGCTGGCTTTATTTCGGCGCGTGCCCGGTCGAGTTCGAACAGCGCGCGCCGCGCGTACTCGACGAGGATGTCGCCGGCTTCGGTTAGCTCCATCCCGTACCTGCCACGGTCGAAGAGTGGCGCACCCACATCCTCTTCCAGCAGCTTCAGGTGCCGCGAGACAGCCGGCTGAACGATATGCAGAAGGCCGGCAGCGCGGGTCACGCTGCCGGTCTCGGCCACGGCGAGCAGTGCTCGTAACTGTTTGATGTCCATGCGAAATAACCCAAGCCGAGCCATGCCGTTTCGTGATTTCTGAATCACGAATGTCTATTGGTAGCCACTTCGTATCTCATTTTATGATGACCCCGCCACTTTGTTAAGGAGCGCAAGTATGAGTACCGCTGTGGGGCATCCGCCGGCCTGGCAGGAAGCCATTTTTTCGGTCTTGAAGACAGGCGGCGTGCAACAGGTCGCCTATGTGCCCGATGCCGGACATTCCCACGTGATTCGCCGTGCACGCGAAGACGCTGAAATCGAGGACGTCGTCCTGACCACCGAGGAGGAAGGTGTTGCCGTGGTGAGCGGCGCATGGCTCGGCGGCAAGCGCGCGGTGTTGCTGATGCAAAGCAGCGGCGTCGGCAATTGCGTGAACATGTTCTCGCTGCTGGGCAGCTGCCGCTTCCCGTTCTTCACCCTGGTCACCATGCGGGGAGAGTACGCGGAGTTCAACCCATGGCAGGGCCCGATGGGCAAAACGACCCAGGCGGCGCTCGAGCTGATGGGCATTACCGTGCTGCGCGCCAACACGCCCGAGGAGGTCGAGGAAATCGTGAGCGCGGGGTTCGATGCCGCGTTCGAAGCTGGGGAGCGTGTTGCTGTGCTGCTGTCGCAAAGCCTCATTGGCCGCAAGAAGTGGGAGAGAAAGTGATGACACAAGTGAAAGACACGCCGTCGATCGATCGGCGCAAATTCGTCGCGGAGCTGCTGGCCGGTGTGCCACAGGCTCTCGTCGTTACCGGCCTCGGTTCGCCGTCCTACGATGTCTTCGCCGCAGGCGAGCGCGACGAGAACTTCTACCTCTGGGGCGCGATGGGCGGATCTGCCGCTCTCGGACTCGGTCTGGCTCTCGCTCAACCGGATAAATCCGTCGTCGTGGTGACCGGTGATGGCGAGGCGCTGATGGGTGTCGGCGCACTAGGCACGATCGGCGCGAAGCAACCGCGAAATCTCACGGTGGTCGTCCTCGACAACGGGCACTACGGCGAGACCGGCATGCAGCAAAGTCATTCGAGCCTCGGCACGAGCCTCGTCGCCGTCGCGAAGGGGTTCGGCCTCGCCGACTCGTTCGAGGTCAGGGATGGCCGCGACGTCGCGCAGGTGATCGAGCGCGTCAACAGCCGTCGCGGCACGGCGTTCGCGCAAGTGCATATCGGCACCGAGGAACCGCCGCGCGCGTTGCCCGCCCGCGATGGCGTGTTCATCAAGAACCGTTTCCGCGCCAGCCTCGGCTATCAACCCTTCTAATCCGTCCGTCGAGAGGCCGCTATGGAACGCTACTACCACTATATCGACGGCGCACGCTGCGAGCCAAAGTCCGGCGCCTGGTTTGCCACCGACAACCCGTTCACGGGCGAGCCGTGGGCCGAGATCGCCCGCGGTAACGAGGCGGACGTGGATCGCGCCGTCAAAGTCGCGCATCAGGCCTTCTCGACGGGAGCGTGGCGCGAGTTGTCCGCGAGCGCGCGGGGGGCATTGCTGTGCCGAATCGCGGATCTCATCGCCGCGAACGCAGCACGCCTTGCGGAAATCGAAGTGCGGGACAACGGCAAGCTCTATGCGGAAATGCATGCGCAAGCGCAGTATCTCCCGCAGTGGTATCGCTACTATGGCGGCCTTGCCGACAAGATTCAGGGCCGTGTGATCCCGCTGGACAAGAAGGGCTACTTCAACTTCACCCGTCGCGAGCCGCTGGGTGTGGTCGGGATCATCACGCCGTGGAATTCGCCGTTGATGCTGCTTGCGTGGAAACTGGCTCCGGCGCTCGCCGCGGGTTGTACCGCAGTCATCAAGCCGTCCGAGTTCACTTCGGCATCGACGCTCGAACTCGTCGAGCTGTTCGAGCAGGCGGGTTTCCCGAAGGGTGTCGTCAACGTCGTGACCGGGTTCGGCAAAGAGGTCGGAAGCGAACTCGTTTCCCATCCTCTGGTGCGCAAGATAACGTTCACCGGCGCTGATTCAACGGGACGTCAGATCAACCAGGCCGCCGCTCGTGACTTCAAGCACGTCGGTCTGGAGTTGGGTGGGAAATCGCCGAACGTCATTTTCGACGACGCAAACCTCGATGATGCCGTCAACGGCGCCGTGTCGGGCATCTTCGCCGCAACCGGTCAGACATGTATCGCCGGTTCGAGACTTCTCGTGCACGCGAAAGTCCACGACGAAGTTGTCGAGCGTGTCGTCAATCTCGCACGGACCGCGCGTATGGGTAACCCCATGCACGTAGAGACTCAGGTCGGCCCCATCACGACGCGGCCGCAGTTCGAAAAAGTCCTCGGGTACATCGAAGTCGCGCGTGGCGAAGGCGCCGAGTTGGCGCTGGGCGGAAAGGTCGCTGAAGGTCCTGAATGCGGGTCCGGATGGTTCGTGGAGCCGACCATCTTCACAGGTGTCGACAACAGCATGCGGATCGCGCAGGAAGAAGTCTTTGGCCCGGTGTTGTCGGTGATTCGCTTCGAGACGGAAGAGGAGGCCGTTGCAATTGCAAACGACGTGCGATTCGGTCTCGGCGCCGGCGTGTGGACGAGCGACATCGGCCGCGCGTTCCGCATGTCCGAGCGCATCGAATCGGGCACCGTGTGGGTCAACACGTACCGCGCGGTCAGCTATCTGTCGCCGTTCGGAGGTTACAAGGATTCCGGCCTCGGACGTGAGAATGGTATCGATGCAATCAACGAGTACCTTCAAACCAAGAGCGTGTGGATCAACACGGGCGCGCCGAACGGAAATCCGTTCGTGCTGAAGTAGCGACTCGGGCGGCAACGAATCCGGGCTGCGGCGCTGCCAGTGGCTGGGCGTGTATTCAAGGCGAGGCAATCTCGCCGCATTTGAAGAGACCTCGCGGTGTCAGCCGATGCTGTCGACTGTAGAACACAATGCGCGAACGCAGGAGTAAAGCAGTTCGCATATCTGATCAATGGAACGGTCCATAAAGCGGCGGCAGACCGCGGCAATGGCCTTCTGATCCAGGAGACATTGATGAAAACCCCTTATTTGCCGTTCGACGCGACGGCTACGTCAGCAGATACGCGGCGGCGAATCCGCGCCATTCTCAGCGCGTCCTCCGGCAATCTTGTCGAGTGGTTCGATTTCTTCGTCTACTCGTTCTGTTCGCTGTATTTTGCCCACGCGTTCTTTCCGTCAGGCGATCGCACGACCGAACTCCTCAACACCGCCGGAGTTTTCGCGGCCGGATTTCTGATGCGGCCTATCGGCGGCTGGTTCTTTGGACGTCTCGCGGACCGGGCCGGCCGTAAGAAAGCGATGGTGGTGTCCGTTCTGATGATGTGCGGCGGCTCTCTCGCGATCGCCGTGATGCCTACCTATGCGCAAATCGGCGCGGCGGCACCCGCATTGCTGCTGCTCGCGCGTTGCTTGCAGGGCCTGTCGGTCGGCGGCGAGTATGGCACGAGCGCGACGTACATGAGTGAAGTTGCGCAACCGGGCCGGCGCGGCTTCTTTGCTTCTTTCCAATATGTGACGGTAATCGGTGGACAGGTCGCCGCGCTCTTCGTCGTAGTGTTGCTGCAGAGGTGGCTTACGAACGAGCAGCTGACCACCTGGGGCTGGCGGATACCGTTCGGACTAGGGGCGGTCGGCGCGATTGTGGCTGTCTACCTGCGCCGCTCGCTCGATGAAACGACTACCGCTCATACGCGAGACCGTGAGGATGCCGGCTCACTCAAGGCGCTCGTTGCGCATCGTCGTGCGCTGCTGACCGTCATTGGGTTCACCGCCGGCGGGTCACTCGTCTTCTACACGTTCACGACGTACATGCAGAAATACCTCGTGAACACGGTCGGCATGCCCGCGAAAACCGCAAGCGCGGTAATGACCGGGGCGCTTATCGTCTACATGCTGATGCAGCCCGCATTTGGCGCGTTATCCGACATCATGGGCAGGCGGCGCTCGATGATGCTGTTTGGCCTTCTTGCAGCCTGCGGGACCGTTCCGTTCTTCGCGCTGCTCAGAGGGCTACATGATCCGATTCTGGCCTTCGTATTGATCGTGGGAGCGTTGGCGGTCGTGAGTCTTTACACGTCGATTAGCGGAATCGTGAAGGCGGAACTGTTTCCCGCGGAAGTTCGCGCGCTCGGCGTCGGTCTGCCTTACGCGATCGCAAATGCCATCTTTGGTGGGTCGGCAGAATATGCCGCGCTGTCGATGAAGGCCGCAGGTGTCGAATCAAGCTTCTTCTGGTACGTTTCGGCATTGGGGATCATCGTCTGTTTGGTGTCGCTCAGGATGCCGCGGAGCTATTTGGTTGATTGACAGGAAGCCAGTCAGGCCAGGCGCTCGATTCATTCTCGCGGCAGGGTCTGGCGGAGCGGTCCTCCAGACTCGGGCGGATTTCGATACCATACGTAGCAACGCAGCAGATGGACGGGGGGCGATGAATCGAAGTCGCTGATCCGTCGGAACATTCCGGCAAGTCGCCCGTCGAATTGCCGGGACACCATCAAGGTGCAACAAGCAGCGTGGGGATCACACATGAAACTCCAGTGCTCAAGTCTCTTCCAGCAATCGGCCTACGTCGCCGGCTCATGGGTCGATGACACGGATCTTCCCAGGATTGCAGTCACGAATCCGGCAACGGGGGAAACGCTAGGCTCGGTACCGCAAGTCACTGCGGAACACGTGGAAGATGCTATTACATCCAGTGCGGCCGCATTTCAGGAGTGGCGAGACTGGAGCAGCCGTGAACGCGCTTCCGTCCTGAAGGAGTGGGCGGCACTGGTCCTCACTCATCGTGAGGACCTGGCAATGATCCTGTGCCTGGAGCAAGGCAAGCCTCTGCACGAAGCCCGCTCGGAAATATCGCAAGCCGCAAACTACCTCGAGTGGTTTGGCGAAGAAGCGCGCCGGATCTACGGCGACAACATTCCCGCGCCCCGTCGCAATCAGCGTATCCGGGTGCTGCATCAGCCCATCGGAGTGTGCGGCGCCCTCACGTCCTGGACGTTCCCGTCGTCGATGGTCGCGAGGCGACTGGGAGCGGCACTCGCCGCAGGCTGCAGCGTAATACATCATCCCGACCCAAAGACCCCATTCTCGGCGCTTGCGCTATGCCTGCTCGGCGAAAGCGCAGGTGTGCCCAGAGGCGTGCTATCGGTACTCACAGGCGCAAGCGATTCAATCGGCCTCGCGCTCGCGTCGAGCCCGAAAGTCAGAAAAATCTCTTTTACGGGGGCCGTTGAAGATGGCAAGCGTTTGATGGCCATGTGCTCTTCAACGGTCAAAAAAGTGTCGCTTGAACTGGGAGCGAACTGTGCGTTCATTGTGTTCAATGACGCGGACGTCGATCTGGCTGTCAAAGGAGCGCTCGATGCGCGTTTCAGGCACTCTGGCCAGGCAGCCATGTGCGCGAATCGATTCTTCGTGCACGAAGATGTTTACGAAAGCTTCGTTTCCAAACTCGTATCCAGAGTAGCCGCATTGAAAGTGAGTGACGGCCTCTCCGAAGGTGCTCAGATCGGACCGCTCATCAATGATGACGCAGTGACACGCATCGAAAATCTGGTTGGCGACGCGGTGCGCTCGGGCGCGTCGATCGCGACTGGCGGGTCGCGTTTGTCTCCCGGATCAAACTTCTTCCGACCCACTGTGCTGACGAATGTCGAGCCGGAGATGGGCGTTTGCGGCGACGAAGTTCTAGCGCCGATTGCGAATGTGCTTCGCTTTACCGACGAGGCGCAAGTGATCGATCAAGCGAACGATACGCGGACGGGCCTTGCCGCCTATTTCTATACCTCGGAAATTAGCCGCGCCTTCCGTGTGATGGAGGCTCTCGAGACCGGCGTCGTCGGCGTCAACGATAGCCTCGTGTTCAACGAGGTAGCACCGTTTGGTGGGATCAAGGAATCGGGTATGGGGCGTGAGGGAGCGCATTCCGGAATCGAAGCATATCTCGAAGCTAAATACGTTTGCTTCGGAAATCTTTGACCCACTCGTCGTGGACGCTGGAGCGAGTGACTGGAGCCGCAATCGCTGCGTCCACGATTTGCCCGTCGCGCGAGTATAGACATGGCGACGTCCTCCTGACCTCAGCAGCGGGTCCGCACAATTGCGTCTCTTTGAACATAGACGATTGAACGGGTGTCACAAGATCGAGGCGACGTCTCGCAGAGAGGTTCTCATGAATGTCTTATCAGTTCTGGCCCGGGAATCGACCGTTCCGTTGCTGATTCGGCCACGACCACAGGCTCGCTGATCCCGTGGAACAATTGCGGGGCGTACATGGCAGTGACACCTGGTGCGCCTACACTCAACTTCGCGCCCAATGTTCTATTATGCGAAGTAAGTCCGCCAATGACGGTGGCGATCGCCTACGCGGGTATTCGCATGCCACGCGTGCGCGCTGCGCAAACCGGTATTGCAAGCGTTCTTCCGTCCGACGGGCCGGGCACGGACTCTAACCGGCAGTCGGCAATACTGTAAGGAGCAGTCACGATGAAAATGCAACGAAACGCTCCCCGGATCGCGTCGACCCTGCTCGTCGCGGCGTTCACACTCGTTCAGGCAGGCGTCGCAGTGGCGCAGACGGCAACTCCGCAGGCCGCCAGCGAGATCCATTCAACCGGCATGCCAGCCACGCAGCAGCAGGGCGGCATATCGTTCGTGTCCGGCGGAGTCGGTCGCGACGAGTCGACCGCGCTGCGACAGGCGCGCAGGCAGTGGCCGTTGTCTCTGCAGTTCACCGGACCCGGTGCGAGCTATGTGGCCGACGTCCAGGTGCGGATCGCCAAAGCTGGCGGCGCGACCGTGCTCGATACCACGTCGAAGGGGCCGTACATGCTCGTGCGGTTGCCACAAGGGCGCTATACGGTCAGCGCCACTTACAGCGGCGTGACCAGAAGCGAGTCCGTGAACGTCCATGGCAATGGCAGCGCGCGCGCGACGTTCGCGTTTCCGTCCACCCACAACTGAGCGCGGTCGCGACGCCCGCGCCGAAGATTGCGCGCGTCGCGATCGTTTGTGAACATGCGTGGCTTGCGTGAATACCGGACATGACGGGACGCGGAACGAAAGCCTCATGCCTTAAGCTCGCTCCTTCCCTTCGGTCCTAGCAACGGCAAGTCGCGGATCCGTACACCAGTCGCGTCGTCGATCGCGTTCGCCAGCGCCGCGGCGGCCGGACCTTGCGCCGCTTCTCCAACCCCGAGAAATGGCAGGCCCGGCCGGTCGATCAACAGCACGTCCACGCGTTTGGGTACGGACGAGAAGCGCATGATCGGATAAGTGCTCCAGTCGAAGCTCGTAATGCGTTGCCGGTCGAAATGCGTTTCTTCATAGAGCGTCCAGCTCGTGGTTTGCAAAATGCCGCCCTCGATCTGATTGCGCACGCCGTCCGGATTCACGATCTGTCCGCAATCGACGGCTGCTACGACGCGCTCGATGCTGAGCTCGCCGGTATCGCGCATGACCGTCACGTCCATCGCGACGGCAAGGTAGGCCATCAGGTTCTTGTATTGGGCAAACGCAAAGCCGGTGCCGTGCGAGCGCGGGCTCGAGCCGCCCGTTCGCGCGGTGCGGGCTCGCCAGCCGAATTGATCGACCACGGCGCGAATCACGTCATGTGCGCGCGGATCGTCGAGATGATTGATGCGAAACGCAACGGGGTCGGCGTGTGCCGCTTTCGCGAGTTCGTCGATGAAGCTCTCGATCGCGAACACGTTCATGTGCGCGCCCAGCGAGCGCATCGCGGAGACGCGAATCGGCATCGTGGGCACGAAATGATGCATCACGTGCAGGCTGGGCACGCGGTAAAGCGGAATGCTGTTGCGGTCGCCTCCGCCTTCCGGCATCGGAATCGGCTTCGGCGGCGCGGGAGTGAACGGTTGCGCAAGGAGCTGCGCGGGCAACAGGCGGCCCGCATTCTCGATGCGGTTGTTATGCGTGTTGCTCCATAGCTCGTAACGCCAGTCGGCAAGCGTGCCTGCCGCATCGAGCGTCGCGTTCGCCTCGACTGTCATCGCCGGGCCGAACGGCTCCCACATGTGTTCCTGTTCGCGCATCAATTGCACGCGCACCGGGCGGCCAGGCAGCTCGCGTGCGATGAGGGCGGCGTCGGCCGCGACATCGTCCGCGCCGTTGTGTCCGTAGCACCCCGAACCTTCTACATGCACGCAGCGCACCTGGTCGGCCGGCATGGCGAGCATTTCGGCAATGCCCGCACGCAGCGGATAGACGCCTTGCGTGTGCGTCCACACGGTCATCACACCGTTGTCGAGCTGCGCGACAGCACACGATGGCCCAATCGAGCCATGCGTCAGATACGGCCTCGAATAGCGCGCCCGAAGTGTCGCTCCGGGCGCGGCCGGGCCGGTCGCAGCGTCCTGATCGGCCACTGCGATTTCCTGGACGGGCAGAGTCATCAGCAACTCGTGAACGTTCGCCGGATCGGGCAGGGGCGGCCCGGGCTGCCAACGAGCGGCGAGCGCAAGCTCACGCATCGCGAGGATCGCGCGCCATTCGTCGTCGGCGACCACCGCGAGGTAGTTGCCGTTGCGCACGACCTTGATGACGCCCGGCAGCGTCTCGACGCCCCCGCTATCGACTCCAACGAGGCTCGCGCCATAAGACGGCGGCCGCACGACCCGCGCATGCAGCATGCCGTGCGGCCGCAGATCCTGGACATAGCTCGCGCCGCCCGTCACCTTGCCCGGAATATCCACGCGCGGCAGCATCTGGCCAATCAGCGTGTAGGCGGATGGCGGCTTTATCGGCGCGCCGGGTTGTGCGTTCTGATGGAGGTCCGCGTGTTGCACGGCTTCGCCGTAGGTCACGCGTCTGCCGTCGGCGGCAATGATGGCGCCGTCGCGTGTCGTGAGGGACGCAGCGTCGACGCCCAGTTGCGAGGCCGCGCTCGCGACGAGCAGCGTGCGCACCTGAGCCGCGGCGTTAAGGATCGCGGTGCCGCTGTCGGCCATCGTGTGACTGCCCGCGGTGTAGCCTTCGTTCGGCGTGGTGGCGGTGTCGGCTGTGATCAGCTCGATCGCATGAGGCGCGAGATCCAGCTGTTGCGCGGCGACCTGCAGGAGCGCGGTGCGAATGCCCGTGCCGAGCTCCACTTTGCCCGTGAATACGCTGACGTGGCCGTCAGGGGCGACCTTGATCCACGCATCGAGCAATGGCGTGCTCTTGAGGCTGCCGGGCAGTTTCGGCGCGCTCGCGTTGAAGGTGCCCGCTTCGGTGGTGGTTTGCGCGAGCGCGGCGATGCCAGGCACGATCGCGAAGCTCACCATCAGCGAGCCGCCGACGACGAAGCGGCGCCGCGCGGGGTCGGCGGGGCCGACGTCGTCAGTGACGGGGGATCGGCGGCCGTCGCTCATGACTGTGCTCCGTCGTCCGCGCGCGGCGACCCCGTCGCGACCTGCCGGATCGCCGCGAGTATGCGCATGTGCGTGCCGCAGCGGCACAGGTTCGGTTGCATGTGGCGGCGGATCTGTTCATCGCTCGGGTGCGGGGTTCGCTCCAGCAGCGTGTGCGCGCGCATGATCATGCCGGCGATGCAGTAGCCGCATTGCGCGGCCTGCTCGTCGATGAAGGCTTGCTGAAGTGGTCCGGGATGTTGCGCGGTGCCGAGTCCTTCGACGGTTCGCACCGGCCGCTCGCCAACGGCCACGACCGGCATCAGGCACGAGAACACCGCTTCGCCGCCGACGCTGACCGTGCATGCGCCACATTGACCGAGACCGCAGCCGAACTTCGCGCCATCGAGCTGCAACTGGTTGCGCAGCACGTAGAGCAGCGGCGTGGACGGGTCGACATCGACCGTATGACTGACACCGTTGACGTTGAGCGTGATCATCGTGGCTGGCCGTCCTTGCGAAATTGCGCAACTGCGCCGGCGTCGAGCGAGGGCCACGCGCCGCGGCTAGTGAAGCGTTCGCGCGTGAAGTTGGCGAGCTCCGCTATCTGCGCATCCGTGAATGTGTTGGCGAATGATGGCATGAAGAGCGCGTTATCGCTTTCGTGCCAGTCGATTCCCTCGAGGATGATACGGACCATGTTGCGTGGGCTGTCGGCGTTGACGGCGGTGGAAAGGGACAGCGACGGTCGAGCGCCGTCGATCGACATCGGCGCGCCTTCGGCATGGCACGATGCGCAGGCCGCGGCGAAAAGATTCGCGCCGTTGCCGGGCGCGGTGGAAACGGGAACACGCGCGGCGGACGCGGAAGCCGGAGCGAAAGCGGGAGGCGAGGCGACGGCATGTTCCGGCACGCTCGGCCCCCCGGATGGCAATGCCAGCAAATACGCGGCAATCGCCTCGACGTCTGGGGCGGATGCATCGGCGAGCATGCGCGTGACGGCGCGCATCGGACCCGCTGCCGCCCCGTGGGCGCTCGCGAGGCCCGTGCGCAGATAGCCGACGAGCTGGGCCTGGGTCCACGGCGTGGGGCCTGACGCGAGACCCGTGAGCGCGGGAGCATCCCAGCCGTCGATCGTGCCGCCCTGCAGCGCGAGGTCGCGCCGCTCGGCACCGAGGCGGTTGAGCGGCGTGTGGCACGCGCCGCAGTGACCGAGACTTTCCACCAGGTAACGTCCGCGTGCGACGTCTGGCGCTTCTGACGACGGGGACGGCGCCGCTTCGGCACCGCTATGCAGGTAGAGAAGATTCCACACGGCCATGATCGGCCTGAAGCCGAGCGGGAAGATCAGCTCGTTGTGCGGCGCGCGAGCGTTGACGGGAGCGCGGCTCATCAGCCACGCATACAGCGAGCCGATATCGGCATCGCTGATGTGCATGAAGTGGGGATAAGGGAACGCCGGATAGAGCAGATGGCCGTCGCCGGACTCGCCGCGCCGCATTGCGCGCGCGAATGCGTCGAGCGACCAACCCCCGATACCGGTTTCGTCGTCCGGGGTGATGTTGGTCGAGTAAATGACGCCAAAGGGTGTTTGCAGTGGCAGACCGCCCGCGAGGGGCTGGCCGCCCGTCGCGGTGTGGCACGTGACGCAATTGCCAATGGCTGCGAGCTTCGCGCCGCGCGCGGCGGCCGCGGTATCGCTGCCGGTTGTGAAGGGCGTTGTCACGGCATCTGGCGCGGGCTCCCGCGCATACGCGTCGGGTCCGCCGTATGCGGCCACGAGGGCAACCAGAACAACTGCCACGCCAGCACTTGCCACCCGTCTGCCTTTCATCTAGCCTCCATCGCCAGGCTGCCCGCGCATCATGGTCCAAACTACGTGTCGCGGGCATTGGTTGGTGCAAGCGGCGTTCCCGCTCTCGCAAGCGGACGCCCACCGCTGAACGGACCGCATACAATCGTACCGAACACACTGAAAGTTGAACGACCATGCGCATTCTTGTGATCGAAGACGAGCCGAAAACGGGCGCCTACCTGAAGAAGGGCTTCGAGGAATCGGGCTACGCGGTGGACGTCGCGGCGGACGGCGCGGAAGGCCTGATCCTCGCGAAGGAAGCGGCGTACGACGTGATCGTGCTCGACGTGATGCTGCCTTCCATCGACGGCTGGACGGTGCTCAAGACACTACGCGCCACGCAAACCACGCCCGTGCTGTTTCTCACCGCGCGCGACGACATCAGCGACCGCGTCAAGGGCCTGGAGCTGGGCGGCGATGACTACCTCGTCAAGCCGTTCGCGTTCGTCGAACTGCTCGCGCGCGTGCGTACGCTCGCCAGACGCGGTCCGCTGCGCGAGAGCGACGTGCTGGCGCTTGGCGATCTCGAAGTCGACGTCACGCGCCGGCGCGTGAAGCGCGGCGCCACGCGCATCGATCTCACGCCGAAGGAATTCTCGCTGCTGCAACTGCTCGTGCGCCGCCAGGGCGAAGTGCTCACGCGCACGCAGATTGCCTCGTACGTGTGGGACATGAACTTCGACAGCGACACGAACGTGGTGGAAGTCGCCATTCGCCGCCTGCGGGCCAAAGTGGACGACGAATTTCCCGTCAAGCTGATCCACACCGTGCGCGGCGTGGGCTACGTGGCCGAAATCAAAGAGCCCGCCTGATGGCCGCGCGTTCGCTGACCGCCACCCTTGCGCTGAGTTTCGCCGGCACGACGCTGGCGGTGTTCGCGCTGGTAGGCAGCACGCTCTATTTCACGCTCGGCCGCGAGGTCAAGCGGCAGGACGACCTGGATATCGTGTTGATCTCGCGGCATACGCGCCGCCTTGCGGAGGAACTGCACAGCGAGCAGGACGTGCGGGAGCACGCCGAGCGGCTGACGAGTCAGGTGCTCGGCCACGCCGCGCTAGCCATGAAAATACTCGACGCGGGCGGCACGCAGCTGATCGAGCACAACACGCAAGGCATTGCCGATGCGGGGTTTGCGCAAGCCGCGCTCGCGCGGCGTCTCGGCTCGGCGCAACGCATTACCGAAGACGACGTGGTCGAATGGCACAACGCGCGCGGCGTGCCGGTGCGCGGACTCGCCACGCAAGCGGCGCTCACCGACGGGACGCCGGTGACCATCGTCATCGCGCGCGACATGACCGACCGCTGGCTGCTGCTCGACCGCTATCGCGAGCGGCTCTACGGGTTCGGTTTCGCGGGCATGCTGCTCGCGTTCCTGATGAGCTGGCTGCTGGTGCGCGAGTCGCTGCGTCCGCTGCGCGAGATGGCGGCGCGGGCCGCCACGGTCACGGTCGACCGGCTCGATACGCCCATCGAAATCGAGCGCGCGCCGAGCGAGCTGCAAGCACTGACGAAATCGCTGAACGCGATGCTCGACCGTCTGCACGGCGGCTTCGAGCGCATGTCGCAATACACGGCCGATCTCGCGCACGACATGCGCACGCCGCTCGGCAACCTGCGCGGCGCGACCGAAGTCGCGTTGACGCGCGTGCGCAGCACGGCCGAATACGAGGCGTTGCTCGAATCGAATCTGGAAGAGTGCGAACGGCTTTCGCGCATGATCGAGAGCGTGATATTCCTTGCGCGCGCGGAGCACCCGCAGTTCATCACGACGCTCGGGGAGTTCGATGCCGAGGAGGCGCTCGCGCAGATCGCCGATTATTTCGAAGGTCTCGCGGACGACGCGGGCGTGCGGATTCGCGTCGAGGGGCAAGGGCGCCTGCGCGCGGATAAGGAGCTGTTCAGGCGCGCCGTCGGCAATCTGCTTGCCAATGCGTTGCGCTATACGCCACGCGGCGGCGAGATCACGATGAGCGTTCGCCAGACGCAAACGGCGGTCGAGGTCACGGTGACGAATCCGGGTGCCCCGATCGACGCCGAGCTATTGGAGCGCATCTTCGACCGCTTCTATCGCGCCGACGCCTCGCGGCGCAACGAATCGCGCACCGGCGCTTCGGCCGGGCTGGGGCTCGCCATCGTGCGCACGATCATGGCGCTGCACGGCGGCTCGGCGCGCGCCGAAAGCGATGCGGCGGGCACGCGATTCATCCTGACGTTCGCGCGCCTGTAGGCGTCGTACTCGGGGCGGCCAAAGACGCGCGATCCCATCCGCCACCCAACGCTTCGAGCAGACGCACGCTCGCATCGAGCCGTCGACCCGCGATCTGCTGTTCGTTGCGCTCGTTGGCGAGCGCAACGGTCTGGGCCGTCACCACGTCGAGATAATCCACCGCGCCTGCCTGGTAACGATTGGTCGTCAGCTTGAGCGAGAGCTGCGCGGCGGCCGTTGCGCGTTGCTGGCTTTCGGCTTCGTCGGCTAGCGTGTGCAGCGCGCTCAGATTGTCTTCGACCTGCTGGAACGCCGTGAGCACGGTCTGCCGGTAGCCGGCCACCGCCGCGTCGTATTGTGCGTTGGCGCCTTTGAGTGTGGCATGGCGGCGGCCGCCGTCGAAGATCGTGCCCGCGAGTTGCGAGCCGAGCGACCAGAACAGGCTCGGCGCGCTCAGCCACGGCGCGAAGAACGTGCTTTCGAGCCCGGCCGAAGCGGACAGTGTGAGCTCCGGATAGAAGGCGGCATGCGCCTCGCCGATTCTTGCGTTCGCGGCCGCCACGCGCCGCTCGGCCGCGGCGATGTCGGGGCGCCGTTCGAGCAGCGCCGCGGGCATGCCCGCCGGAATCGGCGGCACGACGACCGGCTCGACCTGGGCAGGCAGCGCGAACGACGACGCGGGCACGCCGATCAGCGTCGCGATCGCGTGCTGGCGTTGCGCGCGTTGCACGTCGATGTCGCTGTCGGCCGTGCGCGCGCTTTCGAGCTGCGTTTGCGCCTGGGCGACGGCGGAGGCGTCGATGGCGCCGTCGGCGAGTTGCTGTTGCACGATGCGCAGCGCGGCGGCGTAGGCCGTCACGGTGTCATCGAGCAGCCTCTTCTGGCGATCCAGCGTGCGCAGATCGAAGTAGTCCGTAGCAAGCTGGGTCGCGACCGAGAGGCGCACCGACTCGAGATCGGCCGCGCTGGCCTGCGCGTTGGCGTGCGCCTCGACGGTGGCGTCCTTCACGCGTCCGAAGAGGTCCGGCTCCCAGCTGGCCGTCACGCCCGTCGAATAGTCGGGAACCGTCTGGCCCGCGAGCGAATGGTCGATCAGATTCTGCGAGGTGCGATAACGCTGCGCGGCCACGCCGGCTGTGACGGTGGGCGCGTAGCCCGCGCGCTGGTAAGCGACCATCGCGCGCGCGGCTTCGAGGTTGGCGACGGCCTGGCGCACGGTCTGGTTCGACACGTCGACGCGCGCTTCGAGCGTATCGAGTTCGCTATCGCCGAACAGCGTCCACCAGGGGCCGCGCGGGCTCGCATCGGCGGGCGAAGCCACCGCCCAGCCGGAAGCGGCGGATTGCGTCGCAAAGTGCGTGGGCATCTCGACCGAGGGCACGCTGTAATGCGGCAACGTCGTGCACGCGGCGAGCGAGGCGACCGCGCATGCGGCGACGATTCTGCGCAGTGACGTGACAGGGCTGTCGAACATGCTGGACCTCATCGCCTAAGCCTTGCTGCCCGGGGCGGCCGTTGTCGCGACGCGCACGCTTTGGCCGTCGGCGATCGCGTCGCCGGGGTTGTCGATCACGCGGTCGCTCGCCGCGAGTCCCGTTGCGACCTCGACGTAGGTGCCGAAGTCGCGGCCTATGGTCACCTTGCGAAGCTGCACCTTGTCGTGAGCGTCAACCACCGCGACCGTCACGCCGTCCGGGCGAAACAGCAGCGCGCTCACGGGCAATTCGAGGGCGGGCATCGCCGTGGTGAGCGCGAGATGCACCTGCGCATAGGCGCCGGGCATCAATGCGCCGTCGTGATTGTCCACATCGACTTCCACGCGCAACGTGCGGCTCACCGGGTCGATCACGTTCGAACTGCGCGCGATGCTCGCCTCGAAGCGGCGCCCCGGATACTGTTGCGTCGTGACCGACACCGCCGTGCCGGGTACGACGAGGCTCGCGTCGTCCTGCGGAACGTCGACGTAGACGCGCAGCCGGTCGGTCTGGGCGATGTGGAACAACTCGCCCGGCATCGTGGCGAGCCCGGGTGTGCCGCCCGCCGTGACGAGCGCGCCCACCTGCACGTTGCGCGCTGTGATGACGCCGTCGAAGGGTGCCGTCACGTTCTGATACGAAACCAGTTCCTGCAGGCGCGCCACATTCGCTTGCGCGGCCTGCAGCGTGGCGAGCTTCGCCGCGGCGTCGCTCGTTTTCGCCTGCGCGTCCTGTTGCGACACAGATTGCGTCTGCAGCATCGTTTGCCAGCGCTGTGCCGTGCTGCTCGCGAAGCGATAGTTCGCCTCGGCCGTCGCTTCGTCGGCGCGCGCCTGTTGGAGCTGCGCATCGAGTTCGGGCGTGTCGATCCGCGCGAGCGTCTGGCCGGCCTTCACGTGCGCGCCGATATCCGCGTACCAGTGCTGGACATAGCCACTCGTGCGCGCGTAGATCGACGCGTCGGCCCAGGACGTGACCGAGCCGGGGAGCAGCAGGTCCTGCGTCGCCGGCGCGCGTGTAGCGGTGACGGTCGAGACGATCAGCTCTCGTTGCGCCGCGACCTGATGTGCCTGCGTCGTACGGGCTTCGAGGCGCGGCACGATGCCGGTGGCGAGCAACACCACGGCGAGGCAGGCGAGGCCGACGGCGAGCCTGGTACGACGTGCCGCGGATCCGGCGCGCGCATGTTGCTGTGCCGTGGCGTCGCGAGCCTCGGGCGGAATAGGTGGGTTCATCTGAAATCCTTATTCGACGTAAGTGGTGGCGTCGACGCGTGCTTCATCCCGGGCGTCGCGCGCGGCGCGGCGCTTCGCGAGCCAGCCGTGCACCATGCCGAAGATCACCGGCACGAACACGAGCGTCGACAGCGTGCCGACCGCGAGACCGCCGATCACGGCGCGCCCGAGCGGCGCGTTCTGCTCGCCGCCGTCACCGAGGCCGAGCGCCATCGGCAGCATGCCGATCAGCATGGCGAGCGCCGTCATCAGCACAGGCCGAAAGCGACTGAAGCCAGCGTCCAGCGCCGCGGCGAGCGGCGCCATGCCGGCGGCGAGCGACTCGCGCGCGGTGTTGATGACGAGAATGCTGTTGGCCGTCGCGATGCCCACGCAGAGGATCGTGCCCGTCAGCGCCGGCACGCTAAGCGTGGTTTGCGTGACGAACAGCATCCATGCGATGCCGGCCAGCGACCCCGGCAGGCCGCTCACGATGATCAGCGGATCGAGCCACGACTGGAAGTTCACGACCATCAGCAGGTAGACGAGCACGATCGCGAACACGAGGCCTGCGGCGAGGCCGCTGAACGACGCGTTCATCGATTGCACCTGGCCGCGCATCACGATCGACGAGCCCGGCGGCAACTGCGCCCGCGCGGCATCGACGAGGCGGTTCACGTCCGACGCGACGCCGCCCAGGTCGCGCCCTTGCGTCGACGCGAAAATGTCGAGCACGGGCTGCACGTTGTAGTGCGACACGACCGCCTGCTGCGAACTGCGCGACACGGTTCCAAGCGTGCCCAGCTGGTTCTGCGGATTGACCGACACGGTTTGCGTGGTCACCGGAATATTGGCGAGCGTTTGCAGCGAATGAACGTCGTATTGCGGCACCTCGGCCATCAGCGGATAGCTGACGCCATTCTTCGGATCGAGCCAGAAGTTCGGCGAGGTTTGCGAGCTGCCGGACAGCGCGATCAGCAGGTTCTGGGCAACGTCGCGCTGCGTGAGGCCGGCTTGCATGGCCTTGGTGCGGTCGACGTTCACGTTGATCGTGGGTTCGTCGCCGGGTTGCTGGATGCGCGCGTCGACGAGCCCGCGCACGCCGCGCATTTCATCGAGCAGGCGGTTCGCGACTTGCCGGTTCTGCGCGAGCTGGTTGCCGACGATCTGCACGTCGATCGGCGCGGGCAGGCCGAAGTTCAGGATCTGGCTGACGATGTCGGCGGGCAGGAACGCGAAGGTCACGCCGGGAAACGCCGCGTCGAGCGCATTGCGCAGCTTCGCGACGTATTGTGCGGTGGGCTCGTGCTTCGGCGCGAGCGTGATGAGGATGTCCGCGTCTTCGGGGCCGATCGGATCCGAGGAATCGTAAGTGAGGTTGATACCGCTCACCGGCACCCCGATGTTATCGAGGACCGATGCCTGTTCGGCGGCCGGAATGACGCTGCGGATTTTTGCTTCGACCTGATCGGTGATGCGGGCCGTTTCCTCGATGCGCGTGCCCGTGGGCGCACGCAAGTGCAGCCGGATCTCGCCGGTATCGACTGCCGGGAAGAAGTCGCGCCCGGTGAGCGGCAACAACACGAGCGAGCCAAGACAGAGCGCGAGCCACAGCACGACGAAGCGACGGCGCTGCGCGATGGCGGCCTGCAAAATCGCGCGGTAGCGATTGCGCAGGGCCTCGAAGCGCTTTTCGAAGCCGGCCTGGAAGCGCGTCAGCGCACCGCTCAGACCGCGGGCGGGTACGGCGTTCCGTGAGCGCGCGCGCAGCAGATACATCGCGAGCGTGGGAATCAGTGTGCGCGAGAAGAAGTACGACGCGCACATGGCGAACACCACGGCCTCGGCCATCGGCACGAACAGATAACGCGCGACGCCGGAAAGCAGAAACATCGGCACGAACACGATGCAGATCGACAGGGTCGAGACGAAGGTCGGCACCGCGATCTCGCCGGAGCCGTTGAGGATCGCGTCGTGCAGCGGGGCGCCGCGTTCGAGATGATGCGTGATGTTCTCGATCGCGACGGTGGCGTCGTCGACGAGGATGCCGACGGCCAGCGCGAGCCCGCCGAGCGTCATGATGTTGATGGTTTCGCCGAGCGCCGCCAGCGCGATGAGCGAGGTGAGCACGGACAGCGGAATCGTCACGGCAATGATGAGCGTGGCGCGCCAGCTGCCGAGAAAGAGCAGGATCATCGCGGCGGTGAGGCACGCGGCAATCAGCGCCTCGCGCACCACGCCCGTAATTGCCGACTTCACGAACACCGACTGATCGCCGAGCGGCGTGATCTTCAGCGCGTGGGGCAGGCCCGCGGCGATCTTCGGCAGCATCGCCTTGACCTGGTCGATGATTGTCAGAGTCGAGGCGCTGCCGGTTTTCTCCACGGTGAGGAGTGCGGCGCGCTTGCCGTCGGCGCGCACGATATTGGTTTGCGGCGCGTAAGCGTCGATCACGTGTGCGACATCGCGCACATACACCACACCGCCGTTCACGGTCTTGATGGGCAGATCGTTGAGCGCAGCCACCGTTTGCGTGCTGCCGTTCATCTCGACGTCGTACTCGCGCGAGCCGATTTTCGCGGTCCCGCCGGGCAGGATCAGATTCTGCGCGTTGACGGCATTCACGACGTCTACCGGCGCGAGCCCCTTCGCCTGCAGCGCCTTCGGGTCCAGCTGGACCATGATCTGCCGGATCTTGCCGCCGTAGGGCAGCGGCACCGCCGCGCCTTGCACCGTGGCGAGCTGCGTGCGGATAAAGCTATTGCCGAGATCGTAAAGCGACTGCTCGGGCAAAGTCGTGCTCGACAGGCCCAGTTGCAGCACGGGCACCGTCGACGCGTTGTACGTGATGATGTTCGGCGGCAGCGTGCCCGGCGGCAGGACGCGCAGAATCGACGCGGAATTCGAGGCCGCCTCGGCGATCGCGCGGTTGATGTCCGCACCCGGATGAAAGAACACCTTCACGACCGACACGCCGTTGAGTGACTGCGATTCGATGTGCTCGATGTCGTCCACGTCCGAGGTGAGGGCACGCTCGTAGTTCGACGTGATCCGATGCGCCATGTCCTCGGCGGAGAAGCCGTTGTAGCTCCAGACGATGCTGACCACGGGAATGTTGATGTTCGGAAATATGTCGGTGGGCGTGCGCATGACCGCGAGCGGGCCGAGGATGAAGAGCAGCACGGCGAGCACGATAAACGTGTACGGCCGCCTGAGAGCCAGTTTGACGATCCACATGACTTGTCCGGGTTGAGGCAGGGAGAGCCGCGCTCGAGGCGGCAAGGTTGGCGCCAGTATCGGGATGGCGCGCTTACCCGGTGCTGACCTCGACATTACGGATTTGACATCTACGGACGTGCCGCCCAGATAACGAACTCGTAATCAACAGGTCAGCTTTGGGTCAGCGGCGAGAGACCAGAATGCAGTCAACCTTCGCGACATCGCCGAGGGCGGCTGAGGCGGCATCACTTCCGATGCGGCGGCCATTCATTCAGAGGTGAACATCATGAAAGCACTCGTTTCCGCAATGCTCGTTGCCTGCGCGCTGGCCGCACCGGTTGCCGCATTCGCACAGAGCGCCGACGCGCCGGTGACGCACGCCCAGGTCGTGGCCGATGCCGTTCGTCTGGAGCAGGCGGGCTATCGGCCTTCGGCTTCGGAATACAACTATCCCGCCGACATTCAACATGCCGAGGGCATCGTCGCGCAACAGCAGGCTCAACAGGCGGTGCCAGGAAGCTCCGGGGTTGGCGGCGTGTCGATGAAGGGCAGCTCGGATTCGGGTGCGCCGACCGTAGCCTCCGCTGGCGGACGTTCGATCTATGCGGGTCATTGAGCGCGAGCGCGGCAGGTCTCGCGACGAGGCCTGTTGCCGGTTTCTCGCGTTTGGCGGTGGCGGTGCGCTCTCATGCGCGCCGCCGGCGGGGCTACCCCGCTGCGATCGCGACGGCGATCTGCACGAAGAGCACCTTGACGATGGTCATCGACGGAAAAATCATCGCGTACATCACGTCGGGCTGATCCGTCGGCGCGATGCGGTTGGCGAAGGCGAGAATCGCGGGATTGCCGGTCGCGCCACAGATCACGCCAACCGATGTGTCGAACGACAGTTTGAATACCCACAGGCAGCACACAGCCGTGACGCCGACGAGCACCAGCAGCGTGATCACGCCATAAAGCAGCAGCAGCGGTCCGGCGGTGCCGACGGTCGCGACGAACTTCGGTCCGCAAGAGAGGCCCACCTGCGCGAGAAAGATCGTGAGCCCGAGATTGCGCAGCACGAGATTTGCCGAAAGCGGCATCACCCAGACGAACGGTCCGTTGCGGCGCGCCTTGCCGAGACACAGCGCGACCAGCAGCAACGCCGCGAGACCCAGGCTGAACGCGCCGAGGCCGGGCATGCGCAGCGGGATCGCGCCGACCAGCAGCCCCGCTGCCGCGCCGATGCCCAGACAGATGAAACTGAGGTCGGCCGTGCCCTTGATCGAATCGCCGAAGAACGCGCGGACCTTCGCTATATGCGCGCTATTGACGAGCAGACCGACGCGGTCGCCTGCTTCGAGAATGAGATCTGGCGTCGACAATAGATCGGCGTCGCCGCGCCGCACGTGCGCGACCGCGCAGATCACGCCATCCGGAAAGCGCAGATTGCCGAGCGCCGTGCCGACGACCGACGGACTCGACGCGAACACGCGCAGATAGTCCAGGTCTTCCCGATGACTCGTCATACGCCCAGGCTGTAGCTCGCCGCATAGCGCCGTTGCTTCGTCGAGCAGGCGGCGCTCGGTGGCGGTGGCAAGCAGGACGTCGTCGGCGCGCAGCGTGAAGTCGTCGGTGGGCAGTTGATTGTGATGCGCGCGCCGCACGGCCGCTATCGCTACGCCGGCAGGTAAGCGGGTCGAGAGTTCCGACAGCCTGAGACCGAACAGACCGGCATTGCGCAGCGCGATTTCCGCAGTCTCCAGTATTTTCGCGGGCGGCTTGGGTATCCTGGCTTTGAGCGTCGCGTTCAGCAGATAGAGGAATAGAATCGGCCCGGCCACGCCGAACGGATAGGTCACGCTATAAGCCACGGCGGCATTGCTGCTCTTCATCGACGCGATGGCGACCTGCAGGCTCGCCGTGCTCGTGCCGCTGCCTGCGAACATCCCGAGCGCATCGGCTAGCGTGATGCCGAAATGGATCAGCGCGCACGCGACGAGACCCGAAGCGATGACACCCAGAAATGCGGCCGTATTGGCCTTCGCGCCTTCCCGGCTCGTGAGTCCGCGAAAGAACTGCGCGCCGTACTGAATGCCGATGCCGTAAAGAAACAGCAGCAAACCGAGCGTGCCCAGCAACGCCGGCGGCGCGGATTTCGGCGCGAACGCGCCGAGCGCCAGTCCGACGAACAGCACGGCCCCGGAGCCCAGCGCGACACCCTTGATATTGATTTCGCCGATCAGGTAGCCGAGCGCAATGGTCAGAAACAGCGCGATCAGCGGCTGATTTTCGAGGAAGGTTCTGACTGCTTCCATGCCGCCCCCTAAGGTGGACCAAGCAACGTGACTACGCGCATCCACAAGGCAGGTATCGCGTTCGATGCGCTATTCATCAACGGAACAAGGCCCCGCGAACCTGAACGCGGCCCGGCGCGCGACCGGGATCGCGGCATGCACGTGCCGACGATACCTGCTTGCTCCTATCGCATTGCGCCCGCGAGATTTCCCGCGCCGAGACCCACGATCAGATCGACCGCACCGTTCTTCAACGCTTGCGTTGCGACCACGCCCGCCGCTTTCAATGCGGCCGCGTCGATGCGCGACGCGTCCGATAGCTCGACACGCAACCGCGTGGCAGCCAGCGCGTCGAGCTTCCTGATGTTGGCCGCGCCACCCAGCGCCGCACGAATCTTTTCCGCCTGCTCCGATTCTTGCGACGGGCTTGGCGCCAGGCTTTGCACCGAGGCGGCCGCAGCCGCCGGAGCCGTCGCCGCCGCGCCTTCCACGCCAGGTGCGCCGGCCGCCGGCAGATCCGCGTCGGCGCCCGCTGTCTTCAGATAGTCCTGCATGTCGGTTTTCATGTTCTCCGACAGCGGCCCGAAGATCGCCTGCACGCCGTTGCCCACGCGCACCACACCCGCGGCACCGAGTGCCTTGAGCTTGTGTTCGTCGACGCGCGCCGGGTCTTTCACGGAGATGCGCAGCCGCGTGATGCAGGCGTCGAGACTCGTGATATTGGAGCGGCCGCCAAAGGCCAGCACGAGTTCGCGCGACCGTCCGCCCGCGCCGCTCACGGCAACCGCCGCCGTGTCCGCGGTGTCGTCTTCGCGGCCGGGTGTCTTGAGGTTGAAGCGCGTGATCACGAAGCGGAACACGCCGTAATAGATCACCGCGTAGATCGGGCCGAGTATGAACACGTACCACGCGTGCGTGGCCTTTCCGCCGATCAGGTTGAACATCAGAAAGTCGATGCCGCCTTGCGAGAACGTGAAGCCCATGCGCATGCCCAGGGTGTTGGCCACGAACTGCGCCGATGCCGCGAGGCATGCGTGAATCAGGTAAAGCACCGGCGCAACGAACAGGAAGGCGAACTCGATCGGCTCGGTGATGCCGGTGAGGAAAGAAGTCAGCGCGGCCGACACCATCATGCCGCCGACGGCCACCTTCTTCTCCGGCTTCGCGCAATGCCAGATCGCGATCGCCGCGGCCGGCAGGCCGAACATCTTGAACAGGAACGCGCCTGCCAGAATGCCTGCGGTTCGGTCGCCCGCGAAAAAGCGGGTGATGTCGCCGTGAACGGTCCTGCCGGTCGTCGGGTCGAGATAGCTGCCCATTTCGAAGAAGAACGGCACGTTCCAGATGTGATGCAGACCGAACGGAATCAGCAGACGTTCGACGAAACCATAGACCGTCGCGGCAGTGCGCGGGTCCGAAACCGCGGCCCAGTGAGAGAAGGCCTTGATCGCGCTGCCGATCGGCGGCCACACGAAGGACAGGATCGCGCCGAGCACGATCGAGCCGATCGCGGTCACGATCGGCACGAAGCGCTTGCCGGCGAAAAAGCCGAGATACGGCGGCAACGTGATCCGGTAGTAGCGGTTGAACATCCAGGCGGCCAGACCACCGGCGAGGATGCCGCCGAACACGCCGGTCTGGATCGACGGTATGCCCATGATCGTATCGGGTTCGATGCCCTGTATCTTGGCGATCACACCCAACGTGGCCGTCATCACCAGATATCCGATCGTCGCGGCGATGCCCGAGACGCCATCGTTCTCGGTGAAGCCGAGCGCGACGCCGATCGCGAAGATCAGCGGCAGGTTACCGAAGATCACGTCGCCCGCGTTCTTCATCAGCGCGAGCACGACGGCTGGCACGTACCCGTGAAAGTCGGTGGCGCCGAGACCGAGCAGCAGGCCGGCCACGGGGAGCACGGCGACGGGCAGCATCAGCGATTTGCCGATTTTCTGCAAGACTCCGAAGGCATGCGAGAACATGGCTGATCTCCTGTTGATCCGCTCAGTCGGCAAAGCGCGACAGGCGCGCACGGACTTCCGCGGCGGTGCCCAGACGCAGCACCTCGGCGGCGAGCTGCCTGGCTTCGTCGGTCGTCACGCGTGCAAGCTGGGCCTTGATCGAACCGACCGCGGGAATGCTCACGGAAAGCTCGTCGACGCCAAGGCCGACGAGCACCGGCACCGCCATCGCATCCGATGCGATGCCGCCGCAAATGCCGACCCATTTGCCGTGCTGGTGCGCACCGTCGACCGTCATGCCGATCAGACGCAGCACCGCCGGGTGCAGCGCGTCGGCTTGCTTGGCGAGCTGCGGATGGCCACGGTCCATCGCGAGCGTGTATTGCGTGAGGTCGTTCGTGCCGATCGAGAAGAAGTCGACTTCGCGTGCGAGCGGCTCGGCGATCAGAGCGGCAGCGGGGACTTCGATCATCACGCCCACCTTCACGCTGGCCGCGCGATCGCCGGCCTCTTCGAGCAGGATCTTGCGCGCTGCCCGCACTTCCTCGACCGTGGCGATCATCGGGAACATCACGTGCAGATTGCCGAGCGGCGCCGCGCGCAGGATCGCGCGCAGTTGCGTGCGGAAGATGTCGGGACGCTCCAGGCTCACGCGCACACCGCGCAGACCGAGAAACGGATTGTCTTCCTTCGGCAGCGGCAGATACGCGAGCGGTTTGTCGCCGCCGACGTCGAGCGTGCGGACCACGAGCGTCCGCTCGCGGCCGAGCGCTTCGGCGACGGCGCAATATTCGGTGGCCTGTTCGTCTTCGGTTGGTGCGGTGTCGCGCGCATCGAACAGGAACTCGGAGCGCAACAGACCCACGCCTTCGGCGCCGGCAGCAACCGCGTCGCGCGCTTCCTGCGCATTGCGGATGTTCGCGACGACTTCGACGCGGCGGCCGTCGGCCGTCATCGCGAGCTTGCTTGCCGCGAGCTTTTCGTCTTCCCGTTTGGCGGCCTGGCGCCTGATGCGTTCGCGCGCCTTGTCGAGTTCGTCGGCGCTCGGGTTGCGCCGCAAGCTGCCGCGCGAACCGTCGAGCACGACGGGCGTGCCGTCCGCGAGTTGCAGCGCGCGCGGGTCGATACCGCAGATCGCCGGAATGCCTAGCGAGCGCGCGAGGATCGCGACGTGGCTGGTCGCGCCGCCGGTCGTCGTGCAAAAGCCGAGCACCTTGCTGCGGTCGAGCGACGTGGTGTCGGACGGCGACAGTTCCTCGGCAATCAGAATCGACTCTTCCGGCACGTCGATCTGCGCCTGCTTCACGCCGGCGAGCAGCGCGAGCACCCGGCGGCCGACGTCGCGGATATCGCCGGCGCGTTCGCGCAGCAGCGGATTGTCGAGCCTTTCGAGCATGCTTGCCTGGTTCTGGAATGCGTCGCGCCACGCGAAACCCGCACCCTTTCCCGCGCTGATGCTGGCGATCGCCGCGTCGTTCAGGTCAGGATCGTCCAGCAGTTCGAGATGCGCGTCGAGAATCTGCGCTTTCGACGGATCGGTGAGCGTCGCCTTCAGTGCCTCGATCTGCTGACGCGCCTGATGCTGGGCCGCTTCGAGTTGTGCCCGTTCGCGTTGCGGCGACTCGCCCGTTTCGTTCACCTCGATGACCTGCTGGCGGAACTGCACGATCTTGCCGACGGAAAGCCCGGGCGAAGCGGATACGCCGATGAATTCGTCGGTGTCGGCCGGCGCCGCCTCGTTCGGTGCCGGCACCGGCGCGGCCGGTGCGATTGGCGCGGCCGCCGCGGGAGCGGGCGCATCGCCGGGCTTTTCGCCCGAGCCCTCGGCGAGCAGACGCGCGACCGCGCTGGCCGCCTCTGCCGCGTCGGGACCGCGGGCCTCGACGCGCAGCTTGTCGCCGAACTTGGTTGCGAGCCCCATCAGCGCGACGATGGACTTGGCATTGGCGCTGGCGTCGCCGCGCAGCAGCCGGATCTCGGACTTGTATTTCTTCGCTTCGACCGCGACGACCGCGGCGGGCCGTGCGTGCAGGCCCGCCGGATTCGGCAGCGTGATCTCGCCGGAGAGGATCGCACCGGCGGCGCTGGCCGTGTCCTTGTCCTCGATGCCGCCGACCAGCTCGACGTACAGCGCAACGTCGGTGCCGGCGACGACGAGCCCTTTCGCGGGAACGTAGCGCGTGACGACATCGCCGTTGGCGATCACCATTTGCGTGAGCAGGCTGGCCGCTTTTGCGCCGACCACGATCGGATCGAAGCGGATCAGCGGCGTGCCTACCGCGACGGTGTCGCCTTCCTTGACCAACGGCATGAAGCCCTCGCCGCGCAGCAGCACGGTGTCGAGTCCGATGTGCAGCAGCACTTGCAGACCGTTGTCGCCGGTGATCGTCGCGGCGTGAGCCGAGCTATGAAGTTGCGTGACCTTGCCGGCAAGCGGCGAGAGCAGCTCGTCCGAAGTCGGATCGATCGACACGCCATCGCCGACCATCTTCTGGGCGAAGACCGGATCGGGCACGGTGTCGAGAGGAACCAGTACACCCGAGAGTGGCGCCATCAACTCGATGCGCAGAGGACGCTGAGGAGCTTTCATCGCCACGACTCCTTGTACATTGACGCTCGCCCGAGATGGTTCGATGCGAGCCGCATGAGCGCGACATTCAAACCCGCGGTCGGCACCATTGCCGCTTACGTCGCTCACCCCTATGCGAGCGGCGCATGTCACAAAAGCGTCGGTGACAGAAACTCAGGGAAGCAAAACAAGGTCGCGCTCGTCACCCATATGCGCACTGATTTTTTGTCCGCGGGTAACATCCCGGCTGCCGAGATGGTTGCCGCCCCCACAGCTTCGACCCGGGGTGAAAGAAGAGACATCGGGCGCGCTGCGACGGCGCGGTTTGGGTCTGCGGGTCGCCTCACGCTCGTAGACGACCTTTGCACCGTGGCCGCGAAAAAGGGATCTGAAGCGCGCTCTGAAAAAGAGCATATGTTACTGAGCGCAGATTGCAAGACGAGACGATTTCGCGCATGAACTCCTGAAATTTCCGATTTCTCGGCAGCAGATGGGCGCCGGCGTTAACTAATTGGCCTGTGACGCCTTCTTTTAATCTGTGTTTTATCCGCTTAGCGAAGGCGAGGTCTGCCTTCCGTTGGAATGAATGCGGCACGGGGAGCCCTTGACGCTACAGCAGCTGCACCGTATTGACCCGCCCGCGCATTGTTCAGCCACGCCTTCTAGTCTTTTCAACGGACGACTCTTTTTCCAACGTGAGACCCCACTTAAAGTGTCAGACTTCATCCTGGCATCAAGGCCATCATGCAAATCGACACACCTACGACCGCAGCATCCCTGCAAGGAGATTCAACGTCCGCGGCCCAATGGCTATCCGTCATCGCTGTGGCGGTGAGCGCGTTCGCATTCGTGACAGCCGAGTTTTTACCTGTTGGGCTGTTGCCGCAAATCGCGCACGACCTTGGCGTGTCGACCGGTGTCGCCGGTCTGATGGTCACCACGCCGGGTGTGATGGCCGCGATATTGGCGCCGACGCTGATAGTCAGCGCGGGGCGCATGGACCGACGCTACGTCTTTCTGCTTCTCACCGCGGTACTGCTGATCGCGAACGTCGTGTGCGCCATCGCACCGAACTTCGCGATCATGCTGGTGGGACGGGCTCTGCTCGGCGGCGCGCTGGGCGGTTTCTGGACTCTCGCGACGGCGGCGGCGCCTCGACTCGTGCAGGCGAAGGACGCGGCCAAAGCGACCGCGACCATTCTGACCGGCGTCACCTGCGCGACCGTGATCGGCGTGCCGCTCGGCACGTTCATCGCGTCGTTTGCATCGTGGCGCATGGCGTTCGCTGCCACTGCGGGCCTCGTGTCGCTCGCCTTGCTGGCGCAGGTCTTCCTCGTGCCTTCGTTACCGTCGGCATCGGCGTTGCGTGTCGCCGATTTCAAAACACTGCTTCGCCGGCCTCATACGAGGCTGAGCATGGTAATGGTCGCGCTCGTATTCGGCGCGCATTTCTCGACCTACACGTACATTGCTCCGCTGCTCGAACATGACTTCTCGTTGAGCGCCATCACGCTGCTGCTGTTCGGATTCGGTCTGATCGGCTTCTTCTCCAACGCGTTGACGTCGATGGTGATTTCGGAGCATCTAAAGAAATCGGTTGCCGCAATGGTGCTGCTGCTATTGGGCGCGATGTCGTCGATGTTGCTGCTCGAACATTCGCCGATTGGCGAGACGGCGGGAATGCTGCTTTGGGGAATCGCGTTCGGCGCGCTTCCGCTTTGCTTTAGCGTCTGGATTCAGCGCGGCACGACAGACCTGCCCGAAGCGGGATCGGCGATGTTCGTCAGCATCATCCAGGTGGCGATCGCCGTGGGCTCGGCAGTGGGGGGCACGATTGTCGACCGTGCGGGGGTTCACGCCGACTTCACGCTGGGACTCGGGCTCGCGCTGCTGGGCCTCGTGGCGCTGCAACGGCTCGCCGTGCTGGAACGACCGGTCACGGTGTCTTCTCTCGATTGCGCCTGCGACGCATCGGCTGACTGACACGTCGAGACAGTACGGTGCGTGACTGAATCGCACCGCACCACATTAACCAGTCATGGCGACAGAATCCCTCACACGGTCGCCTTCACGACTCTGGGCTGAAACGGAGCAGTGCGCGGCAGGTCGCCAGCGGCCTCGTCGCGTGCGGCGCTGGTCGACAGATAACGCAGACAGCACACGCGCAAAAACGACGCGAAATTCAACGGTTCTTCGCCGCGCAACGCGAACAGTTCGTCATGGAGCTTGACCGCGAACTGGGTCGTCGTCATGTTCTCGCGGTTGGCGATTTCCTGGAGTACATCCCAGAAGAGATTTTCGAGCCTGACCGTGGTCACGGCGCCATGAATGCGCAGGGCGCGCGTACGCGACTCGTAGAGGATTGGATCAGCGTTGACATAGACGTTGCACATTCGATCAGCCTCCCTCGCAAGTAATGACATAGCGGGCGGGGTGCGTCCCGCACCCCGCTACGCGAACCAACTAGATGACGCGCCTGTTCATCTGCCCGGCGATATAGTCGGCCTGGCGGATCGCCAGCGTCACGATGGTCAGCGTGGGATTCTCGCCCGCGCCCGTCGTGAACTGGCTGCCATCCGATACGAACAGGTTCGCAATGTCGTGTGTCTGCCCGAAGCGATTGCACACACCGTCCTGTGGCCGGGCACTCATGCGCGCAGTGCCGAGATTGTGCGTGGACGGATAAGGCGGCACGCGATACACCGTCTTCGCGCCCGCCGCGTCGTACACGGCCGTGCCCTGTTTGAAGCCGTGTTCACGCATGGCCTGATCGTTCGGATGGTCGTCGAAATGGACATTGGCGACCGGCAAGCCGTATTGATCCTTGACGTCGTGATTCAGAGTAACACGGTTGGTCGCGCGCGGCATGTCCTCGCCGACGATCCACATGCCGGCCGTGTAAGCGTACGCATCCATCGCCTGCGTGAAATCGGGACCCCACGCGCCGGGGTTCAGGAACGCCGCGTAGAACGGCAAGCCGAGCGAGACCGTTTCCATGTGATAGCCGCCCGCGAAGCCGCGCTTCGGATCGAAGCGCCCTTCGTCCTCGATGATGCCGGCCATCGTCGTGCCCTTGAACATCTCGACCTTGTTCTCGAACACGGCATAGACGGAGCCCGTCGTGTGGCGCATGTAATTGCGTCCCACCTGGTCCGACGAATTGGCGAGCCCGTTCGGAAAGCGGCTCGACGCCGATGCGAGCAACAAGCGCGGCGTTTCGATCGAGTTGCCCGCCACCGCCACGATGCGTGCCTTCTGGCGTTGCAGCTTGCCGCTTTCGTCGTAGTAAAGCACGGCGTTCACCTTGCCTTTCACATCGTGCTCGATGCGAGCGACGTGGGAGTGCGGGCGCAGTTCCATATGTCCCGTCGCCTGTGCCTTCGGGATTTCGGTGTACAGCGTGGACCACTTCGCGCCGAAGCGGCAGCCCTGAAAGCAGAAGCCGCGTTGATAACAGTGGCTGCGATCGTCGCGAATCACGCTGTTGATCGCCATGTGCCCCGTGTTGCATTCGCGATAGCCCACCTTGGTCGCGCCCGCGAACATCACCTTGAAGTTGTTGTTGCCCGGCAGGCCCGGCCAGCCGTTCGTGCGCGTCACGCCCATCTTCTTTTCGGCGCGGTCGTAATAAGGATCGAGATCCTCGCGCGTCACGGGCCAGTCGAGCAGCGTCGCACCGTCGATCGCGCCATAGGTCGTGCGCGCCTTGAATTCGTACGGCTTGAAGCGCAGGCTCGCGCCCGCCCAGTGCGTGGTCGTGCCACCGACCGTCTTGCAGATCCACGCGGGCAGATTGGGGAAATCGTGCGCGACGCGCCAGGTCCCTGAGGTCGTGCGCGGGTCGAGCCAGGAGAGCAGTTTGAAAGCGTCCCACTCTTCCGTTTTGAAATCGGACTGCGTGTGGAGCCCGCCCGCCTCGAGCACGACCACGTCGATGCCCTTCTGCGCGAGTTCGTTCGCGAGCGTGCCGCCGCCCGCTCCCGATCCGATGATCACGACGACGTTGCTGTCGTTGAGCGAAAAGCTCTTGCTGCCTTGTGAGGTTGCCATGTTGGGTCTCCCAATGTCACGCCGTCGGAACCGGGCCGCTGTCCTGCTCGGGCGGGTTGGGCAGCCAGGCGAGATTGTTGAAGCCCTTGAACAGATAACCGCCGTCGCCCTCGCTCGCGCCATAGCCGAAGTGCTGGTACGCGAGCGTGTTGCTGTAGAGCGAGACCACCGCCGTGCCGCGCACCGTCTGGAAGAACGGCGTGTCTGCGATAGCGGCGACGTCGCGCGCCTGCGCGTCGGCCGGCTGCCTGGTCCAGTCGCCGCCGGGCGCTTTCTGGTCGAGCGCCGCCACGCCGTCGGCCAGTTGCTTGCCCACGGCCGCGTTGCTCTGCGCCTTGGCGTCGAGGTCTTTCACCACGAGCGCATAGACTGCGTCGTCGAGTGTCTTGTGCGGATAGAGCTGCTTCGTCATGGCGAGCAGCACGGCGCCCTGATGGGTGTCGAGATGTTGGAGTTCGAGCGCCCAGACGCGGCTAGGCGCGAATAGCGCGAGCGAGGAAGATACCGCGAGCGTGCCGATCAGAATGCCCGTGCCCTTCAGCCATTCCCGGCGCGTTAGCGCGATGCGCGCGCGCGGCTCACTTGCCGCTCGCCTGTCGAGGGCAATATCAATGGTCTTGCCAGTCATCGTCGTCTCCTACCATGTTGGCGCGCGGACTGTGGGCGTCCTTGCGCGCGGGCGAGTGCCGGACTAACGATAGTGTCCGTGCTTCTCCAGCACCTCGATCTTGTAGCTGTCCGGGTCCTCGATAAAGAAGTACCGCGCGAGCAGTTCGCCCGTGTCGTTCTTGAACTCGCGCAGATCCTTCGGCGCGAAGCCGAGACCGAGCAGGCGTTCGCGCTCGGCGCGCGCATCATCGACCGCAACCGCGACGTGGCCATAGCCGTCGCCATGCGTGTATGGCGTCTCGTGGCCCTTGTTCCATGTCAGTTCGATTTCGGCATCGGCTTCGGCATTGCGCAGATAGACGAGCGAGAAGTCGTCGAAATCGAGCCGATGGCTCGGCGTCATGCCGAGCACGGTCTCATAGAAGGCGAGCGAGCGATCGAGATCGCGCACGCGAATCATCGTGTGAATGAGCTTGGCCACGTCGTACTCCTTCAATGCGTGATGCGCGTGCCGAGCAGTGTGAGGAACTGCGCGAGCCAGTTCGCGTGCGAGGTCCACGCGGGCGCGGTGACGAAATTCTCGTCGGTGATGGCGTCGGGCCAGTCGAGCGCCACGTACTCCGCGCCCGCGAGTTTGACTTCGGGCGCGCAGGCCGGATAAGCCGAGATGCGCCGGCCTTCGATCACGCCCGCCGCGACCAGCAATTGCGCGCCGTGGCAGACGGCGGCAATCGGCTTCTTCGCTTCGGCGAACTGGCGCACCCAGCCGACTACCTTGTCGTTGAGCCGCAAGTATTCAGGAGCGCGGCCGCCGGGAACGAGCAGCGCGTCGTATTGAGCGGGATTCACCGATGCGAAATCCGCATTCAGCGTGAAGTTGTGGCCGCGCTTTTCCGTGTAGGTCTGATCTCCCTCGAAGTCGTGGATCGCGGTGCGAATCGCGTCGCCCGCGCGCTTGTCGGGCGCGACGACGTCCACCTTATGCCCGACCGCGGCAAGCGCCTGGAACGGCACCATCAGCTCGTAGTCTTCAACGAAATCGCCGGCGATGATAAGAATGCGTTTCGACATGTTTGTATCCTCTCGATTCGGGTGGGGATGGCGGGTGGACGTGGAATTGCGGCGCGCGCAAGGTGGCGGCCGTTCTGAAGCAATATAGCGAGCGACGCACTGGGGGAGGTAATACGCGGCTAAATGCCGACCAGGGATTTCACCGAGTCGGAGCGCGAATGTGGCGATGCCTTCGAACGGGTTCGCTTTCGGCGAATGCCGCCGTTGCGGCGGCGCGTAGGCAGGTGAAAGCAAAAGAGTCGCGCTCTATTCGGGCGCGACTCTTTTTTATTGGGGAGATCGACTCAACCGCGCAGATTCGACACACATCGCTGCAGCACCTTGCGCAGCGTATCGACCGGGATCTCCGTCACGCCCTCCAGCATGGACGCTTCGAGCGTGTCGATCGCCGAATCGCATTCCTGCAGCACCCGACGCCCCTCGTCGGTCAGAGACAGATGAATCAGTCGACCGTGAGTGGGATGCCCAGCGCGTCCGACCCAGCCGTTGGCCTCCATCGTCTTGACGACCTCGTTGGCCGACTGTGGCGTGATGAACGAGCGTTCGGCGAGTTTCGCGTTGGTCATCGCGCCGCTGGCGCTGATCACGGAGAGCGCGGTGAATTGCGGCAAGGTCAGTCCGAATTCACCCAGCACATCGATAAAACTGCGTTTCAGCAAGCGGTCCAACTGGCCGACCACATAGGAAACGCGGGCGGGTGGCGCTCCGGTTCTCGTTGAACCGGCCTGTTTGGCAACGGGCGTTCGCCCTTTCTCCATTGTCTTGATCATTATCAGGTTGCCTTAGGTGTTTCTACCAGGCATATCATATTCTACTTTCAATATCAGGCGTCCTGAGACTAGACTCCTCATCAATTCCGGGGGCGGCGTGGGAAGGATGCTGATAAGTGGCGTAAGACCATTGCCAGAATTCCTTTCCTTCCCATGGCCGCTTCGTCGAAGAACGAAGCGTAGCGCGCCACCGGCAATTCAATCAAAGGTGAAGGAGACGTCATGTCGAGTATTGCTAACCGGTCGAGTGCCGCGAGTTCCAGTACTGCATTAACGTTGGCGCTGTGCTTTCTCGTCGCGGTACTGGAGGGTATCGATCTGCAGTCCACCGGTGTTGCGGCGCCTCGAATGGCGCACGAATTCGGCTTGTCGGTCAGCCAGTTGGGGATCGCTTTCAGCGCCGGCATGTTCGGTCTTTTACCGGGCGCGATGATCGGCGGCAGACTCGCCGACAGGATCGGGCGCAAGCGCGTTCTGATGATCTCGATGGCGGTTTTCGGCATCTTCTCGATTGCAACCGCGCAAGTGTGGAGTTTCGAAACTCTGCTGATTGCTCGCGTGCTGACGGGCATCGGGCTTGGCGGCGCGATGCCGAACCTGATCGCGTTGTCTTCCGAGGCGGTCGATCCGCGTCACCGCAACACGGCGGTCAGCGTCATGTATTGCGGTATGCCGCTCGGCGGCGCGCTTGCTGCGTTGATCGCCGTGCTGAGTGCGGGTGCTACCGCGTGGCGTCATATCTTCTACGTGGGCGGAGCAGGGCCGCTGATCATCATTCCGCTGCTGATGGTGTTGCTGCCTGAGTCGCGCGAATTCGCCACCGAATCGCAGGAATTCACTGCGGCGGACAAGCCGCTTCTGTCGACACGCGAAGTCCTGTTCGGCGACGGGCGCGCAGCGGCGACGATCGGTATCTGGATCAGCTTCTTCTGTACGCTGATCGTTCTGTACTTCCTGCTGAACTGGTTGCCTTCGTTGACCGTGGGGCGTGGCATGAGCCGTTCGCAGGCTGGCATCGCGCAGATCTTCTTCAACGTCGGCAGTGTGATCGGCGTGCTGGGCATCGGTCTGCTGATGGACCGCTTCAGGCAGGGCCTTTCCGTCGCGGCGATCTACGCGTGCATCGTCGGTGCATTGGTTGCGCTTTCGCAGGTTGCCAGCATCGAGACGCTCTCCGTTGCGGTGCTGTTTGCCGGGATGGGTGTCGTCGGCGCGCAGTCGATGCTGTACTCGCTGTCCGCCGCCAGCTATCCGACCAGCGTGCGTGGTACCGGTGTCGGCGCCGCGGTGGCGGTGGGACGCGTCGGCTCGATCGTCGGCCCCGTTGCCGCCGGGCAATTGCTTTCGATGGGAAAAAGCTCGGCCCTCGTGATCGGCGCGAGCGTGCCGGTGACGATCATCGCCGCGATTACGGCATTGCTGGTCATCCGCTCGAACGCCGCGAAACGCTAACTCTTCGTTGATGACCCAGCTGGCCCGGCGTTCTCGCGCCGGGCCGTTTTTCATGCGTCATTCGTGATTCGTCATGCCTCGGCCCGCAGGCCAAGCAGCCTGACGGCGTTCTCTTTCAGAACGAGCGGCTTCACTTCGGGCTTGATGTCGAGCGTGTCGAAGTCTTCGAGCCATCGGTCCGGGCGGATCAGCGGGAAGTCGGACGCGAACAGCACCTTGTTGCGCAACAGCGTGTTCGCATACTTGACCAGCTCCGGCGAAAAGTACTTCGGCGACCAGCCCGACAGATCGATATACACGTTCGGCTTATGCAGTGCGATCGACAACGCCTGCTCCTGCCACGGCCACGACGGATGCGCGATCACGATCTTCATGTCGGGAAAGTCGGCGGCGACATCGTCGAGGTAGATCGGCTCCGAATACTTGAGGCGCAAGCCGCCGCCGCCGCGCATGCCCGAGCCCATGCCCGAGTGTCCACTGTGAAAAACCGCCGGCAGCCCGTACTCGGCGATCACTTCGTAGAGCGGGTATGCCATGCGATCGTTGGCGAAAAAGCCCTGCATCGTGGGGTGAAACTTGAAACCGCGCACGCCGTGCTCGTCGATCAGCCGCCGTGCTTCGCGTGCGCCGAACTTGCCTTTGTGCGGATCGATGCTGGCGAACGCGATCATGATGTCGGCGTTGTTCTGCGCGAACTCCGCGACCTCTTCGTTCGAAATGCGCCGGCGCCCGATATTCGCTTCGCAGTCGACGGTAAACATCACGAAGCCGATATTGCGTTCCCGATAGTGTTCGATCGTTTCGGGAATGGTGGGGCGGCGCCCTTGTTTGAGTACGGTGCCGAAGTATTTGTCGGCGGCTTCGTCGAATTCTTTTGCGAACAGGTCCGGAGGTTGGCAGCATGACACTTCGGCGTGCACGTGGGTGTCGATGGCTTTGAGTTGATCGATGTTCAATGAAGTCTCCTATGTGTAATTGAAGCTGATGCGTCAGGCTGCGCGCAGATTGCGCACGCAGGTCAGCAGCAGGTGTTGCAGCATCTGTGAAGCGTGTGCATCGATTTCGCCGAGCATCGATTGCTCGACGCTGTCAGCGGCTTCATCGCACTGAACCAGCAACGTTTCGCCGGCCTTCGTCAGCGACAGCAGCCCGACGCGACGATTCAGCGGACCGGCCACGCGCGTCACTCATCCATTTGCTTCCATCGATTTGACGACCGCGCTGGCCGCTTGCGGCGTGATCAACGAGCGCTGCGCGAGCTGCGCGTTCGACGAGCGTGCGCGCGCCCGCAGCACCGACAGCGCGGTGTATTGCGGCAGCGTCAGACCATGCGGCGCAAGCGCTTCGGAGAGCTGTCGCGTGAGGATCTTGTCGAGCTGCCCGGCGAGATAACTGAGACGCACCGGGGCGGCAGCTTGCCCTCTATCGCGCACGTTGCGCCGCGCCGTGGCGCCCGGTGTCGTGTCAGACGCTGACGGCTTTCTCATGATCGTCGGCATAGGGGTTAGGGGTTTGTACCAAGACGTCTATATTGTACTTTACGTATCAGGACGCCTGATATTAAATTGAGCTCAAGCCGCGAGGGCGGCATCGATACGGAGAAGCAGATGAGTTACGAAGGACGCTGGAAAACGGTCAAGGTCGCGGTGGAAGGCGGAATCGCGTGGGTCACGTTCAATCGTCCGGACAAGCGCAACGCGATGAGCCCGACGCTGAACAAGGAAATGATCGACGTTCTCGAGACGCTCGAACTGGACGCCGAAGCCCAGGTACTCGTGCTGACTGGCGAAGGCAGCGCGTGGACGGCGGGCATGGACCTGAAGGAATATTTCCGCGAAGTGGACGCGGGTCCGGACGTGCTGCAGGAGCGGATTCGCCGCGATGCGAGCCGCTGGCAATGGCAATTGCTGCGCATGTACTCGAAGCCGACCATCGCAATGGTCAACGGCTGGTGCTTCGGCGGCGGCTTCTCGCCGCTCGTCGCCTGCGATCTCGCGATCGCCGCGGACGAAGCCGTGTTCGGCCTGTCCGAAATCAACTGGGGTATCCCGCCGGGCAACCTCGTCAGCAAGGCGATGGCCGATACGGTCGGGCATCGCGAAGCGCTGTACTACATCATGACGGGGGACACCTTCACGGGGCCGCAAGCCGCGAAGATGGGTCTCGTGAACAAGAGCGTGCCGCTCGCGCAACTGCGCGACGAAACGATCGCGCTCGCGGCAAAACTGCTGAACAAGAATCCGGTCGTGCTGCGCAATGCGAAGCATGGCTTCAAGCGTTCGCGCGAACTCACGTGGGAGCAGAACGAAGACTATCTGTACGCGAAGCTGGATCAGGCGAACTACCGCGATCCGGAGGGCGGCCGCGAACAGGGCCTCAAGCAGTTCCTCGACGACAAGAGCATCAAGCCGGGCTTGCAGACCTACAAGCGCTAAGCGGCGCAATCCAGCAGGACGACCGAGGAGACGAATACATGCATCAAACGAACCTGTTGATTGGCGGCGCGAAACGTGCCGCGTCGAACGGCAAGACCTTCGAGCGCATCAATCCCGCGACGGGCGCGGTTGCCACTCGCGCCGCGGCGGCCACCGTCGAGGATGCCGATGCGGCGGTCGCCGCCGCGGCGCGCGCGTTCCCCGCATGGGCGGCGCTCACGCCTACCGAACGACGCAAGCGTCTGCTCGCCGCCGCCGACCGCATGGACGCGCGCACCGCCGAATTCATCGCGATCGGCGCGGCCGAAACGGGCGCGATGGCGAACTGGTACGGCTTTAACGTGATGCTTGCGGCCAACATGCTGCGCGAAGCCGCGGCGATGACGACGCAGATCGACGGCGCGGTGATTCCTTCCGATGTACCGGGCAGCCTCGCGATGGCCGTACGCCAGCCGTGCGGCGTCGTGCTCGGCATGGCGCCGTGGAACGCGCCCGTGATTCTCGCGACGCGTGCGCTCGCGATGCCGCTCGCGTGCGGCAACACGGTCGTGTTGAAGGCATCGGAGGGCTGCCCCGGCGTGCATGCGCTGATCGGCGAAGTGCTGAACGAAGCGGGTCTTGGCGAGGGTGTCGTCAACGTGCTCACGCATGCGCCGGAAGACGCGCCGGCGATCGTCGAGCGTCTGGTCGCGAATCCTGCGGTGAAGCGTGTGAATTTCACCGGGTCGACGCGAGTCGGCCGCATCGTCGCCGAACTGTCGGCGCGCCATCTGAAACCCGCGCTGCTCGAACTGGGCGGCAAGGCGCCGGTGCTCGTGCTCGACGATGCGGACCTCGACGCCGCCGTCGAAGGCATCGCGTTCGGCGCGTTCTTCAATCAAGGGCAGATCTGCATGTCGACGGAACGCGTGATCGTCGATCGCAAGGTTGCCGATGCGTTCGTCGACAAGCTCGTCACGAAAGCGCTCACGCTGAAGGCCGGCGATCCGACCCAGCCGGGCTCGATCCTCGGCACGCTGGAGAGCGAAGCCGCCGCGCGGCGCATTCGCGCGCTCGTCGAAGACGCCCGCGAAAAGGGTGCGAAGCTGCCGCTCGGTTGCGAGGTGAACGGCGCGATCATGCAGCCGGTGATCGTCGAGAACGTGACCCGCGAGATGAAGCTCTATGCCGACGAATCGTTCGGCCCGGTGGTGACGGTGCAGCGCGTGGACGGCGACGAAGAGGCGCTGGCGATCGCCAACGATAGCGAGTACGGCTTGTCGGCCGCCGTGTTCAGCCGCGATATCGCGCGCGCGATGAGCGTCGCGAAACGCATCGAGTCGGGCATCTGCCACATTAACGGCCCGACCGTGCACGACGAGGCGCAGATGCCGTTCGGCGGCGTGAAAGCAAGCGGGTATGGACGCTTCGGCAGCAAGGCGTCGATTCCCGAGTTCACCGAGTTGCGGTGGATCACGGTGCAGACGAGCCCGCGTCATTACCCGATCTAGGCGTCGGCTCGCGGCCGCAGCGAATGCGGCCACCCCATTCTTGCGTCACATAGCGACGCCGTTTCTCCGCGCCCCACGGGCGCGCGAGAAATGGACCACATAGGAGACAGGTTTTGGAATCGGAGCACAGCCACGCAAGCGCCCTGCCGACCGGGTACCGGAGCGTCGCCATCGGAACGCCTTCATCGCGAATCGAGAAACGCGGCGACTGCTGGTACCTCGAGACACTGGAGCCTCTGGGCCCGTTTCCGGAGCGCTTCACCGACCGCTTGCTGAGCGGCGCACGCGCGCATCCCGACCGGCTGCTCGTCGCACGACGCGATGCGAACGGCGAGTGGCAGGGCATCACGTATGCGCAGATGCTCGAGCGCGTGCGTGCGATCGGCCAGGCGCTGCTCGATCGCAACCTGAGCGCGGACCGTCCGTTGGTGATCCTGTCGGGCAACAGCGTCGAACACATGCAGCTCGCGCTCGGTGCGATGTGGGCGGGTATCGCTTATGCGCCCGTGTCACCGGCCTATTCGTTGATGTCGGGCGATTACGGGAAGCTGCGCCATGTCCTCGAACTGCTCAAGCCTGGCCTCGTCTACGCGGACGATATCGGCGCCTACACGGCGGCGCTCGATGCCGCGCTCGGCAGCGACATCGAACGCGTCAGCGCGGTGCCCACGCCATACACTTCCAACGTAACGCGTTTCGACGCATTGCTGGACACGGTTCCGCGCGACGTCGATGCGGCCAACGCCCGCGTGAATGGCGACACGATCGCGAAGTTCCTGTTCACGTCCGGTTCGACGAACCTGCCGAAAGCCGTGCCGACCACGCATCGCATGCTGGGCGCAAACCAGCAGATGCTGCTCGAAACCTTTCCGCAGTTCGGCATCGAGCCGCCGGTCCTGGTCGACTGGCTGCCGTGGAATCACACGTTCGGCGGCAGCCACAACGTCGGTATCGTGCTGTACAACGGCGGCACGCTCTATATCGACGACGGCAAACCGGTGGCCGGCAGATTCGACGAAACGCTGCGCAATCTGCGCGAGGTCGCGCCGACCATCTACTTCAACGTGCCGAAGGGTTGGGAAGAACTGACCATCGCGCTGGAAAAGGATGCGGCGCTGCGCGAGCGGTTTTTCTCGCGCGTGAAGATGTATTTCTTCGCGGGAGCCGGTCTTTCGCAGGCGGCGTGGGAGCGTCTCGAGCGCGTGACGCTCGCGCATTGCGGAGAGCGCATCCGTATCATGGCCGGGCTCGGCATGACCGAGACCGCGCCGTCGTGTCTGTTCACGACCGGGCCGGTATCGTGCGCCGGCTATATCGGCTTGCCGCCGCCGGGGTGTCAGGCCAAGGTCGCGCCCGTCGACGGCAAGTTCGAGGCGCGCTTTCGCGGCCCTCACGTGATGGGCGGGTACTGGCGCGCATCGCCGGCGCTTCAGAGCAGCGTGTTCGACGACGAAGGCTACTACCGCACCGGCGACGCCGTGCGTTTCGTCGACCCGCGACGTCCGGAACTCGGCCTGATGTTCGATGGCCGCATCGCGGAAGACTTCAAGCTGGCCTCGGGAACCTTCGTCAGCGTCGGGCCGATGCGCGCGCGCATCATCAGCGAAGGCGCGCCCTACGTTCAGGATGCCGTCATTACGGGGATGAATCGTGACGAAATCGGCGCGATGATTTTTCCGCGCCTCGACGCGTGTCGCACTTTGGCGGGTTCGCCCGCGGATGCGAGCGCCGAGGACGTGCTCAATACGGCGGCCGTACGCGATTTTTTCGGCGGACTGGTGGCGCGGCTGAACCGGAGCGCGACAGGCAGCGCGTCGTTCATTGCCCGCCTGCACCTGCTGAGTGCGCCGCCGTCGCTCGATCTCGGCGAAATTACCGACAAAGGCTCGATCAATCAGCGCGCGGTGCTCCAGCACCGGGCCGCGCTGGTAGAAGCCCTGCACGAAGCCGACGCCGCCGACGCGACGGTGATCCATGCGCGCAAAGGCAGCGAGTCCGGGGACGCAAAGAAATGACGTTGACTTATAAGGCGCCGCTGCGCGACATGCGCTTCGTGATGGACGAGTGGCTCGACGCCGCTTCGTGGTGGCGCGACGTACCCGACTGGCAGGACCTCGATTCGCAGACGGCGCAGCAGGTGCTGGAAGAAGCGGCGCGTTTCGTCGAGGAGCGCATCGCGCCGCTCAACGCGAGCGCCGATCTCGAAGGATGTCGTTTCGATGCAGGCAAGGTGACGACGCCCGCTGGCTTTCGCGAGTCGTACGCGGAATTCGTCGAAGCGGGGTGGCCGACGCTGTCGCTCGACACGGAGCACGGCGGACAGGGCCTGCCGCAGCTTCTCGACATTGCGCTGCAAGAAATGCTCGCGGGCGCCAACCATGCGTGGCTGATGTCGCCAGGACTTACGCACGGCGCGACTGCATGCTTGCAGACGTATGGCAGCGAACGCGTGAAAAGAGCATTGCTGCCGAAAGTCGCGAGCGGTGAGTGGCTATCGACGATGTGTCTGACCGAGCCCCAGGCGGGCAGCGACGTCGGCCTGATCCGTTCGCGCGCGACAGAAGCGGTCGACACCGACGGGTATTTCATCGACGGCAGCAAGATCTTTATCAGCGGCGGCGCGCACGATCTGACAGAGAACATCGTTCATCTGGTGCTCGCCCGTTTGCCCGATGCGCCGCCGGGTACCAAAGGCCTGTCGCTGTTCGTCGTGCCGGACTGGCTCGACGACGACGACGGCGGTCGCTCGCGCAATGGTGTCCATTGCGAAGGCATCGAAAAGAAAATGGGCCTGAAGGGCAGCCCGACTTGCACGATGCGCTTCGAACGCGCATTCGGCTGGCTCGTCGGTGAGCCGCATCGCGGCCTTGCCTGCCTGTTCGTGATGATGAATGCGGCGCGCCTGCAAGTCGCGATGCAAGGCCTCGGGCATGCGCACACCGCGTGGCAACGCGCGCATGCTTACGCGCAGGAGCGCGCGCAGATGCGCGCGCTCAGCGTGCCGCCCGGCGCGACGGTCGCGCCGGGGCAGGCCGCGCCGATAGCGTTTCATCCGGCGATGCGACGGATCTTGATGGAACTGCGGGCGATCGTCGAAGGCGAGCGCGCGATCGGTTACTGGACCGCGCACTGGCTAGACATCGCCGCACATCATGCCGATGCCGCCACGCGGGAACAGGCGGCTCAACTGGCATCGCTGCTCACGCCGGTTGCGAAGGCGTTTTTTACGGCCAACGGTTTCGACGCCGCCTCCAATGCGCTGCAGGTGTTCGGCGGCTACGGATACATCCACGAATACGGCATCGAACAGACGTTGCGCGATAGCCGGGTGTCGATGTTGTACGAAGGCACCAACGAAATTCAGGCGATCGATCTGCTGGTCCGGAAGGTGCTGCCGGACGGCGCGGGAGCCCTCGATGTGCTGCTTCGCCACTTGCGCGCGGAAGCGCAGTTGTGCCGGAAGTCCGATCCGCTGGTTGGTTCCGCCGGCGCGAGGCTCGAAGAGCTCGCGGAGAAAGTGGAGGGCACGACACGGTCGATCAGGGCACGCCAGGCGCAAGACCAGGAGACGGCATACCGGGTCGCCGACAACTATCTCGCGATGCTCGGCTGGATGCTGCTGGCGTTCGCGTGGGCGCGCACGCTGCGAATTGTGACGCCGCAATGCGAAGCGGAAGCGTTCTATGTGGAGAAGCGGGAGACGGGCCGCTTCTTCTTCGACTATCCACTCGCGGCGTTCGCTTATCGCCGCAGCCTCGTTGAAGCCGGTTGCGAGGCAACGCTGCCGCACATTTGAAATTATCAGTGTGCCGTCACGTCGCGCGGCCTGAAGGCCGCGTATCTGTCTTCACCCATTCCTGATTCCACCTATTGAGTCGCACCGCGGAGGTCTGGGCTTCTGTGCCCGTTGACATCTAGTGATTACCCGAAATTGTGAAATTAGGTAGCTCTTGATCAATACCTCTCGGCCACGTATTTAAACGGATAGTCTGGTTCCTTATAACCGTCCGCCTTTTGCCGTTTCGGTAACGAGACCTTCTTGCGCGCAGGCTGCTTGTACGGAATCCTCTGAAGCATGTCGCTGATGATGTTCAGCCGCGCGCGCCGCTTGTCGTTCGAATTCGCTATGTACCACGAAGCATAGTCGGTGTCCGATGCCGCCAGCATCTCATCGCGGGCACGCGAGTAGTCGTACCACCGGCTATAGGATTTCAGGTCCATGTCGGTCAGTTTCCAGAGCTTGCGACCGTCGTGGATGCGTGACTCCAGCCGGCGGGTCTGCTCCTCGGGGCTGACCTCCAGCCAGTATTTGAGCAGGATGACGCCGGATTCGACGATGGCCCGCTCGACCAGCGGCACGGCCCTGAAGAAGGTCTGCACGTCCTGCTCGGAGCAGAATCCCATCACACGCTCGACGCCCGCGCGGTTGTACCAGCTGCGGTCGAAAATGACGATTTCGCCCGCGGCCGGCAAATGCGGCACGTAGCGCTGCATATACATCTGGCTTTTTTCGCGTTCGCTCGGTGCGGGCAGCGCGACCACGCGGAACACACGCGGACTGACGCGCTCGGTCATCGCCTTGATCGTGCCGCCTTTGCCGGCGCCGTCACGTCCCTCGAAGACGATGCAGATCTTGCTTCCCGTTTGCACGACCCATTCCTGCAGCTTGACGAGCTCGACGTGCAGATCGAAAAGCGCCTTGCGGTACTCCTTGTACGACAGCGACTTGTCTTGCTCGGGCTGTGCGTTTTCCGACTTCGTTCTGGCCATACTCTTCTCCCTAGCGCGGACTGTTCCAGGGGACTACACAATGATCCATTCCCAAGGTAGAGCGTGACGGGAAGCAGGACCATACGACCTTGGTCCAATATCGTCGGCACAGGACGCGCTGTACGCTGTGGGCGTCTACTCGCGCGTGCCCGATCCGGATGTCCGTCGCCGCACCCGCATCGACATGCCAGCAAAGCGCGCGGGTTCGATCGACGCCATCGCCACGGGAGGCCTCATGGATGCCACCGGTCACACGGAGCGGGACAGCGGCGGCGACAGGCAGCCGGTTCTCGATGTCGTCGATCGGGTGTGCGAGTTATGTTTCGGCCTCTTCATGGCGCTGACGTTCGTCGGCACCGTCTCGGCGGTGGGCGCGGGTGCGGACGCGGGGCACAAGATGTTCTTCACCGCGCTTGGCTGCAATCTTGCGTGGGGCCTCGCGGACGCGGTGATGTACCTCGTGCGTACGCTGGTGTCTCGTGGCAGGCGTGTGACGGTTGCGCATTCCGTGCGCAGCGAGCCGGATGCGGCCGCGGGCGTTCGGGCGCTTCGCGATGAGATGGCGGGATGGCTCAAGCCGTTGATCGGCGATCCGGAGCTCGAGTCCATCCGCAGACGTGTTGCCGCGCTGCCGGATCTGCCGCAGCGAGCAGTATTCGTGCGCGACGATTTCACCGGCGCCGCGGCTATCTTCGTGCTGGTGGTTTGCGCGACGTTCCCGGTCGCGTTGCCCTTCATATTGATCGCGAACGTCCCGGCGGCGCTGATCGTCTCCCGTGTATTGACCATTGCAATGTTGTTCGGCAGCGGCATGGCGCTGGGCCACTACGCGGGATTTCGCGGCTGGCAAGCCGGCCTTGCGATGGCGGCGGTCGGCGTGCTGCTGACCATGGCGATCATTGCGCTAGGCGGGTGATCGACGCCGGCCCGGTCCTTGCCGACAGCTTCGCTGGCTTCGCGTTTCGCGCATCGTCGACATCCCGCTACCTGTAAGACCAAGGTCCGATTCCGCATCGATTCCAGCGTGACATCATGTATCTGCGCGCGTTGCAGTCGTCGCTCCGGTTGCCGAGGAGTCGGCGCTTCCAATGCTCGCGGCGTGCGGCCGGAAGATCGACGCGCGGTGATGGCATTGACGGTTCCTTGGGCGGCTATGCCGCTTCACGGCAGAGAAAAAAGATCGAGGCTTCCAGGCATCAGGACTGGCGACTCGGATCGTAACCAGAACGGAGTCGATAGTGAACAGACGGAACTTTGTGCATACGCTCGCGCTTACGACCATGGCTGCGAGTCTGGCTTTGGCGGGTTGCACGACGACCGGAAGCAGTGGCGAGAGTCCCGCTACCGACGCCGCCAAACGGCAACAGATCGACGCGGGCGTCGACGGTGCAATCGCGAAATTGTACGATACGGTCAAAGGCTCGCGCGAACTCGTAGGGAAGGCCCAGGGCGTGCTGGTGTTCCCTGCGGTGAAGAAGGCTGCGTTCATCGTCGGTGGCTCGTACGGTGAAGGCGCGTTGCGTGTCGGTGGAGCGTCGGTCGGCTATTACAGCACCGCAGCGGCTTCGTTCGGATTGCAGGCCGGCGCGGATTCGAGTGCCGTGTTCTTCCTGTTCATGACGCAGGATGCGCTCACGAAATTCCGCAATTCATCGGGCTGGTCGGCGGGTGCCGATGCGTCGGTTTCGCTCCTGAAAGTCGGAGCTAACGGCACGATCGATACAGGGTCGATCAACTCCGAGGTCGTCGCGGTGGTGTTGACCAATGCGGGCTTGATGGCCGACGTGTCGGTGGCCGGCACCAAGGTTACGCGCATGAATCTGTAGCAGCGCGCGGCAGGCGGCGGCATTGGATCGTCATTGCGCTGTCACACGGCGGCGCATCGCCGCGCGTTATGGTGTGCTTCGGTATTCGTATTGAGGCGCACTTCTTCTATCGCGTGATGTCGCGGCTTCGTTACAACGATGCCGCGGGTCGCGCTTCACATGCTTTGGCGCCGCGACGCCTGGCGCATCGTTTTTGGCGGATTCACCCCCGCCCGGCTTCCCTATCATCCTTCCCATTGTCCCTACGAAACGCTGCGCGCCAGAGTCGTGTGTATTCAACACCGGTATAAAAGGCGCAGCGAAACACGCGCTTTCGCCGCTGCACTGCGGTTACTCATCTGCCTGGCATAAATCTATTTTTCCCGTAGTCCTTGAACGCTAATGATTCGCACTGAAAATAACGTGCGATAAAAGCGTTGGCCGTGCAAAGATAAACCGATTCACTGGGGAATTAATGCAATCAGGCAATATGAATCGGTATACCTTATGTGTTTGCGCTTTCACGCGATGCGAGAGAGCGCCAGCAACATGACATTCGTTTGAAGGCGGCGTCGGCCGGACGTCGCGGCCATAGTGCAAATCCGCCACGGACAGGAGAACATTGCGGCTCGATACTGTGACGTCGTACGTTTGCTAACGTTCTCGTGTGTGAATGGGCGGCAGAGACATTGCCTGCGATGCAATAATTAATTGCCTAACAAAGTCTGTCGTTATTGGCCGATTGATGGCGGACAATGCAGAAAGCTATTGAGTAGTTTCCCCGGGTAAGCGGCACAAATTACGGTCATCGGTCGGTAATTGATTCTGGATAGCCTATACTGAGTTCCAGCCACCAGACGTGCGAAGTACGGATTGTGAAGTCAATTACGCGGTTCGAAGCCCAAAGATAAAGACGTCGCAGTTGTACGGAATCCGTTCGCACTGGACCCGGAGGTGCCAATGATTAATCTGTTCGAGCATGGGAGACACCTGGCGATCGGGGTAGCGGGAATTCTTACGGCGCTGTACGCGCAACCGCGCCAAGGCAGCCCATCACAGATCGACCCTGCGCGTAACGACCGCCCTCCACTATCCGGGCACGACCCTTCCAGACAGTCTTCACCCAGGCATCACCGGTTTCAGCGCGCTCGCGGTATCCCCGGCGTATCGAGCCGACCGGGTACCCGCGATCCTTACGAACCGCCGCACACGTTGCCGGCATGGCGGCGTTGTGTCGATGCGTGCGCATCGTGGCTGCGAGGCGAGGGCGATCGCGGTACGCGGCACCTGCTCGACGCGAGAATGCCGCTGCGCGAGGTGCTCGAAATGATGCCGGTCCCGATCGTCACCGTCGATCAGCGCGACCGGATCATCTTCGCGAACGCGGGCGCGGCGCAACTGTTCGGCTACACGAGGGAAGAGCTGATCGGCGCGCCGACCGCCAAACTGTTTCCGATCGACGGCATCAACGCCGAGCGCTCTGGCCCAGGCAATCGGAGCGCGAAGTTACAGATTCCCGGCGTCACGACCACGCAGATTCTGATGGCGCGACGGCGCGACGGCGGCGGCTTTCACGCGGAGGCGGAAACCACCCGATGCCGCGTGCACAATCACGAATTGCGGATCACCGCGATATCGGATTGCAGTGCCTGCGGCGAAGTCGATGGAAATACGAGGGATCTCGCGCATATCGCGCGGGTTTCTTCATTGGGCGAACTGGCCGGGTCGCTCGCGCACGAGTTGAAGCAGCCGCTTACCGCGATCCTGTTCAACGCGCAAGCCGCACGCAAATTCATGGATTCGGGAACGGCCAACGTCGTGGAGTTGCGCGAGGCGCTCGAAGACATCGTGGCCGACAATTGCCGCGCGAACGACGTGCTGCAGAAGATTCGCGCGCTGGTACGCAAAGGCGACGTCGAGTTGCAGTTGCTGGACGTCGGCAACGTCGTGCGCGACATCGCGATGCTCGTGCACAGCGACGCGTTGACGCGCGGCGTGCGCACGAGCTTCGACATCCCGGAGAATCTGCCGGTGATCTGCGGCGACAAGGTTCAGCTTCAGCAGGTGATCCTGAATCTGCTGCTCAATGCGTTCGACGCAGTCAAGGATTGCCCGGCCGCGGACCGTCTCGTCGACACGACGGTGCGTGAGGAAGCGGGCGGACTGATACGGATAACGGTAAAAGACCGCGGCCAGGGCCTCGACGTCGACAGTATGGAGAGGATTTTCCGGCCATTTTTCACCACCAAACCGCAGGGGCTCGGACTGGGTCTTTCGATCAGCCGCACGATCGTCACGGCGCACCGCGGCCGCCTGTGGGCGGAAAACAACGAGGGCAAAGGGGCATCGTTTCACGTCACGCTTCCCGTCGCGACCGATATCCGACACAGACGCGTGCCCTGATCACCATGAACCAGACCAACACTCGCGTCTTCGTCGTCGACGACGACGACAGCGTGCGCAGCGCGCTTGCCCGCCTGCTGCGCGCCTCCGGCTACCAGGTCGAATGCTTCGACAGTCCTCGCGCCTTTCTCGAACGGGCCGATTTGACCAGCATGCCGGCCTGCCTCGTGCTCGATCTGCAGATGCCGGGCATGACCGGACTCGAAGTGCAGCGCCAGCTCGATCAGCTGCTGCCGATCGTGTTTCTGACCGGGCACGGTGACATCGGCTCCAGCGTCGACGCGATGAAGGGCGGCGCGGTCGACTTTCTGCCCAAGCCGGTGCGCGACTCGCTGTTGCTCGCGGCGGTGGATCGCGCACTCGCGCGCGCGTGTGTGGAAAGCAGGCGGCGCCACGAGCGCGAGGAAATCGAAGAGCGGATGCGGCATCTGACGCGCCGCGAACGCGAAGTCATGGAGCTCGTCGTGACCGGCCGCCTGAACAAGCAGGTTGCGAGCGATCTGGGCGCGGCCGAAAAAACCATCAAGATTCATCGGGCCCGCGTGATGGAGAAGATGAAGGCCCGATCGATCGTCGAACTCGTTCATCTGGTGCGAAAGGGCGGCGTTTGCACCGCCGACGAAGAATAGTCGCCCGAATCAGCCACCGGCTCCCGCATTGCGCCGCCACTCTGCGCGGTGCCGTCCGACACCGCTAGTGGACCAAAGTCTTATATCTCATCGGGCTTCCAACCACTACGCTAAGGCATCAGTGGTCCCCTTTCCGGAGCGACCGCGCGTTCGCGCTGTCATATGGTCAACCCTAACCAATTCGTTGCGGTGGTCGACGATGACGAGTCGGTGTGCCGAGCCATCAAGCGTTTGCTGCATTCCGAAGGTATCAGGGCGGAGACGTTTTGCAGCGGCGACGAGTTCTTGAATGCGCTTGTGGCGATTCCGTCGTATCGGCCCGCTTGCGTGATTCTGGATGTCCAGATGCCGGGAAGCAACGGCCTGGAAGTCCAGCGCCAGCTTGCGCAAATGGGCGTGCCGGTCATCGTGATCACCGCCTACGACGATCTCTCCGTTCGTCAGGCCGCGCTTGCGGCGGGCGCGGCCGCGTATCTGCGCAAGCCGTTCACGAGCGCGATCCTGTTCAAGGCGGTGGAGATGGCCATCAACGGTCCGCCGACACCGTGAGGACGCGTCTTCGCACCGGACGATATGAGACCAAGGTCCGATTGCCGCCGTTTCACCGGGCCACCAAACTGAACTCAGCCAACGCGTAGAACCGGACGCTGGCTGCTCTGCAGTGCACGCGAGACCAGACGGCTCGCGGCGCGTGCATGGGTTTGCGCGCGCGTCGTGCTGCGTGGAGTGCGAAAGCGTTCAAGGAAAAAAGCGGGAGCGCACGTGATGAAATCAAGCTCGGTTTGTCTCGCGATTCTTCTCGGCACCGTTGCGACCCAGGTCGGCGCGGCGGACTTCGACGGCAGCAAGCGGCTGGTCTGCGCGACGATCGACGCGCACGCCTGCGATCCCGGCATCGCCTGCACGCGCGCTCTGCCCGCCGATCTCGGTCTGCCGAAATTCCTGACGCTCGACTTCGACAAACGCGTAGTGGTGGGTCCCGCGCGCACGACGCCGATGCTGTCGGTCAACAAGGACGCGGATCAGGTCGTCATCCTGGGCAACGAGTTGGGCTTTGGCTGGACGCTGGTCGTCGATTCGGCGGACGGCGACATGACGCTGACGATCGCGAACAGAAACGACGCCTTCGTGCTGTTCGGCAATTGCATGCCTTTGTGATCAGGCGGAACTCGCGATGAAAACCGTCCCCATGTCCAATGCCTCGCCGCGGCCGGAAGCTCGCGGCCCTCTCACGTTGCCCGTCGTCGTCGCGATGCTGGCGCTGCTCGCATCGTTAGCGGGCTGCAAGAAGGCATCGGGGCCGCCGAAGCTCGGCGCGCCGGAAGTCACGGTGATGACGGTCGTGGCTCAAGACACACCGGTCTCACTCGAGTTCACCGCACAGACGCAAAGTTCGCGTGAAGTGGAGATTCGTGCGCGTGTGGACGGCTTTCTCGACCGGCGGTTGTACGCCGAAGGCGACAAGATCAAGGCCGGCCAGACGATGTTCCTGATGGATCCGAAGCCGTTTCAGGCCGCGCTGCAGACGGCGCGGGGCCAGCTTGCGGCGCAGCAGGCGCGGCTCACGGTCGCGCAGCAGAACCTTGCGCGCGTCAAGCCGCTTGCCGCGCAGCAGGCATTGAGCCAGAAGGATCTCGACGACGCTATCGGCAACGAGAAGCAGGCCCAGGCCGCGGTGATTTCCGCGCAAGGGCAGGTGGAGACGGCGGAGCTCAATCTCGGCTACACCACGATCAAGTCGCCACTGAGCGGCGTCGCGAGCTATGCAAGACAGCAGGACGGCAGCTATCTGATCGCCAACGCATCCGGGCTCCTTACCTATGTCTACCAGATCGACCCGATCTGGGTGAATTTCAGCATCTCCGAAAACGAAATGCTCCACTTTCAGGACGACATCAGGGCAGGCAAGCTGGTCTTCCCGCCAAACAGCGAGTTCGTCGTGGCAGTGATACTCGCCGACGGCACGGAATTTCCGCAGCGCGGCACCATCAGCTTTGCGAATCCGGCGTTCAGCACCGACACGGGCACGTTCCTCGTGCGGGCCGTGCTCGCGAATCCGAAGGGCACGTTGCGCCCCGGGCAGTTCGTGCGCGCGCGCGTGTCGGGGGCCTCGCGGCCGAATGCGATCCTCGTGCCGCAACGGGCAGTGCTGCAGGGCGCGAAGAGCCACTTCGTGTGGGTCCTCGACAGTGAGTCGAAGGCGAAGCAGCGCGTGGTCGAAGTCGGCGACTGGAGCGGCGACAACTGGTTCATCAACGATGGCCTGAAGGCCGGCGAGCGCATCGTGGTGGATGGCGCGATCCGCGTCATACCCGACGTGGCGCTCAAGATTACCAGCACGCTCCCCTCCACGCAGACCGGCGGCACGCCGATCGTTGAAAAGGGCGGCGCGTCGGCGCCGCAGGTAAGCGAGGGCGGCCGGCCGATGGCGCCGGCCGCGGCTAGCGGCGCATCGCAGTAAGGGGCGACTCGATGAACATCTCGCGTTTCTGCATCGACCGGCCCATCTTCGCGTCCGTCATCTCGATCGTGATCACGCTCGGCGGCGCGTTGACACTGTTCTCGCTGCCCATCGCGCAGTATCCGGACGTCACACCGCCGCAGATCACGGTCTCCGCGACCTACCCGGGCGCGAGCGCCGACGTCGTGTCGAACAACGTGGCAGCGCCGATCGAGCAGCAGGTCAACGGCGCGGACAACATGATCTACATGTATTCGTCCGGCTCGTCGACCGGCAACTACACGCTCAATGCGTTCTTCCAGATCGGCACCAATCCGGAGCTGGCCCAGGTCGACGTGCAGAACCGCGTGAACCTCGCGCTGCCGCAATTGCCGCAGCAGGTTCAGTCGCAGGGCGTGCAGGTCCAGAAGAAGTCGAACGCATTCATGATGGTGATCGCGATCTACTCGCCGGACCAGCGTTTCGATCCGACCTATATCGCGAACTATGCGAACGTCTACGTGCTCGACACGATCAAGCGGATTTCGGGCGCGAACCAGTCGTCGATCTTCGGTACGCCGGATTACGCGATGCGGATCTGGTTGAAGCCCGATCGCATGGCGCAGCTGAGCATCACCGCCGGCGACGTGCAGAACGCCGTGCGCGCGCAGAACGAGCAATTCGCGGTCGGCACCGTCGGCCAGTCGCCCACCGGCAACCCGGTCGAGCAGTCGTTCGCGGTGACGACCACCGGGCGGCTCGCGACGCCCGCCGATTTCGACAACATCATCATCCGCGCAGCAAGCAACGGCGCGGCGATCGTCCGCCTGAAAGACGTCGGCCGGGCCGAACTGGGTCAGAAGAGCTATTCGAACCGCACCACCTATCAGGGCAAACCCGCGACGATCATCGCGGTCTACCAGCAGCCGGGCGCGAATGCGCTCGACGTCTCGAAGCAGGTACACCAGACGCTCGCGGAGCTCAAGAAGTCGTTTCCTGAAGGGCTCGACTATTCGATTGCGCTGGACACGACGGATTTCACGCGTGCGTCGATCGCCGACGTGATCCATACGTTCTTCGAGGCGCTCGTGCTGGTGGTGATCGTCGTGTTCGTGTTCCTGCAGAGCCTGCGCGCGACGATCATTCCGGTGCTGGCGGTACCGGTGTCGATCGTCGGCACGGCGATGGGGATGGCGGCGCTCGGCTTTTCGATCAACATGCTGACCTTGTTCGGGATGGTACTCGCGATCGGCATCGTCGTGGACGACGCGATCGTCGTGATCGAGAACGTCGAGCGCAATATGACCGTCTTCAAACTCAGTCCTAAAGACGCGGCCAAGCGAGCGATGGACGAGGTGTCGGGCCCGGTCGTCGCGATCGTGCTCGTGATGTGCGCCGTGTTCGTGCCGGTTGCGTTCCTGAGCGGGATCACCGGGCAGTTGTACAAGCAGTTCGCGATCACGATTGCGATCTCCGTGGTGTTCTCGGGCATCGTGGCGCTCACGCTGTCTCCGGCGCTTGCCGCGATTCTGCTCAAGCCCACGCACCATGAGAAAAAGGGTTTCTTCAAGTGGTTCGACCGTCAGTTCGAGCGCATGACGGCCGGCTACGGGCGCGCCGTCCAGTTCATCATCAGGCGTTACGTGTTGGGGCTCATCGTTTTCGGTGTCGTGATCGCGCTCGCGGTCATGATGGGCAAATCGATCCCCGGCGCCTTTCTGCCGCCCGAGGACCAGGGCTATCTGCTTGGCGCGATCATCATGCCCGACGCGGCGAGTCTCGACCGTACCGCTGACGTGGGCGACAAGGTCACCGACTATTTCATGAAACAGGAAGCGGTCAGCAGCATCACGATCGTGAACGGCTACAGCCTGCTCGACAGTCAGAACAAGAATAACGCGGGCACATTCTTCGTCGGCCTGAAAGGTTTCGACGAACGGTACAAGTTCTCGAACATCCGGGAGCAAAACGCGCGCGCGGTGCTGATCAAGGCGTACGAGACGCTCTCGAAGATTCAGGAGGGCCTCGTCGTACCGGTGAATCCGCCGGCCATTCCGGGCCTGGGTACGACGGGCGGCACCGAGATGTGGATCGAAAGCCACGGCGACGGTTCGATCCAGCAGCTCGCGGGAGTCGTGCAGGACTTCATGACCAAGGCGAAGGCGCGCCCCGAACTCACCGGTGTGACCACGACGTTCAACGCGAGCTCGCAGCAGTTGCTCGTGAACGTCGACCGCGACCAGGCGGAGACGCTCGGCGTGCCGGTCGAAGAGGTGTACAGCGCGATGCAGACGATGTTCGGCTCGCTTTACGTGTCGCAGTTCAACAAGGACGCACGGCTCTGGCAGGTGATCGTTCAGGCCGATCCGCGCTACCGGCTCACGCCCACCGACCTCGACGAGATCTACGTGCGCAGCCGCTCGAACGCCATGGTGCCGATCAAGGCGGTGATGACTTACAAGTACGTCACGGGGGCCGACCTGATCACGCGCTTCAACAACTTCCCGGCGGTGAAGATTACGGCGAACGCGGCGCCGGGCTATAGCTCGGGCCAGGTGATCGCGACCTTGCAGGAACTCGCCGCGCAGATGCCGCCGGGCTATGGCGTCGGGTGGAGCGGCGAGGCATTCGAAGAGATCAAGTCGGGCTCGACCGGCGGCCTCGTGTTCGGGTTCGGGATCGTCATGGTGTTCCTGATTCTCGCCGCGCAATACGAGAAGTGGTCGCTGCCGTTCGGCGTGCTGATGGCGGTGCCATTCGCGCTGTTCGGCGCGCTGCTCGCGATCCTGCTGCGCGGCCTGAACAACGACGTGTACTTCCAGATCGGGCTGACCATGCTGATCGCGCTCGCCGCGAAGAACGCGATTCTGATCTTCGAGTTCGCGGTGCTGAACCGGGAACAAGGCAAGTCGCCGTACGACGCGGCGCTGGTCGCCGCGGAAGAGCGCCTGCGGCCGATCGTGATGACGTCGCTCGCGTTCATCCTCGGCTGCGTGCCGCTCGCGATCGCGCTGGGCGCCTCGCAGAACAGCCGCCATTCGATCGGCACGGGTGTGATCGGCGGGATGCTGGGTGCGACCGCGATCGCCGTGTTCTTCATTCCGATGTTCTACTGGCGGATCGAGTCGCTTGGCTCGCGCAAGGGTGGCGGCAAGCAAACGCCCGCGTCGGGCAGCGGCACGCCTCCGCCGCCCGCATCCGGCGGCCCTGGTTCGCCGACCACCACGCCGTCCGCACGGCATGAGGACGACTGACATGCGAGCCGCCGCCATCGCGCGCGTGGCCGCGCCAGTCCTGCTCACCGGCTTGCTGAACGGCTGTCTGCTCGGCCCCAACTACGAGCGGCCCAAAGTCGACGTGCCAGCAACCTACCGGTTCGCGTACCCGGATGTGGCCGACGTCGCCAACACCACGTGGTGGGAGCAGTTCGACGACCCGGTGCTGAACGACCTGGTGAAGACCGCGCTCGAGAACAACCTCAACGTGAAGCAGGCGGCCGCGCGTGTCGACGAGTTCATGGGCCAGTTCGTGAGCACGCGTTCGGCACTGTTCCCGCAGGCGAGCGCCGGTTTCAGCGCGGCGCGTGAGCGCGCATCGCAGAACGGCCCGACGCCGATACCGGCCGGCGTCTCGCCGGTCTTCAACGAGTTCCAGCCGAATATCTCGGCGTTCTGGACCATCGACCTGTTCGGCCAGGTGCGGCGCGAAACCGAGGCGGCACGCGCAAACACGAATGCGGCCGAACAGAGCCGCCGCGCGACGATCCTGACGCTCGTCGCATCGGTCGCATCGTCCTATATCACGCTGCGCAGTCTCGACGCGCAGCTCGAAATCGCCAAGAGCACGACGGAGAGCCGCGCCGATTCCGTGCATGTGTTCACGCTGCGCCAGCAGTTCGGACAGACCTCCGATATGGAACTCGCCCAGAGCCAGTCGGACTACGCGGCGACGAAGGCGACCATCCCGCAATTCGAGCAGCAGATCGCGCAGCAGGAAGACGCGATTGCGGTGCTGCTCGGCAGCAATCCGGAGCCGATCCTGCGCGGCCGCGCACTGGTGGATCTGTCGGCGCCGGCCGTGCCTGCGGGCGTGCCGTCGGACCTGCTCGAACGCCGGCCCGACCTGCTGCAGGCCGAGCAGAATCTGGTCGCGCAAAATGCGTTGATCGGCGCGGCGCGTGCGCTGTATTTCCCGCAAATCTCGCTGACGGGGATGTTCGGCTCGGTGAGTACGCAGTTCTCCAGTCTCTTCACCGGACCTGCACGGGTATGGGCGTTCGCCGGCACGGCAACGATGCCGCTCTTTACGGGCGGCAACATCTACGGTCAGAACAAGCAGGCCGACGCGCGTCAGCAGGAGGCGCTGTTCGCCTACGAAAATGCGATAAGAGTTGCGTTCCAGCAGGTCGACGACGCGCTGATCTCGGTGCAAAAGTCACGCGAGCAACTGGATATCCAGAACGATCAGGTCGCCTACCTGCGCAAGTATCTGCGGCTCGCGCGGCTGCGCTACGAGGGCGGCTATACGAGCTACCTGGAAGTGCTGGATGCCGAGCGCAACCTGTTCAACGCGGAACTGCAGCAAACCCAGACCCGGGCCGCGACGCTGACGAACCTCGTCAACCTCTACATGGCGATGGGCGGCGGTTGGGTGGCCGAGGCGGAAAAAATGACGGTGCCTGCACCGGCATCGCAGCCGGCGGCGGCGATGGCGCCGGTCTCGCAGAACGCGCCCGCGCCGGGCGCGCCTGCGACCGCGGTGGAGGCGAGATGACGCACGACGAGCTCATCGCGTGCGAAGAGTGCGACCTGCTTCAGCTGGGCGCGCCACCCGCCGCCGGCAATGCGTTGCGCTGCCGGCGTTGCCACGCGGAGCTCAGGCGCGGCCGCTCGAACGGGCCCGAGTTCGCACTCGCCTTCACGTGCGCGTCCGTGGTACTGATCGTGATCTCGAACCTGTTTCCGATCGTCGGTCTGTCGCTGAACGGCCATGTCGTGAATACGACGCTGGTGGGCGCGGTGCGCATGCTGTACGAATTCGGCACGTGGCCGCTCGCGCTGCTGGTCGGCCTCACGACGATCGTCACGCCGGTGCTGCAGACCCTGGCGATGCTCTGGCTGCTGGTGCCGCTGCACTTCGGGCGCCTGCCGTGGCGCGCGGCCGAGGGCTTTCGCCTGTTTCAGCTCGCGCGGCCGTGGGGCATGACCGAGGTGCTGATCCTCGGTCTGCTGGTCGCGCTCGTCAAGCTCGCGCATATCGCGAAGGTGGTGCCGGGCACCGCGCTGTGGTCGTTCATCGTGCTGATGCTGCTGCTCGCGGCCGCGGCGGCCTCGTTCGATCCGCACGAGGTGTGGTCGCGCATCACGGAAAAAGGCGGCGCGCGCGCATGGCCATTGCCGTCGATCCGGTTTCGCCGCAACGCGATCACGGCGTCCGCCTACGGGCTCGCGCTGTGCGAAGAATGCGGCCTGCTGGTCCAGCAGCCCAGCGACGCCGCCAAGCATGTCTGTCCGCGCTGCAAGGCGCCGTTGCATCAGCGCAAGCCCGCGAGCCTGTCGCGAACCTGGGCGTATCTGGTCGCCGCGATGGTGCTCTACATTCCGGCGAACGTGCTGCCGGTGATGGACACGAGCTCGCTGTTCGGCTCGCAGACGGACACGATCATGAGCGGCGTGGTCTATCTGTGGGTATCGGGCTCATGGCCGCTCGCGCTGCTGGTGTTCATCGCGAGCATCGCCGTGCCGATGCTGAAGATTCTCGGTCTCGGATATCTGGTGTTGTCTACGCAGCTTCATTCGCAATGGCTGCCGGGGCAACGCACGCGGATCTATCGCGTGATCGAGCTGGTCGGGCGCTGGTCGATGCTCGATATCTATGTGATCACGATGCTGGTCGCGCTCGTGCAGTTTCAGGCGCTGGCGACGATCAAGGCCGGGCCGGCGTCGATCGCTTTCGGTGCGGTCGTCGTGCTGACCTTGCTCGCCGCGATGTCGTTCGATCCCCGCCTGATGTGGGACGCTTTGGAGACGGAACGTGTCCACTCCGAGTGAAGATCCCGGTCTGCCCGCCGCCGAGCCGGTGCCGCGCTCGCGCTGGCGAATGCAACTGGTCTGGCTGGTGCCGATCGTCGCGGTCCTGATCGGCGGCTGGCTGGCGGTGAAGGCGGTGATGGAGCGCGGCGAGCAGATCAGCATCAGTTTCATGACGGGCGACGGTCTCGAAGCGGGCAAGACCAAGCTCAAGTTCAAGAACGTCGATATCGGCGTGGTCGAAGCGGTGTCGCTGACGCAAGACCACAAGCGCGTAGTGGCCAAGGCCGAAGTGACACGCGACGTGTCGGACCTGCTCGTCGACAACACGCGCTTCTGGGTCGTGCGTCCGCGCATTTCGGGCGGCACGGTGTCGGGGCTCGGCACGCTGCTGTCGGGCTCGTATATCGACGTCGACGTCGGCAATTCGCCGAAAGCGCGCCGCAGTTTCGTCGGCCTGGAAGAGCCGCCGGTGATCGCGAGCGACGTGCCGGGGCACGAGTACACGTTGCACGGCACGGGACTCGGCTCGCTCGACGTGGGTACGCCGGTGTTTTTCCGCAGAATTCAGGTGGGCCAGGTCGCGTCCTTCCAGTTGGACCACGACGGCCGCGGCGTGACGGTGAAGGTCTTCGTCAATGCGCCGTACGACAAGTTCGTCAAAACCGACACACGCTTCTGGCACGCCAGCGGTGTCGACATGTCGTTCGACAGCACCGGCTTGCGCCTCGAAACGCAGTCGATCGTCTCGATCATCATCGGCGGGATTGCGTTCGAATCGCCGCCCGATTCGCAAGTAGAGACGAGCGCCGATAACGGCGCCTCGTTCCAGCTTTACACCACGCGCGCCGAGGCAATGAAGAAGCAGGACCGCATCGTCGTCAAATATGTGGTCAATTTCTCGGATTCGGTGCGCGGTCTGACGGTTGGCGCGCCGGTCGATTTCCGCGGCCTCGAGATCGGTGAAGTGACGGCGATCTACACGCGCTTCGACCGGGACACCCGCCGCTTCAGCATGCCGGTCGAGATCAATCTCTATCCGGAACGCTTCACTTCGCGCTATCAGAAAGATGGCGCCGGCGGGCATCTCACCGACGACCCGCGGGGTCTCGCGAACTACCTCGTTGACCACGGCTTCCGCTTCCAGTTGCGAAGCGGCAATCTGCTGACCGGCCAGCAGTATCTCGCGCTGGACTATTTCCCCGACGCGCCGAAGGCGTCGATCGACTGGAGCAAGACGCCGCCCGAAATGCCCGCGGTCCCGCGCGCGCTGCAATCGCTGCAGGACTCGGTCACGCGTCTGATGGCCAAGATCAACAACATCCCGTTCGACGATATCGGCAAGGACGCGCGCTCGACGCTGCGCACGACCAACGCGATGCTCAACCAGCTCAACACGCAGGTCGTGCCGAAAGCGCACGACACGCTGCAGTCCGCGCAAACCACGCTCGATTCCGCGAATGCCGCGCTGCAGCCGGACTCGTCGCTGCAGCAAACGACGGAGGACACGCTGCGTGAATTGACTCGCACCGCGGCTTCGCTGCGCACGCTGGCCGACTATCTGGAGCAGCATCCGGAATCGCTCGTGCGCGGCAAGTCGGAGGACAAGAAGCCATGACAGATGCGCCGGTCCCGCGCCCGATAGCCCGCCCCACAGCCCGCTTCACGGCCTGCCTGATGCTCGCGCTCGCGGGCGCAATGCTGGGCGGCTGCAAGTCGCCGCCGACGAACTTCTACACGCTGAGCCCCGATCAGTCGCTGAGCGCCACGGGCGCGAGCCGGCCGATCTCGGCGGTAATCGGTCCGGTCACGATCCCCGGGGTGGTGGACCGGCCGCAGATCGTCACGCGGATCGGTGACAACGAGGTCGCCGTCAACGAATTCGACCGCTGGGCGCAGCCGCTCGGTGGCGACATCGGCCGCGTGATCGCGGCCGACCTCGGCGTGCTGCTGAACTCGCCGGAGATTTCGGTGTTCGATGCGGTACGCGATCCGGCCGTGATGTGGCGCGTGCGGATCGACGTGATGCGCTTCGAGTCCGTGCCGGGGCGCGACGTCACCGTCGACGTGCTGTGGGCCGTGCGGCCGCCACCCGGCAAGGGCCGCGTCGTCACCGGCCGCTCGGTCGCGCGCGAGACCGTGTCCGGACCCGGCTTCGAACCGCTGATCGCCGCGCACGATCGCGCGCTCGCCTCGGTCAGTCGCGACATCGCCGCCGCGGTGCAGGCGAACCCGCCTCAGTGACGCGTCGTATTTGCGCCATGTCAACGCGCACAGTGCCCTAACCCGTGCGCTGCGCCGGGTCGCGCGCATAATAAGACCATGGTCCGATTGCCATAGGCCGGAGCCAACTCCACGATTCACTCGATGCACGGCGCGCGCCTCTGCAGCGATCGTGACGCGCACCTTTCAGGAGTCTCCCGATGGACGCTGAAACGCTGTTGTCACAAAGCCAGGACATTGCCTCGAAAATCACCCACGTGCTGCAAAAGCGCACGCAAATCGCCCAGCGGCATCTGAACGAACGGGTCGCCGAAACGTTCCAGCCCGATCACGATGGCGCCCCGACCAGCAGCGCGATGCCCGCGCCTTTCGATCCGCTCAGTGCGTGGCAATACACGGTGGATGCCGCGCAGCGCTCGCTGCTGTTCTGGGACACGCTGTACCGGCGCGGCAACGAGTTCGTCCAACGCAGCGTCAGCGGTCCCACGCCGGTGCTGCATTTCGACTACGACACGGTGCTGGACGGCCGCACGTTCGAGCGGCCGGTCAACTATGCGCTGCTGCAACTTCGTCCGCTCGAAGGGGTGGGCGTCGACGTGCGCAAGCGCCCGTATCTGATCATCGATCCGCGCGCGGGGCATGGCCCCGGCATCGGCGGCTTCAAGGACGATTCGCAGGCGGGCATCGCGCTGCGCGCGGGTTATCCGGTCTACTTCGTGGTGTTCTTTCGCGACCCCGAGCCCGGTCAGACGCTGCTCGACGTGTGCAACGCCGAGCGGATATTCGTGCGCAAGGTGCGCGCGCTGCATCCCGACAGTCCGAAGCCCGCGATCATCGGCAATTGCCAGGGCGGCTGGGCGGCGATGATGCTCGCCAGTTCCGACCCGGACGAAACCGGCCCGATCGTCATCAACGGTGCGCCGATGTCGTACTGGAGCGCGGCCTGGAGCGAAGGCGAGGGCGACAACCCGATGCGCTACGCGGGCGGCATGCTGGGCGGCTCGTGGCTCGCGTCGTACGCGGCGGATCTCGGCAACGGCAAGTTCGACGGCGCGTATCTGGTGCAGAACTTCGAGAACCTGAACCCCGCGAACACGTTCTGGGACAAGTACTACCACCTGTTCTCGAACGTCGACACCGAGCCGCCACGCTTTCTGGAATTCGAGCGCTGGTGGGGCAGCTACTACCTGATGAATCGCGAGGAGATCGAATGGATCACGCACAACCTGTTCGTCGGCAACAAGCTGTGGTCGGGCGGCGTGACGAACAGCAGCGGCCAGGCTTTCGATCTGCGTCAGATCCGCTCGCCGATCATCCTGTTCGCGTCGATGGGCGACAACATCACGCCGCCTCAACAGGCGTTCAACTGGGTGGCGGACCTGTACGGCAGCACCGAGGAGATCAAGTCGCGCGGCCAGGTGATCGTCGGTCTGACGCACGAAAACATCGGACATCTGGGCATTTTCGTGTCCGGGAAAGTCGCCAGGAAGGAGCACAGGCAGATCGTCTCCGTGCTCGAGACCATCGAAACGTTTCCGCCTGGACTCTACGGCATGACCATCAACGAGGCGAGGAACGCGGCCGGAGAGATCGAATACGAAGTGGAGTTTCATGAGCGGCGGCTCGAAGAGATCTCCGCGCACATCAACCGCTTCGGCCGCATCGACGAGAAGCCGTTCGAAGCGGTCGCGGCGTTGTCCAACGTGAATCAGCGCATGTATGAACTGCTCGCGCAGCCGTTCGTGCAGGCGATGTCGAACGAAACGAGCGCCCGCCTGCTGCGGCAATTTCACCCGCTGCGCTGGCAGCGCTGGGCCGTGTCCGCGATGAACCCGTGGCTTGGCTGGCTGCCGGCGGCCGCGCAGTCGGTCCGCGAGAATCGCCAGCGGGCCGGCGCGGATAACCCGTGGAGCAAGCTCGAACACAATGGCTCGCAATTGATCAGCGCGTCGCTCGACTATTACCGCGCGATGCGCGACGCGGCCACCGAGGCGAGCTTCTTCAGCGTGTACGCGAATCTGTATGCGACCTATCTGAGCAAGCCCGCCGCCGACGGCGCGCCCGCGCAAGCCGGCGCGATCGATCCGCGCGAGCTGCCGTTCGTGCGCGCGGCCTTGCAGGCGATCGGCGACGGCGGCTACACGGAGGCGCTTGCGCGCGCGGCTTTCCTGTTGTCGCAAAGAGGTACTTCGTTGCCTCTCGCGCGCTACGAGCTGCGCAAGGAGATCGCCGAAAGCTACGCGGAGTTTCTGCCGGACATCAGCACCGATCACTGGCGGCGCATCCGGGGCGAGCAGGAAATCATCGTCAGCTTCGAACCTGACGAGGCGATTGCCACGCTGCCGAAGCTGCTGTCGCACAGCGAGGACCGCGAGCGCTTTCTGCAACTGCTCGACAAGCTGATGGTCGACGAGCGTGTGTTGAACTCGGCGCCCGACGCCGCGCAGAAGGAGGCGTTCGCACGCATTCGCGAGGTGCTGGGTGCGCGCACTGGCCGCAAGCGCAACGCGCGTTTGCCTGACCCGACTCGCACGTGAGCTAGTGACGCGATGCGCGGCCGGGCGCAAGCGTGACGCAACCGGTCGCACGGCGCCTGTATGCACGGCGCCTGTATGCACGGCGCCCGTATGCACGGCGTCGGTAAGCACGGTAAGTAAGCACGGTAAGTAAGCACGGCGCGCCACGCGTCACGAACCCAACGCGCCGTACACAAGAGGAATATGCCGATGGAAAAGCACGCGAAGTATCAGCGTCTGATCGAATTCTGTCAGACGCTGCAGCCGATGCCGACCGCGGTCGCGCACCCGTGCGACCAGAGTTCGCTGAAGGGCGCGGTCGAGGCAGCCGGGATGGGACTGATCGCGCCGGTGCTGGTCGGGCCGCGCGCGCGCATCGAAGCGATTGCCGCGGAACACGGCATCGATATCTCGGACTTCACGATCGTCGATGCACCGCATAGCCATGCCGCCGCGGCAGCAGCCGTGCAACTGGTGCGCGAAGGCAAGGCGGAGGCCGTGATGAAGGGCAGCCTGCACACGGACGAACTGATGGCCGAGGTGATTCGCCGTGACACCGGCCTGCGCACCGAACGGCGCATCAGCCATTGCTTCGTGATGGACGTGCCCGCGTACGAGAACGCGCTGATCATCACCGACGCCGCGATCAACATCGCGCCGACGCTCGAAGAGAAGGTCGACATCCTGCAGAACGCGATCGATCTCGGGCACGCGCTGAAGTTCGACGAAGTCCGCGTGGCGATCCTGTCCGCGACCGAGAGCGTCAATCCGAAGATTCCATCGACGGTGGAAGCAGCGGCGCTGTGCAAGATGGTGGACCGCGGGCAGATCACCGGCGGGCTGGTCGACGGTCCGCTGGCACTCGACAACGCGATCAGCATCGAGGCGATGCGAATCAAGAAGATCGAGTCGCGGGTCGCCGGCCGCGCCAACGTATTGATGGTGCCGGACCTCGAAGCGGGCAACATGCTCGCGAAGAGCCTGTCGTTTCTGGCCGGCGCGGACGCGGCGGGCATCGTGCTCGGCGCGCGCGTGCCGATCATTCTGACGAGCCGCGCGGATTCGCTGTCGACGCGTCTCGCGTCGTGCGCGGTCGCCGCGCTGGTGGCGAAGGCGCGGCGCGAGGCCGGCAAGGTGAGCGGGTGACGTCATGGCGGATGTGATCCTCGTATTGAACGCAGGTTCGTCGAGCCTCAAGTTCAGAGCCTTCGACGCGCAACACGCGCAACTCGAGCTCATTCTGCGCGGCCAGATCGAAGCGCTTTACACGAACCCGCGTTTTCGCGCGACAGATCGCGACGGCAATGTCAGCTCGCACGAATGGGGCGACGGCCATCGCCTCGGCCATCAGGGCGCAATCGAATATCTGGGCGGCTTTTTGCGTGACCACGGCAGCGGCAATCAACTGAAGGCGGTCGGGCATCGCGTCGTGCACGGCGGGCAGCGCTTTGCCGGCCCCGTCCTCGTGAACTCCGAGGTGCTCGATCAGCTGGACAGCCTGAGTCCACTCGCGCCGCTGCATCAGCCGCATAACCTCGCCCCGATCCGGATTCTCGCGCAGCTGCGTCCCGATCTTCCACAGGTCGCGTGCTTCGACACCACCTTTCATCGCACGCAGACCGAGACCGCGCAGGCCTATGCGCTGCCCGCGTCGATTACCGACCACGGCGTGCGGCGCTACGGTTTTCACGGGCTCTCGTACGAATACATCGCGAGCGTGCTGCCGGAGATCGCGCCGGCCGCGGCGGCGGGACGTACCGTGGTCGCGCATCTGGGCAACGGCGCGAGCATGTGCGCGATGGCCGCGGGCAAGAGCGTGGCCAGCACGATGGGCTTCACGGCGGTGGAAGGCCTGCCGATGGGCACGCGTTGCGGCAGCCTCGACCCGGGCGTGATTCTCTATCTGCTCGAAGAACTGAAGATGGATACGCAGCAGATCGCGGACCTCGTCTACAAAGGCTCGGGGCTGCTCGGCATGTCGGGCATCTCGGGCGACATGCGCGTGCTGCTCGACAGCGACGACCCGCGCGCGCGCTTTGCCATCGACGTCTACACCTACCGCATCGGGCGCGAGCTCGGCAGTCTCGCCGCGGCGATGCAAGGGATCGACGCGCTGGTGCTGACGGCCGGCATCGGCGAGCACGCCGTGGCGATCCGCGAGCGCATCGTGCGCGACGCAGCCTGGCTCGGGGCCGAACTCGACGAGGCGGCCAACCGGGCCGACGGGCCGCTGATCACCACCGCTTCGAGCAAGCTGCCAGTCTGGGTCGTGCCCACCGACGAGGAACTGATGATCGCCCGCCATACGCGCGCTGTCGCGCCATAGAGGAGTTCACCATGACGATCGAGCCACCGCGTTTGATTCTGGAAGGAGCGAAGGCCCTCGTGACCGGCGTCGCCAACGAGCATTCGATTGCCTACGGATGCGCGAAGGCGTTTCACGAACTCGGCGCGAGCGTCGCGCTCACCTATGCGAACGACAAGGCAATTCCTTACGTGGAACCGCTCGCCAAAGCGCTCGACGCCGAGATTTTCATGCCGCTCGACGTAACGGGCGAGGGCGAGATGGAGGCCGTGTTCGATCGGATCGAGAAGACGTGGGGGCGCCTCGATATTCTCGTTCACGCCGTTGCATGGGCGCCGAAAGCGGATCTGCAGGGCGGCTTGCTGCGATCGTCGCGCGAAGGCTTCCTGAGCGCGATGGATATCTCGTGCCATTCGTTCGTGCGGATGGCGCGCCTCGCCGCGCCGCTGATGAAAGACGGCGGCACCATGCTGACGATGAGCTACTACGGCGCGAACAAGGTCGTGACGAACTACAACCTGATGGGTCCCGTCAAGGCGGCGCTCGAAGCCTGCGCGCGCTATCTGGCGTTCGAGCTGGGACCGCAGGGCATTCGCGTGCACGCGATTTCGCCCGGGCCGCTGAAGACCCGCGCCGCTTCGGGCCTGAAGGATTTCGAGCTGTTGCTCAACGAGGCGGTGCAGCGCGCGCCGCTCGGCGAACTCGTCGACATCATGGACGTCGGCTATACCTGTGCGTTTCTGGCCACGCCGTATGCACGGCGGGTGTCCGGATCCACCTTGTATATCGACGGCGGATTGAACATCGTGGCATAGGAGTAAGCATCATGGCTGAACTATTTCTTGGAAACGTCGAGGAAAGCGTCTCCGACGAAGAGATCGGCGAGTTTCTGATTCGCTACGGGTTCCCGCGCTACAGCTCGATCCAGCGGGTGCAAGGCACGGGTTCGCGCCCCGGTGCGGTGGTCGTCTTCGACGACGTCAGCACGGACGGCTTGCGCGTACTGCAAAACCGCGTCCATAACCTGTTCTGGAAGAACCACACGATCGTCGCGCAGTTGCTGCCGGAGCGCGACGAATCGTGACGGGCGACCGGGGCCGGAGGTGGGTCTGCTGTCGCGCTGGCTGACGAAGCGCACCGCCGCCGAAGAGGGCGACGATCAGCAGATGAAGGAAATCGTCGAGCGGATCGTCGGGCTCTGTCCGTCGCTGCGGCTCGCGCGCAATTATGCGTCGCGCCTGCGACCCGCCGTGCAGCAGACGACCGCCTATCTGGACCGGCTCGCCGATGAGGTGCCGCCCGCGCGCGAAGCGAGCGCGGCCGCGTGGGCGACGGACCCGCATATTCATGCCTTCTTCGCCACACCTGACGATGTGTGCGCGCCCTTTAACCGCTCGCAGGCGCTGAACGCATTCTTCAGCGACCATCCGCTGGCCGATGAAGTGTTCGCGGTGCTCGGCATGGCGATCGCCGAGCGGAATGTGTTCGGCGTCGGGCAACAGGGCGAGACGACGCATACCGACCTCGCGCAGACGACCATCAACTTCAGCGATCACCAGGTGCGCGTATGCGGCGAATCGGAAGCCGCGTTGCGGCGCGAAATCAGGTTGCGGATCGTCGATCAGCTGGTGCTCGAAGGGCTCGGCAAGATCGAGGCCGACACCTCGCGGCAGGACGAGCTGCAACGCGAAAAGGCGCTGCTGAAAACACGCCTGGCGATTCTCGAACGGCAAGGGGCGGGGGTGCGCTCGCTGCTCGGTAGCGACGCATCGTCGAACTACGCGGAAGTGGCGAAGCTGCAGGCGCAGATCGAAGAGAACGATCAGGCTCTGGCGAAGCTGGGTTTGAGGACCGAGGCGCTGGAGCGCCAGCTCGACGTGATGTGCGGGGTCCTGCAGGCGCCGGACGCGCATTTCTACGTGCGCAGAAACACGTACCGGCTCGACCGGATGAACGTCGTCGTGGAACCGGGAGAGACGCGGCCCGCGCACGAAATCGAGTTTCGCCTTGCGCGTTTGCCGGCGAGTCCCGATGCAATGCTGCGGTGCTTCTCGACGGTGCGGTTTCGACGCGCGGACTTTACGCCTCCGCTCAGCGACCTCGCGCAAGCGCACCGCCTGATCTGACCCGAGCCATGCCCGCTATTTGGCGGCGACCGGCTCCACGGAGATGGCGACGGCCTCGGTATAGACCGCTTGTATCTGGTCGCCTTTTTTGATCCGCTTCAGCTGTTCGGGATCCTGCACGACCAGATCCACCGTATTGCCTTGCGGGCCTTTCAGCGTGACTACGCCGCTCTGGTGATTGACCGCGATGACGTTAGCCATGATCGTGACCTGGCGCGAGGCGGAGCCGCCGGGTTTCGCACCCTCCGGCGCGCGTTGGAGCGTCTCCGTTTCGTTGGCGGTCAGCGGCGCGTTGGTCTTTTTCAGCATCATGGTCAGAGCCTGCGAATACTCGACGTTGACCACGTCGCCGACCTTGAGTTGATCGAAGTTGCGCGCTTCCTCGCCGACCACGAGCTGAACGACCTTGCCCTTCGAATCCTTGAGCATGACGGTGCGCGTTGCGGGCTCGATGCTGACGACCGTCGCGGTCTTTTTGACGGTGCTCGATGCGGTGACTTTGCCGGGCTCGCTCTTGACCGTGACCGGTGCGTCCGTCTGGGCGAATCCCGCATTCGCGACACACACGAGCGCTGCCGCGACGATCAGTTTTCCGTTAAACATGCTGCTCTCCTTGCGAGATCATTGGACCGTGTAACCCCGGCCCGACATGCATGCGGCGAACGCACGATTGAACGTGTCCATCGCGCCCTGGGTTTGCGCCTGCGAATTGGCCGCGGCCGCGCGCCGGTTCTGCCGCGCGCGCGATCCGCCGACCACCGTGCCGGTCGCGGCACCGATCGCCGCGCCCCTGCCTGCGTCGCCCGCAATCGCGCCGATGACCGCGCCGCCGGCCGCGCCGCGCGCGGCGCCCTGCACGCGCTCGCCGCCTCCCACCGCGGGTCCGGAAGGCGGGGGCGGGGCATTGGCGAGCTGGGTCGGATCGATGCCGGTATTGTTCTTCGCCCACGCATAGCAGGCGCCTTCGTCCTGCTGCTGTTGCTGCGGGCTTTGCCCCTTGGCCGGATAGGCGATCGGCCGCGATTGCGCCATGCCTTCCAGCGATAGCGACATGGTCAACGCGGCGATAACGGCATATTTCGTCGATTTATTCACGACAGCTCCTTGCGTGAGCACACGCGGGTGCGAGTCGCCGGCTGCCTGTTCGCTCAGGCGGAAGGGCGCAACCGGCACCCGTGAATGGAAATTCTGGTGGGACCGGTTGCCGCGCGGTAATCGCGCAGCAATGGCAGGTTCGCTTTCATCATGGTGTCGCGGGCCTGTCGCGCGCAATGGGACCAAGGTCGTATTTGCAATCTGGTCCGCGATTTCCAAAACTATATTTATGCAGCAGACTTACCTCGTTTCCGTTGCTTCGGATAACTGTCTGTCAAAGATATGGCCCTAGAGCGCTGCGTCGCCAGGCAGCCCGGGGTCGCTGACGAAGCGCAAGGGGAACCATCGATGGACCGTGAATCGCGTGCTCGGGCACGCATCATCCCGTTTGCAACGGCGGTCGACAGGCGCAAGCACACGCTCACGTTCTGCGACGGACCGCGGCGCGCGCGACGCGTCAGCCATGTGCTGGGCGCCGCGCTTCTGGCGTGCTGCGGCGCGTTTTCGACTGCGGTGTCGCTGGCCCAGGCGCCAGCGGCAGACGCCACGGCGAACACCGCGCCAAGCGGCGCCCCCATTCCCGCGGCGACGCTCGACAAGCTCGTCGGGCCGATCGCGCTGTATCCGGACGACCTGATCGCGATCATCCTTCCTTCCGCAACCTATCCCGTGGAGATCGTGCAGGCCGACCGCTTTCTCGATCAGTACAAAAACGACAAGTCGCTCAAGCTCAACGACGCGTGGCACGACCCGGTGAAGGCGCTGCTGAATTACCCCGTGATCGTCAAGCAGATGAGTACCGATCTGGACTGGACCATCAATCTCGGCGAGGCCGTCGTGACCGATCAGGGCGCGGTGCTCGAAGCGATTCAGCGCTTCCGGCGGCAAACGCAGTCGGCGGGGCATCTGAAATCCGACGACAAGCAGACCGTGGTCGTCGAGAAAGAAATCATCAAGATCCAGCCGGCCGATCCGCAGGTGATTTACGTCCCGCAGTACAACCCGCAGACCGTCGTCGTGGCCAGTGCGCCCGTGACCTACGCCTACGCGCCCGCGCCGTATCCGGCCTACTACTATCCGTACGCACCCGGCGCCGCGCTCGCGACGGGGCTGATCTGGGGCGCGGCGATTACCGCTGCCTGGAGCGGCGGGCACTATGTCACGCATTACGGGGGCGGCGGCAACAACAACATCAACATCAACCGCGAAAGAAACGTCGAGCGCGGCGATCGAACCGTTAACCGGGGCGATCGAAACGTCGAGCGCGGCAACATCAACACGGGCGACATCAACCGCGGCGGCGGCCGCGGGCAGGGCGGGGGCACGTCCGGTTGGACCCCGGACAAGAAGCCTGGCCAGGTCAGCGGTATTTCGGATCGCTCGGCGCGTACGCAACGGGTCGGCGATCCGCCGTCGCGGGGGGGCGGCGCGGGCGGCGGTGCGTCCGCCGGCAACCTCGGCGGTCGAGGCTCGGGCGGCGGTGCGGCTGCCGGCAATCTTGGCGGTCGAGGCACGGGCGGCGCGGGCGGTGGCGCCGGCGCGAATTTCGCAGGTGGCGGCGCCGGCGGCCAGGCGCGGCCGCAGCCGTCCCAGCGTCCGACGGCGTCGGCGGGCACCCGCGACGTCAACCAGCGCGCGGCGCCTTCGGGCGGCGGCAATGCGTTCAGCGGCTACGGCTCGGCGCGCACCGCGCAAGCCGACAGCGCGCGCGGCGCGGCAAGCCGCCAATCGGCGCGTAGCAGTGGATTCTCCGGCGGGGGCGGCGGCGGATTCTCCGGCGGTGGCGGACGTGGCGGCGGCGGTGGCGGATTCTCGCCGCGGGCCGGCGGTGGCGGCCGCGGCGGCGGACGGCGATAAGGAGCAGCCATGAGCGGGCAGAGCATCCCCGGAAAGCGCGCACGCGACGATTCGCGGCGACGTGTGGCCACGGCGCGCCGGCTGTGCGCGATGGTGCTCGCGCTGTCGGTTCCGTTGGCCGCGCTCGCCGAAGGGCAGCGCACCTTCGCCACCCCGGAAGACGCGGTCGCCGCGCTGTCCAGCGCACTGAAGACCGACGACGAAGCGTCGCTCATCGCCATCTTCGGCGAAAAACACAAGAGCCTCGTGGTATCGCCGGATCAGGCGGAGAACGAGGCGAACTGGGCGAAGGCGAGCAGCGAGCTCGAGGCCTATCACGTGCTCGACGACAGGGGACCGAACCGGCGGATTCTGCTGGTCGGCGACGAGGCGTGGCCGATGCCGATACCGATCGTCAAACAGGACGGCAGCTGGCGATTCGCCACCGAAGAGGGCGAAGATGAACTGATCAATCGACGGATCGGCTCCAACGAACTCGAAGCGATCAAGGTGCTGAGTGCTTACATCGACGCGCAGCGTCAATACGCATCGCGCGACCGCAACCACGACGGCCTGCACGAATACGCACAGAAGCTGGCCAGCACGCCGGGCAAGCAGGACGGCCTCTATTGGCCCACCGACGAAGGCAGCGGCGAAGAAGAGAGTCCGTTCGGCCCGCTCGTCGCCGCCAGCTCCGAATATCTGAAAGGCCACGCGGTGGGCGATCCCTACCGGGGCTACCAGTTTCACATTCTGACGCGGCAGGGCAAGAGCGCGCCTGGCGGCGCGTTCAGCTACGTGATCAACGGCCACATGATCGCGGGCTTCGCGATGGTCGCTTACCCGGCGCAGTACGGCAAGAGCGGCGTGATGACCTTTGTGGTCAGCAACAACGGCGTGATCTACCAGAAGGACCGTGGCCCGCACGCGCCGCTTGTGACCGAGTTCGATCCGGATCACACGTGGCAGCGCGTCAAGGATTCGCCCTGAGCCGCTCCGGGTCGGCTGAGGCCATCGCCGCACGGCGCGCCCGTGCTTCCGTCAGGTCCGCTTCCGCACGCGAGGCGCTATGTTGAACAATCCACCCAGCGTCACCGGCCTCGAGTCGTCCGCGCCGCCCGCGCGCGGATGGCGTGCCGCGTTTCCTCCCGCGCAGTGGCTGCGAAGCTATCAGCCTCGCTGGCTCGCGAAGGACGCGGTCGCCGGTGTGACGCTCGCGGCCTATGGCATTCCGGTATCGCTCGCCTATGCGTCGCTCGCCGGCTTGCCGCCGCAATACGGCATCTACGGCTATCTGGTCGGCGGCCTCTGTTACGCGCTGTTCGGTTCGTCGCGCCAGCTCGCGATCGGCCCGACCTCGGCGATCTCGATGCTGGTGGGCGTCACGGTTGCGACGATGGCCGGCGGCGACCCGGCGCGCTGGGCTTCGATCGCGGCGCTCACGTCCGTGCTGATCGCCTGCATGTGTGTGATCGGCTGGCTGCTGCGCCTGAGTTCGCTCGTCAGCTTCATCAGCGAGACGATCCTGCTCGGCTTCAAGGCGGGCGCCGCGCTGACGATCGCGATGACGCAGTTGCCGAAGCTGTTCGGCGTGAAAGGCGGCGGCGAATTTTTCTTCGAACGGATCGCCGTGCTGTGGGGGCAGCTTCCGCTCACCAACGTCAGCGTGCTCGCTTTCGGCCTCGTTTGCATCGCGTTGCTGCTGCTCGGCGAAAAGTTTCTGCCGGGGCGTCCGGTGGCGCTCGGCGTCGTCGCTGCGTCGATCGTCGTGTTGTCGGTCACGCCGCTGGCGAGCCGCGGCTTCACGCTGGTAGGCGCGCTGCCTCAGGGCTTGCCTGAATTCCGTCTGCCGGGGCTGCGGCTGCGCGATGTCGACGGCATCGTTCCGCTCGCGTTCGCGTGCCTGTTGCTCGCCTATGTCGAGAGCGTGTCGGCCGCGCGCGCGCTCGCGCAGGCGCATGGCTACGAGATCGACGCCCGCCAGGAATTGCTCGGGCTCGGCGCGGCGAATCTGGCCGCCGGATTGTTCCAGGCCTTTCCGGTCGCGGGCGGGCTGTCGCAATCGTCGGTGAACGACAAGGCCGGCGCGAAAAGCGCGCTTGCGCTGGTATTCGCGTCGCTCGCGATCGGCTTCTGCCTGATGTTCCTCACCGGACTACTGGCGAATCTGCCCAACGTCGTGCTGGCGGCGATCGTGCTCGTGGCCGTGAAGGGCCTCGTGGATATCGGCGAATTGCGTCATGTGTGGCGCGTGAGCCGCTTCGAATTCGCGATTTCGATGGTGGCGTTCGCCGCGGTGCTGTTGTTGGGCATCCTGAAGGGTGTGATCGTCGCGGTGCTGGTGTCGATGCTGCTGCTCATCCACCGCGCCGCGCATCCGCATGTCGCGAGGCTCGGGCGGATTCCCGGCACGCGCTATTTCTCCGATCTCGAACGTCATGCCGAGAACGAGACGATTGCGCATGTGCTGGCGGTGCGTGTCGAGGCGTCGCTGCTGTACTTCAACGTGGAGCACGTGCGCGAGACGATCTGGCGCATGATCCACGCGGCACCCGAGCCGGTCCGGCTGGTGATCTGCGATCTGTCCGCGTCGCCGGTCGTCGATCTGGCGGGGGCGCGCATGCTCGAAGCGATGCACGGCGCGCTCGAGGCCGCGGGCACCGCGATGAAGGTCGTCGGCGCGCATGCGGACGTGCGCGACATGCTGCGCGCCGAGGGGCTCGAAACCCGTGTCGGCCACATCGGCCGGCGCCGCTCGGTGGCCGACGTCGTCGACGCGTTTCAGCAAAATCGCGATCTCACGGACGACGCCGACGACGGATGATATCGAGGAGAAAGCCATGTCACGTCAACCTCGTCCCGACGCGTGCGCGCTCACACCCGACGCCGCGCACACCCTCGCGATCACGCAGTGGCTGGCAGCGGTGGCGCTGCTCGCCAGCCCCGTTTTATGCCATGCAACGAGCCTGAACTTTGTGAAAGACTCGCCCGTCACTTACATGCACGACGCCGACCGTCAAGCGCTCAACGACGTGGCGCAAAAGGCGCTCGATACAAAAAGGGATGGCGAATCGTACGAGTGGAGCAATGCGGGTACCGGCAATTCTGTTTCGATCAGAGGCACGGTGACGCCGCAGGATACGACCAGGGACGGCGCTCGAACCTGCCGTACCGCGACGCTGACCGCGGTCGCTAAAGGACATACCCAAACCTGGACGCCGATCGTCTGCAAAACCGGCGATGGGCCGTGGGAGGTTCTCGAGACGTGAGCCCCCCGAGTTGCGCGAGCACGTACCACTTGCCCTGTTGATGCATAATTTGCCCAGCGTTTCGCGGCTCTTGCACAAGGCAAATACATGGAACATTCATACGCTAACGACAACACCGGCAATCTGATCCTGCTCGAACACGTCAACCTGAAGATCCCCAATCAGATTCTCGCGACCGCTTTCTACGTCACCGGCCTTGGGCTCACGCGCGATCCGTTCGTGATGACCGGTGTCGAGAATATGTGGATCAACATCGGCCGCTCGCAGATTCACTTGCCGCATGGTGCGGCGCAACGTCTGCGCGGCAGTGTCGGTCTCGTGGTGGGCGAGCGCGAAGCGCTCGTCACGCGTCTGCGCTCGGTCGAGCCGCTGCTCGCCGGCACTGCGTTCGGCTGGACGGAGCGCGAGGGCAGTGTCGAAGTGACGTGTCCATGGGGCAACCGCTACGAGTGTCTCGATCCGCTCGGTCGATCCGCGTCGGCTCCGTGGTCGGAAATCGATCTGGGCATCGCGTTCGTGAAGATGGATGTGCCGGTCGGCAGCGCATTGCCTATCGCGCGCTTTTACCGCGACATGTTCGACGCGCCCGTCGACATCGAAGAGAAGCATGGACTGCACCGCGCGATGATCGACATCGGCACGCATCAGCAACTGCTGTACGCGGAAACGACCGCGCCCATTCCTGAATACGACGGACACCACATCGCCATTTACGCCGCCGCTTTTTCGGGGCCGTTCGGGCGGCTCGCCGAAAAAGGCCTCGTATATGGCGAGGAGCCGCACCAGTACCGGTTTGCGGACCTGGTCGATCTGTCGTCCGGAGAGCGTTGCTTCAGGCTCGAGCACGAAGTGCGCAGCCTGCATCATCCGCTATACGCGCGACCGCTGGTGAACCGGAATCCGGAACAGACCAACCGGAATTATCTGCAGGGTGCCGATTCGCGCGGCGGCCGATTCTGATCGGCTCGATGAGCGGCCGCGACCCGAAGCGAGCTCACGCGATGTCGCCCGGCACACTGCCGATCTGCCGTCCCAACTGTTCGGCGCGCCGGTAGACGGCCCGCATCAGCAGCATCGCGTTGCGCGTCGGCGGCGAGAACTTCGAGTAGACCAACGTCGACGTCATCTCGAGGTTCTCCGCCAGCGGCCGCACCACGCAATCTTCCCCGGCCGCTGCGAATTCATCGACGATCGCGAGTCCGAGTCCACCGCGTACTAGCGCAAGCGCCTGATCGGCGCGCGTCACGTCGACGACCGAAGTCAGTTCGACGTCGGCTTGCTGACAGGCGCGCGCGATCATCGTGCCGAACGGAATGTCGCGCCTGAAAAGAATCATCGGCTCGGCGGTCAGATCGGCGAGCGCAATGCTCGCGCGTTCGGCAAGCGGGTGAGCGGGCGGCAGCACGCAGACCATGCGTCCGCGCATGAACGGCACGACTTCGAGATGCTCGTGCTCGATCGGCATCGAGGTGATCGCGACGTCCACCGTTTTGCTCAGAACCTCCAACGGCATTTCGGCCATCAATGTGGTATGCCAATCGACTCGCAGCCCCGGCAGCTTGCGCTTCAGCTCGACGATGGCCGGCGCGACGATCGCCGTCGCGAGCGACGGACTGCACGCGACGCGCAACAGGCTCGCCGGGCCGAGCGCAAGCGCGCGTGCGAATTCGTCGACCCGCAACGCCGATTGATAGACCTGCTCGACCTCGCGAAATAGCGCCTGCGCTTCGGCCGTCGGAATCAGGCGGCCTTTGGCGCGCTCGAACAGCCGCAAACCCAAGGTGGTTTCCGTGTGCGACACGAGCTTGCTGACGGCCGGCTGCGACACGTACAGCATTCTGGCGGCCGCGTTGATCGAACCCGTCAGCATCACCGCGCGAAAAACTTCCATTTGCCGCAGCTTGAAACGCATCCTTGCCTCCGGCCCCTGATCGCACCGAGCGATTAACCAAAAGTTATAGGATAGCTCAACCTCGGCATACGACAGCGCGACGGTTACTCCCTAGTATTTCCATCGAACGCCGCACGCCGGCCGCCAGGCTCGAAGACCGGCGGCGCGGACGAAATCAACGATGGAGACGCGATGAACTCAACCCAGACCCCGCGGACCTTTTCCGCGCAAGCCGGCGCGGACGCCAACGCCGCCGCGCCCGCCGCCGCACGCACACGGGCGCGCTTCGGCATCCTCGCGCTGCTCGCGATCGGCACGATGATCAACTATCTCGATCGCAGCGTGGCGGGCATCGCCGCGCCGGGCATGAGCCACGATCTGGGTCTGACGCCGGCGCTGATGGGCGTGATCTTTTCCGCTTTTTCGTGGACCTACACCGCTTCGCAGATTCCGGGCGGCGTGCTGCTCGATCGGGTCGGCACCCGCTGGACTTATTTCTTCGCGTTGACGCTGTGGTCGCTGTTCACGGGCCTGCAAGGACTCGCAACCGGCTTCGTGTCGCTGCTGATCATGCGTCTTCTGATCGGCGCGGCCGAAGCGCCGTGTTTTCCGACCAACAGCCGCGTCGTCGCGGTGTGGTTTCCGCAAAGCGAGCGGGCTCGGGCGACCGGCATCTACACGTTCGCCGAGTACGTGGGCCTCGCCTTCCTGAGCCCGCTGCTGTTCTGGCTCGAACAGCGCTACGGATGGCGTGCGCTGTTCGGCATGGTCGGCGCGGTGGGCGTCGCGTTCGGCGCGGTCTGGCTGCTGCGCTTTCGCGAGCCGCATGAATCGAAAGCGGCGAACCACGCCGAGCTCGATTACATCGCGAGCGGCGGCGGTGTCGTCGACGGCAAGCGGGATTCGACGCGCTTTCGTTGGGCCGATATCGGCGCGCTGCTGCGTCGCCGCAGCATGCTCGGCATCTGCATCGGCCAGTTCGCGTGCAATTCGACCAACGTGTTTTTCCTGACGTGGTTTCCCACCTATCTCGTCACCGAGCGGCACATGCCGTGGCTGAAGGTCGGCATGGTCGCGGTGCTGCCGTTCATTGCCGCCTCGGTCGGCACGCTGAGCGGCGGCTGGATTTCCGATGCGATGCTCCGTCGCGGCATCTCGCTGAACTGGTCGCGCAAGCTGCCCGTGATCAGCGGCCTGCTCGCCGCCTCGAGCATCGCGCTCGCGAACTACGTCGATTCGACCGCGGCCGTGATCGCGATCCTGTGTGTCGCGTACTTCGCGCAGGGCATGTCGGCACTGGCGTGGATGATCGTGTCCGATATCGCGCCGAAGGGTCTGCTCGGGCTGAGCGGCGGCATCTTCAATCTGTTCGCGAACGCGGCCGGCATCGTCACGCCGCTTGTGATCGGCTTGATCGTCGGCGCGACCGGTTCGTTCGTCTATGCGCTCGCGTTCATTTCGGCGGTCACGCTGGTCGGTGCGCTGTCCTACGTGTTCGTGGTCGGCGACATCAAGCGGATCGTGCTGACCAACGCCGAATCGTCCCTCTGAACTCCTCTCTCTGAAACAAGGAAATGTTTGCCATGAGTCACTCATTCGACAGCCAGGTCGCGATCGTCACCGGCGCGGCGCGCGGCATCGGGCTCGCTATCGCGCGTCAGCTGAAGGCGGACGGCGCCCGCGTCGCGCTGTGGGACCTCGATGTCGGCGGCTGCGACGCGAAGCGTCTGGGCTTCGAGCCCGATCATCTGCAGTCGGTCGATGTTTCCTCATACGAGGCGGTCGAGCGCGCATTCGAAGCGACCGTCGCGGCGCTCGGGCAGGTCGATATTCTCGTCAACAACGCGGGCATCAATGGGCCGGTGGTGCCGAGCTGGGAGTATCCGGTGGAGGCCTGGCGGCGTGTGCTCGAAGTCGATCTGAACAGCGTGTTCTACGGCTGCCGCGTCGCGGTTCCGCACATGCGCGCGCGTGGCGGCGGCCGGATTCTGAACGTCGCGTCGATCGCGGGCAAGGAGGGCGTGCAGTTCATTTCGGCGTACTCGGCGGCGAAAGCAGGGGTGATCGCGTTCACCAAATCGGCCGCGAAGGAACTCGCGCGCGACAACGTGCTGATCAACTGCGTGGCGCCCGCGATGGTGGAGACGGAGTTGTTCCGCGAAATGTCGTCCGAGCATATCGAAGCGAGCAAGGCGAAGATTCCGCTAGGCCGCTTCCTGCAGGTCGAGGAGGTCGGCAGGATGGCGAGCTGGATCGTCAGCCCCGCGTGCAGCTTCACGACGGGCTTCACGTTCGACCTGACCGGCGGGAGGGCCACGTATTGAAACCCGCTCAACAGATCGCGCGCCCGCTTGCCGTCGCGCACCTGACTGCGCTCGACATCGCGCCGCTGCCGTGGGTGCGGCTCGCCGCGCGCGCCGGCTTCAACGGCGTCGGCTTGCGCATGCATCCGGCCACGCCGGGCGGCGTAGCCTATCCTGTGATGGCGGGCAGCGCGGCGCACCGCGACCTGCGCGACGCGATGGCGGGCGAGGGCATTGCCGTGCGCGACGTCGAGTTCATCCCGATCGTGCCGACGCTCGATGCCGCATCGTTCGTGCCATTGTTCGAAGCCGCCGCCGCGCTCGGCGCGCGCTGCGTGAGCGTGTCCGGCGACGACCCCGACGCGGCGCGTCTGGCCGCCAACCTCGCGGCGCTCGCCGAGTTGGCGGAACCGTTCGGGTTGCGCATCGATCTGGAATTCATGCGCTGGCGTCATGTAGGTACGCTCGCGCAGGCGCGCGCGGCGCTCGAACGCGCCGCGCATCCGAATCTCGCGCTGCTGGTCGATGCGTTGCATCTGTCGCGCGCGGGCGGCACGCCGGACGACGTGGCCGCACTGCCGCCCGAATCGATCGGCTTCGTGCAGCTGTGCGACGCGCTAGCCACGCTGCCCGCGAACGACGATGAAGCAATCCTCGAAGCGCGCACCGCAAGGCTCGCGCCCGGCGACGGCGCATTGCCGCTCGAAGCACTGCTGCGTGCCGTGGCGCCCGATGTCGTGCTCAGCGTCGAAATGCCGATGCCGTCGCTGCCTGCACAAGCGCGGATGGATTTGGCTTACCAGAGCGCGCGGCGCGTCGTCGATCGTGCGGCTGTCGCGGGCAGTGCAACGCCCGTCTATTAAGTGGAAAAACTCATGAGCGTATTCGACGAAGACAAGATCGACTGCCATTGCCACGTGTTCGATCCGATCCGCTTTCCGTATCGCGACGACACCGCTTACCGGCCGGCGCAGCAGGAGATCGGCACCGCCGCGCAGTTCGTGCGCGTGATGGATGCGTATGGCGTGCGCCACGCGCTGCTGGTCGGCCCGACGAGCGGCTATCGCAGCGACAACCGCTGCCTGCTCGACGCGCTCGAAACCTACTCGGCGCGCTTTCGCGGCATTGCGGTGGTCGATAACGACATCGGCCGTGGCGAGCTGGTGGCGTTACAGCGGGCGGGGGTGGTAGGCGTCGCGTTCAATCCGGCGATGGAGGGCATCGACCTGGTGCTCGAAGCGGGCGCGCTGTTCGGCATGCTGGCCGACCTCGGCATGGTCGCGCAGATCCAGGTCGCCGGCGACCAGATGACGGCGCTCGGGCCCTGGCTCGCGCGGCAGCCGGTCGCGATCGTCGTCGATCACTGCGGCCGCCCGAATCTCGCGGACGGCATCGCGCAGGCCGGCTTCGACGCGCTGCTGCGGCTTGCCGATAGCGGCCGGGCCAGCGTCAAGCTGTCGGGCTGGCAGAAGTATTCGCGTGCCCCGCATCCGTACGAGGACACCTGGCCGTACGCGCAGGCGCTGTTGCGCGCGTTCGGGCCCGAGCACTGCGTATGGGGTTCCGACTGGCCGTTTCTGCGCGCGCCGGAGCGGCTCGACTACGGTCCGCTGCTGACGATGTTCGAGACGATCGTGCCCGACGCGACACTGCGCCGGCGGATCCAGTGGGAAACGCCGCGCCGGCTATTCGGTTTCGACGCGTAGCCCGCTTGCCGCAACCTTGGTGAAAGCGATGAGCAGGGCGGCGATGAGCGGCCACAATGGCGCAAGCTCATCGATTCCCACTCCTTAACGATTTACTCTAGAAAATCCGGAACACATCGCCTACCCTTAATCGAGCCGGTTTTCCGCGGACCCGTACAGTACTTCTCCCCACTCTGCGAAGCCGACCCGTCCTGACAAAGCTAACAACGATTCAAGGTCGTACGCGTTTGTTGTCTGCGAGGGTTGCGCCATCGTGCTCTTTCACGCTGTCGTCCGCGTGGATCCATGTCGCACTCCTGCGCTGCAATTCATAGGAACAATAAAAAGCTAGGAGACGCTCATGCCATTCAACCGTGTTCAAGGAATTATCGGCCTGCCGCTGCTCGCCATTGCTTTCGGCTTGCCCGCCGCTCATGCCGCCGACGAAGTTCAGAACAGCTCGACCACCACTGCGGCGCCGGTGCCCTCGACGCTTCAGCCCGTGACCCAGGATCAGCTCGATCGCGCCGGCAGCACGACGACGGTCTGGCTGCATCCGAACGGCTCGTACGCGCAGACGCGCTATTACCCCGGCAACCAGATCAACCGGACGAACGTCGCGAAGCTCAGACCGGTGTTCATCTTCCAGACCGCCGTCAACGAGTCGATGGAAACGGCGCCGATCGTGAAGGACGGCGTGATGTTCCTGACCACGTCGTTCAATCACGTGTACGCGATCGATGCGACGACGGGCAAGGAGTTCTGGCATTACAAGCACAAGATGGGTCCGGTCACGACGTTCTGTTGCGGGCCCAACAACCGTGGCGTCGCGATCTCCGGTGACCGGCTCTATATGGGCACGCTCGACTCCAAGCTCGTCGCGCTCGACGCCAAAACCGGCAACGTGCTGTGGCAAAGCCAGATCGCCGATCCCGACCAGGGCTACTCGGAAACGATGGCGCCGACGGTCGTCGACGGCAAGGTGCTGATCGGCACGAACGGCGGCGAGTACGGCATTCGCGGCTTCGTGAAGGCGTTCGACGCGAATTCCGGGCAGTTGCTGTGGACCTTCTACACGATTCCTGACAGCGGCCAGGAAGGCGTATGGGCCACCAAGGACGCGACCGGCCGCGACGAGAAGCGCGACATCGCCGCGGAGAAGAAGCAGCTGGCCGACAAGGGCGGCGACTTCTACAAGACGCTCGGCGGCGGCGTCTGGATGACGCCGGCGGTCGACCGGAAAACGCACACGGTGTACTTCGTGGTCGGCAATCCGTCGCCGGACCTGTATGGCGCGATCCGGCCGGGAGACAACCTGTATACGGATTCGCTCGTCGCGATCGATCTCGACACCGGCAAGTACAAATGGCACTACCAGTACGTGCCGCATGACGTCTGGGACCTCGACGCGGTGAGCCCGCCGATCCTGATCGACGTGCGCGACAACGACGGCAAGATGATCCCCGGCGTCGTGCATGCGGGCAAGACCGGTCACGTATACGTGCACGATCGCGCCACCGGCCGTCTGATCCGCTTCTCGCAGGCGATGATTCCGCAGGAGAACATGTGGACCCTGCCGACCGCGGCCGGCGCGCGCATGCTGCCGGGCGCGAACGGCGGCGTCGAATGGTCGCCGATCGCGTTCGATCCGCAAACGCGCCTCGTCTACGCGGCCAACCTGCATCAGCCGATGACGTACCAGGTCGAGGACGCCGCCTATCCGGGCGGCAGCAAGCTGTGGCTCGGCGGCGCCTTCAAGGTGATCGCGTCCGAGGCGCAATGGGGCAAGCTGTCGGCCGTCAACGTCGACACCGGCAAGGTCGCTTGGGACTACAAGACCGACCAGCCGCTGATCGGCGGCGTACTCGCGACGGCGGGCGGCCTCGTGTTCAACGGCGAAGGCAACGGCCTGTTCCGCGCGTTCGATGCCGCCACCGGCAAGAAGCTCTGGGAGTTCCAGGCCGGTGCGGGCGTCAACGCGCCTGCCGTGTCGTACATGGTGAACGGCAAGCAATACGTGGCGGTCGCGGCGGGCGGCAATACGCAGCTCGACTTCAAGCGCGGCAATAGCGTCGTCGTGTTCGCGGTGCCATGAGGGGGCCGGCGCTGCGGGGAGCGCCGGGCGGGGCGCGCGCTGTCTGGATGGCGCTGCTGTGCGGCGGCTTGATCGCCGCATGGCTGCCGTCGGGTGCGCGCGCCGACGCCGAGGCGGGTAAGGCGAAAGCGCAGGTGTGCGTGGCCTGTCATGGGCCGATGGGCAATTCGACCAATCCGGACTATCCGATTCTGGCCGGGCAAACCGCGCGCTACCTGTATCTGGAGTTGAAGGACTTCAAGCAGGGACGGCGCAGCGATCCGCGCATGTCGCCGATGGCGGCGAACCTGTCGGCCGAGGACATGCAGGACCTCGCCGATTACTTCGCCGCGCAGAAGCCCATACCAGTGCCATACAAATCGGATGGCGCGAGCATCGAAGCGGGCAGCAAGAAGGCCGCCGAGGTGCTGTGCACGATGTGTCACCTGGGCGGTTTTTCAGGGCAGAACGAGATTCCGCGCGTCGCGGGTCAGCACTATCAGTACATCGTCAAGCAGTTGCAGGACTTTCGCTCGCACACGCGCACCAACGATGCGGGCAACATGACCAGCGTGACGCGTAATCTGACCGACGACGACATCCATCATCTGGCCGCCTACATCAACAATCTGCAGTAGCACGGGGAACGCACCATGACAGACATGTTTACTCGGCCGTTGGCGGCCGCCGTTCTGCTCGCCGCCGCATTCGGCGCCTGCGTGCCGGCGCTCGCGCAGGACCATGGCGAAATCAACCGCCAACTGCTCGCGGCCGCGAAGGACGACGATCAGCAATCGGTCGTCGCGGCGCTGCAGCGCGGTGCGTCGGTCGACGCGATGAACCGGATCGGCGACACCGCGCTCGTCACCGCGTGCAAGAAGGGCGATACGGCGATGGCGCGCACGCTGATCGAGCGCGGCGCGAACGTGCAGCACGCGAACGCGCCGGGCGACACGCCGTTGATGGCCGCCGCCTTCGGCGGCTTCGACGAAATCGTCGCGCTGCTGCTCGCGCATGGCGCCGATCCGCTCGCGACCGATCGCGTCGGCAAGACCGCGATGGAGTACGCGGCGGGAGAGGGACAAACGAAGGTCGTCGTTCAATTGCTCGATGCGGGCGTCGACGTGAACCGGGCCTACAAGAACGATCTGACCGCGCTGATGTGGGCGGCCGGCTACGATCGCGCGGACACCGCCCAGCTGTTGCTCGCGCGCGGCGCGAACCGGTCGTTGAAGGACAACCGGGGGATGACCGCGAAAGATATTGCGGTGCAGACGAAATCGGAGCGGGTGGCGGGGTTGCTGTCGGCGAGTTAGGCGCTCGCGTCGACGCTCTCGTTGGCATCGAGGTCCGGCCGCGCTTGCGCGAGAATCGCCGGCAATGCCTCGAACGAATCGATCAGCGCATCGCCGCGCGGCATGTCGGCGCGGCTCGTGCAGCCATAGCCATAGCTGACGATAAAAGCCGGCAGACCGGCCGCGCGCGCCGCCGCGACATCGACCGATGAATCCCCGACCAGCACGCAACGTTCGGGCTCGACACCGAGCAGCCGGCACGCGTGCCAAAGCGACTCGGGCGACGGCTTCATGCTCGCCACGGTGTCGCCCGCGACCAGCGCGTCCAGATGTGCGGCAAGCCCGGTCTTTTCGAGCAGCGCTGCCGCCAGCGCCTGCGGCTTGTTGGTCACGCACGCGCAGCGGTAGCCGTGCTGCCGCAACGCGCGCAACCCGGCCATCACGCCAGGAAATACCCGACCCAGCGTCGCGTTGGTCGCCTCATAGTGCCGCTCGAACACGGCCTGCGCGTGCTCCAGCTGGACGTGCCCGCCGACGGCCGCCGCGTCCAGCGAGCGTCGCACGAGCCTGCGCACGCCGTTGCCGATGAAGCCGGTCACCGTGTCGAACGGAAGCGGCGCGGCGCCGAAGTCCTTCAGCATCAGGGTGGCGGCCGCGACGATGTCCGGCGCGGTATCGACCATCGTGCCATCGAGATCGATCAGGACTGCGTGGTAGCCGCGGTTCATCGCCACGACGGGCTCGCATTCGCGTTCGCCTTGTCCGCGTTCAGTGCGTTGTGCGTAGCGGTGTCGGGACGCCGCGTGGCGTCTTCATGCCAGCGGCGCAGTGTCGCCAGATCGACCCAGCGATGCCATTCGCCGCGCACCATCGCAACGATCGGCGTGTGCGGATCGCCGAGATGGGGCAACACGGCCAGCGCGCCATCGAAGTCCTCGTGCGCGGTAAAAGCGCTCGGCGTGACGACGACCGGCACGCGCGCGGCGTGCGCCGCCAGCAGGCCGTTGCGCGAGTCCTCGAAGGCGAGGCAGGCGGCGGGCTGCAAGCCGAGCTGTTCGAGCACGTGGCGGTAGACGTCGGGGGCGGGCTTTTTCGCCGCGGTGGTGCCGGCGTCGCCGATCGCCGCGAAGCGATGGCGCCAGCTCGCGCCGAAATGCGGCTGCAACAGCGCATCGAGGTTGGCGGGCGTCGTGGTCGTCGCGATCGCCACGCGCAGGCCGGCCTCGTTCGCTTCGTCGATCAGACGCGCGATGCCTGGCCGCAGCGGCACGCCGCGCTCGCGCATGCGCTCGGTGTAGTGGCGGGTTTTCAAGGCGTGCAATGCGTCGACGGCCTCCCGTGCGCGCGGGCCCCCGGCTTCTTCGCACTCGACCGTGCGCCAGTAATGCAGCAGACGCTCCTTGCCGCCCGCCACTTTCAGCAGACTCGAATAGAGCGCTTCGTCCCAGCACCAGTCGAGGCCCGCTTCCGCAAACGCGGCGTTGAATGCGTGTAGATGTGCGGTCTCGGTGTCGGCGAGCGTGCCGTCGACGTCGAAGATAAGGGCTTGCATCGTGCGGTCCTCGCGAGGGTGGGTGCCGTTCAGACACGCACCACGATAGCCGAGCCGTCCGCCGATTCAAATTCAGAGATTCTTTCGCCGCCGATAAGCTTTGCTTTATGTGCCGGCAAGCATGCCGCGCCACGTCATTTGCCCAACTGCGGGTCGGTCACGAAGCCCATCTTCGTCAGCCCGCCGCGCTGCGCCGCCGACATCACCATTGCCACCCGCTCATACGGCACTTTGCGATCGGCGCGCAGATGCAACTCCGGCTGCGGTGTCGCGAGGGCGGCCTGGGCGATGCGCGCGCGCAAGCCGTCGTCGCTCACGGGCTGCCCGTCCCATAGCAGCGTGCCGTCCGCCTGCACCGCGACGTCCACGTGCGCGGGCTTGACCGCTTCGGGCTGGCTGCTCGCGTGCGGCAGATCGATCCTGACCGCGTGTTGCAGCGCCGGAATGGTGACGAGAAAAATGATCAGCAGGACCAGCATCACGTCGACGAGCGGCGTCATGTTGATCTCGTTCATCAGACCTTGATCGTCGTCGTCGGAGAAAGGGCTCATTGCCATTCGAGGTCTCCGTCGCGGCTGGCGTTCGTCGCGTTCGTCGCATTCGTGCCGCGCGGCACCACGCGCATCTGCGGCCCGGCGCTCGACGGCAACTGCGAGCCGGTCACGAAGTACGCATGCAAGCCGTGCGCGAAGCGCTTCAGGCGCGCGACGATCGAGCGGTTCGCGCGCGTCAGTCCGTTGTAGCCGAGCACGGCGGGAATCGCGACGAACAGGCCGAACGCCGTCATGATCAGCGACTCGCCGACCGGGCCGGCGACGTGATCGATCGAGGTTTGACCGGTTTCGCCGATCACGATCAGCGCATGGTAGATGCCCCATACGGTGCCGAACAGCCCGACGAAAGGCGCGGTGCTGCCGATCGACGCGAGGATCGCGAGGCCGCTTTGCAGGCGCGCGATCGTTTCGTCCATCGTGTCCTGCAGACGCCGGGTGATCCAGTCGGACACGTCGATGCGGTCGTGCAGATGCTGCTGCGTCTGCCGATGGTGTGTCGCGGCTTCATGGCCCGCCAGCGCGAGCGCGAGCAGCGGGTTGTCGTGCGCGCTCGATGCCGGGTGGCCGAGGCTGCGCAGCCCGTCGTCGAAACGGTCCGCGCTCCAGAAGCGCGCGTCGCTCTGGCTGGTCACGCGCCTGAGGCGCATCAGTTGCCACAGCTTCACGATGATCACCGTCCACGACAGCACCGACATGATCACGAGCACGCACAGAATGCCGCGCGTGACGATATCGCCCGAGTCCCAGACGTTTGCGAGTCCGTAATGTTGCATGGCGCGTTCCTTCGTTTGGTGTTCGTGGTCTGTTGCGTGGTTCGGTTAGTCGGTTCGGTCACTCGGTGAGGCCGAACACGAACGACTGCGAGTACGCGGCGCGCACCGGCGTGCCGTTTTCGGTGTACGGCTGACAGGAGCCCGCATGCACGGCGGCGAGCGCCGCGTCGTCGAGGCGCGTGGAGCCGCTGCTGGTTTGCAGGTGAGCCGTTTCGATATGCCCGCTCAGCCCGACGACGAAACGCACGATCGCGGTGCCATGCTCGCCGCGCCGCTTCGCGACGTCGGGATAGTCGGGCTTCGGAATCGAGCAGTCGATATGCGACACGTTGCGCGGCTCGGTCGACGCGGGCACGGCCGGATGGGCGGCGGCCGCTGCCGCGGCGGCCGGTGCCGTCTCGGGCACGGCGGCCTGCGGTGCGGGCGCTGGCACGGCCGCTTGCGTGACCGGCTGCGCGCTGCTTTCGCGGGTCGCAGACGGCGTCGGCACAGGCTTTTCCACGCTGCGCGTCACCTGCGCGCGCGGCTGCGGCGCCGGTTTGACGCGCGCGACCGGGCGCGTGACGGGCGGCGTCGGCGCCGGCGGAACGACAGCGGCGGGCGGGGGCGGCGCGGGCGGTGAAACGACCGGAGCGGGCGGCTCGGGGCTCAGCAGCAACGCGGTGATCGTGCGCGGCTCGACCGGACGCTCGACGGTCCGGTTGCGCGCGTTCAACGCGATGGCGAGCAGCACCAGATGCGCGACGATCACCACGCCCAGCACGATCGCGGCGCGACGGTAACCGGCCGCGGGATGCAGGGCACTTGCAGGGTTCAACATGGCAACTTGCAGCATCATCGCCACCTCCGAATTCATTGTCCTCCGCCGACCCTGCTTTTCAAACCCGCGACGGCCGGCGCGGCGCAATTCGGGAAAATCTCCCGCCTGATCCGCGTTGTCAAACAAGCGCCCGGTGGACTACCTTGAAACGATGACGCGAATCATCGCGGCGCCGCGATATCAACCCGGAGTACAACGATGCTGGAGACACGGATTTCCCCCCAACCGCCACGCCGTTCCCTCGCGCTGGCCTGCGCGTTCGTGCTGGCCGCGAGCGCCGCGCATGCGGCGGCCGCGCCGCTCGCCTACGTGACGAGCGAGAAGGCCGGCGTCGGTGTGATCGATCTCGACCAGATGACGCTCGCGCAGACCTTTCCGGTCGGCGCGGACGGCCCGCGCGGCCTGAGCCTCAATGCCGACGGCACGCGTCTGCTGGTCGCCAACAAGAACACGGACGATCTCGCGGTGATCGACACCGCCACGGGCCAGGTCGTCAAACGCGTGAAGATCGGCAAAAACCCTGAATACGTGCGGGTCCACAACGGCTACGCGTACGTGACCTACGAGCCCGGCGAGGATGGCGGGCCGCCGGGAGGCAAACCGGAGGCGAAGGGGGACGATAAGCCCGACGCGAAGGGCGACAACAAGCCCGCAGCGACCGCGGGCGGCAAGCCCGGCGCGGACGACGACGACGCGAACAAGCCGCCCGCCGAAATCGCGATCATCGATATGAAGAACTGGCGCGTGATCCGCTCGGTCACGAGCGGCCACGAAACCGAAGGCATCGAATTCTCGCGCGACGGACAGATGATGCTCGTCACCAACGAGGGCGACGACACGGTATCGATTTACCACGCGCGCACCGGCGCGCCGATCCGAACGGTGAAGCTCGCGCCGGGTGGCCGGCCGCGCGGCATCCGGCTGTCGCCCGACGGCAAGCACTATGTGGTCACGCTGGAGTCGCTCAGCAAGTTCGTCGTGATCGACGCGCACACGTTCGAGGTGCTCAAGACCGTCGACACCAAACTCGGGCCCTATGGCGTCGCGTTCGGTCCGAACGGTCAGCGGCTGTTCGTGGCCGCCGCGCGCGACAAGGTGGTGCAGGTGTTCGACGGCCACACCTACGAACATGTCGCCGATGTGCCGGTCGGCCAGCGCTGCTGGCATTTCAGCTTCACGCCGGACGGCTCGAAGCTGATGGTCGCGTGCGGGCGCTCCGACGCGGTCTACGTACTCGACGCGAAGAGCTATCAGCCGCTCAAGCAGATCGGCGATCTGCCGCTCGCGTGGGGCATCGTCACGTATCCGCATAGCGACGGCTCGATCGAATCGCATTGAGTGAAGCAGGCGAATTCGCGCAGCGCGGCGACGCGCTTCGCGAATCGCCATTACTTCCACGCATATCGCATCCCCACCCAGAACCCCCTCGGCGCACCGGGTCCGACGAACTGCTCGTCGACCGGGGCCGCGCCGTTGAACGTGTTGCCGGGTCCGGTAAAGAAGTTCTGCCCGAGCGCGCCGAAGCTCGCATAGCGTTTGTCGAGCAGGTTCGACACCGAGGCGAACACCTGCAGCTGTTTCGTCACCTGGTAGCTGGTGTCCATATCGATCAGCAGATAGCCGGAGATCTTGCCGTTCACGTCCTGGTTGTTTTCGTCGCCCTGCGCGTAGATGCTGCCGCGCCACGTCAGGTTCGTGCTGATCCGCCATTTCGGGGTGGCCGCGTAATCGAGCCGCAGCTTGACGGTGGTCGCCGGAATGCTCGGGATGTGGTCGCCGGGGTGAATGGTGATGTTGCCGTTCGCGTCGGCGCTCGAGTTGCTCGGGCTGCTTTCGACCCACGTCGACTGATAGGTCGCGTTGACGTAGCTATAGCTGCCGGTCACGGTGACCGGACCATATTTCGTCTGCCCGGCCAGTTCGACGCCTTGCCGGCGCGTGCGCCCGACGTTCTGGAAAAAGCCCCGCGAACTGCCCGCGCCGTTGCTGCTGATGAACTGGATATCGTTGTCGAGCGTCGTGCTGTAGGCAGCCGCGCTCCACGTCGTGTTGCCGCCGATCCTGCCGCGCGCGCCGACTTCATAGGTCTTCGAAATGACCGGCTGCAACGACGGATCGGAGATGAAGTCGTTCGGCAGCGAGCATGGCGCGTTCGGGTCGGCGCAGGCCAGCTCGATCGCGGTCGGCGAGCGCATGCCCTCGTTGTAGGTCGCATAGGCGGTGAATGTCGGCGTCGGATTCCAGTTGATGCCGATCGCCGGATTGAAGCGCGAGAACGTATGGTGGCCGTCGAGTTGCGGCTGCGTGCCGGTTTCGTCGCCGATCGTCGCATCGGCCCAGTTGTAGCGGCCCGACAGCGTCAGCGCCCACTGCGGCGTCAGCGACAGCGTGTCCGTCAGGTAGAGGCCGTAGTTCGTGTTGTGCGTGTTCGCGTCGGTCTGCTGCACGAAATTGCCGATGCCGACCGTCGCGCGCGAATCGGTGAACATCGCGTCCTGCGACGACTGCGTGAAGCGCGAATCGGCCGCATCGACGGCCATGCCCGCGATGAACTGGTTCTTCATGCCGCCGAGCTTGCCGAGCAGTGTTAGTTGCAGGCTTGCGCCGTAGCTGTCGGTCGACACGGTCGACTGCACGTTGGTCGCCTGCAACGTGTCGACGCTGCCGTCGGGGTTGATCGTGCCGTAGTCGTTGTTGACGTTGCTGCTGGTGTTGGTGTTGCGAAAGTGCCGGTAGTACGCGTTGCCGCTCAGCTCGACGTTGTCGTTGAAGTAGTGATCGCCCGACAGCGTCAGGTAGCCGACGCTGTTCTGATTCTGATCTGGATACGTGTACGGTTGCCTGGGGTTATTGAACCACGACTTCGGAATGGTTTGCGCGCCGTGCAGATCGTTGTCCGCGCCGCCGGCCGACAACGACAGCGTCGTGTCGGCGTCGGTATAGCGCAGCTTGCCGAACACCTGGCGGATGCGGCTCTCGTTCTGCTCGGCCCAGCCGTTGTCGTTCGCGGCGTTGGCGGTGAAGTAGTAGTCGAGATTCTGGCCGATCGTGCTGCCCTGTTCGATCTGCGCGGCCTTGCGTCCCCACGAGCCGCCCTGTATTTCGGCCTCGCCGACCGGGTCGTCCTTGCCGTTTTTGGTCGTGACCGCTATCGCGCCGCCGAGCGTGTTGAAGCCGAAGGTCGGATTGGAGCCGGGGATCAGCTGGATCGTGTCGATCGCCTGTTGCGGTATCAGGTCCCAGTTCACGACGTCGCCGAACGGTTCATTCACGCGCACACCGTCGACGAACACCGACAAACCCTGCGGCGTGCCCAGCAGCGGCGACGCGGTAAAGCCGCGATAGAACAGGTTCATCTGATACGGGTTGCCTTGCGCGTCGGAGATCGTGACGCTCGGCAGATTCGCCGCGAGATAGTCGCTGAGCGTCTGGCGGTTCTGCTGTTCGAGATCTGTTGCGTGCACCGTCTGCACGTTGGCCGGCACCAGGTTGAGCGGCGTGCCGATGCCGAGCAGCGGCGTAGTGCCGACGATGACGATCGGCGCGAGCGTCGTGGTGGGTGTCGTGGCGCCGTTGGCGTTGTCGTCGGTTGCCTTCGAAGAAGCAGCGGAAGACGCCGGCGCCGGCGCCGACGCCGCAGCCGGCGGCTCGGCCTGTGCCCAAACGCTGGTGGACAGACCGGCGAGCGCGCCACCGACGCAAAGGGTGATGCCGGCGCGCCGCTGAAGCCGGCGTTTGCGGCGTGCTTGTGATCGCATGCTCATCGTTGTTGTCTCCTGCCGGCTCGATATACGCGCGTGGCGCGCGTTGTTTGACGTTGGTGTAAAGCTTCGCATACGCGTCTGTAAGCCGCGCGGGAGCTTTTCCCGATCTGCCAGGGAAGCGTTCCCAAAACCCGCGCAAAAACCCGCTGCGGGTCCCAGCGCTGAGTAGAATGCAGACGTCATGTCAAGTGAACCGATCCATTCCTCTTCCGCCGGCCGTCCGCCGCCGCCGTCGCCGATATGGCGCGACCTCGGCTGGGTCGTCGCCGTGACCGTGCTCGCGGCGGTGCTCGGCGCGCGCTTCGATCTCAGCGAGAAGATCTACCGCTTCACGCGCGGCATGGAGCGCTTCCAGCTCGACGAGTTGCCGGGCGCGCTGCTGGTGCTGTCGATCGCGCTGGCGTGGTTCGCGTGGCGCCGCTATCGCGAAGCGCGCCGCGAAGCGCGTCATCGCCGCATGCTCGAAGAGGAGGCCGAACGGCTGCTCGCCGACAACCGGCGCCTCGCCAGTCAGGCGCTGCAGGCGCAGGAACAGGAGCGCCGCCATATGGCGCGCGAGCTGCACGACGAACTGGGTCAATACCTGAACGCGATCTCGCTGGATGCCGCGCGCATCCGCGATCTATCGGGCGAGCGCGAGCCGGAGATTCATCGCATCGCGCTTGGGCTGATGCAGAGTGCGACCCATGTGTACCGCGAGATCGGCGGCATGATTCGCCGCCTGCGGCCGATCGGTCTCGACGAATTCGGCTTGCCGAGCGCGCTCGAACACTGCGTCGAAGGCTGGCGCGAGCGCTTGCCCGAAGCGTCTTTCTCGATGACGATCGAAGGCGATTTCAGCGGCCTCAGCGATGCGTTGACGATCACGCTGTACCGGCTCGTGCAGGAAGGGCTGACGAATGTGTCGAAGTTCGCGCGCCGCTCGCGCGTCGAACTGTTCATGGTGCGCGCGCCGCGTGAAGACAACGGCACGCAGATCGACGAGATCGTCGTCACGATGGCCGACGACGGCCCCGGCACCGATCTGACCAGGCCGCGCAGCGGGCTCGGACTGATCGGCATGCGCGAGCGCGTCGAGGCGCTCGGCGGCGAGTTTCACGTCGCGAGCGAGCCGCAGGGTGGTTTTCTGTTCTGCGCGCGCGTGCCCGCTCACGCGGGACTGGCCGAGCCCGTGAACTGAAGTCCGAGGCGGCTCGCCATCTGCGCGAGCTGCACGCCGTTGTCGGCGCCGAACTTCTGCCGGATCACCGATTGATGATTGGCCACCGTCTTCTGACTCAAGCCCAGTTTTTCGGCGATGCTCGGTAGCGTATAGCCCTGCACGAGCAGCCGCAGCACCTCGAACTCGCGCGCCGACAGCTGCCGCCCCGGCGGCCCTTCGTTGAACGCGGTGCGCAGCGCGAGCGCCTGCGAGATGTCCGGGCTCAGATAGCCGGCGCGCCGCGCAATCGAGCGCACCGCTTCGACCAGCACGTCGGGCGCGCTCGCCTTGGTCACGTAGCCGAGCGCGCCCGCGTCGAGCGCGCGCCGCACGAAGATCGATTCCTCATGCACGCTGAAGATCAGCACGCGCGCATCCGGCTCGCGCGCCAGCATGCGCCGCATCGCTTCGATGCCGCTCGCGCCCGGCAGCGACACGTCCATCACGACCACGTCGGGCCGCAGCGCGCAAAAACGCTGGTAGGCCTGCGCGGCGTCGCCCGCTTCGCCGCACACCGCAACGTCGGCATTCAGTTCGAGCAGACGCCGGTAACCTTCGCGCACGACCGCATGGTCGTCGACGAGCAGAACCGAGATGGTGTCGGCACTCATTTTTGGCCTCCGGGTGATGCTCGGTTATCGCCGTGAGCGTCGGGCTCGCGGGCAGCCGCCGCGAGCTTGCGCGAGTTGGCGTCGTTGCGGAACAGGATCGGCTGTTCGCGTGCTGCTGCTGTCGCCTCGTGTTCCGATGCCGCGTTCCGCACGATCTTGACCACGGTTTCGTGAAACGGCGATTTGTCGCAGACGGGGTCGGCGTTGGCCGGGTCGCCGGTCAGCAGGAATGCCTGGCAGCGGCAGCCGCCGAGGTCGCGTTCCTTCTCGTCGCAGCTGCGGCACGGCTCCTTCATCCACTTCACGCCGCGAAAGCGGTTGAACGCGTCGCTGTCGTACCAGATCTCGCGTAACGGCATGTCCTTCACGTTCGGCAGCGCGAGGCCGGGCAGGCCGCGCGCCGCGTGACACGGCAGCGCGGCGCCGTCGGGCGCGATGCCGAGGAACACCGCGCCCCAGCCGTTCATGCAACGCTTCGGGCGGCGCTCGAAGTAGTCGGGTACGACGAAGAAGATCTTGCAGCGCTCGCCATGCGTGCGGCGATAGCGCGCGACCACCGCTTCGGCTTCTTCGAGCTGTTCGCGCGTCGGCATCAATTGCGCCTGGTTCTCACGCGCCCAGCCGTAGTACTGCGTGTTCGCGAGCTCCAGATATTCGGCGCCCAACGCGAGCGCCATGTCGATGATCTTGTCGACGTGCGGCAGGTTGTAGCGATGCAGCACGCAGTTCATCACCATCGGAAAGCCGTGCCGTTTGAGCGCGGCGGCGACGCGCTGCTTCAGCTCGAACGTGCGCGTGCTGCTCAGGAAGTCGTTCAACTGCTGCGTCGAATCCTGGAACGACAGCTGGATGTGATCGAGCCCGGCGGCTTTCAGATCGCCGAGGCGCTGATCGGTCAGACCGACGCCCGAGGTGATCAGGTTCGTGTAGAAGCCGAGCCGATGCGCTTCTTCGACGAGGATTTCGACATCGTCGCGCACCAGCGGCTCGCCGCCCGAAAAGCCCAGCTGCACCGCGCCGAGCGCGCGCGCCTCGCGCAGCACGTCGAGCCATTGCGCGGTGCTCAGTTCGCGGTTGTGATCGGTGTAGTCGAGCGGGTTGTAGCAGAACGCGCAATGCAGCGGACAACGATAGGTCAGCTCCGCGAGCAGCCACAGCGGCGGCGGCACCGCGGCGGCCGCGCTGTCCTGCGGCTGCGCGCCGGCCTCAGAGCCTGGTTGGGAAAGATCGGTCATCGCGCTACTCCAGCCAGCCGCGCCCATGCGCGTCGGCGATGAAGGCCCGCACCTCACTGCCGATGCCGGTCGTATTGAACGCCTGTTCCAGCTCGGCGATCAGCGTGTCGATGTCGCGCGTGCCGTCGCAGCGCTTGAGGATTTCGCCGGCGCTTTGATTGAGCTTCACCATGCCCTCCGGGTACAGCAGCACGTGCGCGTTCTGCGCGGGCTCCCATTGCAGGCGGAATGGCTTCGCGATCGCGAGCGGCGTGGCGGGTTCACGTGTCGAGTCGTTCATTGCGGAAACGCCTTCTCGATCGCGTCGAGCATGGTCCACAGAATGTCGAGCTTGAACTGCAGGATCTCGAGCGCTCGCTCCTGCTGATCGCGTCGCGTGAAATGCGCGAGCGTGACTTCGAGCCCGTGCTGCACGTCGCGCTGCGCGAGCGAGATGCGCGAACGGAAATACGCGAGACCGTCAGGCTCGATCCACGGATAGTGCTCGGGCCAGCTCGCGAGCCGGTCGCGATGCACCTGCGGCGCGAACATCTCGGTCAGCGACGAGCACACCGCTTCCTGCCACGGCGCGCGGCGCGCGAAATTCACGTAGGCATCGACGGCGAAGCGCACGCCCGGCGTTACGTGTTCGAGCGACCACAGTTCGTCGCGCGTGAGGCCGACCGCGTCCGCGAGACGCGCCCAGGTTTCGATGCCGCCTTCCGCGCCGTCGTAGCCGTCGTGATCGAGAATGCGCAGCACCCAGCGGCGGCGCGTGTCGCGGTCCGGACAGTTCGACAGCACGGCCGCATCCTTCAGCGGAATGTTGATCTGATAGTAGAAGCGGTTCGCGACCCAGCCGCGAATCTGTTCGCGCGAGCAGCCCCCGCTATTCATCTTGACGTTGAACGGATGGTGGATGTGATAGGCGGTGCCCTTCGCGCGCAACTGCGCCTCGAATTCCTCACGGCTCCAGGCGGGCCGGTCGATGCCCTCGGTTCCCGTGATACCTGCGTCGCGTGTTGGTGTCGTGTCCTGAATATCTTTCGCGTTCATGCCGTCTCCGTTTTATCGTCGTTCACAGCCGAGCCTCGCTACCGCATCTCTCCGTACTCTTCACCGCGCACTTCAAAGCTCGAAGCTCATTCCGTCGTAGGCGACCTCGATCCCATGCTCGCCCAGCATGCGCCGCTCGGGGCCGTCTTCGATCAGGATCGGATTCGTATTGTTGATATGGATCAGCACTTTGCGCTTCGCGCCGAGCGAATCGAGCGTTTCGATCATGCCGCCCGCGCCGCTCTGCGGCAGATGGCCCATATCTGCCGAGGTCTTCTTCGACAGGCCGAGGCGGATCATTTCGTCGCCGGTCCACAGCGTGCCGTCGACCAGCAGCAGATCGGCCTCGCGCATCGCCGCGAGCACGTGCGGCTCGATCGCGCCGAGCCCCGGCGCGTAGAACACGCGCTGGCCCGATTGCAGGTTCGTCAGCACGAGCCCGATGTTGTCGCCGCGCTCCGGCGCGTTGCGATGCGGCGAGTACGGCGGCGCCTTGCTCGACAGCGGCAGTGCGTCGATGCGGATGCCGGGCAGCGCGTCGACCGCGAGCGGCGCACCGTCGAGCGCGATGCGGCGATGCTCGACACCGCAGTAGTGCGACAGGATCGGCGCGACCGGAAAGCCCGAGCGCAGGTCTTGCCAGACCGCATCGGTCGCGTACAGCGGCAGCGGCGTGTCGCGTTCGCGCAGCATCAAGAGGCCGGTCACGTGATCGATCTGCGCGTCGATCACGAGTACCGCGGCAATGCCGCTGTCGCGCGCGCGCCGCGCCGGCTGAAGCTCGGGATGCGCGGCGATCTGCGCGAGCAGATCGGGCGATGCGTTGACGAGCAGCCAGTCCTCGCCGTTCGCGCTGAGCGCGATCGACGACTGCGTGCGGCGCGTCGCCTTCACCGTGCCGCGCCGCACGCCATCGCAATTGCGGCAATTGCAGTTCCACTGCGGAAAACCGCCGCCCGCCGACGAGCCGAGTACCTTGATCTTCATGCCGCGCGACGCATGTTGGAGCGCCCCTCTTCGTCGGTGGGAGTAAATATCATGGCGAGCGCGTGCGCGACGCGTGCGTGCAGCGCGGGGTCGCTCGCCAGATGACCCGCCGCGCTCACGGACTCGACGCGCGCCGAAGGCACCGCGCGCGACAGACGCCGCAGATTGCCGCGCGGACACACCGGATCGCGCGCGCCGTGCACGGCCGCGATCGTCACACCGGCCGCGGCCGCGCGGCGCGCGAGCGACAGCAAACGCGTTTCGCCGAGCCAGCAGTCATGCGCGAGGTAGTGCGCCTGAATCCGGTATTTGCCGATCAGCTTGCGGGTGTGGCGTTGGGAGTCGTGTGCGTTGCGCGGTTCTCCGCGTCGTCGGGCGGCACCTCGCGATGATGTGCTCGCGAGTACCGCGTTTTCATAACCACGCCACGCGATCGCGAGCCGTAGTTGCCGTGCTTCGTTCGCGCCGTACTGCAAGCTCGCGTTGCATCGCGCGGCCAGCGTCGCGGGTCGCTTGCAGCGTGCAGCGGCACGCAGTGTCGACCACGCACGCGGCGCACGCTTGCGTGAGCCGACGAACAACCCGCGCACTTCACGTGCGGAGGTCAGAAACAGGCCGCGCAGCACGACGCCCGTCACCGACCGCGGACACTGCCCCGCGTACGCGAGCGCGAGCGCCGCGCCCCACGAGCCGCCGAGCACGCCCCAACGCGCGAAGCCGAGCCGCGCGCGAATCGCTTCGAGATCGGCGATCAGATAGTCGGTGCGGTTGTGGCGCACGCTGCCGTGCGGCGTCGACGCACCGGTGCCGCGCTGGTCGATCAGCACGACGCGAAAGCGCTGCAGATCGAAGAGCCGCAGCGCGCCGGGCTGACTGCCGCTGCCGGGGCCGCCATGCAGCACCGCGACCGGCACGCCGTCCGGAGCGCCGGCTAGCGCGTACCACACGCGATGGCCATCGCGCGTGCGCAGCGTATGGGTTTCGAGCGCGGCGGCTGCCGGCGCTGGGCGTGATCCACTGCGCGATGAGCTTCGCGTCGTCATGGCAGCATCCTCGCGAGCAGGTTGTCGCGATCGATCCACTGATGCTTGAACGCGCCCGCCACGTGCAGCACGATCAGCGCGATCAACACGTAGCCGATCGCCTGGTGAAGGCCGAAGAACAAACCGCGCAGATGCGCGTCGTCCCAACCCCACTTCGGCAGCAGGATGCCCCAGAAGCGCGTGCCGTAGCTGTTGAACGACGAGCCGAGATATCCGGCAAGCGGCATCGCCACCATGCCGACATATAAAAGACCCTGCGTAATGCGCGCGGCGGCGCGTTGCCACGGTGGCATCGGCGGCAGCGGAGGCCGGTGAAGGACCAGCCGCGCGACGATGCGCAAAAGCACCAGCAGGAAAACCGTCAGTCCGAGCGACTTGTGCAGATTGATCAGCGTCGCTTTGACAGGCAAGCCCTTCGGCAGTCCGACCATATAGAGGCCAAGCGCGAGCAGTCCCAGGATGCCGAGCGCGATCAGCCAGTGCAGCGCGATCAGCAGCCCCGCATAGCGCGGTCCGCCGGCACCGGCATGCGCGTTGACGTCGATATCAGGCTTCGCGTTTGGAGAATCCGCTGTCGTCATGCCCTGTCTCCATGCAACATCGTGGCGGGACGTTTCTTCTTTTCCGAACACCGTTTCAGTCCTGGCTGACATAGTTGCCTCAGCCGGCGATCAGTATTTCGCCGCGACCGTCGACCGCGAGGTCGCCCGTAAAACGAACCGGCAGACGGTCCGCGCGCCACTGCGAAAACGGCGCGATTTCGGTCGCGAGACTACGTATGAGCAATGACCAGAATACGTCGAATCCGTGGCCGCCGCCGGTGAATGTCAAGGGCGGCAGGGGCTCGGGCCGTTGCGCGAGCAGCAGCGTGCCGCGCCTCATTGCATAGGCATAATGTGCGCCCAAATGCCCCGCCACGCCGACGGTGCCCGCCACCAGCCGCGACGCCGCGAAGTCGCCCGCGTTGCCGCCGACCAGCACGAGGCCGCGGCGCATCCGGTCGGCGAGCCGCGCGCCCGCGTTGCCGTGGATCGTCAGCGTGCCGCCGCTCATGCCTTCCATGTCGCCCGTCAGCGCGCCGGCGGCGAAATCGCCGCTGTCGCCGCGCACCGTCACGCGTCCGCCGCGCAGTTCGCAAGCGGTGAAGTGGCCCGCGTCGCCGTCGATTTGAAGCAAGCCGCCGCTCATCCTGAAGCCGCTGTAGTCGCCGACCGAACCGCGCGCGACGAGCCGCCCGCCGTCCATCTGCGCGCCGAGCCGGTCGAGCCACCGCCCTGCGCCGTCGATCAGCAGCGTGGCCAGGGCGTCGCCGGACCCAGGCGCGTCATCGCGCGAAACCTCGAACACGTCGCCGACCGCGCAGCGCTCGTTGCCGGCCGGCAGCACGACGCGCTCGATCTCGGCCACGCTCATGCCGGCCAGCGCCGCCGGCGACAGCGCGGTCGCGTCGACACGAAAGCCGGGCGGCGCCTTCACGCGCAACGTGGTCGTGCTCATGCGCGACTCCCGTTGAGTCCCGCCGCCAGCTCGCGCAAATGAAAGTGGTACGGGCCGAGCTTGCCGCCGTAGTTGCCCGCCGAAATGCGCAGCACGCCGGCCGCGCGGCCGAGCCCGGCGGCTGCGCCGATACCGGCTGTCATCGCCGCACCGACGTCGGCGTCGGTCAGACCGTCGATGACGATCTCCAGCACGCAGCCCACCTCCGCGCTCAACTCGCTGCGCGCCGCGAGACCGATCAGGCTGGGACAGAACGCGTCGTTGGTCGACGCGGTCGCGCCCGCATACTTCGAGCCGATCTTCGAGCCCGAGCGCACGATGCCGCCGGGAAAAGGCGTGATCACGTTCGGCAGCCGGCGCATCGCGGCGACGGCGGCTTCGGCGGCGGCAAGCGCGGCGTCGAGGTCGCGCGCGAGCAGCAGCAGGTTGCCGCCGCCGACGGCCTTGACCGTCGCCGCCGTGTCTTCGCAGACGAACTCGCCGTCCATCACCGGCACGCGCCAGTAACGCGTGGGGCCGTTGCCCGTGTCGAGCATCTTTGCGATCTGCCAGCCGTCGCCGAAAAAGCGCAGCCCACTGCCGAGCGGCGCCGGGTCCGACAGCGGCGCGCGGCTCGTGGCCGGATCGATGCCGCCGTAGACGGCCGTGCTCGGGCAGGTGAGCACGCACTGGCCGACGCGCCGCCCGATCTGCTTCGCGAGCTCCTTCGACGACACCGCGAACAGCAGCACCGCGACGCCGGGCCGGCCGTCGGGCGTTGCATCGGGAGCGAGCGTGCGCTCGACGCCCGCCTCGCAGCCGCAGCCGATCACCGAGGTCGCGAAGCCCGTCAGCGAGTTCGCCGCGTGCATCGCCCAGGTCGGCGTGTGCGCGGTGATCACTAGCCGGGTCGCCTTCATCGGAAAGGCTTCGGCGAAGGTCGCATCGATCGCGGTGCCGTTGATTTCGAGCGGGGCGGGAGCGTTCATCGTGGCCGCGTCAGGTTAGACATTCGACGGGTAACAGCCGTCCGCCGCGGCAGCAGCGGCAGGCTTCGTCGTTGCTGATCGCGGCGTGCGCGAAGTTGCTCGCGAGATGCGCGTCGCTATACGCGCGCAGCATTTTCTCGACACCGCGATCGAACTCCGGCGCGACGAAATGGATACCGCCCGTCGGCGTCGCCACCAGCGTGCCGTCGCGCGCGACCAGCTCGCCGTCCTTGAACACATAGGCCGGCGACGTGAACATCCGCTCGCGGTCCGGCTCGTCGCGATAGACGGCGATGTCCGCCGCCGCGCCCGCGCCGAGGTGGCCGCGATCGCGCAGACCGAGCAGACGCGCGGGACCGGCGCGCGTGATGATCGCGATCTCGTACAGCGAGAATTCGCGCTTGAGTTCGGGCAGCGCGCTCGCGACCTGCGCTTCGGGATGCAGCTTCGCAAGCTGCTCATCGCGAAACGGCTTGTCCATCAGCAGGCGGATCAGATGCGGATAGCTCGTGAACGGGCCGCCGTTCGGGTGATCGGTAGTCATCGCGACGCGCCACGGGTCGTCGACCAGCAGAAAAATTTCGAGGCCGATGATCCATTGCAGCGCGTTCACGTAGCTCTGCTCGCGATAGCGGAACGGCACCACGCCGCAGCCCGCGTCGCACTCGATGTCGCCGACCACCCACTTGTGCGGTCGCGCGAGCGGCGCGTTGCGGAACTGCATCATCGTGTCACCCGAGGCTGTGACGGTCTGTCCGAAGATGATCTGGCCGACGTCGATCGACACGTTCGAGCGCGCGTTCACGGCTTCGGCAATCTGCCGCGCGCCCGACGAAAACTTGCGCGGCCCCTCGGTGCCATAGCTGTGAAACTGGATATGCGTCAGATGGATCGGCAGACCGTCGGCGGCGTCCATCGTCGCGATCGTCGACGCGAGGTTGCCGGGCACGCCGAGGTTGCTCGTGTGCACGTGCAGCGGATGCGGCACGCGCAGTTCGGTCAGCGCGTGCGTCAGCGTGCGCAACACGTCGCGCGGCGTGATGCCGTAATGCGCGTGCGCCTCGTCGATGTCGAGCGAGCGCTGGTTGAACTTGAACGCCGAGATGCCGCCCGGGTTCACCACCTTGACGCCGAGTGCCTTGCTCGCGTCGATGGTCCAGCCGACGTAGTCGCGCAGACGTTCGAAGTCGTCGCGCGCGGCCAGCATTTGCAGGAACAGTTCGTCGTTGCCGAGCATCACGTACGCGCCGTGATCGATGATCGGCGTGTCGCCCATTTCAAGGTGCGTGTGGCGCGCGTTCGACGGCATCATCGCCGGCTCGAACGCGGCCGTGTAGCCCATTTCGGCGTAGCGGTAGCCGGTCGCAAGCGTGCCCGGTGTGCAGACGCCGCATGAAGGCAGCCGCAGGTAGCGGCCGTTGTCGTCGCGCGCGGCTTCGTAGGCGGCCTCGCCCGGCGCATCGGCTCGATGGTCCTCGGGCAGCAAGAGCCGCGACAGATTGGTCTTGCCACCGCCTATATGCGAATGCAGGTCGATGCCGCCCGCCATCACGATCATGCCGGTCGCGTCGTACTCGCGATCGGCGGGCGTGGTCGCCGGCACGTCGACGATGCGGCCGTCGCGGAACGTCAGATCGCGGCGCTCGCCGTTGACGTTGTTGGCAGGGTCGAACAGCGTGCCGCCCTTGAGCCGGACGAGGGTCATGGCTGGTCCTCGCGCGAATTCAGTAGGTCGCTCAGTCGCTCGTTAAGCTTCGCGGCAATCGACGCCACCGGCTCCAGCGCAGCACCACGCGCAGCGGTGAGCGGCATCACGACCGTCCCGTCGACGCGAAACAGATGGCCGCCGCTATCGATGCCCGGCGTCGCGACCGGCACGAACACGGTGTTCGCGCCACGCGCCCTGGCGGCCTCCGCGAGCGCCGGATGGCCGAGCACGATCAGCGGAAGGGCGGGATCGAGCGACGCGGGCCACGCTTGCGGTGCAAAGCTCGCGATCCATAGCAGCGCGTCGACTTCGCGTTCGGCGAGGAGGCGCGCCGTGCGATAGCGGTACGGATCGTGATCGAGCGGCGCGCTGCCGGTGACGCGCGCGGGCATCGACACGCGCGTGCGCAGCGGCAAGCCGGACAGCCACGTGACGGTCTGATTGGCCGTCAACGCGCCGTCGTCGCCGCCGAGTGGGAGGCACGCCGCGCGCGTCTTGCGATTCGCGGCCTTGACGATCCGGTTCAACGCTTCGATCAGCAGCGCCGCATGCGGGGACGGCAGTGCGGCCGGTTCGTAGACGACCACCGTGTAGTGCGCTTTGGCGATGCGGTCTTGCAATGACGCGAGTGCGGTTGCCGCGTCGGCGCCGTGGCTCAGCGCGGCCGCGTCACGTCCTTCGGCGAGCGCCGACCACAGCGCGAGCGTGTCGTACGGATCGGCATCCGCCAGCAGCGTGCCGACGCGCGTTTGAGCGAGGCCGGCCGCGGCCGGGTCCGCTTCGCAGCCGATGAAGACCAGCTCGCGCGCGAGTTCGGTGCCCGCCAGCGCGCGCGTGAAAAAGCGCGGGTAGCGCCGCGATGGCTGACAGCCGAAAAACACCAGCAGGTCGGCGCGCGCGCGCACTTCGGAAAGCGTCGTGAAGAGCGAGCCGCGATCCTGCAACGCGAGCGTCGCGGGTGTCAGCGCATCGCCGTGCAGATGATCGAGGATCGCACCGCAGGCGGCGGCGAGCGGATACAGCGCGCGGGCGCCGGCGACGTCGGTGGCGAGGCCGCCGAATAGCGGGCGGCGCGCGTTCGCAAGCAACCGCGCGGCGCTCGCCAGCGCGGCATCGAGGTCCACTTCGTTGCCGTCGACCACGCATCCGCATTGCGCGTCCGTCGCGCGGTAATGGGCGAGCGCGTTAGCGAGCCGCGAACATTCGGTGTCCGGTACATCGAGCGTGCCGTCGTCGTGGCAAGCCGCGACCAGGTCGTCGCACAGCAGAGGGCAGAACGGACAGATCCAGTCGCGTGTCAGCGCCGCGGCGCGCGTGGCGCTAGGGCTCGGGGGCGAAGGATCGATGGAGGGGCTGTGCATGGGGCAGGTTTAGCAAGCTCCATGCCGATTTTCGACCACGCGTCGGCTGGCAGGTACCCCGCTGAAGCGAGCCGCGCGTACGGTCGTGCTGCTTTGCGTTCAGCGGATGAATACGCGCGACGCGCATGCGGCAAGCGTGCCCGATCGTGCGTCGGCGCGCGTGTTCAAAGCTCTGCTGCGCCATACAAAATGTGTGCCGTTCTGGAGCAGAGTGTCACACGCAAACTGTCCGGCTTGTGTTCCGTTTACTGACAGCGCTGTCACGGAGCATGGCATGGAAATTGTATGGAAGGCCTACGCGGAATCGGAATGCGCGCAGTCGATCTGCCGATCGTGCAGCGCGGACGCCACCAGCCATGCGCTTGCGCCAGTGGCGGCCGCGGCGGCCAGATCGTCGCGATTGCGGATGCCGCCCGCGCCGATCAGCGTGGTGTGTGCGCCGGCTTGCGCGCGCAGGCGTTCGAACGTCGCGAGATCGGGTCCGGCATAGCTGCCGACCTGATCGAGCGTCATCGCGATCACGCGCGACGGCCACCACGCCGACGAGCGATCGAGTGCGGTCGCGGCGAGCAGTTCGCCCGCGCGATGATCGAGCGACAGGATCGGCGCGAGGCCGGCGCGCTGAGCCGCGTGCAGCGCGTGGAGGTCGCGCAGCGTCTCCGAGCCGAAGACCGGCACGAGGTTCGCGAGGTGAGAAGCGGCAGCAGGGTGGTCGTGCTGGGCAACAGCGTGGTCGATGCGCTCGAACAGCGCGCGCATCGACGCGTAGTCCGCAAAGCCCGCGTCGAGCCATAGCTCGATGCCGGGCAGCGCGACGCGCAACGCGGCGAGCGTCGACGCATGCGCGCCGCGCTGCAGGATGGCGCCGAGATCGGCGATATAGAGCGTGCGTGCGCCGCTGGCTTCGAGCAGCGCGCGGGCGGTGGCAAGTGGGTCGCTCGTCGCGACGAGGCGGGACTGGATGGGCCGATAGGCGCTCCGCTCGCCGCGCACCGCGCGCACGACCTGACCGTCGAGCAGATCGAGAACAGGTATCACCTGCATAGGGGCGCTTTCCTTTGACCAAGATCTTTGTCTACGAGTATCTCACCGGCGGGGGCATCGACCCCGAGCTCGCCGCCGCGGGCAGTCTCGCCGATTTGAGCGCGCTGATCGTCGAAGGACGCGTGATGCGCGACGCGCTGGTCGCCGCGCTGCGTGAACTCGACGGCGTGCACGTGAGCTTCGCGACCTCGCGCTTCGAAACGCCAGAGGCGGGCGCCGCTCATTGTATGGCCGCACCCGGCGAATCGATGACGGCCTTCGTCGCGCGCGCGGCGCGCCAGCACGATTACGCGTGGATCGTCGCGCCGGAATGCGACGGCCTGCTGCTGCGCTTTCACGATGCGGTCGGCACCGCGCGCTGGCTCGGCTGCGCGAAGGAGGCGATCCGCGTCGCGTCGAGCAAGAGCGCGACCGCCGCGTGTCTTGCCGCGCACGGGATTGCGACGACGCCGGCGCTGGAACCGGGCGATACGACAGTGGAACGCGCGGCGCAACACGCGGCGCAGCATGCAGGCCGCTGGGTCGTCAAACCGGACGACGGCGCGGGCGGTCTCGACACGATCGTGTACGGGCGCTTCGCCGATGCCTGCGCCGAATACGACGCGCGCGCGGCGGCCGGGCGCAATCCGGTGCTGCAGGCGTGGGTGGACGGCGAGCCGTTGAGCCTGTCGCTGATCTGCCGTGGCGACGCCACCAAGCTCCTCAGCATCAACCGTCAGCAGATCGGGCTGAGTGGCGGCGACGCGTCGGGTGAGGTTGCGCGGATCGTCGAGTTCGACGGCGTGCTGGTCGATCAGATCGACCAGCACAGCGACATGGGCCGCGCGCTCGACACGCTCGCGCATCGCGTCGCGCGCTCGATCCCGGGTTTGCGCGGCTTCGTCGGCATCGACGTCGTATGGCATCCGCAACGCGGCCCGGTCGTGATTGAAGTCAATCCACGTTTGACGGTCGCTTATGCGGGGCTGTCGGCGGCGCGCGGCAGCGGCCTGACGCGCGCGCTGCTGGCCGCGCATGGCGTGCGCATCGAGCGCTGCGGCGCGCCACGCGCCACTTCGCCGACGCTCGAGGTGCGCCCTTGAGCCCCGCCCGTTCGAGCCCGGCGGCGCGGTTCGGCTGGGACGTCGGCGGCGCGCATGTGAAGGTGTCGCTGGTCGACGGCGGCGGCGCCGTGCTCGACGTCGTGCAATGGCCGTGTCCGCTGTGGCAGGGACTCGATCATCTGCATCGCACGATCGACCTCGTTTTCGAGCGCTGGCCGCAGGCCCGCACGGACGCCGCGCAGCATGCGGTGACGATGACCGGCGAAATGGTCGATCTGTTCGCGGATCGCGCCGAAGGCGTGCGCGCGATCGTGGCCGCGCTCGCGCAGCGGCTCGGTTCATCACTGCGTTTCTATGCCGGCGACGCCGGCTGGCTCGCCGCCGACGATTGCGCGGCCGGCTGGCGTCACGTCGCGTCGGCGAACTGGCTCGCGACCGCGAATTGGGTCGCCACGTGCATGGCGAACGCGTTGCTCGTCGACATCGGCAGCACCACCACCGACATCATTCCGATCGTCGACGGCCGCGTCGTCGCGCGTGCCGCGACGGATGCGGGCCGGCTCGCGAGCGGCGAGCTCGTGTATCACGGCGTCGTGCGTACGCCGTTGTGCGGCGTCGCGCATCGGATCGAATTCGGCGGCGCCAAGCTCAACGTGATGAACGAATGGTTTGCGACGACCGCCGACGTCTACCGGCTGACGGGCGAACTGGACCCGCTGCACGACGTGCAGCCGAGTGCCGACCAGGGGCCGAAGACGCCGGCGGCGAGCCGCGTGCGGCTCGCGCGGATGATCGGGCACGATGCGCGCGACGCGTCGGACCTCGAATGGCTGCAGTTTGCGCAGCGCTGGCGCGCGCTGCAGCTGCGCGAAATCGGCGCGAATCTGATGCGGGTGGTTGCCGCGCAGCCGGCGCTCGTAGCCGCGCCGCTGGTGGGCGCCGGCTGCGGCCGGTTCCTCGTCGCCGCCCTGGCGCGCGACGAGGCGCGCGGCTATATCGACTTCGGCGCGTTGGCGGGCGTGCCCGATGCTTGCGCGGCATGGGCGGCGACCTGCGCGCCGAGCGTGGCTGTCGCGCTGCTGGCGGCGCGCGAACCGGCAGCGCAGCGGCGAGGCGTTCGTGGCGTCGCCGCGCGCGCGGCATGAATTGACAGGCGTGCCGCCCGAAGACGTGGCGCGCCAGCGCACCGGTAGCGCAAAGAGGCAGAGTGGCGACGATTGGACGAGCGGGACAAATTCGGTGATGAACACGGTTGCGCAACGACGCGACCCGGCCGGGCACTCAACTGGACGCGAGGGCAACTGTCATGTGGGTGGTCAAGATCGGAGGCAGCCTGAGTCACGACCCGGCACTGCGCCACTGGCTCAGCGAGCTATGCGAAGTCGGCGGCGGACGCGTCGTGATCGTGCCCGGCGGCGGCGATTTCGCGGACAAGGTGCGCCAGTACCAGGGCGAGTGGAACTTCGACGATCTGGCCGCGCACAACATGTGTCTGCTCGCGATGACGCAATACGCGCTGCTGATGCAGGGCGTCTCGCCCGAATTGGTGATCGCGTCGAGCGAGGCGAAGATTCGCCGCACGTTGCGCGATGGTCATGTCGCCGTGTGGGTGCCGACCGCGCTGATGCGCGATACGCCCGACGCGATGAGCAACTGGGACACGACCTCGGACAGCCTCGCCGCCTGGCTATCGACGATGCTCAACGCGGAGCGGCTGGTGGTCGTCAAATCCTGTCCGATCGCCGCCGACGATCCGCTCGAAACGCTGGCCGCGTCGGGGGTGGTCGACCGCAAGTTCGTCGACTACGTGAGCGATGCGAATTATGTGGTCGAACTGCTCGACAAGAGCAACGTCGCGCTGATGCGCGACCGTTTGCTGAATATTCCGGTGATGTGATCGATGGCTAAAGCCTAGAGCCGCGTCGCGTTCGTCGAGCCCGGCAACGGCGCGCCGCCGTCGACGCGAAGGTCTCCGGCCGGCCGATGCAACGCGCTCGCCCATTGCGCGACGCGTTCGGGATCGAGCCGCGAGCGGCGCCCGTCGGCGCACAGCGCGGTGCGAAAACCGGCCACGTCGGGCGCCAGCGCGCGGATCTGCGGCAGCTGCGCCCAGCCTAGCGAGCCCGCGATGCCCACCATCGCGCCGCGCTGGCGCGCGAGCCGCAACCAGCGCCCGAGCGATTCGGCATCGACGTGGTCGAACAGCGTGCCGCCGTCCTTGCTCGCGGTGTCGAACATCAGGCCGGCAAAGCCGAGCGCCGCGGTGTGGCTGACCAGTTCGTCGTCCATGCCGCCGTCGCACAGCAGCACCGGCACGACGGTGGCCGGCAGACTCGCGAGCTGCTCGATACAGCGGCGCGCGGCCGGTCCGCGCGCGATGCCGACCTTCACATAGTCGACCCCGGCGTCGCTGACGTCGATCACGCGCGCGGCGATCTCGTCGAACGCGTCGGCCGGCAAGTCGCCGATCGCCGCGCTGATTGGCTTGACCGGGTAGCGCGCGCGCAGCTGGCGCGCGATGTTCGTAATGGCGCCGATCGGCAGGCCGCCGAGCGCGCCGTCGTTCGGCTCCTTGAGGTCGATCAGCTCGGCGCCGGCGCGTGCGGCGTCGAATGCTTCGTCATCCGAGCGGACGCTCGCGAGCAATGCGGTCATCGGGGTTCTCCGCGAGAAACGGTTTCAGTGATGGGCGGAAGCGGCGGCGTAATCGGCCGCCCCTTCCAGGCTCGCGCGATGTCGCGCGATCGCGGCGACGAGCCAGTCCCATGCGGTGCGCTCGTCCTCGCCGGCGGTTTTGTCGATCGCGATCTGCAGATACGCTAATTCACGATCCACCTTGTCGGCCGGCAGCATAAAGAGCCGGCTCACCAGAATCGCGCCTTCCACGACCGCCGACTGCGCGCGGTTGAAGCCCAGGAACGGCGCGTGGTTTTCGCGGTGCACGCATTTCATCACCAGCACGGGGCGCTCGGCGTGGTCGCGCAGTTCATCAAGTTCGAGCTCGGCATGGGCCAGCGATTCGGCCAGACGCACGCTCGCGACTCGGCACGCGGCCACGGTCGGCCAATCGGTCGCGCAGTGCGTGACGCAGCCGGCGAAGATACGCACGTCGGTGGTGAAATTCAGCACGGCCGCGCGCGTCGCGACGATGTTATCGAGCGTGACCGACGGACGGAAAGGCGAAAGGATGATGCGCTCACCCTCGTAGCGCGCGCCCATCGGCGCGATATGAGGACGGCCATCGCACGCTGCCGTGGTGACGATCGTTTCGTGGATCATGGCTGGGAACGTGTGTCCCGACAGCGCCGGAAGGCCGGCCGTCAGCAGAGGTCAAACACAAACAGGAACCGCAAAGGGGCCGCGGCGTGCGGCCCTTTTGCGGGCTTAACGCGTAGCGACATACATCACGATTTCAAAACCGAGGCGTACGTCGGTGTAGCTCGGAGTCGTCCATTGCATACGTGCTTCCTCCTTCGGTTGAAACTGCGGTTGAAACTGCGGTTGGAACTGCGGTTCGAACTGCTCTGCGCCGCCGGCCCGGCGAAATTTCATGCCTGATGTCGACGGCAGCCGTCATCACGCAATCTCCATGCCCGTGCGTGTGCCGGCCGGCCAGGCGGGCGTGCATTCGAGAGCTAATACAGCGCTCAGCGAATTGCGCCGCGCCATGGCGCTCGCGCGGGTTGCCAGACGCAAGCGGCCGCGCGGTGTGGCGAAAACGAAGCAAAGTGTTCCATCGCGATTCGCTGATCCGATTGCGCTGTCACGCCTTGGCCGCCTCGCACACCAACCCATTCTGCTCCCATTCCCATTTCATGGCGTGAAAAAGAAACTAACGATGTGATAGCGATAACCGATCCATTAAGTCTGCCAAATAAAATCGTGAATTCACCTTGGGCGTGTCCGTGCCTACAGTGCAACTCAAGCGCTTCGTTCTTCCGGCAGTGCGCTTGGCCACCTTCGAGGACACGTCATGAACGATTTCAGTCAACCGCCGATCCAGCCCGAACGTCAAGCGCGCGATCCGCACAATCCGCGCGAGCGGTACGCGGCGGGCGTGATGAAATACCGCGAGATGGGTTACTGGCAACCGGATTACGAACCGAAAGAGACCGACGTGATCGCGCTCTTTCGCATCACGCCGCAACCCGGTGTCGAACCCGAGGAAGCGGCGGCCGCGGTGGCCGGCGAATCGTCGACCGCGACGTGGACGGTGGTGTGGACCGACCGGCTGACCGCCTGCGACATGTATCGTGCGAAGGCGTACCGGGTCGAGCCGGTGCCGGTGTCGCGCGCCGACGAGCCGCAGTACTTCGCGTATATCGCGTATGAACTCGATCTGTTCGAAGAGGGCTCGGTTGCGAACCTGACCGCGTCGATCATCGGCAACGTATTCGGTTTCAAGCCGCTAAAAGCACTGCGGCTCGAAGACATGCGTGTTCCCGTCGCCTATCTGAAGACCTTCCAGGGGCCGCCGACCGGCATCGTGGTCGAGCGCGAACGGCTCGACAAATATGGACGGCCGTTGCTCGGCGCGACGGTCAAGCCGAAGCTCGGTCTGTCGGGCAAGAACTATGGACGGGTGGTCTACGAAGGCCTGCGCGGCGGCCTCGATTTTCTGAAGGACGACGAGAACATCAACTCGCAGGCGTTCATGCACTGGCGCGACCGCTTCCTGTTCGCGATGGAAGCGGTGAGCCGCGCGCAGGCCGAAACCGGCGAGGTCAAGGGTCACTACATGAACGTGACGGCCGGCACGATGGAGGACATGTACGAGCGCGCGGAATTCGCGAAGGAGCTCGGCTCGTGCATCGTGATGATCGACCTCGTGATCGGCTGGACCGCGATCCAGTCGATGTCGCGCTGGGCCCGCAAGCACGACATGATCCTGCACCTGCATCGCGCGGGGCACGGCACGTACACGCGGCAACGCAATCACGGCATCTCGTTTCGCGTGATCGCCAAATGGCTGCGTATGGCGGGCGTCGATCATGCGCATGCGGGCACCGCGGTCGGCAAGCTCGAAGGCGATCCGCTGTCGGTGCAGGGCTACTACAACGTGTGCCGCGACGCGCACAACGCGGTCGACCTGTCGCGCGGCCTGTTCTTCGATCAGCCGTGGGCCGGCTTGCGCAAGGTGATGCCGGTCGCCTCGGGCGGGATTCACGCGGGACAGATGCATCAGTTGCTCGACCTGTTCGGCGACGACGCGATCCTGCAGTTCGGCGGCGGCACGATCGGCCATCCGGCCGGCATCCAGGCCGGCGCGACCGCGAATCGCGTCGCGCTCGAAGCGATGGTGAAGGCGCGCAACGAGGGCCGCGACATCCTGCAGGAAGGCCCCGACGTGCTCGAAGCCGCCGCGCGCTGGTGCACGCCGCTCAAGCAGGCACTCGATACGTGGCGCGACGTGACCTTTAACTACGCATCGACCGATACGCCCGATTTCGCCGCCACGCCGACGGCGGCCTAGCCGTGAACTGAGCCGAGCTTTTCCCGCGAGCGCTTCACGAGCGCATCCGCAACGCGGTGCCACGGCACCGCGCGGGGCACCGTTGACGCCGTTCAGAACGCGACATTCATCAACGAGGTTCGTCATGCGTATCACACAAGGAACGTTTTCATTTCTGCCCGAGCTGACCGACGAGGAAATCGGCCTGCAGATCGACTATGCGCTGCGCCAGGGCTGGGCCTGTTCGGTTGAATTCACCGACGACCCGCATCCGCGCAACACCTACTGGGAAATGTGGGGCCTGCCGATGTTCGACTTGCACGACGCCGCTGGCGTATTGCAGGAGGTCAGGGCTTGCCGCGAGGCGCGGCCGCAGCACTACATCAAGGTCAACGCGTTCGATTCGGTGCGCACCTTCGAGACGATGCGCCTGTCGTTCATCGTCAACCGGCCGGATGTGGAGCCGGGCTTCCGGCTGCTGCGCCAGGACGCGCGGGGGCGTACGCAGCGCTACAGCATGACGGGCTATGCGAGCGATCGGCCCGAGGGCGAGCGTTACGGCGCGGCGGGCTGACCCGCTGATCGCGCAATAGCGCGCACGACGACCCGCACAGCAAGGAGGAACAATGACAGACGCCGCCATCGCGGATGCACGCCCCGCTTCCGCCGCGCCCCACATCGACCTCGCGGCGCTGTACCGCGACTCGGGCATCGGCGACGTACTCGGCGAACTCGATCGCGACCTGGTCGGGCTCGCGCCCGTGAAGACGCGCATTCGCGAGGTCGCCGCGCATCTGCTGGTCGAACGCGCGCGGGCTTCGCTGGGTCTCGCGGGCGGCGCGCCGACCTTGCACATGTGCTTCTCCGGCAACCCCGGCACCGGCAAGACGACGGTCGCGCTGCGCATGGCCGAGGTGCTGCACCGGCTCGGCTACATCCGCCGCAATCATCTGGTGTCGGTCACGCGCGACGATCTGGTCGGCCAGTACATCGGCCACACCGCGCCGAAAACACGCGATGTGTTGAAGCGCGCGATGGGCGGCGTGCTGTTCATCGACGAAGCGTACTACCTGTATCGCCCGGAGAACGAGCGCGACTATGGCCAGGAAGCGATCGAAATCCTGCTGCAGACGATGGAGAACCAGCGCAGCGACCTGGTCGTGATTCTGGCCGGCTACGCGTCGCGGATGGAAGTGTTCTTCGAGAGCAATCCCGGTTTCCGTTCGCGCATCGCGCATCACATTACGTTTCCCGATTACGAGGAAACCGAACTGCTCGAAATCGCCGAGCGGATGCTCGGCACCATGCACTACCGCTTCGATGCGGCGTCACGCCGCGCGTTCGCCGACTATCTGGCGCGCCGCATCCGTCAACCGAATTTCGCCAACGCGCGCTCGGTGCGCAATGCGCTCGACCGCGCGCGGCTGCGCCAGGCGAACCGCCTGTTCGCTAGCGCCTTGCAGGGCGGCGAGCCGATCGACGCCGCCACGCTGACGCTGATCGACGCCGCCGACGTGCGCGCGAGCCGCGTGTTCGACGAGCCGCCGCCGTCCTCGCCATTGCCTTCCACCGCGCGCGCCGTCACGGCGCCGCCGGGCTGAATCACGACACCATCCAGGGAGAACGCCATGCAGGACGGACGCACGACACTTTCGAAGTTCCTGATCGACACGCTCGATCGCCCGCCGTGTACGGAAAGCACGCGGGACACGGCAGGACTCTCCGCGCTGCTGATCGACGTGGCGGCCGCCATCAAATCGATCTCGGCGATGCTGACCAAGGGCGCGCTCGGGGGCAACTTCGGCTCCGCGCAAACCGTCAATACGCATGGCGAGGAGCAGAAGAAGCTCGACGTCTCCACCAACGACATCTTTGTGCAGCAATGCGAGTGGGACGGCTTGCTGGCCGCGATGGTGTCCGAGGAAATGGAGCACGTGTACGCGATTCCGCCGGACTATCCGCGCGGCGAGTATCTGCTTGCGTTCGATCCGCTCGACGGCTCGTCGAATATCGACATCAACGGCGTGGTCGGCTCGATCTTCTCGGTGCTGCGCACGCGCGATCCGAACGAGGATGCGACGAGCGAAGCCGCGTTCCTGCGGCCCGGCTGCGAGCAGGTCGCGGCCGGCTACGCCGTGTATGGGCCGTCGACGATGCTGGTGCTGTCGGTCGGCAACGGCACGCACGGCTTCACGCTCGAGCGCGACATCGGCAACTTCGTGCTCACGCATTCGAACATCCGGATTCCGGAGGAAACCGGCGAGTTCGCGATCAACGCATCGAACGAACGCTTCTGGGAGCCGCCCGTGCGCCGCTACGTGCAGGAGTGCAAGGACGGCCGCAGCGGTTGCCGCGCGCGCGACTTCAACATGCGCTGGATCGCGTCGATGGTCGCGGAGGTGCATCGCATCCTGATGCGCGGCGGCGTATTCATGTACCCGCGCGATTCGAAAACGCCGGCGATGGAAGGGCGCCTGCGCCTGCTCTACGAAGCGAACCCGATGAGCTTTCTGGTCGAGCAGGCGGGCGGCCTCGCGATCACCGGCCGCGAACGCATTCTCGACGTCGCGCCGCGCGCGCTGCATGGCCGCGTGCCGGTGATTCTCGGCTCGAAGAACGAGGTTGAGCGCATCGCGCGCTATCACGGCGAATACGACCGCGGCGAGGACAAGCCGTTCACGTCGCCGCTGTTCGGCACGCGCTCGCTGTTCCTGCCGGATTTCACGGCGTGATGAGCGACTGACAGCAGGTGCGTACGGCGCCCGGCGCGCGACGCCCGGCGTGCGACGCCCGGCGTGCGACGCCCGACACAAACAACACAGTCATCCGGAGACAAACGCAATGTCAGTCAAACATCCGATCATCGCGGTGACCGGCTCGAGCGGCGCGGGCACCACCACCGTCATGAAGAGCTTCATGCATATCTTCAGACGCGAGCACATCAATGCGCAGATCGTCGAAGGCGACGCGTTTCATCGCTACGACCGCAACGGCATGCGCGCGGCGATGCAGGAGCGCGAACGCGACGGCGTGCCGAATTTCAGTCACTTCGGGCCGGAAGCGAATCTGCTCGAAGAACTCGAAACGCTGTTCACGCGCTACGGCGAAAACGGCGGCGGCCAGTTTCGCCACTATGTGCACGACGCCGGCGAAGCGCAGCTTTACAAGCAGGACGGCGGCACCTTCACGCCGTGGGAGGAGGTCGAGTCCGGCACCGATCTGATGTTCTACGAAGGATTGCACGGCGCGGCGGTGACCGACAAGGTCGATATCGCGCGGCATGCGGATCTGCTGATCGGTGTCGTGCCGATCATCAACCTCGAGTGGATCCAGAAGCTGCACCGCGATCAGACGATGCGCGGCTATACGCACGAAGCGGTGGTCGACACGATCCTGCGGCGCATGCCCGACTACGTGAACTACATCTGCCCGCAGTTCTCGCGCACGCATGTGAACTTTCAGCGCGTGCCGACCGTGGATACGTCGAATCCGTTCACCGCCCGCGAGATTCCGCAGCCTGACGAGAGCTTCGTCGTGATCCGCTTCGCGCGGCCGAAGGGCATCGACTTCCAGTATCTGCTGACGATGCTGCACGACTCGTTCATGTCGCGCCCGAACGTGATCGTCGTGCCGGGCGGCAAGATGGGACTCGCGATGCAGTTGATCTTCACGCCGATGATCCTGCAACTGATCGACCGGCGCGCGCGCGCCTGACGTTGTTCGAAGCGCACCCGGCGCATCCCGGCGTTCATTTCGCAAGGAGAGATTCGATGAGTGCAGTCGCGCAACCGCTTGACGCACCCGCCACCCGCTCGATGGCCGACGCGCTGCGCATGCTCGCGATCGATGCGGTGGAAGCCGCGAAGTCGGGGCATCCGGGCATGCCGCTCGGCATGGCCGAGATCGCGGTCGCGTTGTGGGACCGGCATCTGAAGCACAACCCGCGCAATCCCGGGTGGCCCGACCGCGACCGTTTCGTGCTGTCGAACGGACATGGTTCGATGCTGCTGTACGGACTGCTGCATCTGACGGGCTACGACCTGCCGATCGACGAATTGAAGCGCTTTCGCCAGTTGCACAGCAAAACGCCGGGGCATCCCGAAGTGGGCGTCACACCCGGCGTTGAAACGACCACCGGGCCGCTCGGCCAGGGGCTGGCGAACGGCGTGGGCATGGCGCTCGCCGAGGCATTGCTCGCGCGCGAGTTCAACCGGCCCGGGCATCGAATCGTCGATCACCGCACCTACGTGTTCGCCGGCGACGGCTGCCTGATGGAGGGCATCTCGCACGAAGCGGCGTCGCTCGCGGGCACCCTGAAGCTCGACAAGCTGACGGTGCTGTACGACGACAACGGCATCTCGATCGACGGCCACGTCGCGCGATGGTTCGCCGACGACACGCCCGCGCGCTTCGCGGCCTACGGCTGGCATGTGGTGCGCGAGGTGGACGGCCACGACGTCGACGCGGTCGATCGCGCGTTGCACGCGGCGCGCGCCACCGGCCGGCCGACGCTGATCTGCTGCCGCACGGTGATCGGCCAGGGCGCGCCGTCGAAGGCCGGTACGCACGATGTGCACGGCGCACCGCTCGGCGCCGACGAGGTCGAACGCACGCGCCGCGCGCTCGGCTGGCCGCATCCGCCGTTCGAGATTCCCGACGGGATTCGCGCGAACTTCGACGCGAGCGAGCGCGGTGTCGCTGCGGAAGCCGAATGGCGCGAGCGTTTCGATGCGTATCGCAAGCACTATCCGATGGAGGCCGCCGAATTCGAGCGACGCGTGCAGGGCAGCCTGCCCGGGCTTTGGCACGACACGGTTCGCGCGCTGCTGCGCGATGCGGATTGCGCCGCTGAATCGATCGCGACGCGCAAGGCTTCGCAAAAGGCGATCGCCGCGCTCGCGCGCAGCCTGCCGGAGCTGCTCGGCGGCTCGGCCGACCTGACCGGTTCGAACCTGACGGACTGGCCGGGCGCGGTCGACGTGCATAGCGACGAAAACGGTCTGCGCGGCGGCAACTACGTGCACTACGGCGTGCGCGAGTTCGGCATGAGCGCGGTGATGAACGGCATCGCGCTGCATCGCGGCTATCTGCCGTTCGGCGGCACGTTCCTGACCTTCTCCGACTATGCGCGCAACGCGCTGCGCATGGCCGCGCTGATGAAAACGCGTTCGATCTTCGTGTTCACGCACGACTCCATCGGCCTCGGCGAAGACGGGCCGACGCATCAGGCGGTCGAACATGCGGCGAGCCTCAGGCTGATTCCGGGGCTCGACGTCTGGCGTCCGTGCGACACCGTCGAGACCGCGCAGGCGTGGGTCAGCGCGGTCGAACGGGAGGGGCCGTCGTGTCTGTTGCTGAGCCGGCAGAACCTGCGGTTCGTCGCGCGAACCGCCGAGCAGATCGCCGCAATTGCGCGTGGCGGCTACGTGTTACGCGATTGGCCCGAGGAAGAAGGGCAGGTGCAAGCGGCGCGTGTCGTTCTGATCGCCACCGGCTCGGAAGTGTCGCTCGCTCTCGATTCAATCGCGCCGCTCGCGGCCGTCGGCGTCGCCGCGCGCGTCGTGTCGATGCCATCGACCACGACGTTCGACCGGCAACCGCGCGCGTGGCGCGACGCCGTGCTGCCGCCGGGTGTGCCGCGCGTCGCGATCGAGGCGGGCGTGCGCGCGTTCTGGCGGCAATACGTCGGGCTCGACGGTGGCGTGGTCGGCATCGATACGTTCGGCGAATCGGCCCCGGCCGCAGCGTTGTTCGAGCATTTCAGGCTGAACGCGCAGGCGGTGATCGACGAAGCGACGCGCGTCGCGGACCGTGTGCGTTGAGCTTGCCGCCCGAGCCTGAAGAGATTTCATTTCATATCGAGGAGCACGCAATGGCCTTCATCACCCTGCGGCAACTGCTGGATCACGCGGCCGAACACGACTACGGCGTGCCCGCGTTCAACGTCAACAACATGGAGCAGATTCACGCGATCATGCGCGCGGCCGAGGCGACCGACAGCCCGGTGATCCTGCAGGCGTCGGCCGGTGCGCGCAAGTACGCGGGCGAGCCGTACCTGCGTCATCTGGTGCTCGCCGCGCTCGAAGCGCACCCGGACATTCCGCTCGTGCTGCATCAGGACCACGGCGCGAGCCCCGCGGTGTGTCAGCAGGCGATCCGCTCGGGCTTCACGTCGGTGATGATGGACGGCTCGCTGCTGCCCGACCAGAAAACCCCCGCCGCCTACGACTACAACGTCGACGTGAGCCGGCGCGTGGTGGACGCCGCGCATGCGGTCGGCGTGTCGGCGGAGGGCGAACTGGGCTGTCTCGGCTCGCTCGAAACCGGCACCGCGGGTGAAGAGGACGGCGTCGGCGCGGAAGGCAAGCTGACGCGCGAGCATCTGCTGACCGACCCGGACGAAGCGCGGCGCTTCGTCGACGCGACCGGCGTCGATGCACTGGCGATCGCGATCGGCACTTCGCACGGCGCGTACAAGTTCAGCCGCGAGCCGACCGGCGACATCCTCGCGATCGACCGGATCGCCTCTATTCATGCGCGGATTCCGGACACGCATCTGGTGATGCACGGTTCGTCGTCGGTGCCGCAGGAATGGCTCGCGGTGATCCGCGAATATGGCGGCGAGATTCCGACCACCTACGGCGTGCCCGTCGACGAAATCCGCCGCGGCATCGCGCACGGCGTGCGCAAGGTCAATATCGACACCGACATCCGTCTCGCGATGAGCGGCGCGATGCGCAAGTCGCTCGCCAACGCGCGTTCGGAGTTCGATCCGCGCGCGGCGCTGAAGGCCGCCACGGCGGCGGCGAGCGCGATCTGCGTCGCGCGCTTCGAGGCGTTCGGTTGCGCGGGGCAGGCGGCGCGCATCAAGCCGCTGCCGCTCGACACGATGGCGACCCGCTACCACTAACGCCACTGGCACGGAGAACGCAATGCGCGAATTCCTGATTGCTCCGTCGCTGCTGTCGGCGGATTTTGCCCGGCTCGCCGACGAGATTCGCGACGTGACGGCGGCCGGCGCGGACTGGATTCATCTCGATGTGATGGACAACCACTACGTGCCGAACCTGACGGTTGGCCCGCTCGTGTGCTCGGCGATCCGGCCGTACACGTCGCTGCCGTTCGACGTGCATCTGATGACCACGCCGGTCGATCCGCTGGTGTCGGCGTTTGCCGAGGCCGGCGCGAACCTGATTAGTTTTCATCCGGAAGCGACGCTGCACGTGCATCGGACCATCGAGCTGATCCGTTCGCACGGCGCGCGCGCGGGGCTCGCGCTGAATCCGGCGACGCCGCTCGCGGTGCTCGATCACGTGCTGGAGATGCTCGATGTCGTGCTGGTGATGTCGGTGAATCCGGGCTTCGGCGGCCAGGCGTTTATCGCCGAAACGCTTGATAAGCTGCGGCTCTTGCGCGAGCGCGTCGACACGACGATGCAGCGCACCGGGCGGCCGTTGCTGATCGAAGTGGACGGCGGCGTGAAGGCATCGAACATCGCGCGGATCGCGGAGGCGGGCGCCGATGTGTTCGTTGCCGGGTCGGCCGTGTTCGGCGCGAGCGATCGTGCGCAGGCGATTCGCGGCATGCGTGAGCAACTGGCTAAGTTCGATGAACCCGCGCGCATGGTCGCTATGAATGGATGACGCTGCTTTTCAGCGCTTCTTCATCGTCCCGCCTGGCGCATACGATGTGCTTGAATCTTCCGCGGGCCGGTACTGATCGAAGCGCTTGCATTTCAAGTAATCCGTGTATACAAGAGCCCGCAGTTTCCTTTGGTGCTTCTGTCGATCAAGGTGCCGAGTAAATAAACGCTGGAGCAGGGTTCCAACTGTCTCTGGTAGATGTTCGACCTAAGGTTACTTGATCTTCCCCGAAACCATAACGGTTCCGCAGGCCATCCTGAGTCGCCGCTGAATCCAGCGTAAATCGCTTTTGCGGATTGAGTCGGAAATGTAGAAGAAGTCTGAACAAGGTCAAATGTCGTCAAGGTGTGTCCAATTCGCTGCAACAGCAAATACGATGAGGGCTTGATCTAAGTAATTGAAGAACGAAAGATGTCGGAATATTTCCTTGATTCGGCCTATGTCGTGCCGTCGCGTACATCTTTTGGCGCGGGCGGCAATGCGTAAAGCGGCAGTGCGGAACGGCGATCCCACGACAACACGTGGCTTTGTAATCGCCCATTCATCAACCATGTTCGATGACGGCAAGCATGTCGCACTCAGTGGCGATGAAGCGACGTGTGGGAATTGCAAGGGCGCGTGGAAGATATAGCCTCTATTGAATTTTCAGTGGGTGGTATCGTCCCGGTTTCTGGATAAACAAGACGAAGGCAGGTCATGCATAGCCAGCTGTTCGAAGCCGCATTGGGCATAAGCGATCCGTGGTTCGTGAGCGGCGTCGATTTCGACGCGGCCACCAAGCTGTTGACGATCCAGATCGACTTCACTGCGGGAAGCCGCTTCGCGCATCCTGAGGTGGCCGGAGTGCACCCTGTGCATGACACCGTCGGCAAGCGCTACCGGCACCTGAACTTTTTCCAGCATGACTGCTACCTCGAAGTGCGCACGCCGCGCGTGAAGCTGCCCGACGGCCGCGTGGCGCTTGTCGAGCCCGATTGGGCCGGCAAGCTCAGCGGCTTCACGCTGCTGTTCGAGGCGATGGTGCTCACGCTTGCCCAGCAGATGCCCTTTGCCGCTGTAGCCCGCGCCGTCGGCGAATCGTG
>NZ_SELS01000214.1 GCF_004197395.1 Paraburkholderia sp. UYCP14C | reverse complement strand
GAACGCCTTTGGCCAGGCGCAGTGCGTTAAAAAGGCCTAATTGCGTCCGCAACCAACTGGGCGCCTACCCTGCCGAATAAAGCACCACACCCGCATCTACCGGATCATGCGACGCTGGCAGGCTGACGGCAGCATCGACCGGGTCTTCGCGGGCTCGGTCGATCAACTGCATCGGGACCAGCTCCTCGACCTCGCGAACATCCATGGCGACGGCACGACCACAGCGGCAAAGAAAGGCGGCGACAACCTGGGCTACAGCGGGCACAAGCATCTGAAGGGCGACAAGGTGGTGGCCTTCAGCGATCGCAACTGCAACATCATCGCGCCATTCGTGACGGCGCCGGGCAATCGCAACGAATCACCCCTGCTGCGTGACGCGCTGCCCAAACTCACCGCCATGGCGCGCGCCATTGGTGCGAACCTGCAGGGCTCAACCGTCAGTCTGGATGGCGTCTACGACTGCCGCGAAAACCGCCGTGCGATCTTCAACCGCGGCATGAGGCCCAACATTCCCGAGAACCCGCGTGGGCGCAAGGCACCGAAGCGCGGTCGCAGACGGCATTTCGACGCGGCCATCTTCGCGGAGCGCTTCAGCACCATCGAGCGCGTGTTCGCCTGGGAGGACACCTTCCGCCGCCTGCTGCTGCGCTTCGAACGCATCAGTGCCGTGCACTACGCGCTCAAGACGCTCGCCTACACGATGATCAACCTGAGGCACTACTGCCGCAGCTGATCGCGGCCCTCAGGGCGGCCTGTCGCTACTTCGCCGGCGCATTGCGCCATGGCCGCGCGCGTCGTTACCATGTCGATCACTTCGCAAATCACACTTCCGCTTCGCGTTGCCTGTCTTGCCAACTCATGCATTTCATGAAACATATGCATTACTGATCAAATACAACTTCAGTCTGCTTGAAACCCGCAATCAGTTGCTTCTAATTGCGACAGAGCTCATAAACTCAGTGTGGCAGCGATAGTCCCCGTTCGGCCATCAGACAACTCCCCCTATATCTTTTCGTTCGCTCACCATCGGCCACTAGTTTTTCCATGTCTACTTTCCCACTTGCACCTGGCCCGTCAAGGTGACAAAACCGATTGCGCGGCTTCGTCCGCATCGTCTCCTGCTTTGCGTTCGCAATGGAATCGAGAACTTCGCTGCGCGCGGCACTGAATGAACAACTGCCTGTAGGATTTTAGGCACTTACAACTCAGGGGATTGGGAAAATGGGAAGTTGCATTAGTGGTGCCTGCAACACTGCGACCGCGACGCAGACCCTCGACCGCGAAACGTCGTTGGACCGACTGGACGTCGCGATAAACAGTCTCAATCAAGCGCGACAGCAAGCTATGGAAAGAAACCCCGCATTAGCATTACTCGATGCGCTCAACCGGAATAGTGAAACTTTACTGCGACAAGCGACGGCATTAAGTGCAGATCGTCGCCGGACCGCCGGGAGGTCTACATCAAACAGAAACCCTCTGCCTCAGAGAGAGCAACTGATCACTTCACTAAACAATGCCGCGAACTCTTGGATAAGAGCCTGACTGCAATCTTGCATGGCCGTGCCTCGAATTCATGTAAAGCCTGCTGTGGACTGATATGACTGATATGACTGATATGACTTCACGAGTCAATAGGGATCGGTTTTCAGCTTCTCGGGTACATGTCATGTGAATTTCCTGAGGGCGACGTAGCAGTAAATCTCGACGGTCGATCACACTGATATTCGCGGGTTGGCTACCGCATTACAGAGGTCCGTCCAACGAGCCTGCCGCTATCTAGAGCCGCAAATCAGATGTTGTCCGTTGCGTAGTCCACGCGCGGGTTACTTGAACCGCCCCGGATTTTGTGGAGGCTCCAACTCTTGAGAGAATGGAGCCATGAACAAGAAGGTAACCAAGTTTTC
>NZ_SELS01000213.1 GCF_004197395.1 Paraburkholderia sp. UYCP14C | reverse complement strand
GCCATAACAACGAAAAAGGTCGCGTCGAAAGAGCAATTCGTTTCGCACGCGAGAGCTTCTTTGCTGCGCGCAAGTACGCCGATCTCGATGATCTGAACGCCCAGGCCGCACAATGGTGCGCGGGCGTGGCAGCCGATCGTCCATGCCGGGAGGATCCGGCCATCACTGTGCGCGAAGCCTTCGAGCGCGAGAAGCCGAGCCTGCTCGCATTGCCGGAGAACCCGTACCCGTGCGAACTGCCGCTTGCCGTGACAGCCGGCAAGACGCCCTATGTGCGCTTCGACCTGAACGACTACTCGATACCGCACACGCATGTGCGACGCACGCTCACGGTTCGTGCCGACCCGCATCAGGTGCGCATCCTCGATGGCGCCGATATCGTCGCCGAGCATGCTCGCAGTTACGACCGCGGCGCGCAGATCGAGATCGCGACGCACATCGATGCGCTGGTGGAGCACAAACGTGAGGCTCGCCACCACCGCGGCCTGGACCATCTCGCGCACGCCGCGCCGGCTACCCGGACACTGATGCTGCGCGCGGCCGAACGCGGCAGCAATCTGGGCAACATTACCGCGCAGCTGCTGCGATTGCTCGACCGGTATGGCGCCGCCGAACTGCAGGCCGCGATCGAGGAAACCCTCGCGAGCGGCGCCGCGCCGCACCAGAACCCGGTGCGCCTGGCGCTGGAGCGCCGGCGGGCTGCCCGGGGAGCCCCTCCGCCCATCGCCATCAAGCTCCCGGAACACGTGCGCGACAAGGACAAGCGCGTGACGCCACACCGGCTCGACATCTATGACCAGCTCACGCGGGAGGCCGATGATGAACAGGACTGAGCAGTTGCAGGAGCGTGCCAATGCGTTGCGGATGTATGGATTGCTGGCGCACTGGAGCCAGATCGCCGACGCGTCATGGGTCGAGCCGTTGCTGCAGTGGGAAGAGCAGGAACGCGCGCGCCGTTCGCTCGAGCGGCGAATCCGCGACGCCCGCCTGGGCAACTTCAAGCCGCTGGCAGACTTCGACTGGGCATGGCCCAAACGGATTGACCGCGGCGCGCTCGAGGAACTGATGGCGCTCGAGTTCGTCAGGGAGAAGTCCAACGTCGTGCTGATCGGGCCGAACGGCGTGGGTAAATCGACACTCGCACTGAACCTCGCGTACCAGTCGCTCATACACGGCTACACGGCGCTCTTTACCACCGCTGGCCAGATGCTCGGCGAACTGGCCGCACTCGACAGTGACTCGGCGCTGCGCCGGCGCCTGCATCGCTACGCTTCGCCCGAAGTGCTCCTGATTGACGAGGTGGGCTACCTGTCGTACTCGAACCGCCATGCCGACCTGCTGTTCGAGCTGGTGAGCCGCAGATACGGCGCCGCGAGCACAGTGGTTACAACGAACAAACCGTTTGCAGCATGGTCGGAGGTGTTCCCGAATGCAGCCTGCGTCGTGTCACTGGTCGATCGCCTCGTGCATCGCGCCGAGGTCATCGCGATCGAGGGCGAGTCGTATCGCGTCAAGGAAGCGCGCGAGCGGGCCGAGCAGCGCTCCAGGAGGCGTAACGCTGCGCGCCCGGAGAAGAAGCCGTGAGCCGCCGCACGCACCTGCCTTCGGGCCTGTCTCGCGGGCTGGACTTCCTGATTGACGCCGACTGGTCACCCCAGCAGGCGTTCGCCGTGTTCGAGCTGCTCAGCGATCTGCGCGCGCGCATCTGGATGCGTTACGGCGCTGAGTTACACGAGCTGATCCGCGTACAGCGTTCACCGCCCACCGATGCCGATATCGACGACGTCGAGGGCGGGTTCTGATCCTGCTTTACTCGCCCTGCGGGCGGCAATGCCTGCGGCGCATGGTCCAGTGTTTAACTCAACCTTGCGCCGCCGTCTGGTGTCGGATTTACGCCGCCGCCAACA
>NZ_SELS01000212.1 GCF_004197395.1 Paraburkholderia sp. UYCP14C | reverse complement strand
CATCTGCAGTACGTGCTGCGCCTCGCCGATACCGCGCTGATCCTCGGTCAGCGCAACACCGAGTGGTGCGGCCACGGCCCGATCCTCGAAGAGGACATCGCGCTGTCGAACATGAGCCTCGACCTGATCGGCCAGGCACGCCTGCTGTACACGCATGCGGCCGCACTCGAGCAGCAGCTCACCGGCCGTCAGCGCAGCGAAGACGACTACGCGTACTTCCGCGCCGAGCGCGAATTCGCCAACTACACGCTCGCCGAGCTGCCGCATTACGGGCCGCTCGCCGGCACCGCGCAGGCGCAGAAGGATTACGCGGTCACGATCGTGCGCAACTTCCTGTACTCGACGCTGATGCTGCATCTGTGGAGCGCGCTGACCAGCTCCGCCGACGAGCAGCTCGCCGCGATCGCCGCGAAGTCGATCAAGGAAACGCAGTACCACGTGCATCACGCGAGCGAGTGGCTGATCCGTTTCGGCGACGGCACCGACGAATCGCACCGTCGCGCGCAGGCCGCGCTCGACTACCTGATGCCGTACACGTACGAGTTCTTCAGCGCGGACGCGGTGGAAGACGCGATTGCCGCGGCCGGCATCGGCCCGCGCACCTCGGCGCTGGAAGCCGCGTGGCTCGACGACGTGCGTGCCACGCTCGACGCAGCCACGCTGACGCTGCCCGCGGCGCTGCGCCACGTGAGCACCGGCAAGCACGGCGAGCATTCGGAGCACATGGGTTTCGTGCTCGCCGAAATGCAGAGCCTTGCGCGCCAGCATCCGGGCGCCAGCTGGTAAGCACGCGATGACGACCTCGACCGCCCCGCAGCCCTCGTACCCAACCGCGTACAGCACCGCGACCATGACCGACGCCACGATGGACCCCACGACCGACGCCACGCTTACCCGCGCCTGGACCGTGCTCGAAGCGGTACCCGACCCGGAGATCCCGGTGGTCTCGATCCGCGAACTGGGTATCCTGCGCGACGTGCGACGCGCTGCGGACGGCGCGCTCGAAGTCGTGATCACGCCGACCTACTCGGGCTGCCCGGCGATGTCGCAGATTGCCGAGGACATCGGCCGTGCGCTCGAGGCTGCCGAGCTCACGCCGTACCGCGTCGCCACCGTGCTCGCGCCGGCGTGGACCACCGACTGGATCACCACCGAAGCCCGCGAAAAACTGCGCGTCTACGGCATCGCGCCGCCGACGGGCAACTGCGGTTCCGCCGCCAGCGCACCAACCGCGCCGCAGGAAAAAGTGCTGCGCTTCGTGCCGCGCAAGCTGCCCGCCCCGTCGTGCCCACGCTGCGGCTCCGCGCACACCGAGCGACTCGCGCAATTCGGCTCGACCGCCTGCAAGGCCCTGTATCGCTGCCTCGACTGCCGCGAACCCTTCGACTACTTCAAACCGTACTGATATGGCCACCCCGCAATTCCATCCGCTGCGTATCCGCGAAGTGCGTCCCGAAACTGCCGATGCCGTGTCGGTCGCCTTCGAAGTCCCGCCCGAACTGCGCGACCAGTATCGCTTCACGCAAGGGCAGTTCGTCACGCTGAAGACGCATATCGACGGTGAGGAAACGCGCCGCTCGTATTCGATCTGCGTGGGCGTCACCGACTACGATCGCGACGGCGAGTTGCGCATCGGCATCAAGCGCGTGCGCGGCGGGCGTTTCTCGAACTTCGCGTTCGACACGCTGCAGCCCGGCCACACGATCGACGTGATGACCCCGGACGGCCGCTTCTTCACGCACCTGAACGCGCAACAGGGCCAGCAGTACCTCGCGTTCTCGGGCGGCTCGGGTATCACGCCGGTGCTCGCGATCATCAAGACGACGCTCGAAGTCGAGCCGCGCAGCACCTTCACGCTGGTGTACGGCAACCGCAGCGTCGACCAGATCATGTTCGCCGAGGAGCTCGA
>NZ_SELS01000211.1 GCF_004197395.1 Paraburkholderia sp. UYCP14C | reverse complement strand
CGAAGCCCGTCAGGAAAGGCTGATGAAGCTGGCCGCCTGAGCTGCAAAAGCTTGTCCAGACAACCGGAGCCGATACATTCCTTCGGCACACGGTAGTCAGCAAACTGCTATCAGATTCGCCAGACGACGAGTCGGGGCGGCGAAGTCGCCCATGTCGGGAGATGAAATATGAATGCCTGTGGCCATTCCTTGCGATCGCTTGTGGAAAAGTGGTTGGGCGTCGAAGCGGCGATACACCCTCGCGTGACCCACTTCAGCCATACCCCGAAAAGGCGTTGGCGATACGTCTGCGTCGAGGCGACGCGCCCGTCCGGAACCTTTTCCTTCGTCTTCTTTAGACACGACGATGGTTCGTGGTCTGTCTTTCCTCCCGAAATGCGACGGCCCGCGATCGGTTTCCGCTGATTGAAAGCATTCGACCGTTCGCGCCGCGACGGACTTCGAGCCGCACGAGCCTCAACACCATCCGCTAATGCCACCGACGCGAAGCTGTCCCCGGCGTTGCGGACGACTGCCTACGGTGCACGAGGCTGACCGCGTAGATGCCCGGAAACCCCCGCCAGAAGCCTTCCCGATCCCATGACACACGGTGAAATACCTTTTGCGTAGCCAGTCGCGAGGACCCTGTCTAAAGTGCGCGTATCGGATGCGATGCACAGACCGCTCACCACCGCAGACGATACCTCCCGCCACCACCCGATATGGCATCGTCATGGAATCCCTTACAAAACTTGTTCTGATCGTCACCGGCGTCGTCGTTGCCGTTTCGCTGATCGAAGCTGTCGTGCTGAGCCGCAGGAAGAATGCGTCCGCGCCATTTGCGTGGTACGAGGTGTGGATTTCACTGTTCGACCTGGCCGCGCGCAGGGTGATGTCATTGCTGCCGATCTCGGTTGCGACGCCCATTTTCAGCTTCGTCTACGACCATCGTATCTTTACGGTCGACATCAATAGCGCGCTCATGGTGTTCGCGCTCTTCATCGGAATGGAGTTCTGCTACTACTGGTATCACCGGACGTCGCATCGCGTGCGCTTCTTCTGGGCCACGCATGCCGTGCACCATTCGCCGAACCAGTTGACGCTTTCAACGGCCTATCGTCTCGGGGTGACCGGCAAACTGACTGGCTCGACGCTGTTCTTCGCGCCGCTCGTATGGCTGGGGGTCAAGCCCGAGGTCGTGCTGCTCACGCTGTTCCTCAATCTTATGTACCAGGGCTGGTTGCATACCACGTACATTCCCAAGCTGGGCTGGTTCGAATATGTCTTCAATACGCCATCCGCCCACCGTGTGCACCATGCATCGAACGTCCATTACCTGGACGCGAATTACGGTGGCGTGCTGATCATCTTTGACCGGCTGTTCGGCACCTACGTGGAAGAACGCGCTGACGAACCGTGTCGCTACGGTCTCGTGACGCCGACCACGTCGCGCAACCCGTTCGTCGTCGAGTTCGAACACTGGGTCACGCTGATTCGCGATGTCGTCAAGGCGAAGAACCCGTGGATCGCGATCAATCACGTGATCCAGCCGCCGGGCTGGCTGCCGGACGGCGGAGGCGAAACGACGGAAGAACTGCGCCGCAAGAGCAAACAACCCGGCGCGACGGGAGCCGTCAACGGTTAAAGCCGTAGTGGAGGAGGGCAAGGCGGGGTGATTGTCCTCTAGTTGCCAGAATTGTCGGTTTCTTCGCAGAGTCTGTAAGTGCCGCAATAAGACACGGTGTGAACACCAGACGCGGGGGCGGTTTCGCCCGCCTCGGCGAGCATCGCAAGTGATGGTATCTCGCGCTGCTCACCCGGCTCACAGACAGGTCGTCCCGGCCTGTCGCCGCCGACGGGGAGGGCGGAATGACGCCGGGATCGGCGCCGTTGCCCTGCAGACGCGCCGCAATGAGGTCGAGATAGCGCAACAGCAGGGCGGACCAGGGGTTCGCCGAGCTAATCTCGGATCTGGTGTACGGCGGCAGGCGGGGGATACGAGGAAGGCGGTGGCGGTTGGCTGAGAATGTTGC
>NZ_SELS01000210.1 GCF_004197395.1 Paraburkholderia sp. UYCP14C | reverse complement strand
CGCCGTCCTGTTCAATCGATAAGGTATCCAAATCTATAAAGATTATTTCGACCACGCTACCTATTTGCACCGGAGCCAAATTATTGGGGTTTGGGCGTGGAACCCCTTCTCCGTTACAGGCGCCTTCGGACCCATCTAAACCTCGTCAGAATTTGCAGGCTATACCCAGCAATATGCCAGGTCTCTGCAATTCCAACAACACGATTTCCGCCGGAAAGCCCCAACGCTTAAGGCTCTCCGGTTTGTTCAGGCTGGACTAGCTATGATTTGCGAAAAAATTTCACGGGCGTATGGTCGGAATTTAAAGATCCATGCAATTGAGCCACGAACATCGCTGCAGCCAATAGAATTGCAACTGATTGAGCAGCATTGTATTGACCGAACACGGCGTAATCCAGTGTCCCTCCAGATCTCTGCGTCGGCGAAGGTTGCGTCAGAATCTCCACATCAGTAATCGGAATTATCAGCCTTCTTTGTAAATTTCCCAATAAGACGTTTGGATTTGTATTGTAATCTCCCATTACTAACCACTGCGAATCCGAATCTCTTCTCGCCTCGAAAATGCCATGAATAGCCTCAATCGATGGCGCCGTATCGCCACCTCCAGTGGCAAATCCGTGTATTGTAAAAAAATAATCTCGGCCGCGCACTCCGCCAGTCCTATTGAATCCTACGCCAAGCAAAGGCCTAGCGCTATTGACCAATGGATTTGGAAGGATGACGATTTCATCGGCTCTGCTCCGAGTTACTATTGCTTGATTCACCCTGCGCGCACCCGCATCCCATTCCGCAAAATAAATATATCTAATATTCGGACGACTTCGCGTCCCTAAATTCCACTCATACTCTCTGACAGGCACGGAAGGCAAAGGGGAAACAATTTGCCGCCCCGTCACTCTGGCCGTCGCAGGAACAGTGCCAGCCTCCTGCAATGCCAAAATGTCGACCGACGCATCTCCAGAAACTAACTGCTGAACGTTTACATTCCACTTTGCCTCACTCGCCTGCGAAGAGCCTTGCATATTCCACGTGGCGGTTTGGTAATCTGTCACTGCGGCATGAGATGGTTGCATGAAGAGTGCAGTGACGCACAATATTGAAGCTATTGGAGTGATGATTTTCATGGCGATCTCCGGTCAAAGTTCTTCGTGTGGAGAAACCCGGGAATTTTTCACCTCCGGATTCAACGTCCAAAGTTGATTGCTATCCACTGCCTCGCCGGGCAGTGCGCATGTCGTGAAATTCACGCCAAAGGCATATTTCCAATCCGAACTCGCAAATGCATGGATGCACTGATTCTTTAGGCTGATGCTTTTAAGTTGAATGGCGCCACTCTCCGAGAGGACAGGCTGAAATTTTTGATTTGCAGACTGGGAGCACGTTTCGTGAGTTAACCCCTTGATGCTATACGCCGTCATGCATGTTCCCTGGCCAACGTTTTTGAATGTTATGGTCGAGTCATTGTTATATATAACCGACCAATTATTGTAGTCTCCCCAAGACTTGGCATCATAGGGTGTATAACCCCACAGCCAGTTTCCGGGTTTGTGGGCCCAAACTACGATCATTGCCCCGCTCCACGTATTGGAAATGGAAATCCTTGACAATTTTCCCGAGCTCTGTGCGCTCGAATAATGGCAGAGGATTAATGAGGTGGCCGCGAAAATAATAGCGCCGAACAACCTTAATTTACCCAACTTCCTATGCATGTGACCTCCTTAAGCGTGGATTGAGCCTAGACAAACCAGTGTCGTGAGTTAGAAATTCGTTGAATCAATTTCCCGGCCTTTCTGAAACCAGATGCACATCCAGGTGCGACGGCACACTGGCTTCGATGGTGCGCAGAAAGTGCACGAATTCGCTGCTGCGCTGGCGCCGGTGTACGTCGTCGCCGATCACCTTGCCAGTCGCCTATGCGATGATCAACCTGAGGCACTACTGCCCTAGCGGATCGCGACCCTAAGAGACTGAATCAAAAAGACCCGTTGGGGGCTGTTAACCTTCTCGGCAAGCTGTTAACCTTGGCCACCTGAACAACT
>NZ_SELS01000209.1 GCF_004197395.1 Paraburkholderia sp. UYCP14C | reverse complement strand
GACGAAGGAAACGATCGATACAGAGATCGCCAAACTGCTCGGCGGCTATGGTTCGGAATTTGAAATCCGTTTTGCCTGAACACTTACCTGTCGTTCGCTCATGTTCATTTGCGATGCGAATCAGTGTTATCCAAACAATCGATTTTGTAGCTTGAGGCGAGATACCGCATAGTCGCTTCCTGCGACGCGCGGCACAGCTTCCGAATATCCGCGCCGGAAAGAGAACTTTTCTGACGTGCCCCGATGCAAGTGACGCTATCGGAGCGAATATCCAACTGAACGTCAAAATCAAATTTTCCGCGGGAGCGGATACGAACAACCATCGGAGCCGTGGCAATGACTGTATCGATCGTGATAGTGGGCGCGGGCTTTTGCGGCACGATGACGGCCACATGGCTACTATCGGATCAAAGCGCAAAGCCCCTGTCGATCGCGCTGGTCGATGACAGCTATAGCGTTGCGCGCGGTATTGCTTATCGGTCGGACGAAGAGGGCTGGCTCCTGAACGCCCCCGCACGGGCCCTCAGTGTTGAGCGGGACAACGGCAACGGCTTTGTCGATTATTGCCGACTGCGAGGCCGGTCTGCGGAACCCGATGATTTCCTGCCACGCGCCTGGTACGGTGATTATCTTGCGCATGTGCTAAAAAAAGCCGTCGTAAACTCCGGGAAGCATCAGTTTTCTCAACATGACGGATACGCCGTCGCGCTGGAGCCCGTAAAGGATGGCCGAACGAAGGTTCGTTTGCACACGGGTGTGGAGATTTCTGCCGATCAGGTCGTCCTTGCGACCGGGCACAGCGATGGTCGCCGCTCCATCACTGTAGCAGCGACCGGTGGCGCTTCACTCGATCAACGTTTCCTCGCGAATCCCTGGGACGCAGTTAAACTGCGGGCCGTGCCGGATGACAGTCATTTCTTCATGTGCGGGTCCGGTCTGACGGCACTCGACATTGTTTACGCGCTGCACCGGCGTAGCGAAAAGTTGCGCTTCACGCTTATGTCCCGCCGTGGTTTGTTGCCCCAACACCACTGCCAGTCACCGCCGAAACTTCAGCCACAAGCGCGGCGGGCGCTTCTCGATCAACTGACTGCCGGCCCCAGGCATTGCATCACCGTCGTACGCAAAGTCATTGCTGAACATCGCGCGAGGGGCGGTGACTGGCGTGAGGTGATTGATAGCCTGCGTCCTGCGGTACCGCAGATCTGGTCAAACTGGTCTGAGGCCGACCGGCGCGCTTTCGTGCGCCATATTGCGCCCTACTGGGACACACATCGTCACCGACAGCCAGCTTCCACGGCAGCGCTTGTCGCGTCACTCACGATGAGTGGACGTCTCTCGCTTATGGGGGGGCGAATCGAGACAATCAGCGCACATGGCGACGGGCTGCTGCTTGCTATTCGCCCGCGCGCAACAACGGGCTCGCGCGTTGTGCGCGCATCGTATTTCGTGAATTGCACCGGTGTCGGAATGGCTCACGCTCGTCGAGCTACGTCGTCAGATACAGAACTGCATGCAGATTGCTCCGCCTCTATCCACCGGCCTATAGCGCACGCGTGCGATTATCTTTTTGATCAGTTACGGCGCGACGGGATTGCCCAATTTGACTGGGCGGGGTTGTGTGTTGATGAGTCTTACCGCGTGGTTCGAGTCAATGGCTGTAGCAATCCATCGCTCTTTTATATTGGCCCCGCGCTTAGAAGACGCTTTTGGGAGGCGACGGCGGTGCCCGAATTGCTAACGCATATCGAGCGGATGACGGAGATCATAAGGCGGCAGTTTTCTGCACGTTAAACGCGAACGCGTTGCCTGACAGGGGCGTGGATGCAAGCACACGCTCCGGTTCTGGTTCCGATATCGACGCCTGTCTTGCGATGCAAGCAGCCAGTGAAGTCACCTTGCCCAGCGCGCGCGGAATCTATAGAGCGCTGGCGGAAGATCTCCATCGGTGAGGCAGCAAGTCGTCGATGTCAGTGGCGAGATGTGCGGGCGCGCGCGCGAGGGCTCCGGTGCAAATAGGTAGCGTGGTCGAAATAATCTTTATAGATTTGGATACCTTATCGATTGAACAGGACGGC
>NZ_SELS01000208.1 GCF_004197395.1 Paraburkholderia sp. UYCP14C | reverse complement strand
AGTTGTTCAGGTGGCCAAGGTTAACAGCTTGCCGAGAAGGTTAACAGCCCCCAACGGGTCTTTTTGATTCAGTCTCTAAGACAGAGAAGCCGGAAAACGAGCAGGAAGAGCAGAGGGCCAGTCAGGCGTACCGTCTACTGACCACATGGCGAACTTGCCCCGGTGTCGGCCCGGACGGGTTCGTGGTCGAAGCAGACTTCCGGAAGTGGCTGGCAGCAATCAAGGCGAAATGTACGGAAAGTGGACATCTTAAGGTCGCATTAGCCGTTCTCGGCAGATGCCTCGCGCACGCGCCTGCTGGGCGGGACGGATTGTGGATCGATGCGGTGGTCGCGGAGGCTTTGAACGAGCGCGATGCGGACGCCATGCGCGAAGGCATGGTCGAAGAGCTGTTTGGTTCGCGCGGCACCTACGGTTTCTCGGGCGGTGCAGAGGAAGAGAGGATCGCGCAGCGATATCGTGACAAGGCAGCAGCCGTGGCCACTGCGGGGTTTAACAGGCTGGCGAGCCACCTGCGACAACTAGCGGACTCGTATGCCTTGCAAGCGGAGCATGACGAGAAGCGAGGTCCGTACCGACCGGAATAGACGTGCGACACGGTCCGGCCAGTTCCTAGACGCGCGGATGAAGTCGAGCACGAAGCGAAACTATTGGAATGCGCCGAACCGTGAGGGGATATCGAAGTGCTTCGTCATGTCAATATCGAGCATTCCAATCCAGGCTGTATGGCCTATGAGGCAATAGCGCTCTCGCGCTTGGACCGTAACGGTGAAACACTTGCTCTACTGGCTACGACGTCCGCGATGTTCAGCGCCGTACCAATCATTGAAGCGGCGGAAGCCTACGTCGATGACGGCGCAATTCGTTCCGTGCTTCGCTGCCTGAACACGGTTGTTTAATGAACGAGACCGACGGCTGTTCCACCGATCCTAGGCGATTCGCGCTATTCTTCAGACTTTTCATCGCGACTGGAAAAGTGAAGTGGTGTGGCCGATTCGACCGTCCTCCCGTAAGCACCGAGTGGCGTTACGACAGGCCTACCGGGCCGCAGAAACAGCGGAGTTATGTCTTATTGTCTTCAAGCGCAGACGGTTTCCCACGACCGATGCCGTCGCGCGTCATGTGCGATGACGGGTGGGGAGCGGGCGTTGGCCGCATGGCGTACTGGCGAAATTCGGCGCGAACTGGCGGCGATTGCACGACAAGCACACCGCGCAGACTTGCCAGCGTTGCACTGCCGTCCATCGGCGAAACGGTCCAGGCGCGCGCAGGCGGTTGCGCACGCCATCCGCTTCTTGCGTCACGCGACGTTGCCGCGGACAGGCCCCTAGGCCTAGAACGGCCACTGCTCGCTTCACATGCCTACCAGACGGTAGCCTGTACAACGCGCGATATATCCATCCACTTGCTACGGAACGCAGCACGCCATTGCCAGACTTGCGCGCCAGCGAGTCAGGTTGAGGTGATTGACCGATTGTCAATTTCGAGCCAGAGCCACGTGAGCTGTCGTTCATAAACATAACGTTCGCGTAACAAGCTTGTGAATGTGCGATTTCAGTGAGCAATCCAGTTTCGGACAAAACTCACCCACTTTCAGGTTTTTGCTCCGAGGCACCGTGCTCGGGAACAAATCGGTGAATGTAGAATGGGCCCGCACGGCCGCGTAGCAAACTTGTGAATGTGCGTTTCGACGGGGCAAATTTGTGAATTTCGAAGGAAAACCTGCCAGCGTTCACTTTTTAGCTCCGAAGCACTCATGCTAAATGAATAGACTCGATGCCGGCATTATCTCAGACCCGCAACACAACCATCAGGCCCTATCTGCTGAAGACCCTGCCGAACAAAGTCCTGTCCAGCTCGCGCATCGTCATCGTTATCCGTTCCGTCGCAGCCATCGAAGCCTCCGGCGCCGTATAACCAGCGACCGATCAGCTTACGATGGTCCCGAAAAGCGGACATCTGAACTTGGCTAGAAGCGGACATCTCGACTTAGCCACTACATACCAACTGTCTCCGCTAAGTTCAAATGTCGTGCCTCCAGCTAAATAGAAATGTCGGGTTTTGCTGTGCTTTTTCTTATGTTTC
>NZ_SELS01000207.1 GCF_004197395.1 Paraburkholderia sp. UYCP14C | reverse complement strand
ATGAAGTAGAAGTAGTTTTGTCGGGCATTGCAACACCTTATACGAGATAAGTGTTGCACCTCGCTTTTGAGGCCGCCCTTTGAATGCTTTTGAAAACAGAGGGTTGAACCGCCTCCGATTTTTCTGGACACGGATTTGGGGTAAAACGTGTGTCTGGAAACGGAGTTGAACATGCTGAAGAAGTCTGTAGTGGTCTAATTTCCTCGGACAGGTCGATGGCAGGACAATCCGGAATCGACGAGGAAAAAGAGCAAGATGACAAGAAGGCGCCGACAATTTGACGCCAGCTTCAAGCTGGAAGTAGTACGGATGGTACGAGACCAGGGGTTATCGGTCAGCGAAGTGTGCCGGTCGATGGACCTGGTTGAGACAGCCGTGCGCCGCTGGGTGGCGCAGTATGACGCCGAACGTGCTGGCGGCCCCGGCGAGGGCAAGCCGCTGACAGCTGAGCAGCAGCGTATCCGGCAGCTTGAGGCGGAAAACCGGCAACTGCGTGAGGACAACGCGCTGCTAAAAAAAGCGTCGGCCTTCTTTGCCCGGGAACTGAAGTGATTTACCGCGTGGTAACTCATTTGCAACAGGAGGCCGTATCGGTCAGTCACGCCTGCCGGCTTCTGCAGGTGAGCCGGTCTGGCTACTATGCGCACAGGAGCGCGGGGCCGAGCGCGAAAAGGCTGCAGGAACAGACACACGTCAAGGCAGCATTCGCCGCGAGCGGCGCGAGCTATGGTAGCCGCCGCGTGATGCATGCACAGCGGGAGAAAGGGCTACGAATCGGTCGTTACCGGGTGCGTACCCTGATGCGCGAAGCGGGCCTGCGTACGAGCTGGAAGCGCAAGTTCGTCTCGACGACCGACAGCAGGCATACGCTACCTGTGGCAGAGAACGTGCTCGACCGCCAGTTCGATGTGGCCGAGCCGAATCGCGCATGGGTTTCGGACATCACATATATCCGCACGGGGCAAGGCTGGCTCTATCTGGCAGTCGTTCTGGACCTGTACTCGCGCAGGGTGGTCGGCTGGTCAATGGCACCAACCATGCCGGCTGAACTGGTCATGTCGGCGTTGACCATGGCGCTGCAGCAGCGTCGGCCAGCACCGGGACTGGTTCTGCATTCGGACAGGGGCAGCCAATATGCAAGCGAGCACTACCAGGCCTTGCTGAAGCAGCATCACGTGGTTTGCAGCATGAGCCGCAAGGGAAATTGTTGGGACAACTCGGTGATGGAGAGATTCTTCCTGAACCTCAAAATGGAGCGTGTGTGGCAGCGTCAATACGCCAACCACGATGAGGCTCGGCGCGATATCAACCAGTACATCGTCGCTTTCTACAATCCGGTGCGCTTGCACTCCACGCTGGGCTATCTGTCGCCCGCCGCCTACGAGGCGAAACCGACAGTGAAAGAACCTATCTGCCTGTCCAAAATTAGTTGACCACTACAGGGACTGCTGGGCGAATTCGGCGGCACGGGTGCCGAGGTCGGTCGGGGCTTGATGCTGCGCATGGATCACGGTTCGCAATACACGGCCGATGACTTCCTGAATCAGGTCAGGTTCTGGGGCCTCACGCCGAGCTTCGCCTTCGTTGCCGAGCCACAAACGAATGGTGTCGCCGAGCGCTTCAACCGGACGCTAAAGGAACAGGCCATTCACGGTCGTATCTTCAGGAATCGTGAGGAAGTTCGGGCTGCGGTCGTCGAGTTCAAGGATCGCTACAATCGCCACTGGCGTCTCGAAAAACTGGGCTTCATGTCACCCCATGAAGCCCGTCAGGCAGCCACCCTGAAAGAGGCCGCCTGAGTTGCAAAACCGTGTCCAGACAATCAGAGCCGGTACACCTATACGCTGCTCGCCAATCACGTTGCGCTGCGCACCGAACTGATTGGCGCGCACGAACATGAAAGCCACTACGTCTTCGACATCTGCCATCACAACACCACGGATATCGCGCCGACCACCATCACCGGCGACATGCACAGCGTCAACAAGGCGAATTTCGCGATCATGCACTGGTTCGGCCTGCGTTTCGCGCCGCGCTTTACCAGTCTGCAGGCGCAACTGTCCCATCTGCCCCGATGGGCAGTTCAAACTCCTCCACTTGCGGGCGGCTAAATTCCCCCAGGCAGGACGAGCGGATTATGCGTCGG
>NZ_SELS01000206.1 GCF_004197395.1 Paraburkholderia sp. UYCP14C | reverse complement strand
ATAGGCCACATACCAGCGCACGCAAGTCAGGATCACATCAAGCGGGTAATGCAGGCGTTTGAGCACGCGGGCCACGGTCGGATTCAGCGTCTTCATCTAGCTTTCAGTCGTTCGTCTTGTTACGAACATCATAGCCGACTGACTTATTGCAACAGAACCATCTTCCTCGTAACCAGCCCTACTCGCCCTGATTCCACTCTCGCGACACAGCCGCGGTTCTTGGCTTATCTACCTCGCAGAGCTCATGTTGTCTACGAGATCAATCGCGTCGTAAGATAGACCCGGACTCAGGAAGTCGGTGCCCAGCTCGCCACTTGTCACTGATAACCGCAACTCATTCACGCCCGCGCGGAACGCGGAAGCGGGAACAGCTATCGCATATATGTGGTTGTTGCCGCGATAAGTACCGACTGTCAGCGTCCGGCTCGTCGGCTGAATGGAGATGGGCTGGAGCGGCGCCGTCCACTGGTTGATCTGCACTGCCGGGCGGCCGTTGGCGAAAGCTGCGGTGATGCCAATGCGCAGCGTCATGGCGGCGACCGGCGCGCGAGAAAGCTGGAACCGAACGCGAACGAGGCTATTCACCTCCTTCCATTGGTAAGCAGGAAAGTCGGTCGCTGTGGCCGACGTGCCGACGACGAAAGGCGCCGTCGCCCAAGATCCCATGCGCCGGTCAGATGGGTGCATGACAGTTATACGGGTCCCGTTCAGAAATTCGGACGGCGTGCCGTCCCAACGGCCGATGCGCCAAATGGCCACCACCCGAGCGGGATCATCACGCGTCGGCACCGTATCAATGCGCGTTGTTTGGTTTGCGTCCACCCTGACGAAACTGCTCGCCACAGCAAGTTCGTTCTTGTATATCGTCATTCGATAGGTGCCAGGACGCATGCCGTCGCAGGTAAACGCGCCGTTAGCCCGTGCCGCAGGCGTCCAGTACTGCGCACCTGCCTCAGCAAAGCCGACCGTGTAGTCGAACGTCGGGTCCATGCCGGCGATGCCCGTACCCACGACGCGGCCCCGCGCTTCCGGCCCGACATAGCCGCTCAGCGACATGCGGCCAAACCAACTTGTATCGAGAGGGTCGGGCTCCTTGCCGTGCGTGAAAACAAGGGCGTAGCTGTCGAGAACATCCGTGCGGAACGGCTCAGTCTGCGCCTCGCCATAGTTGACGATGTAGGTCAGTTCCTGATCGGTCAGCGTACCTTGGTCGAGCAGACTGCGGTAGAACGGACCGCCCGATCCCCCCTCGTTGTTGTCGCGCACCATCCAGACGGCAACGCCAGACCCACGTGCGCCGAAAAACTGCCAGTCCTTCAGGCGCATGTTCGAATAATGCTTGGATCGCGTTTCTCCATTGGGCAACCCGAAGATATCGTGTGCTTCCACGATTCGGTCGGTACCCAAAAGGTCTGCCGGTGGTGAGCCATCAGGTAAAGCATCTCGCCGGATGCGCGCAATGTAGCGAACCAGTCCGGGCTTCGGCTCGCTGGCGAAGTGGGTTGCCATGAATATGGCGGCCAAACCACGCTTTGCCATATAGTAATGGATTAAGTCCCCGGCACGGACCGTCACCTTGACATGGTCGGCATCCACTTGCTGTGCGTCGACGCTGACCGGTGCCTGCCGGTCGTATAGATCGGAAAAGCCGGAGTTTATCTGGCTTCCCTTTTGAGAGTCCTGAAATTCCACTCCGTCATATCTCATTGACACGATGTCCCCGGCTCCCCGGCTCGCTTCCCCTGCACTTTTTCGTCTGATCGTAAAGGCAAGCCCCGCTCCGGTATCAATGCTAATAGACAGGTCGTCCTGAGCCATACCGAAGTTGATGCCCTCCGGTCGCGCCGCTGCGAAAACGTGAGCGTTAGCCGGAGCCCCCATGGGCGGGGCCGCCTCGACCAAGGCCGATATAACCGCAAGGAGCAACGCGCCCACGGTTCGCGTGAGCGAGTCTGATTTGGCCCATTTTGTAGTACAGAGAAGTGTCACTGCGTATTCCACGCAAAGAGAACAGCCATTCCACGGCAAAGTGAATCGTGATTCCAGGGGGCTTTGTTCAGCAGGGTATGCGCCCATTTGGTTGCGGGCGCAACTATGCCGTCTTGGCGCAGACCGCCTTGCCGAAGCTGTTCCACAGATTCACGAGGTTCGCGATAATCACGCCCTCGCGCTGCTGCGAT
>NZ_SELS01000205.1 GCF_004197395.1 Paraburkholderia sp. UYCP14C | reverse complement strand
CCTCGCCAGCTCCGAAAGCCATTCCCGGTGGGGCTCGCAGACAAATTCGGCCCCTTCGGAAAACCCGCAATCAGTTGAACCTCAACTCTACGCCCGCCGCTTCACCACAACGGCGTGGGGCCGACTATATGATTATCAGCTCCTCTGAGCTTCCTCAGCGCCAGAGTGTCTCCGAAGGTGTCTCATGAAACTCTTTGCGATAGTTGTTCAGGAGTGTTGAGCGATTCTCCACGCCCCACTTGTTGCCCGTGTCCAATACTGTACGCTCTCCGTTGAGCGAATCGTCGAGTAGATCCCTACGAATCCGCTCCATCCGCAGTCGGCGAATCAGCTCGGTTGGCGAAAGGCCCAGCGAATGTCTGAAAGCGCTTTGCAACGCACGCTCGGTCACGCCCACTTCCGCCGCCACTTCACGCACCGAGAGATCGCGCCTGTTGAGGTTTTCCTGCAAATAGCGATACGCGCGCCGATAGCGCGTGGGCAGCCGCACGGCCACATCGTCAAGTTGCGGCGCCTGCCGTGCGGCGTTGCCCGCGTACGATACCAACGCTTGCGCATCGTCGCGCAGGCACTGCGCGGCGATCAGCGCGTAACGGCCGAAGAGCAGCATCGCTTCGCGGCTGCGCCCGAGCGCCTCATGTGTCTTCGCAACTGCGTACAAATACTCAAGCTGCCGGCGCCCAGTCGACGCCGCATGCTCGATCCGACGCAGCGGTTCGAGCAACATCTCGGCTGACTGCGGCGCGTCGGACGTGAGCGCGGCCAGCACCGCCTCGAGCCTCGCAGTGCGCAGATAGTCGCCGAAGCCGCGCTGTTCGGCCCATCTGAGATGCGCGGAAATGGCGTCAAGTGCCGCACGTTCCCCACGCGCAAGCGCGCGCAACCGACGCAAATAGTGGACGCGCTGCCTCAGCAGCGGCGTGCAGACGTCCAAGGCCTCGACCTCGTGAAGGTCGGCCTCGTCGCTCGCCGCCGCCAGGCCGAAACCGCCGGCTCCGCCTACAGCGCGCAGCGGGTAAACTTCCAGGCCAGACTGCCAGTACGCATGATCGGTCAGCAGTGCATCGTCGCGTAGTTCGCGCTGCACGGCGAGGTCGAAACGCAAACTAACGACAATCTCGCGCCAGTGGCTGAGCAACGGTTCGGTAACAACGGCTACGAGTTTGTCGAGTGCATCGCTCGAATCGCGCGAGCGGCCGAACTCCTGCAAAGCGCCCACAATCCCGAGCTGCGCCTCAACTTGTTGCGTCGCCTCGACGTTCGGCTCATCGAGCAGCCGCGCGAAACACTTCAGCGCCGTAGCAGGCCGGTGACGGAACAGCGCCTGCCAGCCGGCGTTGCGGCACGACGCCGCGCGGATCGCTTGGCGCGACGAGCGGATTGCCTTTTGCGCGTGGTGATATTGCTCTTCAGCCTCGTCGCAGACGCCGAGTGTCATCTGCATGTCGGCATGCAGGCGCAGCAGTTCGGGCGAACCTGCGGCACCGCGCGCTGTCTCCGACCATCGACTCGCCTGCGCGCCCGCCTGTGGCAGGTCCCCGTCGCGCACCTTGCTGAGAAAACCGTCCGGCAGATCGCGCACGGACAACGACGCGGCCAAAGGAAAGTAAAGTGTCAAAAGCATTGCGCTCCTCCTCGTTGATGCGCGAGCAGCTCCGTGCGTCGGCACGTACGTCCGCTGCAAACCGATCATTGCAAGAGCCACCATCGGGGCCCTCGAATAACCGGAGGTTTTCAGTGAATTCTTCCGCCACGCGGTGACTGCAAGAGAATTCGATTCATTTTTTCCGGCTTTCCCGAAATACATCAGCCGCTTCCGGTTGTAGCTGGCCGCCATCATCGTCATCGCAAAACTCGCCCGAAGCTAGCCGAACGCGCGGATCAACTTTGCACCATCTGCCCGAAGCTATTTTGATGGCGTGACGTTTTTTAACTCGTATTCCATTTTATATGGGCGACCTCGAATCTGAAGTGCAACACCTGTCTCGTATAAGGTGCTTAGGATTTCCAGATACTACAAAGAACAGAGTTCTCTCGATGTGGAGTCGCCCATTTAACTCTGGACACCTAGACAACGTTAAGTGTTCAGGCAAAACGGATTTCAAATTCCGAACCGTAGCCGCCGAGCAGTTTGGCGATCTCTGTATCGATCGTTTCCTTCGTCCAGTTGACGAAACGCCGCCAGTGATACTT
>NZ_SELS01000020.1 GCF_004197395.1 Paraburkholderia sp. UYCP14C | reverse complement strand
CGGCCGAAGCTCTGGACGAGTACCTAAAATCTGTTCAACAATCTCGTGTTGCGACGACCGGTTGAATCCGCCCAGTACACGTCCATTGCCTTCGGCCGCCGTTGTCGCGAGGCCGGCGTGCAACCGTCAATGGGGACGGCCGGTGACGCCTATGACAATGCGATGTGTGAGTCGTTCTTCGGCACGCTCGAAGCAGAGCTGCTGTCACGCGAGCTCTTCGCAACTCATGAACAGGCGCGTCGACGTGTGTTCTCATTCCTGGAAGGCTGGTACAACGTACGCCGCCTGCACAGCAGCATCGGTTATTGCTCGCCGCTCGAATTTGAAAACCTGCATGCGCCACATCAACCGACATCGCATCGCGGGTTATCCACCGACGGGCAGCGTCATGGGCGAGAGAGGCGCCCCGCTGCCCGTCCGTGGATAACCCGCTGCTCAACGTCCAATGGAGGCTAAATCACATTCGATCACTGACTGCAGATCTGTCCGCTGAACCGGGTCAACCTCAGGAAAACACCTTGTGCGTGCCTCCCCCTAACGATGAAAGAGTGGGCAAGAATCGCTACGCACGTATATGCGTGAGCGAGGTGGTGGATGCAGATGGCCGGCTGGCGTTGCCGCAAGGAGCGGCGTCATCTCCTCTTATTGCCTATGGGCTTCTCGAACAGGCCCTACCAGTGAAATACCTGGAGCATTCGTTTCCCTATGCGGATGATCTCCTAATCACCGGCAATTCGAAAGAGGATGTGGCTGCCAAAGTCTCCCTTTACGAGGCGAACCTCGTAAGGCACCCAGCCGGCCCGTTGCATCTTGGCCGGGTCGAATATGGCGAAATCGCTGACGAAGGTTGTTTTGAATTCCTCGGACTCGTGTTTAGCGTCCAGAGTCGCGAGAGGAGCGGGCTTCGCTCGGTCCGCGTTGAGGTGCCGATGGAGAAACGCTTCGAATTCAGGGAACGGCTTCAAAAAGCAGTGGAGGAGGACGTCATAGACGGAGCGACCTCCCGGACCTGCGAGTACTTGGTTGGTTTCCTGTCGGCGGCGCCAACCGATGACCACGAACGACTCGTCGAGCTTGCGTGTGAAATCGCACAAGCTGCTGGTCTTCAGACGTCGCCCTTGGTGGCCGCAGCGACGCGGTTCCTGTCACGAGGGGACCATTTGTACCCGGTCGACCTGCGGCACGTTATCGATAAGCGTGCGATGGGTGGCGTGTCTTGTTCCGTTGTAAGTCCCGGAGACAAGTTTCACCAGCCTCGGGGTAACAATGCGATTGGGACGGTCGGCGTTGTTTTGGGACTTACATCACCACAATCTCTATTCGATGTGTCGGCAACGGACTGTGGGTCGTTTGTCGACGCGGGCGGCACGCGAGCCCCTCGACCGTCTCCGATCACTTTGGCGGAAGTCGAGGACTACCTCCCGCAAGAAAGTCTATGCGGGTCCCGGCTCCGGTAGTTTTTCGATGTCCCAATTGCCGCCTAGAAAGCGAGGCTGGCCGACAACGCGCGAACGCTGGACCAAATCTGACCTGTCCGCGAGCATTTCTCTCCCCGATACAAATGCAGCGCGTCGCAATGCGCCCTCCATCGCGCCTCCTGCGTAACGGTCTAGGGGCAGTTCGGCGCACCCGTCCTCCTCGCGATCGACTCGCACGATTCGGCTTTCTGCGAAGTCGCGATACCACGAAACGGTTCTGAAAGTTGGCGTCGCATCTCTAGAAAACTTCAGCAACTTTCTCTAATGGCGACCCAATTGTTTTCCGCGTCCGACGGGGCTTGCGGGTCGCGAGCCCCACGCAGCCTGAATGGCGTGATGCGCTGCAGGTAATCGAAAGTGGGGGTATTCTCGTTCGCTCGCCCGTTATCGATTGCGGAGAAATCATGCAGAAGCGCAGGATTGGCCGTTCCGAATTGCAGGTCGTGCCGTTGATGTTCGGCGGCAACGTATTTGGCTGGACCGCCGACGAAGCGACGTCGTTTTCGATCCTCGACGCGTTCGTCGATACCGGCCTCAACTTCATCGATACCGCCGATGTCTACTCGGCCTGGGTGCCCGGCAACCAGGGCGGCGAGTCGGAGACGATCATCGGCAAGTGGTTCCGTCGCAGCGGCAAGCGCGAGCAGATCGTGCTCGCGACCAAGGTGTCCAAGCATCCGCAGCGCAAGGGGCTGTCGGCCGCGAACATCCAGGCGGCGGTCGAAGATTCGCTGCGGCGCCTGCAAACCGATTACATCGACGTCTATTTCTCCCACGACGACGACACCGCGACGCCGCTCGCGGAGACGCTCGGCGCATATCAGAAACTGATCGAGGCGGGTAAGGTGCGTGTGATCGGCGCGTCGAACTACAGCGGGGCGCGCGTCGAGGAGGCGCTCGCGGTGTTGCGCCAGCACGGGCTGCCCGAGTATCAGTTGCTGCAGCCCGAATACAATCTCTACGACCGCGAGCACTACGAACGCGACAGCGAACCGGTGGCGCTCGCGAATCATCTCGGCGTGGTGGTCTATTACAGCCTCGCGAGCGGGTTCCTGTCGGGCAAGTACCGCAGCGAGGCCGATCTGGCCGGCAAGGCGCGCGGGAGTCGGGTCGAGAAATACCTGAACGGGCGTGGCTTGCGAATTCTCCGCGCGCTCGACCGTGTCGCGCAACGGCACGGCAGCAAGCCGGCAGCGATCGCGCTTGCCTGGCTGATCGCGCGGCCGAGCGTTACGGCCCCCATTGCTAGCGCGACCTCGGTCGAGCAGTTGAAGAGTCTGGCGACGGCCGTCCAGCTGTCCCTCACCGCCGACGATATTCGCGAACTCGACGAAGTGAGCGCGCGATAAGGCGAACACCACGGCCGCCGACGCGAACGCGATCCGCGGCGGGGAAAAGCCTGGCGCAATCGGTAAACCCCTGGTAGGATGGAGAGTTTCCTGATATCATCGGGAGTGAATTGAGATCTTTGCCTGTTTCGTCAGTGTTTTTCATTGGTGAAAGGTTGGCGAAACGGCAACAGACGCGGCTTTTGCATTACGTCTGTCCGCGTTCCGCGGTGAACTCCCCACCTCTCTTTTCCGGCCTCCGTGGCCGCTTTGCCTCTCGCTTCATTCGTGGTTTGGCCGGGGTTGTTTATCAGCCTCGCGTTTGCCTGTTACTGGCCATGAATCGGAGCGACCGGAGGGCCGGCGCGTTAGTGGTGACCTGAACGGTTACCGCCATGCAATTAAACCCGTATCTAGTGATTGAGTTAGGAATTACATGACGACGATTCTTCTGAAGGAAAACGAGCCGTTCGAAGTGGCAATTCGCCGCTTTCGTCGCGCAATCGAAAAGAATGGCCTGATCGCTGAACTGCGTGAGCGCCAGTCGTACGAAAAGCCGACCACGGCTCGCAAGCGCAAGAAGGCAGCAGCTGTTAAGCGCCTGCACAAGCGTCTGCGCAGCCAGATGCTGCCGAAAAAGCTGCACTAAGCACGCTTTTTACGTACGCCGAACGGCGGTGTGAGCTTCGAAAGAAGCCACACCGCCGTTTTGCTATTGGCGCGCAGTATTATTGCCCTTGCGGGCAGTGCTTACGCCGCGTTCCTCAGTCGCTCGGCCGACAGACCGAACTCGCAAGCGATCGAGCCCAGCCGGTCGTGCCACTCCCATGTGCCGAACACGTCGTGCACGTTTTGCAGGCAACTGAGCAAAGCGATGGTCACCGGGTCATACACGTTGATGCCGGCGCGCAGCAGTGCTTTTTTCAGCGCGGCCACGCCGACATCCATGTAGGCGGGCACCTCGGCCGGTGGTTTGCCGATGAAGCGCACCGGTACGCCTTCCATCGCAGTCATATAGTCGCGCGGCTTGATCAGGTTGCCGACCGGGCAGCCGCCGCAATAGCCGCGGTAAGCACCGCCGCCCTTCGGCAGCAATGCGGTGCGTTTCTGATCCAATAGATGTGCGACGGACTGATCGTAAATGTCCTGATGGGTCAGGAAGCTGAGTGTTTTCATGGTTGGTCTCCCGCGTCCGAGGCGGTGATTATTTGTTGTTGAGCGCGCATTGCGTGAGCGCATGGCGACGAGTATCCGCCGCGCGTCGTCCGGCGAAGGGCCGACTACGAGCATGAAAGGGCGCCAATTCGAGCGTTTGCGCACTCGGCGGACGCTGTGGCCTCATCCCGCCTTGCGACGACGCCCCTTCTTGCCCAGCGACACGCATCGCTCGCGGCACATGCAGGTCGTCTCATGATCATTGACCATGCCGACCGCCTGCATGAACGCGTAGCAGATCGTCGAACCGACGAATTTGCAGCCGTAGCGCTTGAGCGCCTTGCTCAGCGCATCCGACACTTCTGTCGACGCAGGCGCGTGCTTATACGAAGCCCATTCGTTCTGAATCGGCGTGTCGTCGACGAATGACCATACGAAGTTCGCGAGCGAGCCATGCTCGGCCTGAATCTGCTGCACGGCGCGCGCGTTGAGGATGGCCGCCTCGATCTTGCCGCGATGTCGCACGATGCTTTCGTCCGCGACGAGCGCGTCCACGTGCTTCGGCGTGAAGGCCGCGACCTTGTCGATGTCGAAGTCGGCAAATGCACGGCGATAGCCGGCGCGCTTGTTGAGTATCGTCGACCATGACAGACCGGCCTGCGCGCCTTCGAGCACCAGCATCTCGAACAGGTGTTGATCGTCGCGAGAGGGCACCCCCCATTCGGTGTCGTGGTACTGTGCGAGCGCATCGCTCGATACCCAGTTGCATCGTTGTGTCACTGTCGCGCTCCCGCGTGTTCATGTCGTTCGCCAGCATAGCGGAAGCGGTGTGCGCCGCAAGCTGGCCAATCGGCTAATTGCGCGATTCAAACTGACCTGCCACGCTAAGCGTTATTCACCCACTGAACTGATTCGATTCGATGAACCACGACTTCTTTCTGATCGGCGTCGACGGCGGCGGCACCGGCACGCGCGTCGTGCTAGGCGACGCGCAGGGTCGCGAACTCGCGCAAGCGGCAAGCGGCCCATCGGGCCTTGGGCTCGGCATTCCGCGCGCATGGCAGTCCATTCAAACCGCCTGCGGCGAAGCGTTCGAGCGAGCCGGAGTCGCGCTGGACTGGTCGCGCTGCGTGCTCGGCTGCGGCCTGGCGGGCGTCAATAATCGCGACTGGCTCGCCGAGTTTCACGAGCAGGCGCCGCGGCTGGCCGGACTGGCCGTCGAATCCGACGCTTACACGACCCTGCTCGGCGCGCACGACGGCGCGCCCGGCGTGATCGTCGCACTCGGCACCGGCAGCGTCGCGGCCTCGCTCGCGAGCGACGGCGAATTTCGCATGGCCAGCGGCTACGGCTTTCCATCGGGCGACGAAGCGAGCGGCGCGTGGCTCGGTCTGCGGCTGATCGTGCACGCGCAACAAGCGCTGGATGGTCGCGTGCCCGCCGACGATCTCTCCGATGCGCTGCTCGCGCATACCGGCACGGGCGACCGCGACAGTCTCGTCGTGTGGCTGTGCGCGGCCAATCAGACCGCCTATGCGCGGCTCGCGCCGATCGCGATCGAGCACCGCGTACATCCGTTCGCGGCGCGGCTGCTCGGCGAAGCCGGCGTCGAAGTCGGCAAGATGATCGCCGCGCTGGACTCGACGGGCGCGCTGCCGGTCGCGTTATGCGGTGGACTCGGTGCGCCGTTACGCGAGTACGTGCCGCCGGCGTATCAGGCGCGTCTGCGCGAGCCGCGGGCGGATTCGGCGCATGGCGGCTTGCAGCTCGCGCGGAGCGAAGCGCAGCGGCTGGCGGGATGAGACCTGTAAAATAGCGGTTTTGACGCTGCCTCGACGGCTCCGCCGCCGGACTCACCATGTACAAAGTCATCGCCACGGATCTCGACGGCACACTGCTCAACGCCGATCACCAGCTGGACCCGTTCACGGTCGCCACGGTGCGCAAGCTCGAATGCGACGGGCTGCGGTTCGTGATCGCCACGGGGCGGCATTACTGCGACGTCGCGGGTATCCGCGACCTGCTCGGCATCAGTCCGTATCTGATCACATCGAACGGCGCGCGCATTCACGCACCCGACAACACAGTGATCCACGCCGACGATCTGCCGCCAGCAATCGTCCAGCGTCTGGTGCAGCCCGACATTGTCGGGGCGCATGGTCGAGTGATCGTCAGTCTGTTTGCCGACGAGGCGTGGCTGATCGATCGCGATGCACCCCATCTGCTGGAGTTCCATCAGGACTCCGGCTTCACGTACGAAGTGACTGACCTGCCGAAGCACGATGGCGTCGACATTGCCAAGGCGTTGTATATCGGCGATCCAGCCGATCTCGCGCAGGTGGCCGCCAATCTCGAACGCGAATTCGGCGAGAGTCTGTACGTGACGTATTCGCTGCCGGATTGCCTCGAGGTGATGACCGCGAATGTGTCGAAGGGGCGCGCCCTGCAGATCGTGCTGGAGCGTCTCGGTGTCGACGCGTCGCAGTGCGTCGCGTTCGGCGACAACATGAACGATATCGATCTGCTCGAGACGGCCGGTCATCCATTCATGATGAACAACGCCAATCCGGATCTGATCACGCGTCTGCCGCATGTACCGCGCATCGGCAACAATTTCGAGGCGGGCGTCGCGCACCATCTGCGCAAACTGTTTGCGCTCAACGACGAACTGGCGTCCTGAACCGTAGTCACTGTAAATGAAAGCGGCCCGCATCCACTCGAGTGGATGCGGGCCGCGGAAGTTGATCGCGAAGCGCGGTGCATGCGCTCCGCTTGCAATCGTCAATCGCGCCAGCCGCGATGCTCGCCGCGATCGTCATGCCCCCAGCGACGGTTGTCGTGACCCCAGCCGCGGTCATCGCGGTGATAGCCGCGGTAGTAATCGCCGCGTTCGTAGCGATGATCCCAGCCGCCGCCGTAATACACCGGCTCCGGCGCCGCGTAGACGCGCGCGGGCGCGGCATAAACCGGCGCGGCATAAACCGGGGCGCCGAGCGACAGGCCGACGCTCAAATCCGTATGCGCCTGCGCGACACCGCATGCGCCCGCCGCGAGTCCGGCAGCAACCAGCAAGTGAGTGACGATGCGTTTCATGTTGGTCTCTCCTGTGAGGCGACGTAGGTTTGTCGCACAGGACCAATGTACGCACTCGCGCCGTGGTGGACTGCGACCAGATGTTACGGACTGCAAGCATCGTCGAAGCCATCAAGGGCGAGCGGAACAATCGCGTGGACCTTCCTGGCAGTGCCCTTGTTTCGCCTGCAGCCGCGCCGCACGGGGCTTTGCGGCCGGAAAACTCCAGCCGGCCGGCGGCTCTTCGCGCACGCTTGCCGCTCGACGCGCCCGCGCGCGTAATCACGGCTTACATCTGTATTACCCGATTAATCCGCCGCAGGCGCCGAACTGGCCGAAGTTGCGGAAGACGCCGCACCTGCCGAAGACGCCGACACGCCCGGCAACGCCGCGCAAGGGCAATCGGTCGCCCGACCGTCGAGCCCCTCATGATCGTGTTTGAAGCTCGCGCGCGGCGTGCCGTTCTGCCAGTCGAGTTGGACGATATAGATACTGTCGAAGTCGTCGCTTTGCCATTTCGGCACGTCGGCCGCGCGACCGCCATGCGCGCTCAGCATCTGCCGCAACAGCTTCTCGATCAGCTTGTGCTCCCACGCCACGACGATCAGCTTGCCGCGATTGGCCGGGGCGACGAGCGCGTTGCCGAGCTGGTCGATCTGCGCAAAGCCATACGGCGTCTGCACCGGCATCTGGAATTGAATCGCGGTCGGCTCGATCGTCGCAAGCGGGCGCACGTAATAGTACGGACGACCGCCGTCGTCCTTTTGCTGCCCGGGGTCGGGCGCGTAAATCGCATCGGGTTTGCCGAATTTGGCGGCGATCACGGCCGGCAACGCGAGCGACCGGTTGAGCCCCTGGCAATCTAGCTGGCCGTAGCCTTGCGCGGGTTTCTCGCCGTGCCGAACGAATACGAGGGTTTCGATATTGCCGCCCGCCGCGTTCGCGGCCGGCAACGCCAGCGTGCTCGCGCACAAGCCGGCGAGCGATAGAGCGACGCCATGCAGGAATCCGCGGAAACGGTTCATCGAAAGCACCTGTGTGTGGCTGGGAGGTCGCCCGATTCTAGCAGCGGCGCCGACCTGCACGGGGCCGCCGCGGCACTCCCGGCGCATGGTGGTCGCAATGAACGATGGGCGCCGAGGCGCCCATTCATGCCGACTACGCGACGATCACAAGACCGCTGCGCCGAACGAGCCGTCAGTCGAGCGCCAACTCGTGGGCCTCGCCGCTGCGATCCGCGGCGATCAGCGGATAGACGACGCCCGCGATCACCGCACCGATGATCGGCGCGGCCCAGAACAGCCACAGCTGATCGATCGCCGCGCCGCCGACGAAAAGCGCAGGGCCCGTCGAGCGCGCCGGATTGACCGACGTGTTGGTGACAGGAATCGAGACCAGGTGGATCAGCGTCAGGCACAGGCCGATCGCAATGGGTGCGAAACCGGCCGGCGCGCGCCGGTCGGTCGCGCCGAGAATCACGAACAGGAAGAAGCCCGTCATCACGACTTCACAAATGAAGGCGGCGGCGAGCGAGTAGTGCCCCGGCGATTGCTCGCCGTAACCGTTCGTTGCGAAGCCGCTCGCAACCAGGTCGAAGCCGGGCTTGCCCGACGCGATCAGCGACAGCACGAATGCGCCGAGCACCGCACCAATCACCTGCGCAAAGATATACGGCAGCAGATCGCGCACCGGAAATCGGCCCGCGACGGTGAGGCCGATGCTCACCGCCGGATTCAGATGGCAGCCCGAAATGTGGCCGATCGCAAAAGCCATCGTCAGCACGGTCAGGCCGAAGGCCAGCGACACGCCGACGAAGCCGATGCCCAGACCGTGAACCGGCCCGGCGAAGTTGGCGGCGAGGACCGCGCTGCCGCAGCCCCCGAGCACGAGCCAGAAGGTGCCGAACAGTTCGGCAACGACGCGCTTTGACAACTGCATGATTGGGGATCCTAAAAAGAATTGGTATGCCGGAAGCACGTATCGAAAAGCACGAGTACGTGCATTGAGCGCGCAATTCTAGGTAGACAGCGCCAAATCGGGTGTCAAGGATTGTCAATCCGGACAGGATTTATAAACTATTGAGGGATAAAGCGCAGGTTTTACAATTCACCCGCTTTAATAATTATCAGAGGAAAATTCGCTAAACCGGTATTAGTGGCCATTGCGAATTTTTATAATTGCAGCTAGTCTGCGGTCGAATGAGTTCTAGAAAGGGGAGAACCGAATGTCTCAATATGCAGACCTCAAGGCGCAGATAGCCAAATTGCAGGCACAGGCAGAAGAAGCGCGACGCACGGAAATCGACAATGTCGTCGCCGACATCCGCCAAAAGATCGCCGAATACGGTCTGACCGCGCAGGATCTCGGCTTCGCGGTCGCGGCCAAGCGCGGCCGCCCGCCCAAGAAGACGCCGCTGCCGGCGAAATATCAGGATCCGAAGTCGGGTAATACGTGGAGCGGGCGTGGCAAGCCGCCCAAATGGATCGTCGGCAAGAATCGCGAGCGCTATCTGATTGGCTCGGCGTGAGGTCCGCGCGAGGTGACGCGAGACGCGATGAAAGCGGGCTGAAGGTTCTCTTGCCGTTTGGCTTATTCGCCGCCGCGCGCTAATCGCCGTGGAAGCGCAACCATTGCGGGATTAAAAAAGCCGCCCATGCTGGGGCGGCTTTTTCGCGTCCGGTCGCGAAGGCTTCGTTTCCCGCTCGTGCAAACGATTCCGATGCCGGATTCCGCCGCTATTGAGCGTCATAAGCGAAGGTTCACAGCGCGGCTTCAAAGCGTACCGAAAACGGCCGGCCGTAAAAGTGCCGGCCGTTTTCAAACGCGCGCCTAGCCGAGCGCGACCTGGCGCAATACCGGACGGCGCGCGCTTTCAATCAGCGCCGAATAACCGTCGATATAGTTCTGCGCCATCGTTTTCGAACTGAAGCGGCGTTCGAACTGGGCGCGGATTTCGGTGCGCGACAGTTCATCGAGACGTTGCAGAGCCGCCACCGCGCCTTGCACGTCTTCGACGATATAGCCGGTCACGCCGTGGTCGATCACCTCCGGCACCGAGCCGCGGTTGAACGCGATGACCGGCGTGCCGCAAGCCATCGACTCGATCATCACGAGGCCGAACGGCTCCGACCAGTCGATCGGGAACAGCAGCGCCTTCGCGCCCGACAGAAACTCGGGTTTCTGCGCCTCGTTGATCTCGCCGACGAACTCGACGTGCGCCATCGACAGCAGCGGCTCGATCTCGCGCTTGAAGTACTCCATGTCGACCTTGTCCACCTTGGCGGCGATCTTCAGCGGCAGACCGCTTTGCGCGGCGATCTTGATAGCTGTATCGACGCGCTTTTCCGGGCAGATGCGGCCTAGGAACGCGAGATATTCGGGCTTCTTGTGCGGCTGCGGCGTCAGCAGCTGGTCCGGCAGACCGTGATAGATCGTGCTGAGCCAGTTGGCCTGCTGCAGCGGCAGACGCTGCGAATCCGAAATCGACACCACCGGCACGTGCGAGAACGCGTCGAACACCGGCTGCAATTCGGGCAGATCGAGACGGCCGTGCAGCGTGGTCACGAACGGCGTGTCCATCGTCGTGAACAGCGGGAACGGCATGTAGTCGAGATGGAAGTGCAGCACGTCGAATTCGTGCGCGACCTTGCGGACCGATTCCATCATCAGTACGTGCGGCGCCAATGCATCGCGAATCGTCGGATCGAGGCGCAGTGCGCGCGGCCAGCACGCCTCGAGATTGGCGGACGTGACCGAGTCGCCGCTCGCGAACAGCGTGACGTCATGGCCGAGGTCGACGAGCGCTTCGGTCAGATACGACACGACACGCTCGGTGCCGCCATAGAGTTTCGGTGGGACAGCTTCGTACAGCGGCGCGATTTGTGCGATTCGCATGCGTTTTCTCCTGTGTCGATCGGAGTGAGCGCTTGGGCGCTGACCCGGATCACATGCAGATTCTTGATGCTTACCGGGGCTTCGCACGACGGGCTGGATTGCGCGAAGTACGTAGGCCTGACGGACGGATGGACGCGGTTGACCCCCGTCCCAGGGTGCTCCGAAATAGGTATCGGGTAATCCCTTAGCGTTCATTATCGGGATCGACCGCGGTAATTCGAGTGATTTTTCAAACACTTAATGTTGTTACAGCGCGATACATGGGCCGTTACACGCGCGCGCGAGCTTCAATCGCAAGCCGTCCCCATAATCGGGGCGCATGATTTCGGCGACTTAATCAAACGTGCGACAGGCGAAAAGCACCGTAGCAAGCGGCGGACCCGAGGGTCGGATGAAGCGCGGAACAACCGCGAAGCGAGCCAGATTGCAGGCGAGTGAAAACGTCTTATAATTGTTTTCCACCGTTTCACGGTGCGGCGGTGAAGTTCTGAAAACTCACCATCCGGTACATGCCGCAGCCGTAGAAATTCCCAGCGCGCATCGTCATTCCCGCCCGGCGCACCCATTCGTCCAGATTCGCGCGTCGCCGCGGCCTCAGTTGTAGGAATAATTCCTACACAAATGACGGATTAATCCGTCATCCATGTGGGGTGTCTCTCCGATTTTCGGCTGTGTCCCCTTTCGAGACAATGCTTGCAAGACCAGAGACGAGCCGATTCGCGCGGATTTATCGCGCGCGCTCGAGCAAACGTTTCCGCAAAAAAATCGGCCTGACCAGCCGGGCATACGTACGGGGGAAATCATGAGCACGACTAGCCATATGCTCAGTGAGATCAGGGAAGTCAATCTGTCCTATCTGCTGCTCGCCCAGCGTCTGCTGCGCGAAGACAAGCCGATGGGCATGTTCCGCATGGGTATTTCGGAACAGCTGGCCGACGTGCTCGCCAATCTGTCGTTGGCGCAGACCGTCAAGCTCGCGGCGTCCAACCAGATGCTGTGCCGCTTCCGCTTCGACGATCACGCTGTGCTGTCCGCCCTCGCGGACAAGGACAAGTCCAGCGCGGTCGCACAAGCGCATTCGGCAATCCTGATGGCGAGCCAGCCGGTCGAGCAACTCGGCTGATGGCCAGTAAGAGCGTCGTACTCGAAGTCCGGGAAATCACCCTCGCGATCGAGCTGATCGAACTGGGCGCGCGTCTGCAATTGCTGGAGGCGGAAACCAGCCTGTCGCGCGACCGGCTCATCAAGCTGTACAAGGAACTGAAAGGGGTCTCGCCGCCCAAGGGCATGCTGCCGTTTTCGACCGACTGGTTCATGACCTGGCAGCCGAACTTTCATTCGTCGCTGTTCTACAACATCTACCGCTTCATGTCCGGTCACGGCGGCTGCCGCGCGATCGAATCGATCGTGAAGAGCTACCGGCTGTATCTGGAGCACGTGAAGTTGCACGACGACGAGCCGGTGCTCAGTCTCACGCGCGCGTGGACGCTGGTGCGCTTTTTCGACTCGGGCATGCTGCAGATGAGCGCCTGCCGCCGCTGCGGCGGCCAGTTCGTCGCGCACGCACACGATCCGCAGCATGCGTTCGTCTGCGGGCTGTGCCAGCCGCCGTCGCGCGCGGGCAAGACGAAGAAGGCGGCGCAAACGCGAGCCGAGCGCCAGATCGCCGTCGCCGCAATCTCGTCCGAGGCGCCGCAAGTCGCCGACGCGCGGGCTCACGAGGCCCGCTGTATCGCGCCCACGCCCGACACCCTCGTCACCGCCGAAGTCTGAGCGGCACACGTTGAGGCAGCGCAAGCCTCTGGTTTACACCGGACCCGCGCGCCGCCTTTTTCCCCAAAGTTTTTCGCCTCGGTGCCGTAAACCTGACTAACGACGGTAACCGTCGCTTTTTTGTGAGGGCTCGGCAGTGCTGATTTTCGTGGGAACACTCGTGACGCTGTTGTCCGTTTTCGGCGGTTACGCGCTGGAAGGCGGCCATCTCGGCGCGCTGCTGCAACCCGTTGAAGTGCTGATGATCGGCGGCGCTGGCGTTGGCGCGTTCATTCTCGGGAACGGGATGAAGACGATCAAGGCGACAGTGCGCGTCATTCCGACCCTGTTCAAGGGCGCGAAATACAACAAGGACGTCTACATGGAGCTGATGGGGCTCCTCTACGTGCTGCTCGCGAAAGCGCGCAAGGAAGGCACGCTGACGCTCGAAGCCGACATCGACGATCCGTCGAAGAGCCCGATCTTCACGCAGTACCCGAAGATTCTCGCCGACAAGCACATCATCGAGTTCCTGACCGACTACCTGCGTCTGATGGTCGGCGGCAACATGAACGCGTTCGAGATCGAAAGCCTGATGGACGAGGAAATCGAGACGCACCACCACGAAGGCGAGGCGCCCGCGCAAGCGTTGACCAAGGTCGGCGACGCGATGCCGGCGTTCGGTATCGTCGCCGCGGTGATGGGCGTGGTGCACACGATGGCCTCGGCCGACAAGCCGCCCGCGGTGCTCGGTGAAATGATCGCGCAGGCGCTGGTCGGCACCTTCCTCGGCATTCTGCTTTCGTACGGGCTGATCGGCCCGCTCGCCAGCGTCGCCGAGCAGCGCGTGACCGAGTCGACCAAGATGTTCCAGTGCATCAAGGTGACGATCCTCGCGAGCCTGAACGGCTACGCGCCGGCGATCGCGGTCGAGTTCGGCCGCAAGGTGCTGTTCTCGACCGAGCGCCCGTCGTTCGCCGAGCTCGAAGAGCACGTGCGCCGCGTCAAGGCGAAATAAGAACGCGACGGGAATTGAACCGATGAGCAGCAAGGACAAAGACCGCGCAATCGTTGTCAAGCGCTCCGCGCCGAAAAAGCACGGGCATCACGGCGGAGCGTGGAAGCTCGCCTACGCGGACTTCATGACCGCGATGATGGCGTTCTTCCTGCTGATGTGGCTGCTCAGCTCGGCCTCGACCGTGCAGCTGAAGGGCATCGCCGACTACTTCAACCAGCCGCTGAAAATCACGCTGTGGGGCGGCGATCGCAGCGCCGAAGACTCGAGCATCCTGAAGGGCGGCGGCCGCGACATCTCGACCGATGCGCAGGGCGTGACCCGCTCGACCGACGGCAGCAGCAGCCGCGCCGAGCGCACCGCGTCGCACAACAACGAGGACTCGGTCAAGCAGCTGCAGGGCGAGCTCGAACGCCAGGAGCAGGTCCGTCTGCACGACCTGCAGGTCAAGCTGATGGCCGCGATCGAGGCGAACCCGGTGCTGCGCCAGTTCAAGCAGCAGATCCGCATCGACTCGACGCTGACCGGCTTGCGCATCGAGATCGTCGATTCGCAGAAGCGGCCGATGTTCGCGACCGCGCGCGACGTCGTCGAGCCGTACATGCGCGACATCCTGCGTGAGATCGGCCATACGCTGAACGACGTGCCGAACCGCATCATCGTGCAGGGTCACACCGACGCCGTGCCGTACGCGGGCGGCGAGAAGGGCTATAGCAACTGGGAGCTGTCGGCCGACCGCGCGAACGCCTCGCGGCGCGAGCTGGTCGCGGGCGGCATGGACGAAGCGAAGGTGATGCGCGTGCTCGGACTCGCGTCGACGCAGAACCTGAACAAGGCGGACCCGCTCGATCCGGAGAACCGTCGCATCAGCATCATCGTGCTGAACAGGAAGTCGGAAGAGGCGCTCGATCACGACGACTCGACGACGACGACTCTGTCGGACGACGCAGCCGGCTCGAAGCCGTTGCTGCAAAGACTTGCGCAGCCGGTGACGGTTGCACCGAAGTTGCCGGCGGCAGTGCCGCCGGCCCAGTAACAGACCGCGGCCGCCGGGCCGCGGCGCGCGCCCGGGCGGCGCGCTCCGCCCGGCGGGCCAGTGTTAAGCGCAGCGAGGTTTTCATGATCAGGCACATCCTGGCAGTCGACGATTCGGCATCGATGCGGCAGATCCTCGCCGCGACGCTGACGGGCGCCGGCTATGAGGTCACGCTCGCGGCCGACGGCAACGAGGGGCTCGAAAACGCGCTCGCCATGGCGTTCGATCTCGTGTTGACCGACCAGCACATGCCGGGCAAGACCGGTCTCGATCTGATCACCGCGCTGCGTGGAAATCCGGCCTATCAGGTGACGCCCATCCTCGTCCTCACGACGGAATCGGGCGAAGCCTTCAAAGAGGCGGCGCGCGCGGCGGGCGCGACCGGCTGGATCGAAAAGCCGCTCGACCCGGACATGCTGACCGAGCTGGTGGCGGCGCTGGCCGAACCGGACCCGGCCTGACCCGCGCAATCAACACCTTTAGACACAGTACAGACAGCTCTCGACGCGCCTGCACGGCGGCTCACGCCCGACAGGCACTCTCGCGGTGAACCAGGCATGACACTCGACATCACACAGTTCTATCAGACGTTCTTCGACGAAGCGGACGAACTGCTCGCGCAGATGGAGCAGCTGCTGCTCAATCTCGACGTGGCCCGCCCGGACCCCGAAGACCTCGCGGCGATCTTTCGCGCCGCGCATTCGATCAAGGGCGGCGCGGCGACGTTCGGCTTTACCGCGCTCACCGAAACCACGCACATTCTGGAGTCGCTGCTCGATCGCGCGCGCAACAACGAGCTGGTGCTGCGCAAGGACATGATCGACACGTTCCTCGAAACCAAGGACGTGCTGTCCGGCCAGCTCGCCGACTACCGCGCGAGCGCCGAGCCCGATGCGGCGGTGGCGCGCGCGATCTGCGCGAAGCTCGAGCAGCTGCACGCCGAAAGCCGCATGGGCGGCGCGCCGACGCAGCCCCCGGCAATGGCGCCGAGCGCGCCCGCGGCTATGCCGGCAGCGGCAACCCAAATAACGACACCAATTACGGCACTACAAGAGCCAGAAGGTATCCCGCCCGAGCACGTCGTCGAACAGGCGGTGCAGGCGGCGGGCGAATGGATGGACGGCGAACCGGCACAGACCGGGCAGGCCGCGGGCACGGCGGACAGCGCCGGCCCACATCTGAAAATTACGCTACGGGGCGTGGGAGAGAAAGACCAGGAACTGCTCGCCGAAGAGCTGGGCAACCTGGGCAATATCGTCGGGCAGGTCAAGAGCGGCGGCGATCTGATGCTGTGGCTCGCGAGCGACGTACCCTCCGACGACATCATCGCCGTGTGCTGTTTCGTGATCGACGAAAGTCAGATCACGATCGGCCGCGGCACCGCGCCGGCGGACGACGCGCAGCAGGGCGAACCTGGAACGCCCGACGCTGCCGTTCAGCCACCGGCGCAAACCGCGCATGTCGCGCCCACCGCCGCGGTGGCGCACGCGCATCCGGTCGTTCACGCGGAGCACGCAGCATCGTCGGCCCCCGCGGCCCACACCGCTGCTCCCGCAAGCGCGGCCAGTCACGCGGACCTCATCGAGCCGCCGCCAGCGCTACCCACGGCGGCTCCGCCCGCAGCCAAAGCGGCTTCGCCCGCCTCCGCCGAGCAGGACCGCAAGGCGGCCCGTCCGGCCGCCGCGGCGGCCGGCGCCGAAGGCAGCTCGATTCGCGTCGGCGTCGAGAAGGTCGATCAGCTGATCAACCTGGTCGGCGAACTGGTGATCACGCAGGCGATGCTCGCGGAGACCACCAGCACGTTCGATCCGGCGCTGCACGACCGGCTCTTCAACGGCATGGCGCAACTCGAGCGCAACGCGCGCGATCTGCAGGAAGCGGTGATGTCGATCCGCATGATGCCGATGGATTACGTGTTCAGCCGCTTCCCGCGTTTAGTGCGCGATCTCGCGGCCAAACTCGGCAAGGAGGTCGAACTCGTCACCTTCGGTCAGGCGACCGAACTCGACAAGAGCCTCATCGAACGGATCATCGATCCGTTGACGCACCTCGTGCGCAACAGTCTCGACCACGGCATCGAAACCGTCGAGGCGCGGCGCGCGGCGGGCAAGGATTCGACCGGTCAGCTGGTGCTGTCGGCGGCTCACCACGGCGGCAACATCGTCATCGAGGTCAGCGACGACGGCGCGGGCCTGCGCCGCGACAAAATTCTCGCGAAGGCGGCCAAGCAAGGCATGCAGGTCAGCGAAACGATGGCCGACGAGGAAGTCTGGAACCTGATCTTCCTGCCGGGCTTCTCGACCGCCGAACAGGTCACGGACGTGTCGGGCCGCGGCGTCGGCATGGACGTGGTGAAGCGCAACATCCAGTCGATGGGCGGTCACGTCGAGATCACGTCGCACGCGGGCAAGGGCAGCACGACCCGCATCGTGTTGCCGCTCACGCTCGCGATTCTCGACGGCATGTCGGTGAAGATCGGCAACGAGATCTTCATCCTGCCGCTGAACTTCGTGATGGAGTCGCTGCAGCCCCAAGCCGAAGACATCTACACGGTCGCCAACGGCGAGCGCGTGGTGCGCGTGCGCGGCGAATACCTGCCGCTCGTCGCGCTGCACGAGGTGTTCAACGTGCAGGACGCGAAGCAGGAGCCGACCCAGGGCATCGTCACGATCATGCAGACCGAGGGACGCCGCTTCGCGATGCTGATCGACGAACTCGTCGGCCAGCAGCAGGTGGTCGTGAAGAATCTGGAAACGAATTACCGCAAGGTGCACGGCATTTCCGCGGCGACCATTCTGGGCGACGGCAGCGTCGCGCTGATCGTGGACGTCGCGGCGCTGAACCGCGAATCGCGCCATGCGCATGGTCACGCACAGGCGATGAGCCTCGCGTGACCGTGCGCTGAATGCGGCAGCAGGCGCGGCACCGACAGACAACGCAACACAACTTCAACTCAATTCATCCCAACCGTTTGGGGGCTAACGTGGCAGAAGTCCAATCCATCAATTCGAGCGTCGCGGGCGGGGCCAATGGCCGTCGCGACGCGCAGGCGGACGCCGGCGGTCAGGAATTCCTCGTCTTCACGCTCGGCGCGGAAGAGTACGGCATCGACATCCTGAAGGTTCAGGAAATCCGCGGCTACGACAACGTGACGCGCATCGCCAACGCACCCGAGTTCATCAAGGGCGTGATCAATCTGCGCGGCATCATCGTGCCGATCGTCGACATGCGCATCAAGTTCCATCTGGGCCGCGTCGAATACGACCATCAGACCGTCGTGATCATCCTGAACGTCGCGCATCGTGTGGTCGGCATGGTGGTGGACGGTGTGTCGGACGTGTTGACGCTCGCGGTCGACCAGATCATGCCGGCGCCGGAATTCGGCGCGACGCTGACGACCGAGTATCTGACCGGTCTCGGCACGGTCGACGGCCGCATGCTGATCTTGATGGACATCGAGAAGCTGATGACCAGCTCCGAGATGGCGCTGACCGAGACGCTCGGCGTCTGAGCGCAGGCAGTAACGGTACACAGCAGGAACACAGCAGGAACACGGCACAAGGAGCATCAACATGCTGAGCAGGTGGTCGGTCCGCACGTCGTTGACGATGGTGGGGATTCTTCTGGTGACGCTGACCGTAGTGGTCGGCGCGCTTGGGCTGAGCGCGCTGAATCGCGCGAGCGGCTCGCTCGATCGCATCGCGCGCGGCGAACTGGTCGCGATTCATGCGCTCGACGATGCGTCGGCATATCTGCTGCGCTCGCGCATTGCGATCGATCGCTTCAACACGCTGACGGCCGCCGGCAACGCGGACGAGGCGAAGAAGGTGCTCGATCGCGCGCAGGAGCTGCTCGGCAAGGGCAACCAGAGCTGGCAGGCGTATCTCGACGCGCCGAAGCACGGCGTCGAGCAGGCGTTGCTCGACGATGTGCTCGCGAAGCATACGACGGTGATGCACGACGGCGTCGACGTCGAATTCGCCGCGCTGAACGCGAACAATCTCGACGCGTATCACGCGGTCGCGGACACGAAGATCAGCCCGATGTTCATCGCCTACGACGCGGCGGCCGCCGCGGTGATCCAGGCGCTGCAGCGGAGCGTGGCCGATCAGGAGGCGAGCGCGCAGTCGAACGCGTCGCTGATGATCACGCTGATCAGCGTGATCACGGTGTTCGCGCTGCTGGTGGTGGTCGGCATCCGCTTCGCGCTGCGCGGGCTGATCGTGCAGCCGCTGAACGATGCGACCGCATGCTTCGAGCGGATCGCCTCGGGCGACCTGTCCACTCCGGTCGATGTTTCCAGCAACAACGAAATCGGTCGCCTGTTCGCGGGCATCAAGCGGATGCAGGAAAGCCTCGCGACGATGGTGCGCGCGGTCCGCACCGGCACCGAATCGATCGACACCGGCGCGCGTGAAATCGCGATGGGCAACACCGACCTGTCGCAGCGCACCGAGCAGCAGGCCGCATCGCTGCAGGAAACCGCGTCGAGCATGGATCAGCTGACCGGCACCGTGCGGCAGAACACCGAGAACGCGCGCCAGGCGAGCCAGCTCGCCGTCAACGCGTCGGACATCGCGACGCGCGGCGGCGACGTGGTGAGCCAGGTCGTGACGACGATGCAGGAAATCGCGACCAGTTCGAACAAGGTCGTCGACATCATCGGCGTGATCGAGGGCATCGCATTCCAGACCAACATCCTTGCGCTGAACGCGGCGGTCGAAGCCGCGCGCGCCGGCGAACAGGGCCGCGGTTTCGCGGTCGTCGCGGGCGAGGTGCGCAGCCTCGCGCAGCGCAGCGCCAGTGCCGCGAAGGAGATCAAGGAGCTGATCGGCGATTCGGCCGACAAGGTGAAGAGCGGCTCCGAGCTGGTCGGCCGCGCGGGCACGACGATGGACGAAATCGTGCAGGCGGTGCGGCGCGTGACCGACATCATGGGCGAGATCAGCGCGGCGTCGGAAGAGCAGTCGGGCGGCATCGAGCAGGTCAATCGCGCGGTCGTGCAGATGGATTCGGTCACGCAGCAGAACGCCGCGCTGGTCGAGCAGGCGGCGGCCGCGGCGGGCTCGCTCGAAGATCAGACGCGACAGTTGCAGGCGGTGCTGAGCGGCTGGAAGGTGAGCGGCACGGCGCCGCGTCAGAGCGCGCCGGCGGTGCGTGCGCAGAGTTCCGCGAAGTTCGCCAAGGCCGCACCGCAAGCGTCTAGCGCGGCGGCTCCGGTGAACCCGGTCGGCGCGAGCAACGAAACGAAGGCAGCCGCTGCGGCCGCGACGGCCCCGGCCCAGCACGACGCAGCCGCACGTGTCGAACCGGCACTGAAACCCAGGCCGGCCGCAGCCGCGGCTCGCGTCACGACCGACACACCCGCGCGCGCCGCAGCGGCGAGTACGGCGAAGGCCAGTTCGGACGCGGACTGGGAAACGTTTTAGGCAACGGCAGAGTGACATGTGGTCAACCGGCATCGCGCCCGCGGATGGGCGAAGCATCGAAGCACGCGCAGCACGCGTGTCGCGAGCCGGCCGTATGTCGGTGGCATTCGCGGGAGGGCGCGACCCCGCGAAGACAATTCCTACCTCCCAGGCAGTCCGGCTGGGCGGCGAGCGTGACGGCTCATATCGCAGACAGGAATTTTCATGATGGCAACGCGCGCACCACAACGCCCCGCACGGGCGGCGCCTGACCGCACAGAGCCGGGCAGGTCCGTCGAGACGGGACGCGATTTCGAATTCACGGCGACGGATTTCGGCCGCATCCGCGATCTGATTCACCGCGCGGCGGGCATCTCGCTGTCGGATCACAAGCGCGACATGGCGTATAGCCGCCTCGCGCGCCGCTTGCGGGCACGCGGCATCGAGACGTTCCGCCAGTATCTCGATCTGCTCGAAGCCGAAAACGATCCGGCCGAGTGGGAGGCGTTCACCAATGCGCTGACCACCAACCTCACCGCGTTCTTCCGCGAAGCCCATCACTTTCCGATCCTCGCCGAGTTCGTGCCGCGCCGCACGCAACCGGTGTCCGTGTGGTGCTCGGCGGCATCGACGGGCGAGGAGCCGTACTCGATCGCGATGACGCTGATCGAAGCGCTCGGCGACAGCGGCGCGCGCCAGGCGTCGGTGCTCGCCACCGACATCGACACCCAGGTGCTCGCCAAAGCCGAGGCCGGCGTCTACCAGTTCGACCAGGTCAAGCACCTGTCGCCCGAGCGCTTGAAGCGCTTCTTCCTGAAGGGCACGGGCGCGCATGCGGGGATGGTCAAGGTGCGTCCCGAAGTGCGCGCGCTCGTGCGCTTCGAGCAATTGAACCTGACCGATCGCGACTATCAGTTGCGCACGCAGTTCGACGCGATCTTCTGCCGCAACGTGATGATCTATTTCGACAAGCCGACCCAGGCGCAGGTGCTCACGCGCTTCGAGCCGCTGATGAAGCCGGGCGGTCTGCTGTTCGCCGGCCATTCGGAAAACTTCACGTACGTGACGCAGGCGTTCCGGCTGCGCGGTCAGACCGTCTACGAACTGACGCGCGACGCCGGCGGCTCGCGCGCGCCGTCGCGCGCCACCGCGCATGACGCGCATCAAGCGAGCGGGGTGGCCGCATGAGCAGCACGCTGCCGATCGCTTCGAACCTGTACTACGACAACCACTTCCAGCGCCCCGGCGTGAAGCTGTTGCCCAACGAGTTTTACACGACGGGCGAAGACATGGTGCTCGTGACCGTGCTCGGCTCGTGCGTCGCGGCCTGCATCCAGGATCGCACCGCGGGCATCGGCGGCATGAATCACTTCATGCTGCCCGACGACGGCGCCGACGTCGCGCAGGCCGCGTCGGACTCGATGCGCTACGGCGCCTACGCGATGGAAGTGCTGATCAACGAACTGATCAAGGCGGGCGGGCGGCGCGAGCGCTTCGAGGCCAAGGTGTTCGGCGGCGGCGCGGTGCTCGCGGGGATGACGACGATGAACATCGGCGATCGCAACTCGGAGTTCGTGCGCCGCTATCTGGCCACCGAAAAGATCCGCATCGTCGCCGAGGACCTGCAGGGCTCGCATCCGCGCAAGGTCGCATTCATGCCGCGCACCGGACAGGTGATGGTGAAGAAATTGCGCTTGCAGCAGGAAGCGGGCGTCGCCGAGCGCGAACAGGCGCTGGTGCGGCAAAGCGCCGAAGCGCGCGCCGAGCGGCTCGCCGCCGCGCGCAAGCGGGTCGAGCTGTTCGCGAAGCCGGCCGCCGCTCCCCCGCGGCCGAGAATCGAACTGTTCGGCGCGAGCCCGCGCCCGACTAATCCAAACAACGCCAGAACCACAGAGGAGGCGTGAGCGCTGTGCAAAAGATCAAGGTATTGTGCGTCGACGATTCGGCGCTGATCCGCAGCCTGATGACCGAGATCATCAATGGCCAGCCGGACATGACGGTGGTGGCGACTGCCCCCGATCCGCTCGTCGCGCGCGAGCTCATCAAGCAGCACAACCCGGACGTGCTGACGCTCGACGTCGAAATGCCGCGCATGGACGGCCTCGACTTTCTCGAGAAGCTGATGCGCCTGCGGCCGATGCCGGTCGTGATGGTGTCGTCGCTGACCGAGCGCGGCAACGAAATCACGCTGCGCGCGCTCGAACTCGGCGCGGTCGACTTCGTGACCAAGCCGAAGGTCGGCATTCGCGACGGCATGCTCGACTACCAGGAAAAGCTCGCCGACAAGATTCGCGCGGCGGCCCGCGCGCGGGTGCGCCAGGCGGCGCCCGCGCAGCATGCGGCCACCCAGGCCACGCATGCGCCGGTCGGCTCCGCGCCGCTCTTCAACAACCCGCTGCTCAGTACCGAGAAGCTGATCATCGTCGGCGCGTCGACCGGCGGCACCGAAGCGATCCGCGAAGTGCTGGTGCCGCTGCCGCCCGATGCGCCGGCGGTGCTGATCGCGCAGCACATGCCGCCGGGCTTTACGAAATCTTTCGCGCAACGCCTCAATGGTTTGTGCCGGATTACCGTTAAAGAAGCGGAGCACGGCGAACGCGTGTTGCCGGGGCACGCGTACATCGCACCGGGCCACGCGCATCTGTTGCTCGCGAGGAGCGGCGCGAACTATATTGCGCATCTGTCCGACGACCCGCCGGTGAACCGGCATCGTCCGTCGGTCGATGTGCTGTTCCGCTCGGCCGCGCAACATGCGGGCAAGAACGCGGTCGGCGTGATTCTGACCGGCATGGGGCGAGACGGCGCGGCGGGTCTGCTGGAGATGAAAAAGGCCGGTGCGTACACGCTGGCGCAGGACGAAGCGAGTTGCATCGTGTTCGGCATGCCGCGCGAGGCGATCGCGCTCGGCGCGGCCGACGAAATCGCCGCGCTGCCGGACATGAGCCGGCGCGTGATGGCGCGTTTGTCGTCGATGGGCGACCGCGTTCAGCGGGTATGATGCGTGCCGGATGGAATGACGCGGTTCAACGCCGCAACATGGATCAAGCAAAGGGATAGAAATGGATAAGGGAATGAAGATTCTGGTGGTTGACGATTTTCCGACGATGCGCCGGATCGTCCGCAACCTGCTGAAGGAGCTGGGCTACTCGAACGTCGACGAGGCGGAAGACGGCGCGGCCGGTCTCGCGCGTCTGCGCAGCGGCAGCTACGAGTTCGTGATCTCGGACTGGAACATGCCGAACCTCGACGGTCTGGCGATGCTGAAGGAAATCCGCGCCGACGCGAACCTCACGCACCTGCCGGTGCTGATGGTGACGGCCGAGTCGAAGAAGGAAAACATCATCGCCGCGGCGCAAGCCGGCGCGAGCGGTTACGTCGTCAAGCCGTTCACGGCCGCGACGCTCGACGAGAAGCTCAACAAGATCCTCGAGAAGATGGCGAAAGCCGGGAGCTGACGTGACGCCGCCGACCCAAACGCCTGGCGACGAAGCGGGCAACGACAGCGGCGACTTCGCGTCGGACCGCATCCTCGCTCGCATCGGACAACTGACGCGCACGCTGCGCGATTCGATGCGCGAGCTCGGACTCGACAAGCACGTCGAGCGCGCGGCCGAAGCCGTGCCCGATGCACGCGATCGTCTGAAGTACATCGCCAACATGACCGAGCAGGCGGCCGAGCGCGTGCTGTCGGCGATCGACATCGCGAAGCCGATCCAGGAGCAGTTGCAGAAAGACGCGGGCACGCTCGACGCGCGCTGGGAGCAGTGGTACGCGGCGCCGATCGAGCGCGAGGAAGTGCGCGCGCTGATGAACGACACGCGCACCTTTCTGCGCGGCGTGCCCGAGGCAACCGGCGCGACCAACTCGCAGCTGATGGAGATCATGCTCGCGCAGGACTTCCAGGATCTGACCGGCCAGGTGATCAAGAAGATCACCGACGTCGTCTATCTGATCGAGCAGCAACTGCTCGGCGTGCTGGTCGAGAACATCGCGCTCGAGCGCCGCGAGAAGTTCGCGGCCAACGCGGCGGCGCTGGCGGCCGAGGTGTCGCCGACGGGCAGCCCCGAGCATCTGCTCAACGGTCCGCAGATCAACCCGGAAGGCAAGACCGATGTGGTGCAGGACCAATCGCAGGTCGACGATCTGCTCGCGAGCTTGGGTTTCTAAAAAATTACTTAGTCAAACTCAGTGATTTATATGTGGGTATAAACGGTAAGAGCCCGCTCTCCCTCGAGGAGGCGGGCTCTTACCGCTTTTACGCGCACCTATTTTTTTATAGTCCGGGTGGGTTGATGTCCGAATACATCGCCACGGATTCGCTTTCGAAATGGAGAACATCACTCGGTTCCCGCGGATCCGTTTTTGTTTTCCGGTTCATGAGGTCACTCGTGTAACCCGGCGCTACCGCACCGGCTTATGAGTCCTTGCTGCGGCGCCCCGTTCTAGAAGCTTCTCCGACGGGTCCTGATTGAAAGCGCTTCTCCAGGCAAGACCTATTGCGCCTCGACCCTAGGGGCGTGGCACTGAATCCAGGGTGAGCGACGCCTAAAGTTTCCTTTTTACCGGTCGATAACAATTTCAAGGCGGCAGGCAACTGAACAAAGGTGCCTCTGCTGTTCGCCCCAACTGGCGTGTAACGGGCACTTGCCCACAGGAGAGCCTCAAATGCTGGGAATCAATAGCAATATCAACTCGCTGGTCGCGCAGCAAAACCTGAGCGGTTCGCAAAACGCACTGTCGCAGGCCATCACCCGTCTCTCGTCGGGCAAGCGCATCAACAGCGCAGCGGACGACGCTGCCGGTCTGGCGATCTCGAACATCATGCAGACCCAGATCAACGGTCTGAATCAGGGTGTGTCGAACGCGAACGACGGTGTGTCGATGGTGCAGACCGCAGCATCGGGTCTGTCCTCGCTGACCAACAGCCTGCAGCGTATCCGTCAGCTTGCGGTGCAAGCTTCGAACGGTGCGATGACGGACACCGATCGTGCCGCTCTGCAACAGGAAGTCACGCAGCAAATCCAGGAAGTGAACCGTATCGCGTCGCAGACGACGTATAACGGCATGAACATCCTGAACGGCTCGCTCGGCGCCGTGTCGTTCCAGGTCGGCGCCAACGTCGGCCAGACGATCAGCCTGAACATGGCCCAGAACGTCAGCGCAGCATCGCTGGGTGGCAATGCCGTGCAAGCAGGCGCGCAGATCGCCAGCCTGAACGTCTCGCTGGACTCGACCGGCGCCGCATGGACTCCGGGCACCTCGACGGGCACCGAGATGACCCAGATCAACGTCCTCGCTAACGGCAAGGGTGGCTTCTCGTACACCGACCAGAACGGCAACGCCCTGTCGTTCGACCCGACGGCGGGTGGTGCTACCTCCCTGCTCACCAATACCACCGGTACGCTCACGATCAACGCCGGCGGCGCGCTGAACGTCGGCAAGGAATCGACCGCAATCAATGCGGCCAACGTCGGCGGTGTCACGGCAGGCACGGTGCTGGGTACGATTGGTGGCCTTAACATCGATCCGGCGACGGGCGTAGACGCAGCCCCTGGCGTGACCAACACCATCACGTCGGTCACGGTGAAGTCGGACGGCAACACGGGCTATACGTTCTGGGACCAGAGCGGCAACCAGCTGTCGCCGTCCAGCCTGACGGTCACCACCGGCCTCGGCTATGTGGCACCGGCTGGCGCGACGGCTGGCAAGATCACGCCCGCCGGCGTCACGCAAGGCAACTGGAAGGCTAGCTCGACCGCCACGACGCAAACCGTTGACCAGATCAACGTCAGCACGGTCCAGGGCGCGAACAGCGCGATGGAATCGATCGACGACGCGCTGAACACGATCAACAACATCCAGGCAAACCTGGGTGCTGCACAAAACCGCTTCACCGCGATCGGCACGACGCAGCAAGCACAGTCGACCGACCTGTCGACCGCGCAGTCGCAAATCCAGGACGCCAACTTCGCACAGGAAACGGCTAACCTGAGCAAATCGCAAGTGCTGCAACAAGCTGGTATCTCGGTGCTCGCGCAAGCGAACTCGATCCCGCAGCAAGTCCTGAAGCTCCTGCAGTAAGGCTTCGCGCAGTAACCGTCCCGCGCGCCTGGCAGTGCGCACTGCCAGGCGCGCGGGACACCAGCATGACGGGGAGGCTTGCCTCCCTGGTATCGTTTCAGGTTTGACCCGATTCACGCGACATCACCGAACCCCGGAGCCTGTCCATGTCCACCGTATCCTCGTCGAGCGTAAGTTCGCTCGCCAGTAGCGCCGCCGCCGCCAGTAACACGGCGTTGCAGCAGGCCGCGCAGTCGATCATCAGCGGCTCGACCGGTAATTCGTCGATGGACGTGAGCTCTCTGGTGACCGCACTCGTCAACTCGAAGATCGCCGGCCAGGCTGCGGCGCTCAGTGCGAAGGCGACGCAGGACAACACGGCAATCTCCGCGTACGGCACGCTGTCCGCGGGGCTCTCCGCACTACAGGCTGGTCTCACGTCGCTTTCCAACGGCACCACGTTGAACCAGTTCACGGCGACTGCCGACGGCAGCGGACTGACCGCGACTGCCGCGAGCGGCGCAGTCGCCGGCACGTATGCGATTGGCGTCACGCAGATCGCCACGGCCCAGGTGCTCTCCTCGCAGGCCTTCAATCCGCCCTCTACCACGCTCGGCACCGGCACGATGACGCTGTCCGTGGGCGGCAAGTCGACCACCATCAGCATTGATAGCACGAACAACACGGTCGCGGGCATTGCCGCGGCGATCAATTCGGCAAGCAACAACCCGGGCATCACTGCCTCGGTCGTCACCGGCGTGGATGGTGCGCACCTCGTGCTGCACTCCAGCTCGACCGGCGCGTCGAACGTCATCAACGTGTCGGTCAGCGACACCAATGCGAGCGACCCGCTGAACAGTCTTGCCGTCACCTCGAAGGCGGGCGATGGGACAACCAGCGGCACGGCTTCGCAATCGACGCTGACGTCGGGCGCAGCGAATACAACGACAGGCACGGCCGGCTGGACGCAAACCACCGCCGCCCAGAACGCCTACATCACGGTCGACGGCACTGCGGCGACCAGTTCGACCAACACGGTGACGTCGGCGCTGTCCGGCGTGACGCTGAATCTCACGCAGGCTGCAGTCGGCAGCACGACGCAGAACCTGACGGTCTCGCAGAACACCACCGCACAGCTGTCGACGATCGACAATTTCGTGAGCCTGTACAACACACTCGTCACGACGATGGGTACGCTGACGGCATATAGCTCCAGTTCCACGTCGCAAGGCGCGCTGCTTGGCGACTCGACGCTGAACATGATCCAGAACAGCCTCGCGTCGATCGTCGCAAATGGCGTGAAAACCGGCACCAATACAACGAGCCTCGCCTCAATCGGTATCACGCTGCAAGCCGACGGCTCCCTGTCGGTTGATAATACGCAGCTCAGCTCGGCGCTGCAGAACAACCAGTCGACGGTTGCCACGCTCTTCAATTCGACCAATGGCGTGGCCGAGCAGCTCAACACCAACATCACGAGCTATCTCGCGACGGGCGGCGCGATCGCGACTCGCACTACGGCACTCAACAACGACCTGACGAGTCTCTCGACACAGCAATCGACTCTGTCGGATTATGAGGCGCAGCTCACCAGCCAGTACAACGCGCAGTTCACCGCCCTCAACACGCTGATGGCGACGATGAACAACAACGCGCAGTACCTGACGCAACTGTTCGGCGGCACGAACAGCCAGGGTGCCATGTCTGCGAACAAGAGCTAACCGGGGAGGCGACAGGACATGCAAGCCCCCGCATCCCTCGATCGGATCCTGCAGCTCACGAAAGACATCGAGCTGGCGACGGCCGTCGGCGACTGGCCGAGGGCGGCAGATCTAGCGAGCGAGCGCTCGCCGCTCGTGATGTCGCTCGCCGCGCAGCAGCCGGCGGAGTCGATCGACAAGCTCAAGGCGCTGCTTGCCCTCGATCGCATGATCCTCGGATACGCCGAGACTGCACAGAGCGAACTCGCCACCGAGTACACACGGGCGATGCGGGCGGTCCGCGTGGCAAGCCAGTACGAGCGCGTCGCGCATCTCTGATCACGACCTTCTGAAGCGAAGGCTGGCGCCCAGCACGCCCCTGTATCGTTGCGGTCAGGGGCTTTTGCGTATTGGAGCTGACATCCCTGTCGTCTTTGAGGTCGCGGCCTACCCTGTCGCGTGCGCCGAGGTTGCTCCCTGCGATTCGTGCCATATACGCATCAATGCGCACGAATATATATCTTCCGCACGGTATCCCACCTGTAATAGGCGGTAAGTCACGCTAGCTGGCGCGAATTTCGCCGGCTGAAAGAATCCACAGGCATACTACGGGGACATTGCGATACGGCGCCCAGCCAGTTCTGCGCCGGGCGGGTCGCCCGGTGCAGGCGCCCCTCGGGGTTGCGGCCACGGCGGTGCCGTATCATCTGCCTATAAGCGGCCGGTTCGCGCAATCGGCGAAGTGTGCCGCGGCTCGGGAGGAGCATCGTCATGTGGAGTCGCTTTCGTCGCGCCGGAATCTCGGCGCTCGTGTTGCCATGTTCGATACTGGTCCTGACGGCCGCGCAGTCGGCGCATGCGGCGCTGGGCAGCGCGCCGCTCACACCCCCCTCCGACGCGTCGGTGTCGTCCCGCGTGGTGCAGCCCGCCAGCGGCTCGACTCAAGGTGTGATGCGTTCCGAAGCGAGCGCGGCGTCTTCCACCTCGTCTTCTTCCGCTTCCTACACGGTACGCGAGACCACCTTCGGCAACGGCACCGTGGTGCGCGAATACCTGGGCGCGAGCGGCGCGGTATTCGGCATTGCGTGGCATGGTCCGCAAATGCCCGATCTCAGTGATCTGCTCGGCAGTTATTTCCCGCAGTACGTGGCCGGCGTGAAGGCCGTGCGGGCCGCGCGCGGCAACGCGCGGGGGCCGGTCGCCGTCGACGGCACCAGCGTCATGGTGCGTTCGGGCGGCCACATGGGCGCCTTCAGCGGCGTCGCGTGGCTGCCGTCCGCGCTGCCGGCCGGCGTCAGCGGTTCCGACATCCAGTAACGGCGAGGACGACGATGCGAACCATGCTCACGACCGCGAATCTCAAAGGCTGGATGCAGGCCGCGCTCGCCGTGCTGCTGACGGCAACACTCGTCGCGTGCGGCGGCGGCGGCAGCGACAACAACTCCAGTGGCGGCGGCTCGTCGGACGGACTGAACGGCGGCTCGCTGCCGCCCAGCCCGACCCAGCAGCCGATCTCCGCGAACGCGTCGAACACGGTGCCGATCACGGTCGGGCGGGGCGCGGCCGGTGTGATCAACATCCCCACCGTCAGCGTGAGGATCTGCGCGCCGGGCTCGACCTCCAACTGCCAGACGATCAACAACATCCAGCTCGACACCGGCTCGTTCGGCTTGCGTGTGGTCGGCTCGGTGCTCAATTCGACGCTGCTCGGCGCGTTGCCGGTCAGCACGATCGGCAGCAACGGCGCGCAGCTCGCCGAGTGCGCGACGTTCGCGGACGGTTTCACGTGGGGCTCGGTGCGTACCGCGATCGTGACGCTCGGCGGCGAAACGACGACCAGCGCCATCCCGCTGCAGATCATCGGCGACAAGGCCGCGAGCACCGTACCCACGAGCTGCGGGAGCGGCGCGCCCGAAAACACGGTCGGCGATCTGGGCGCGAACGGCATTCTCGGCATCGGCACCGCGCCGACCGATTGCGGCGCGACCTGCGCGAATCCGGCGACCGCGGCGAACTACAGCAACTACTTCGCCTGCCCGGGCGGCACGTCGTGCACGCGCACCGCGGTGCCGCTCACGCAACAGATCGCCAATCCGGTCGCGAACTTCCCGCTCGACAACAACGGCGTGATCGTGCAGATGGCACCGGTGTCGAACACCGGGCAGGCATCGGCGACCGGCACGCTGGTGTTCGGCATCGGCACGCAGGGCAACAACCCGCTTGCCGCGGCGCAGGTGTTCACGACCGACGCGTTCGGCGACCTCAACAACAGCACCTTCAACGGCACGACCGTCCAGGCATTCCTCGATTCCGGCTCGAACGCGTATTTCTTCGGCGACAGCTCGCTCACGCTGTGCGGCAGCCAGTTCGCGGGCTTCTATTGCCCGTCGTCGGCGCAGACCCGCACGGTCACGCTGGTGGGCTTGAACAAAGTGTCGGCGGTCGCGAGCATCGGCATCCTGAATGCGCAGACGCTGTTCTCCAACGGCAGCAACTTCGCGTTCAACAACCTCGCCGGCCAGATCGGCGGCAATGCCAGCTTCGACCTCGGTCTGCCGTTCTTCTACGGCCGCCACGTGTACTACCACCTCGATCAGACCGCCAGCGGCGGTCCCTCCCCGTTCGTCGGCTACTGAAGCCGCACGTCGCTTCAATGCCGGAAGGCTCGCGCGTGAGATACGCGCAAGCTTTCCGGTCATCCGTCGAAATACCCCCGTTTCTCCGCCCTTATCCGACGATCGGCGCTTGCGTCGAGCGGGAATAATCGCTGTCACTGGAAAGAGGCGCCGTGCCTCGGCCGACTGGAGAGCTTTGTGGCAGAGGATAGCGACCTCGAAAAAACCGAATCCGCCACCCCTCGGCGCCTGCAGAAGGCGCGCGAGGAGGGGCAGGTTGCGCGTTCGCGGGAGCTGTCGACATTCGCGCTGCTCGCAGCCGGGTTTTACGGCGTGTGGGGCATGTCGGGCAGCATCGGCGAGCATTTGCAGAACATGCTGCGGGCGTCGCTCACGTTCAACCACGCCGGCGCGTTCGACACCAGCCGCATGCTGATCGGCGCGGGCGCCGCAAGCCGCGAAGGACTCTCGGCGCTGGTGCCGATCCTCGGCTTCACCGGACTTGCCGCGCTGCTCGCGCCGATGGCGCTGGGCGGCTGGCAGCTGTCGGCGAAAGGCTTCGAGCCCAAGTTCAGCCGGCTGAACCCGATCGAGGGCCTCGGCCGCATGTTTTCGATCAACGGGCCGATCCAGCTCGGCATGTCGCTCGCGAAGACGCTGGTGGTGGGTATCATCGGCGGCACGGCGATCTGGAATCGCCATGAGCAATTCCTCGCGCTCGCGACGCAGCCGCTCCATCTCGCGCTCGCCAACTCCATGCATCTGATCGCGGTGTGCTGCGGCATGACGGTGGCCGGTATGTTCGCGGTGGCCGCGCTCGATGTGCCGTACCAGCTGTGGTCGTTCCACAAGAAGCTGCGCATGACGAAGGAAGAAGTGAAGCGCGAGCATCGCGAGAGCGAAGGCGATCCGCACATCAAGGGCAAGATTCGCCAGCAGCAGCGCGCGATCGCGCGACGCCGCATGATGGCCCAGGTGCCGAAGGCCGACGTGGTCGTGACGAACCCGACGCACTTCGCGGTCGCGCTGCAATACACCGATGGCGAGATGCGCGCGCCGAAGGTGGTCGCGAAGGGCGTGAACCTGGTGGCCGCGCGGATTCGCGAGATCGCGACCGAAAACAACGTGCCGCTGCTCGAAGCGCCGCCGCTCGCGCGAGCGCTCTATCACAACGTCGATCTGAATCGCGAGATTCCCGGGCCGCTTTACGGCGCGGTCGCGGAAGTGCTCGCATGGGTCTATCAGCTGCGCCGCTTCAAGGCCGAGGGCGGCGACGCTCCGGTCGCGCCGACCGATCTCGAGGTGCCGCCCGAACTCGACAAGGGCGGCGTCTCGGACGAGGACGCCGCCGAGGAAGCCGCCGACACGCTGAACCCGGCCGACGACAACGCCAACGACGCCACTAGCAACGACGATAAGGGAGCCTCCGCATGAACGTTCGCGCCGGTTTCCTCGCCCGACGGCCGGATGCGCTGAACAGCACCAACCTGCGCGCCCTCGCCGGGCCGGTGCTGATCTGCATGATCCTCGGCATGATGATTCTGCCGTTGCCGCCGTTCCTGCTGGATCTGCTGTTCACCTTCAACATCGCGCTGTCGGTGATGGTGCTGCTCGTCAGCATGTACACGATGAAGCCGCTCGACTTCGCCGCGTTCCCGAGCGTGCTGCTGTTCTCGACGCTGCTGCGGCTGTCGCTGAACGTCGCGTCCACGCGAATCGTGCTGCTCGAAGGCCATACCGGTCCCGACGCGGCCGGCCAGGTGATCGAGTCGTTCGGCCACTTCCTCGTGGGCGGCAATTTCGCGGTCGGTATCGTCGTCTTCATCATCCTGATGGTGATCAACTTCATGGTGATCACGAAGGGCGCGGGGCGGATCGCGGAAGTGTCGGCGCGCTTCACGCTCGACGCGATGCCCGGCAAGCAGATGGCGATCGACGCCGATCTGAACGCGGGTCTCATCAACGAAGAGCAGGCCCGCAAGCGGCGCGCGGAAGTCTCGCAGGAAGCCGAGTTTTACGGCTCGATGGACGGCGCGAGCAAGTTCGTGCGCGGCGATGCGATCGCCGGTCTGCTGATCATGGTGATCAACATCATCGGCGGGCTGATCGTCGGGATGGTCCAGCACGACATGAGCTTTGCCGCGGCGGGCAAGAACTACACGCTGCTGACGATCGGCGACGGCCTCGTCGCGCAGATTCCGTCGCTGGTGATTTCGACGGCGGCCGGCGTGATCGTGTCGCGCGTCGCGACCAACGAGGATATCGGCACGCAGCTGACCGGCCAGCTGTTCACGAACCCGCGCGTGCTGATGATCACCGGCTGCATTCTCGTGCTGATGGGCCTGATTCCGGGCATGCCGCACTTCGCGTTCCTGATTCTCGGCGGCGGCCTGATCCAGCTCGGCCGCATGATGAAGAAGCGCGCCGAGGAGCGCAAGAACGCGCCGGCGCTCGTCGATGTCGCGCCGGCCGCGCTGGCGCCGGTCGAAAACGCCGAGGCGAGCTGGGACGACGTGACGATGATCGACACGCTCGGCCTCGAAGTCGGCTACCGGCTGATTCCGCTCGTCGACAAGAACTCGGACGGCGAGCTGCTGAAGCGGATCAAGAGCATCCGCAAGAAGTTCGCACAGGAAATCGGCTTTCTGCCGCCGGTCATTCATATCCGCGACAACCTCGAATTGCGGCCGAACGGCTATCGCATTGCGCTGAAGGGGGTCGAAGTCGGCTCGGGCGAGGCGTATCCGGGCCAGTGGCTCGCGATCAACCCCGGGCAGGTATCGGCCGCGCTGCCGGGCACGCCGACCCAGGATCCGGCGTTCGGCCTGCCCGCGATCTGGATCGATACGAACCTGCGCGAACAGGCGCAGGTGTACGGCTACACGGTCGTCGATTCGAGCACGGTGGTCGCGACGCACCTGAATCACCTCGTCGTCACGCACGCGTCGGAGCTGCTCGGCCGCCGCGAGGTGCAGGCGCTGATCGAGCGGATGCAGAAGGACACCGCGTCGCTCGTCGACGATCTGGTGCCGAAGATGCTGCCGCTCACCACGCTGCAAAAAGTGCTGCAGAACCTGCTCGAAGAAGGCGTGCCGATCCGCGATCTGCGCACGATCCTCGAAGCGCTCGCCGAGCACGCGAGCAAGATCACCGACCCGCACGACCTCACCGCCGCGGTGCGGCTCGCATTGGGCCGCGCGATCACGCAGCAGTGGTTCCCCGGCACCACCGACATGCAGGTGATGGGCCTCGACGCGAACCTCGAACGGGTGCTGTCGCAGGCGCTATCGACAGGACCGAACCCGGGCCTCGAACCGGGTCTCGCGAACACGCTGCTCACCGAAACGCAGAAAGCGATGACGCGTCAGCAGAACCTCGGCCTCGCGCCGGTGCTGCTCGTGCAGCACGCGTTGCGGCCGATGCTCGCGCGCTTCCTGCGCCGCAGTCTGCCGCAGCTGAAGGTGCTGTCGTATGCGGAAGTGCCCGATACGCGCAACGTCAAGGTGGTGAATCTGATCGGCGCGCACGGCTGACGAAGACCGCTCGCTCGCGGCGGTGGATATCACGAAAACCGGCGCTCCAGTGTGGCGCCGGTTTTTGTTTTCGCTTCGGATTGCGCACGCGGTCGGGTCGGTAAAAGCGCCATTGCGGGCCGCGTCACGCGACGTGTCCGCCGTGCGTCCATCGCGCGAATTGCCCACCTTTAACGGTCTTTATCCATCGATCGTCGCCCGACGCCTTTCGCAATAATTGATCGCAATGGGAAGCGGTGTATTGCCGGTCCGTCAGTCCGTATACCTCATCGGGGGTCCAGCTTGAACATTCGTAAATTTGTCGGTGCTACCAGTCGCGATGCGTTGCGTCTCGTTCGCGAAGCACTGGGCCCCGATGCGGTCGTGCTGTCGAATCGCACGATGGACGACGGCAGCGTCGAAATCGTCGCGCTCGCCGATAGCGATCTCGCCGCGATCACGCCGAAAGCGCGCGAAGGCGCGCAGGCCGCGGCGCTCGGCACGGGCTCAGGCGCGGCATCGACGCTCGCGCCGCGCGGCTTGTCCGCGGCGCCGACGAACCCGTACGCGAGCGCGATGCCGGACGTGTTTTCGTCGGTGTTCGGGGCGAGCCCGGAAGCAGGTGCCGAAGCGATGCCGGTGATCGAGCCGGCGCATCCGGCTGCGGATTTCGTGGCCGGCCCGGCGAACAAGGCGACGCTCAAGTCGGCGGTCAGCCAGGCGGTCAACCTGTTGTCCGCGAATGAAGCAGCGTCGGCCGCCACGAACTCGGCAGCAAGCCTGGCTGCAAGCTCGGCTGTCTATCCCACCACGCATTCCGCGCGCAGCGCAGCCTCCGCGTCAGCGACCGCGCTGCCACGCGTAACGGGCGCGATAGGCGCGATGGGCACAACCGTCACCTCCGCGGCAGTCGCGGCAAACGCCACCTCCGCCGCTCCCGCCACACCTTCCGGTGCAAGCGCCCGCGCCGCGGCCGCGCGCCTGACGAAAGACATCCGCGCGGATCTGCTGAAGGCCGCCGGCGTGCCGGCATCGTCGGCTGTGACATCAAGCGAAGCCGCACCGCGCACGATGGCCGAGTCGAATCCGTGGCTGATCGATCACGCTCGCCGCATCGCGGCCGAGCAGCAGCAACAAAGCGGCCAATACAGCGCGCGCCTTGCCGCGATGACGCCGGCCGTGGCGACCGCCAAAGGCCTCGGCAGCGCGGTCGACGCGCGGCCGGCCGCCGTGCCGCCGGTGATCGATACGCCCGACTGGGCGCGCGAAGCCGCCGAAGTCGCCGCGCGCCGCGCCGCGCAGAAGATCGCGCCCGTGCCGTCCGCTACCGACGAAACCCGCACGCCGGCCGCCGTCGCCGAAGCGATCAAGGGGCGCATGGAGCAGGTCGTCAAGGACACCGTGATGAACGAGCTGTCGTCGATGCGCGACATGATGGAAGAGCACTTCGCGGGTCTGCTGTGGGGCGAGCGACAGCGCCGCAATCCCGCCCGCGCCGCGCTCACCAAGCATCTGTTCGCCGCGGGCTTTTCCGCGCAGCTCGTGCAGATGATGGTCGACAACATGCCCGATGATGTCGACACGATGGACGGCGGCATGGAGTGGGTGCGCACGGTGCTCGAATCGAACCTGCCGGTGATGGAGGACGAAGACGCGCTGATGGAGCGCGGCGGCGTGTTCGCGCTGATGGGGCCGACCGGCGTCGGCAAGACGACGACCACCGCGAAGCTCGCCGCGCGCTGCGTGATGCGCTTCGGCGCAAGCAAGGTGGCGCTGCTGACGACCGACAGCTACCGCATCGGCGGTCACGAACAGCTGCGTATCTTCGGCAAGATCCTCGGCGTCTCGGTGCATGCGGTGAAGGACAGCGCCGATCTGCAACTCGCGCTCTCCGAGCTGCGCAACAAGCACATCGTGCTGATCGACACCATCGGCATGAGCCAGCGCGACCGCCTCGTGTCCGACCAGATCGCGATGCTGAGCCGCGCGGGCCAACCGGTGCAGCGTCTGTTGCTGCTCAACGCGACCAGTCACGGCGACACCTTGAACGAAGTCGTGCAGGCCTATCAGCGCGCGACGGACCAGCACCCGCTCGTCGGCTGCATCCTGACCAAGCTCGACGAAGCGACCAACCTCGGCGGCGTGCTCGATACGGTGATCCGCTACAAGCTGCCGGTGCATTACGTATCGACCGGACAGAAGGTGCCGGAGAACCTGTACGTCGCAACGAAGAAGTTCCTGATCAAGAGCACCTTCTGCATTCCGCGCGACAACTCGCCGTTCGTCCCGCACGACGACGACATTCCCGCTTTGTTGTCCTCGCTGTCCGCACGTTCGACGGCTGAGCTGCACGAGGTTCGCTTTGGATAAGTTCGTTTCGGATCAAGCTGAAGGGTTGCGGCGGCTGCTTGCGCGCGGCGGTGCCCGCGTGATCGCGTTGGCGGGTGCGTCGTCGGGTGTCGGGAATACGACTGCGGCGGTCAACCTCGCCGCGGCGCTCGCGCAGCAGGGCAAGGACGTGCTCGTGATCGACGAATGCGTCGGTGAGAGATCGGTGAGCTCGATGCTTGGCGGCTTGCGCGGCGCGGGCAATTTCGCGGCGGTGATGCGCGGCGAGACCCCGGTCGACTTCGCCGCCGCGCGTCACGCGCTCGGGTTTTCGGTGCTGACCGCCTCGCGCAACAACCGCGAGGGTCATACGGAGGCCGAGTTGAGCGTGCTGCTCGGCGGGTCGGCCGACATCGTGCTGATCGACGCGCAGCTCGACGACGAAGGGCATCTGTCGCCGCTCGCGAAGCAGGCGCACGACGTGATGATCGTCGCGCACGTGTCGGGCGAGGCGATCACCGACGCCTATGCGTGCATCAAGCGTTTGCATTATGCGCACGCGATCGCGCAGTTGCGTGTGCTTGCGAATCACGTGCAAAGTGCCAACGACGCGCAGGCCGCGTTCACGAAGCTCGCTGGCGTGGCCGGCCGTTACCTGACCGTCGCGTTGGAAAACGCCGGCTGCATTGCGGCCGACGTGCGCATCGCGCGGGCGCTCGAGCTGTCGCGCTGCGTGGTCGACGCGTTTCCGTCGACGCCCGCCGCGCGCGACTTCCGCCATCTCGCGGCGGAATTGCAGTACTGGCCGATGCGGCCAGCGATGTCGTCGCAAACGCCCTGGCGGGCGCCTGCGACAGTTACAGCGGCGCACCACGCCGACCAACCGTCCGCGCAGCACGCCTAAAAGGCGCGCACGAAGGATAAGGGGAGCACGATGTACAACGCTCAGGGAAAGATCTCTCAAGCCGAAGTTCTGACGAAGTACGCACCGCTCGTGCGTCGACTCGGCTTGCAGCTTGTCGCGAAAATGCCGGCGAGCGTCGATCTCGACGACCTGATCCAGGCCGGCATGATCGGTTTGCTGGATGCCGCCGGCCGCTACAAGGAAGACCAGGGCGCGCAGTTCGAGACCTATGCCAGCCAGCGGATTCGCGGCGCGATGCTCGACGAGCTGCGCAGCAACGACTGGCTGCCGCGCAGCCTGCGCCGCACCTCGCGCGAAGTGGAAACCGCGGTGCATAAGGTGGAGCAGAACCTCGGCCGCTCGGCGAGCGAGGCGGAGGTCGCCGAGCACCTGCAGATGCCGCTCGACGAATATCAGTCGATGCTGCAGGACCTGCACGGCAGCCAGCTGATCTACTACGAAGACTTCGACCGCTCCGCCGACGACGAACCATTTCTGGACCGCTACTGCGTCGATCATTCCGATCCGCTGTCGGCGCTGCTCGACGACAGCCTGCGCTCGGCGCTCGTCGAAGCGATCGACCGCTTGCCGGAGCGCGAGAAGCTGCTGATGTCGCTGTACTACGAGCGCGGCATGAATCTGCGCGAGATCGGCGCGGTGATGGAAGTCAGCGAGTCGCGCGTGTGCCAGTTGCACAGCCAGGCCGTGGCGCGCCTGCGCGCCCGGCTGCGCGAAATGGCCTGGGCGAACGCCGAAGCGAACTGACGCCGGCGCGGGGCGGCCCGCCGTTTTTCAAGCGCTTTTTTCAGATGCGGCAGTGCGCCGCCGCCGATGCGGGCCCGTGCCGCCTGCCGCTGCTCATGCGTCCGCCATCTCGTGCTCGGCGGCGAGCGCGAGAAAAGCCGAGCGCGACATACCGCGCGCCTGTGCATACGCGTCGATCTCCTGGACCAGTACCTCGGGCAGAGAGATGTTGATGCGGACCGCCTTCTTCAACGCCGGGATATTGCGGGTTGTCACGAAACCCCATGTGAACCCCGCGAACTCGGGATTGCGACGATGCTCGCCGAGCGTCAGAGGCTCGGGGAGCGGCAGCCCTTCGTCGAGCAAGGTTTCGAGATGCGATTCGATCGCTTCTTTCGCGTTTACATACGCTTGTTCGAGCGTGTCGCCCGCGGAGTAGCAGCCCGGAATATCGGGCACCACGACGCCGAATGCGTGCGTGTTGTCTCCGGGTTCGATGGCGATCGGAAAGATCAGATGCTTCATTTGAGCCCCGCCTGTTTCAGAATGCTGTTCAGGGTGCCGGCCGGCAGATCTTTTTTCGGATGCGGGACGGTGACGAGCCCCCGCTTTTCCGTATGCCTGAAATGATGGTGACTGCCCGCTATGCGGACGAGCTGCCAGCCATTCGCTTGAATCAATTTGACGACCTCGGCACTGTTCATACATCATACCCTCAATTATACACACACCTACACAATCTAACCAGCGGGCAAGATTCCGCCTGTCGATGTGCTGCGACGTCGCCGCCGCGGCGCTGGCGAAAGCTCGAACGAAGTCACCATTTCAACGTGCCGGGGTGGACTAGCGCCAGCTAGCCGAACGGCTAACGCAGCGTGGGATGGAAGGGGAAACGGGTGAAAAGTCGGCGGCGGAAAACGAAAAGGCCCGTCGATGACGGGCCTTCTTCACTCACTTCGGATATTGCTCGATGGCAGGGCGGCCGGCGGGCCGATCAAAGTCCCGAATAAGCCGGAATTCGCCCATCCGGCCCATACAGATTCGTCTTGCGCGGCACGTTGACCTGCAGCGCCTTCAGCGCGCGCTGGTTGTAGTCCATCCGCACGCGGATCAGTTCGCCATTGTTGGTGTTGACGCGCCGCGCGCGATCCGCGGCTTTCTGCAGCAGCTTCCATTGCGTCGCGACGCGCGCGTCGGTGCTTGCCGCGAGTTCCATGCCGGACCAGCCGGCCGGAAAGCCGAGTTCGCCCAGTTGCGTGTCGCGGGCCGCTTCGAGCCTCGCGAGCACGCCGATCAATTCGGTTTTCTTCTCGACGATCGCGGGCAACTGCTCCAGCGGCGAGACCGCTGTCAGCGCTTTGGTTTCGAGAGTGAGGATCGAGGCGAATGCCTCGACGGTCGAATATTCTTCGATCAGGGTAGCAACCAGGGCGTCTTTCATGTCTACAACTCGCTACGCACACCGGCTCGCGAACGACGCGCGAACCGAGTTGGTCGGACGCCGCCCGGCAGGTCACCGCGCGGCAAAATGCCGATCAGTTGCCGGTCGACGAGGATTTGTTCTGCAACAGGTCGCGTGCCGTCTGCAGCACGCCGTCGGCGATCTTGCCGGAGTCGATCTGCAGCGTGCCGTCCTTGATCGCCTGCTTGATCGACTCGACGTGCGCGGTGTCGATGTCGGCCGAGCCGGAGGCCGCGAGGCTGCGCAGATGTTGCGACAGACCCGACAGGCTCACGCTGGTGTCGCCCGACGCGCTGCTCGCGGACGGCGCGGCCGTGCTCGCCGCGCCCTGCGTGGCGCTGGCTGCCGGCGTGGCTTCGCCGCTTTGCTGCGAACGGGACACAGCGTCTTTCAACGACGGCAGATTCGAAGAGGTGGTGGGATCGACTTTCACGATTGGCTTCCCTAACGATTTGATCCTGATAACGGCAACCGCTGATCAAAACTTTAGCGCAATCGCTCGACACCCGGCCCGCCAACCGGTGGCCATCCGCCCCTTTCAACACTGTTGCGCCTGCGCTGGCTGCCGCCGCGCCGACGGCTTCGAGCGTGGTCGTTTCCGTGAACCCGCTCACATCTGCACTTCCACCGTGCCGCCGTCCTTGACGATGCCGGAGATGATCTGGCCGTTCGCGGTCTTCACGCGCACCTGCTGGCCCGGCGACGCGTTGTTCATCGCGCTGCCCTCGGACGAAATCGAGAAACCGTCGCCGGCCGCGATGACCCGCACGGTCTGGCCGAACACCACCGCCGACGCGCTCTTCAGCATGTCGCGGCGCAGCGGCATGCCGCCCGCGATTCGCACTAGCGACACCGAGCCGACCGCCTGCGACGGATCGGTGACGATCGCCTGCGGCAGGCCGGTCAGGTCGCCGTCACGCGCGACGAGGTCGGCGGCCGTGAGCACTTCGCCCGGCGCCATCGCGCGGGCGGCGAGGTAGTAGGTCGCGTGCAGCGAGATGCGCGCCTGCAGATAGATCGTCCACGGCCGCTCTCCAGCGCAGCGCACGCCGACCGTCAGCCGGCCCCACAGGCGCGCGCCGGTCGGCATGAACGGTTCGAGCGACGTGCACGCGGCGAGGCCGCGCGGAAACGCCGGCGCGACCATGATGTCGACCTTGCCGGGCAGGCCGACGGACTGCTGTTGCAGGAACGCGAGCGCAGCGGCATGAATCGCTTCCGGATCCTGCTGGCCCGGCAGCGGCGCGGCTTGTGCGGGTTGCGCGGCCGGCGCGGCGGTAGCGCTCTGCGGTGTTCTCGGTGCGATGGCGTTGGCAGCCGGTGGCCGCGCGCCAGGCGACGTCACGGGCAGTCTCGCGATCGAGGCATTGGCCCGCTGCGCGGCAGCGGCCGCGATCGGCTTGCCGTTCGCGCCGAACTCGGGCGGCTCGCCGCGCGACGCGAGATCGTCGAAACCGCCGACTTGCGGCGCATTGGCAGCAGCCGCACGCGGACTCGCGACGCCGGCGGCCGGGGCCGCTTCGACATTGACGCGCGCCACACCCGACGCTCCGGTGCTGGCCGCCGGCGGAATCGTCACGACGCCGTTCGCGTCCGGTTTGAAGGTGGTGCGAATGATGGCCGGCGCGGCCGCAGCGGACTCGCCGGCGCCCGGAATGACGATCGCACCGCTCGCGCTCGAGGCGCGCGCGAACGCATCGGTGTCGCGCGCGGCGGGTGCGCGGCCGAGCGATTGCGCGGTCGCCGCCGCGAGTAACGCCGCCGACGCGCCACGCTGCGCGGGAGTCTGAATCCGTTGCGCGAGATCGTTCAGCGCGGCAGGATTTTTCTCGGCAGGCCCCGGAATGACGATCGGGCCGCCGGCATCCTGCGCCTTGGTCGTAGCCGGTAGCAACACGATCCCGCCCGCGACCCATACCACGACGTTGACGACCACCCGCGTCAGGCAATGCGCAACGCGGCGCGACAAGGAGCGCGGTACCGGCTGCGCGAGCGCGCCCTCCGAACCATCACCCCGCTCATCGACCGAACGCCCACCCACGCGACGCATCGTCGTGCCGCTCGCACGCTGCGGCAAGGTGTTGGTGGGCTGGTCCATCGCGAGTCTCCATCGAATGCATCGGTACGCCTTGCATTCTAGTGAGCACCCCTCGCGCGCAAACGTTGAATAGAAGCCCCCTTTCCCGGTTATTCGTCCGATTGCCGCTTGCGCCCGGCCCATAAGATGCATCACATGCAAAAAGGCCTTCGCACCGGCCGCGTGTCTCGCACGATGCGCACCGGACGGCCTTGGAAACGTACCCGGGAGATTCCCATGCTGGACAAACTCGATGCCGAATTCGCCTTCGGCCGGCAGGCGATGGATGTGCGCGCATACCGGCAGGAACTGCTGTCGTCGAATATCGCGAACGCCGACACGCCAGGCTACAAGGCCCGCGATATCGACTTCGCGTCGTCGCTCGCCGGCGCGCTGAAGAAGACGGGCGGCAGCACCGCCGGGCAGGGCGCATCGAACGGCTCGACGCTCGCGATGACGCAACCCGCGGGCGTGACGAGCGGCATGTCGATGAACACGACCGAGGCCGGTCACATGAGCGGCAAGGCCACGCTGAGCGCGACGGGCGGCAGCCCCGACGACTACGGCAAGCTGCAATACCGGCTTCCGCTGCAGCCGTCGCTCGACGGCAACACGGTCGACGTCGACACCGAGCGCGTGCAGTTCGCCGACAACACGGTGCACTTCGAGTCGGGCATGACGGTCGTGTCGAACCAGATCAAGACGATGCTGTCGGCGATCACGTCGGGCTCGTAAGCCGCGTACGTCGGACGGCACAACAGCAGAGTGCAGAGCAGCTGAATACAGGCGGCACGCACGCATGAACAGAAACGCTACGGGACTTAACGTGAAGCCGGTGCGAACCGGCAGGAGAGGTCAGGAAACATGCCATCCCTGATGAATATTTTTGGTGTCGCGGGTTCCGCGATGTCGGCGCAGTCGGAGCGGCTCAACGTGACCGCGTCGAACCTCGCCAACGCGGACAGCACGACGGGCCCCGACGGCCAGCCGTACAAGGCCAAGCAGGTCGTGTTCGCCGTCAACCCGCTCGGCGGCGCGCGCTCGGGCTCCGGCCAGCAGGTCGGCGGCGTGCAGGTGACCGGCGTGGTCGACGATCCGTCGGCGATGAAGACCGCGTACGAACCCGGCAATCCGGCCGCCGACGCGAACGGCTACGTGACGCTGCCCAACGTCGACCCGGTGCAGGAGATGGTCAACATGATCTCGGCCTCGCGCTCGTACCAGGCCAACGTCGAAACGCTGAACACGGCCAAAACCCTGATGCTGAAAACGCTCACGATCGGAACCTGAGGAGAGAGCCTTGACCACCAACACCACGATCGGCGGCAGCGGCACGACCGTTTCGCAAACGCTGCTCGACACGATGAACGGCACGAGCGGCAGTTCGAGCGCGACCGGCTCGACGAGCGGCACCTCGGGCACCTCGCCGGCGGATCTGCAGAACACCTTCCTGCAACTGCTCGTCGCGCAGATGAAGAACCAGGACCCGACCAATCCGATGGACAGCTCGCAGATGACCTCGCAGCTCGCCCAGATCAGCACGGTGCAGGGCATCAGCCAGCTCAATACGTCGCTCTCCTCGCTGTCGACGCAACTGTCGGCGGGCCAGCAATCGCAGGCCGCGCTGCTGATCGGCTCGACGGTGCTCGCCACGGGCAACACGATCACCGTGGCGAGCGGCAAGGCGAACGAATTCGGCGTCACGCTCGCGAACTCCGTCAGCGACCTGCAGGTCGTGGTGAAGAACTCGGCCGGCACGATCGTCAACACGCTCGATCTCGGCAAGCAGTCGGCCGGCACGATTCCGGTCGGCTGGACGCCGACCGACACGGCCGGCAACACGCTGCCCGACGGCACCTACACGATTACCGCGACCGGCACGATCAACGGCCAGCAGGCGACCGCCACCACGCTCACCGGCGCGACGGTCGAAAGCGTCGTCCAGCAGAGCGGCGGCACGCCGGGCCTCGTGCTGTCGAACGGCTCGACGGTCGGCCTGACCAGCGTCGCAGCGATCCTGTAATCCGGATCCATCCAGTTACGACTTTCCAGATACGGAGTACGTCATGAGTTACCAAACGGGTTTGAGCGGTCTGTCAGCGTCGTCGAGCGATCTCGACGTGATCGGCAACAACATCGCCAACGCCAACACCGTCGGCTTCAAGAGCGGCACCGCGGAATTCGCCGACATGTACGCCAATTCGGTCGCGACCGCGACGAGCCAGCAGATCGGTATCGGTACGCAACTCTCCGAAGTGCAGCAGCAGTTCTCACAAGGCACGATCACGACGACGAACCAGGCGCTGAACGTCGCGATCAACGGCAACGGCTTCTTCCAGATGTCGAACAGCGGCACGCTGACCTATTCGCGCAACGGCGTGTTCCAGCTCGACAAGAACGGCTACATCACGAACGCGCAGGGCCTCAACCTGATGGGCTACGCGGCCAACAGCGCCGGCATCATCAACACCGCGCAGACCGTGCCGCTGCAGGTGCCGACCACGAACATCGCGCCGCAGGCGACCACCTCGATCACCGCGGGCCTGAACCTGAACGCGCAGGACAACATCATGCTCGGCGCGCCGACCGTGACGGCCGGCGCCACGAACGCCGGTACGCTGGCCACGACCGGCGCGACGATCACGAACGCGGCCGCGGGCACCAACACCGACAAGTACACGATTAACTTCACGAGCCCGACCACCTATACGGTCACGGACAACACGCTCGGCACGACCACGGCGGCGCAGACCTACACGGCCGGCACCGCGATCACGCTCGGCAACGGCGAGAGCATCACGTTCAGCGGCACGCCGGTGGCGAACGACAGCTACACGGTCACGCAGAACCCGACCACGTTCAACCAGAACTCCAATTCGACCTACGACTACTCGACGAGCACGACCGTCTACGACACGCTCGGCGGCTCGCAGACCGTCAATATGTATTTCGCGAAGACGGCCTCGGGCACGTGGGACGTGTACGCGGGCACGTCGACCGGTACCGCGACCAAGATCGGCACGGCGAACTTCAACTCGTCGGGCACGCTGGTCAGCACGACCGACGCGACGACCGGCCTCGCGACCGCGACGCTCGGCGCGTTCACGATGTCGCTGCCGACCACCGACGGTTCGGGCACGCCGCAGAACGTCACGCTGAACATGGGCGCCACCACGCAATACGGCGGCAAGGACGGCGTGAACAACCTGTCGACCAACGGCTACGCGGCGGGCCAGCTGACCAGCTTCACGGTCGGCGCCGACGGCACGCTGACCGGCAACTACTCGAACGGCCAGACCGCGGCGCTCGGCCAGATCGTGCTCGCGAACTTCTCGAACCAGAACGGCCTCGTCGACCTCGGCAACAACGAGTACGGCCAGACGGCGGCCTCGGGCGTCGCGCAGATCTCGACGCCGGGCTCGACCAATCACGGCGTGCTGCAAGGCGGCGCGGTCGAGAACTCGAACGTCGATCTGACGAGCGAGCTGGTCAACCTGATCACCGCGCAGCGCAACTATCAGGCGAACGCGCAGACGATCAAGACCCAGCAGGCCGTCGACCAGACCCTGATCAACCTGTAAGCCAACGGGACCTCTTCATGGATCGGCTGATCTACACCGCGATGTCGGGCAGCGCGCAGGCGCTCGAACAGCAGGCGATCGTCGCGAACAACCTCGCGAACGCGTCGACCACGGGCTTTCGCGCGCAGCTCGAAACCTTCCGCGCCGTGCCGATGTCGTTCGGCGACGGCAGTTCGATCAACGACGACACGACCCGCACGTTCGTGCTGTCGTCGACACCGGGCGCCGACTACACGCCGGGGCCGATCCAGCAGACGGGCAATCCGCTCGACGTCGCGATTCAGGGGCCGGGCTGGCTGTCGGTGCAGACCGCCGACGGCAACGAGGCCTACACGCGTGCGGGCAATCTGCACATCGACGAGAACGGCCAGCTCGTGAACGCGACCAATCAGGTCGTGCTCGGCAACGGCGGGCCGGTGTCGGTGCCGCCGGGCGCGCAGATCACGATCGGCAAGGACGGCACGGTGTCGGCGTTGACGCCGGGCGACCCGCCCACCGCGGTCGTCACGGTCGATCAGCTGAAGCTCGTCAATCCGGATCCGCAGTCGATCACGCGCGGCGACGACGGTCTCTTTCGCACCGCCGACGGCAACCCCGCCGACGCCGATCCGACCGTGACGCTCGCGCCGGCGTCGCTCGAAGGCAGCAACGTAAATCCGGTCGCCGCGATGGTCTCGATGATCACCAACGCGCGCCAGTTCCAGATGCAGACGCAGTTGCTGCAAAACGCCGACAAGAACGATCAGTCCGCCAACCAGTTGCTCAGCTTCAGCTAACGGCGACACAGGAGAACCATAAGTGAACCGCTCACTCTATATCGCCGCTACCGGCATGAATGCGCAACAGTCGCAGATGGACGTGATCTCGAACAACCTCGCGAACGTCAGCACCAACGGCTTCAAGGGCTCGCGCGCGGTGTTCGAGGATCTGCTGTACCAGACCATCCGCCAGCCCGGCGCGAACTCGACGCAGCAAACCGAACTGCCGTCCGGCATCCAGCTCGGCACCGGCGTGCAGCAGGTCGCGACCGAGCGTCTGTACACCCAGGGCAACCTGCAGCAGACCGGCAACTCGAAGGACGTCGCGATCAACGGCGCGGGCTTCTTCCAGGTGCAGATGCCCGACGGCCAGACTGCCTACACGCGCGACGGCTCGTTCCAGACCAACGCGCAGGGTCAGCTCGTCACGTCGAGCGGCTACCAGGTGATTCCGGCGATCACGATCCCGGCCAATGCGACCTCGCTGACGATCGGCAGCGACGGCGCGGTGTCGATCACCGTGGCCGGCTCGAGCAACACGCAGCAGCTCGGCACGATGCAGATCGCGACCTTCATCAACCCGGCCGGCCTCGACGCGAAAGGCGAGAACCTGTTCGCGGAAACGGCGTCGTCGGGTGCGCCGAACGTGGCGCAACCGGGCCTGAACGGCGCGGGCACGCTCAACCAGGGTTACGTGGAAGCGTCGAACGTGAACGTCGTGCAGGAGCTGGTCAACATGATCCAGACCCAGCGCGCGTACGAAATCAACAGCAAGGCCGTGACGACCTCCGACCAGATGCTGCAGACCTTGAGCCAGATGCAGGTTTGAGGACTGGATATTTAAGGCGGTAAACGATGATGTCGCACTCCACTCGTACTCCGGTTCATTCGCGCACGGCCGAGGCGCTCGCGCTGCTCACGCTGGTCGCCGCGCTCGGCGGCTGCGCGCAACTGCCGAGGGAACCGATCACGCAGCAGCCGATGATCGCGCTGCCGCCGGTTCCGCCGCAAGCGCAGGCGCCGGGCTCGATCTACAACCCGGGCTACGCGGGCCGTCCGCTATTCGAAGACCAGCGGCCGCGCAACGTGGGCGACATCATCACGATCGTGATCGCGGAGAACATCAACGCGACGAAGAACTCGGGCGCGAATGCGAGCCGCAACGGCACCACGAGTTTCAATGTGCCGACCGCGGGCTTTCTCGGCGGCCTGTTCGCGAAGACCAATCTGAGCGCGGCCGGCGCGAACGGTTTTGCCGGCACCGGCGGCGCGAACGCGTCGAATACGTTCAACGGCACGATCACGGTGACCGTGACCGGCGTGCAGCCGAACGGCAACCTGGTCGTCAGCGGTGAGAAACAGATGTTGATCAATCAGGGCAATGAATTCGTGCGCTTCTCAGGTGTCGTCAATCCGAACACGATTTCGAGCCTGAACGCCGTGTACTCGACCCAGGTCGCCGACGCGAAAATCGAATACTCCGCGAAGGGCTACATCAACGAAGCGGAGACGATGGGCTGGCTGCAGCGGTTCTTCCTCAACGTGTCGCCGTGGTGATCATGGGTACTGTTTTCAACACGCTGTCGCGCGCGGGTCGCGCACTCATGTTCGTCGCGCTCGCCTGCGCGGCGCTGCCGGCCGCGACGCCCGCGTACGCGGAGCGCCTGAAAGATCTCGCGCAGATCCAGGGCGTGCGCGACAACCCGCTGATCGGCTATGGCCTCGTGGTCGGCCTCGACGGCACCGGCGACCAGACCACGCAAACGCCGTTCACGACGCAAACGCTCGCGAACATGCTCGCGAACCTCGGCATCTCGATCAACAACCAGGCGGCGGGTTCGAGCAACTCTCAGTCGTCGCTGTCGAACATCCAGCTGAAGAACGTCGCCGCCGTGATGGTGACCGGGGTGCTGCCGCCGTTCGCGCGGCCGGGCGAAGCGATCGACATCACCGTGTCGTCGCTCGGCAATGCGAAGAGCCTGCGCGGCGGCACGCTGCTGCTCACGCCGCTCAAGGGCGCCGACGGCCAGGTGTATGCGCTCGGCCAGGGCAACGTCGCGGTGGGCGGCGCGGGCGCGAGCGCCAACGGCAGCAAGGTGCAGGTCAACCAGCTCGCGGCGGGGCGTATCACCAGCGGCGCGATCGTCGAGCGCTCGGTGCCGACCTCGGTATCGCAGGCGGGCACGATGCAGCTCGACCTGAACGACATGGATTACGACACCACGCAGCGCGTCGTCGCGGCGATCGACAACGCGTTCGGCAGCGGCACCGCGACCGCGCTCGACGGCCGCACGATCCAGCTGCGCGCGCCGGCCGACGCGCAGCAGCAGGTCTCGTTCATGGCGCAATTGCAAAACCTGGAAGTGCGGCCCGCGCAGGCGGCCGCGAAGGTGATCCTGAACGCCCGCACCGGCTCGATCGTGATGAACCAGATGGTCACGCTGCAGAACTGCGCGGTCGCGCACGGCAATCTGTCGGTCGTGATCAATACGCAGCCGGTGGTGAGCCAGCCGGGCGCGTTCTCGAACGGCCGCACCGTGGTCGCGCAGCAGTCGCAGATCCAGATGAAGCAGGACAACGGCGCGCTGAAACTCGTGAACGCCGGTGCGAATCTCGCCGAAGTGGTGAAGGGGCTCAATGCGCTCGGCGCGACGCCCGCGGATCTGATGTCGATCCTGCAGGCTATGAAAGCAGCCGGTGCGTTGCGCGCCGACCTGGAAATCATCTAAGGAGCACGGCAGATGAATTCGGATCCGACCAATAGCGTCAACTCCGCGAACGACCTGACCAGCCGCTTCGCGCTCGACGTGCAGGGCTTCGGCGCGCTGAGCGCGCAGGCGAAGACCTCGCCGCAGGCGGGCATGAAGATGGCCGCGCAGCAGTTCGACGCCGTGTTCACGCAGATGATGCTGAAGAGCATGCGCGACGCGACGCCGCAGGATGGTCCGTTCGATTCGCACGACACGGCGACCTTCACGTCGATGATGGATCAGCAGATGGCGCAGCAGCTGTCGAAGAAGGGCATCGGCGTCGCCGACGCGATGCTCAAGCAGCTGATGCGCAACCAGGGCATGCAGGCGGGGGGCGCGAACGGCACGGGCGCGGCGGGTGGTCTCGCCGGCATGGCCAACGCGTTCGGTGGCGGCAGCGGCGGCGGCGACGAAGGCCAGAGCGCGGCGTTGAACGCGCTCGCGCGCGCCTACGGCAATGCCGCGGCAAACGGCCAGCTCGCGATGGGCCGGGCCTACTCCGCCAATAGCGCATTGACGCCGCCGGTGCGCGGCGACGGCAGCTCGCCGAAGGTCGACGCGTTCGTCGACAAGCTCGCCGCGCCGGCACAGGCCGCGAGCGCGGCGACCGGCATTCCGGCGCGCTTCATCATCGGTCAGGCGGCGCTCGAATCGGGCTGGGGCAAGAGCGAGATCAAGAAGGCCGACGGCTCGACGAGCCACAACGTGTTCGGCATCAAGGCGGGTAACGACTGGACCGGCAAGACTGTGTCGACGGTCACGACCGAATACGTGAACGGCAAGCCGCATCGCACGGTCGAGAAATTCCGCGCGTACGACTCGTACGAGGAAGCGATGACCGATTACGCGAGCGTGTTGAAGAGCAATCCGCGTTACGCGCAGGTGATCAATTCGTCGCGCGACGTGAACGGTTTTGCCAACGGCATGCAGCGCGCCGGTTATGCGACCGATCCGCATTACGCGAAAAAGCTGATGTCGATCATGCAGAAAATGGGCTGATTAAAAATAATGCACGTGATGGGCTCACGTGCAGGAGAGACGGAGAAGGTGCGGCCGCGAGCAGGCGGTTGGCCGTTCCGCGACCGGATGAAATTCAATGCGGTTTAAACGTTACCGGTAAATTCGGTATAAAAGCCGCGGCGACAAAAAGACATCAGAAAGAAGCGGCATAAAATACCGCGTCACCAAAATCGTGGAAAATGGGGCGGATACGGTTTTAACGTTTGCGTGAAATTTCCGGCGAATATTTAAATTGAGCCCCTAAATTTTCGCTCGATGCTGCCGCTAACGAGTTAGACCCGATACCGGAACAGCGCTGTAAGGTCCGGTCGAACGCGCGTGTTGCGGCTTTGCATGAAGACCCTCAGAGTCAATGGCCAGGCCCAGGCACGTGCCCGCAAGAACATGCTTACCGGCAAGCCCATGGATATGAACCAGTCGAACGGCCTGACTGACACGAACGGTCACCCGCACGCCACGCAAGACGATGGCGTTCCCGATTTCGGCCGCCGCAACCCGCTGGAAATCGGCGTGCAGCTGCGCAATCTCGTCAACCGCGGCGATTTCCTCACCGTCGAATATGCGGGCGGCCAGCTCGTCACGCGTCTGCTCGACGTCGACGTGCGCGAGCGTACTTTCACTTTCGATTGGGGCGCGCTCCCCGATCAGAACGCGGGGCTGCTCAGCGCACCGCGCTGCCAGTTCCACGCGTCGCCCGACGGCGTGCGCGTCGACTTCTCGACCACGACGCCGCGCGAAACGCGCTTCGAGGGACTGCCGGCCTTCGAGGCCGACTTCCCCGAGGTGCTGTTCTACGTGCAGCGCCGCGAGTACTTCCGCGTCGCCGCGCCGATTCTCGACCCGTACACCTGTACCGGCCGGCTGCCCGACGGCGACACGTTCCGCTTCGAGGTGCACGACCTGTCGCTCGGTGGCGTCGGCATGCGCACGACCGACCTGCGCGTCGCCGAACTACCGATGGGCGCGCGCCTGATGGACTGCGAACTCAAGCTCGGCGCGCTGGGCCGTTTGTCGCTGGATCTGCAACTCGTGTCGCATCGCTCGCTCGCGATGCCGAATGGTACGCAGCGCTATCAGCTCGGCTTCCGTTTCCTGACGCTGCCGGGCAGCGCGGAAAACACGCTGCAGCGGCTGATCACGCAGCTCGAAATGAAGCGCCGCTCGCTGTCGCGCTGAGCACCGAGTTGACGCGCGGCGCCGTGCGCATGACGCACGGCGCCGCGCGAACGTTTTGACTGGCGAAGCAAACGTTGCACTCGCGTCGGAGGCGACCGCGCAGCGAGCGCAAACGAAGTGGAATGGCCCTCAATTTTTCGCACGGCGGGCCGTTAAAGAGGATGTTCCACTAACGCGGTGGCATGTCTGCGATGCCGCCCTTCAGGATGACGCATGTCCAGCAATCTCTTGACTATCGGCCTCAGCGGACTCCAGGCAGCCCAATGGGGTTTGACGACGGCCGGTGAAAACATCAGCAACGCGTCGACACCCGGCTACACGATGGAAACCCCGGTGTATTCGGAGACGGGCGGCACGTACACCGGCTCCGGCTACCTGCCGATGGGCGTCTCCACCGACACTGTGACGCGCGCGTACAGCCAGTATCTGACGACCGAGCTGAACAACGCGCAGTCGACAAGCAGCTCGCTCACCGCGTACAACACGATGATCACCGAGCTCAACAACCTCGTCGGCAGTCCGACCACGGGGATTGCGAGCGCGATCAACGGTTACTTCTCGGGCCTGCAGAACGTCGCCAACAACGCGTCGAGCGTGTCGACGCGGCAGACCGCGATCAGCGACGCGCAGACGCTCGCGAACCAGATCAACGCGGCAGGCCAGCAGTACGACCAGTTGCGCTCGAGCGTCAATACGCAATTGAGCAACTCGGTCACGCAGATCAACACCTATACCGCGCAGATCGCATCGCTGAACACGCAGATCACGCAGGCGAGCAACCAGGGCCAGCCGCCGAACCAGCTGCTCGACGAACGCGACCAGGCGGTGTCGAATCTGTCCCAACTGATCGGCGTATCGGTCGTGCAGGACAACGGCAGCTATAGCCTGTTCATGTCGAGCGGGCAGCCGCTCGTGCTGGCGGGCAACAGCTTCAACCTCGGCACGGCGACCTCGACGAGCGACCCGAGCGAGCTGTCGGTCCAGTATCTCGGCCAGGCCGGCGCGAAGCCGGCGCCGACCCCGCTGACGCTGTCCGACACGAGCGTGTCCGGCGGCACGCTCGGCGGCCTGCTGCAATTCCGCTCGCAAACGCTCGATCCGGCCGAGGCGCAACTCGGCGCGATCGCGACCAGCTTCGCCGCGCAGGTCAACGCGCAGAACGAGCTCGGCATCACGCTGAACGGCACCGCCGGCGGCGCGCTGTTCACGGTCGGCTCGCCGACCGTGTACGCGAACCCGCAGAACACCGGCAACGCGACGCTCGGCGTCTCGTTCGCGAACGCGGCCCAGCCGACCACGAGCGACTACACGCTGTCGTACAACGGCACCGCCTACACGCTGACCGACAACCAGACCGGCAGCATCGTCGGCTCGGCGGCGAACCTGAACAACCCGATCGGCGGCCTGCAGTTTTCGGTCGCGAGCGGCACGATGAAGGCCGGCGACTCGTTCTCGGTCGAGCCGACCCGCGGCGCGCTGAACGGCTTCGCGCTGACCACCACCTCGGCCTCGTCGATCGCGGCCGCGGCGCCGGTGCTCGCGACGGCGTCGACGTCGAACACCGGCAGCATGACGGTTTCGCAAGGCACGGTATCGGCCGGCTACAGCGCACCGACCAGCACCTCGACGATCACCTACACCGCGGGCACCGGCCTGACCGGCTTCCCGGTCGGCTCGGTGGTGACGGTCGCCGGCTCGCCGTCGACTTCGTACACGATCAGCGCGACGACGACCGCGGTGCCGTACTCGCCGAGCTCGGGTGCGACCCTGACGATCACCAACCCGACCAATGCGACGAGCGCGGGCGTGATGAACAACGTCACGGTCACGATCAGCGGCACGCCCGCCAGCGGCGACTCGTTCACGATCGGACCGAACACCGGCGCGAGCAACGACGGCCGCAACGCGCAACTGCTGTCGAAGCTGACGTCGGCGCAGGTGCTCAACGGCGGCACCGCGACGCTGACGGGCGCGTACGCGAGCTACGTGAACACCATCGGCAACCAGACCACGCAGATCCAGACGTCGGCGACCGCGCAAAGCACGCTCGTCACGCAGATCACGTCGGCGCAGCAGTCGGTGTCGGGCGTCAACATCAATGAAGAAGCGGCCAACCTGCTTCAGTACCAGCAGCTCTATCAGGCCAACAGCAAGGTCATCCAGACCGCGCAGACGCTGTTCCAGACTTTGCTTGGCATCTTCTCGTAAGGCGTTGAACCATGCGAATTTCGACCCAGCAATACTTCGGCATGAACGTCGCGAACATGAGCAATCAGCAGGCTCAGTTGTCGCAGATCTATCAGGAAATCTCGAGCGGCCAGAGCCTGACCACGCCCGCCGACAATCCGCTCGGCGCCGCGCAGGCCGTGCAGCTCAGCTCGACGGCGTCCGCGCTGTCGCAGTACACGACGAACCAGAACGCGGCGTTGTCGTCGTTGGGGGCCGAGGACTCGACGCTCTCCGGCGTCATCACGACGTTGCAAAGCGCGAATACGCTGGCCCTGCGCGCGGGCGACGGCGGTTTGAACGACGCCGACCGCACCGCGATCGCCGCGCAACTGACCACGCTGCGCGATCAGCTCGTCACCTACGCCAATTCGACCGACAGCACGGGCAATGCGCTGTTCGCCGGCTTCCAGAATTCAACTCAGGCCTTCACGACCGATGCGGCCGGCAACGTCGCCTACACGGGCGACACCGGCTCGCGCACCGTGCAGGTCACCGAAAGCAACTCGGTCGCGACCGGCGACAATGGGCTGTCGGTGTTCATGAGCGTCGGCGCGACCAACGCGCAGCCGATCGCCTCGGGCAACTCGGCCAATACCGGCAGCGGCGTGATCGGCTCGGTGTCGGTCAACGATCCCACCAACGCGGGCAACGCGGACTCGTACCAGATCCAGTTCAGCGGCAGCGGCAGCTCGCTCACCTACACGGTCACCGACACGACGACCGGGGTCGCGGGTACGGCGCAGCCGTACACGGCGGGCGCGGACATCACGATCGCGGGTCAGACTGTCGAAATCACCGGCACGCCGGCCGCCAACGACAAATTCACGGTGCAGCCGGCCAACCAGGCGGGCACCAACGTGTTCGCGAACCTGAACGCGATGATCGCTGCGCTCCAGCAGCCGGTGAGCGGCAACGCTGCGGCCGCGGCGACGCTGCAGAACGCGTTGAATACGGGCGTGTCGCAGCTTGGCAACACGCTGGACAACGTCACCGGGGTGCAGGCATCGGTGGGCGGCCGCGAGCAGGAAGTCAAGGCGCTGCAAACGGTCACGCAGACCAACTCGCTGCAAACGCAAAGCAATCTCGCGGACCTGACCCAGACCGACATGGTCTCCGCGATCAGCAAGTACACGCTGACGCAGGCCGCGTTGCAGGCATCGCAGCAAGCGTTCGTGAAGATCCAGAACATGTCGCTGTTCCAGTACATCAACAACTGATGCCGCTGCGGCGGCTCAAAGAAAGAAACCGGCGCGAGCCGGTTTTTTTACGTCCGCGGTTCGAGACTTGCGCGGCGCTATCTGAGCCCCGCCGCGATCCGCCCCATCTGATCGATGCCGCCATCGAACAGCCGCACGAAGAACGGGATCATGTTCGGCAGCATCAGCTGCACGAGCAGCAGGCCCACCAGCATCGTCAGCGGAAAGCCGATCTGGAAGACTCCGATTTGCGGCGCCGCGCGATTCAGAATGCCGAGCGCGAGGTTCGCGATCAGCAGCGCGACGACGACCGGCAACGACAGCAGCAGCCCCGCGGAAAAGATCGAGCCGCCCCAGTTCGCGAGCGCCTGCCAGCCATGCGGCGCGAGTAGGTTCGCCGACACCGGCACCGACTGGAACGTCGTCACGAGCGCGGCGATCATCTGCAGATGACCGTCGACGGCGAGAAACACCAGCGTCGCGATCGTCGTCATGTAGCGTGAGATCACGACGCCGGAGCCGGTCGCCTGCTGGTCGAAGAAGGTCGCGAAGCCGAGGCCCATGCCGAGGCCGATGAAGTAGCCGGTCGCGTCGATCGCCTGGAACACGACCTGCATCGTCACGCCGAGCGCGATGCCGATCAGGAACTGGTTGACGAGAATCCACACCCCCGCGGCGGAAAACACGGTGACCTGCGGCAGCGCGCCGATCGTCGGCGCGACGATGATCGTCGTGAACGCGGCAAGGCCGATCTTCACGCGCGAGGGCAGCGACGTGTTGCCGAACACCGGTGCGGTCGCGATCAGCGCGGCGATGCGCGCGAACGGCCACAGGAACGCGGTCAGCCAGACGTTCAGTTGCGCGTAGGTGACCGTGAACATGGAGCGGGGAGGAGAGAGCGCAAGCGCGTCGACGTGCCGGCGGCGCTCAGTTGACGAGCGTCGGAATGCTGGTGATCGTGTGGCGCAGATAGTCGAGCATCGTGGTCAGCATCCACGGCCCGGCGATCACCAGCGTAAGCGCGATGGCGAGCAGCTTCGGGATGAACGACAGCGTGGTTTCGTTGATCTGGGTGGCCGCCTGGAACAGGCTCACCAGTAGACCGACGACGAGCGCGACGAGCAACAGCGGGGCCGCCATCATGAGGCCGATGTACATGGCCTGGTGGGCCAGTGTCATGACTGCTTCGGGTGTCATCGTGAGTGCCTGGAGAACGAGGAGTCGAAAAAGCTCAGACGAAGCTCTGCGCGAGCGAGCCGAGCAGCAACTGCCAGCCGTCGACGAGCACGAACAGCATCAGCTTGAACGGCAGCGAAATCGTCGCCGGCGACACCATCATCATGCCCATCGACATCAGCACGCTCGCGACCACCATGTCGATGATCAGGAACGGGATGAAGATCGTGAAGCCGATCGTGAAGCCGGTCTTCAGCTCGCTCGTCACGAACGACGGCACCAGCAGCGACAGCGGCACATCTTCGGGCCCCTGCATCGGCGCCGCGTGCGAGATGCGCGCGAAGAGGGCGAGGTCGCTTTCGCGGGTCTGACGCAGCATGAAGGTCTTGAACGGCGCGACGCCGCGCGACACCGCCTGGTCCATCGAAATCGTGCCTTCCGAGAACGGCTTGTAGCCTTCGTTATAGGCCTTGTCGAGCACCGGCGACATCACGAACAACGTCAGAAACAGCGCAAGGCCGACGAGCACCTGGTTCGGCGGCGTGGTGGTCGTGCCGAGCGCCTGGCGCAGCAGCGACAGCACGATCACGATGCGCGTGAAGCTCGTCATCATCAGCACCATCGCGGGCAGGAACGACAGCATCGTGAGCAGCAGCATCGTCTGCACGCTCAGCGAGTAGGTCGTGCCGCCGTTCGGGCCGGGGCTCGTCGTGAAGGCCGGCAGGCCGGCGGTTTGCGCGAACGATAGCGTGGGCAGCGCGAACAGCAGTGCCGGCAGCGCGAGTCGAAGCACTGTGGGGAGCGCCCGCGCCACCCGGCGCGTGAGCGTGAAGAACCAGCCTGACTGCCTGAAACTGACCTGCATCACCGATCCCCGCCGCCGTGCGCGTTGAAACGTTTGCCCACTTCACCCTTCAGGGCGTCGCGAAAGCGTTGACCAAAGGTGCCGGCGAGCGGTGCGGGCGAAGCGGCGAGCGCATCGGCCGCGGCGGATCCCGCCGGCATCGTATGCAGCAGCCGCACGTTGCCGGGCGCGGCGCCAAGCACGAGCCAGGTATCGCCGATCTCGACGACCGCGACGCGCTCCTTGCCGCCGAGCGAAGCGCCGCCGACCGTCTTCACGAGGCCCCCGCGCTGGCCCGGTTGCAGGCCGAAGCGTCGCGCGAGCCACGCGCAGCCGAACACGAGGCCGATCACGACCGCGAGCCCGACGAAGGTTTGCAGCACCGCGCCGACGCCGAGCGCCGGCACCGCGCTGCCCGCGCCGACACCCGACGCGATTTTCGCGGCGTTGTTGACCGCGTTCATGTCGGCGGCGTGCGCGGCGGTGGACGCAGAGAACACCGTTGCGCACGCTGCCAGCACCTTGTTCACGGCCCGCGACAAAAGCTTGCGCGACGCGGGCAACCCGCCGCGACCTGCCAAACGTTTCATCGATTCAGTTTCCGGATGCGTTCGGACGGCGTGATGATGTCGGTCAGCCGGATGCCGAACTTGTCGTTGACGACCACCACTTCGCCCTGGGCGATCAGGCAGCCGTTGACGAGCACGTCCATCGGCTCGCCGGCCATGCCGTCGAGTTCGACGACCGAGCCTTGCGCGAGCTGCAGCAGATTGCGGATCGCGATCTTGGTGCGGCCGAGTTCGACGGTCATCTGGACGGGGATGTCCAGGATCATGTCGATGTCGTTGTGCGTCGTGGTCGGCTCGACCTTCGACAGCGGCTGGAACACACCGCCCGCGGCCGGGTTGATTTCGGCGTTGCCGTTCTGCTCGGCGAGCGCGCTGGCCCAGTCGTCCATCCCCGCGTCGTCGTCCGCGGCGGACAGCGCGCCGGCGGCGAGTTGCTCGGCTGCCGCGAGATCGCTCTCGGGCTTTGAGTTCAGTTCACTCATATCCACCTTCCTTCATCGTGTCGGCTGCGCTGATCATCTTCTGGACCCGCAACGCGTACTGACCATTGAAAATTCCGTAGCCGCATTCCATCACCGGCACGCCGTCGACTTTGGCGGTGATGTGCTCGGGGATGTTGATCGGCAGAACATCGCCTTTGCGCATGTTCAGGATCTGTTCGAACGTGACCGGCACCTGCGCGAGGTCGGCGGTCAGCTGCACTTCGGCCGCCTGCACCTGCTGCGACAGCACGCGCACCCAGCGCCGGTCGACGTCCATCGCCTCGCCCTGGATCGGCGAGGACAGTACGTCGCGGATCGGCTCGATCATCGAGTAGGGCATGCAGATGTGCAGCGTGCCGCCCGTCGAGCCGAACTCGATCGAGAACTGCGTGACGATGACGATTTCGTTCGGCGTCGCGACGTTGGCGAACTGCGTGTGCATTTCCGAGCGCACGTATTCGAACTGCAGCGGGCGCACGCTTTTCCACGACGCCGTGTAGTGCTCGAACGTCAGATTGAGCAGCTTGGTGATGATGCGCTGCTCGGTCTGCGTGAAATCGCGTCCTTCGACGCGCGTATGGAAACGGCCGTCGCCGCCGAACAGGTTGTCGACCACGAAGAACACGAGGTTCGGATCGAACACGAACAGCGACGTGCCGCGCAGCGGCTTCACGTGGACCAGGTTCAGGTTGGTCGGGATCGGCAGATTGCGCGTGAATTCGCTGTACTTCTGCACTTTCACCGGGCCGACGGAGATTTCCGCCGAGCGCCGCATGAAGTTGAAAATGCCGACGCGCAACAGACGCGCGAAACGGTCGTTGATGATTTCGAGGCCCGGCATCCGGCCACGGACGATGCGTTCCTGCGTCGCGATGTTGTACGGGCGTACGCCCGTGCGGTCGCCTTGCTCGGATTCCGTGTCGGATTCGCCGGTGACGCCCTTCAGAAGGGCATCGACCTCCTCCTGGGACATGAACTCTTCGTGGCCCATTGCTTATTCCTCGTGCGTCCCTTGGCGATTGATGATGGCGGTGCTGGCGAACGTCACGTCACTGCACGACGAACTCGGTGAACAGCACGTCCTGCACACGGATCGGTCCGGCGCCCTTTTCGGTCGGCTCGACGATCAGCGTCTTCAGCTCTTCGGCGAGCGCGCGCTTGCCTTCGAGCGGCGCGAGCTCTTCGGGGTGCTTGTTCGACAGCGCGAGCAGGATGCGGCTGCGCACTTCCGGCATGTGATCGGTGAGCGCCTGCTGGGTGGCGGCGTCGCCGAGCTTCAGCGTGAGGCCGATGCGCAGGAAGTGTTGCTGACCGTCGTCCGATTGGAGGTTGACGGTCATCGATTCGAGCGGGAAGAACAGCGGCACGGCGGACGGCGCCGGCGCGGCTTCGGCCGATACGGCGACGGGTGCGCGCTTCGACATGAAGAACCACACGCCGGCTCCGGCGCCGCCCGCGGCGATCAGCGCAATGAGGACGATCAGGATGATGCGCTTCATGGGGCCCGGCGAGGCGGGCGCGGCTTGTTGCGGGGCGGTCGTGGTAGCCATTTGGTTTGCTAGCTTGTTGCTAGCCTAGTAAGGGTTAGGGTGATTGTTGTTGATTTGCCTGCGGCGCTATGGGTCGAAAAGAAGGGCTATTTCTGGCTATCTCAGGTTTTTGGCTGTTTTTTTATCGTTGAACTGGATCTTTCTTTTGGTTTTTGTTGCCGTTGGGCAGGGTGGGGGCTCTTTTGTCTGTGTTCTTTGCGGTGTTGGCCTTTCCTTGCTCTGTTATCGGTCTATTAGCGTTGCCCCTGTGCGGGGCGGCACCTACTTTCTTTGCTGCTGCAAAGAAAGTAGGCAAAGAAGACAGCTCAAACCGCCAGCTCATAAGCGGGTCCCCCGGACCGCGTGAGGTAGTGGTGCATCTGGAATCCGTGCCCCCGCACATTCCGCTCTGGTGACAAAGCCATCATCAGCTCCCACTCCGCACTACGTGCGTCGCGGACGGGTTTGCCAGGGAAACCAATGAATTGGCCCGCGCAGCGGGAGGCCGTCGGCTGCGTCTCCGCGATGCGCTGAAACAACCGGTGGTTTTTGAGGGGGGATTCGGCGCGCGTAGCGTCGCCGGAGGGATGACGGCCTTGTCACGGGTGCTGAATGTGCGGGAGCACGGATTCCAGATGCACCACTACCCCAGGCAGACTGGGGGACCCGCTTAAGAGTTAGCGGTTTGAGCTGTCTTCTTTGCCTACTTTCTTTGCAGCAGCAAAGAAAGTAGGTGCCGCCCCGCACAGGGGCAACGCTAATAGACCGATAAGACAACAAGGAAAGGCCAAGAAGGCTAGAACAACGAAAAAAAGCGCCCAGCCTCGCTCTAGGCAAACGTATCGACTAATCCAACCTGCTGCCGCACGGCAACACCAGCAACTAAATCACCGGAGTCCACCGAGCTGTCCCCTGCAAGGGCGCTACCACCACCACCGCCCCCTTTCCCATTAGCCCCGCCCGCGCCAGCACTCTGCTGCTGCTGTCCGCTTTGCCGCGCAAACCCATCACTCACACTCGCACTGCCAAGCCCAATCCCATTGGACTCCATCGCCTCGCGAAGCTTCGGCAAAGCCGCCTCGACCGCCTCCCGCACCGACTGGTGCTGCGAAACGAACAGCGCATGCGCATGGTTATCCGCCACTTGCAGCACGACCTGCAGCGGTCCCAGATCCTTCGGATTGAGCGTCAACTCCGCACTCTGCGAATGCGCATTCGACAAAAACACCACCTTCTGGCCCAGCGCGTCTTCCCAGTCGCTCGTGCCGACCTGCGGCGTCAGCGCGTTCGCGGCGGCGGCCGCGCTCGCGTTGCCGGTGCTCTGCACCGCCGCCGTCGTGCTCGCGGCGCTCGCTGCCGCCTGCGTCGCGGCCAGCGCGGCGTTCGCCGCATCCGACGCACTGCGCGCCGATGCGAGGGTGTCCGCCTGGCCGCTCGTCGCGGCCGCGGCGCTCAGCGCATCGGCGGCCGACTTCGCCACCGATGGATCGGCCAGCGCAGTCGCGGCGGCCGTCGCCGTCGTCAGCGTCGTGTGGCCGGTCGAGGTCCCCTTGGCATCGCCGAACAGGCCGTTGCCGAGCGTCTTGCCGTCCGACGTGCCGTTCAGGCCGCTCTTCGTGTTGCCCAATCCGCCTGCCGCGCTCGATACGCTCGCGGCTTTCGCGGCCGCGGGCACCGCGCCCTGGCCGCTCGACAGCGCGGACAGCGCACTCTGCAACGCATCCTGCAGCGACTTCGGATCGACCGCGCCTTTCCTGCTCGCCACCGTGGCCGTGAGCGCGCTCGCGGCCGTGCCGGCCAGCGCGCTTACCGTGCCGGCGGCGGCGCTGGCGGCATCGGTCGTGGTGGCCGCGTTCGCGTCGGCATTGTTGGCAACGGCCTGTGCCTGCGCTTGCGCCTGAGCCTGGGCGGCAGCCGCCGCGGCGGCGAGCGCGCCGGCGTCGGTCTGCGCCCTGGTGTCCTTCTGCTTCGCTTGCGTCGTGCTCGTCTGGCTGTTCGAAGCCTGCTGCGTTTGTGACGTCGACGTCGTGGACGACGCGTCGCTGCTCGACCCGCTGTTCGACGTGCCACTACCGTTCTGGCTGCTGCTCGCGCTCTGCTGCGCGGGCGCGGGGGAGGCCGGCGGCGCACTGGGCGCGCCCGGCGGCTGGGGTTGCGACGCCGTCGCGGAACTCGCCTGCTGCTGATTCGCGCTGTTCTGCTGGTCGATGCTTTGCTGCAGGGTCTGCGCGAACGCGCTCGAGTTGACCGCGGCGCTCGCGGCCGCGTTGCTCGACCCATTGCCGCTCGTGTCGAGCAGCGTGCTCAACTGGGAGCCGATCTGTGAAAGAAGCGACATAAGGAATCCTGTGAACCTGTCAAACGGGGATACCGTCGGGCCTTAGCCGTGAGGCAACGCCTCACGCGCCGTCGGTACGCATGCGCAGACTGCGCGCGGCGAATTCGTCGGCGTCGCGCTGCTCGCGGCGCGCGGTGACCTTCGCCTCGGCTGCCTCGCCGCGCGCCTGCAGCACTTCGTACGAGCCGAGCTTCTGCTTCTGGCGCTGCCAGTCGGGCTTCGCCATCTCGACCCGGGCGCTCGCCGCCGCGAGCAGGTTGCGCTGCTGCTCGATCGCGGCGTCGAGCGTGTCGAGGAACGCCTGGAAGTTGCGCATGTTGCCGGCCGGCATGCCCGACTGCGCGCTCTCGGTGAAGCGCGCGTAGTATTCGTTGCGGTACTGCACCAGTGCATCGAGTTGCGCCTGCACGTCGTTGCGCTCGCGCTGCGCGCGGCCGAGCCGCTGCGCGGCGGCGTCCACGTCGTCCTGCGCGAGACCGATCAGTGTCTTGATCGGAAAGTGTTTCGACATCGTCAGCCTCCTCGGGGCTAAGCAAACAGCGCGTTCAGCATGTCGACGCTCGGCTGGAAGTTCGCGCACTCACGAAAGCCTTGTTGCAGGAACGCTTCCATCCGCGGATACAGGGCGATCGCGCGATCGAGCACCGCGTCGCGCCCGCTCGAATACGCACCGACGTTGATCAGATCGCGGTTGCGCTGATAGCGCGACAGCATCTGCTTGAACATACGCGTTTTATTCAGATGGTTATCGTCGATCAGCGCGGTCATTGCCCGGCTAATCGACGCTTCGATATCGATCGCGGGGTAGTGGCCGGCTTCGGCGAGCGAGCGCGACAGCACGATATGGCCGTCGAGAATCGCGCGCGCCGAGTCGGCGATCGGGTCCTGCTGGTCGTCGCCTTCGGTCAGCACCGTGTAGAACGCGGTGATCGAGCCGCCGCCCGCCGGCCCGTTGCCGGTGCGCTCGACCAGCGCCGGCAGCTTCGCGAACACCGACGGCGGATAACCCTTGGTCGCGGGCGGCTCGCCGATCGCGAGCGCGATCTCGCGCTGCGCCATCGCGTAGCGGGTCAGCGAGTCCATCAGCAGCAGCACGTGCTTGCCCTGGTCGCGGAAGAATTCGGCGAGCGACGTCGAGTACGCGGCGGCCTGCATCCGCAACAGCGGCGACACGTCGGCCGGCGCGGCGATCACGACCGAACGCGCCAGACCTTCCTCGCCGAGAATCTGTTCGATGAATTCCTTCACTTCGCGGCCGCGTTCGCCGATCAGCCCGATCACGATCACCTCGGCGCTGGTGTAGCGCGCCATCGTGCCGAGCAGCACCGATTTACCGACGCCCGAGCCCGCGAACAGCCCCATGCGTTGCCCACGGCCGACGGTCAGCAGCGAGTTGATCGCGCGCACGCCGACGTCGAGCACCTTGTGAATCGGCTCGCGATTGAGCGGATTGATGACCGGCGCGGACAGCGGTGCGTCGGTTCGCGTGCCGAGCGGGCCGAGCCCGTCGAGCGGCCGGCCCGATGCGTCGAGCACGCGGCCGAGCAGTTCCCAGCCGACCGGCAGACGCTTCGCGCCCGCGAGCGGATCGGCGATCGGCGCGCTTTCGAGCGGATAGACGCGTGCGCCGGGCAACAGGCCGATCACTTCGGTGGTCGGCATCAGGAACAGCTTGTCGCCGGAGAAACCGACCACTTCGGCTTCGGCCATCGGCAGCGAACTGCCGGGCGGCAGCTCGATCATCACTTCGGCGCCGACCGACAGACGCAGGCCGACCGCTTCGAGCACGAGACCGGCCGCGCGCGTCAGACGCCCGCACGCGCGCAGCGGCTTGGCGATCGCGTTGCGCGCGCGCAGCGCGTCGAGCTGGCCGCGCCACGCCTGCATATGGGGATTGATGTCGAGCGCGGGATCGTAGGACGGCACGCGCGGAGCGTGAGCGGTCGAAGCGGCACGCACGGCGTGGTCCGTCGAGGCGGACTCGCGGCTCGCCGCCACGCCTGTCACGGGATGCGCGCCCGCCGCAGCGTGCGGTGTGGAATCCGCGGATTCGTCGGCGCTGGCCGACTCGGCATCGGCCAGAGCCTCGGCGCCGAACGACGCCAACGCGAGCTCGCGTTCGAGCGGCGTCAGGTCGCTCGCGCGGATCTCGTCGAGTGTCGGCTTCACCACGTGCTCACCTTGCCGAGCGCGGCGGCGACGCGCTGCCAGCGCGTGTCGATGCCGGCGTCGACTTCGCCGGTGCCGGCCTGCGCACGGCAACCGCCGCGCTCCACCGAAGCATCGGTGCGCACGGTCCAGCCGCGGGTTTGCAACTCTTCGAGCAGATACGCCTCGACGACCGGCAGATCAGCAGGACTCACGATCAACGCCGGCGCGCCGGAGAGCGCGGGCTCGGCCGCGAGCACCTCGCGCGCGGCCGCGATCAGCGCGGTCGGGTCGTGCTGCACGTGCTGGCGCACGACCTGCTGCGCGATGTCGAGCGCGAGCGCGACCAGCGTTTCGGAAATCGCGTGCTGCGCGCCATCGAGCGCGCTCTTGAAGGTTTCAGCCAGCGCGGCGAGCCGCATCGCTTCCTCGCGCGCCTCGGTCTGACCCTGCGCGAAACCCTGCGCATGCCCCTGGTCGTAACCCGCCTGGTAGCCGAGCGCTTGGCCGGCCACATGACCGGTCGCGACGCCCTGCGCATGCGCGGCGTCGCGGCGGCGCTCGAGTTCGGCTTCGAACGCGCGCTCGTCGAACTCGGGCTCGGCCGGCGGTGGCGCCGGTGGGGCCGGATCGAACGACGCCATCTCCCAGCGCTGGTAGGCCGAGAGGCTTTCCTTTGCCGGGGCGTTCGGATCAGACATATGCATCTTCCGCCTTGCCGCCGATCACGATCTGTCCGCTTTCGGCGAGGTTGCGCACGATCTGCAGGATGCGGCGCTGCTGCGTCTCGACCTCGGATACGCGCACCGGGCCACGTGCGTCGAGGTCTTCGGCGAGCAACTCGGCCGCGCGCTGCGACATGTTCGACAGGAACTTCTGACGCAGCGCGGGCGGCGCGCCCTTCAGCGAGATGATCAGCGCCTCGGATTCGACTTCCTTCAGCAGCAGCTGGATCGCTCGGTCTTCAAGGTCGAGCAGGTTCTCGAACACGAACATCTGATCGATGATCTTCTGCGCAAGTTCCGCGTCGTACTGGCGTACGTTTTCAATGACGCCTTCCTCGTGGTTGCTCGACATGAAGTTGAGAATCTCGGCCGCCGTGCGGATGCCGCCCATCGGGCTGCGCTTCAGGTTGTCGCTGCCGGACAGCAGGCCCGTCAATACGTCGTCGAGCTCGCGCAGCGCGGCCGGCTGGATGCCGTCGAGCGTCGCGATCCGCAGCAGCACGTCGTTGCGCAGGCGGTCCGTGAAGCAGGCGACGATCTCCGAAGCCTGATCGCGGTCCAGATGCACGAGGATCGTCGCGATGATCTGCGGATGCTCGTTCTTGATCAGCTCCGCGACCGCCGCCGAGTCCATCCACTTCAGGCCTTCGATGCCGCTCGTGTCGCTGCCCTGCAGGATCCGGTCGATGATCACGCCGGCCTTGTCGTCGCCGAGCGCCTTGGTCAGCACCGAGCGGATGTATTCGTTCGAATCGAGCGACATGCCGGTGTGCTGTTCGGCTTCGCGCACGAACTCCTGCAGCACTTCGTCGACCTGTTCGCGCGTCACGCTCTTCAGCGCGGCCATCGCGACGCCGATCTTCTGGACCTCACGGGGGCCCAGGAACTTGAACACCTGCGCCGCCTCTTCCTCGCCGATCGACATCAGCAGCAGCGCGCTCTTCACTACGCCTTCAGCGCTCATCGGACACCCAGTTCTTGACGACGGTTGCTACGACCTTCGGATCCTGACGCGCGATGCTGCGCGCGAACTCCAGGTTCCGCTCGTATTTGTGCTTCGCGTTTTCGAGCGCGAGCTTCTCGCTGTCTGCTTCGATTTCGACCACCGCGCCTTCGCGCTCCTCGGCCGGGATGCCGTCGAGCAGCACCGGTTCGTCCGGCGACATCAGTGCGGCGACCGGCTCGGGCGGCGGCGGGAACGCGCGGCGCAGCGCCGGCTTCACCATCACGAAGTAGAGGAACAGGGCCACTGCGCCGATGCCGAGGTAGGTCGCGATCTGCTTGTACAGCGCGAGCATGTCCGGCGTGCGCCACCACGGCAGGTCGGCGTTCGGGTCGAGCTCGGTGGTGAACGCGCTGTTGACCACGTTGACCGAGTCGCCGCGCGACGCGTCGAAGCCCATCGCGTCCTTCACGAGCTGCGTGATCTGCGCAAGCTTGTCGGCGCTGACCGGCTGCATCGTCACGTGACCCTTCGGATCGACGACCCGCAGGTAATTGACGACCACCGCGACCGACAGCCGGCGGATGCCGCCCATCGGCTGGTCGACGTGGCGTACGGTCTTGTCGAGCTCGTAGTTGGTGGTCGAATCCTTGCGATCGCTGACCGGTGTCGTGCTCACCGAGCTCGCGCCGTTACCGGCCACGATCGGCGCGGAGGCCGGCTGCGGCGGCTGGTTGGACAGTGCGCCCGGCACGCCCGAGGCGCCGCCCTGCGACATTTCGGTGGCGCTGCTCGACTGCTGGCTGCGAATCGCGGCGTCCTGCGGATTGCCGTTCGGGCCGTACTTCTCCGAAGTCTGCTCGCTATGCGAGAAGTCGATGTCGGCGCTGACCTGCGAGCGCGCGTTGCCGGCACCGAACAGCGGCGCGAGGATCGTGTCGATGCGCTGCTGGGTGTTGCGCTCGATCTGCTGGCGGAACTTCAGCTGGGTCGCGTCGAGCCCGCTGCCGTTGGTTGGCTGCGTGAGCAGGTTGCCGTCCTGGTCGAGGATCGTCACGCCGCGCACCGGCATTTCCGGCACCGCCGACGCCACCATGTGCGTAATCGCGACGACCTGGCCTTCGTCGAGCACGCGGCCCGGGTACAGGTTCACCAGTACGGCCGCCGACGGCGCTTCCTTGTCGCGCACGAACACGCTCGGCTTCGGAATCGCGAGGTGCACGCGCGCCGATTTGACGGTCGAGATCGATTCGATCGTGCGTTCGAGTTCGCCTTCCAGCGCGCGCTGATAGTTGATCTGCTCGTCGAACTGGCTGATGCCGAATTTCTGGTTGTCCATCAGTTCGAAGCCGACCGAGCCGCTCTTCGGCAGCCCCTGCGACGCGAGGCGCAGGCGCATCTCGTGGACCTGCTCGGCCGGCACGAGGATCGCGCTGCCGCTGTCGGACAGCTTGTACGGGATATTGGCCTGCTGCAAAGCGGCGATGATCGAGCCGCCGTCGCGGTCGGACAGATTGCTGTAGAGCACCTTGTAGTCCGGCGCGCGCGACCACAGGAACAGGCCCGCGACGACCGCGATCAGCAGCGCGACCGCGAAGACGAGCGGCGCGCGCGGGTTGCCGCGCATCTGCGCGAGTCCGGACAGACGTTGGCCGAAATTGCCGCCGATACCTCCCAGGCCGCCGAGGCCGCCCAGGTCGGCCGTGCCGCCGGCCTGGCCGCTACCGGCCTGACCGGCCGCGGGCTGCGCGCCGGCGAGCCCCATGCGGGCGTCGGGGTTGATCAACGAGTTGGCTGACGAATCCATGCGTCGGGTTTCTCCGGGGAATGCCTTGGCGTTCTGCCGTGATGCCGCGCCGGGGCTCGGCGGACGGACAGAGACTTACACGCTTGAAATTATCCGCAGCGGCGCTCAACCCGATTGCTTGAATAGAGCCGGGTTTCCCCCCTAGTTTCGGGACTTTCCGCGAGGGGCCGCTGCTATGCTTTCATCCAGATCGGTACACCTTCCGGCGGTCCGATCGCACATTCAACGGAGAAAACATGACCATGCCCGTGAACGCGCTATCGTCGGCGCTGCAACAGATGCAGACGATGGCGGCGCAGGCGGCCGGCGACGCGACCCCGGCGGCGGAGCAGTCCGGCGCGGCGACGCCCACCAACTTCGCGGCGGCGCTGAAGGCCTCGCTCGACAAGATCAGCGGCGACCAGCAGAAGGCGGTCGGCGAATCGCAGGCGTTCGAGCTTGGTGCGTCGAACGTGTCGCTGAACGACGTGATGGTCGACATGCAGAAGGCCAACGTCGGCTTCCAGTTCGGCTTGCAGGTGCGCAACAAGCTGGTCGCCGCGTACAACGACATCGCGCAGATGTCGATCTGAACGAGGTTGCGCGGGTCTGCCCGAAGGTCTGCGTCAACCCCGTCCGATGATCCGGCAAGCCGCTGCCGGCGCATGCGCCGGCGGCCTTCGTGCCGCGTTTCCCGTGCGCGCCCAGCGGCGCCTTCGATCCCCCTTACACCGGCCTAAAGCTTTGTCGTCGCGGATCCGATAACCAAAGTACAGGTCAGCGACCGGCGCGGCGACGCGCCGCGCGGCCACGCCACGACTTAACCGCAGTCAGTATCAGAGGAGGAGCGCCGATGTTTTCCCCGGGTCACGCTGGAGCCAACGCGTATGCGCGTGTCGGTATCGAGACATCCGTGATGGGCGCGAGTCCGCATCGGCTGACTGTGTTGTTGTACCAGGGCGCACGGCAGGCAATCGCGCAGAGCCGCATGCATTTGCAGCAGGGCAACGTGGCCGAGCGTGGCATGGCGATCAGCAAGGCGATGCGGATCATCGAAAGCGGGCTGCAGCAGTCGCTCAACCTGGAGGTGGGTGGTCAGGTCGCGGCACGGCTGAACGCGTTGTACAGCTATATGACGCGTCGGCTACTGGAAGCCAATATCAATCAGAGCGAGGCGATGCTCGTGGAAGTGGACGGTCTGCTCGCGACGCTCGAAGAGGCATGGATCGGGATAGCCCCGGAGGTCGCGCGGATGGCAGCACAGCCAGCCGCGGAAAGCCTGAGATGACATCGAACGCAGAATATTTTGCCCGCTATGAAGCGGTCGCCGCGCTGTCCTGCCGCATGCTGATGGCGGCCCGTCGTGCGCTGTGGAACGACCTGGTCCACTTGCAGGAGGAGTATCGGCATCTGGTCGAAGCGCTCCGCGAAGCCGACATGGGCGTCAAGCTCGACGAGGCCGAGCGCCTGCGCAAGTACGCGCTGATCCGCCAGATCCTCGCCGACGACGCCGCGATCCGCGACCTCGCGAACCCGCGCATGGCGCATCTGTCGGCGCTGTTCGCCGGCCGGCCGACGCGCGTGCTGAAGGAGCTGTACGGGGCGCGCTGAGTGCGGGCGGGCGCGTGAGCTGGCGCCGCGCCGCACGCGTCTGAAGGATCGGAGCAATCAGAGCATCGCGCGGGTTGCCGCCGATGCGACCAAGGAACCGGCATGAACGGAATCGATTCGGCCCTCGCTTCGGTGCTATCGAGCCGGATCGACAGCCTGCTCAGCATCGCGCCGGGAACCGCGACCACTTCGCAGACCGGCGCGGCCGGCGTCGATACCGCGGCTCCCGCGACACCGGTAAGCCCAACGCCCGCGCCCCAGCCGTCCGCGCAAACCGCGCTGTCGGCCGTCGCGCTGACGCTGAATGCAATCGCACACTCGGGCGGCGAGGCGACCCCGGCCGTGCTCGGCCGCGCGCCGATCTGGGCGGCCGCGCCGGCGCTCGACGTTGCCATCGAGAGCTTGCCGCTCACCGATTCGGCGGGCGCCGCAGCCGCCAATTCCGCAGCCGGCGATTCCGCCGCTGCCGCCAACCTCAATCCCGCTCCGAACGCTGCCGCGAACGCAACCGTTGCGACCACCGCGAGCGTGGCCGCGACCGAAGTGCCGGTCGCGGCTCTCGCGGCCGCGCTGCAACAGACCGTCGCCGACAGCGGCCTGTTCTACGAGGCCCATCTCGCGGCGTGGCTGGTCGGCCAGCGTTCGCCGGCCGAGCTGGCGAACGAGGCGCAGAACCAGCTCGTCGCGCAATCTCAATTGCCGCCCGACTGGAGTGCGGACGCCGGCGACCCGAGCGCGTGGTCCGCCTCGGCGAACGGAGCCTCCGAGGCCACGCCACGCGGCGCGCCGAACGGCCCGGCTGGCAGCACGCCGAACGCCGCCGAGAACAACGCCGCCACGCACGCGATGCCGTCGATCCTGACCGCGCAAGCGGCGCGACTCGTCGCGGGCGAGCTGCTGGCCAGCTCGGTGTCCGACCTGAACGGCCAGTCCACGCACGCGGGGCTGCATGGCGCGGCGTCCCAGACGGCCGACGCCGGTGCATCGCAGAGCGCGCAGGCGCTGGCGGCGGCGGTCCATCCGGCGACGGTGCCGCTCGTGCGCCAGCAGCTGGATCTGCTGGCGACCGGGCAGTTTCGCTGGACTGGCGAGGCGTGGCCGGGTGCGCGTCTGGACTGGACGATCGAGCAGGACGGCGACGAATGGGACCGCAGCGGCGGCGGCCTTGCGAGCGAGGACGACCAGCCGTGGCGCACGCGCCTGACGCTGTCGCTGCCGACGCTCGGCACCGTCGATGCCGAACTGACGCTGACCGGCACGCGGCTGACCGCGCGCGTGCAGGCGAGCCCGCGGGGTGCTGCGCGGCTTGCGACGCAGGGGGACGGCTTTCGTCAGCGGCTCGCGGCGGCGGGGATCGATCTGCAGGGATTGACGATTCGCGAGATCGGCGGGGGCGCGCCCGGGGCGACGACGGCTGGCGCCTCGGCGGCGGGTGCGCAGGCGGCGGGGGCGTATGCACGGTCGGCGGCCGCGGCTGCGACCGTGGCGGCGGTGTCGGGCACCGCGGCGCGCGACGACTTCGATTGGGATATCTGATGAGCCGCACCCATCGTCGCAGCGCGGCTGCGCTCGTTTATGACGCTCATGGCGGAGAGCCCACGCCGCGTGTGGTCGCGAAGGGGTATGGGCTGCTTGCCGAGATGATCGTGCAGCGGGCCAAGGAAGCGGGGCTTTATGTGCATGAAGCGCCCGAGATGGTGTCGCTGCTGATGCAAGTGGATCTGGATGCGCGGATTCCACCGCAGCTGTACCAGGCTGTCGCCGAGTTGCTGGCCTGGTTGCATCGGCTCGAGAGTGGGGCTGATGCCGAAACAGGGCATGGCGCTGGCGCGGGGGATGTGGTTGATGTCGAGGCTACTGATGTGCCTGGCGGCACGGGGCATTGAAGGTGTGGGTTTTGCCCTTCTGGCAGGGCGGGGCACTTTTTTTCTGTGTTCTCTGCGGTGTTGGCCTTTCCTTGTTGTCTTATCGGTCTATTAGCGTTGCCCCTGTGCGGGGCGGCACCTACTTTCTTTGCTGCTGCAAAGAAAGTAGGCAAAGAAGACAGCTCAAACCGCCAGCTCATAAGCGGGTCCCCCAGTCCGCGTAGGGTAGTGGTGCATCTGGAATCCGTGCCCCCGCACATTCAGCACCAGTGACAAGGCAGTCATCCCTCCGGCGACGCTACGCGCGCCGAATCCCCATTCAAAAACCACTGGTTGTTCCAGCGCATCGCCGAGGCGAGCCGAGGGCCCGCTGCGCGGACCAAACCGTTGGTTTCCGTTGGTTTCCTTGGCAAACCCATCCGCGACGCACGCAGTGCGGAGTGGGAGGGATGATGGCTTTGTCACAAGCGGGGAATGTGCGAGGGCACGGATTCCAGATGCACCACTAGCTCACGCGGTCCGGGGGACCCGCTTATGAGCTGGCGGTTTGAGCTGTCTTCTTTGCCTACTTTCTTTGCAGCAGCAAAGAAAGTAGGTGCCGCCCCGCACAGGGGCAACGCTAATAGACCGATAACAAAGCAAGGAAAGGCCAACACCGCAGGAACACAGACAAAAGAGGCCCCACCCTGCCCAAGGGCAACCTCAAAACCTCATCATCAACTTCAACAACGCATTAACGCGTTTCCCATACGGTGGCGCAATCAACCCGCGCGCATTCAAGCGCGCCTGCGTGAGCACGGGTTTCATCTTCGAAAAAGTAACAAACCCCTCATACCCGTGGTACGCCCCCATCCCACTCGCCCCAACCCCGCCGAACGGCAAACTCTCACAGGCGAGATGCATCAAGGTCTCGTTAACGGCCATGCCACCGGCAATAGTCTCAAGCGTGACACGCTCAACCGTCCTCGTATCGTCGGCATAAAGATAAAGCGCCAACGGCCGCGGCCGTGCATTGATCCACGCGATCGCGTCGTCGAGCGTGTCATACGGCACGAGCGGCAACAGCGGCCCGAATATCTCCTCCTGCATCAGCGCGCACCCGTCCGGCGCGCCGGTCACGGCAATCAACGGAAAACGCCGGCTCGCGGCATCGGGCGTCGCGTCGGTCAGCGCATGCAACCGCGCGCCCGCAGCCCGTGCTTCGTCGGCGAGACGTTCGAGCCGCTCGAAGTGCCGCGAAGAAATGATCGACGTGTAGTCCGGGTTCTGCGCGAAGTCGGGATACATCCTCGCCATCCGCGCCCGCGCCCGTTCGATGAACGCCTGCTCCTTGCCGCGCGGCACCAGCACGTAGTCCGGTGCGATGCAGGTCTGCCCCGCGTTCAAGGTCTTGCCGGCGATCAGGTTGTCGACCGCGTTGTCGAACCGCGCATGCGCGCCGATCAGCGCCGGCGACTTGCCGCCGAGTTCGAGCGTGACCGGCGTCAGATGCTCGGCCGCCGCGCGCATCACCTCATGACCGACCTTCGTCGAGCCGGTGAACAGCAGATGATCGAACGGCTGCGCGCTGAACGCGGCCGCAAGCGCCGCATCGCCATTGACGACCGCGACATGATTGCGCGCGAAGGTCTGGCCGATCAGCAACTCGAATAGCGCCGAAGTGCGCGGCGTCAGTTCGGACATCTTGATGATCGCGCGATTGCCGGCCGTCAGCGCGCTGATCAACGGCCCGACCGCGAGCAGCACCGGATAATTCCACGGCACCATGATGCCGACCACGCCGAGCGGCTGCGGCACCACCTTCGCGCGTGCCGGCAGCAGCCACTTGTTGGTGCGGCGGCGCTGCGCTTTCATCCAGCGCTTGCCATGACGCAGCGCGGCGTCGATCTCTTCCTTCACGAGCAGGAATTCGGCGAGCAGCACTTCTTCCTTCGGGCGGTTGCCGAAGTCCGCGTGCATCGCCTCGGCGAGCGCGTCGCGATTGTCGAGCATCAGCTTGCGCAGCGCGCGCAGATGCGTCGCGCGCGTGTCCCACGACGGATACGGCGCGCGCAGATACGCGTGACGTTGATCGCGCAGCAGCGCCTCGAGCGCGGCGACCTCCGCCAGATCGTTCTTCATGTGAGTCCACTCCCTGATGGATGAGGAATGCGCGTCGAGCGCGCTTTTTGGTTTGAACCTGCGTCGGGTTGCAAGCGGCGAGCCCGAAATTTTGAGTGCCGCCGTACTTATGCGGCAAAGGCGCGTTCGACGATCGCCGCGTGATCGAACGTGGCCGGCAGCGTGCCGTACACGCGGCCGCTTTCGCCGCAGCCGTCGGCAAGACGCGTCGCGATGAACGCGTCGGCGACCTCGGCGGGCGCGTGCTGCACGAGCAGCGTCGCCTGCGCGATCAGCACGATCTGCTGCGCGATACGTCGTGCCGACGCCTCACGTTGTTCGGCCGGCCCGTTCAACGTCGCGGCAAGTCGCGCGAGCGCCGCGCCCAACGCCGGATGCGCGCGCGCGAGCTCCTGCCATGCGGCGAACAGCGCCTGCGCGGCTTGCGGCTCGCGCTCCATCGCACGCAGCACGTCGAGGCACATCACGTTGCCCGAGCCTTCCCAGATCGAGTTGACCGGCGCTTCGCGAAAGAAGCGAGCCATCGGCCCGGTTTCGACGTAGCCGTTGCCGCCCCAGACCTCCATCGCCTCGCCGGTGAATTCGAGCGCGCGCTTGCAGACCCAGTACTTCGCGGCCGGCGTAACGATGCGCCGCCAGGCGCGTCCGGCCGACGAAGCCGACGACGCATCGGCGGATTCCTCGAACGCGCGCGCGAGTCGCATGAACAGCACCGTCGCCGCTTCGGATTCGAGCGCGAGATCGGCGAGCACGTTGCGCATCAGCGGCTGCTCGGCGAGATGCCGGCCGAAAGCGCTGCGATGCCGCGCATGATGAATCGCCTGGACGAGCGCGGCGCGCATCAGCGCGGCGCTGCCGATCACGCAGTCGAGCCGCGTGTAGTTCGCCATCTCGATGATGGTCGGCACGCCGCGTCCTTCGTCGCCGATCATCACGCCGTACGCGTCGAGGAATTCGACTTCGCTGCTCGCGTTGGAGCGATTGCCGAGCTTGTCCTTCAGACGTTGGATCTGTACCGTGTTCTTGCTGCCGTCCGGCGCGAAACGCGGCACGAAAAAGCACGACAGCCCTTCGTGGGTATCGGTGCGCGCGAGCACGAGGTGCGCGTCGCACTGCGGCGCCGAGAAAAACCACTTATGACCGACGAGCCGGTAGGCACCGCCCCGTCCGCCCGCACCGTCGAGCGCATGGGCGCGCGTCTGGTTGCTGCGCACGTCCGAGCCGCCCTGTTTCTCGGTCATGCCCATGCCGATCAGCGCCGAGCGCTTGCGCGTGAGCGGCACGTCGCGCGGATCGTGCTCGCGTGTGTATAGCTGTTCGCGCAGCGCATCGAACAATGCCGGCTCGCGCTGCAACACGGGGATGCTCGCGAAGGTCATCGTCACCGGACAGAGCGAGCCCGATTCGATCTGCGCATGCATGAAGTAGCCGGCGCAGCGCGCGGCCATCGCGCCGCTTCGCGGATCGGAAAACGGCAGCGCCTGCAGCCCTTCGCGGCGCAGCAGCGCGAGCAGTTCGTGCCACGCGGGATGAAACTCGAGCGCGTCGATGCGCTCGCCGCGCGGACTATGCGTGACCAGCTCCGGCGTGTGGCGATTGGCGAGCTCGGCGAGCGCGAGCGTCTCGGGCGTCGTCAGCGCCGCGCCGTGCCGCAGTAGCGCCTCCCGATGCCACTGCGCGCCAGCGCGATCGACGGCCGCGCTCAAAGCGGCGTCGCTCGCGAACAGGTTGTAGTCCGCGAGCGGCGGTGCCTGATTCGTCACCTCGTGAGTCTGGCCGAAGCCGTGCCGTTCCATCTGCTGTCTCCGTGCTTGGTCTATTGTGCCCGCTTTACCGACGGCTATCCGATGCGCGTCGAGGCGTCTGTTCGCGCGCCGCGAGTGACGTCGCATACGGGCAGGAGGGCGCGCGTCGCGCCATGTTTGAATGCGGCGCGCGGCCCGCTGACGGTCGCACGCGCGGGCCGTGCGCGGCATTCATCATAGGGGCGCGATGCCGCCGGCGTTTAGAGGAATCGCTCTGTCAGGAAGCCGCCGCCGCCCCAGAACGCTCCCTACAATGCGCAGAAAACACACGTAGACAAGTGTGCACGAGACAGGGTCCGCCAGCAACGCGGCCCATCTGGAGGAGCGCATGCAATACGACTACATCATCGTCGGTGCGGGCTCGGGCGGCTGCACGCTCGCGAGCCGTCTCGCGGATAGCTGTCCCGACGCGACCATCGCGCTGATCGAAGCCGGTCCGCATACCGGGCGCAATCTGCTGGTGAACATGCCGGTCGGCGTCGCGGCCGTGGTGCCGAACCGGCTGAAGACCAACTACGGCTACCTGACCACACCGCAGCCGGGGCTCGCCGGCCGCCGGGGCTATCAGCCGCGCGGCCGCGGTTTCGGCGGATCGAGCGCAATCAACGCGATGATCTATACGCGCGGCCATCCGCTCGATTACGACGAGTGGGCGCGGCTCGGCTGCGACGGCTGGTCGTGGGCCGAGGTGCTGCCGTATTTCCGCCGCGCCGAAGACAACCAGCGCGGCGCCGATGCGTGGCATGGCGAGGGCGGTCCGCTGACGGTGTCCGATCTGCGCTTCAAGAATCCGTTTTCAAAGCGCTTCGTGCAGGCCGCGCTCGAAGCGGGCTACGAGTCGAACGACGACTTCAATGGCGCGGACCAGCAAGGCATCGGTTTTTATCAGGTCACGCAGCGCGACGGACGCCGTTGCAGCGTCGCGCGCGCGTACATCTACGACCGGCCGCGCGCGAACCTGCACACGATCGCCGACGCGACCGTGCTGCGGGTCGTGTTCGACGGCAAGCGCGCGAGCGGCGTCGAGATCGTGCGGGGCGGGCGCACCGAAACGCTCGACGCGCGCGCGGAAGTCGTGCTCGCCGCGGGCGCGTTCAACTCGCCGCAACTTCTGATGTGCTCGGGGATCGGGCCGGCCGCGCAGTTGCGCTCGTTCGGTATCGACGTGCTGCACGATGCGCCCGAGGTCGGCCAGAACCTGATCGATCACATCGATTTCACGATCAACAAGCGCGTGAAGTCGATCGAGCCCACCGGTTTCTCGGTGCGCGGCATCGCGCGAATGCTGCCGCAATTCATCACGTTCATGCGACACGGGCGCGGCATGCTGTCGAGCAACGTCGCCGAGGCGGGCGGTTTTCTGAAGAGCCGGCCGACGCTCGAACGGCCCGATCTGCAACTGCATTTCTGTGCCGCGATCGTCGACGATCACAACCGCCATATGCACTGGGGACACGGCTATTCGCTGCACGTGTGCGTGCTGCGTCCGTATAGCCGCGGCACCCTGACGCTCGCGAGCGCCGATGCGCGTGTCGCGCCGCTGATCGATCCGCGCTTTCTGAGCGATGCGCGCGATCTCGATCTGCTCGTCGAAGGCGCGAAGATGGCGCGGCGCATTCTCGACGCGCCATCGCTCGCGCTGCACGGCGGCGAGGAGTTGTACACGCGGCCGCGACAATCGGATGCCGAACTGCGCCAGACGATCGCCGAGCGCGCGGACACGATTTATCACCCGGTCGCGACCTGCCGGATGGGCGGCGACGCCCGCTCGGTCGTCGATCCGCAATTGCGCGTGCGCGGCGTAACGGGATTGAGGATCGTCGATGCGTCGGTGATGCCGACGCTGATCGGCGGCAACACCAATGCACCGACGGTGATGATTGGCGAACGGGCGGCAGAGTTGATCGCGGCGAGCCGGCGACCGGCAGCGGGAATGTCGGCGACGACGGCGCCCCCGAACCCGGGTGACGTGCCGGCGCGGGCGGCTTGATCGATTTGACGAGAAGTTCGAGAAACGCGGGCCGGTAACGTGACCGAACGCAACCGCCGCCACGCGTCACTTGCTCGCGGGTGGCGGAGTTCCGTCCGGCGTCGCGATGCCGTTGAAGCCGATCCCCGGTCCGAGCATGAAATCGGCGCTGACGTGTGTCGGCAGCGTTTCGCGCGCGACGTCGAGCCACGCGCGCGCCGCGTGCGACAGATAGCCGTTGCGGCGCCAGCCGATCGCCATTTCCCACGGAATCTCCGGTTCGACGACCGGGCGGCAGGTGAACTGCGCGGGATCGAGCCGCCGGCAATAGGGCGCGGGCAACAGCGCGATGCCGACGCCGGCCAGCACCAGCGCCGCCATGAAGTCCCAATGCCCGCTGCGTCCGACGATCGTGGGCGCAAACCCCGCCGCGCGGCACGCGTTCAGCACCACATCGTTCAGCGCGAGGCTCTCGCCGTAAAACACGAACGGCTCGTTCGCGAGCTGCGCGAGCGGCACCTCGTTCAATCCGTCCCAGCGCGAGCCGGCGCGCGCGACGAGCCACAGCAAGTGGCGCGACATCGGCAGCACGTCGATGTTGTCGGGGTCGACCGGCTGCAGCACACCGCCGAGTTCCAGTTCGCCGTTGATCAGCGCGGTTTCGATCGCGCGCGAGCCCTGCTCGAACAGCTTCAGCTCGATCTTCGGATAGCGCTGACGGAATGCGGCGATGGCAGGCGTGAACAGCGCACCGCCCATCGGCGGGATGCCGATTGCCAGCTCGCCGCGCCCGAGCGTGTCGAGATCGTTCAGCTCGGCCTGCAGTTGCGCGTGCGCGGCGAGCACATCCTGGCCGCGCTGATAGACGATCCGGCCGGCGTCGGTCAGCACCATCTGGCGGCCGTCGCGCAGCAGCAGCGGCGAGCCGATCTCATCCTCCAGCGACTTGACCATCTTGCTGATGGTCGGCTGGGTGACGAACATCTGCTCGGCAGCGACGGTGAAGCTCTGTTGACGAACCACTTCGACGAAATAGCGCAGCGCACGGAGTTCCATGATCGTGGCCTCCAGAATTCCAGATTGGAATGATTTCGATGATTGTAAGTCATTTTGTTTATGACACGGCGAACCCTATACTCGGTCGCATCCGATGTCAGCCAGGAAATGCCATGTCCACGCCAGTTTTCGCCCGTTCCGCGCCTGCCGCCGATGGCGGCTCGAGTGACGGCGCGGGGGGCTTCGGCCGTTTCGCACGCATCGCCGTGCAAAGCGCCGCGATCGCCGCGCTGTGGATCGGCGCCGATTTCGTCGTGCGCCGGCTGCATCTGCCGGTGCCGGGCGGCGTGGTCGGCCTCGTCGTGCTGCTTGCGCTGCTGTTCTGCGGCGGCATTGCGCCGCGCTGGGTCAAGGCCGGCGCGGACTGGCTGCTGTCCGACATGCTGCTGTTCTTCATTCCGGCGGCGGTCGCCGCCGTCCAATACGGCGGCCTGTTCCGCGCGGACGGCTGGCGCCTCGCGCTGGTCGTGATCGCCGGCACGCTGATGGTGATGGTCGCGGTGGCGTTCGCCGTCGATCAGGCCGCGCGCGTCGAACGGCGTTTCGCGCTGCGCCGCGTGCGGGTTGCGCGTGAGACAAGCGGCCTGTCGCGCGTGCGCCGATGAACCCGCTCTCTGTTGCTGCGCTGTTGGCCGACGACGCCCCGCGCCTGATCGCGGCCGGCTGCCTCGTGCTGACGATCGCGCTGTATTTCGCGTCGAAGGCGCTGTATGCGCGCGTGCGCTCGCCGTGGCTCACGCCGATGCTGACGGTGCCGGCCGCGCTCGTCACGATCGTCGTGCTCGCGCACATTCCGTATGCGCTGTACTTCGAGGACACGCGCTGGCTGATGTGGCTGCTCGGTCCCGCGACGGTCGCGTTCGCGGTGCCGATCTACGAGTACCGCGCACTGTTGAAGCGGCACTGGATCTCGTTGTCGGTCGGCGTGGCGGTGGGCATTCTGGTCGGCGTCGGCGGCTCGCTGATGCTCGCGAAGCTGTTGCATCTGTCGCCGGAATTGCAGCGCAGTCTGATGACGCGCTCGGTGTCGACGCCGTTCGCGCTCGCCGTGTCCGACCGGATTCATGCGCCGAAGGATCTGACCGCGTTGTTCGTCATTGCGACCGGCGTCTGCGGCATGCTGTTCGGCGAAATCGTGCTCGCGTTCGTGCCGCTGCGCACGCGGCTCGCGCGCGGTGCGCTGTTCGGCGCGGCCGCGCACGGCGTCGGCACCGCGAAGGCACGCGAACTCGGCAGCGAAGAAGGCGTGGTGTCCAGCCTGACGATGATGATCGCCGGCGTCGCGATGGTGCTGCTCGCGCCGATGCTGGGGCTGCTGCCGATCTGAAGCGGCGCGCGCCGCGCCATCCCACGCACGCCGATGTGATCTCGATTTGCTACAATCGCCGTTCGTCTTCGAGGAGCGTTGCGACGGGTACCGCGAATCCGCATTCGCCGGCCGCCCGCCAGGCTCGAAGACTTCAATCGGCAGCATGGAACGCGTCTCGCGCACTTCCAACCACTGCCTCGAACCGCGCTCACGTCACATTTCTAGTCAATTTCTTAGAAAGGAGGGCGTGATGAACGCCGCAGTCATCGATTCCCAAAAGCAGGATTACGTTGTTGCCGACATGTCGCTCGCCGCGTGGGGCCGCAAGGAACTCACGATCGCCGAGACAGAAATGCCCGGCCTCATGCAGACGCGTGAAGAGTACAAAGCACAGCAGCCGCTGAAGGGCGCGCGCGTCGCCGGCTCGCTGCACATGACGATCCAGACCGGCGTGCTGATCGAGACGCTGACCGCGCTCGGCGCGGACGTGCGCTGGGCCTCGTGCAACATCTTCTCTACCCAGGACCATGCCGCCGCCGCGATCGCGCAGGCCGGCACGCCGGTGTTCGCATTCAAGGGCGAATCGCTCGACGAATACTGGGAGTTCTCGCACCGCATCTTCGAATGGCCGAACGGCGAGTTCGCCAACATGATCCTCGACGACGGCGGCGACGCGACGCTGCTGCTGATCCTCGGCTCGAAGGCCGAGAAGGACCGCTCGGTGATCGCCAAGCCGACCAACGAGGAAGAAGTCGCGCTGTACAAGTCGATCGCCGCGCATCTCGAGATCGACCCGACGTGGTACTCGAAGCGCCTCGCGGCAATCAAGGGCGTCACCGAAGAAACCACCACCGGCGTGCATCGTCTGTACCAGATGGAAAAGGAAGGCCGCCTGCCGTTCCCGGCCATCAACGTCAACGACTCGGTCACGAAGTCGAAGTTCGACAACCTGTATGGCTGCCGCGAGTCGCTCGTCGACGGCATCAAGCGCGCGACCGACGTGATGATCGCGGGCAAGATCGCGGTCGTGGCCGGTTACGGCGACGTGGGCAAGGGCTGCGCGCAATCGCTGCGCGGTCTGGGCGCGACCGTGTGGGTCACCGAAATCGATCCGATCTGCGCACTGCAGGCGGCGATGGAAGGCTACCGCGTCGTGACGATGGAATACGCGGCGGATAAAGCCGACATCTTCGTGACCGCGACCGGCAACTACCACGTGATCAACCACGATCACATGAAGGCGATGCGTCATAACGCGATCGTCTGCAACATCGGCCACTTCGACTCGGAAATCGACGTCGCGTCGACCCGTCAGTACCAGTGGGAAAACATCAAGCCGCAAGTCGACCACATCATTTTCCCGGACGGCAAGCGCGTGATCCTGCTGGCCGAAGGGCGTCTGGTAAACCTCGGCTGCGCGACCGGCCACCCGTCGTTCGTGATGTCGAACTCGTTCACGAACCAGACGCTCGCGCAGATCGAACTGTTCACGCAAGGCGCGAAGTACGAGAACAAGGTGTACGTGCTGCCGAAGCATCTCGACGAGAAGGTCGCGCGTCTGCATCTGGCGCGCATCGGCGCGAACCTGACCGTGCTGTCCGACGCGCAGGCCGGCTACATCGGCGTCGACAAGAGCGGTCCGTTCAAGCCGAACCACTACCGCTACTAAGCACGCGGCCGCCCGCGGGTTCGATGCGCGCTTCGGCGCGTTCGGCCACGCGGGCGGCGCTAACAGCTTGACGGTCTGATCTCGGGGCGGCGCGCAATGCGCCGCTTTGTTCGCCAGCGCCGCTTTTCATTTGCTGGACATCTTCCCCGCACAGGTGCTTACAAGGAGTTCTACATGACCGTGCTGCTGACCTGGCTCATCAACGCGCTCGCGCTGCTGATCATCACCTACATCGTTCCGTCGATCCATATCCGTAGCTTCGGCACCGCGCTGATCGTCGCGATCGTGCTCGGTCTCATCAATACGGTGCTGCGGCCGGTGCTGATCCTGCTGACGCTGCCCGTCACGATCCTCACGCTCGGACTCTTCATCCTGGTCGTCAATGCGCTGTGCTTCTGGCTGTGCGCGTCGCTGCTGAAGGGCTTCGAGGTGTCGGGCTTCTGGTCGGCGTTCTTCGGCTCGATCCTGTACAGCATCGTGTCGTGGCTGCTGTCCGCGCTCATTTTCGGCAACCGCAGTTTAGGTTGACCTCATCGACTATGAATCCGATCGAACTCTCATTCGAATTCTTCCCGCCGAAAACGCAGGAAGGCATCGACAAACTGCGCGCAACGCGCGCGGAACTCGCGTCGCTCAAACCGAAGTTCGTGTCCGTCACGTTCGGCGCCGGCGGCTCGACCCAGCAAGGCACGCTCGATACCGTCATCGACATGGCGAAGGACGGGCTCGAGGCGGCGCCGCATCTGTCGTGCGTGGGCTCGTCGAAGGACAGCCTGCGCGCAATCCTCAACGAATACCGCGCACACGGCATCCGCCATATCGTCGCGCTGCGCGGCGATCTGCCGTCGGGCATGGGCGCGTTAGGCGAGCTGCGCTATGCGTCGGAGCTCGTCAGCTTCATCCGTGCCGAGTTCGGCGACTGGTTCTGGATCGAGGTGGCGGGCTACCCGGAATACCATCCGCAGTCGCGCTCGCCGAAGCACGATCTCGAGAATTTCGCGCGCAAGGTGAAGGCCGGCGCGAACTCGGCGATCACGCAGTACTTCTTCAACGCGGACGCGTACTTCCGCTTCGTCGACGATGCGCGCCAGCTCGGCGTCGACGTGCCGATCGTGCCCGGCATCATGCCGATCACGAACTTCTCGCAACTGATGCGCTTCTCCGAAATGTGCGGTGCCGAAGTGCCGCGCTGGATCGCGCGCCGGCTCGAGAGCTTCGGCGACGACCGCGAGTCGATCCGCGCGTTCGGCCTCGACGTGGTGACGGACCTGTGTCAACGGCTCGTCGATGCGAAGGTGCCCGGCCTGCACTTCTATACGCTGAACGCCGCCACGTCGACCAAGGCGATCTGCGAAAGGCTCGCCGTATAACCGCTATGCCCGCGCGGCCGCAACGGCCGCGCGGTCCCCGCCTGTCCGGCGTGGTTCTCGAATTTGTCCCAAATAGCGTGGTAAGTCCCTGTTGAAGCTCATTTTTGGGCTGTCTATCATCGAAACGCAGCTAACCCGGCTGCTGTGCGGAGGACGATATGACAGTGACAAGAAAGACTGCGGCACACCGACTGTTCGCGCTTCACCAGTTCTGCCTGCCGGCTCTCGCCGCGCTCGCGGTCGCCACGAGCGGCCTCGCGCCCGCCGTGTCGCAGGCGGCCACGCTGCCCGACAAGACGCTGATTTTCTGCTCCGAAGGCAGCCCGGCGGGCTTCGATACTGCGCAATACACGACCAGCGTCGAGTTCAGCGCCGGTTCGTACACGGTCTATAACCGCCTCGTCGAATTTGCGCATGGCAGCACGGACATCGAGCCGGGACTCGCCGAAAAGTGGGACGTGTCGCCCGACGGCCTCACCTATACGTTCCATCTACGCCGCGGCGTCAAATTCCAGACTACCTCGTATTTCAAGCCGACCCGCGAATTCAACGCGGACGACGTCGTGTTCACCTACGAGCGCATGCTCGATCCCGACAACCCGTTCCGCAAGGCGTATCCGGTCAATTTCCCGTACTTCAACGACCTCGGTCTCGCGAAGAACATCGCGAAGATCGAGAAGGTCGATCCGTACACGGTGCGCTTCACGCTGAAGGAAGTCGACGCGCCGTTCCTGCAGCAGATCGCGATGCCGTTCGCGTCGATCCTGTCGGCTGAATACACGGATCAACTGCTGAAGGCGGGCAAGGCGTCCGATATCAACCAGTACCCGGTCGGCACCGGTCCGTTCATCTTCCGCAGCTATACGAAGGACGACACGATCCGCTTCGACGGCAATCCCGACTATTGGAAGCCGGGCGTCGCGAAAGTCGGCAAGCTGATCTTCGCGATCACCGTGGATCCGGCCGTGCGCCTGCAAAAGCTGAAGCGCGGCGAATGTCAGGTGATGGCGTATCCGCGCCCGGCCGACATCCCCACCGTGAAGGCCGATGCATCGCTCGCGATGCCGAGCGAAGTGGGCTTCAACCTCGGCTATATCGCGTACAACACGACCAAAAAGCCGCTCGACAACGTGCTCGTGCGCCGCGCGCTCGATATGTCGGTCAACAAGAAGGCGATCATCGAAGCGGTCTACCAGGGCGCGGGCCAGGCCGCGACCAACCCGATGCCGCCGACGCAATGGGGCTACGACAAGAAGCTGAAGGACGCGCCGTACGACGTCGACAAAGCGAAAGCGCTGCTGAAGGAGGCGGGCTATCCCGACGGCTTCGATCTGACGCTGTGGGCGATGCCGGTGCAGCGCCCGTATAACCCGAACGCGCGCCTGATGGCCGAAATGCTGCAGTCGGACTGGGCGAAGATCGGCGTCAAGGTGAATATCGCCACGTACGAGTGGGGCGAGTACATCCGCCGCGCGCATGCCGGCGAGCATCAGGCGATGCTGATCGGCTGGACGGGGGACTACGGCGACCCCGACAACTGGCTCGGCGTGTTGCTCGGCTGCGACGCGGTCAACGGCAGCAACTTTTCGAAGTGGTGCTACAAACCTTACGACGACCTGATCAAGCAGGGCCGCAGCACCACCAACATGGCCGATCGCACCAAGGCCTATACGCAGGCTCAGGAGATCTTCAAGGACCAGGTGCCGTTCACGCCGATCGCGCATTCGACCGTCTATCAGCCGATCAGCAAGAACGTGACGGGCTTCAAGATCGATCCGTTCGGACCGACGCAATTCCTGGAAGTTGGAGTGAAATAAGCGGACTCGGCGCGTTTTGCGCCGATTTCGTCTCCGGGCGGCTCAAGCGAGCCGCCCGGCCGACGGCAAAACCGCGCCAAAACGTTTGCACGAAGTGTTTCCTATCGTCAACAGAGGGATTTTGCGCGGCTTGGTGGCCGGCCCAAGCTCAAGTAATATCCCGCTACGCCGGCGCAAGCCGGCCCTGAACCTGGAGGAAACATGAAGCAAAACAAACTGTTGCGCGTCGCGCGCGGGTCCGCGCTCGTCGCCGCCGCAGCGGCATCCCTGCTTGGCGTCACAAGCGCGCAGGCCGCTGGGATCCCGAACAAGACCCTCGTTTACTGCTCCGAAGGCAGTCCCGCGGGTTTCGATCCGGCCCAATACACGACGGGCGTCGACTTCACGGCCAACACGTTCACCGTCTATAACCGCCTCGTCGAGTTCGAGCGCGGCGGCACCAAGGTCGAGCCCGGCCTTGCGGAGAAGTGGGACGTATCGGCCGATGGCAAGACCTACACGTTCCATCTGCGTCACGGCGTGAAGTTCCAGACCACCTCGTTTTTCAAGCCGACGCGCGAATTCAACGCGGACGACGTGGTGTTCTCGTTCCAGCGCATGCTCGACCCGAACCAGCCGTTCCGCAAGGCATATCCGGTGCAGTTCCCGTACTTCACCGACATGGGCCTCGACAAGCTGATCACGAGCGTCGAGAAGGTCGACCCGTACACGGTCAAGTTCACGCTGAAGGAAGTCAACGCACCGTTCATCCAGAATCTGGCGATGGAATACGCGTCGATCCTGTCGGCTGAATATGCGGATCAACTGCTGAAGGCGGGTAAAGCGTCCGACATCAACCAGTTCCCGGTCGGCACCGGTCCGTTCATCTTCCGCAGCTATACGAAGGACGCGACGATCCGCTTCGACGGCAATCCTGACTACTGGAAGCCGGACGCAGTGAAGATCTCGAAGTTGATCTTCTCGATCACGCCGGACGCCGGTGTGCGCGTGCAGAAGATCAAGCGCGACGAATGCCAGGTGATGAGCTATCCGCGCCCGGCCGACATCGCGCCGCTGAAGGCCGAGCCGAACATCGACATGCCGTCGCAGCCGGGCTTCAACCTCGGCTACCTCGCGTACAACGTGACGCACAAGCCGGTCGACAAGCTCGAAGTGCGTCAGGCGCTCGACATGGCGATCAACAAGAAGGCGATCATCGACTCGGTGTACCAGGGCGCGGGCCAACTGGCCACGAACCCGATGCCGCCGACGCAATGGTCGTTCGTCAAGGGCCTGCCGGCCGCTTCGTACGATTCGGCCAAGGCCAAGTATCTGCTCGCGAAGGCAGGCTACCCGAACGGCTTCGACATCACGCTGTGGGCGATGCCGGTGCAGCGCGCATACAACCCGAACGCGCGTCTGATGGCCGAAATGATCCAGGCGGACTGGGCGAAGATCGGCGTGAAAGCGAAGATCGTCACGTACGAGTGGGGTGAGTACATCAAGCGCGCGCACGCGGGCGAAGACGACACGATGCTGATCGGCTGGACCGGCGACAACGGCGATCCTGACAACTGGCTCGGCACGCTGCTCGGCTGCGAGGCGATCAACGGCAACAACTTCTCGAAGTGGTGCTACAAGCCGTTCGACGATCTGATCCAGAAGGGCCGCACGACCTCGGACGTGGCGACCCGCACGAAGGTCTACGGCGACGCGCAGCATATTTTCGCGCAGCAACTGCCGTTCTCGCCGATCGCCCACTCGACCGTCTATCAGCCGGTCAGCAAGAAGGTGGTCGACATGCGCATCGAACCGCTCGGCTACGCGCGCTTCGACGGCGTCAGCGTCAAGTAATTCGTAAAGTTCGCACAGTACGCCGCAATACAGTACGCTTTTCGCACGGTTAGAAAACTGGTCGAAATGGTCCGGCGACCGGGGTCACGAGCCCTCGTCGCCGGTTGTGTTTTTTCATCACCAGTACCATGGGAGCGAACCATGTTCCGCTTCGTTTTGCGCCGCATCGGCATGGTGATACCGACGTTCATCGGCATCACCATCCTCGCGTTCGCGCTGATTCACCTGATCCCGGGCGACCCCATCGAAGTAATGATGGGCGAGCGCGGTGTCGATCCGGCCATGCATAAGGCCGCGATGCACCGCCTCGGGCTCGACGAGCCCTTGCCGATCCAGTACTTCCACTACATCGGCCGCGCGTTGCACGGCGACCTCGGCACTTCGATCATCACCAACACGAGCGTGATGGGCGAATTCCTCGCGCGCTTTCCCGCCACCGTCGAACTGTCGATCTGCGCGATGCTGTTCGCGCTGATCGTCGGCCTGCCGGCGGGCGTGTTCGCGGCGCTGAGGCGCGGCACGGTGGTCGATCACGGCGTGATGGGCACCGCGCTGACCGGCTATTCGATGCCGATCTTCTGGTGGGGCTTGATCCTCATCATGGTGTTCTCGGTCAAGCTCGGTTTGACGCCGGTGTCGGGCCGCATCGCGGTCGAATACGACATTCCGCACGTGACCGGCTTCATGCTGATCGACTCGCTGATGTCCACCGACGAAGGCGCATTCAAATCCGCGCTGAGCCATCTGATCCTGCCCGCGATCGTGCTCGGCACGATTCCGCTCGCGGTCGTCGCACGCATGACGCGTTCGTCGATGCTCGAAGTGCTGCGCGAGGATTACATCCGCACCGCGCGTGCGAAGGGGCTGTCGCCCGGACGCGTGATCGTCGTGCATGCGCTGCGCAATGCGTTGATTCCGGTCGTCACCGTGATCGGCCTGCAGGTCGGCACACTGCTTGCGGGCGCGGTGCTGACCGAAACGCTGTTTTCATGGCCGGGCATCGGCAAGTGGCTGATCGACGCGATCGGCCGGCGCGATTATCCGGTCGTGCAAGGCGGTATCCTGTTGATCGCGACGCTGGTGATCGTCGTGAACCTCGTCGTCGATCTGCTGTACGGCGTGTTGAATCCCCGCATCCGCCATACGAGGTAAATGACAATGGCTGATATCCAAAACACCGTCCCCCAAGCGGTCACCCCGCCGAGCGGCCGCGCCATCGCGGCACGCGAATTCTGGGCGAACTTCTCGCGCAACCGCGGCGCGGTCGGCGCGGGCATCATCGTGCTGGTGCTGGTCTTCATCGCGATCTTCGCGCCGCTGATCGCGCCGCACAGCCCGATCGAGCAGTACCGTGACTCGGTGAAGATCCCGCCCGCCTGGCTCGACGGCGGCAACTGGAAGTTCATTCTCGGCACCGACGAAGCGGGCCGCGACATCCTCTCGCGTCTGATGTACGGCGCGCGGCTGTCGTTCTGGATCGGCTTCGTGTCGGTCGTGCTCGCGCTGATTCCGGGTATCGTGCTCGGCCTCGTCGCCGCGTTCTTCGAGAAGTGGGCCGACACGCCGATCATGCGCATCATGGACGTGCTGCTCGCGCTGCCGTCGCTGCTGCTCGCGGTCGCCGTCGTCGCGATCATCGGTCCGGGTCTCGTCAACACGATGCTCGCGATCGCGATCGTCGCGCTGCCGGGCTACGTGCGTCTGACGCGCGCGTCCGCGCAGGGCGAGTTGCAGAAGGAGTACGTGACCGCTTCGCGCGTCGCGGGTGCGAGCACGTTGCGACTGATGTTCTCGCAGGTGCTGCCGAACTGCACCGCGCCGCTGATCGTGCAGGCAACCCTGGGCTTTTCGTCGGCGATTCTCGATGCCGCCGCGCTCGGCTTCCTCGGCCTCGGCGTGCAGCCGCCGTCGGCGGAGTGGGGCGCGATGCTCGCGTCGGCGCGCGACTACATCGACAGCGCATGGTGGATCGTCACGATGCCTGGTCTGTCCATCCTGATCTCGGTGCTTGCGATCAACCTGCTCGGCGACGGGCTGCGTGACGCGCTCGACCCCAAACTGAAACGGATGGCCTGATCATGAGCACTCTACTGACCATCCGCAATCTCGCGGTCAACTTCGGCGGCCTGCCCGCGGTCGACCGCATCAATCTCGACGTCGCGCCGGGTGAAGTAGTCGGCGTGGTGGGCGAATCGGGCTCGGGCAAGAGCGTGACGATGATGGCGCTGATGGGCCTGATCGACGCGCCCGGCAAAGTCACCGCCGACGAAATCACCTTCGACGGCAAGAACCTGCTGAAGGCCTCCGCGAAGCAGCGCCGCAAGATCATCGGCAAGGACATCGCGATGGTGTTCCAGGACGCGCTGACGAGCCTGAACCCGAGCTACACGGTCGGCTATCAGATCAAGGAAGTGCTGAAGCTGCACGAAGGGCTGCGCGGCGCGGCGCTGGACAAGCGCGCGCTCGAACTGCTCGACCAGGTCAGCATCCCGGACGCGAAGAATCGCATTGGCTCGTTCCCGCATCAGATGTCGGGCGGCATGAACCAGCGCGTGATGATCGCGATGGCGATCGCCTGCAACCCGAAGCTGCTGATCGCCGACGAGCCGACCACCGCGCTCGACGTGACGATCCAGGCGCAGATCATGGAACTGCTGATGCGCCTGCAGAAGGAACGCGGCATGGCGCTCGTGCTGATTTCGCACGATCTGGCCGTGGTCTCCGAAGTCGCGCAGCGCGTCGCCGTGATGTACGCGGGCGAGGTGATCGAGACGAACAAGGTGCCGGACATTTTCGCCGCGCCTCATCATCCGTACACGGAAGCGCTGCTGGCCGCGATTCCCGAGCACAACGTGGGCGCGGTGCGGCTTGCGGCGCTGCCGGGCATGGTGCCGGGCCGCGACGACCGGCCGAGGGGTTGTCTGTTCGCACCGCGCTGCAAGTACGTGGTCGACGACTGCATGAAGGCGCGCCCGGCGCTTGCGCAGGTGCCCGCTCACGCGGAGCTCACGCGGGTGCGCTGCATCAAGCCGCTGAACCTCGAGAAGGACGCCAACGTTCACACCCAGGGAGGCGCCCGATGAGCACCGTATCCGAAACCCGTCGCCAGTCGGATCGTACTGGCGATCACGTGCTAGTCGCCGATCAGCTCGCACGCTACTACGACGTCAAGCGCGGCATGTTCGCGCACGGCACGGTGAAGGCGCTGAACGGCGTGTCGTTCGCGCTCGAACGCGGCAAGACGCTGGCGGTAGTCGGCGAGTCCGGCTGCGGCAAGTCGACGCTCGCGCGTCAGCTGACGATGATCGAAAAGCCGAGCGCGGGCCGCCTGCTGATCGACGGCGAAGACGTGGCCGGCGCGAATCACGAGAAGATCGCGGCGCTCAGGCGGCGCGTGCAGATGGTGTTCCAGAACCCGTTTGCGTCGCTCAATCCGCGCAAGACCGTCGAGCAGACGCTCGGCGAACCGCTCGCGATCAACACGCAGATGAGCGCGACCGAGCGCGCCGAGCGCATCGCGCAGATGATGCGCACGGTCGGCCTGCGGCCCGAGCACGCGAAGCGCTATCCGCACATGTTCTCCGGCGGCCAGCGTCAGCGGGTCGCGATCGCGCGGGCGATGATCCTCGATCCGCAGATCGTGGTCGCCGACGAACCGGTCTCGGCGCTCGACGTGTCGATCCAGGCGCAGATCCTGAACCTGTTCATGGATCTGCAGGAAGAGTTCAAGACGAGCTACGTGTTCATCTCGCACAACCTGTCGGTGGTCGAGCATATCGCCGACGACGTGATGGTCATGTACTTCGGCGGCGTCGCCGAACTCGGCGACAAGAAGCGCATCTTCTCGAAGCCGCGCCATCCGTACACGCGCGCGTTGATGTCGGCGACCCCGTCGATCTTCGAGGCGGACCGCACGATCAAGATCAAGCTGCAAGGCGAAATGCCGTCGCCGCTGAATCCGCCGTCGGGCTGCACGTTCCATCAGCGCTGCCCGTACGTGATCGACCGCTGCCGCAGCGAGGAGCCGAAGCTGCGTGAAGTGGACGGCCGCCTCGTCTCGTGTCACCGGGCCGAAGAGGTGGGGGACATGGATGCCTGATGGGGTGGCGGCGCGTCGTCTTGCGCGCCGCTTGTGTGAGGGCGGCTGGATAGCCGCCTTCGCGCGGCGCCGCGGGGCGCGTGCGCTGGAAGGCGCCGCGCCCTGCGGCGCATTTGCTGGCAGGTTCGTCGGCAAGTTTTCTCGCACGTTCTTCCGTGCCAATGTTCATGCGCTCGCGCGCGCCTTTTGCTCCGTATTTCTTCCGTCGTTTCTGTCCGGTTTTTTTCGTCTGGCCTGCGCGCTGTCGGTTGGCGCGGCCGTGCCCGGCATCGCTCACGCGGCCGGCGCGGCGGCCAATACACCAGCCCCGGCGGCTCAGGGAGCCGGCCCGGTGGTCGCGGTGCCCAGCACGCCGCCGGCTTCCGTTGCGCCGCCCCCGGTGCCCGGCACCACCGCGAGCGGACCGGTGCGCCAGCAACCGGCGCGCATGCCGTTTTATGTCGCGACGCGCGGCAACACCACGATCTACGTGCTCGGCACGCTGCACGTCGGCGATCCGGTCGACTATCCGGCGGGGCAGCCGTTTCGCGCGCCGATCCTCGCGGCGCTCGCCGCGTCGCCGACGCTCGCGCTCGAACTGTCGCCCGATGAACTGCTGGTGTCGCAGGACGACGTGTCGAAGTACGGCGTGTGCAAGCGCGACTGCCTGCCGGGTTTGCTGCCGGAGCCGCTGTGGCACAAGCTCGCGCTGCGGCTGCGCGGCAACCCGGCCGCGCTCGAGGCGATCAAGAAGATGCGGCCGTGGCTCGCGTCGCTGGTGGTCGAGACCTACGACTCGCTGTCCGCCGGTCTGCAAACCGAGTACGGCACCGAAGCGCAATTGCAGAACGTGTATCTGAAGACGCGCGGCAAGATCGTCGGACTCGAAACGCTCGCGCAGCAGATGCGCGCGTTCACCGGACTGTCGGCCGCGCAGCAGCGTGAGATGCTCGCGCAGGATCTGGTGCAGACGCCCGCGCAGAACGTCGAGGACGTGCGCACGCTGCATCGGCTGTGGCAGGTCGGCGATGCCGATGCGATCGCCGCGTGGCAGGCCGCCAAATCGGAGAAGCTCGCGCGCGACCCGCGCGTCTCCGATTCGATCGACAACCGGATCGTCTACGAGCGCAATCGCCGCTTCGTCGCGCGGATGCTGCAGTACGCCGCGCCGAACAAGCCGGTGTTCGTCGCGATCGGCGCGCTGCATCTGGGTGGGCCGAAGGGCGTGCTGCAGCTGTTGCGGCAGCACGGCTTCGTCGTCGAGGCGGGGTGAATCGGATCGAGGCTCGAGCCGTAACGTCGGGATCGATCAGAAGGTTTGCCAGTCGGCGTCGGGGGTCGTCGCGAGTGCCGGTTCGAGCTTCGCGGCCGGCGTCCTGGCGGGGGCTTTCTTTTCAGCTGACGGCAGCGGTGCGGATTTCGGCTGCGCGTTGCCGTGCGCCGAGGGCAGCCCGGCGCGCGTCGCGGACGACGCGGGCGCATGCTTCTTCGGCGTCTGCGGCGCGACGCCGCGCACCGTCGACGGCTCGCCGTTACCGACCTTGAACGCCGACACCACGCCTGCCAGCTTCGCCGCCTGTTCTTCGAGCGACTGCGCCGCGGCGGCCGCCTGCTCGACGAGCGCAGCGTTCTGCTGCGTGACTTCGTCCATCTGGTTGACGGCCTGGTTGACCTGCTCGATGCCGCGGCTCTGCTCTTCCGACGCAGCCGCGATTTCGCCGACGATGTCCGACACCTGACGGATCACCGTCGTCACCTGGCCCATCGCGGTGCTGACCTCGACCGCCTGCGTCGAGCCATCCTGGATCATCGACACCGACGAGCCGATCAATTCCTTGATCTCCTTGGCGGCCGCCGCCGAGCGCTGCGCGAGGCTGCGTACCTCGCTCGCTACGACCGCGAAGCCGCGGCCTTGCTCGCCGGCGCGCGCGGCTTCGACCGCCGCGTTCAGCGCGAGGATGTTGGTCTGGAAGGCGATGCCCTCGATCACCCCGGTGATCTCCGAGATCTTGCTCGAACTGCCGCTGATCCGGCCGATCGTCGCGGCCATCGCCTGCACCGCGTCGTTGCCGCTCGCGGCCATGCTCGCGGCATTGCTCGCAAGGGTGTTCGCCTGACGTGCATTGTCGGCGTTGTGCTTTACCGTTTCGGTGAGCTGCGTCATGCTCGCCGCGGTCTGTTCGAGCGACGCGGCCTGCTCCTCGGTGCGCGCCGACAGATCGAGATTGCCGGCCGCGATCTCGCGCGTCGCGGTGCTGACCGAATCGGTCGACGCGCGCACGGTCACGATGTTTTGCTCGATCCGGCGCAACAGCGCGTCGAACGCGACCGCGCCGCGGCCGAACTCGTCCATGCGCGGGCTCGCCGCGCGCCGCGACACGTCGAGCGTTTCGGCGATCTCCTCGAATTTCCGACGCTGCCGGATCAGGCCGCCGCACACGATCCGATGCAACTGCAAACCACCGTAGAGCGCGATCGCCGTGACGAGCCAGGCCATGGCGATCAGCGCCGTGAGCCACGTCCGGCTCGCCGCCGCCGCGTCACCGCTCAACTGCGACAGCCCGATGAGGCCCGCGAGGCCGGCAAGGAAGCTCAGCGCGACGCAACTGCCGAATATCAACAGGATGCGGATCCTGATCGTGAGGTGGGCCTTCTGCACTTCGTCTCCTTTTACTGGTTATGCGATGCCTGCGCGCTGAAATATGGGCCTGGTGCAGGTCCAGTCCAGAAGTACGGCAGATCGGGGGCTTTCTGAAGGGGGAGACGAAGGCTTATTGCGGGCTGGAACGGCTCTTCGGCGCTGCCGGGCGCTCCTTGTGCAAGCGAGCCGCCCGGCAACGTCAACCGCGAATCGAACCGAAAATCGAGACCCAACCGCTACAAAAACATCAGGAAATTCAACAGCAGGATATTGATCACCAGCAGCGTCAACGCCGTCGGAATCTGCGCCTTGATCACCGCATTCTTGTCCGGCAATTCGAGCAGCGCGACCGGCACCATGTTGAAGTTCGCGGCCATCGGCGTCATCAGCGTGCCGCAGTAGCCCGAGAACATGCCGATCGCGGCCATCACCGCCGGGTTACCGTGAAACACGCCGACGAGAATCGGCACGCCGACGCCGCCCGTCATCACCGGAAACGCGGCGAAGCCGTTGCCCATCACCATAGTAAACAGCGCCATGCCGATGCAGTACACGGCCACCGCGACGAAGCGGTAATCGAGGCTGATATACGACGTGGTCACGTGCGCGACCGCCTTGCCGACGCCTGCGTCCGAGAACACGAGGCCGAGCATGCCGAGCATTTGCGGCAGCACCGCGGCCCACGACAGCGCATCGACGAGGCGGCGCGCTTCCTTCATCGACTGACCGACCGTGTCGCGCGTAATCACGCAGGCGATCGCGAGTGCAATGACGCAGCCGATGCCGAAGCCGATCAGCGTGACGTTGGCCTTCTCGATCAGCGGCACACCGCCGAACACCAGATGGCTCGCCGCGAGCGTGATGATCACCGTGATGACCGGGATCGTCAGCGCGGGCACGAACAGCTTGTTGCGCAGACGCGCGGCGCTCGCCTGACGCGCTTCGAGCGACAGCGTCTTCGGCTTGCCCGCGGTGACGCCGCCGAAGCCCGCGATCAGCGCCATCGCGATCACGGCGACGCCGACCACGGCCGGCGGCAGCCGGTCGCCGATCAGGAAGATCAGCGCGTACAGAATCCAGAAACCGCCCGCGGTGAAGCGGCGCGGATGCTCGCGGTCCGTCGCGATCATGCCGCCGACGATCAGCAGCACGATGCCGAGCAACCAGAACAGATAGGTGATCGTGAAGGTCATGCTTCGTCTCCGGTAGCGCGCGTGGCCGACGGCGGCGTCGATGCCGCGGCCGCTTTCGCGTTTGAACTGCCGCCCGGCGCGTTGCCGCGCAATTCACGTTCGAGCCGGCGGTCGAGCAGCCAGAGCCGGAAGCCGTGCACGATGAACGCGCTGATCGCGGTCGGAATGCCCCACACCGCCACGTGGATCGGCTCGACGACGATGCCCGCTTCCTTCAGGAAGGTCGTCATCAGCACGATCGCGCCGAATGCGACGAAGACGTCCTCGCCGAAGAAGAGGCCGACGTTGTCGGTTGCGGCCGAGAACGCGCGCAGCCGGAAGCGCACCTCGTCGCCAATCTTGCCGAAGCGGTTTTCGGTCGCGCCCTCGGCCATCGGCGCGATCAGCGGACGCACCATCTGCGGATGGCCGCCGAGCCCGGTCAGGCCGACCGCGGCGGTCAGCTCGCGCACTGCCAGATAGACGATCAACAGACGCCCGGCGGTCGCCGCCTTGATGCCGCTGATCCACGCCTGCGCGCGCTCGCGCAGGCCGTGTCGTTCGAGCAGGCCGATCACCGCGAGCGGCAGCAGGATGATCAGCGGGATGTTGCGGGTCTTGATGAAGCCGGTGCCGATCAGCGCGAGGATCTTTTCCGGCGGGAATTGCGCGGCGAAGCCGGTGACGATCGCGGCGACGGCCACGATCAGCATCGGATTGAAACGCAACAGAAAGCCAACGATGATCACGGCCACACCGATGAGCGGCCAAAGACTGACGGTTGTCTGCATCAGGGTCTCCAAAGAGGTCATTCAACTTCGCCGCGGATGGCGGCTGACGTGAACCAACCGGTGCATGCGGCTTCATGCGCCGGCGTGCTGCCGCGGCTCTGCGGCCGCGTCGAACTCTCTTTTCCTGCCCCGCGGATGCGTGTGCGTCGGCATCCGCGGGTTGGCAGCCGGCATCGCGATTGCGATTCATGCCCCGGCTGGCAAACGCCCCGCGTGGGAGCGGGGCGCTGGATCGGTCACGCGCGCCGGATCGGATCGGCGCGCGCGGTGGGGACGGCGGTGATGCGAACGCTCATACGCGCGCGGCGCTCGCCGCGTGCACTTCGATGCCGGCCTCGGCGAGCGCGCCGCGGATGCGTCGCGCGAACGCGAGCGCGTGCGGGCCATCGCCGTGCAGGCAGATGGTCTGCGCGTTCAACGGCACCCATTGCCCGTCGACGGCCTTCACGCGTTGCTCGCGGATCATCGTGAGCGTGCGCGCGAGCACTTCGTCCTCGTCGTCGAGCAGCGCACCCGGCTCCTTGCGCGGCACGAGCGAGCCGTCGGCTCGATAGCCGCGGTCGGCGAACACTTCCTCGATCGCGGTCAGGCCCGCGTTGCGCGCGGCGCTGACGAGCCCGCTGTTGGCGAGTGCGAACACCGCGACCGACGGATCGAAGTCGTGCACCGCGGAGACGATCGCGTCGGCGATCTTCGCGTCGCGCGCGGCCTGGTTGTACAGCGCGCCGTGCGGTTTCACGTGCGCGATGCGCCCGCCCTCGGCCTGCGCGATCGCCGACAGCGCGCCGAGCTGATACAGCACGCCCGCGTAGATCTCCCCCGCCGGCAGATCCATTTCCTTACGGCCGAAATTCTCGGGATCGTTGAAGCTCGGATGCGCGCCGATCGACACGCCTTTCTGCACGGCCCAGCGCACGCAGTCGCGCATCGCGTTGGGGCCGCCCGCATGCCAGCCACACGCGATGTTGGCCGAGCTCACGAGGTCGAGCAGCGCCTCGTCGGAGCCGCAGCCTTCGCCGAGATCGGCGTTCAGATCGATTTCCATGGGGACTCCTTTATTCACTGTTACAGCGTCGCGAGCGCCGCCTGGCGCGCGCAACGCTCTTCATGCATCGCGATCGCGGCATCGATCTGCCGCAGATACGCACGTTCTTCCAGCAAAGCCTGGCGCGCCTCGTAGGGCGTCGTCGGGATGAAACGGACCGCCGCGTTCAGGCGCACCTGCGCGAGCTTCCACAGGTCGGCCTGGATCACCGCGCCGATCTTCGGATAGCCGCCGGTGGTCTGCGCGTCGCTCATCAGCACGATCGGCTGGCCGTTCGGCGGTACCTGGATCGTGCCGGGCAGCACCGCGTGCGACAGCAGATCGGTCTTGTGCGTGCGTTTCAGTTCGGTGCCGGCAAGGCGATAGCCCATGCGGTTGCTGTTCGGCGTGACGAGCCACTCGTCGGACCAGAACGACTGCTGCGCGTCCGCCGTGAAGCTGTCGTATTCGGGGCCGCGCAGCACGCGGATCGGTATCGCCCACGGCACGCCCGACGGATGCCGGCCGCGCCGCAGCGGCTCGTGGACCAGCACGAACTTGCACCAGGCGGGCGCCTTCACGCCGAACTCGGGCGCCTCGGGCGTGAAGCCGAGGTGGCCGCGCTGCGGCGGCGCGCCGACCGGCAGGCGGTCGCCGTCGTTGAGCGCGCGGCCGCCGAGTCCGCCGAAGCGGCCGGCGAGGTCCGTGCTGCGCGAGCCGAGCATCGGCAAGACGTCGATGCCGCCCGCCACGCACACATAGCCGCGCATGCCGCGCTTCGCCGCGTTCAGCACGAGCTCCTGGCCGGCCTGCACCGGCAGGCTCCACCATGAATAGACGGGTTTGCCGTCGAGCGTCGCGCCGAACTCGGTGCCGGTGATCGCGACGCGCGTCGCGCGCAGAAAGCGCAGCACGGTCGGGCCGAAGGTGATTTCGAGGCCGGCCGCGTCGGGGCGGTTGCCGACCAGCCGGTTGCCGACTTCGAGCGACAGACGGTCGAGCGCACCACCCATCGCGACGCCGAGATGCCGGTAGCCGTGGCGGCCGAGGTCCTGGATCGTGGTCTGGAGACCCGCGCGGATGACGTCGATCATGCGTGGATCCCCGCGATCGTGAAGCGCACCCGGTCGCCGGGCTGCAGCAGGGTGGGCGGACGGCGCGCCGGATCGAACAGCGGCACCTCGGTGCGGCCGATCAACTGCCAGCCGCCCGGCGACACCGCCGGATAGATGCCGGTCTGCTCGCCGCCGATGCCGACCGAACCCGCCGGCACCTCGAGCCGCGGCGACGCGCGGCGCGGCGTGTGCAGCGCGGCATCGAGCCCACCCATGTAGGCGAAGCCGGGCTGGAAGCCGAGAAAGAACACCACGTAGGCGCCGCCCGCATGACGCTCGACGACCTCGCGCGCGCTCAAGCCGGTATGTTCGGCGACCGCCTGCAAGTCGGGGCCGAATGTGCCGCCGTACTGCACCGCAATCTCGACGTCGCGCCCCGCTATGGCGGCTTTGGCCGCCGCGTTCCAGGCCGCGAGCAACTGCTCGCGGAGCGCGTCGGCGTCGGTCGCGAGCGGGTCGAATACGAGCGTTAGATTGTTCATGCCGGGCACGACTTCGAGCACCTGCGGCCAGTCGCGCGCGGCCTCGGCGGCGGCCCACACGCGCTGCTGGCACTCCAGCGTGGCGGGCGGCGGCGCCTCGCAGACTAGCGCGGCATCGCCGAGCGGAAAGATTCGTGGTTGGCTCATGACTGGGCGGCCCGGATCGAGTCGGAAAATGAGGCGGACAGCGCAGCGCGTTGGCGCATGCCCGGCACGGAGTCGGCGACGTTTGGAGCGTACATTATCAATAAAATATCGACGATTTACCAATAAGCGTTTTTGCCAGGCTCGTCGGCGGCGGGGCATCGTCGTACACTTGCGACACTTTTCCAGCCCATATTCATCCCGGGAACCTCGAATGACGCGTCATCCCACCAAGATCGTTTCGTCGGAACATCTCGTCTCCGAGAGCAGCGCGGAACTGTCCGAACTCGAATACGCGCTGATCATGGCGGGCAATGCGTTCAACCGCTGGATGGTGCGCTGCATGTCGGCGGCCGGCGACAAGGACATGACCGCGATCGAGGTGTCGCTGCTGCACCACGTGAGCCATCGCGAACGTCGCAAGAAGCTCGCGGACATCTGCTTCGTGCTGAACATCGAAGACACGCACGTCGCGACTTACGCGTTGAAAAAGCTCGTAGCTAGAGGGTATGTAAAAAGCGAAAAGACCGGCAAGGAAGTGTTCTTTTCCGCAACCGACGCCGGCCGCGAGCTATGCCTGAAATATCGCGAGGTGCGCGAAAACTGCCTGATCTCGACACTCAAGGAAAGCGGGCTGACCAACCAGCAGATCGGCGAGGCCGCGCAGTTGATGCGCAACGCGTCGGGCTTGTACGACACGGCGGCGCGCGCGGCGGCTTCGCTGTAACGACCGGATAGCGCGCGAGCGCTGCGTGCCACCTGCGGCACAGCGCGCGTTCAGCCCGGCAGCGGCGGATGAAACCCCGCCTCGGTGACGATCAGATCCAGCGGAATGTCATGCGCCTCGCGCTCCAGCGTGTCGATGCGGCACGCTTCGTACGCGATGCCGACCGTGACCGGCTTGCGCGCAGCAGGCCAGCCGGCCAGGGTGCGGTCGTAATAGCCGCCGCCGTAGCCGAGACGATAGCCGTCCGAGTCGAAACCCACGCAAGGCACGAACAGCAGCTCGGGCAGCACGACGCGCCCCGAGGTCGGCTCGGCAATCTTGTGATGGCCGATTTTCATCGGCGTCGCAGGCGTCCATGCATGGAATTCGAGCGCCATGCCACGTTCTTTAATGATTGGCAGACTGGCTTCGTGATGCGGGTCGGCCGCGAGCCAGATCGCGATCGCGCCGCGCGCGTCGAACTCGCCGGCGAGGGGCCAGTAGAATCCCGCGCTGCGTACCGCATAGTGCTTCAGCGCGTCGAGCATTCGACGCCCGAGCGCGGCATTCTTCGCCGGCTCGGAAGCCGCTTGCAGACGGCTTTCCAGCAACATCCGGCGCAGCGCCTTTTTCGTTGCCGGGACAGGGTTGCATGCTATGCTTGGGTCCAATTCGCGCTCCAGAAACAACGATGTCAAAACGCCTTTTTCGAGTATATCGCGCGGCCGGTATCGCGCTGGCCGCAGCGGCACTCGTAGCCTGCAGCACCGCCTCGGCCGTCAAGCCCCTCCCGCAGTCGCAACTCACCAACGACGACCAGATTTTCATCCAGCTTCGCGAAGCCGCGCGTACTAACGACGCGGCGCGTGCGGCCCAGCTCGCGAGCATGATCCCGAACTATCCGGCGCCGTCGTATCTGGAGTATTTCCAGATCAAGCCGCAGCTGTTCGATGCGACCGGCCATGCGCGCGTCGACGCGCCGGACGCGCCCGTGCTCGCGTTCCTGCAGAAGTACGACGGCCAGGCGATCGCCGATCGCATGCGCAACGACTACCTGACCGTGCTCGGCACGCGCCACGACTGGCGCAACTTCGACCAGCAGTACGCGAAGTTCGTGCTCGACGACGACACCCAGGTCAAGTGCTACGCGCTCGAATCGCGCGCGTCGCGCGGCGAGAACGTCGCGGACGCGGCGCGCGCGCTGCTCGTCGATCCGAAATGGTACGGCGACGGCTGCGTCGATCTGATCACGGTGCTCGGGGTGAACCATCAGTTCAGCGCCGACGACATCTGGGCGCAAATCCGTCTCGCGTACGAGCAGAACTACACGAGCACCGGCAGCAAGCTCGTCGACGCGCTCGGCGACCAGCCGCCCGACCCGGTCCTGTTCGACCAGGCGGCCAATACGCCGCCGCTGCTGCTCGCGCGCGGCGTCGGGCCGGATCCGCAATCGCATCAGCTGGCGCTGCTCGCGATCACGCGCATGGCGCGCAACGATCCGGCCATGGCCGCGGCCACGTTCGCGTCGGTCGCGCCGTCGCTGAATTCGCCGGAGCGCGCGATCGGCTGGGGCACGATCGGCTATCAGGGCGCGCTCAAGCAGATGCCCGGCGCGGTTGACTGGTTCAGGCTGTCGGCGAACGCGCCGCTGTCGAATCCCGCGTATGAATGGCGCACCCGCAGCGCGCTGCTCGCCGGCGACTGGAACATGGTGCGCTGGTCGATCGAGCAGATGCCCGAGTCGCTGCGCAAGCAGCCGTCGTGGGTGTACTGGCATGCGCGCGCGCTGAAGCAGGCCGGCGACACGGCCACGGCGAGCCAGGAATTCCAGTCGATCGCGTCGAACTTCAACTTCTACGGTCAGCTCGCGCTCGAAGAGCTCGGCCAGAAGATCACGGTGCCGCCGAAAACCACCGTGACCGACGCCGAAGTGCAGCAGGCCGGCACCACGCCGGGCTTCGATCTGGCGCAGCGCTTCTATGCGCTGAATCTGCGGATCGAAGGCAACCGCGAGTGGAACTGGCCGCTGCGCACCATGTCCGACCGGCAACTGCTGGCGGTCGCCGAGTACGCTCGCCGCATCGAACTGTACGACCGCACCGTCAACACCGCGGACCGCACGAAGAGCGAGCACGATTTCTCGCTGCGCTATCTATCGCCGTTCCGCAACATCGTCGAGCAGGACGCGCAGTCGAGCGGGCTCGACGTCGAGTGGGCGTACGGGCTGATTCGCCAGGAGTCGCGCTTCATCATCAACGCGCGCTCGGACGTCGGTGCGGGCGGACTGATGCAGCTGATGCCCGCCACCGCGCAACTGGTCGCGAAAAAGATCGGTCTGGGGCCGATATCGCGCGAGCAGATGAACGACATCAACACCAACATCCTGCTCGGCACCAACTACCTGGCGATGATCTACAATCAGTTCGACGGATCCGCCGTGCTGGCCACCGCTGGATACAACGCAGGTCCGGGCCGTCCGCGCAACTGGCGGCAGTCGCTGCAGCGGCCGGTCGAAGGCGCGGTCTTCGCCGAGGCGATTCCGTTCCAGGAAACGCGCGACTACGTGAAGAATGTGTTGTCCAACACGGTCTACTACGCGGCATTGTTCGAAGGCCGTCCGCAATCGCTGAAGGCGCGCCTGGGTTACATCGCACCGTAAGCGCCTTGCCGCCGCAACCTCGTTCAGAGATTGCGGCGCGCTTCGCCAGCCGTTGCCGCGGCTTCCATCAGGGAGTCGAAAAATGCGACATCAAGCCATCGCGGTCATCGGCGGCTCCGGGTTCATCGGCAGCTACCTCATCAACGCGCTCGTCGAGATGGGCAAGGACGTGCGCGTCGCCACACGGCGACGCTACAACGCGCGCCATCTGACCATGCAGCCGATCGACGTGCTCGAAACCGACGTGTTCGATCCGGTGCAGCTCGCGCGCTTCGTCGAAGGCGTGGATTGCGTGATCAACCTCGTCGGCATCCTGAACGGCAAACGCGGCAAGCCCTATGGAAAGGAGTTCGCGCATGCGCACGTCGAGCTGCCGACGCGCATCGTCGCCGCCTGCGAAGGCAAGGGCGTGCATCGGCTGATTCATCTGAGCGCGCTCGGCGCCGATCCGAACGGCCCAAGCATGTATTCGCGCTCGAAAGCCGACGGCGAGAAAGCCGTGCATGCGGCAAATGTTGCGTGGACGATCTTCCGGCCGTCGGTCGTGTTCGGCCCCGAGGACGCGTTTCTGAACAAGTTCGCGTTTTTGCAGCGCGTGTTTCCGGCCATTCCGCTCGCGATGCCGGACGCGCAGTTCCAGCCGGTCTACGTCGGCGACGTCGCGAAGGCGATCGTCAACGTGCTCGATCTCGACGGCGCCAGCGGCCGCACCTACGAGCTCGGCGGCCCGACCGTCTACACGCTCGAAGACCTGGTTTCGTACTGCGGCGACGTGATCGGCAAGCATGCGCGCATCATCCGTCTGCCGGAGCCGCTCGCGCGTCTGCAGGCGCTGAGCTTCGAATTGGCGCCGGGCGAACCGGTGATTTCGCGCGACAATCTCGATTCGATGAAGGTCGCCAATATTCTGAGCGGGCCGCTCGCGCCGGAGCTCGGACTCGAACCGGTCAGCATCGAGGCGATCGTACCGACGTATCTGACCGGCGCGGCCTCGGGTTCGCGGCTCGACACGTTCCGCGCCAGCGCAGGGCGCTAGATCCTTTTCCTCTCTCTTCCTGATAACAAGTATGAAACTGCTGATAGGTGACAAGAACTATTCGTCGTGGTCGATGCGTCCGTGGCTGCTGCTCACGCACTTCGGCATTCCGTTCGAAGAAGAGCTGATCCTGCTGTACGAAGCGGACACGACTGCAAAGATCCGCGCTCAGGCACCGCGCGGACCGGGCAAGGTGCCGTGCCTGATCGACGACGCGGGGCAGGCCGTGTGGGATTCGCTCGCGATCGCCGAAACGCTCGCCGAGCGCTTCCCGCAGCACGCGCTGTGGCCGCGCGACCCGGCGGCGCGCGCGCATGCGCGCAGCGTCAGTGCCGAAATGCACTCGGGCTTCGGCGAATTGCGCTCGAAGATGTGGATGAACATCCGCGCGTCGTTTCCGGGCAAGAACGCGACGCCGGGCGCGCTCGCCGATATCGCGCGGATCGAAACGATCTGGCGCGACTGCCTCGAAACCTATGGCGGTCCGTTCCTGTTCGGCGAGTTCGGCATTGCCGACGCGATGTACGCGCCGGTCGCGATGCGCTTCAACACGTGGCAGCCGGCGTTGTCGGAGACCGCGGCCGCCTATGTCGAGCGGCTTGGCGCGCTGCCCGCGGTCAATGCATGGATCGACGCCTCGCGCCGCGAAACGCACGCGATCGCCTATCAAGACGAATGCCCATGAATATTTACGCGGTAGGCGGCGCGGTTCGCGACGAGTTGCTCGGCGTGCCGGTGCAGGACCGCGACTACGTGGTGGTGGGCGCGACGCCCGAGCAGATGGTCGCGCAGGGCTATCGGCCGGTGGGGAAGGACTTTCCGGTATTTCTGCATCCGCAGACGCACGAGGAGTACGCGCTCGCGCGCACCGAGCGCAAGACGGCGGCCGGCTATCACGGCTTCCAGTTTTTCTATGCGCCCGACGTGACGCTGGAGGAAGACCTCGCGCGCCGCGATCTGACGGTCAACGCGATGGCACGCGAGGTGCGCCCCGACGGCGAACTGACTGGGCCGGTCATCGATCCGTTCAACGGCAGGGCCGACTTGCAGGCGCGCCTCTTTCGCCATGTCAGCGATGCGTTCCTCGAAGACCCGGTGCGGATTCTGCGCATCGCGCGTTTCGCGGCGCGCTTCGTCGATTTCACGGTCGCGCCGGAAACGCTGGCGCTGATGCGCCGGATGGTCGCCGACGGCGAAGCCGATGCGCTGGTGGCCGAGCGCGTGTGGCAGGAGGTGTCGCGCGGACTGATGGAGAAGAAGCCGTCGCGGATGTTCGACGTGCTGCGCGACTGCGGCGCGCTCGCGCGGATTCTGCCCGAGATCGACGCGCTATTCGGCGTGCCTCAGCGCGCCGACTATCACCCCGAGGTCGATACCGGTGTCCACGTGATGATGGTGCTCGACCATGCCGCGCAGCAGGGCTACGCGCTGCCGGTGCGCTTCGCGGCGCTCACACACGACCTCGGCAAGGCCACCACGCCGGAGGACGTGCTGCCGCGGCACATCGGGCACGAGGGCCGCAGCGTCGATCTGCTGAAGCCGCTGTGCGAGCGGTTGCGCGTGCCGAATGAGTGCCGCGATCTCGCGGTGCTGGTCGCGCGTGAGCACGGCAATATTCGTCGCGTGATGGAGATGGGGGCGGCGGCTCTGGTGCGCCTGCTGGAGCGCAGCGACGCGATCAGGAAGCCGGCGCGCTTCGCCGAGGCATTGCAAGCCTGCGAGTCCGACGCGCGCGGGCGGCTCGGCTTCGAGATGTGCGAGTACCCGCAGGCCGAGCGGCTGAGGGTTGCGCTGGTGGCCGCGCGAGGCGTGGATGCGGGGGCAGTGGCGCAGCGGCTCGCCGACGCGCCGGCCGGCATCAAGGATGCCGTGCACGAGGAGCGGGTGCGAGCGGTGGAGGCTGCGCTGGCTTGAAGTCGCGCGGGTGTGAAGTAGCGCGACGGCGTCTACAACACCCGCGCCAGCAGCGACAACAGCATCGACAGCACCAGCGTCGACATGAACGGAAACGGATACTCGCGGCCGAACAGCCGCAAGGTCACGTCGCCGGGCATCCGGCCGATGCCCAGCTTGCGCAGCCACGGCCAGCACGACGACAGCACCGCGACCGCAACGAAGGTAGTCAAAAGCCAGCGAATCATCGCGAGTCCTCGAACCAGAGCGGATCCACAATCACAGCGTATGCGAGCGATCGCCGCTCGAAAAGGCGCGCAGTGTATCGTCGAGTCCGCGCGAAAACGCGATCACCTTGAAAAGCTCGCCCATCTCCGCCTCGGACAGCAGCTTCTGCACCGCATTGGCCGCGGGCAGAAAGCGCGCGGTGTCGTCGGGATCGATCTCGCCGAGCGCCTCGGTGACGCCCGCGTTCAGCAGGAAGCGTGCTTGCGACGTGAAGCCGAGCAGGTCCGCGCCGGTCTCGACGCCGGCCTCGGCGATGCCGGTGAATTCGACGTGCGCGGTGATGTCCTGCAGACCGGGATAAAGGAACGGGTCGCCGTGCGCGCGGTGCCGGTAGTGGCACATCAGCGTGCCCTGCGCGCGCTGGTCGTGGTAGTACTCGTGGCGCGGAAAGCCGTAGTCGATCAGCAAGATCGCGCCGCGCGCGAGCATCGTGCAGATCGTGCGCGTGAAGGCGCGCGCGGCTTCGTGCGTTTCGGTCAGGTAGTCGTCGGCGGCCGGCTCGCGGATCGCATCGATTTCGGAGAGCAGCGCGAGATCCGCGGCGGCTACGACGCGACGGTCGTCGAACCCGAACGCGCCGTCGCGCCACACCACGCCGCGCTCGTGCCAGACCCCGCCGCTTTGCGCGAAGAGCCGCACCGGCATCGCATCGAGCACCTCGTTGCCGATCACCACGCCTTCGAAACGCTCCGGCAATGCGTCGAGCCAACGCACTTTGGCGAGCAGCGCGGGCGCCGCCGCCGCGATCGTTTCGCGCTGCCGCTCGCGCAACTCACCCGACAGATCGACGATCGAATAGCTGTCGAATTCGGCGTCGAGCGCGTCGAGCGCATTGAGCAGCCCCGCCGCGAGCTTGCCGGTGCCGGCACCGAACTCCATCACGTCGCGCGTGCCGCTCGCCTCCAACGCTTCGGCGACCGGGCGCGCGAGCGTCGCGGCGAACAGCGGCGACAATTCCGGCGCGGTGACGAAGTCGCTGCCGTCATCGGCGCGCAGGCCGAATTTACGCGCACCGCCGCTGTAGTAGCCGAGCCCCGGTGCATACAACGCGCGCTCCATGTAGCGGTCGAACGGCAGCCAGCCGCCGGCCGCGTCGAGCTGCGCACGGATCTCGGCGACCAGCGCATCGGACTGCGCAAGCGCGCTCGGGCCGGGAGCAGGTAAACTATCGGGTTGGTGAGCTTTCGGATTCATCCCCGCATTGTAAATGACCGTTTCTCCGGACATCGCTGCCCGCGCGGCCGTAGCGCCGACTGAACCGCCCCGCGTCGTGCTGGTTACCGGTGCGGCGCGCCGCATCGGGCGCGCGCTCGCACTCGGCTTCGCCGCGCGCGGCTGGGACGTGGCCGTGCACTATGGCGCCTCGCGTGAGGAAGCCGACGAAGTCGTCGAACAGATCGTCGCGCTGGGCCGCCGCGCGGTTGCGCTGCACGCCGAGCTCGGCGACGAGGCGCAGGTCGCGCGGCTGCTGCCGGACTGCACCGCCGCGCTCGGGCGCCCATCGTGCATCGTCAACAACGCGTCACGCTTCGAGGAAGACACGGCGCGCGACGTCGGCTACGAGCTGCTGCTGAAGCTGACCGCGATGAACGTCGGCGCGCCGCTGGTGCTCGCGCGCATGCTTTACGACGCGACGCCCAATGCGGCGCTGCGCGACGAAAGCCAGCGCGGCGTCGTGATCAACGTGCTGGACCAGAAGCTGTACAACATGAACCCGGACTATCTGTCGTACACGCTGTCGAAGGCGGCGCTGCAGACCGCGACGGTCGCGCTCGCCCAGGCGCTCGCACCGAAGGTCCGGGTGGTCGGGCTTGCGCCCGGCCTGACCATGCAATCGGGCGACCAGACCCAGGACGGGTTCGAGGCCGCTCACCGTATGACGCCTCTTGGCCGTGCGTCGCGGCCCGAGGATATCGTCGCCGCCGCGCTGTATCTCGCGGATGCAGCCGGCGTCACCGGAACGACGCTGGTGGTCGACGGCGGGCAGCACCTCGTGCCGCTGCCGCGCGACGTGATGTTTTTGACGGGCGCCTGACACGCCCGCGGCCGGCCTTCGAGGCGGCCGTCGCCGGTAGCGAAGCGCCCCTTTGCGTGCCCCGCACGCTTTTTTGATTGGAACGAACATGTTTGCCGCTCTTTCACACCCCCGGCTCGCCGATTGCCGCCGGCTTTTCCTGCGCAATTACGAAGTGCACATCAATATCGGTGTGCACGACTTCGAAAAGCGCGGCGAGCAGCGCGTCGTGATCAACGTCGAACTGTTCGTGCCGCTCGCGATGTCCACGCCGGTGCAAGACAAGCTCACCGAAGTCGTCGACTACGACTTCATGCGCTCGACGATCGCCAAACGCGTGTCGCAAGGCCATATCCATCTGCAGGAAACGCTGTGCGACGACCTCGTGCGCGCGATGCTCGAACATCCGCAGGTGCGCGGCGCACGCGTGTCGACCGAGAAGCCGGACGTGTATCCGGACTGCGATGCGGTCGGCGTCGAAGTCTTCCGCATCAAGGAGGACTGAGCGATGAATGCACCGGACATGCTGAACGCAGCCAACCAGGCCGCCGAGGCCAGCGCGGCGCCGAGCGCCGCACGCGCCCCGAAATCGCCGCTCACACGCCGCGAGCAGAAGGAAGCGTACGAGAACAACAAGCTGTTCAAGCGTCTCGCGCGCCAGGTCGGCCAGGCGATCGGCGACTACAACATGATCGAGGACGGCGACAAGGTGATGGTGTGCCTGTCGGGCGGCAAGGATAGCTACGCGATGCTCGACATCCTGATGCGGTTGCGCGAGCGCGCGCCGATCAATTTCGACATCGTCGCGGTGAATCTCGACCAGAAGCAGCCGGGCTTTCCCGAGCACGTGCTGCCCGAGTATCTGACCCAGCTCGACATCCCGTTTCACATCGAGAACCAGGACACCTACAGCATCGTCAAGCGGCTCGTGCCGGAGGGCAAGACCACCTGCTCGCTGTGCTCGCGGCTGCGGCGCGGCATCCTGTACCGCGTTGCGGGCGAGCTCGGCGCGACCAAGATCGCGCTCGGCCATCATCGCGACGACATCCTGCAGACGCTGCTCCTGAACCTGTTCTACGGCGGCAAGCTGAAGGGCATGCCGCCCAAGCTGCAATCGGACGACGGCAAGAACATCGTGATCCGGCCGCTCGCCTACGTGAAGGAAACCGATCTGGAGAAGTACGCGGAGCTGCGCGAATTCCCGATCATTCCGTGCAATCTGTGCGGGAGCCAGCCGAACCTGAAGCGCGCGGAAATGAAAGCGCTGGTGCGTGACTGGGAGAAGCGCTTCCCGGGCCGCATCGAGAACATGTTCAACGCGCTGTCGAACGTGGTGCCTTCGCATCTGATGGACCACCAGCTGTTTCCGTTCGCGGGGCTGCGCGCGACCGGCGAGGCCGACCCGCAAGGCGATATCGCGTTCGACGAAGAACCGTGCTCGAGCGGCGACGAAGGCGCGCCGCTCACCGGCGCGAAGACCATTTCGCTGGTCCAGTTCGACGACCTGTAACGCGCGAACAGTGCCTGTTCCGGCTGCATTCCGGCGCTTTTCCGCCGGCTTGCAAGCCCCGCCGAGGCCGCGTCAGCGGCCTTTTTTGCAGGTGCAGCATGATAGAATCGTGCGCTCCAAACTCGTCTAGTTGCCGACGCCATGAACATCGTCATTTTGGCGGCAGGTACCGGCAAGCGCATGCGGTCCGCGCTTCCCAAGGTGCTCCATCCTCTGGCCGGCCGGCCGCTCCTCGCTCATGTCATCGACACCGCCCGCGCGCTGCAGCCCGCGCGCCTGATCGTCGTGATCGGCCACGGCGCCGAAGCCGTTCGTGAAGCCGTCGCGGCGCCCGATATCCGGTTCGCGGTGCAGGAGCAACAGCTCGGCACCGGCCACGCGGTGCAGCAGGCGCTGCCGCTGCTCGATCCTTCCTTGCCCACGCTGGTGCTGTATGGCGACGTGCCGCTGACGCGCGCGGAGACGCTGCGCGCATTGACCGAACGCGCCGGCCAGAACGGCTACGGCGTGCTCACCGTCACGCTCGACGACCCGACCGGCTATGGCCGCATCGTGCGCGATCAGCACGGCAACGTGCAGCGCATCGTCGAGCAGAAGGACGCGAATCCGGAGCAACTGAAGATCGCCGAAATCAACACCGGCATCATCGTCGCGCCGACCGGGCGTCTCGCCGGCTGGCTCGCGGCGCTCAGGAACGACAACGCGCAAGGCGAGTTCTATCTGACCGACGCGGTCGAGATGGCGATCGAAGCCGGCCTGAAAGTCGTCACCACGCAGCCCGAGCACGAGTGGGAAACGCTCGGTGTGAACAGCAAGCAGCAACTGGCCGAGCTCGAGCGGATTCATCAGCGCAATGTGGCCGACGCGCTGCTCGTCGCGGGCGTGACGCTCGTCGATCCAGCCCGCGTCGACGTGCGCGGCACGCTCGAATGCGGCCGCGACGTGTCGATCGACGTGAACTGCGTGTTCGAAGGCCGCGTAACGCTGGCCGACAACGTCTGCATCGGTCCGAACTGCGTGATCCGCAACGCGCGTATCGGCGTCGGTACACGCGTCGATGCGTTCTCGCACATCGAGGGTGCGGAAGTCGGCGCGAAGGCCGTTATCGGTCCATATGCGCGCTTGCGCCCGGGTGCGGCGCTGCACGACGAGTCGCACGTCGGGAACTTCGTCGAGGTCAAGAACGCGGTGCTCGGCCATGGCTCGAAAGCGAACCACCTCAGCTACATCGGCGATGCGGATGTCGGCGCGCGCGTGAATATCGGCGCGGGTACGATCACCTGCAACTACGACGGCGCCAACAAATTCCGCACCGTGATCGAGGACGACGTGTTCGTCGGCTCGGACACGCAACTGGTCGCACCGGTGCGCGTGCAGCGCGGCGCGACGATCGCGGCCGGTACCACGGTATGGAAAGACGTCGCGGCCGGCGCGCTGGTGCTGAACGATAAAACCCAAACGAGCAGGACGGGCTACGTGCGCCCGGTCAAAAAGAAAACCTGATCGATACGGCGTGCCCACGAGGCGCGCTCACTGAATCCGGCACTGAAAAGGAATTCACCATGTGCGGCATTGTCGGCGCGGTTGCGCAACGTAACATCGTTCCCGTCCTGATCGAAGGACTGCGGCGCCTCGAATATCGCGGCTACGATTCGTGCGGCGTCGCCGTGCTCGGCGCTCGCGGACCGAGCCGCGCGCGCAGCGTCGCGCGTGTCGCCGACCTCGACGGGCAGGTGCGCGACGGTCGCCTCGAAGGCGTGACGGGCATCGCGCATACGCGCTGGGCCACACATGGTGCACCGGTCACCGACAACGCGCACCCGATCTTCTCGCGCGATGCGCTGGCGTTGGTACACAACGGCATCATCGAGAACTATGAGACCTTGCGCGAAATGCTGCGTGGCAAGGGTTACGAGTTCGTCTCGCAGACCGACACCGAGGTTATTGCGCACCTGATCCATAGCCTGTATCGCGGCGATCTGTTCGCCGCGGTGCGCGAGGCGATCGCGCAGCTGCACGGTGCGTACGCGATCGCGGTGCTGCACAGGGACCAGCCGCACACGGTGGTCGGCGCCCGCCAGGGCTCGCCGCTCGTGGTCGGACTCGGCGACGGCGAGAACTTCCTCGCGTCGGACGCGCTTGCGCTCGCGGGCAGCACCGAGCGCTTCATCTTCCTCGAGGAAGGCGACGTCTGCGAACTGTCGCTCGATGGCGTGCGGATCGCCGATCGCCAGGGCGAGGCCGCGCAGCGCGAAGTGCGTCAGGTCGCGGCGTATGGCGGCGCGGTTGAACTCGGCCCGTATCGCCACTTCATGCAGAAGGAAATTTTCGAGCAGCCGCAAGCGATCACCGACACGATTCCGCAAGCCGATGCATTCGATGCGTGGATCTTCGGCGAAGGCGCGGGCGAGGTGTTCGCGGACATCGACAGTTTGCTGATTCTCGCGTGCGGCACCAGCTACTACTCGGGGCTCACTGCCAAGTACTGGCTCGAATCGCTCGCGAAGATTCCGACTCAGGTCGAGATTGCGAGCGAGTATCGCTATCGCGAGTCGGTGCCGAATCCGAAGTCGCTGGTGGTGGTGATTTCGCAGTCGGGTGAAACCGCCGACACGCTCGCGGCGCTCAAGCACGCGCAGGCGCTCGGCCACAAGCACACGCTCGCGATCTGCAACGTCGGCACGAGCGCGATGGTGCGGCAGACCGAGTTGTCGTTCCTCACGCACGCGGGGCGCGAGATCGGCGTCGCGTCGACCAAGGCGTTCACGACGCAGCTGGTCGCGTTGTTCACGCTGGCGGCAACGCTCGCGAAGCTGCGCGGACGTCTGAACGACGAGCAGGAAGCGAGCTATCTGAAGCAGCTGCGCCACCTGCCGGCTGCGCTCAACAGCGTGCTCGCGCTGGAGCCGCAGATCATCGCGTGGTCGGAGGAGTTTTCTCGCAAGGAACATGCGTTGTTCCTCGGGCGCGGCCTGCACTATCCGATCGCCCTCGAAGGCGCGCTGAAGCTCAAGGAGATATCGTATATCCACGCCGAGGCGTATCCGGCCGGCGAATTGAAGCACGGTCCGTTGGCGCTCGTGACCGAAGCGATGCCGGTGGTGACGGTCGCGCCGAACGACGCGCTGCTCGAAAAGCTGAAGTCGAACATCCAGGAAGTACGCGCGCGTGGCGGCGAGCTTTATGTGTTCGCCGATGCGGATACGAAGATCGTCAACGACGAAGGGCTGCACGTGATCCGCATGCCGGAGCACTATGGCCTGCTGTCGCCGATCCTGCACGTCGTGCCGCTGCAGTTGCTCGCGTATCACACCGCTTGCGCGCGTGGCACCGATGTGGATAAGCCGCGCAACCTGGCGAAATCGGTGACGGTGGAGTGACGAAGCAGAAGACGTAACGGCGCATAGGAACTTGGAAAGAGGTCCGCGCGAGTCGCGGACCCACACATTTTGGCACCGGAATTTCGTAAGTCTGGAGGCCCCGTCACGACTGGCGTCGCGGAGCCTATTCGAAAAATTGCAATCAGGCCAAAGTGTCCGCGCCACTTCCCCGCATGGGCGCAGTAACCCCTGGTGGGCTTTTTGAAAGTTCTGGGCGCGCCAATGCGCAATGCCCGCGCATCCTCGAAAACTTCTGACAAAGTTTGACGCGCGCGCGTTATTCCCCGGGCCTCGGCCCCCGGCTTACCTACGATGTGCACAAGGTTGTTGACGCCGTCGATTTGATCCGGGTGCCCAACTTCGTGTGATCTCCAGCGAATGGATGTTGAATCGTTGCTCTCCGAGCGGGATGAATCGGAAACGATGGTTCAGTGCAACTCCGGCATAAGGCTTAATCGGACGTCGTGCACGTTTGAATTAGAAGCGTATACGTGTAAACGCATCTCCCTTTTCCGGAGCCGATTTCTGCATCTAGGTAATTGTTTTTACGAGGTAAACGCTTCTATTCCCACCGCGACAAATCGCCCGTGTTTCGAGGGGGAAATTCCTAAAAATGGCACAGAAATGACCTCGCAATGAGCGGTCGCCCGGGGCTTCGGCCCCGGTCTCATCTCCTTCCGTTGCGTCTACCTTCCCATCCTGCATCCCGCGCTAGCGGCTCGCTCCTGCTGCTCGCCCAGTATCACCTCGCCTTGATTGCGCAATATGCTGCCCGGGGTTCGGCTCCGGTTGCACGGCATCTAACATCCGTTTTCCTGCCCCATACGGCAGACGAATATCGCGATAAACTGAAGTTCCAAAGGTTGAAGGTGAGGCATGATGTCCACAAGCGAAGACCTGCTCGAACTCGGCGAAACCCAAGCGGCGGCTCCCGCCGGAGACGAACAAGAAGCCGTCATAGACCCTGCGGAGAAGAAGGCGCAACGTCTTCGCAAAGAAAAGCGTGAGCTCATCGACTCGCTCGCCAGTGGTGACTTCTCGACTCAGAGAGCTCGCGTCGCATATATTTTGAATATGTATCCGGCGGCCCGGAACAGCGACATCGTTCTGGCGCTCAAATATTGGGCGGAGTTCCAGCCTGCGTTCTTCAATCCCGATGGTATAAAGCCCGAACATCTTTTCGAGCTTGAACACGTACCGCTTCTCGTGCGAGCGCGGGCAAAGATTCAAAACGAATACGAGCTATTCCAAGCCGACGTGAAGGTACGCCGCCGCCGCAGGGGCCTTGAAGACGAAATGCGCGATGCAGTCCTCGAGGATGCGACGCCGAGGCAGACGCTCCAGGTGTTTGCCGACGAAACGGGCAAGACCGAGGCCCACGTAATCGTGGGCGCCGTCTGGGTGTTGAACGGCCGCGCAGTATTCGATGTGACGCAGGCCATCAACACGTGGAAGGCCAGCTCCACGTTTGCAAAGCGGGAACTGCACTTTGCGAGGTTCGGGAAAGGGGACATTGACGCGATTGCAGACTACCTCGATGTCATCGAGGTGAATCGCGAGTATCTAAGCTTCAAGCTCATCGCGGTCCGTCGAGACAATTTGAAACGCAGTATCGAAGACGCCGTGCAACGTCTGCACGAATTCATGCTGCTCAAGGGGCTTGAGCATGAGGTGAACAGCGGGCGGGTCGGGCTACCGCGATATGTCACTGTCACGCTGGACGAAGAACAGTCGCTCGACCAGATTGCCATCGAGGGAATGAAGCAGCGCATTCACGATGGTCTTCAAAATCGACACGGCGATGAGCTGATACTCGAGTCTATCGTTGCGGTTTCTTCGAAAAATAGCGCTCTGGTTCAGCTCGCGGATGTCGTTGCGGGCTCGGTGAACCGCCGACTGAACTTTACCGGAACACGCAATCACTTCCGTTTGAAAAAACTCGAGTACACCGCTGGTCCCAACTAGTCGCCCGGCGCGAAGCACCGTCCCACTGGTGGCAAAGACCTCGCCCTCGTGGATTGAGTGCCCGTAGAGTGCATATCCCTTGTAAATCTCTGCTTCCATCGTGTTCGTCAGGGGTATTCCCCTAAATGCGAAACAGGACGGCCGCGTCCAAGTCGGCATCGCGTTCGTCACTGTTCAGTTGGGCTTGACGCTCCTACATCAAGACAGGAGAACTTGGCAGGTCTTCTCGAGGCGGCCTATGCGCCGGGAAGTGTTTCTTGAGCAGTGCCGTGACCTGGTCGACTCCGCGTACGGCACCCGCTTGGTATTTCCCGCGCTGAAACTCCGACTCCATCATCCGGCAGACAGCCTCCCATTCTTCACGAGGGACTCGCGAATGGATGCCTCGGTCCGCAATGATTTCAACGTCGCGGTCCGCGAGAAGCAGATAGATTAGAACCCCGTTGTTGTACTCCGTGTCCCACACCCGAAGCTGGGAAAACACGTCAATCGCCCGTTCACGTGCAGTCAGTCCATCGAAGAGAGCGGCACTATGCAGCGCGCCCTCAACTACAAACCTCACTTGGCCGACGTGGGCTTTGTGACTCTCCTGAATGGCCTTCTCGATGGCCGACAGGGAACGCGGTGAAAACGCTGCCTTGACCCGCCAATGGGTCATCATCAGGTGCCGGACGATACGTTTCAGGTCCACGTTCACCACCTTCCTGAAGCCCCACCACCGCCGAATCCGCCGCCACCGCCTCGGAAGATATCGCGGTTGGAGCGGCCGCCGAACCCGCCTGGCCCGCCACCAATGTACCGCCCCCCCACGTATGCACCCATGCCGCTGCCGACAAGCGTGAATATGAGCGCGATTACCCCGGCGACGACGGCGACGAAGACCGCGCCAGAAAGTATCCACGCCAGCACGCCGATAACACCGCCCGTTACAACGGCGCCGGGCAACCGGCCGAGCAAGGCACGCAGCAAACCACCCGCGACGACTGCCATCACAAACAGTGCCGGGAGTAGCCGTCCAATGCCCTCGGTCTCATCTCGGCGCTGTGCCGGAGCGGGTAGCGGTTCACCATTGGCGACACTGATAATGCTGTCAACGCCCGCAGCGATGCCGCCGTAGAAGTCGCCCTGCTTGAACCTGGGGACAATCACCTCACGGATAATCCGGCTACTGGTCGCATCGTTCAGTGCGCCTTCAAGGCCGTATCCGACTTCGATGCGCAGCGACCGGTCGTTCTTGGCGACAATCAGCAACGCCCCGTCATCAACCTTTTGCCGCCCAAGCTTCCATTGTTCAACCACACGCATTGAATACTGCTCGATTGTCTCGGGCTGCGTCGTGGGGACGATAAGGACCGAAATCTGAGTTCCCTTGCGGACCTCAAAGTCCTTGAGAGTTTGCTCGAGGGCAGAACGTTGCTCGTTCGTCAGCGTTCCCGTCTCGTCCGTCACGCGGGCGGTCAGCGACGGGATGGGTACTTCGGCATGAACGTCGGCCCCGGCGAACGCAACCGCCGCGACGACCACCATGAACAGTATGCGGATGAAGGTCAATTGTTTGCCCCGCCCGCCGACGCCGGTGTCGCCCCGAAGTCGACACGTGGCGGCCTTGAAATTTCAGCTTCATTTGCAACGGAAAAGTTCGGTTTTTCCTGATAACCGAACGCCTTTGCAATCAGGTTGTCCGGGAACGACCTGACGGTGGAGTTGTACTGCTGCACCGCCTTGATGTAGCGGGTCCGCGCGACCGCAATCCGGTTCTCGGTTCCTTCGAGCTGGGCCTGCAAATCCCTGAAGTTCGCGTCGGACTTGAGTTGCGGGTAGTTTTCCGACACTACGAGCAGACGGGAGAGGGAGGACGTGAGCTGTCCCTGCGCCGATTCAAATTTCGCGAACGCCTGCGGGTCAGCTAGCAGTTCCGGGGTCGCCTTGATGGAGCCGACCTGCGCGCGAGCCTCGGTCACCTTCGTCAAAACTTCCTTCTCCTGGTTGGCGAATCCCTTAACCGTATTGACGAGATTTGGCACTAGGTCGGCCCGCCGCTGATACTGGTTCAAGACTTCCGACCAGCTTGCCTTGACCTGTTCGTCCTGGGTCTGGATGGCGTTATACCCACATCCGGACAGGCCGAGCACGACTGCTACAAATAGCAACCCGAAGAGCGTTCGCATTCTCATGTCTCTGTGCGGAATGTAAGTAACCAGGTAACGTTGGGCGCCTCGTGAAACGCCACGACAAACTATTGGCGACCGTGCCAACGCAACGTGTCCGAAATGAACAAACGGTACACCGCCGGTACCCGCCCTTTTTGACACAGGTCAACCAGTTCCGCAGCTTCTGTGGCTGGAATTCGCTGAACGGCGAATTCCAGTGGAGACACCCATGAGCGTATTCCAGGCGGGGCTGGCGCACTCGGACCGATGCAGCCTTGATGTGCATCAATTCCGTCCTTTTCTCTGCGCGTAACTTGAAAGCTGGTACGCATCTGTCTTACGGCCGGACGACTACGAGGAGTTGGTGATGAAGATAATCCTGTCAACAGCGGTCATCGCTATGACTCTGTTTTCGCCTTTACTGCACGCCGCGTCGCAAGACGTTGGTGCTGCCCAAGCCACTCCCAAACCTCAGGTTCAGAAGCCCGCTGAGTTCGACAAGAATCTCGCGAAGCTGCAGCAACTGATGACCCAGATGCAAGGTCAGATGGACCAGATTCGCAAGACTCAGGACCCGCAGGAGCGACAGAGATTGCTGCAGCAGCACTGGGACACAATGCAGAGCGCGATGAACATCATGCACGGCATGTGGGGCAGCGGGATGATGGGGCCAGGCATGATGGGACACGGAATGATGGGAGGCTCTGGTCCGGGTTGGGGGCATACGGGCGGGTACTACTCAAACCTCACCCCCGAGCAGTTGCGGCAACGCCAGTACATGACCGACCAATATCTCAAGATGCAGCAGGAGATGATGACCAACATGATGTGGCATCAACACTACTGGATGGGGCAACCCCCCGCCGGTACGCAGTGAGTTGGGACTCATCGGTCACGCAGATTCAGTAGGGGAGAGGTTCGATGAACGAGGTCCATCACGGCACGCGTCCTTTCTGGAAATCACGCTCCGCAATTGCGCTGCTGGGGTTTGCAGCTATTGCCCTGTTCCTGCTTTTCTCCGAACACCGGGCGCATTTTCTCGGCGTGCTGCCGTACCTTCTGCTGCTGTCCTGTCCGCTGATGCATCTCTTCATGCACCATGGTCACGGACACAGGCATAACGGGGCACTCAGGAAGGAACCGCCGTCGGATTCGGGAGACAGCCATGACTAACATGGGTAGCGGCTACGGCCTGTGGGGTCTCGTCCTCATCAACTCCCTTGTTTTTATCATCTTCGCATTCAGCTTCTTCAAACCGGCGACGAAGCGGGACTGGAGGACGTTTGGCGGCTTCTCGGCGTTTATCGTCGCGCTCTTCGCGGAGATGTACGGATTTCCGCTCACCATCTATCTGCTGTCGGGCTGGTTGCAAGCGAGGTTTCCACAGACGAACCTGTTCTCTCACGACTCTGGTCACATCTGGTGGATGATGACCGGCCGGCACGGCAACCCGCACTTCGCGTTGCCGCACATCCTCAGCTTCGTTTTCGTGTTCGGCGGATTTTATCTGCTGTCGCAGGCATGGCATGTCCTGTACGAGGCCCAGCGAAACGGCAAACTTGCGACCTCAGGTCCGTACGCAAAAGTGCGCCACCCGCAGTATGTCGCGTTTGTGGTCATCATGTTTGGCTTCCTGCTGCAATGGCCGACGCTTGTCACGCTCCTGATGTTCCCGGTGCTGGTCTATATGTACGTGCGGCTTGCGATACAGGAAGAGCGCGACTCTGAGACGCGGTTCGGACAATCATGGCGCGAGTATGCAGCACATACGCCGCGCTTCATCCCGCGACTCTCGCAAGACGATACGGTACACGTACATTGACACTGGCGAGGCGGCTGCGATGGCTCATTCACATGCCCATCCACATGAAAGCTCGATTCACGAGCATGAGAGCAGCGCCGCGAAGCGTAGTGTTGCCCAGATGACGGACCCCGTTTGCGGCATGCAGGTTGATAGCGACTCTGCTCTTCGCCACGCCTATCAGGGGCAACCGTACTATTTCTGCAGCATCAACTGCCTGGCAAAGTTCCAGGCGTCCCCCGACACATACATCCGACCGACGACGAAGACGCCAGCGCCTGAACCTACCACTGGCGTCATTTACACCTGCCCGATGCATCCGCAGATACGGGCCCCCGCGCCGGGTGCATGCCCCATTTGTGGAATGGCACTCGAGCCACTTACTCCGGTCATAGCGGAGGGGCGCAACGTCGAGCTCGAGTCGATGACGCGACGCTTCTGGGTAGGACTCGTCCTGTCCATTCCATTGCTCTTCATGACAATGGGCAGGATGATTCTGCCTTTCGACATTGATGCGGTGCTGAACGGACTGTTTTCCGGGGCGCCACACTGGATGAAGGCATCCTGGTCGCAATGCGTTCAGGGTTTGTTGGCGACACCCGTCGTCCTGTGGTGTGGCTGGCCCTTTCTGGCACGCGGCTGGAAGTCTTTCGTTACGTGGCAGCTGAACATGTTCAGCCTCATTGGGCTGGGCGTGGCTGCAGCCTATGTGTTTAGCGTCTTCGCGCTGTTCTTTCCCGATGCGTTGCCACAAGCGTTCAGGCACGGACGTGAATTGCCGCTGTACTTCGAGGCGGCGGCCGTAATCGTGACTCTGGTTCTGCTTGGCCAGGTGCTCGAACTTCGTGCACGCTCACGCACGTCTAGCGCCATTCGCGACCTGCTCAAGCTTGCACCTCAGACGGCAGTTCGCGTTCAACAGGACGGTAGCGAGGAGACCGTTCCCCTGGAGTCGGTCGCCGTGGGCGACACACTCCGCGTGAAGCCGGGCTCAAAGATACCCGTAGACGGTGTGGTCATCGATGGACGTTCGAGCGTCGACGAGTCGATGATTACCGGCGAATCGATTCCTGCAGAGAAGTTCGCCGGAAGCAAGGTCACTGGTGCCACGGTGAATCAGACTGGGACCTTTCTGATGCGGGCGGAGAAAATCGGCTCTGACACGCTGCTCGCGCGGATTGTGCAAATGGTAGCGGAGGCGGGCCGTTCACGCGCGCCTATACAGAAGCTCGCTGACCAGGTCTCCGGCTGGTTCGTGCTCGCGGTCATCGGCATGGCGGTCGTCGCATTCCTCGTCTGGACTTTCGCCGGCCCCGCCCCGGCCCTTGCCAACGCGCTGGTTGTTGCCATTAGCGTTCTCATCATCGCATGTCCCTGCGCGCTCGGACTCGCGACCCCCGTTTCAATCATCGTCGGTGTCGGTCGCGGCGCCAGGGAAGGCGTGCTCATCAAGGATGCGGAAGCGCTCGAATTGATGGAGAAAGTTGATACCGTCGTTGTCGACAAGACCGGCACCCTCACAGAAGGGAAGCCACGCGTCCAGACGGTTGTCGCGGCAAGCGGTCAACCAGAATCGCTCGTACTGGGCTACGCGGCAAGCCTCGAGGGTGCCAGTGAACATCCGCTGGCTCAGGCAATCATCAATCGTGCGAAGGAGTCGGCCACGACAATGAGCAGGGTCGACTCGTTCGAATCGGTTCCCGGCAAAGGCGTGAAGGGCAAAATCGAGGGACATGCCGTGTCGCTTGGTAATGCACGGCTGATGGATGACATGGCCGTTGACTGCTCTTCGGTAGCGGTCGATACGGACAGGTTGCGCGAGGCCGGGCAGACAGTCATGTACCTCGCAACAGACGGCATACTCGCCGGGTACATTGGGGTGGCCGACCCGGTGAAGGGCACAACACCCGATGCGGTCCGGCAGTTAAGAGCTTCTGGCATCGAGATTGTGATGCTGACCGGGGACAACCCGGTAACTGCATACGCGGTCGCAAAGGCGCTAATGCTCGACGGTGTCAAAGCAGGCGTCCTTCCTGAAGACAAGTACAAGCATGTCCAGGAGCTTCAGCAAAAGGGGCACGTCGTCGCGATGGCCGGGGACGGCGTGAACGATGCACCGGCGCTGGCGCAGGCCAATGTTGGTATCGCAATGGGCACCGGAACCGATGTCGCGATGAACAGCGCGCGTGTGGTACTGGTTAAGGGTGACTTGCGCGGCATCGCGCGAGCGCGCGCATTGAGCGTCGCAACGATGAGGAACATTCGCCAGAATCTGTTCTTTGCGTTCGCGTACAACGCGGTGGGGATTCCGGTGGCGGCTGGTGTGCTCTATCCGTGGCTTGGTATTGTGCTCAGCCCGATTATCGCCAGTGCCGCGATGGCGTTGAGCTCGGTTTCTGTCATCGGTAACGCGCTGCGGCTACGGACCGCTCGGACGTAGCACACGACCGTCGCACCAGTCGCGGTTCGAGCGTTTCTCGCTCGCCCTATCGCACTCAGAACCCGCTCTGTGCCGGGCCAAACGCTTAATGCCGTTCCGCGCGAGGGAGGTGGCCAGTGCTACATACCGTGACCGGAAAGCACCGGACATTGCGTCGGCCTCTGTGCGCGTGGCTTCTCGCGACCGTCGGCGTTGCGACAATCCTCATGGGCATCTATTTCATATTCGTCCGGCCGCCCCTGCTACCGGAAGACCTGCAATACATAGGGATGTCCAGTGAGCGTTTGCTGGCAACAGTGCCCAAACTCACGTCTTGGCTCAGACTGGTCTTCCTTGTTCTCGGTGGTTACATCGTGGGGGCGGGAGTGCTACTCGTGCATCTGGCACTGGGCGCATTTGCCGAACGCAAACCGTACGCTCTTTTGGTGGCCGGGCTGAGCGGCGCCTTCACGACCGGATTGATGTCAGTCGCGAACCTGTTCATCAATTCGCATTTCAAGTTCGCCCTATTGGCGCTGACAGCGGTGTGGCTCGCAGCGCTCCTTTGCTATGGCGTCACAACGCGGAGACCGTAAGGCATCGCCATCAAATGATGGGATTCCTTTCCGACGGAAGCGGTATGGGTCACTTTCCGGCTCACCTCGTCGATAAGGCTCACGCTCACGGCGCCCGAATTCAGGACGATGACGGTTTCCGCGCGCACGGGCACCTGACCGCGAACGCGAAAACCAACGCTACCAATACAGTTCGCACGCCACCATTTCCCGACGCTCAGGGCGCGGTTGCTACGGGATGGAAGCCCGCAGCCTTGATGACAGAGCCAATTTGCTCCTGTTTCATCGATGACTCGACCTTCACCGTTTTTGTCGCGACGTCGATTTGCACTTTCGCTGTCGGGTCCATGTTTGCTATTGCCCTGCTGATTGCGCTCGCACATCCGCCACAGGCCATGTCCGCTACGTTGAATTCCATTTTCCTGCCTCCGCCAAACTGTGAATGACTTCAGCTTGCACCTTCCCACGGTGGGAAGGTCAACGGGTGAGGAGAATCCCACGGTTCGTCGATTACATGTCGCCGGCGAGTGACTACACGAACGCAACTGTCGACTTGAATCGCAAACTTCCGCCCGCGCGCAATTGGAACTGCCGCGACGTAGTCGGCGCGCCGTTACACACGGACACTTTCGTGCGGTTACAGAGGTCTTCACCCCGTGCTAGACTTTTCATCTATGTCCTACTGGCGCAAATTTTTTCTTGTCGTTCTGCTTGCACTGAGCCTTCCGGTTCAGTCGTTTGCGGCCGTCTCGATGATTTGTGCCGCCTCCGAAGCGGTCGATGATGAAGCGACTGCTCACCATGCCCTTCTGGACGATTCAGCTGATGGACATGCGCTGGTGGCCAACGATGATGACCATCATGGCCACGACCACACCGGCGCCCATCACGTTCATGCGTGTTTGACCTGTGCCTCCTGCTGTGTCAGTGCGGCGCTTCCGGTCGTGCCTGCGGTTTTCGCTTCGGCCGACCTGGCTCACTTTCCCGTCCCATTGCCCCCTGCTGTCGCTGTCGTGTCGTTCCTGACTGGCGGCATCGAACGTCCTCCACGCTTGACTCTCGTCTAATCCGTGCACTCGCAGCCATGCGCTGCGACCGGCAAGTATTTCTGGAGTCCGTTATCGGTCTCCGGATGATTCACGACGAGAACTATCCATGCGAACAATTTCTGCGGCGCTCATGAGCGCAGGCGCAGTATTGCCGTTGCTCGCCCATGCCACAACGACAACTCCCGACCCGACGGATGCAGGGGCATCCGTGCCAGCAGTCACTGTGCAATCCACCTTCGACGGCTACAGGTCGTATCAGGACGGCGAAGCACCGAGCTGGCAGCAGTTGAACCGCGACGTTACTCCAACTCGCGGCATGGCTGGGATGACGCGCGGTCACCAATCAGGTGGTGCATCCAACGGGAAGGAGGACAACGAACACGGGGGCGAGTCGAAATGATGCGACTGCTCGCGCACAGCCGAGTGACATGCATTGCTCTAGCGACGCTGTTCCTGGCCGGCTGCACGACCTTTTCGAAGGACGGTGGATTCAACACCGTATCGACGACTGCGTCGGAACGCCTTGGCAAAGACGCCGTGTATGTAAAAAGCGACGAAGACCGCGATGCTGTCTACAAGCGGACGCAGGAGTTGCTGTCGAAGCCACTCGGCATGGACGAAGCCGTCCAGGTCGCGCTGCTGAACAACCGGGGTCTTCAGGCGTCCTACGGCGAGCTTGGTATCTCCGAGGCCGACCTCGTCCAGGCGGGCCGTCTGCCCAATCCGGGCTTCACATTCAGCCGGACGCACTGGAGCGATGGCATCAGCATCAGTCGGACCTTCTCCATGGGCGTGCTGGGCGTACTCACGCTACCCGTGGCGACGCACATCGAGAGCCGCCGGTTCGAACAGACGAAGCTCGAGACGTCCAACGCAATGCTCTCGGTAGCCGCGGACGCCCGAAAGGCTTACGTGAGCGCCGTCGCTGCCGAGCAGGCGGCGTTGTACGCCGAACAGGTCAAGGATTCAGGCGAGGCCGGTGCGGAACTCGCGCTGCGCATGCGTCAGGCGGGTAATTTCAGCAAGCTCGACTATGCGCGCGAGCAGGCCTTTTACGCGGAGTCGGTCGCGCAGTTGGCAAGGGCCCGGCAGCAAGCAGTCATGGCCCGCGAGAAGCTCACGCGCACGATGGGCCTATGGGGTTCAGGAACCCAGTTCACGCTACCGGAGCGCCTGCCTGACCTGCCAAAGGACAGACCGGAACTGAACAACCTCGAAAGCTTTGCGATGCAGAACCGCCTGGACATTCAGGCGGCGAAGCTGAGAACGCAGAGCGTCGCTACGTCTCTGGGGCTCAGCAAGGCAACCCGGTTCATCAATGCACTGGACGTCGGGTATCTCAACAATTTCGAGACCGACAAAGGGCATGAGCGTGGGTACGAAATCAGTGTCGAGATTCCCATCCTCGACTGGGGTAGCGCGAAAGTGGCACGCGCTGAAGCCACCTATATGCAGTCGGCGAACCGGCTCGCGCAAACGGCGATTGATGCCCGCTCCGAAGTACGTGAGTCGTACTCCGCTTATGTGACGAGCTACGACGTCGCAAAGCACTACCGCGACGAGGTGGTGCCAATACGTAAGGCTATCTCGGATGAAATGCTGCTGCGCTACAACGGCATGCTCGCCAGCGTGTTCGAGCTGCTTGCCGATTCGCGCGACCAGGTCGCTGCCGTCAACGGATACATCGACGCACTGAAGGACTACTGGCTTGCCGAGACGGACCTGCAACAGTCGCTCGGCGGCAAGCTTCCACCGCTTGCGATGGCACAGATACCGGCGACGCAAACGCCGCCTTCCCCGGCGCAGGACTCGCCGTCGCCTGCTTCCGCGACCCACCCGGCATCGCCGACGAATTCAGAAGGTAAATGAACATGGTCTCACGTCGAACATTTCTCGGCGGCTCGGGCGCTGCGCTGCTTGGTGCGGCGATGGTCAGCAAGGCTGGCGCGGCGACTCTCCCAGAAGCACCCACGATGGAAAAGACCGCGACACAGCCACCGCTGGTGCCGCCCAACGGACGCCCCTATACACCCGTGGCCACACTGAACGGCTGGACTCTGCCTTGGCGCATGAAGAACGGCTGGAAGGAATTCCACCTGATTGCCGAGCCAGTGGTCCGCGAAATGGCACCTGGTATGAAGGCGAACTTGTGGGGGTACAACGGCCAGGCTCCTGGTCCGACTATCGAAGCGGTCGAAGGCGACAAGGTCCGCATCTTCGTGACCAACAGACTGCCGGAACACACCACGGTTCATTGGCACGGGATGCTCGTGCCGTCCGGAATGGACGGTGTCGGTGGTCTCACTCAACCGCACATTCCGCCGGGCAAGACCTTCGTCTATGAGTTCCAGCTTGAGAAGCACGGCACGTTCATGTACCACCCGCACGCCGACGAGATGGTGCAGATGGCGATGGGGATGATGGGGACATTCATCGTGCATCCGAAGGACCGTGGCGTCATGCCGGTGGACCGCGACTTCGTGTTCCTGATGTCGGCCTATGACATCGACCCGGGCAGCTTCACGCCGCGCGTCAATGAAATGACCGACTTCAACATGTGGACGTGGAACGCAAGGGTCTTTCCGGATATCGACCCGCTGCCAGTACGAGCCGGAGACCGCGTACGTATCCGCTTCGGGAACCTGACGATGACCAACCATCCCATCCATCTGCACGGGTATAGCTTCGAGGTCGCCGGGACGGATGGCGGATGGATTCCGCCTTCTGCACGCTGGCCGGAGGTCACCGCCGACGTCGCAGTCGGGCAGATGCGTGTCATCGAGTTCACCGCGAACCGGCCGGGCGACTGGGCATTTCATTGCCACAAGTCACATCACACGATGAACGCGATGGGTCATCAGGTTCCCAACCTGATTGGCGTGCCGCAGAAAGACCTCGCGAAGCGTATCAACAAGCTCGTGCCGGACTACATGGCGATGGGCAGCGCAGGCGGTTCGATGGGCGACATGGAGATGCCGCTACCCGATAACACACTGCCAATGATGACGGGGACTGGACCGTTCGGCGCCCTGGAAATGGGCGGCATGTTTAGCGTCGTGAAGGTACGCGAGGGTCTCGGCCGCAACGACTACCGTGACCCGGGCTGGTTCAAACACCCGAAGGGAACCGTAGCGTACGAGTACACCGGTGAACTACCGGATAGCTGATTTCGTGGCGAGCCGGACGTGGCTCCGGCCGATATTTGTTAATCCAACTGTGGGAGAGAACATGATGAAGAAGGCAATTGCTTCGATTTTGCTGGGCTGTGCCGTCGGGGTATCTGCGACCGCGTTTGCCGCAGGTGACGCGGGAAACATGAACACGGCAAGCGGCGCGCAACAGGGCGCGGAAGCGACGAACAACATGTCGCATGGCGAGGTGAAGAAAGTGGATACCTCCGCCGGAAAACTGACCATCAAACACGGACCGCTGAGAAACCTGGATATGGAGGCCATGACCATGGTGTTCAAGGTCAAGGACCCGGCCATGCTTTCACAGGTGAAGGTGGGCGACAAGATTGACTTCGTGGCCGAAGACATCGACGGCGCACTCACCGTGACGAAGCTGCAGAAGCAGTGAGCAATTTAAATGGGGTGTCAGCGGCGCGGTACAGGCTACGCCCCGATTTGGTTTTGGGAGGAAACAATCGTGAATACCAATATACACAAACTGTTGGTCACTGCAGCAGCGACCACAGTCGCCGTGCTCTCACCCGCTCTCACGTTTGCCCACGGCAAGCTGGAGAGCGCCACACCAGCGGCGGGCAGCGCAGTCGATATCTCGCCTGAAATGCTGCGTCTGACTTTCAATGAAGACCTCGAGTCGTCGTTCAGCACAATAAAGCTGGTCGATGCATCGGGGGCGTCTGCGACAAAGGACAAGGCCAAGGTCGATTCATCGAACCCACGCGTGCTCATCGTTGCAGTCCCGAAGCTTGCTTCCGGCTCGTACACCGTCCAATGGGCGGTCATGACGCATGATGCTCACAAGACAAAAGGCACCTACACATTCGCGGTGAAGTGATGAATGACGGTTTCCTCGGCGTTTTGCGGCTCTCATTGGTGGCGCTACAGAACATCAGTTTCGCAGTTCTTGTGGGCGCACTGCTCAGTGACAGGTGGGTATCTCGCAGCACGTCGCGCTGGCAAGCTAGCGTCAGTGGGCGTCTTCTCCTCACCTTCCGCATCGCTTCTTTTACCGCGCTGGTGTCCAGTGCGTTCGCGTTCTGGATTCATTGCGCGCTGATGAGTGAATCGACGCTCGGAGAGGCAGGTCCAGCCGTTCGCTCAATGCTCGTGGAAACCGACTTCGGCCATGCGTGGCTCGCGGTCGCAGGGGTCATGCTTGTGACGATAATTTTGTCGGTCGTGCAGTCTCGAGGTCCGATTCGTTTCAAGGCCGCTCTGGGGCTCACTCTCGTAGCTGCTGCGCTGGCGCGCAGTCATGGCGGACACCCCATCGATGCGGGCGCATTTAGTCTTCCGGTATGGGTGGATTGGGTGCATCTGCTTGCTATCAGCGCGTGGGTGGGACTCGTACTTGTTGCAACGTACGTCGTGGTGCCCCGCATATCTCGTGCACCTGCCGCTGAGCGTGCGAACACTGCGACGTTCATTCAGTCGCTTTCCGACGCCGCCACGTTCGCGCTGGCCATCCTCGTCATCACCGGCGCGTACAGCGGCTGGCGCGGAGTCAACGCACCAGAGTACCTGTTGACGTCCGTGTACGGGCGAGTGCTGCTGCTAAAGCTCGCTCTCGTGGGTATTGCCGCCGCGCTTGGCGGACATAACCGGTTCTTCGGAATGCCTCAACTGCTCCCATCCCTGAGAGAAGCGTCTTCGGAATTTGCTGCCCGACCGCTGAAGCGGTTTGCAGCTGTCTTGCACGTCGAATCGATTGTGCTGGCTGGTGTGCTCGTCACGGCTGCCGTTCTCGTCTCCAGTCCGCTGCCGGGGACAACGTAGGTGTCGGCCAAGACTGCGTGCAATTTACTCGTGCGGACTATCTTGGACGGACAGATGCAATACAGAGTTCGCCCTGGCGTGGCTGTCCTTGACTCTTCTACGGTTCGCCCTTGAGGACACTTTTCCTTCAACCCTCCGTGGAGCACTACAACTGCTTACAAATCTCACACTGGTCCGGTGCACCGCTCACTCGCCTGTGGCGTTCTTGCTGACACACCTCAACGGAGCGCGACATGAGCACCAACCTGACTTCCAGTTCACCGCAGCGTAGTCGCATTCACCCTTTGGTTGCTGGCGCAGCCGTGGCGGTCATCCTCGCCAGCGCTACGGGTATCGCGGCGATGACAGGCATTCTTCCGACGTCCCGAGCTGTGACGGTTCCGCCGACGCAAGCGATGCCCGTCGCGGCACAAATTGCCAGCGCACCGGCTGCTTCGCCGCAACCGGACGTGAAGCAACGTGTGACCCGGGAGGAAGCGCCCCAGCCGAGCGTCCATCATCACCATACTGTGTCAGTTGAGCAGCCCCAAAGGTATGCGAACAACGACGCGTATCAATCGTCGGCACAACACGCTCCGAGGTCAGTCGCCGTTGACCCGAACGTTGGCGAAGTCGTCGCCGTCAATACACTTCAGGAACCCGAGGCGACCACGGGTCTCGGGGCCGTAGGCGGGGCAGTCGCCGGTGGGCTGTTGGGAAATCAGATTGGCGGAGGACGCGGTCGCGTTGTGGCAACGATTGCCGGTGCCGTCGGCGGTGGTCTTGCGGGCAATGGCATCGAGCATGCTGTACGCAAAGCGACGAGCTACCAGGTACAGGTGAGGATGCAGGACGGCAGCTACCGAAACTTCAACTATTCGACGCAGCCACAGGTCCAGGTCGGTGAGCGCGTTCATGTCTCGGGCGACTCCCTCAGCGCGTCGTAATCACCCTGCGATATAGGCGAGACCTTTACGCTTACTGCCGGTTACAGAATTGACAATCCGACTGTATCTTCCGCGGCTTGGCAGCCCCACAATCAGCGTCGTTCGTCGTTGTCTGGCACCCGCCAGAACCCGACAGCGCAGGACAACTCCATGAATCGCACTAATCTTCTTATCGCAGTGGGAATTTCCGCTGCCTGTGCTTCGAGCGCGGCTTTCGCTCACGCGGACATCGGCGTTTATCTGGGCGTTCCTGGGCCAATGTATGTCGCACCACCGCCGGTCGTGTATGAAGCGCCGCCCCCGGTGGTCTACGCGCCGGCTCCGGTTTATGGCTACGGATATCGCTATGACGACGATTACCGCGACGAGCGCCGATGGCATGACCACGGCCGGCACCGTGGATGGGAACACCATCATCACGAGGACGACGACTGATTTGCCGCTGCAGTTCCTCGACAGCCTGTGATTGGTAGCGGACTGAACTGAGCGCGGCTCTTCCTCGGCAAGGGCCATTTTATACATACCAGCAAATGCCGTAGCCATAGCCGGACTCGCCTTGCGTCCATATTGTGGCGTTCACCCTCACTGACGCAGGCAGTTACTCACAGCCATTCCTCCGGTTATCAAAGGTCTAACGGCAAATCCGGAATCGAAGACAGAGCGAACCAGGTAAGCGGCTATCGACTTGGCCACTTGGCCACGCGATTCCGGCACCGGGTCCGACAGTCTCACCAGACCAAATCGTCGGTTTCACGATACGGGTTCCGTGCGACCAGCGAGACCCCGTTGCCGTGTATCTTGCCTAAGCCCGTTGCACGCCAGGTTTCGTCCGTTCGACGAGTTCAAAGACGACCATACCCGCCACCATCGCTGCCACGAATCCGATGGCCTTCGGGTAGCCGGCACCTAGGGCGACCAACGCAGGACCCGGACAGAAACCTGCCAGACCCCAGCCGATACCAAAGGCGGCGCTGCCGAGGACGAGGCGTAGGGTGATGGTTTTGCTGGTAGGAAGCTGCATCGGTAACCCGAGGAGTGACCTCTTGGTGCGACGCGCAAAGAAGCATGCAAGTGACCCAACTGCGATGGCTCCTGCCATCACAAACGCCAAAGACGGGTCCCACCGGCCTGCGAGGTCGAGGAATCCCAGCACCTTGGCCGGGTTGGCCATGCCAGAAACCATCAGGCCAAACCCGAAAAGCAGGCCTGCGAGAAGTGCGGTGAGGGCTGCCACGTCAGCCTCCAATCAGATGTCGTTGCACAAGGACGGTCAGGAAACCCGCCACCATGAAGGTCGCGGTGGCGACCAGCGAGCGGACGGAGCCGCGTGACAGACCGCAGACGCCGTGGCCGCTGGTGCAGCCGCTGGCATAGCGGGTGCCGATGCCCACAAGAAATCCGGCGACGAGGATTTCGCCCCAGCCCGCCTCGATATCCGCTACTGCTGGTTTGCCAAGCAGGCCTGCTATGACCGGAGCACCGATGAGGCCTGCGACGAATGCGACGCGCCAGCCGATGTCATTGCGCGGCCAGGTCAGCAGGCCACCGAAGATGCCGCTGATGCCGGCAATGCGGCCATTGAATAGCACCAGCATGGCCGCAGCCAGACCGATGAGAAGGCCTCCCGTCAGCGACAGGCCGGGCGTGAAATGGGTGAGGTCAATCAGCATCATTTGCCCCGAGAAGGATTGGCGCAGAACTGTTCATACAGCACGGCCATGACGGCAAGCGCCTGCGGGCTTGCCACCGAATAAAAAATGCTCTTGCCGTCACGGCGCGTCGCCACGAGACCGTTTTCCCGGAGCACGCCCAACTGCTGCGAAAGGGTTGGCTGCCGGATGCCGAGCTGTTCCTCCAGCTCGCCAACGGACAGCTCGCCTTGGGAAAGCTGGCACATCAGCAGCAGACGGTCCGTATTGGCGAGCACTTTCAGCAAGGCGCACGCGTCCGAGGCTGCGGACTGCATCGTGGCGAGGTCGATGGTCAGATGGGACAGTTTCATAGCCACATTCAATATATACAAATACGTTATATTAATCAATATAATGTTTGCAAATAGAATGTCACCTCTGAGGATGTGGTCAGGTAGCCCCCGACCTGCAGTTGCTAGCTGGAAGACCCGGCACGCTGAAACCCTATCTAATGTCCGGTCAGTGGTTCTGCGAGCCAAGCGGTAAATGCTCTAGTGTGCAAGCTTCACGCGCCGAAACGCGCGCAGCAGCGTGAGGTCATAGGTGATTTTTAGCACGCCGCATGCCGCCAGCGGAGCGCTGACATATCCCGCTGCAAGCAACGCGCCGGCCAGCGTTGGTCCGATTGCCGAGGCGAGGCTCCGTGGTACCGCAGTGAAACTCGCTGCGGCCGGACGCTCTGGCGGCGTTACCGCGGACATTACGTACGCCGTGCGAGTGGGGACATCCATCTGGGAAAGGGCACTGCGCACCAGCAAAAGCATAAGGGTCACCCATAGAGAAGAGGAAAACGCTGCGCCAATTAGGCAGATGCTCGCCGGAATATGCGTGAACACCATCGTGTTGAGGAGCCCCACTTTCCGCGCCAACGGAACGGCTACCAACTGGGAAACCGCAGTCAACAATCCGGCCCAGAAAAAGAACTGTGCCGCAATGCCAAGTGACACTCCGAAGCGCTGCAGCAACCACAGCGAGAGCAACGAGTTCACAACTAGGCCGCCTGCAAAAGCATCCACGCTAAAGAGGAGCGCCAATCGGGTTACAACATGGCGAGATGGCCCCAGCGGAACACCGACCCGATTTGAGCTCGTTTTGGATTCTGGCAGGCCACGGTAGAGCCAGTAAAGCAGTGCTCCAACGAGGGCGTAAACGACGAACATCATCCGCAGTCCGGTCAGCATGTCGAATCCCACGCGCGAAACCAACCATGCTGGCATTGCTGCCGCAAAAGCTCCGACCGCGGCTGATAAAGCCCCAGCCAGACTGTAGCGTGCGAAAACTGCGGTCCTCACGTCCGGTTCGGCCGTCTCGGACAGGCGCGACTGTTCGAGCGGCAAAAACAGGCTGACATCCCCAGAACTGGGGTTGAGCGTTCCGACGAATGCGATGAGGAGTAACGGCCACCATGAAGACAGCCCGGCGAAGCCCAACCCGGTTGCAGTCATCAGGACGGCGGCACCAAGCAACATCCGGCGAAGCGGGTACCGATGCCCAATGATGCCGACAGCAGTGGTCGCCAGTGCTGAGCCAATTAACGTAGCGCTGCTGAGTAGGCCGACCTCCAACTGCCCGAATCCCAGTGCGAGCAAATACACAGGCAAGAGCACGGCCACGTACCCATCGCAAAAGCCGCGCAAAGACCGTCCCGCAAGGACTCGAGAGGTTTCCCCGCCAGTGCCGGGCGGCAACACGAGACGCGAGGCCAATCCGCGAAAACTTCGAGCATTTGCGGAAAAGGACATGCTCACTCTTCGATATCAGCGACCGAAAGCGCCGTTGCTCGGTCGCGTTTCGGTCTGGCACCAGATGGCTGCTGCTGGCGTGCGAGCCGGCCGGGTTCAGGGACGACCCATTACGCTACCGGCATATTGTAACGCTCTCTACAGTGAAGTAGACTAAGTTACATGACCTCAATCGTTGACTGGTTTCTCTTGGTCCTGACCTTTCCGACCGATAACGCCACTGCTCGGATGCGGTTCTGGCGAGCTTTAAAAGCCAGAGGCTGTGCCGTCCTGCGGGACGGCGCTTACCTGCTGCCTGTTACAGCCGCTCCGGAAGTAGAGCTCCTCGAGCTGGCGCGTGGAATCGACGATGCCGGTGGAACGGCTCATCTCATCCGCGTAGGCAGCAGGGACGAGGAACAGCGTCGCCTGTTTCAGTCCCTGTTTGACAGGAGTGAGGAATACAGCGCCTTCGTGCGTGCTCTAGCAGACACCCGGAAGACCCTTTCGGCGCTTTCGCCGGCGGAAGTCGAACGACTGCTGCGACGGACGAGAAAGGACTACGACGCCCTTGTTGCCGTCGATTTCTTTCCCAATGAAGCAGGAACCCGCGCTGAAGCGGCCTGGCAGGACTTCGTAGCGTTGGCGGACACCATTCTGTCGCCCGGCGAACCGCATTCCGCGGAAGCCGACATCCGTTCTCTGCGTCGGGAGGATTACCAGGGCCGCACATGGGCGACGCGGCAGCGGCTGTGGGTCGACCGGGTGGCGAGTGCGTGGCTTATTCATCGCTTCATCGATAAGAGTCCGACCTTCCTGTGGTTGTCTTCTCCGGCTGACTGTCCGCCGGCCGCGCTTGGTTTTGATTTCGATGGTGCTCCGTTCACGCACGTCGGAGACCGGGTGACGTTCGAAGTACTTGTCGCGAGTTTTGGTCTCGACGAGGAACCTGGATTGGTCGAGCTCGGGAAGATGGTTCATGCGCTCGATATAGGCGGTCCAGCGGTGCCCGAAGCCGTTGGCTTCGAAGCCGTGATGACCGGGGCGAAGCAGCGCGGTCTGAACGACAACGAAATGCTGTCAGAGATGAGCCTCGTGCTCGACTCGCTGCTTGCACATTTTGCGGCGAACGCGAAAGCCGAGTCGGGGGGCAAACGATGAACCGAGGCAACCAATCGGTGCCGGCCTACACGTTGACCCAGCTCGTCATGTACATGCTGCGTCTCGGCACGTTCGGATTTGGCGGGCCCGTCGCGCTCGCCGGCTACATGCGCCGGGACCTGGTCGAGAGGCGTGAATGGATTACCGAGGCTGACTACAAAGAGGGGCTCACGCTCGCACAACTGGCGCCCGGACCGATGGCGGCGCAGCTCGCCATGTACCTTGGTTATGTGCACTTCAGAATTCTGGGTGCAACGCTGGTTGGCATTGCGTTCGTCTTGCCATCATTCCTCATGGTCATTGCCCTTGGTTGGGCGTACGCTCATTTCGGCGGCCTTTCGTGGATGCAGGCAGTCTTCTATGGTGTTGGCGCATCCGTCGTCGGCATCATCGCGATGAGCGCGTACAAGCTCACACGAAAGACCGTAGGCTCGGACCGGTTGCTCTGGGCAATCTATGTAACTCTTCTGGTTGTTACGTTCGTTAGCGAGTCTGAGATTGCGTGGCTGTTCATCGCTGCAGGTCTTATCGGTTGGTTTCTACGCGCACCTCCGAGGTGGCTGCACAAGGGCACGTTGAATGGATTTACGTTCGCAAATCTACCTTTGATAAGCGGCTTGGTAAGTGGGTTGGACCTTTCGCTTCTCGGGCAAATAGGTGTCTTCTTTGCGAAGGCCGGTGCCTTCGTTTTCGGCTCGGGGCTCGCTATCGTACCGTTCCTCTATGGAGGTGTCGTCACGGAACACCACTGGCTGACCGAGCGACAGTTTGTCGACGCGGTCGCCGTTGCCATGATTACGCCGGGCCCCGTCGTTATTACGGTCGGGTTTATCGGTTATCTGGTTGCCGGTCTGGCTGGTGCCTGCGTTGCGGCACTCGGCACCTTTCTCCCTTGCTATCTGTTCACTGTTCTACCCGCGCCTTACGTCAAGAAATATGGCCACCTACCCGCCGTCAAGGCATTCGTCGACGGCATCACGGCGGCGGCTATTGGCGCTATCTCTGGCTCCGTGCTGGTCATCGCGAAACGTTCAATCGTTGATGTGCCGACTGCAGTAGTGATGCTCGCAACGGTTTTACTGCTCTGGCGTTTCAAGAAGCTGCAGGAGCCCGTCATTGTCATCGCAGCTGCCGTCTTCGGCCTTGTCGCTTATCCGCTACTGCACGCGCCCCCCGGCTGAAAACTTGCTGCCGTATTCACGGAGGCATCATGGCAACACGAAGAGATTTCATTCAGCAGGCGGGCCTCGCCGGTGCAGGGGTCATGATGGCAACCACTGGTGCAGGTGCCACCGAGACCGCGGGCTACATGGACAGGCTGACGGATGCGAACGGGAAATACGAGGCTGCACCGTTGCCCTTTGCCTATGATGCGCTCGAGCCGCATATAGATGCGCGCACAGTCGAGCTCCACTACACCTTTCATCACAAACCGGCAGCCACAGCTGCGAACAAGGCAGAAGAGTCGCTCGCCAAGGCACGCGAATCCAACGATTTCGCGCTCGTGAAGTACTACACGAAAGAGCTGGCATATCAGCTCTCGAGTCATATCCTGCATACGGTCTACTGGACGAGCATTTCGGGCAAGGGTGGTGAACCATCAGGGGCTTTCGCTAAAGCGATAGACCGCGACTTCGGCTCGTACGCCAAGTTCAAGGCGCAACTCCTTGCCGCGACTGCTGCTGTCGAAGCGTCCGGCTGGGGTATTGTCGGATATCACCCCACGACTGACCGGATAATGATTCTTCAATGTGAGAACCATCAGAAGCTGACGGCCTGGGGCATCCAGCCGTTGCTGGTTCTCGACGTCTTCGAGCACGCGTATTACCTGAAGTATCAGAACAAGCGAGCCGAGTATCTCAGCCAGTTGACGAGTCTCCTCAACTGGGACAACGCGGCTTTGCGGTTGCAGACTGCGCAGATGAGCCGGAGGCAGTCATGAAATGGGTCACGCGAGAGCGACCGAAGATTGACCGCGTTGCGTGCCCATGGCTCATCGCGCGTTTCATCGACGACGCTCCGGAATTCATCTACGTTCCGGCAAAGGACGTACTTGCTGTAGCAGAGGCTCAAGGCGCGGTGCCTTATGACATCCCGGGCGTCGAACTTTCACATGTCGGCGAGTTGTGCAGCTTCGATGCCTTACTCGCAAAGTACAAGCTCAATGCCCCACCGCTTAAGCGACTTGCGGCTATTGTGCGAGGCGCGGACACATCCCGGCTTGACCTGACGCCACAGTCAGCCGGGCTGTACGCGATATCGCTTGGTCTGTCCAAGAAATTTTCTGACGACCATGAAATGCTCCGATACGGGATGGTGATGTACGACGCGCTTTACGCATGGTGCGAGGGCTGCCAAGACGAAACGCATCGCTGACCACCACAGATGTAAAGATGAGCCGAGCCTCAACGGCGCAATAGATGGCTTCTCACCCGATGCCATCGACCGCTCCCCAACGGGAGTCTCCCTCGGATTTCTTCGTATCAGCGCGACGCGTGTTGTCGAGCCCGCAAGCGGCGGCGCTAGAGGACCAACTCCCACAGAGATAGTTGCAATGCGAGCACTGTAGTGCAGCGATGCGTCAAAACATCGGGTGTGCCTGCGGATACAGCGCTGTTCTAAGTGCAAAGCCTCCTAGAACAACGAAAATGACAGCTGCCACTGCGTGCACAGCCTTTGTTGGCAGTCGGTCCGCGAATTTGTGACCCAGATAAATGACCGGAACATTGGCGAGCATCATGCCTAGCGTCGTACCGGCGACGACCCCGAAAAATTCATGGAAGCGCGCGGCTAGGGCCACCGTCACAATCTGCGTCTTGTCGCCCATTTCCGCGAGAAAGAACGTCACCACCGTGGTGCCGAACACGCCCATATGCCCCTTTGTGACAGCATCCGCCTCGTCGAGCTTGTCAGGAATGAGAATCCAGATGGCCATCAGCCCGAACGAAGCAACCACTGCCCAGTTCATCACTTTGGGGTCGATAACACTGGCGAGCCACGCACCAAGCGCGCCTGAAAATCCGTGGTTGACTAGTGTTGCAACGAAGACGCCGAGAATGATTGGAACGGGCTTGCGGTAACGCGCAGCGAGAACCAGCGAAAGCAGTTGGGTTTTGTCGCCAATTTCGGCGAGGGCCACGACGCTAGTCGAGACGAGAAAGGATTCCATTGGGTTTTTCGTAACCGGGCCGCACGGTCAATACGCGACGACACACAACCCCGCGACCCGGCTAGGTGGGGATGTACGTCGTCGGTCTTGCCAGGCTCATGCTGCACGCGCCATGTCGCCCGAAGGCAAACAAGTATGTTGACGTGTGCCCCCGGACATCGCGTCCGGAGCGGCTACTCCCCGAAGAGTGCTGCGATTCTACAGGCGAGTGTGTGCGACGGTCAATCTCATTTTAGTATACCCCCCCACCCTATTGATGCTACACTGCGGCCGCAAACGGGAGGTTAAATGTGAGCCATACGATTCGCGAGAAGCAGAAGCTACTGAACCGCATTCGTCGAATAAAGGGGCAGGTTGAGGCCATTGAGCGCGCGCTAGAGGAAGAGCGCGGCTGTATGGACGTGCTGCAGCAAGTCACCAGTTGTCGAGGCGCGATGAATGGGTTGCTTGCCGTCGTGCTGGAAGACCACATACGCACTCATCTCGTGGACGCCGAGCCAAACGACGAACATGGCAGTGGGACCGAGCAGTTAATCGAAGTAGTCCACAGCTACTTCAAGTGAGACGGGTATGAACGAGTTTGAGAACACCGCCTTCGGGGCGGGACACGACCACATCTTCCTGGGTGCAGGCCACGAAGAGAACGAGCGCAGGACCTGGATGGTTATTGCGCTGTGCAGCGCGATGATGGTGGCTGAAATCGTGGGTGGCAGCCTGTTTGGCTCACTGGCGCTCGTCGCCGACGGTTTGCACATGTCGACGCATGCCGGCGCGATGTTGATAGCGGCGCTGGCCTACACGTATGCCCGCAAGCACGCTACGGACTCGCGATTCGTTTTCGGGACTGGCAAGTTGGGTGACCTTGCAGGCTTTACCAGCGCCATCGTGCTGGCCATGATTGCCCTGCTGATTGGATACGAGGCTATATTGCGCTTCATCTCACCCGTGCCCATCCACTTCAGCCAGGCGATTCCCATCGCCGTGGTCGGCCTGCTGGTCAATCTTGCCAGTGTCTGGTTGCTGAGCGGCGGTCATCATGGTCACAGTCATGGACATAGCCACGGTCATGGGCACAGCCACGTCCACGCCCATGAAGACGAACACACCCACGAGGATGAGGTTCAACGCATCTTCAATAGCTCCGGAGTGTTCGCCGTGTCCATCTTTGAAGATGGCGTACCGCCGGTGTTCCGGATTACGCCCGAGGCAACGACTTCGAGGCTGACCGCGGATGCTGTTTCTGTCACGACGATTCGACCTGACGGCACGCGTCACACCTTTTCGTTTGCTGATTGGGGCGATTACCTTGAATCGAAAGAAGCGATTCCAGAGCCTCATGCATTCAAAGCGGTCGTTCGCCTGCCAGATGGCGAACATCAAATCGAATTCGAAGAGCATGAGCACACTCACGATGATGCACAGGCTGCTGCGACTCGTGACCACAATATTCGGTCCGCGTACATTCACGTCATGGCAGACGCAGCCGTGTCGGTTCTTGCAATCATCGGCCTCTTGCTCGCACGCGCATATGGCTGGCTCTGGATGGACCCGCTCGCGGGCGTTATCGGCGCACTGGTGATTGCGAACTGGTCATGGGGCCTGATGCGCGATACAGGGGGCATTCTGCTCGACATGAGTCAGGACCGACGAATGGCTGACAACGTCCGTCACGCGATTGAAGACAACGGTGACAAGGTGCTCGACCTTCATGTGTGGCGCCTCGGTCCAGGCCACATGAGTGCTGTCATATCGGTTGCGACTAATGAAGCGCAGCGCGGTCCGAGCTTCTATCACGCGGCTCTAAGGCGTTTCAAGGGACTTTCGCACGTGACAGTGGAAGTGAATCCGACGCGAATGGCGGTCTGAGCAATGGCAGTAAATTCGCCGTGCATTGATGTATGCACCCTTGATGGCAAGACAGGCTTCTGTGTTGGTTGTCTTCGAACGCGCGAAGAAATCCGGGAATGGAAGAAGATGACCGACCACCGCCGTCATCAGGTTCTCAATGACAGGTCCCGGCGACAGGCAAAGCTGAAACGTGAATCATCTATATCCAACGTTGATACGTGTGCATCAAGCGAAGAACCACGCTGCGACTGAGGTCAATAATACGACCGCCCACGATGGACAACGCCACCACGTAAGAAGCAAGAGTGCGAAAGCGGCAAGACAGAAGTCAGGTGCGCTGTGAACAGCGCTTGTCCATACGGGGTTGTACAGAGCAGCGAGAAGAATTCCAACCACGGCCGCATTGATTGCTGCCATGGCTCGGCGCATGGCGCGAAGGCTGCGAAGCTTTCCCCATAGGGGCAATGCCGCACCCACAAGCAGAAAGGACGGCAAAAAAATCGCCACTGTTGCCAATGCCGCGCCAACAGGCCCGTTTGGGCGGCCTTGGCTTACGGCGCCAAGGAATGCAGCAAACGTGAAAAGTGGGCCAGGGATGGCTTGAGCTGCGCCATAGCCCGCAAGGAATTGATTGGCCGACACCCAGCCGTGGGGAACAACAACGGCCTGAAGCATCGGCAAGACGACGTGACCGCCACCGAATACCAGAGACCCAACGCGATAGAAACTCGCGAAAAGTTCCAGCCAGTATTGATGGGCAAGGGCTGCAGCCACAGGGAGCCCTGCAAGGAGCCCGATGAACAATATCAGGCAAACGAAAGCCTCGCTTCGCGTGCCCGGCATGCCTACTGGCGACGGCGGGACTTCTGTGACGGAGTGGAGGAACACCGCGCCGCAGATGCCGGCGAGAACAATAGCGGCAATTTGCCCGGTCGTTGCGCCGAGGGTAACGACCAGCACGGCAGCCAGGACCGCAATCGTCGCCCGTGCCTTGTCGGGACACAGAGACCGACCCATCGACCATACCGCCTGCGCGACAACTGCGAGAGCTGCCAGCTTCAGCCCGTGAAGTAAATGGCTGGACGCCGTATCGGCCAGGCGCCCGTACCCATATGCAAAGCAGACGAGCAATATCACCGAAGGCAGCGTGAATCCGAGCCATGCGGCAAACGCACCCATGATGCCACCGCGCAGGCGCCCAATCGCAATCCCCACCTGACTGCTTCCCGGACCCGGCAGGAACTGACATAACGCGACGATATCGCTGTATGTGTGCTCGTCAATCCATTGACGGCGGGTCACAAATTCGTTGCGGAAGTATCCAAGATGGGCCGCGGGACCACCGAAGCTGGTCATTCCAAGCCGGAGAAAGAGCAAAAACAGAAACCACGGAGACGAGTGGTTTTCTTCAGGTCGAGTATGGCCCGTATTCGATGTCGTCGAGTTTGATTGCAATTGCCCATCAGGTTGCATGCCCAAGCACTCCAGAACCTTTCAAACTTTAAGGATGCGTCGCGGGTCGCTCACGAGCGCGGGCAATTTTCGCAGAAGCTGCAACTAAATGGAGAGGATATGAACCAAAATCGGATAGCGGACGCAGCCGAGCTACCTCGGCGCATACCGAATCAGGTCGGCACTGTGTTGCATGAAAATGTATGTGCCCGCGGTGAGCAAGAGGGCGACCATTGTCGCAACACCCAGGGAAAGCGTCTTGCTTCTGCCGCCGTCGCCAACATGGTGAAGTAAGGCCACCGAGGCGATACACGCGATACCAAAACTGATGCCAGCGAGGATGTCCGAGAACCAGTGGGCTCCGAGGTAGAGACGCGAAAATGAGATGAGCGCAATGAGAAGGCCCGCTGCTATGGCAATGCGCTGGCGCCATACGCCGCGATAGGTACGCGCGACGAAGTAAGCAAGAAGACCGTAGGTGACGACGCTCAGTGTTGCGTGGTTACTCGGGAACGAGAAACTGTGCACACCCTCGTAAATCAACGTCGGCCGGGGCCGCTGAATGACGAACTTCACCGTCTCGACGAAGACTTCAGCTAACCCGATTGCTGCTATCCAGTAAAGAGCACTTCGCAATTCGCGCTGCCAGACGAACCAGCCGAGCACGACGAAAATCACAGGGACGGTGACCGCCGCGTCGCCGAGTTCCGACGCAGCGACCATCACCGAATCGAGGGCGGGAAAGCGAAGGCGCTGCATGGCGGCGTGAATAGCAACGTCCACGTCTACCAGCGGGTCATGACTGACGACATCCTCGAGCACGCCAAAGAAGAGCCACACGCCACCAATCACCAGTACAGTTGCAACAAGCAGGTTGCGGACGCCGATGCGCTCGTAAATCAGATGCCAGGTAATCCTCTGTCCGCTGGACATGCCAATCTCGCTTCCGGGCGCAAATGTCGCGGCCGAAAGTTTGTCGACGACCCGCTTGAGTGCAAAGGTGGCTACCAGCACCACGACGGCCGATGTGAGCAGCATCATCGGTGACGGCAGCGAGAGGTTGAAGAACGTTCGGAGTGGCCGCAATGCGACGACCAGGACGAAGCATGCAGTCATTGCGCCAATCGATAGCGCCCGAAAAAGATTCACCGGCCTGGACAACAGGTATAGGGTCCACAATGCGACGCAGAACAATGCGATGGCGGCCATTGTCCGCGCGCTTTCAAGGCCTCCGTTTTCATATTGAAACACCGTGAAATAGGCTGCGAATGTGCCAATGGCGGCCACAAGACCTGCCGGAACGGCGAATCGCATCACTCGCCCAATGAAGCCGGGCTTGACGCGGTCGCCACCGGCCTCCATGGATAGCAGGAAGGCAGGTATGCCTATCGTCAATGCGCCCACAAGAGTGAGGTGCCGCGGAAGGAAAGGGAACGGCAGGTCGGCAATACCCACGGCAATTGCGAGCAGCATCGCGTATACAGTTTTGGTCACGAAGAGGTTTGCCAGACGCTCGACGTTGCCAATGATTCGCCGCCCCTCGCCCACAATAGCCGGTAGCGACGCAAGACGGTCATCGACCAGCACAAGTTGCGCGACCGTGCGGGCGGCCCCTGAACCGCTACCCATTGCGATACCAATGTCTGCCTGCTTCAGCGCAAGCACATCGTTGACTCCGTCGCCTATCATGGCGACGGTATGACCGTTTGCCTGCAACGCGGCGACCATTGCCTTCTTGTGCTGGGGCGTCGTTCGTCCGAATACGGTATGGCGCTCAACCGCATCCTTCAGCGACTCCGGGTGCTCAGGTTGATTTCTGGCATCAAAGGCGATTTCGGAATTTTTCAAACCCGCTCGTCTCGCAACATTGCCTGCCGTTGCCGCGTGGTCCCCCGAGATGACCTTTACTGCCACTCCCTGTTTTGCAAAGAAACCCAGTGCGGCAAGCGCGTCCTCCTTGAGTTCTTCTCCGAGCAGGACCAACGCAACCGGCTGAAGATCTGTCGGAAGGTCGTTCTCCCGGAGAGGCTGCGGTGACGTCCCCAGGAGCAACACGCGGTTGCCCGAACTCGCGTACTGGGCGGCAAGTTGCAGCGCACCCTCATTCGGTGCCGAAGAAGGCAAAAGAACATCTGGAGCGCCCAGAACCCACGTCTGCCTTCCCTCGAAGCTCGCCGCGGACCATTTGCGCGCGGCCGAGAACGGCAGTGCTTCCGTCGCACGCCAATCAGAAAGTGCCGGACATGCGACCGCAATTGCGCGAAGCGTGGCGTTCGGCGCGAGGTCCGCGCCCGCCAGCGCACCGAGCGCACTGATTGCATCGGTATTCGGCGTAAGCATCTCGACCCGCTCGAAAAACGGCTTTCCGGTCGTCAAGGTACCTGTCTTGTCGAGGCAAAGCACATCTACCCGCGCGAGTGTCTCGGTCGCGGCGAGCTCTTGCGTCAAAGCGTTTCGCTTGGCGAGCCGCATGGCGCCAGTGGCCATCGCAACGCTTGTAAGCAGGACGAGTCCCTCCGGCACCATTCCGACAACGCCACCGGCGGAGAAAACGACTGCCTTCGCGGCCGACACACCAGCTGACAGCTGGTTCACCACCAGAAGAAGCGAAACGGGAGCGATTGCCCAGCCGACGTGACGCAATATGATGTCAATGCCTGCTCGCAGCTGGGACCGCGTCGGTTCGAATCGTCTTGCTTCGGCTGCCAGTCGATGGGCGTACGCGTCCGAGCCGACCCGCGTTGCGCGATAGTTGCCCTGACCGGATACAACGAAGCTGCCCGACATGACGCTAGCGCCTGCAGTCTTTGCTACCGCCTCTGACTCTCCCGTCAGAAGGGATTCGTCTATCTCGAGGGAGCCTGACTCGGAGACGATACCGTCCACGACTATCTGGTCTCCTGCTGCCACTTCAATGTGGTCACCGACGACAAGTTCCGACGCGCTCACTTCCGCCATTGCGCTCGACCGACGGACCCGCACTTTGGGTTGGCTGAGCAATGCGAGTCGCGCGAGTTTTTGCCTTGAGCGTAGTTCCTGAAGAATGCCGATTGCCGTATTGGCAACCAGAACGCCACCGAATAGGGCATCCTGCCATTGGCCAGCAATAAGCACGACCAGACATAGTCCACCAAGCAGGGCGTTGAACCTCGTGAAGACGTTGCTTCGGATAATGTCGCCGACGGACCTTGCTTTAAGTGTTTGCGTGCCCGATTTTTCCGTCGATGACGCTCCGGCGCGCCAGTGGAAGCGACCCGATTTGCGATTGTCCGGCGCCGGCATGGTCAAGGAAATATCCAGTCGTTACCTGAACGCCAAGCGGAGAGCGGTCCCCGATGGCTCGATTCCTGCGTACATCCATTACCGGCTATCTACGGCTCGGTCGCATTGATGTGGGTCAACGGCGCAAGCCCACGGTAATGCCATGCAATTGGATGCGTGCCGTCATCTCACCGTTGAACCCTTACGTAACTGTTTCTCTCGCCGGTAGACATACAACGCGGGCAACAGGTTCGTACTAAGCAGGCCGCTCCAGGCTAAGCCGCCCAGCGTGACGATGGCCAGTCCCTGCTCCGGTGCTGCACCTTTGCCGAACCCCAGTGCCGTGGGCAGCAGGCCGAGCGAAGCGGTCAGCACTGTCAGCAGGATGGGCCGGAACCGTACCTCAACCGCCTCCCTCACCGCGTCGACAACCGTCAACCCTTGCGCTTCGTTGCGCTTAACCATCTGCAGCAGAACGATGCCGTGATTCAGGCTCACACCAATCAGCGTGAGAAACGCGATGAGCCCAATGGCATTCAGGCCAACGCCGCTGACCAGAAGCGCGATTGCACCTCCCGAAAATGCCAGCGGCATCTGCAAAAGCAGGAGGCCAGGGACCAGGAAGCCATCAAACTGCAGCGTAAGGATGCCGAGCATGAGTGCCAGCGCGATGACGGCGGCGATGGCCACATTCAGCGCAGCTCGCTCAAGTTGCGGATACAGACCGCCGAACTGCACCTGGTAACCTGCCGGCAATTTCAGCGTCGCAAGCGACTTCTTTGCTTCCGAGATGACCCGGCCGAGCGGTGCGGTGGGCGTCGCGAGAATCTCGATGGCGCGCAGGCCGTCCAGATGCCGGATGACATTGGGACCCGTCTTCATCGACACGTTCGCCAGGTCGCCCAGGGCGGCCCATCCGTTGGCCATCACAGGAATCTGCCGGAGTTGTTCGACCGAGAGATGGGTCGGGTCGGCAAGACGGACATAGACGTCTAGGTGTCCATTGCCCTCGGGCACCGTCGCGACCGTCTGTCCTGCCAGCAGCATGTGCAACTGGGAGAACAATTGTGCGGCGGTGATGCCGTGAAGCGAAAGAGCCTCCGTCCTCGGCGTGATTTGCAGTTCGGTCACGGGATAGCCGTCGTTGTTAAATACGTCCGAAAGATTCGAAACCGTCGACAGGCGTTGCGTGACCTCGGTCGACAATGACTGCAACGTCTCGACGGAATTGCCATACAGGTCGATGACGAACGGTTGAGGCAGGCCCGAAAGCGTTTCGCCGAGTCGCTCCAGCGTCGGGGTGCCGACAATCGTCTGGACCCCGGGGAGATTTGAAGCATCAAGAATCTGCTTGCCGATTTCGTTGAGGTTGCCCACATTCACGTCGGGCTTCAGCGCGACCTGGATTTCCCCAGCATACGCGGGTTCGGTGTACGAGGTACCCGAGGCCGACCCGACACGCGCGAACACGTGCGCGACGGACGGAAGCCCTTTAAGTCGTGTCGAGATGCGGTCTGCCGCATCCTGGGCGTCATGCAATGCAGTGCCGGGCGGTAGCGTAAAGCTTTCGAGCAACACCGCTTCGTTCGGCAGCGGCAGGAAATCGACTGGCACAAGGACAAGCCCGACAACCGAGACGACGAAGATGATGACGCAGCCCCAGAGTGACATTCTCGGGCGGCGCAGTGCAAACTCAAAGAGCCGCAGATTGTGACGCTTGAGCCAGGCGACCGCACGCGAGCCGGACGTCGGCCGTGTCTCGATTCGCGGACCCACGAATCCGAGGACGAGCGGAATCAGGCTCAGCGAGATGAGGAGCGAGGCAATCAGGCTGAGCGTCATCGCCAGCGAGAACGGGACAAAGAAGAGCCCCGCCAGCCCCCCGACAAACGCAAGCGGCAGGAAGACTGCAACCGTGGTCATCGTGCCTGAAATATCGGGTCCCGCGATGTCGCGCAGACCGCGCGCGACACCTTCCCATCGACCATCTCCGGCTTCCCACCGGTGATAAATGCTTTCGAGCACGATGATGGCGTCATCCGCGAGCAGACCGACCGCCACCGACAGGGCGCCGAAGGTCAGCAGGTTCAGGCTCTGGCCTGTCAGATGCAGGCCAGCGATACCAAGCAGCAGGGACAGCGGAATGCTCAATGCGAGCGCCCAGATGCCGCGGCTCGCCCCGAGCATCCAGAACAGGACCGCCACAGCCAGCACCGCGCCGATGGCGAGATTGCGCGTCAAATCGGCCGACACCACGCCGACAATATGGCCTTGGCTATAGATTTGCACGAATCGCGAGCGACCCGGCAACTGCGGTTCGAGTTCATGCAGCGCCTTGTCGACGGCTTTGACAACAGGCACGGTGGAAGCACCCGGCTGCTTGAAAACAATCAGTGCGATGGTCGGTTGGTTGTCGAGCGTGACTGCGTGGTGGGCAGGGGGCGCCGCCCGCGTGACGTCGGCAACCGCGTTTAACGGAACCGTGCCGCCGGACGCAGGCACGGCAACGCCGGCATATTGGGCTGGCGTCACCGGAAGGCTGCGTCCCTCGATGAAGATGTCCTGGTGTCCGAGGTCCACATATCCGCTTGGAACCATCGCCGTTGCCGCATCGAGGGATGACGCGAGCGTCGACACCGAGACGTTGAATCGCTGCATTTTTGCCAGGTCAGGTCGAACCCATATCGCGTCGGCACCGGGTCCAGCGACCGACACCCTCTGCACACCCTGAACCGCCCGGATGCGCGGGACGATATCGGTTTCGATGACACGCTGCACGCGCGATGAATCGACTCCCGGCGGAATCTGCACGGCGTAGTCTGCGACTTCGTTGATGGCGTTACCGGAAATCTCACTCGTCAGGGAGGCGCCTTTGGGCAAGTTGCTACTGACGCGACCAATCACGCCATTCACGTCCTGCAGCGCGCTGGCCGCGGTCGTCCCCTCGGTGAAGCGTGCTTCAATCTTGACTGAACCTTGTCCAATCACTGTCCGCACGTCGCTCAGCGATGGCAGCGACGTCAGTTCCGCCTCGACGGGACGGGCAATGAGACCCTCCAGGTCGAGTGTCGTTGCGCCAGGAAGCTGGGCGACGATGCTCACCTGTGGCATGTTGAACTGCGGCAGGACCTCGGCGTGAATGTTGACGAGTGCGTAGACCCCATATGCGATGAGGCCCGCATAGAGCATGACCCACAGCAATGGCCGCCTGACGATGTCGTTGAGGATGTTCTGGCTGGGCATCAGTCGGCTTGCTGGTAACGTTTGGCGAAGTCCTGATGAAAGAGCAGATAGGCATCTTGCGTCACGACCCGTTCGTCCGGTGCGAGCCCCTGCTGGATAGCTGTCCATCCCTTGTCGGAAGTCCCCGGAGTGACGTGCCTGCGCTGGTTGCCACGTTTGTCGTGAACCAGAACCCACCATTGGCCACCGTCGAGCACGAGCGCACTGGCCGGAACGGCAAGCTTTTCAGTCGTGGCGCTGAGTGACAAGGTGCCAACTGCGCCGGCGGGAAGAACACGACCATCAACTGGTTTCAACCACGCGTCCATCTGTCCTGGCATGGTTGCGCTCAGGGACGTGCGCTGCACAACAACTTGAAGCGGCCCGTTTGAACCGTCAGGCAAAAAAGTGCCTTCGGTGCCTGGCGTGACGCGCGAGGCATCGTTGCCATAGAAATTCGCAACGACGTACAGACCACTGGAAGGTGCTACGGTCACGAGCGCCTGCCCGGTGCTCACCATCTGTCCGTCTGCCGCGCTCACGGCGGTCACGACACCTGCCTGGGGTGCCGCAACGGAGAGCTGGCTTTCGTAGTTTCGGGCCGACGCCTTCGCGGCAGAGAGCTGCTGACGGGCCGTATCGCGGTCTGCCTGTGCGCGAACGGCGGCGTCCCGTGTGCTGAGCTGGTCTTCGAGCTTCTGCTGTTCAATCGTAGCCGCCTGCATGGCCGTGGCTGCCCGGATTTCCGCCGACTTCTGCTCGGAGGTCAGACGCGCGGTTTCGGCGCGCACCGCCGGCCCGGTCAGGCGCGCGATAACCTGCCCATGCCGCACGGTGTCACCGGGCAGGACGCTCAGACCAGATATCGTGCCCGCAGTCGAAGCCGTGAGCACAATGTTCGATGCCGCTTGAACACGAGCCGGTGCCGACAGGGTCTGCGTCATATGTCTCTGGACGGCAGGCATCGCCACGACATCCTGAGCGGATGCATATTGGCTGCCAAGCAGGGCGATGACTGCAGCAAGCGTCATGATTTGGCTGAGCTTCATGGAAGTGCCCGTTGAAGCGGTTGATGGTCGATGGCGCTCACACCGATTAGCGTACAGAGCAAGACATGCTGCTGAAGCACCGAGTTCGCCAGCTTTTCGGAGGCGATGCGCTGGGTGAGGTACTGCGACTCGAGGTCAGCCAGCGCAGGTAGCGCAAGGTCTCCCCGAGCATACGCACGCTTCGCCTTGTCGAGCGAACCCTCGAGCGCAAATTCGGACGCGCGCTCGGTGCGCAGCTGTTCCTGAAGCAGTCTCAGGTCTGCCGTTATGCCCTCTACGGCGGTATATGCGTCATTGAGTCGTTGTACGTATTCCTCGTATAGGGTTTCCCGCGTCGCCTTCTCGATGGCGATGTTGCCTCGATTGCCATTGAACAGAGGCAGCGTCACTGAGAGGGTGAGGCCCGACGTGTAGATGGCCGAGGTGTCGCGACCACGCGTCACGCCAACATCCAGCTTTGGAAACTGCCCCAGCAGCGCAGCCCGGTAGCGTTCGTCCTGCTCGTCGTAGCCCGCGCGCAGCGCCAGTAAATCAGGGCGGTGCTGCCCCACGTCAACGAGCGCCTGTGCAATGACATCCTGGGGAATCTCGGATGGTTCAGGGGGAGCGGCGAGCTTGGGCCGGGTGCCCGGGCGTAGGCCCAGCAGCGTATTGAGTTCCTGTATCGCCTTCAGATGCTCCTGCCGCAACGCACCGGATTCCTGTGCGCTGTCGCGATAGCGCGCTTGTGCGAGCATGGCAGCGTCCCGTGTCACGTCAGCGCGTTCAAGCGCCGTGTCCATCCGGGTTGAGACATCGTTCAGGTGAGCGGTCATCTGTCCCGACTCGGCCTCGAGGCGCTCAAGACTGACGTTCTGCACATACAGCGCGTAGGCGTGATTCGCCACCTGCCATCGTGTCCATTCGAGCGCGAGCTGCTTCTCGTCGAGAAAGACGTCGGCTGCGCGGTTCTTGGCGGGCCGGTCGACGAGCGCCGACAACTCATAGCTCAACCCAACCATGAAGGCCGGAACGAAGCCCTCAGCGCCGGGACGGTCGGTACTGAAGCTCAGTGTCGGGTCTGGTAGCAGGCCGTCCGCGTAGCGTCTGGCCTTGGCAACGTCCACTTCTCTCTGGGCGCGGCGGACATCCGGACTGGCTCCGAGCGCGCCGGATACGACCTGGTCGACTGTTAGCGGAGCGGCCCCGGCGTCCATGTCGGTCGCCCATCGCGGCGAATCCGGTAGCGGGCGGGGCTCGTAGCTGGAACAGCCGACCACGACCAGCAAGCCAGTACAGGCGAGCAGGATTCGCCACGCCCGGCGCGGGTATGACACCGAATCCGCGAGATTCGATGATTCGTGTTTGCTATCGTACGAACAGTGGACCACGATGGACATCCGGCAAAACGACGCTGCGGATGGTAGGTCGGGACACTTATTTTTCACTTAAGAGGCGGTCTGGGCCGCTGGGACGCATGCGAGTGCTTCTGATAGAAGACGACGAAATGATTGGGGAAGCGGTTGTCCAGGCGCTGAAGGACGCCGCCTACGCGCCCGATTGGGTGCGAGATGGTGAGGCCGCGACGGGCGCATTGTTGGGGCGAGAGCACGATGTCGTGCTGCTCGACCTCAACCTGCCCGGGCGCGATGGCGTGGAAATGCTGCGTGCATTGAGAGCCGGGCGGAGCCGGGTTCCCGTCATCATTCTGACCGCGCGCGATAGCCTCGAAGACAGAATCGTGGGTCTCGATGCGGGCGCAGACGATTATCTCGTCAAGCCATTTGAAATCGGCGAACTGCTTGCGCGGCTGCGGGCCGTTACCCGACGGCTAGGTGAGCATCACGATTCGACGATGAGCTCCGGAAATCTGACGGTCGACGCAGCCACTCATATTGCGACGTATGAAGGCAGGGAGTCACGTCTCACGAGCCGCGAGTTCGCCTTGCTCAGTGCCCTGCTGATGCGGCCCGGAACTGTTCTGTCGCGCGAGCAGCTCGAACAGAAGCTGTACGCATGGGAAGAGCGCGCCGAAAGCAATACTGTCGAAGTGCTTATTCACGGCATCCGGAAGAAGCTTGGGACATCTGTTATTCGTAACGTACGGGGTGTGGGATGGCTGGTGGACAAGTGAATCGGCCACGCTCGCTGACTTTTCAGCTGCTGGTCTGGATTGGCAGCTTCATTGTCGTAACGGGCGTTGTTGCTTGCGGACTTTCGTTCGTCTTCGCCTACCAGGAGGCAAGTGAGCTTCAGGACGGCCAGCTAAAGGAAATTGCGGCACTGATTGGCCGGCATGCGATGACGCTCCCGGGTTCGGCCACACCCGTGGTGAGTTCGCCGAACGACGATGTCAGAGTCGTTATCGACAGAATCGGTGACGGCACGACGGGCATGCTGCGGGCAACCGGACTCATTTTTCCCGCGACAATTTCCGACGGGTTACATGACATGGAAAGTGGCGGACAGACATGGCGGGTCAATATCCAGACGCTCGGCAGCGGGGAACGCATTGCGGTTGCCGAGCCGTCGGCGCTGCGCGATGAAATTGCCCGTGACGGCGCGATGAGAACACTGTTTCCAACGCTATTGCTGCTGCCTACGCTATTCGTCGTTATCGTCGTTATCGTGCGCAAGAAGCTCGCGCCCTTGACTCGACTTTCAGGTGCGGTCGACCGTCAGACCGAGGCGTCGCTCGACACGCTGTCTGAGGAGGGCATTGCCCTCGAAGTCTTGCCTTTTGTCCGGTCGATTAACCGCCTGATAGAACGCCTGCGCATTGCGATTACCCATCAGCGCCGGTTCGTCGCGAGTGCCGCACACGAACTTCGCTCGCCGTTGGCAGCGCTATCACTGCAGGCCGAGAATCTCGGAAGCGCTATTTCCACGACCGACGCGAGTGCCAGACTGAAGGCGTTTCAATCCGGACTTCGCCGAACACATCGACTGGTCGAGCAGTTGCTCGAGCTTGCACGTTCAGAGCAGGCCACACCGCGAGAGATGCAGACGGTGTCACTGCGCGCCTTGGCGACCGACGCGGTCAATAGCGTCCTCCCTATGGCGCGCGAGCGGGACGTCGACCAGGGCTTCGAGCGATTCGACGAGACCATGGTGATGCTCGACGAGGCGGCCGTTGCCGTGATTCTTAGAAACCTTGTTGATAACGCCGTGCGTTATGTTCCCGTTGGCGGCAAGGTTGATATCTCAGTTTCGTGTCTGGAAACCGAAGTGATGTTTGAGGTTCTTGACTCTGGTAGGGGCATCCCACAGGGCGAACTGGAACGGGTGCTTGAACCTTTCTATCGGATGGACCATTCAACGTCGGTGGGCAGCGGACTTGGGCTTTCCATTGTCTCTGAAGTCGCGCGGCGAACTGGGGGACGGTTGATGCTCGAGAACGTTGACAGAGGGTTCCGAGCCCGCTACTTTCATCCACGCAAACAAGATGGCGGCGCAGGTGCGAAGGTCGGCCTATAGCGGCGTTGAAGCCGAGGTTGCGTTATGGGGGCTTGGACTATGCTGTGAGCAGTGCCCACGGTTGGAGACTCGGGGGCGGTCTCAAAGTGTCCCGAACGGGACACTCTCTCGTTGAACCGACAGCCACCATCGTATTGCGGAGACTTGACGGCACACCAACCTAGTATTCCGTGTGACCCAGGTTCGCCCGCAAGATTTTGAGCACAATCGCGACGCTGCCGTCATCGGGCTGATAGCAAACTCGCTCCGTGTCCCAACTCGGAGTCCGACTCACGACGCAGGTGGTGGCTTCGCCGTTGTGCGCAAACACGTCCAGCCGTGCCAACGGCTCGACCTCCGTATCGCCTCGGTCTTTGCGACAGATAAAAATAGTGAAACAGTCGCCTCGCGGGGGCGGTGTCGCGCACTTCTCGGCCCACATCTCTAACAACTTCCAAGTCTCTTCGAGGGTCGAAAAGGACTCCCTGTCACAGCAGGTGGTGCTTCCTTCGATGACGCAAATCTTGACGAGAGATGACAAGTCTCCGAAGAACTCGCCGTCATAAACGGATACGACCAGCAACGCATCGCCTTCGCTTGCCATGATCGGCTCCGTCGAAGGAGAACATTGAAGTTGCCTGTGCGGAGATGAGGCTGTCTTACGAACTGGCGCCGCCCGGACGAGGTGATTACAAACCGATTGGAGAGAACTTCAATTCCTTGCGGCGGCTCCGGTTTTTCTGGACACAGAGTTGGGGTAAAACGTGTGATCCAAACTGGAGTAGTTGATGTTGAAGA
>NZ_SELS01000204.1 GCF_004197395.1 Paraburkholderia sp. UYCP14C | reverse complement strand
CCGTGATCGATGGCGTGCAGGTCGATATGCCGCAGCGAACATCGCGAGTTCCGTCAGCAAAGCCCGGGGCGTCGGCTTTTATTCCTGTCGTTGCCGCTGCAGCCGTCTGCGAGCTGGCACCTGTGCCCACACGACCCATGACGATTGCGTTGCACGTGCGCTTACCAAACGGCGTGCAGGTCGATCTGGGCGAAGCCCAGCTGGAGGAGTTGTCAGCGATCGTTCAGATGCTGGGGAGGCTAACGTGTTCCGGTTCGACGAAAATCTGAAGGTGTACCTGCACCGCGATCCCGTCGATTTCCGGTACGGCATGAACAGCCTGTCGATTCTCGTCGAGCAGGCGATGCGCCTGAACCCGATGGATTCCTCGCTCTACGTGTTTACCAACCGGCGATGCGATCGCATCAAGATCCTGGGCTGGCAGGACAACGGTTTCTGGTTGATGCTCAAAAGACTTGAAGCCAATGATCGCTTCGTCTGGCCAGATGGCAAAAGCGGGGTCGTGACATTGACCGTCGAACTGCTGCACTGGCTTCTCGGGGGTGCCGACATCGCGGCGCTCCAGCGGCATCCGAAGAGACATTATGCGCGTGTGAGCTGAACACGTGGTCTGCATACTGGTCTAAGCGGTATGCCGATGAACGTGACCATCGACGCCGACGAACTCAAGACGCTGCTCGCGATTCGCGAGGCGTATGGTTCACTGCAACTCGAGCACGAGGAGGTCCGTGGTGCGTTACGTCTGGTGACCGCGGAGCGCGACCTGGCCGAAGAGCGGCTGCGTGCTTACCGTCGCGAGCTGTTCGGCGCAAAGAGCGAAGCGCGCGACTCGGACCAACCCGGCCTGTTCAACGAAGCCGAAGTGCTCGGCACGAACGCGACACCCGCGCAGGAAGACACGCCTGCAACCGTGATCGCCGCACACACACGCAAGAAGCGCGGTCACCGAAAGCCACTCGATCCCAATCTGCCGCGCGAAGTCGTTCGGCACGAACTTCCCGAAGCCGAACGCTTCTGCAACCACGACGGCCATGCACTCGTCGAGATCGGCGTCGAAACGAGCGAGCAGCTCGACGTGATTCCCGAACAGCTTCGCGTCATCCAGCACCAGCGCGTCAAGTATGCCTGCCCGTGCTGCGATCTTGGCATCAAGGTTACGCCGGCGCCGCTGCGCATCATCCCGCGTGGACTGTTGACGGAATCGGCGCTCGCGTGGGTCGCCACCGGCAAGTATCAGTTCGGCATGCCGATCTATCGCCAGGCGGGCCTGCTGCGACGCTTCGGTGGCGACATCTCGTCGAACACGCTCGCCGCGAGCATGGTCCGCGTCGGTCTCGCGACGCAGCCCGTCATTAATCTGATGCGCGACGCGCTGCTCGATGCTGACGTGATCTACTGCGACGAGACGACGTTCCAGGTCCTGAAGGAGAAAGGGCGCAAGCCGCAAACGAAGAGTTATCTCTGGGCGCAGATGACTGGATCTGGAACACCCATTCGCTGTTATGCCTACACGGCGGGTCGCGGCGCGAAGCTGGCCGACAAACTGTTCGCCGGCATCCGCAAGGGCGCGGTTCTGATGACCGATGGATACGAGTCCTACAACGGCATCGCACAACAGTATCAGCTCGTGCATCTCGGATGCTGGGCTCACGCGAGACGGTATCTGATCAAGGCCGAAGATAGCGTGCCCAAGGCAGCACGCTCGCCCAACCTGCTCGCGACGCGCTTCATCAAACTGATCGGCAAGCTGTTCGCCGCCGAAGCGCGCAGTGAAACGTGGACGGCCGAACGACGACAGCGATTGCGACGACGATACAGTGCACGCGTGCTCGACGCCATCGAAAAGCTGATGCTCGAACAGACACCCGGCGTCGTGCCTCAAAGCTTGCTCGGAAAGGCGCTGACCTATCTGCACGGGCAGTGGCCCAAGCTGATCCGTTACGTCGAGAACGGCAACTGGCCCATATCGAACAACCCCTGCGAAAATTCCATTCGCCCGTTTGTCGTTGGACGCCGCTCATGGCTCTTCGCCGACACCGTTGACGGCGCGAACGCGAGTGCCAATCTCTACACGTTGGTCGAAACCTGCCGCGCTAACGGCATCGACCCATATCGCTACCTCACCTGGCTCTTTCAACGCCTCCCACTGGCGAAGACCGTCGACGACTACGACGCGCTGTTGCCATGGAAGATGCCCGCCGATCTCCGCTGACCCTTCTCCATACCACACCATTTACGCCTCAGAGTACCTCTG
>NZ_SELS01000203.1 GCF_004197395.1 Paraburkholderia sp. UYCP14C | reverse complement strand
GAACGCCTTTGGCCAGGCGCAGTGCGTTAAAAAGGCCTAATTGCGTCCGCAACCAACTGGGCGCCTACCCTGCCGAACAAAGCAACCTCGCGCTACCTGCGCATCGCGACCAGCACCGTGTGCGCCACCACCAGTCCCTTCGACCTGCTCCCGCATCCTGAACCCATCCCATCTCCACCCACTGCGCCCGAGTACTTCTGAAGCACGCGATGCGCCCGGCGCTCGAGGTGGCGGACATCCTTCGCCGCTGCGGACCGCAATACCGGCAGACGCATGCCGACGGACTCAGTCGTGTCCAGCGGCGTGTGATGAGCGCCATCGAGCTGTGTCGTACCGCCGCGCTCGGCGGACATGTCGAGCAGTGCGATGAGTGTGGCCATCAGCGCATCGCCTACGACTCCTGTCGCAATCGGCACTGTCCGAAGTGCCAGTCGCTCGCCCGCGCGCAATGGCTCGAACGCCGGCAGGCCGAGCTGCTTCCCGAGACCGAGTATTTCCATGTCGTCTTCACACTTCCCGAACCCATCGCGGCGCTCGCGTACCAGAACAAACGCGCGCTTTACGACATGCTGTTTCGCGCCAGCGCCGGAACGCTGCGCACGATCGCCGCCGATCCGAAGCACCTGGGCGCCGAGATCGGCTTCATCACCATCCTGCACACGTGGGGGCAGAATCTGCAGCACCACCCGCATGTGCATTGTGTCGTGCCCGGTGGTGGCATCGCCCCGGATGGTGAGCGCTGGATCGCCTGCCGCCCCGGCTTCTTCCTGCCCGTACGTGTGCTCTCGCGCCTGTTTCGCCGCCTGTTCCTCGAGCAGCTACGTCGTGCGTTCGACGCCGATATGCTGCGCTTCCATGGCCAGCTCAAGACGTTGCGTGACCGGCGAGCGTTCGACGCCTGGCTCGCGCCCGCCGCCCAGGCGGAGTGGGTGGTCTACGCCAAGCCACCCTTTGGCGGCGCCGAACACGTGCTCGCTTACCTGGGCCGCTACACGCATCGCGTGGCCATTTCCAATAACCGGCTGCTCGCCTTCGACGGACACGCCGTGCAGTTCCGCTGGAAGGACTACCGGCACGACGCCCGGCACAGCACCATGACGCTCACGGCCGACGAGTTCATCCGCCGTTTCCTTCTGCACGTGCTGCCCGATGGCTTCAAGCGCATCCGCAGCTACGGCTGGCTCGCCAACTGCCACCGTGCCGACAAGCTCTCCACCTCAGGCAGCTGCTCGGTGTCGAGGCTCCCGCCGCCGGATCATCCACCATCAGGGAAGACTACCGCGACCGTTACCAGCGGCTCACCGGCAAATCACTGCGGGACTGCCCCGTGTGCGGCAAGGGCCACATGCTTCGCATTGAAGGTATGCCCGGCAGCCTCCCACGAGCCCCGCCAGGTCCCGACCATGCGCTTTAGTTGCCACTGCACCCGTTTCCAGACACGTTTGCCGTTCCCGACGAGGCAAACGCGACCGGACTCGTGTCTTCGATCCGCGAGCGCGCCAGAATATCTCAAAACAACGGGTTATGGGCCTGCCAAGGCTTCCTTTCCTTCATCTCCCGTCAGCGAGGCTTCTACCGATCGCTGGAAATCCGGTTGCGGTTGCACGTCCTGGACATCAGAAATAACCGCGGTGGTCATTCAACGCCCATAGCGGTCACCGCCTGCGGAGCGGCTTAGCACAAATGGTTTTTTAGTTACCGATCGCGGGCTGATCGCGATCGGCTCCGTTATGCCTCTGCGGCCGCGATCGCTAACCAAAAAATCCTCTGCTTTATCAACACTGTTGGTATGTCTGAAAGTGTTGCGCATTGGACGTCATCGAGGCTCCATGTACCGCAACGGCAAGATGCAATTATGGTAAGTTCCGCCGTTGCGTTATGTTCTGGAGCTTTTTATGTTCGTTCGGGTCAGCGCCGACGTTGTGCCGCGGGCGCTCCGAGGCGTCGCGCTAGTCGACGACAACCACGTCCCAAGGTACTGGGCGGCAGTCTGGCTGGTCGTCGCTGGGTCTCAATGGGCAATGTCCACGCAGTCGATGCGGCTGCGGTACGTCGAGAATCTGTATGAGCACGCGGACCAGGCGTTCAAGGCGAATGCGCTGGATGACGCGCTTTCCGAACTGGATGACGCGCGGCTCGCTGACATTCTCGAGTCGTGGTTCGTGAGCTTGCGCAACCTGAACCGCCCCGGATTTTGTGGAGGCTCCAACTCTTGAGAGAATGGAGCCATGAACAAGAAGGTAACCAAGTTTTCC
>NZ_SELS01000202.1 GCF_004197395.1 Paraburkholderia sp. UYCP14C | reverse complement strand
CCTCGCCAGCTCCGAAAGCCATTCCCGGTGGGGCTCGCAGACAAATTCGGCCCCTTCGGAAAACCCGCAATCAGTTGATGCACATGATCGTCAAGGGCCAATTGAACGATGGCGGCCCGACCGCTCGCTCTTACTGCGAAAGAACCTTCGGGATTTGCTCTGATAATTCGCCTTCTGCGGCGGGGGCTGCCAAATAACGGGTAAACAGGGAGTTTCTCAGAAAACGAATCGAGGAAAAGAATGCGGCCACTATCACCCGATTCAGCCCGAATCGCAAACGACCTGCTCGATGCAAACGACATGCTGCTCGATGCCAACGTTCCCTCTCAGGAAATAGCCGAAATCGTCAATTGGCGCCGCAACCCGCAAGGCCAAGGCGCGTTGGCGGAACTGGGTGCTATGGCACCCCCGTGGAGACGGGATTATCTGCCCTCCGATCCCACGCCCTATCAGATCGAGGATATCCAGCAACACCGCCTGAACCGTGCATCCGGCTCCTCCATGCCGCATGCTTCACTGCCGTCATCGTGTGCGCCCAGGGACGTCTCGCCTGACTCAACGGCCTTGCTGGCCTCACAATCCAGTGCATTCTTTGCGGCACGCATGCCGCACGACATAGCCAACGGTTTAAATCAGGCGCGAAGAGCCGCCGGAAAAAACAGCGCTGGCTATACGGTGGCAGAGATAACGCCGGTCGTTCGCGGTATTTTGGCCGCTCGCGGAATAGGCCCAGATCCCAGCATGGCTTCCGCCTTTCAATCAGCCATGAGCTTGCCGCCACAGGTACTGACGAGCGCCCTGATCCACAAGCACAATCCCCAGGACTTTTCCGGGCCGCCTTTGCCCACGGGTGAGTCTGTTGGCAGTAGGGCAACCGATTTCACCCATCCATCGAGCTATTCCCATGCCTCTGGACAATATCCGCCCCCCCCAGCCTCATCGTTCTCCGGTTCGGCGACGCACCGGACTATAACGCCGGCTCCCGCCAGCCAAGGTAAGGGGTGGGCTGCCCCCTATCCCCCCTCCTTACAGGCTTCTGGCTCCAGCACGACCCGATCAATTCCAAAATCCACGCAGTACTGGCGTCAGAAGGTGGTCGACCCGGCCACGGGCGAAACCGTGTCGAAATCCGCGCTGGCACAGCGTCAGAAGGTGGTCGACCCGGCCACGGGCGAAACCGTGTCAAAAGGCGCGCTGGCAAAGCGTCAGAAGGTGGTCGACCCGGCCACGGGCGAAACCGTGTCGAAAGGCGCGCTGCCACAGCGTCAGAAGGTGGTCGACCCGGCCACGGGCGAAACCGTGTCGAAATCCGCGCTGGCACGGCGTCAGAAGGTGGTCGACCCGGCCACGGGCGAAACCGTGTCGAAAGGCGCGCTGGCAAAGCGTCAGAAGGTGGTCGACCCGGCCACGGGCGAAACCGTGTCAAAAGCCGCGCTGGCACAGCGTCAGAAGCGTCGTCGCAGTGAACCGTTCCGGACAGAAGCTGACGGAAACCGATCCGCGCGGGCCCAGGAGAGGACTGAGAACCCGGCCGCCGCCGGCAGCGGCCGCCCGGTTGTGGCCCTGTCCAGCATGCAGGAGGCCGTGTCGCGGAGCTGGAATGCCGGGGACCGATTCTCCATTCCCAGCTTCGACGGCAATCCGCACGAGTTCACGGTCACCCGGAGCCGGCATGGCGGTGAAGAAGTTTATCGGGGAGATTTCCGGCTGCGCCTGAGAGGCGGGTAATTTTTTTCGGGGTGGTTTCTCCCGTCCGGGGGTGCCCCTTCTATGAGCAGAGAGTAGTCAAGGGCTTTCGCAAACTGGTGGACCGATACTGATCTCCAAGAGTTATCCACGGCCGGTCGGTGGGTCGCCTGTCTCGACCACGACGCCGACCGGCGGTGGATAACTCGTCTCGTTTTGAGGCCGGTTTCTTCTTGCGTCGATTGTGGCTCGCCAGCGTACAAGTGCATTTCGCGCCTAGTATTCCAGCGGATTTCTGCCGCCCGTCAACCATGACCGCGGTCTGGTCTACATCGTGGTCTGAAGCCGATCGTCGCGCCCGTGAGACTCCGACGTCGCTGGGTAGCCAGACGCGGTTGCCCGCGCCTAGCCCCCTAAGAACTGTACGTGCAAGTTTCCCCGCATACAGCTCAAGCCTCTGCAAAGGCATCTTTCGACGCCCGCTTTCACAACTGAGTTCCGGCGTAATTTTGAATTCCCCCCGATGGGCGGGCAAATTCCCCCACGGTGCCCACCGGCTCCGGGCTGCAAATTCCTCCACCCTGCCCACCGGCAAAGAGCAACCAGA
>NZ_SELS01000201.1 GCF_004197395.1 Paraburkholderia sp. UYCP14C | reverse complement strand
GCCGTCCTGTTCAATCGATAAGGTATCCAAATCTATAAAGATTATTTCGACCACGCTACCTATTTGCACCGGAGCCCTTTGCAATACCCCCATCCGGACAAATCCCTCAGCCACCACGTGGTACATAGTAGAGCCTAATATCAAGCCCGAGCGGGTTGAAAGCATTGGGCTGCCTTTGGCCAGATTGTAGGACGGCCCTGTAGCGCTCACCGTGGATGTCCAATTCCGTCTCCGGCATATATTCGTATGGCGCCAAGCCTTGGTTACTTAGCACGCTGATCAGCGCGTCGGAGGCGCGCTGGTTGCCGTGCTGCCAGTCGGAGCCGACGAGATGACCGATCTCTGGGCGCGGCGGATTCAGCGCTGAAGGCTCGTTCCACGTACTACTGTATGGATCATGCGCTTGGGACTGGACAGGGGGGCTCCACGGAACATAATAACCAGTTGGGTATGATTCACTCACGCCATACTCGTCATGTGGCTGGTTCACTGAGTCACTTGGCGTCTGCTCCCAAGGAAGACCCTTAAAAAAGTCGGATCCGGGAGTATTGCCGAAACCTTCATAGCCATACGGCTGGTTCACTGAGTCACCTGGCGTCTGCGGCTGCTCCCAAGGAAGACCCTTAAAAAAGTCGGATCCGGGAGTATTGCCGAAACCTTCATAGCCATACGGATTTATTGACGGCGGGCCTCCTTCGTCCAGACTGGGCCATGAATGTGATGACACATTCGAGAAGGGTTGCGAGCCTGCTACGTTCCGCTCGGGCGTTACCGTCAGCCCCATTTTCTTCACCGTGTTAATTGCAAATACGTTTTTTTCTGCTTTTCTAGGGTATGCGCTCAGGTACGTTTTCCTGATTTCTTTCAGCTGCTTATCTCGGCTTAAAAGCTGGTTGATTGATGGCAAATTTTCTGACCTTAGCCACGTGCTAAAATGGCGGAGCGCTTTTCTAACATCGACAATCGTTGCATCCGCATAGAGCATCGGCGCCCGATCAATAAATAATGCAATGAGGTCTTCATCTTCTCCGTATGCATCACTTTCGATTTCGCCGTCTGGTTCGCTGCTTCTAAGGCGAAACCTTTCGTTCGCGCGAGCGGTGGTTAGTGCACGTTGAGTCGTGCGGGAAAAAAGGCCATCCAGGTGTTTAGCTGCTTTATCCAAGGCGGGATCGTCAATTCCTCGATGCGCGATACCGAGGCCAGTTTTTCTTGTGAGCTCATTACTCAAACGTGCCAGCGATTCAGCAAAGTCATTGACATTTTTCTCTTTTAACTCCCTAGCGATACTTTCTTTTTTAAAACGTTCAATAAATTCTCTATCTTCCGGATCGGATGCATTTTTCGCATCCTTGCCTGGGGCATAGAAAGTCCGGCGAATGCCACCAGCTTGTTGCCCCAAGTTATCTTTCCGCTCCAGCTGCATGTCATTCAACCGCTGCAGGAGTACGTTAGATGGCTGCGCGGGGGCGCTAGGTGGTGAAGCCAGCGGAGAGTTGGCGCCCCCACCTTGTTGCACCTCCTGACGTGCTCGCAGAGTTGCGTAGTCTCTGATAAAACTTTCGGTATCCAATAGATTACACGGATTTGTGTCCAATTTCCCCCCCCCTTGTAAATTGGTCACTGCGTCTGGAAACTGATCCTTTCCCTTCACAGGAAGTGGTAGTCCGTTTGGCCTGCAAGGGCTCGCAGCCCGAAAGAAGACTGGTGGTACCGCTTCCCCCCCCCGCTCCGAACCCGGACAGTTGACTGAGCCTCAAGCTCTCTTAAGGAAAAACATAGAATTCCATTTCTCTCGAAAAATAAGTCCATCGGTGCGCAGCCATGTGCGGCGAAACGAAATTGGTGTGCGCCGGGAGAGACCGGCAAGGAGCAGGGATCTGATAATCATATAGCCAGCCCCACGCCGTTGTGGTGAAGCGGCGGGCGTAGAGTTGAGGTTGCGAGACCCACTTGACGCACAGGAGGCCGGCATGGACAAGTTTAGCGGAATCGACCTGCACTCGAATAACACAACTGATTGCGGGTTTCAAGCAGACTGAAGTTGCATTTGATCAGTAATGCATATGTTTCATGAAATGCATGAGTTGGCAAGACAGGCAACGCGAAGTGGAAGTGTGATTTGCGAAGTGATCGACATGGTAACGACGCGCGCGGCCATGGCGCAATGCGCCGGCGAAGTAGCGACAGGCCGCCCTGAGGGCCGCGATCAGCTGCGGCAGTAGTGCCTCAGGTTGACTTTGTTCGGCAGGGTCTTCAGCAGATAGGGCCTGATGGTTGTGTTGCGGGTCTGAGATAATGCCGGCATCGAGT
>NZ_SELS01000200.1 GCF_004197395.1 Paraburkholderia sp. UYCP14C | reverse complement strand
TCATGCCGCGCTTTCTCAGGCTCTGGTTATACGCCCGCGCATTCATCACCCGGTACCCCGGCTTCTTGCGCTTGCGCGGTTCACCCGTCTTTAGTCTGGCTTTATATGGCATTATTCAAGCTGGCTTCATGATGTTGCGCTTCTACACAACCCGCAGTATCTTTGCAATACCCCCATCCGGACAAAGCCCCGTCGAACCGGGTCAATCTCAGTTCGTGCCTTCGCTATCCAGTCAAGCACTTCGCGTTATGTGCCGATGGCAGGAGTGAATCCTGTTAAAAATAGGCTGCTCTTTAACGCAACCGGAACTTGCCCATGGTCACCCCTGTTCGCGGGACGAGTCCTGCCACGTCAGCCTTCCAGACATCTACGGAAGAAAGCGGCAATCCCACCAGCCGGCCCACTGCGAATCCATCTCCGCAGGCAAGAGCGCCTGGAGCCTTGAGTGGTTTGTCGCGACTGCCGCCTGGAATAACCTAGGATATTGCAGGGCGGATCGATCCTCGCAGCCGTATTGCGCTGGCAGGCACCAACCGACAGTTGTGTTCGCAACTTACGGACGAGCGGCGAGCTGCAAGGATTATTGTCCGGGATGCGCCGCCCGTGAGAACGAATCGGGGGTTCGATGCCGTGTTGCAGCGCATCGGGGAGCTTCCGGTGTCTCTACGAGGTGAGGCGCTGGAGGCACTCGGCGACCGTATCTGGTCCCTGCCGCAAGCGGCCCGGGCAGCGCAGTTCGACAGGGTGTTCGGCGCCATCGGGCAACTGCCTGCCGACCACCGCAGCGTCCCGCTGGCCGCACTCGGTCCCCAGATCAATTCCCTGCCGCAAGCGGCCCGGACAGCGCGGTTTGACAGCGTGTTCGGCGCCATCGGGCAACTGCCTGCCCAACACCGCAGCGTCCCGCTGGCCGCACTCGGTCGCCAGATCCATGCCCTGCCACACGCGGCCGAGGCAGCGCAGTTCGACAGCGTGTTCGGCGCCATCGGGCAGTTGCCTGCCCAACACCGCAGCGCCCCGCTGGCCGCACTCGGTGACCGTATCTGGTCCCTGCCGCAAGCGGCCCGAATAGCGCAGTTCGACAGCGTGCTCGGCGCCATTGGGCAGTTGCCTGCCCAACATCGCAGCGCCCCGCTGGCCGCACTCGGCCGCCAGATCCATGCTCTGCCGCAAGCGGCCCAGGCAGCGCAGTTCGACAGCGTGCTCGGCGCCATCGGGCAACTGCCTGCCCAACACCGCAGCGTCCCGCTGGCCGCACTCGGTCGCCAGATCGATGCCCTGCCGCAAGCGGCCCGGACAGCGCGGTTTGACAGCGTGTTCGGCGCCATCGGGCAACTGCCTGCCCAACACCGTAGCGCCCAACTGGCCGCGCTCGGCCGCCAGATCCATGCCCTGCCGCAAGCGGCCCGGACAGCGCGGTTTGACAGCGTGTTCGGCGCCATCGGGCAACGGCCTCCCGAACACCGCAGCGTCCCGCTGGCCGCACTCGGTCGCCAGATCGATGCCCTGCCGCAAGCGGCCCGAATAGCGCAGTTCGACGGCGTGCTCGGCGCCATCGGGCAGTTGCCTGCCCAACATCGCAGCGCCCCGCTGGCCGCACTCGGCCGCCAGATCCATGCTCTGCCGCAAGCGGCCCAGGCAGCGCAGTTCGACAGCGTGCTCGGCGCCATCGGGCAACTGCCTGCCCAACACCGCAGCGTCCCGCTGGCCGCACTCGGTCGCCAGATCGATGCCCTGCCGCAAGCGGCCCGGACAGCGCGGTTTGACAGCGTGTTCGGCGCCATCGGGCAACTGCCTGCCCAACACCGCAGCGCCCAACTGGCCGCGCTCGGCCGCCAGATCCATGCCCTGCCGCAAGCGGCCCGGTCAGCGCGGTTTGACAGCGTGTTCGGCGCCATCGGGCAACTGCCTCCCGAACACCGCAGCGCCCCTCTGGCGGTGCTCAGCCGGGAGCGAATCGGTTAAGAGATCGCGCGGTAGGGACGATGGTTACCCAGGTTCTGTCGCGATAAGGATGGCAGGCCGAGCATGTTGCCCTATATATAGGATTGCTTATGTCGCCAGCGAGTAGAACTGAGCGGCTGCCGTTCGGTCATCGCCGTCGTTTTTCATCTGCCCCTTGCGAATCATATGCATCACCTCAATACCAGAGAGAATGATGCGCGCACACCGAAAATCCTTGAAGCCCATCATCGGTCTGATGATCCGTTTGATCGCCCGATGGTCCTGTTCCACGACGTTGTTCAGGTATTTGTTCTGCCGGATCCTGATCGGGGTTTCGCGCTCGGCGTTGATGGCGTCAAGTGCGGCCAGATTCGCGCCGCTTTTGTCGATAGT
>NZ_SELS01000199.1 GCF_004197395.1 Paraburkholderia sp. UYCP14C | reverse complement strand
CTGTTTATTTGCCGTTGGATCGCCCTTAGGTGCGTGTTCGGCCTGGCAGACGGATCGCGAGCATCTCGCCGACAGCACAGGTGAGCTGGCCTGCGTCCAGACTCAGGTCAATCCAGGCTTTTCGTCCCTCGAGTGAACGAAGCCGCCCCTTTATCACCAGTTCAACGCCGAGTGGTGTGGGCCGCCTGAAGTCGACCTTCAATGACGCCGTCACGAAGCGGACTGGCTCAGAGCCATCACCGGGCTTCGGCCCTTCTTTCTGACGGGCGAAGGCGGCTGCGGATGCCGCGCCATGGCAGTCGAGAAGTGAGGCGATCATCCCGCCATAGACATGATCTGGAACACCGCCGCTATACCGGATGTCAGGCGTGAACCTGGCAACCGTTTCTTCGCCCGCGAGATAGCTCTTGAGGTGATGGCCGTGTGGATTTTGCGCACCGCAGCCATAGCAGTGAGCGAACGCTGGCGGGTAGTCATCCTGTATCGCACGTGTCGACATCTAGTTGCCTCTCGTCGGAACCCGAGATGTCAGGAACACAGCGGACATCCCGTTGACCTGCGATCGTCCCGGTATCAACTTGAACTTGGGGTTATCATATTTGTTCATCTCGTTCATGGACAATTGAGGTTTTTTTCAACAGGAGTGAAGAGGCGTCATTTCGATGGGCGTCTTCCTCGACGACATTCCTGGACTGGAAGTCAATGCTGTACTCGACGGACTAAGGACTTGCGATACCGCCGTGCTCCGAGCCCGTGCTTCATAAAACCCGCATAAGCCTGAGGAATTATTGATGGGCAATCGATCCGGCACGACGACACCGACACTTCGGCAGCTTCAGCTTCTGCTGGCGTTGACGTCATCAGACGGCATTGCGAGTGCCGGCGCTCAGCTCGGTATGTCCCCTTCGGCCACGAGCCACGCGTTGCGCGCGCTGGAAAAGGCGCTGGGGACCGAGCTGATTGACCGCAACACATCGCGGGTCGCGCTGACCTACACCGGCGAACACGTGCTTCCCCATGTCCGTGACGTCTTTGCATCTCTTCAACTCGTACAGGCCACCGCGCTGGCCGGTGCAGAGCTGAAAACCGGTCTGCTGCGTCTGGGCTCATTCGGCGCCAGCGCGACGATCAGGGTTTTGCCGCCGTTGATTGAGCGATTCAAGGCCCGCTACCCTGGCGTTGATGTCGTGGTCACAGAAAAGCCGGACGAGCAGACGTCGCGTGACCTGATCGAGCGCCGACTGGAAATTGCGGCGCTCACGCTGCCCAAGACGGACGTCGACTCGCAAACTCTCGCCGTCGATGAACTCGTCGCGGTCTTGCCATCCGGACACCCTCTGGCAAAACTCGATACCGTACCGCTCGAAGAAATGACGGCTGAGCCGTTCATTCTGACTCGCGCGGGGTCGCAGGCTCTGGTGACCCGACTGTTCTCAAGAAATGGGCTGCGGCCCAGGGTGACATATGAGCTCCTCCAGCTGATGTCGATACTGGAGCTGGTCGCGCGTGGAAAGGGCATCTCGATTCTGGCCAAGCTGGCGCTCCCGGACCGGTACGCCGGGACGGTATTCCGTCCTCTTGCCCCGGGCGCGTCCCGACGTATCGGTTTGGTGTGCCTGAACCAGAACCGCCTGTCACCGGCGGCTCACGCGTTCTGGCAGGAAGCTCGCCGATATCACGCTGAACTCAAACGTACGGATCGATGACACCTGCGGGACGGCTTCGATGACTTCCAGAATCTGTCGGCGACTTGAATTCAGTTTCAATTGCTGAGGAAACGACATGTGTCGACAATCGATGTGGCCAGAGGGCTCGCCACCGTGATCGATCGCGGGGCGCGAACCGCCGACTACAACGACACCCCGCCAAGGAGACATGTGATGCCCGTTCCGGCTATGCACTTCAATCAGTTCGTGCACAATTTCACGCAACTTGTTAACAGCTTCGCGGATGACGAAGCGCAAATCCTTAGCAAGGGACACGATCTTCTTGCCGAGATCGTTCGTCGCGATGACTGGCTCCCTGAGGCGTATGCGCAGCCACATCCCCAGTTCTACCAGCAGTACCTGCTATACGCCGATCCGGCCGATCGTTTTTCGGTTGTCAGCTTTGTCTGGGGCCCGGGCCAGAAGACTCCGATCCATAATCACACGGTCTGGGCGCTGATCGGCATGTTGAGGGGTGGCGAGCGTGCCGAAAGTTTTCAGGTCGGTGAGCCCGGCCAGCCGATGCGATCGCTCGGGGTTGATTACCTCAAACCGGGGACTGTCGAGAGTATTTCACCGCGTACGGGCGACATCCACAGAGTGTCCAACACGTATGATGATCGCGTCTCAATCAGCGTTCACGTCTACGGCGGGAACATCGG
>NZ_SELS01000198.1 GCF_004197395.1 Paraburkholderia sp. UYCP14C | reverse complement strand
GCGATTCCCACGAAATTGAGTGAAGCGCAGTTCGGGCAATTTGTCTTGCCGCACCTGAGCCGGGGCCGGCGCGGCCCGCCGCCGACGTTGCCGTTACAGAGGATGTTCAACTACGTCCTGAAGGCGCTCTATATGGTTCTGGTGCAAATAGGCAAGCGGGTTGAGAAGTTCGCTATATGCAGGAGACCAACTGATTGCGGGTTTCAAGCAGACTGAAGTTGCATTTGATCAGTAATGCATATGTTTCATGAAATGCATGAGTTGGCAAGACAGGCAACGCGAAGCGGAAGTGTGATTTGCGAAGTGATCGACATGGTAACGACGTGCGCGGCCATGGCGCAATGCGCCGGCGAAGTAGCGACAGGCCGCCCTGAGGGCCGCGATCAGCTGCGGCAGTAGTGCCTCAGGTTGATCATCGTGTAGGCGAGCGTCTTGAGCGCGTAGTGCACGGCACTGATGCGTTCGAAGCGCAGCAGCAGGCGGCGGAAGGTGTCCTCCCAGGCGAACACGCGCTCGATGGTGCTGAAGCGCTCCGCGAAGATGGCCGCGTCGAAATGCCGTCTGCGACCGCGCTTCGGTGCCTTGCGCCCACGCGGGTTCTCGGGAATGTTGGGCCTCATGTGAATATTCCACGCCAAATCGAACGTGAATTCCACGCGAAAGCGAACATGAATTCCACGGCAAACCGAACGCCGATTCCACGGCAAAACGAACAGGGATTCCACGCGAAAGCGAACAGCAAGGTGCTGTAGCAGCGACGCGGGTCAACGATGGCACGCTCGACAATTTTGTCGGGAGTGCCGGATGGCAAACATCAGGTTGACCATGCGTAAAATTCGTGAAGTCCTTCGGCTGCACTTCGAGTGCGACCGAACCCATCGGGAAATTGCCCAGGCCATCGGCACGTCGACCTCGACTGTGTGGCAATACCTGCGCCGGGTGAAGCTGGCCGGGCTGGAGTGGCCGTTGCCAGCACAACTGGCGAGCGACGACGCGGCACTCGAGGCCCGGCTATATCCGCCGCCGGCACCACGCGCGCTGCCGCGAGGCATGCCGCACTGGCCGACGACACATCGCGAGATCGGCAAGCCGGGCGTGACGCTGGACCTGCTGTGGCAGGAATACAGGGCCCAGCATCCGGACGGATACGGCTATAGCTGGTTCTGCCGGGCCTATCAGGAATGGGCGCAGCGACTGCCGGTGACGATGCGGCAAACGCACATGCCGGGGCAGAAGCTGTTTGTCGATTACTCCGGCAAGAAGCTCGGCATCATCAATCCGGACACTGGCGAGATCCGTGAAGCTGAGCTGTTCGTTGCGGCGCTCGGCGTGTCCGGCTACACATTCGCTGAGCTGACGTGGACGCAGAAACTGCCCGACTGGATCGGCTCGCATGTGCGCGCCTTTGCGTTTTACAACGGCGTAGTCGAGATTCTGGTCCCCGATAACCTGAAGTCGGGCGTGCTCAAGGCCAACTTCTACGAACCACAGATCAACCAGACCTACCAGGAGATGGCGAGGCATTATTCCACCGCCATCATCCCAGCGCGTCCGAGAAAGCCGCGTGACAAGCCGAAAGCCGAGCTCTCGGTACTCCTGGTCCAGCGATGGATTCTCGCGCGCTTGCGAAACCAGCGCTTCTTTACCCTTGATGAGGCCAACCGGGCCGTCGCCGTGTTGCTGGTCGATCTGAACAACCGGCCCTTCAAGAAGCTGCCGGGCTCGCGCCGTAGCGTATTCGAGGAAATCGATCGGCCGGCGCTGCGCCCGCTTCCAGACACGCCCTACCAGTACGCAGATTGGATCGTCGCTCGCGTGGGGCCGGACTATCACGTCGAAGTGGACCAGCACTACTACTCCGTGTCGTACCGCTATGCACGCGAGCAAGTCGATGTGCGCGTCACGACCAATACCGTCGAGATCTTCCATCGCGGCCAGCGCATCGCTGCGCACGGCAAGAGTGCCCGCCGTCGCTTCCACACCACCATCGACGCGCACATGCCACCGGAACACCAGGCCGTCGTGAAGGGCTGTGACCCGCAACGGCTGGGCAACTGGGCCGCCGACATTGGGCCGCACACTTCCGCCGTCATCCAGCACCTGCTGGGCGCGCGCAAGCATCCGCAGCAGGCGTACCGCGCTTGTCTGGGTGTGCTGCGCATGGGCAAGGACTACGGGCGCGAACGGCTCGAGGCCGCCTGCCGCCGCGCCATCGATCTGAAAGCGCCGAACTACAAGTTCATTGCCTCGACGCTGAAGAACGGCCTGGACCGTGAGCCGGAAACGGTTACGGTCCAGGGCGACCTGCCCCTCATGCACGCCAACGTGCGCGGGCCTTCCTACTATCACTCAACTGATTGCGGGTTTTCCGAAGGGGCCGAATTTGTCTGCGAGCCCCACCGGGAATGGCTTTCGGAGCTGGCGAGG
>NZ_SELS01000197.1 GCF_004197395.1 Paraburkholderia sp. UYCP14C | reverse complement strand
ATGATCTCCCGATCAAAATGGCGTCCACCGAACAACTCCTCCAGACTCTTCAGCTTGCTCATCGCGGGTCATCAGTTTGTTTTGCTCCGACAACTCTAACCGATTCGCCGATCTATTTGCACCGGAGCCCCAATTTCTATCCGTGTACCGTTCGGCGACGCGCCTGCACACAAGCCCGTTAAGCAGAGTACTTTGATTCGGATCAGGCGAAGAACCGCTGCTGCGCTTACGCCCAGGCTTGCGACGACGTCTGCAGCATTCAATTCTTTGTGCTCCTAGCGCATTTGCCAGAGCATAACTAGACTCAGCCACGGTCGTCGGATCAGTGGATCGCGACGGGTTGGCGCGTACCCGTTAGAGTTTTCAGGAAGGCTACAATCGCATTGACATCCGAGTCCGAAAGCTGCTTACCGACCTGATACGTCGCCATGTCACGCACAGCTTCGTGCAGATCAGTGCAGCTGCCGTCGTGAAAATATGGCGCAGTCAGTTCCACGTTGCGCAGCGTCGGCGTCTTGAACGCGTGGCGATCGAGCGGGTCCTTCGTAACGTTGGCGCGGCCGTTGTCCGCTGCGGTGGTGTGGCCCCGCGCGGCGAAGTAGTCGGCCGCGAGGCCCATTCGCTCGAACGACTGCCCGCCCAGATTCTTGCCAACGTGGCAGGTCGCGCAATGGTTTGCCTTGAATAACTGGTAGCCGTGCAGTTCCTCGCCGTTCAGCGCATGCCTGTCGCCGCGCAGGTAAGCATCGAAGGGGCTCGGCGTTAGCAGTGTCGTCTCATATTCGGCGATCGCGTCTGTGATGTTCGCGCCCGACCAACCTTCCGGGTACACCGCCAAGAACTGTTGCGTCAGCGATGAGTCCAGTTTCAGCTTGTCGATGATCTCACTCCACGACCTAGACGCCATTTCAACCGGATTCAGCGGTGGGCCGCCCGCCTGTTCCTGCAGCGTGGTCGCGCGACCATCCCAGAACTGCCTGTGGTTGAGCGCCGCGTTGAACACCGTTGGCGCGTTGACCACACCCAACTTTCCGCCCACGCCGGATGAAACCTTCTTTCCGTCTACGCCCCCGTTCGACAGCGTATGGCAGCTCGCACACGATATGGTGTTGTCCGCCGATAGTCGGGCATCGATGAAGAGCTGCCTTCCAAGCGCGACCTTACCCGCATCGGTCGGCAAGGAATCTGGCAACGGTTGCACCGGCTCGTTAGCGAACTCCGGTGCAACGCCGCGCGTCGCATATGCGGTGTGGCGCTGTGACGCGATCCAGTCGAGAAGCGCGCGTTGGTCGTTGGCCCTCATGCCCGTCGTCCAGTGTACGAGGCGGAACAAGGTTGGCGGCATGGTGCGTTCGGTCACAACGGCTTCCAGCTTCGCAAGATCGGCTTCGGGGGCAGGTACGCCGCTTTCGAGCGCCGCGTACAGGCTGTCGATGCGGAAGTAGGCGAGTCCAGTTTGTCTGTCGTGTTCGGCTAGCTGACGAATGCCTGGTAGCGCGGCATAGTTGGGCAGGACAGCTTTCCTCGAATGGCAGTAATAGCATGCGTTTCGATCAAACACGTCGCGGATGCCGGACGCTTGTACGGAGACAGCCGGACTCGCGTCCGCTCTTTCCGCATAGTCCTTGTCGTGCACGTACGCGATACCGCTGATACCGAGATAGCCAACCAGCACGACGGCGATCGACGCGATCAGAAGTTTCTTCATTTGCTCACCTGTTTTGATCTTGATCGGTATTCCTTAACGTCTACTTCGAGCAGGTGATCGCGGCTGTCGAGCGACGACGCGCCGATCACACAGAAAGCACAGCAATTGAACATTAAGGTCCGCCAAGCGTTTGCAATATCCGCTTGATGCAATCCGTTCCGCGTACCTTCGCATGTCATGTATCAGCTCAATCTGTGTCAGCCCGAGCAGATGATGGCCTAGGAGGAATTTCGGTCGTTCATTCGCCGGTGCATGGCTGGGCGCTCAAACTGTTGCCGGTGCTGGCCCGTTGCGAGGAAGTGATGCAGGGTTGGTTGAATGGTCCACCAAGACGCCTCGTTCAGCCATCGTTTCTTCGTGGATTCTCGCTTTTAGCGGATATGACATAAGCGCCACAGACGGTCATTGCTCTCGACGGGCGCCGCTGCGAATGCTGTTCGTCATGCTGTGCGACGGCACCCTCTACCAACCACCTCTCTACTGCTTGACGATCTCTTTTAGTTGACTCATCGGCCCAACTTCATCGCTGGACGAGTTCCATAGTCATCAGAACCTCCCCCGCGACAACGTCCTCTCTCCTACGTGCTCGCTGCAAGCGTGAAGGGCAAATGCTAACGGCAGTTCATCCCTGACACAAGCGGATCTTGCTTAAGCTAGCATAAGGGGAATTTATATTAATTTTAGAATCGAGAGGTATGGATATAAATAGAGCCTCTATTGAATTTTCAGTGGGTGGTATCGTCCCGGTTTCTGGATAAACAAGACGAAGGCAGGTCATGCATAGCC
>NZ_SELS01000196.1 GCF_004197395.1 Paraburkholderia sp. UYCP14C | reverse complement strand
CGGGCATGTCCGGTTGCGCGGCCTGGCCGGGAGGCTGAACGCACAGAATATTTCAAATCTGCTCAATGCCCTGAGCAAATGGCCGGACGATGGCAGGGGCCGGAAAGAAGCACTGGAACTGGCCAGGCGCGTCGCAACAGACGCGCGCCTGCGCGGGTCGATGAACGCACAGGCGGTGGCCAACGTGCTCAATGCACTCGCGAAGTGGCCGGACGAGGCCGGCGCGCGTGAAGCGGCCCTGCGCCTGGCCGGTCGCCTGGCATTGAATGCCGGGCTGCGCGAATCAATGAATGCGCAGGCGGTGGCCAACGCACTCAATGCACTCGCGAAGTGGCCGGACGAGGACAACGCGCGTGGAGCGGCGCTGCGCCTGGCCGGTCGCCTGACCTCGGATGCCGGGCTGCGCAAGTCGATGGACGCGCAGGCGGTGGCCAGCGCGCTCAATGCACTCTCGAAGTGGCCGGAAAAAGTCGACGCGCGTGAAGCGGCGCTGCGCCTGGCCGGTCGTCTGATATCGGAGGCCGGGCTGCGCGGGTCGATGGACGCGCAGGAAGTGGCCAGCGCGCTCAATGCACTCTCGAAGTGGCCGGAAAAAGTCGACGCGCGTGAAGCGGCGCTGCGCCTGGCCGGTCGTCTGATATCGGAGGCCGGACTGCGCGAGTCGATGAACGCGCAGGCGGTGGCCAACGCCCTGAATGCGCTCGCGAAGTGGCCGGACGAGGCCGATGCGGGAGGAGCCGCGCTACAGCTGGCCGGTCGCCTGATATCGGAGGCCGGGTTGCGCGGGTCGATGAACGCGCAGGAAGTGGCCAACGCGCTCAATGCCCTCTCGAAGTGGCCGGACGAGGCCGACGCGCGTGAAGCGGCGCTGCGCCTGGCCGGTCGTCTGGCATTGAATGCAGGCCTGCGCGAGTCGATGGACGCGCAGGCGGTGGCCAACGCGCTCAATGCCCTCGCGAAGTGGCCGGACGAGGCCGACGCGCGTGAAGCGGCGCTGAGGCTGGCCGGTCGTCTGATATCGGAGGCCGGGCTGCGCGAGTCGATGAACGCGCAGGAAGTGGCCAGCGTGCTCAATGCCCTTGCGAAGTGGCCGGACGAGACCGACGTGCGTGAAGCGGCGCTGCGCCTGGCCGGTCGCGTGGCATCGGAGGCCGGGCTGCGCGGGTTGATGAACGCGCAGGAGGTGGCCAACGCGCTCAATGCACTCGCGAAGTGGCCGGACGAGGCCGACGTGCGTGAAGCGGCCCTGAGGCTGGCCGGTCGTCTGGCATTGAATGCAGGCCTGCGCGAGTCGATGAAAGCCCAACAGGTGGCCAACGCGCTCAATGCCCTTGCGAAGTGGCCGGACGAGGCCGGCGCGCGTGAAGCGGCCCTGCGCCTGGCCGGTCGTCTGGTATTGAATGCAGGCCTGCGCGAGTCGATGGAAGCCCAACAGGTGGCCAACGCGCTCAATGCGCTCGCGAAGTGGCCGGACGAGGCCGGCGCGCGTGAAGCGGTGTTGTGCCTGGGCGGTCGCGTGGCCTCGGAGGCCGGGCTGCGCGAGTCGATGAACGCGCAGGAGGTGGCCAACGCGCTCAATGCCCTCGCGAAGTGGCCGGACGAGGGCGGCGCCCGGGACGCGGCGTTGAGGCTGGCCGGTCGCGTGGCCTCGGAGGCGTGGCTGCGCGAGTCGATGAACGCGCAGGAAGTGGCCAGCAGCCTCAATGCCCTGTCGCGATGGCCGCAGGAGAGCGGCCTGCGTGAGGCGGCCTGGCGGCTGGCGTCCCGCCCGGGCCGGCCCCCGCTCGCGTGGAGCGTGTTCACCATCGGGGAGATCGCGCAGATTGCCAACGCGCTGGCGCGGCTCGGGCAGGACGACGACGACCCGGACGCCGGGCTCGCGCGCAGCGTGCTCAATGGGGTGGCGCAGCATCTGGAGCTGCGCCCGGAGCGCCTCGCAGGCGCCGAAGGCCGCGCCCTGGGCATGCTGCTCAAGGCCTTCGGGCAGCTGCGCATGCAGGACGCGCTGCGGCCGCTCGGCACGGCGGCGCTCGGGCGTGTCCAGGCGCTGTGCCGCGACGGGGGGCTGCGCGACGAACCGCTCGAGAGTGTGGGCACCCTGTGCATGGGCCTGCTTCCGCTGGCGCGCAGCCCGCAACTGCGGCGCCACCGGGTGGCGGCACTGGAGACGCTCAATGTGCTGCAGCCCCTCGCGGCGCGCAAGATCGACGGCTATCTGCGGCAGGCGCCGGGGGCAGGCGCCGGTGCCGCGCTGGCGCTCAAGGACGGGGACGAGGCGTGCGGCACCCGCCGTCCGGCCCTGTCGATGTATCAGATCCTCAAGGCGTACAACCTGGTGGCCCGCCAGTGGAAGCGGCGCTACATCAAGGAGGGCGAGCCCGCGTCGGTCAAGGCGCAGCGCGAGGAGCTGAAGCAGTGGGTGCGGCAGACGCTGGAGCGCACGCGCCCGGCGATCGAGGCGGACCTGCAGGAAAAGAGCTGGAACCTGATTGCGCAGATCGAGGCGGACGACGCGATCCTGGATGCGCTGGATCTGCGGCTAGCCAGTGAGG
>NZ_SELS01000001.1 GCF_004197395.1 Paraburkholderia sp. UYCP14C | reverse complement strand
TCTTCAACATCAACTACTCCAGTTTGGATCACACGTTTTACCCCAACTCTGTGTCCAGAAAAACCGGAGCCGCCGCATCCCGAAGTCGACCTGCAATTGCGGCCGGACATCGCCCTCGCCGATGTGTCGGGCGGCGAAGTCGACGTGGCGATCCGCTATGGGCGTGGCGGCTGGCCCGGCGTCAGTTCGCAAAAGCTGATGTCCGAGCGTCTTTCGCCGGTGTGCAGTCCGTCGCTGATCGCAGGCAGAAAGCGTCCACGCAAACCGTTGGACCTGCTGCGTTTTCCGTTGCTGACTTCGTATTCGACGCATTCGTTCGAGTGGGAAGCGTGGTCGTGCAATGCCGGCCTCGATCTCGGCGAGGCGCAACGCGTGCAACTGCATGACTACAACATCGTCGTCGAGGCGGCGCTCGCCGGACAAGGCGTCGCCATGGGCCGCCATCGACTGATCGCGCAGCAGCTCGCGCAAGGCTCGCTGGTGCCGGCGCTGCCCGACGCGGTGCTCGACGACCCGCGCATCGGGTGGTGGCTCGTCACGCGTAAAGGCAAGCTCGACGCCGCCGCAAGCGCATTCCGCTCGTGGATCATGCAAACGGCGCAGCAGGACCGGCTTGCGTGAACGCATTAGTTTGGCTCATGCGTCGAGCAAGAATATTCGCTGGTCACACCCGGCGCGAATCAATAGCATCGAAGCTTTCTCGTCACCAAACGGTACGCCACTGATGACCTCTTCGATTACCGCCCGCGCCGCCAGCCTCGGTCTGACGCTCGAATCCGCGTCGGCACCCGCCGCCAATTACGTGCCCTTCGTGCAGGAAGGCAATCTGCTCTACATATCCGGTCAGATTTCGCGCAGCGACGGAAAACCTGCGTATCTCGGGCGTCTCGGCGACAATATCAGCGACGACGAAGGCGTTCAGGCCGCGCGACTGTCGGCGCTCGGTGTGGTCGCACAGATCGTCGCGGCAACGGACGACCAGCTCGAGCGCGTGGCACGCGTCGTGCGCCTGAACGTATTCATCGCCAGCACGCCGGCGTTCAGTGCTCAAAGCACGGTTGCCAACGGCGCGTCCGACGTGATGGTGCAGATCTTCGGCGACGCGGGCCGGCACGCACGCAGCGCGGTGGGAGTTGCGTCGCTGCCAGCCGGGGTCGCCGTCGAAGTCGAGGCGGTTGTCGCGCTGAAGAACGCCTGAATTCAACTCATACACTCGGAGCCGCCAATGTCTTCTCCACTGTCGCCTGCCGTCATCGACGCAATGCGCGCGCGCACACCCGGTGTTCGCAGTACCACGCATTTCAATCATGCGGGCGCGTCGCTGCCGTCGGCTGCGACACTCGAAGCGATTCACGCGCATCTGTTGCGCGAAGCGTCGATGGGACCCATGGAAGCGGGCGCGGCCGCCAGCGAACAGACCGAGCGGGCGCGTACGCTCGCCGCCCGCCTGCTGAACGCTCAACCCGCCGAGATCGCGTTGACGACGGGCAACTCGCCGGGCTGGGGCGCGGCTTTCGCGGCCTTGGGTCCGTGGCGCGCAGGACAACGCATCCTCGTTGCGCGGCACGAATGGGGCGGCAATCTTGCGACGATGCGTCTCGTGGCGCAGCGCGCGGGCGCATCGATCGAGACCATTCCTTCCGATGCCAGCGGCAGAGTCGATCCTCGCGCGCTCGAAGCCATGCTCGACGACCGGGTCCGGCTGATTGCGCTCACGTGGCTGCCGGCCAATGGCGGATTGATCAATCCGGCCGCCGCGATCGGGCAGATAGCACGCCGTCACGGCATTGCGTATTTCGTCGATGCGGCGCAGGCCATCGGGCAACTGTCGATCGACGTCGCCGAAGTCGGCTGCGATGTGCTGGCGGGCGTGGGTCGCAAGGCGCTGCGGGGACCGCGCGGCACCGGGCTGCTTTACGTTCGGCGGGATTTCCTGCCCCGCCTGACGCCAGCCTTCGTCGACACGTATTCCGCACCGCTCGACGCCGATGGCGAACCGGCACTGCGCGACGATGCCGTGCGTTTCGAATCATCTGAAGCATCGATTGCGCTGCATTGCGGATTGGCGAATGCATTGGACGAAGCGCTGGAAATCGGCATCGACAACATCCGCGCGCAGATCGATCGGACCGCGCAGACATTGCGCGAGCGGTTGGCCACGATGTCGGGCGTGTCCGTGCTCGACCAGGGTGTCGAACGATCCGGTCTGGTGTCGTTCAACGTCGCCGGACTCGATGCCATGTCGGTGCGACGCGCGTTGGCGGCACAGGGCATCACGATCGGCTCGAATGGCGTCGCGTACACGCCATTCGATATGACCAGCCGAGGGCTGACACAGATCGCGCGCGCATCGGTCAGCTATCTGACCACCGACGCCGAAGTCGATAAATTACTGGCAGCAATACGAACGTTGACGCATTGAGCACTCAAGTCGAAGAGAACTTTGCGTCAGTCAAATGAATGGAAACGTCTCGTTCAACTCAATCGCCCGCACACGACCATGAACTCCGCCTCATCGCACCGCCTCGATTTATCGAAGTTTTCGCGCCATGTACTTCTCGAAGGTCCGACGCCAATTCAGCACCTTGCTCGTCTTAGCGCTCGACTCGGCGGCGCGGACATCTACGTCAAAAGAGAAGATCTGACGGGACTGGGTGGCGGCGGCAACAAGTTGCGCAAGCTCGAATTCCTGATCGGCGAAGCGCTCGCACGTGGCGCGGACACCATCATTACCGTCGGCGCGCGTCAATCTAACCATGCGCGCCTGACGGCGGCCGCGGCGGCTCGCGTCGGACTGCAATGCGAACTGGTGCTGACGAGAGCCGTGCCACGTTTCGACCACGACTATGTGGAGAACGGCAACGTGCTACTCGACGCGCTATTCGGCGCGCGCATACATGACCTTCCCGGCACCGCCAACGCACTGCAATTCGCCGAGGAACGCGCGAATGAGTTGCGAGCGCAGGGCCGTAACGTGTATGTGTGTCCGTTGGGCGGTTCGAGTCCGGCCGGTTGCCTCGGCTATGTAGACTGTGCCGCTGAAATCGTCGTGCAAGCGCACGCGCAAAACGTGACTTTCGATCGTATCGTGGTGCCGAACGGCAGCGGCGGTATGCACGCGGGACTGGTCGCGGGGTTTGTCGCGCTGGGTTTGGACCCGTCGCGCATTGCCGCATTCACGGTATTGGCAAATGCCGGCCACGCGCACTCGGTTACCTTAGAGAAAGCGAACCAGACGCTGCAACTGATCGACCCAAGCCTGCGCGTGAGTGCAGATGCCATCTCGATCGATGAAACGCAGTTTGGACCCGGCTATGGCATTCCGACCGATAACATGCGTGCCGCCGTTCGGCTGATGGCGTCTATAGAAGGTCTGTTGCTTGATCCCGTGTATAGCGGCAAGGCATTCGCGGGTCTTGTCGAAAACGTGAGTACCGGGAAGTACCCCGCCGGACAGAAGATTCTATTCGTCATGAGCGGCGGACTTCCCGGCCTATTTGCCTACCGGAACGAGTTCTGATCGAATCTGCAGGTATTGCAGGAGACGGATTGCCTCGCGCGCGACGGACTATCAGAAGCTGGGCGTGCTGGGCATTCTCGAAACGCCGGACGAATGGGAGATGCCCGCGGTCGGCCTCGTCACGCGCTCGGAAACGCGTCAGGCGCCGGCATTGCAGATGTTCACGCAGCTCGTGAGACAAGCGGGAAAGGAGATCGCAGAAGCGCGACGAAAGTGAATAGCGGAAGAAGCAAAGACGATGCGATGGCCTGATACGGCCGCCGTTGTCTGAAGAAAGCGCCTGAGACTGAAGAAAGCGCTCGAAGATTCGAATCGACGATTCGTGATGATTCGAAATGGTGCCCAGGGCGGGATTTGAACCCACACGCCTTTCGGCGCTACCCCCTCAAGATAGTGCGTCTACCAATTTCGCCACCTGGGCAGAGGGGCGCCATTGTAGCAGCTAAATTATTTTTTTGAAGCCCCTCCCGTGATTTTGTTCGGCAGCCGATTCAAGCGCTGCCCGACGGCTCGCAAGAGCTCGTAAGGTCTGACGCTTGTGGGCCGTTGCTCCGAGAAATGCGGCAAATGGCGGGCCGTTATGCTCGCACGCTGATGCGCTGAAAGAGCGCCCTCCACGGCGAACACATCATGTCACCACGACGCACGTCTTCTTCCCGACTTCGGCATCGTCTTCTTCTCGCCTCGCTGCTGACGTCGATATCCCTGCTGCAGGGTTGCGCAACGACGACGGAGAACCTTGCCGTAGGCTTTGGTCTCGGCGCGGTCGGCACCGTGTCGGCGTTGGGCTGCCTGCTCGCCTGCGAGATGGCCAATCCGCATTGGTGAAAGGCCGCACGGCGACGAACGAGCAGTTAGTATTCGAAGCTCGACATCGAAGACCCAAGGAAAACGGAGACCCTTTGCCACACCACTCCCTCCACCTCTACACCGACGCCCAATTCGCGAGCCCCTACGCGATGTCCGTCTTCGTGACCCTGCGCGAGAAGTGCTTGCCATTCGACCTCTCCACCGTCGATCTCGCGAGCAAAGCGAATCAGGCAACGGAGTATGCGGCCCGTTCATTGACGCGGCGGGTGCCGACACTGATACACGAAGACTTTGCGTTATCCGAGTCGTCGGCGATCGCCGAATACCTCGACGAGACTTTCCCGGATACGCCGGTCTATCCGCAGGATCGGCGTCTGCGCGCGCGAGCGCGCCAGGTGCAGGCCTGGTTGCGCAGCGATCTGCTGCCGATTCGCGAGGAGCGTTCCACCGAAGTCGTGTTCTACGGATCGCGCGGCGGCCCGCTTTCCGCGAGCGCGCAGGAAGCGGCACACAAACTCTTCGCCGCCGCCGATGCATTGCTCGCAACTCACTCGGCAAACCTGTTCGGCGACTGGTGCATCGCGGATACGGACCTCGCATTGATGCTCAATCGCCTGGTTCTGAATGGCGATCCGGTTCCGCACAGACTCAAGGAATACGCCACCCGACAATGGCAGCGTGCCAGCGTTCAGCAGTGGGTCCAACTGGAGCGACCACCGCTTGGCAAAGACCAGCAAAATATCTGAATACGAAAATATTAAAAGATGCAGAAAACGCGAATATTACATTCGCGTTTTATCCGAACTTCGCTGCTCCGCCATTGCGCGATTGCGCGCCCGCCCCTTTTGCTGTCTCGCGCGGACGATACTGACAACGATCAGCACGATTGCAAGCAATGTCAATTCGATCATTGCCGGAATGCGAATGGGATCATAAAACATGGCGGGCCTCCGTCACATGCTTTCATCATAGTACGCCGGGCGGGATAGACCCGGGCGGGATAGCCCCGGGCGGGATAGCCCTGAAGTATTGCGCCGCACCATTGCAATCTTATCGTCGCCATTACACCAGCGTTAATGCAGCCCGCAAAAAACCGCGAGTGACAAATTGCAAACATTCTGTCACGCAAGGACTTACAAATTTCAAATAGCCGTCCCTAAACAGTTTATTTGCGCTAGAGTACGTGAGCGATCAGTTGGATCGTGAGCCGTCCCGACAATTCAAAGGTGTTTTGTGCCACGCGTTTGCTTGCGTGTACTAATGAAGCACCTGGACTCGTTGAAGACATCGCGCCATGCCATATTTTCCTGTCGCATACTGTGGTCCCGCGGCTGTCCCCGAAAGCTTGTGGCTGCGCTGGAATACAGATCCGCCATTGCTCGTCGCGCTCGCGGCGCTCGTCTGGATCGTGGCCAGCGGCCGCTCGGCGAATGCACGGGCGGGATGGGTCGCCATCGCGCTGATGGTCGTCGTGTTCGTGTCGCCGCTCTGCGCGTTGTCTTCGGCATTGTTCTCCGCGCGCGTCACTCATCACATCATTCTGATCGCTGCCGTCGCTCCGCTGCTCGCCTTTGCGTTTCCGCTACCTCGCCTCGCGCATCCGCCGCTCGTGCCGGTGGTCGCCGCGCATGCGGTGATCATCTGGCTGTGGCATGCGCCGGGGCCCTATGCGTGGGGACTGTCGACCGTACCCGGCTACTGGCTGATGCAGCTCACCTTGCTCGGCAGTGCATGGCTGATGTGGCGCAGCATCTTCTCGCCGACGTTGCCCACCGGCCCCGCGCTGATGGCGCTGGTCGCGACGATCGGCCATATGGGTCTACTCGGCGCGTTGATCGTGTTCGCGCCGGTGCCGCTCTACGTCGTGCACTTCGCGACCACCGCCGCGTGGGGGCTCACCCCGCTCGCCGACCAGCAGCTCGCCGGACTGTTGATGTGGGTACTGGCGATGATCCCTTATCTCGCGGCAGGACTTTCGCTCGTCTGGTCAAGCCTGCGCGTCAGAGAGCCCGCACTGTGACGACCCTTCTGAAGTTCATTCATCTGGCCGCGATCGCGATCTGGTCGGGCGGCTTGATCGTGCTGCCGTATCTGTTCTGGCAACGCCGCGGGCTCGCGGCCGGCAGCGAGCTCGACCGGCTGCACCGCATCACCCGTCTCGTGTTCGTGGAGTTGACCTCGCCCGCCGCTTTCGTTGCGATCGCGAGCGGCACCGTGCTGATTTTTCTGCAGGCGACGTTCGTGGAGTGGTTCACCGCGAAGATGGTGTTCGTCGGCATCATGGCGATGCTGCACGTACTCGCCGGCCTCGTACTGCACGATCTGTATCTGCCCGACGGCCGGTTCAGCCGCGCCTCGGCGATCGCGCTGACCATCGCCTATCTGTTCGTGATCGTCGCGATCATCTGGATCGTGCTGGCCAAACCCCACATCGACTCGAACCTGCTGGCCCCGCATCTGTTCGAGCCCGGCGGACTTGGCCGCTGGCTGCATCACTCCTTCGGCGAAACGAGAATCCCCACGCCATGATCGAACACGAGCTTGCCCCCATGCCAGCCGGCGAAGCCCGTCATCACCGAGCTGAGCACCGACAGCACGAGCCCATGCGGCAGGATCTCGTCAGGGTAAAAAAGACGCACACCCCAGTTCGCTCCGGCGAGCGCGACGAGCGTCATCGCGGCGACCGCATGCGACCAGCTCGCCTCCTTCAGGCGGATGCCGCGCACGAGCAGCAGCTCGGCCGTGCCGACCACGCTCGCGGCCACGCCGCTCCAGAACGCGAAACCGGCGGCCCACAGGCCGGCGCGAATCCAGAACAGGTCGCCCGTCCACCAGTAGATCACGTCGACGCCCAAGGTCGCGACGACGAACGCGATCGGGAAATGCACCATCATCACGTGAATCGGATGGCCGACGAGCGCCACCACCGAGCCCTTGTCGAGCCGCTGCAACTCGAGCATCACTTCGCTGCGCGTCTCGCTTCCAGCATTGCCTTTGTTTGCCATAGTGGTGTGCCCTCGCGTCGAATGCCTGGTGGTGCAAACCATCATAGCTGCTTGCGTCTGGCGGTCCAAGCAGGATCGCTCGCCGCGTTGTCCGGCTGCACCGGGCCGTTGTCGACGCTGGAGCCGTCGGGTCCGGCCGCCGCATCGATCGCCGGGCTGTGGTGGGTGATGCTGGCGGGCGCCGCGATCCTGTTCGCGATGGTGCTCGTGCTGTTTCTGCTGACGGTCTTCCGGCCCGGCTGGGGCTCGCACGTGTCGCCCGCGCGCTGGATCGTGCTCGGCGGTCTGGTGCTGCCGGCAGTGATCCTGATCCCGCTGATCTGCTACGCGCTGTACGCGGGCGAATTGCTGTTGCCGCTGCGCGCGCATGCGCCCGCGCGCATCGAGGCGATCGCGCAGCAATGGCGCTGGACCTTCCGCTATCCGGAACTCGGCAACGTCGAAACCGAGAACGTGCTGCATCTGCCCGCGGGCACGCCGGTCGACATCGCCGTGGCCAGCATGGACGTAGTGCACGCGTTCTGGATCCCCCGCTTCGCGGGCAAGATCGACGCGGTGCCGGGCCACCACAACCTGCTGCGCATACTGGCCGATCAGCCCGGCCAGTACGCCGGACAATGCAACGAGTTTTGCGGCATCGGTCACGCGGGGATGCACTTCACCGTGATCGTCGATCGTCCGGAAGATTTTCCGGCTGCTGTCAAGAACGCGGCCGCCAACGGGGAGGTGAAGAAATGAGTGTGCCCGTCGAGCCGCCGTCACAGGGCATCAACGCACTGCGGCTGCATCGCCAGCTTGCCGCGATCTGGGCCACCGGGCCGGGCGTGCAGAAGCTGGCCGCGGTCAACCATACGGTCCTCGGCATGCGGATGATGATCACGTCGTTCGTGTTCTTCGCGATCGCCGGGATTCTCGGCATGCTCACGCGCGTGCAACTCGCGACGCCGCACGCGAACTTCATGGACGTGGAGACCTATAACCAGGTCTTCACGATGCATGGGTCGATGATGCTGTTCCTGTTCGCGATCCCGATGGTCGAAAGCTTCGCGGTCTATCTGACGCCGAAGATTCTCGGCACGCGCGACTTTGCGTTTCCGCGCCTGACCGCTTACGGCTACTGGTGCTATCTGTTCGGCGGCACGATCCTGACCGTGTCGCTGATTCTGCGCAGTGCTCCCGACGGCGGCTGGTTCATGTACACGCCGCTCAGCTCCAACGTGTACACGCCGGGGTTGAACGCCGACGTCTGGCTGCTCGGCATCACGTTCGTCGAGATTTCGGCGCTGTCGCTCGCGATGGAAATCGTCGTGTCGATCCTGAAGATGCGCGCGCCGGGCATGTCGCTCGATCGCATGCCGATCTTCGCGTGGTACATCCTCGTCACCGCGATGATGATGATCGTCGCGTTTCCGCCGCTGATTCTCGGCTCGATCCTGCTCGAGGTGGAGCGCGCGTTCAACCTGCCGTTCTTCGATCCGACCCGCGGCGGCGATCCGCTGCTGTGGCAGCATCTGTTCTGGCTGTTCGGCCACCCGGACGTGTACATCATCTTCCTGCCGATGGCGGGCGTCCTGTCGACGATGATTCCGGTGTTCGCGCGCCGCAAGCTGGTCGGCTATCGCACGATCGTCGTCGCGATCATCGCGCTCGCGTTCCTGAGCTTCGGCATCTGGGTGCACCACATGTTCACGGTGGGCATTCCGCATCTCGCGCTCGCGTTCTTCTCGGCGGGCTCGGCGATCGTCGCGGTGCCCACCGCGATCCAGTTCTTCGCGTGGCTCGCCACACTGTCACACGGCCGCCCCCGCTGGGACGTGCCGATGCTGTACATCTTCGGCTTCTTCTTCGTGTTCACGTGCGGCGGCCTGACCGGCGTGATGCTCGCCATCGTGCCGTTCGACTGGCAGGCGCACGACACCTACTTCGTGGTCGCGCACATGCACTACGTGGTGGCCGGCGCGCTCGCGTTTCCGATGCTCGCGGCGTTCTATTACTGGCTGCCGCTGCTGACCGGGCGCACCGCCGTGCATAAGCTTTCCGTGCCGGCATTCTGGCTGGTGTTCATCGGCTTCAACATGACGTTCTTCATGATGCACCTGACCGGCCTGCTAGGCATGCCGCGGCGCGTCTTCACCTATAGCGGCGATGAAGGCTGGAACTGGCTCAATCTGCTGTCGTCGGTGGGCAGCTTCGTGATGACGATCGGCTTCGCGCTCGTCGTGATCGACATCATCGTGCAACTGCGTTTCGGTCAGCGTGTGCGGCGCAATCCGTGGGACTCGACCACGCTCGAATGGGCGATGCCGATTCCGCCCGCACCGTACGCGTTCGCGTCGATCCCGCACATCGACGCCGAAACCGAACAGGTGCCCCCGGGCCGGCTAGCGACCTCGCTCGCACGCGGCGAAGGCTATCTCGGCTTCACCCGCAACGGCTGGCAGGAGACGCTAGGCGTGCATATGACCTCGGGCGAGCCCGAGCAATTGATCGTGCTGCCGAACTCGACCTATCTGCCGCTCGTCACCGCGCTCGTGACCGGCGCGGCAGTGCTCGCGATGCTGTTCAAGTTCTATCTGCTGTCGGTCGCGTTCGCGTTCGTGACGTTCGGCCTCTTCATCTACGCGGGCCAGAGCGCGGGCCACACGCGCGATTACGGCGCGCTGCCGATCGGCCGCGGCATCAGCGTGCCGCCGCATACCGAGGTGGCCGGCGCGCCGTCATGGCTTTCGATGATCTGCGCGCTGGTCGCTAACGGCACGCTGTTCACCTCGCTGATCTTCGGCACGTTCTATCTGTGGATCGCCGCGCCGAACTGGCCGGCCGCGGTCGCGCCGCATCCGAACCGTCTGCTTGCACTCGTCGCGGTCGTCGCGCTCGCGGTCGCCGCAGCCGCCACGCGTGGCTCGTTGCGGGCGGCCGCCGCCGAGCGCAAACCGCACGGCACGATCGGGCTCACCGCGATCGCGCTGATCGTCGCGCTCGCCGCCTGCGTGATGCTGATCGGCGGCGTGACGCCGAATCCGCGCGAGCATGCGCTCGGCGCGACGGCCGCGGCGCTGCTCACGTATATCGCAGTACACGCGGGGGTCGGCCTGCTGTTCCTGATCAGCAACGTGCTGCGCGTCGGCGCGGGCTTCGTGTCCGCGCGACGCCTGACCGATTTGCGCCTCACGCGGCTGTGGGTCGATTACACGCTGGCGACGGGCATCATCGCGCTCGGACTCGTGCTCGCGCTGCCGAGCCTCGTCGCCATGCTGGGAGCCAGACCATGAATGCGCGTCCGCTTTCGCCACGGCGCCTGTGGTGGCTCGCCGTCGGCTTCACGATCTGGTGTCTCGCATTCGTGATCCTGTATGCGCTGCACGCGATCGGCTGCGCGTTCGCGTGGCCGACCGGGCCGCTGCGCGCGAGTCTCGCGATCATTCTGCTGCTCCATCTGATCGCGATCGGCTGGCTATGGCGCTATCGCGCCGCGACCCGCGACCCCGGACCCGAACGCATCAGCTCGTTCATGCATACCGTCGTCGTCTGGACCCTGATCGCGGCGCTGGTCGCGACCGTCATCACGTTCGGGCCCGCGCTGCTGCTCACTACCTGCGTTTGAGCGCGGACCGAGCGCGAGCGGGGCCGCCGCTCCCCGGCATGGAGAAGCACCCGATGCAATCCCGAGATCTCGCGCACAAGGCCATCTGGTCGATCATCTATCTGCTGTTCATTCTCGCGCCGCTGTTTGCGCTGCTGACCGGCACGCTGCCGCCCGCGCGCAACTTCGGCACCGAGTTCTCGGTCGCGCTCGGCTACGCCGGCCTCGCGATGATGGGCCTGCAATTCGGCCTCACCGCGCGGTTTCGTCACGTGACCGAGCCGTGGGGCGAGGACGTCATCTACCATTTCCATCGACGCGTGTCGCTGCTCGCGGTCAGCCTCGTCGTCGCGCATCCGCTGATTCTGTTCGCGATCCGCTCGGACAAGGTCGCGATGCCCGACTCGCTGCTCGAGGTACCGTGGGGCGCGTGGTTCGCGTTCCTGTCGATCGGCTCGGTGATCGTGCTGGTGATCACCGCGCTGTGGCGCAAGCAGCTGAAGATCCCTTATGAGCTGTGGCATCTGTCGCATATCGGGCTCGCGCTCGTCGCGATCTTCGGCGGGTTGCTGCATATGATTGGCTGGGGCTTCTATCTGACCGATCCGTTCAAGCGCACGCTGTGGATCTGCATGACGGCATTCTGGATCGCGCTGCTGCTGTACGTGCGTCTGTTCAAGCCGCTGTTCATGCTCAGGCGTCCGTACCGGATCGCGGAAGTGCGCGCCGAACGCGGCGACACCACCACGCTCGTGATGCAACCCGACGGCCACGCGGGCTTTCGCTTCAAGCCCGGCCAGTTCGGCTGGCTCAACGTGTGGGGCAGCCCGTTCAGGATCACCGGACATCCTTTTTCGTTCTCGTCGAGCGCCGAGGCCGCGAATGGCCGCGTCGAAATGACGATCCGCAATCTCGGCGATTTCACGAGCCAGGTGAAGACGCTCGAGGCGGGTCAGCGCGTGTATCTGGACGGACCGTATGGTGCGTTCACGATCGGCCATCCGACCGACATGCACGTGCTGATCGCCGGCGGCATCGGCATTACGCCGATGATGAGCATGATCCGCACGCTCGCCGATCGCGGCGACCGACGTCCGCTCGTGCTACTGTACGGCGGCAAGAACTGGGACGCGCTGACTTTCCGCGAGGAACTCGATGCGCTCAAGACGCGGCTCGATCTGCGCATCGTCTATGTGCTGTCGGACCCGCCCGAAGGCTGGAGCGGCGAAACCGGGCGCATCGACGCCGCGATGTTCCAGCGACATCTGCCGCCCAGGTTCGCCGATCACGAGTACTTCATCTGCGGCCCGGACCCGATGATGGATGCGATCGAAACGGCGCTCGGCGAAATGAAGGTGCCGCGCATCCGCTACCATTCCGAACGCTACAGTTTCGTCTAGGAGACTTGCGATGCGTCGACTGCTAGCAAATCGTCTCGTCGTTGCCACCGGTGTGATCGTCGTGGCGTTATCGCTTCTTTTCGCGTATCTGCGGGTCGGTTCGCTGCATTAGGGCCCGGTTACGCTGATGACGGGCTCGCGGCGCGCTTTTCCTCATGCTCGAAGGTTGAATCGATATGCCCTACTTCTTTGGAATTGGTCTTCACGTATTTATCGCGATCTTTTTCGCCGTCCACGCGATGCGCAATAACCAGGGCATCTACTGGCTATTCATTCTGTTTGCCTTTCCGCTGTTCGGCAGCATTGTGTATTTCTTCGCGATCTATCTGCCGGGTCTGCGCCATTCGCGCGGCGCGCGCGTGGCCACCCAGGCGATCACGCAATTCGTCGATCCGAATCGGGCGCTGCGTGAAGCGCGCGCCGCTTTCGAGCGCGCGCCGACCGTGCAGCATCGGATGCGGCTCGGCGAGGCGTTGCTCGCGGCCGGCAATCCGCGCGAAGCGCTCGAACATTTCCAAACGGCCGCGAACGGCCCATTTGCGAACGATCCCGCGCTGCTGCTCGGCCTCGCACGCTCGCAGTTCGCGCTCGGCAACTACCCGGCCGCCGATGCGACCTTGGCAACTCTGTTCTCGGTGAATCCGCACGCGCGCAATCAAGGCGAGCCGGCGCTGCTGTATGCGCGCACGCTGGCCGCACTGAACGCGCCGGGCGCACGCGCGGCATTCGAACACGCGCTGACCTGCGCAACCGACGTCGCGCCGCGGTGCCTGTTCGCCGACTGGCTCGCCGCGCAGCCGGAAGATGCGGACCGCCGCCGCGCCGGCGCGCTCTATGCGGAAATCGTGCAGGACGCCAAACATTGGCCGCGTCACGCGCGCGAACATAATCGCGAGTGGCTGCAGCGGGCGCAGGCCGCGTTGGCGGCGGGTGCGGCCAGAACGTGAGCGAGCGGAGGAGAACTTCGATGCAACGCGCGACCCGATCTTTTGCTTCGGCGCTGTACGCCGCGATGGCGGCGGTTTCTTTCGGTGCCGGCAGCGCGTCGACTTCCGCGCACGCCGCTGGCACGGAGAAGCCGTTCGAATGGCCCGCGTCGTTCGTCGTGCTCGGCGATGGCTATCCGCACTCGGGCGATGCCTGCCGGCGGCTCGGCGAGTCGGCCGCGACCGCGAACTATCTCGACCATATGGCGATGCTGGTCGGTTGCCCGGGATCGCGCGACAGCGCCGCCGTGCATGCGATCCTCGGGCATCAGCGGCAGGCGCGCGTGGTCGGCGAAGCGGATGGCGTGACGCTGATTTCGATTTCGACGGAAGGCGCTCAAACCGGCTCGCAGAACGGCGCCGCGCCCGTGAAGGAATCGCCGCTCAGCGCGAGCGGCACCCTGCCGTGCGAGCGCGGCAACGGACAGACCAAAACGATGTGCAAGTTCGGCGTCGTACATCACAGCGATCGATCGACGACGGTCGTGGTCTACTGGCCCGACGGCACGACGCGGGCGATTTTCTTCGGCGTCAACGGCCGGGTGATGGGCACAGCCGCGTCCGCGAACGATCGGCCGATGCCGGGCGACACGCTGACGCGCAAGCATGCCGGCATCAATTTGATTTCAGTCGGTAACGAACGCTATGAAATCGAGGACACGGTGCTGTCCGGCGGTTGACTTGCGTTGAAGCGCATCGGCGCAAGCGATGCGCGGTCGAACATCTGATTCGCCGCGCGTCACTTTCATCTACATCCCCCTCTCTTCACGCCCTCGCGCCGATTCAACGCGGCGCGTCCAGCGACGTCATCACTCCAGCATTCGGCGTGCCGTGTCCGTGACAATATTAGTAATAATTCAGACCGGCCTCCAGCGTATGCGAATCGCGTAAGCCGCATGCTGCTTGATCCTTTCAATTTCCTGAAACGCGCATGCGGGATTACCCCATGCCGTCAAATCAATATTATTGACTAATATTATTACCTGCCGGGCGCTCGACACCAACCCCGCCGGCTCTCGTGCGAAGCAACCATCCAGATCCGTACAACTAAGTATCTTCAACCGATCAGCGGTTCAACAGGAGGAGGTCATGATGTCGAGAAGAATGGGATTAGTGGCGGTCTGGCTGGCGATGGCCGTCGGACTCGCCGCGTGTAACGGCGACAATAGCGGCGTATCGGGATCACCGGTGGCGAACGCGGCCACTTCGAACGCGGCGGTGTCCAGCAACGCAGCGCAATCGAATTCGAATGCGTCGGCGAACAACAACTCGACGTCGAGCCCGCTGCCCTGCGACGCCGCCGCCACGGCCAACACACCCTGCTCCGCGGCGCACAGCGTGACCCGGCTGCTGACGAAGAACTACACAGGCCCGCTGTTCCAGATTCAACGCGCGTCCGACAACACGACGCTCGACGTCTATCCGTACACCAACACCACGCTGAAAGGCGGCGACCGCTCGCTGGTCGGCTCGGCGAATGTGCAGAGCACGCAATCGTTCTGTAACAACACCACCTGCTCGGTCACCTACATCTACGACCAGATCGATCTGGTCGCGCCGCTGAAGAACGGCGCGTTCGGCAATGTCCCCGCGACGCTGACGCTGAACCAGGACGGCACGCAATCGCTGACCGTGCAGAACGGCAGCAAAACGACCACCGTGCCGGTCCTCAACGGTTTCGCGACGATCACGCTGCCGGGCACTTCGGGCACCCTGACCGTGCAACTGCTGCAACCGCCGACCGCCTTGACCGCGCAGGCGCCGACGCAGCAACTGACGATCGGCAACGACTTGCCGGCGCTTGCCGGCACTCCGGCCAAGCTGGCGTTCGTCACGACCAACGGCGTGCAGATTCCGGCGCTCGGCACGCTGGCCGGACAGGCCTATCGCAAACGCTTCGGCACGGTGAACCAATCGATCGGCGATAGCGAAATCGCCGAGTACATGGTGGCCGGCGCGCACTACAGCCAGTCGTCGACCTGCTGCGGCACCTACGGCAACATGGAAAGCAGCGCGAATCCGAGCACCTATGCGCACGGCGAAGTGGAAGGCGAAATGTTCGCGCTCGCGTTTTCGAACGGCAACGCGGCCGTGTTCGGCTATTGCGACGGCGACTCGATCCAGCCGTCGAACGTGAAGGACCCGGTGTGCAACGCGCTCGATACCAACTGGCCGGGCGTCGATGCCGAAGCCGGCGTCTATCTGTACGGTCCGCAGCAACCGGCGAAAGAGAAGTTCGTCACGGTGCTGTCGAAGTACTCGCCGCTCACCGCGTCGAATCTGTTCGCGGTCAAAGGCGGCTCCGCTTCGCAAAGCGTGCTGACGTCGCTGTTCGATCAGGCGCCGCCTGAAGCGCTGATCTTCGGCAACGATGCCGGCCATGCATTCAACGGCCAATGGCAAGGCGGGCTGTCGCTCGGCGAAGGCGGAGACGGCAGTGCTGCGCCGATCCAGTTCTTCGAAGGCGCGATCATCACGAAGGCAACCTCCGATACGACCGACAACGCGATCCAGTCGAGCATCGCGAGCTTCTACGGGCCGCCGACCAACGCGGCCGCATCGGCCTGCTATGCGAACAATCTGATCAACTCGCCGCTCAGTCTCGCGACGCCGGATGCGTGGTTCCAGTCGAACGGCGGCACCGCCGTGCCCGCCACCGACATCTCCGGCGTGAATCAGGGCGCCGCGACGGTCACGAGCACGAACGGTTCGGCCGTGTCGAACATCCACGAGGTGATCCGTGTGCAGGGTGGCCAGTCGTACACGTTCACCGACTACGTGCTCGCCACCACCAACGCAACGGTGTTCCCCGGCGGCTCGATCCAGACCGACGACCCGAGCGGAACCGAGTTCGGCTGGGTGCTGAACACGAACACCGGCGCGATCGTGCGCGGCACATGGGGCGGGGGACAAGCGACGGCGCTCACCGCGGTGAAATCCGGCAACTGGTGGAAAGTGACGATGACGCTGACCGCACCGGCTGGATCGAACAATGCGCAAGTGTTCATCGACCCGCCCACGTCGAGCAGCGCGGGCGTGCGCTCGCAGCAGGCCGCGTATCTGAGCGCGACGCACTACTGCCCGAGCCTCGCGATCCTGAGCGGCGCGAAGTCGTAAGCACGATCAGCGCGACGCGGCAATCGATGATTCGTTGACGCGTCGCGCAATTGAAGGCACACTCAGTCGCTATGCAAGCCCTCCCGACCCACACCATCGCCGAGCATCATCATGCGCATGCCCGCGTGGGACTGCCTGTGGGGACTCGCATACGCATACGCCGCTAGACATCATCCGCAGCGACATGCGCCAGAAAGCCCCGCCGGCAACGACGGGGCTTTTTGTTTTTCTGACACCCTGAACGCTGATCGAACGAAGGATTGCCGCCATGACACAGGAAGCACAGACGCCTGCCGCATCGAAGACCTTTGCGACGCCCATCGAGCTTTACCGCGCCCTTGCTCGCGTATGGTCCGGCGATACGTCGAGCCCGAGCCACGCATGGTCGTCGGCGAATCCCGCGCAGAATCATTGCAGCGTTACGTCTCTGATCGTGCAGGACTGCTTCGGCGGTGAGATTCTGACGACGCGCACGGCGGGCGGCACGCACTTCTACAACCTGATCGACGGCAAGAGATGGGATCTGACCGTCAGCCAGTTTGCCGAGCCGATTCCATTCGACGATACGCGTTCGAGCCGTGATGCGGCATTCGCGGATTCCTCGCTAGAGAAATACGAACTGCTGAAGTCGAGGCTCGCGCAAAGCCAGCCGAAATAAACGCTCGATCAACCACGCGTGGCCGAACCGCACCGATACCCGGTTGGCCACGCAATGCCACTTCAACCCACTACTTCCTGCTTCCCCGGAATGCCCTGCCCGCGCAGCGAACACCCGCGCGTTTCAGGCACGAAGATCAACGCGATCGCACCGACGACGCACGCGGCCATCATGTAATAAGCCGGCACCAGCGCATTGCCCGTATGCGCGACGAGCCATTGGTTCGCCATCGGCGCCGTGCCGCCGAAAATCGACGTCGACACGTTATACGCAATCGCCATCCCCGCGTAACGGACCTGCGTCGGGAACATCGCGGGGAACATCGCCGAGATGCTGCCCAGTTGCGGCACGTACAACAGCCCGAGCACGGCAAAGCCGATGAACGCACCCGTCACGCCGAGCTTCATCAACAGGAACATCGGAATCGCCGCGACGAACAGGCCGACCAGCGAGAACCACCAGACGTTCTTGCGTCCGACGCGATCCGAGAACGTACCCGCAAACGGCAGAAACACCATCATCGCGAGCATGCCGATCAGCGGCACGAGCAGGGACATGTTGTCGCTCATGCCAAGCTGCTTCTGCATGAAAGTCGGCATATAGGCGAGCAGCACATAGTTGACGACGTTCAACGCGACCACGAGTCCGCCGAGCTGAATCAGCGGCTTCCAATAGTCCCGCAGCAATGCCTTCAGCGTGACGCAGCTATGCTGCTCCTTGTGCATCGATTGTTCGAGTTCGCGAAAGACCGGCGTGTCTTCCAGCTTCGAGCGCAGATAGAAGCCGATCAGGCCAAGTGGCGCCGCGATCAGAAACGGCAGACGCCATCCCCATGCATGCATTGCCGTGTTGCCGAGCACGATGGAGCAACCGAGCATCAGAAACGCGCCGAGCGAGAATCCCGCCAACGTCGCGAATTCGAGGAAGCTGCCGCAGAAGCCGCGTTTCTTGTCGGGTGCGTATTCGGCCATGAAAGTCGCCGCGCCGCCGTATTCGCCGCCCGTCGAAAAGCCCTGGATCATTCGCAGTACGACGAGGATCAGCGGTGCCCACCAGCCGATGCTCGCGTAAGTCGGCACAAGCCCGACCAGCAGCGTTGCCACCGACATCAGAATGATCGTCAACGCGAGCACGTGCTTGCGGCCGAGACGATCGCCGAGCGGCCCCCAGAACAGGCCGCCTAGCGGACGCACGAGAAACGAAATGGCGAACGTCGCCAGTGCGAACAACGTGGCCTGCGCGGTGCTGCCGGGGAACAATGCGGCCGAAATATAGCTCAGGCCGTAAGCGTAAATGCCGTAGTCGAACCATTCGGTCGCGTTGCCGAGTGCCGACGCCGCGATCGCGCGTCGCAGCAAGCTGCGCGCCTGCGGTTGCGCGTTCTGCGCGGTCCATGAATGTACGTAATGCATGTCTCCTCCTGGGATGTCTCTATGCGACACAGGCAACGTCGCCCGAATCCACGATACCGGCGACCCGCGCCTGCAACGATGTTCTAGGACGATGCAGGCATCGGGGTTTTCCATAAAGCCTGCAATGGATGCGGTAATCCGTACGCGTGCGTCCACGACGCTTATCGTGCGTTCGGGAAAAACAACATGATTGACGCGATGCGCCTCACTCAGCGCATCGGCAACGGCAATGGCAGCGTCATCAAACGGCCCTGCTCAGGTCTTGCCTCGTTCTCGCCGCAAAGTCGCAAGCACATCCACGCGGTCGCGAGGTTGCTACTCACTACCGGTTTGCCGATGGCGGCTTCGACTCGCGCGATAACTTGCGCGGCCCTCACGGCGGTGCACGAGATAAACAACGCATCGGAGTCCGGCGCAATCGCGTCGCGCGCGAAGGCGACGATATCGTCGTGCGAAATTCGTGCCATCTCCCGATCATCGTTCAGGCCGAGGCAGGAGAAGCGATCGATCGTGAAGCCTTGCGCCGCAAAGTACTCGGCCATTGGCCCACTCGTCTCGGCGGTGTACGGCGTGAGCACGCTGATACGCCGTGCGCCGAGCGTGTTCAGCGCAGTGACGGCGGCCGCAGTCGGAGTGACGACTGTGGCCGACGGTTTCGCCGCATGAATCGCGCGCTCGATCTGCGCATCACCGATCATCACGGATGCCGACGTGCACGAATACATCACGACGTCGAGCGTTTCGTCGGGCAGGATCAGCGCCGCGCCGGCGCTCAGTGACGGTTGCATCGCGCGAAGATTCTCGGGCGTGACCGGGTTCGCATACGGCACACGATTCACGTAAATGCCGATGCGCCCGTTCGCGACGAGTGTCGCGAAGTCAGGTTCGGTGGTGTGATCGGTTGCGAGAATCACGAGGCCGATGCGTTTGTCGAATGCGCGTTCGATCAGATGCGGAGCGCGCTCGAACTGCCGAATGGTTGTTTGCATCGCTCAATGCCCCGGAGCCGGAAAGCGCTTTTCAAGCAGTCGCACACCGGCCACCGCGATCAGGCTGATGATCAGGAACAGTACGCCGACGAGCGTCATCGGCTCCAGATAGCGGTAATCCGTATTCGCGATGATCTTCGCCTGATTCATCAACTCGAGTACCGTGATCGCCGACAACAACGGCGTTTCCTTGAACATCGAGATCAGGTAATTGGCGAGCGCGGGCACCATCGGCGGTACCGCTTCGGGCAGGATCACATGCTGCCAGGTTTGCGCGGGGCTCAGATTGCAAGCCTTCGCGGCTTCCCATTGACCACGCGGAATGCTTTCGATGCCGGCGCGATAAACCTCGGCCGCATAGGTCGCGTAATGCACGCCGATTGCCAGCACACCGGCCGCGAGCGCCGGCATCCGGATGCCGATGTCGGGCAGTACGTAGAACACGAAATACAGTTGCACCAGCAGCGGTGTGCCGCGAATAAAGCTCGCGACCGCCGACGTGCCGCGCGACACCACGCGATTCGGCGCCAGCCGCAGAATGGCGATAGCCATGCCGACCACGGCCGCCACCACCGCGCCGAGCAAAGTAGCGAGCACGGTGATCTCCAACCCTTGCAGCAGGATCGGCAGAATCTCGCGCACGAAGCTCCAGTCCCATTCCATTCGTCTATCTCCTGATGCGGTCGAGACCGAAACTCATCCGGCTTTCCAGCTTGCGCATACCGAACGAGATCAGACAGGCCATCGCGAAGTACAGAGCGAGAATCGTCGCGAACGGGATCAGCGTATTGCCGGTTTGCGAGCGCACCACCTGCGCCTGGAACGTCATATCACCGAGCGAAATCAGCGACACGACCGCCGTGCCCTTCAGCAGCTCGATCGCATTGTTGCCGAACGTGGGCAGCATCAGCGGCAACGCCTGCGGCAAGATCACGTGCCGCAGGCGCTGATAGCGGGAAAGATTCAACGCGATGCAGGCGCTGCGCTGCTCCTGGCCGATCGCGGCGACCGCGCCGCGCACCACTTCAGCGCCGTACGCGCCGACGTTCAAGCCGAGCGCGAGCACACCGGCCTGCAGCGGCGTCAGCGTGAGGCCGGCCATCGGCAACACGAAGTACGCCCAGAACAGCTGCACGAATATCGACGTGCCGCGAAAGAACTCGATATACGACGTGGCCAATGCGCGCACCACGAAGAAACGCGACAGTCGCCCAAGCCCCGCGATGAACGCCATTGCGAGCGCGAGTGCCGCGCCCATCAGCGTCAGTTCGACGGTTGTCTGCGCGCCCTGCAGAATCAGCTGCAAATAGCCGGACCAGTGGTTCATCGACGCACCTCGCGGGCAATGTATCGTGGACCATGCGCACAACCGGGTTGCGCGCATGGCGTCTCATCGCGGACTCAGTTCTTCGCCGCGCACAGTTTTTCGCGGCTCGTCGACATCGCCGCCTTCGCCGAGAAGCCATAGGGCTCGACGATCTTCGCGAACTCGCCGGAGTCCTTCATCTTCTTCAGCTCAACGTCGAACGCATCGCGCAGCGCGGTGTCCTGCTTGCGAAACGCGACGCCGTCGCATTGCACCGGCGTGTTCTGCACCGGTGCGATCGATTCGAGGCTCGGGTCTTTCGCTTTCGAAAGAAGATCGCTGATCGACAGAAGCGGCAATGCGAATGCGTCGATGCGGCCGTCCTGCAGCATCTTCAAACCGCTTTGCCCGTCCGGCACGATGATCACGCGATCGGTCGGAATATTCGCGGCGGTCGCAAGCTTCTGCTCGGTCGTGCCACCTTCGACGCCGATCACGGCCTTCGGATCTTTCGCGATTTCCTCGTAGGTCTTGATGCTCTTCGCGTTTCCTTTCTTGACCGCGAACGCTTCGACCGCGCACAGCACCGGCTGCGAGTAGGCGACGGCAGCGCAACGCTGCGGCGTCATGAACAGTCCCGCCGCGATCGCGTCATGCCGCCCGGCCGCGAGGCCCGGAATCATCGCGCCATACTCGGAGACCGACGCGACGACGTCGTTGACGCCGAGCTTCTTGAACACCGCGCGCGCGACATCCGGCGCCGCGCCCGTCACCTTGCCGTCGGCGCCGACTGCGGTGAACGGCGGTTCATTCGCAATCGCGATGCGCGCGAAACCTTGCTGGCGCAGCCGCGCGAGCGTGTCGTCGGCGGCATGGGCGAGGCCCGCGAGCGTCAGCAGCGACAGTCCTCCCGCAATCAGAATCCCCTTCAGCTTCATGTTCTCTGGCTCCTATGGCGTAGTGGTATGGCGTAGTAGTGGGTGATGTGCAGCGTGGGAAAACAATCCGTTGCGGCTCGACTCAAATTCGATGCCCTGCGGCGAGGACCTTGCGCAGGAAAGTCTGGGTCCGCTCGTGAGTGGGGTGCGTGAAGATGTCCTCTGGCTTGCCTTCCTCGACGATCCGGCCACGGTCGAAGAACAGCACGCGATCGGCGAAATCGTGCGCGAAGCCCATTTCGTGCGTGACGAGCAGCATCGTCATGTCGGTCTCGCGCGCGAGCCGCTGCATCACGTTCAGGACTTCTTCCACGAGTTCGGGGTCGAGCGCGGACGTCACCTCGTCGAACAGCATGATTCGCGGCGCGAGCGCTAGCGCCCGCGCGATCGCCACGCGCTGCTTCTGCCCGCCCGACAGTTGCGCGGGACGGCTCTTCGCCTTGTCGGCCATGCCGACCATGTCGAGCAGCTCGAGCGCGTGCTTCTGCGCCGACTCGCGGCTCTCGCCTTTGGTCAGCATCGGCGCGAGCGTCACGTTGTCGAGCACGCTCTTGTGCGGAAACAGATTGAAGTGCTGAAAGACCATGCCGATCTTTTCGCGCATCTTCTGTAGATGCCGTTCGTTCGCGGGCACCATCTGGCCGCCGCGCGGCATATGAAACAGCTGTTCGCCATCCACCTCGATATGGCCGCCGTCGATGGTCTCCAGCGTCATCAGGATGCGCAGGATCGTCGTCTTGCCCGATCCCGACGGACCGATCAGCGCGAGCTTCTCGCCGGGCATCACGTCGAGCGACAGTTCGTCGAGCACGGTCAGCGCGCCATATCGTTTCGTGATCCGGTCGAGCCGGATCAATGGCTTATTCGCCGGGCTTTGCTCGCGGCGCGCCAGCGTGTTTGCGGGCGCGGCCGCGCTGTCGGAGGAAAGACTTGCCGGGGCGATGCCTGAAGCACTCAATAGATCGGTAACTCGCGCGGTGGTCATATCGATTCGATCCCGTTCGTCGTACGTGACTTGAGTCAATGGAATGCGGCTGCGGCGCCGGAAACGCCAGTGATGCGAACCAGAATACGCAGCCATATTTGCAATCCCGATTGCTCTAGAACAATTCTTTTTCCCGCCTGGGCAAAGGCAGTCGATGGATGCACCGCAACCAGCGCGCAGCGTTCTTCGATAGCGTCGCGAACATTGAACTAGCACATTCAGAGGCGCTTTTCGGAGCATTAGACTGCGGCGAGAAATACCCGTGGCGCAGCATTCACGTGCACCGCGCGCCACGTCCCGCAACGACGTCACGCTCAGAGAGAGGGGAAGATGTCAGATACGACGCAACACGAATCGCGAATTGAGGCGCCCGTCGTGCGCCTGCCGTTCGAACGCGACGAATACGCCGCGCGTCTCGCCAGGACGCGCAAGGCCATGCAGGCGGCCGGCATCGAGCTATTGATCGTGTCGGACCCAACCAACATGGCCTGGCTCACCGGCTACGACGGCTGGTCGTTCTACGTGCATCAGTGCGTGCTGCTCGCGCTCGATGGCGAGCCGGTCTGGTTCGGCCGCGGTCAGGACGCGAACGGTGCAAAGCGCACCGTCTTCATGCACCACGATCAGATCGTCGGTTATCCGGATCACTACGTGCAATCCACCGCACGGCATCCGATGGACTATCTGGCGCGCGAGGTGATCGCGGCGCGCGGCTGGGCCAATGCCAGGATCGGCGTCGAAATGGATAACTACTATTTCAGCGCCGCCGCTTATCGCTCGCTCGTCGCGCATCTGCCGGACGCGAAATGGCAGGACGCGACCGGCCTCGTCAACTGGCAACGCGCAGTCAAATCGCCGCGCGAGATCGAGTACATGCGCGTGGCCGCGCGCATCGTCGAGAAGATGCACGCGCATATCGTCAAGCGAATCGAGCCGGGCATGCGCAAGAATGACCTGGTCGCGGAGATCTACTCCGCAGGCATTATCGGAATCGACGGTTTCGGCGGCGACTATCCGGCGATCGTACCGCTGCTGCCGACCGGCGCCGACGCGGCCGCGCCGCATCTGACCTGGGACGACACGCCGTTCGCGAAGGACGCCGGCACGTTCTTCGAAATCGCCGGCTGCTTCAAGCGCTATCACTGCCCGCAGTCGCGCACCGTGTATCTCGGCAAGCCGCCGAAGCATTTCATCGAAGGCGAGCGCGCGGTGGTCGAAGGGATCGAGGCCGGGCTCGCGGCGGCGAAACCGGGCAATACCTGTGAGGACATCGCCAACGCGTTTTTCGCGGTGCTGCATAAATACGGCATCGAGAAGAACAGCCGCTGCGGCTATCCGATCGGCGCCAGCTATCCGCCGGACTGGGGCGAGCGCACGATGAGCCTGCGCCCGGGGGACAAGACCGTCCTCCAACCCGGTATGACGTTCCACTTCATGCCGGGCCTGTGGCTCGACGACTGGGGCCTCGAAATCACCGAGAGCATTCTGATTACACAGACCGGTGTCGAGACCTTCTGCCGGACGCCGCGCAAGCTGTTCGTCAAACCGTAATTGCACGGGCGTGGTGCCCGCATCGACTCGCGAGGCACGACGCCCGTTTCAACGAAAGGGGAATCATGCTTCCGAAGACGATGAAGGCCGTCGTGCTGACCGGGCACGGCGGTCTCGACAAACTGGTCTACCGCGACGACGTGCCGGTGCCATCCTGCGCGGCGGGCGAAGTACTTATCGACGTGACCGCATGCGGGCTCAACAATACCGACGTGTGGGTCCGCCAGGGCGCTTACGGCACCGACGACGACCCGCAAGCGGTGTCGACGTGGCGACGCGGCCGCTCGACGCTGACGTTTCCGCGCATTCAGGGCGCGGATATAGTCGGGCGTGTGGTCGCGGTGGGGCGCGGCGTCAGCGATGCGCGGATCGGTGAGCGCGTGATCGTCGACGCGTCGATCTACAACCGCGACGACGATAGCCTCGCCGATATCGACTATGTTGGCCACGGTCGGGACGGCGGTTACGCGGAATACACTGCCGTTCCGGCGGAAAACGCGCATCGTATCGACTCCACCTATTCCGACGCCGAACTCGCCACGTTCTGGTGCGCTTATCACACCGGCGAGCAGATGATCGAACGCGCGGCCGTCAAGCGCGGCGAAGCGGTGCTGATTACCGGCGCGTCCGGTGGTGTCGGTTCGGCCATCATCCAGCTTTGCCGAGCGCGCGGCGCGATTCCGTATGCAGTTGTGAGCAAGGGCAAGGAAGAAGCGGTGCTCGCGCTCGGCGCGCAAGGTGTGATGCTGCGCGACAGCGCCGATTTCGTCGCGGACGTTGAGCGAATGACCGAGGGCCGCCCCGTTGATGTGGTGGCCGATCTGGTTGGCGGGGCGCTGTTCGGCAAGCTGTTGAACGTGCTGCGGCCCGAGGGGCGATATACGACCGCAGGTGCGATCGCCGGGCCGGTCGTGCAGCTTGATTTGCGGACGATGTATCTGAAGCAGTTGCAGTTGAATGGGTCGTCGCAGGGTACGCGCGGTGCGTTCAAGCGGGTGCTCGACTATATTCAGAGCGGTACGATTCGGCCGGTTCTGGCGGCGAGTTATCCGTTATCGAAGTTTCATGATGCGCAGACGCGGTTCATGGAGAAGAGCTTCGTGGGGAATATCGTTGTGATTCCGGATCGGCACTATGAGGACGGAGCGGCACGCTAACTCTTGCTCACGCTTGATGCAATGAAAGCGACGGCAGCTTCGTCATAGCCCTTCCCGGCTTTTGCCGGAACGCGTACAACTTCGTTGGTCAGTTCAAGCCCGCCCTCAAGGCGGGCTTTTTCATGCGTAGCAACCTCTTTTCTTGCGCAGCAATCTTTAGCTTTTGTCAATTTACACTTTTCCTTTTTTAAGACACTTCCCGAGCCTCCATCATTGAACCAGCGCAGCGAAGCCGTCGCCCGGAAAGGTAACCCTTCATGGCAATTAACGCTGCTTTCTATCAATGGAGGTACAACTCAATATGGGAATTCCCGCACATATGTGGCTCAAGGATGACGGCGGTGCAGATATCAGGGGTTCGTCATCCGTTCAGGGTCGCGAAGGAAGTATCGAGATCATCGGCTTCGGTCACGGCGTCAATCTGCCGGTTGATAGCGCCAACGGGAAAATCACGGGCGCACGCACGCACTCGCCGGTTTCGTTTGAAAAGGAGTTCGATGCAGCGACGCCCTATCTTTACAAGGCTGTGGCGAAGGGACAAACGCTGAAGTCTGCGGAGATCAAGTGGTATCGCATCAACGATGCGGGAAAGGAGGAAGTCTATTTCGCGATGACGCTCGAAGGGGTGAAAGTCTGCGGGATCAACCCCGGCATGGCCAATACCAAATTGGCTCAGGCGTCGGCGCTCAATCACGTCGAATCGGTCTCCATGATGTATGACCGCATCACGTGGCATTACCTAGATGGCAACATCAAATACACCGATTCGTGGAACGAGCGCGGTGATAAGGGGGCGTGACATATGGCCTACAACGGCAAGTTTCTCGTGAATAACGAACCGCTATCACCGCTCACCATCAACGGCGTCGGCACGTTCAACGCCTACTCCGGCAACGATCAATACCGCAATCGGGGCGGCTGCACGATGGTGCCTGATGATGGCCCAACCCTGCCGGCAGGTATTGGATCGTTGACCGGCCCCGGGGCGGCATCCGTTCTCAGGCGCTTTCATGGGCAAAAGATGAGTGGAACGCAGTATGGGGGCACCCATCGAATCACGGTGAATGGTTCGCGTTGTATCGCGATGATGGGGCGATTGATGATGTGACGTGGGTTAATGGCGTCAAACGCGGGCAGTTCCGTTTGCATCCGGTAAGCGGACGCGGCATCTCGCTTGGCTGCATCGCGCTGCCGAGCCATACCGATTTCATGAGAATCCGTAACGCGCTTCTGCATACCATCAAAAATGCCCGCGCGCAGTTCAGGCCTTAGCGCCTATGGAACAATTGAGGTCATCACATATGGAAACACTTGCCCGTAGAGTGTTCAAAGTCGCTCTGTTTATCGGACTGAGCTATCTCTCCCTGCTTTATGTCCGTCCATTTCATTATGAGTGGACAGAAAGCGAATCGCGCGCATGGTTTGGTGCCTCGCGCTGGCTCGGTGTCCACGATCCTGAAGATTTGTATTTCGTAGTGTGGCTGACTATCGAACTGATCGCGGCTACGCTCGCCTATGTAGCAATCATGTGGCTCTGGCGGCACTATCAGCGGACAAAGTGTGCACCAACAGATGACTCATGATATCCGTTGAGAGCACCACCCATGGCAGCGTCTGCCTTTAACGCTCTTCAGACCGATGACTGGGCGGAAAGATAACCGCAGAGGACAAACAGATGGCTCTACACGGTAGATTCGTTGTCGATAACAAACCTCTATTGTTTTTGGTCGTGCCAGGCGTTGGATCGTTTCCAGCGTTCTCGGGCGATGATGTATGCCGCAATCGGAGTGGGTGCACCGCGGTAGTAGGCAAAGGACCGTTGCCTGCTGGGAAATATTGGATGGTTGACCGACCGGGTGGCGGATTTCGCTCGAAAGCAGAAGCCTTCGTCAAAGTTACGTGGAACAGCGCTACGGGCGTTGCCACCGACCACTCAGAATGGTTTGGCCTGTATCGGGATGACAGTCTTATTGATGATTGGACGTGGGTGAATGGTGTAAAGCGCGGCAATTTCCGCTTGCATCCGTCAGGTGGCGGCGGCCATTCGTTTGGGTGCATGACACTGCACAGCCGCGCGGACTTTCACCGACTTCGTCGAACCCTTCTTCAAACAGCGACAGTCTCCGCTGGCAATTCAGGGATCCGCGCATATGGTTGGATCGAGGTCATCGCAAATGGAAAACTTTGCCCGTAAAGCTGCCAAGTTGTTGCTATTTTGCGGATTGTTTTTTTTGGCCATTCGGTACGTCCACACCTATCCGCTTCCAATGACACCACGGCAGCAGCACTATTTGATCGTTATATCGGAAAAATTCGAGATGGCCGACTACGAAATGTTCTACATCGTCTCGATGATCGCTATTGACGTCGTTGTTACCATCGTGGCGTATTCGATCGTGGTCAGACTTTGGAGACACTACCGGACAAAGTAAACGAAACGCCGGCCGCTGCATCGCAGCGGCCGGCGCTCTCTATCACCTCAACCGATCAAACCGAAGCCGCCGGCGCCAACACCTGCGACGCCACCTCATCCACCGCCTCACGCGTCAGCTTCACGATCTCATCCACATCGCCGCGCGTCGTCACCAGCGGCGGCGCAAAGCCGAGAATGTCGCCGTGCGGCATCGCCCGCGCGATGAGTCCACGCTGCATCGCTGCAGCCGACACACGCGGCCCGACCTTCAGCGCCGCGTCGAACGGCGTGCGGAGATCCTTGTCGGCCATGAACTCCAGCGCGGCCAGCATGCCCACGCCGCGCACTTCGCCGACGAGCGGATGCGAGTCGAACGCCGCATGCAATTGCTGGAGCAGATAAGCACCGGTTTGCGCGGCATTCTGCGCAAGGTTCTCGCGTTCCAGAATATCGAGGTTGGCAAGCGCGGCGGCCGCGCAGATCGGATGGCCCGAATAGGTCCAGCCATGCCCCAACGCGCCCGATTCCTGCGACGCCCTATCAATGACTTCCCATACGCCTTCGCTGACGATCACGCCCGACAGCGGCGCATAAGCACTCGTCAAACCCTTCGCGACAGTGATCAGATCAGGCTGAATGCCGTAGTGCTGCGCACCCATCTTCGAGCCGAGCCGGCCGAACCCGCACACCACTTCGTCGCAGATCAGCAGGATGTCGTGCTTCTTCAGCACCTGCTGGATCGCGGGCCAGTAACCGGCCGGCGGCGGTACGATGCCGCCCGTGCCCATCACCGGTTCGCCGATGAAAGCCGCGATCGTATCGGCGCCTTCGCGCGCGATCAGCTTTTCGAGTTCGTCGACGCAGTACGCGACGAACTGCGTTTCGTTCATGCCCGCCGGCGCGCGACGATACCAGTGCGGACACACGGTGTGCTTGACGCGCTCGATCGGCAGATCGAAGAACTGATGGAAGCTCGGCAATCCCGTCAGACTACCGGTGACGATGCCCGAGCCGTGGTAGCCGCGATCGCGCGAAATGATCTTCTTTTTGTTGGGCCGGCCCTTCACGTTGTTGTAGTACCAGACGAGCTTGATCTGCGTTTCGTTCGCATCCGAACCCGACATGCCGTAGTACACCTTCTTCATGCCCTGCGGCGACCAGTCGATGATGCGCGACGACAACTCGATGATCGTATCGGTCGAGTGGCCGACATACGTGTGGTAGTACGCGAGCTTCTTTGCCTGCTCGTAAATCGCCTCGGCCACTTCGGTGCGGCCGTAGCCGATGTTCACGCAGTACAGGCCGGCAAATGCATCGATAAAAGACTTGCCTTGATGGTCCTCGATACGGATGCCTTTCGCGCCGGTCACGATCCGGCCCGGCAGCGCGCCGCTCGCGTGATCGTGGGCGTGAGTCGACGGATGCATGAAGTGCGCGCGATCGGCGCTCAGCAGTTGATCGAATTGAGTCATGGGTCGCTCCTTCGTGTGATGTCTGGATGAATGATTCAGTAGGCTCAGGCCGGTGCGTCCGTCGCCATTGCGTGTGCCGCGGCACGAGCGGGGGCGCTGTCGCTGACCGGCAAGCCGAGCTGGCCAAGGCAGAAATAACGTGTCTCGACGAACGGCTCGAAGCCTTCGACGCCGCCTTCGCGTCCCAGCCCCGAGGACTTGATGCCGCCGAACGGAATCGGTGCGCCGGTGAACTTCGCGCCGTTGATGGACACCATCGCGAAGTCGAGTCGGCGGATCAGTTGAAACACGGTGTTCAGGTCTTTCGCGCACACGTAAGCCGCGAGTCCGTACTCGGTGTCGTTCGCGCGTTGGACCACTTCGTCGAGCGAATCGAACGGCGTGACCGCAGAAATCGGCGCGAAGTTTTCCTCGTCGTAGATGCGCATGCCGGGCGCCGCATCGGCCACCACGGTCGGCTCGAAGAACCAGCCGCCGCGCTCGTGCGCCGCGCCGCCTACGGTGATGCGCGCGCCTTTCTCGCGCGCGTCGGCGACGCGCTGCACGGTCGAGTCGAACGCCGCCTGGTGCATCAGCGGGCCAACGTCCACGTTCGGATCAAATGCGCCGCCCACTTTCAGCGCCTTCACGGCATCGCTATATCGCGCGACGAACGCTTCATACAACGGCCGCGCGACGAAGATCCGGTTTGCGGCGCAGCAGTCCTGGCCCGAGGTCTGGAACTTCGCGGCCACCGCGACGCGTACGGCCTGCTCGAGGTCGGCATCTTCGGTCACGATGAAAGGCGCGTTGCCGCCGAGTTCGAGCGCGGTCTTCTTGATGCCCGCACGCGCCGCCGTCTGCTGGACCAGCGCGCCGACACGCGTCGAGCCGGTGAAGCTGACCGAGCGGACACGGCTATCTGAAACCAGCGTTTCCATCGCCATTTGCGGCTCGCCGAGCACGACGTTGAACACGCCTGCCGGAAAACCCGCTTCTTCGGCGAGTTGCGCGAGCGCGAGCGCCGAGAACGGTGTTTCGTGCGCCGGCTTCGCGACCACCGTGCAACCGGCGGCCAATGCGGCGGCGGCCTTGCGGGTGAGCATCGCGCACGGGAAATTCCACGGCGTGATCAGCGCGGCCACGCCGACCGGCTCGATGATCGTGCCCAGATGCGCGCCATCGATATGCGTCGGGATCGTGCGCCCATTCAGGCGCCGCACCTCATGCGCGAACCATTCGACGAAGCTCGCGCCGTACGCGATTTCACCGCGCGCTTCGGCAAGCGGCTTGCCCTGCTCGAGCGACAGAATCGCGGCGAGATCCTGCTGATGACGCAGGATCAGCTCGTGCCAGCGCAACAGCAGCGCCGAGCGTTTGGCGACCGGCACCCAGCGCCACGTGTCGAACGCGCGCTGGGCCGCATCGACCGCTGCGGTAATTTGCGCCGCATCGAGCATCGGCACATGGCCGAGCACTTCCTGATTGGCCGGATTCTGCACCGCGACGCTCGCGGCGCTCGCGCTATAAACCCAACGCCCATCCACGTAGCACAGCGATTTGAATAGGACCGGATGACCCAGCAACATGACGACCTCCTGTGTGCGATGTCTGCTATCACTGTAGGTCCGCTGGCACTGCGGTTTTTTTTGTTGTCGCGTGTCGAAGACTGTGTTTTTTCTGCAATTCGCCACGTGGTTGATGCTTTTTCTGGTGGGACTTTGGGTCGTACTTCGACGGCACTTATCGCGCCACTCAACCGTTCTCGCCAATCGACTGTTCGGCCCATTCTGGCAAGCCTTCGGCCCCGCTCTTCACCACCTTCGTGACGATATAGGTGAAGTACTTTTCGATGCCCAGTTCGTCGGTGAGCAAGGTATCGATGAAGCGCTGATAGTGGTCGATGTCGCGCGACACCACCTGCATCACATAGTCGACGCCGCCGCCCGTCGCGAGGCATTGCACGACTTCAGGGGCGGCCGCGATGCGCTCCTCGAAGCGCCGCATGTCCGGCGCGGTATGACGCGCGAGCGTGACCTCGACCACCACGCGGCTGCCTTTGAACGCGCGCACCCAATCGATATCCGCGCGATATCCGCGAATCACGCCCTCTTCTTCGAGACGTTTCACGCGCTCCCACGCCGGTGAAATCGACAGATTGATTTCTTCGGCGAGGCGCGACTTCGTGATGCGTCCGTCGCGCGCGAGAATGCGCAGAATCGCGACATCGTAGCGGTCGAATTTCATCGCGCGTTCAGACCGTTACCGGAATGCCACGTTCGAGCACGTCCGCAACCACCGCAACCGTATCGCCGATCCGTACGAGCCCCGGAAAATGTCGTGCGGCGAGCATGCCCGCGCGTCGCGTGCGATATTCGATCGGCGCGGCGCCGGTGCGCTTCGCATCGTGAATCCGCGCGATCACCTCGCCGAGCTCGACCATCTCGCCGAGGTCCTTGCATAGTTCGAGCAGGCCGTCGTGCTCGCTCGTCGTATAGCAGGTGCCGTCGGGCATATCGAGCAGCGTCGTCGTGCGCGGCCCACTCGCGTTCGAGTGACCCATTGCTTCGTCTTGCTCGAGGATGCCCGCATGCTGCAGAAAGCCGCGCACGCCACGCTCCGTAATCGCCACGCTCTGCACGGTCGCCGTGCCACCGCCGCCGAGCTCGGTCGACACGAACACCTTGCCCGCTTCCTCGACGGCCGTATCGTAGAGGCCGACGCTGTCGAGTTCGAGCATCCGCATCGAGTACGGCGCGCCGAATGCGCGCATCGCCGCTTCGCAGCGCGCCTGCTGCGCAGCGTCGGGCAGTACGTGAATCGCGGCGAACGGCACGAAGTCGAGCGTGCGGCCGCCCGCGTGCAGATCGAGCACATGGTCGGCGAGCGGCAGCAGATAGCGCTGAAAGTAATCGGCGATCTTCTCGGTCACGGTGCCGTCCGGCTTGCCAGGAAAGCTGCGATTCAGATTGCCGCGATCGATCGGCGACGTCCGCGTGCCCGCGCGAAACGCCGGAAAGTTCATGAACGGCACGATGATCACCCGCCCGCATACGTCGCTCGCCTTCAAGGCGCCGGCGAGCTTCGACAGCGCAATCGGCCCTTCGTATTCGTCACCGTGATTGCCGCCCGTTAGCAGCGCGGTCGGTCCTTCGCCGTTGCGGATCACGGTGATGGGGATCATCTCCGCGCCCCATGCGGAGACGTCGTGCGAATGAGGCAGCTTCAGGAAGCCGTGCTGTTCGCCGTCGGCGTTGAAATCGACCGTCGGTTGAATCGGGGATGCCCGCATCTGTGCTACTCCTTCGTGAGCCGCTCGCGCGGCGTATTGCCGTTCATCGCGCGTCATTGCACCGGCGCGCCGTTGCCAAATGTCGTTCCCGCCGTCGCGGCACGCGCGCGCTGCAATGCGAGCACGGCAATCGCGGTGTCCTGCGCGCCGGTCCCGGTCAGGTCGCAAATCGTCACGTCGGCGTCGCTCGTGCGGGCCGCAGCCTGTTTGGCGATCACCTGGCCCAGTTCAACGACGGGTGCATCGGCACGCATCGTGCCCGCCTCCAGCGCGTGATGCAGTTCGCCGAGCACTCGCGTTTGCTGTGCACGGTCGCAGACGTAGCGCGCCGCCGCGAGCGCGGCCGGCGCGATTTCGTTCTTGTGCTCGGCGTCCGAGCCCATCGCCGTGATGTGCAGGCCCGGATGCAGATCGGCGGTTTCGATCAGCGGCGTGCGACTCGGCGTCGTCGTGATCGCAACGTCCGCTTCGGCGAGCGCGTCGTGAACGCTGGCCGCCACATCGCATCGCACGCCGAGCGTGTTGTTCACTTCGGCGGAAAAACGCAGCGCGCTCGCCGCGTCGCGTGCCCAGACGCGTACTCGTTCGACGCGGCGCACCAACATCAAGGCCCGCAGTTGCAAACGCGCCTGCTCGCCCGCGCCGATCACCGCGACCTGCGGCGTGTGCGCTTTTGCGAGCCAGCGCGCGGCGACCGCGCCGGCGGCCGCCGTGCGTATCGCGGTCAGATAGCCGTTGTCGAGCAGCACCGCTTCGGTCAATCCGGTCTTCGCCGACAGCACCAGCATCAGACCATTCAGGCTCGGCAAACCGAGCGACGGGTTGTCGAAGAATCCCGGACTGACCTTGATCGCAAAGCTGTCGAGGCGTGGCAGCCATGCGGTCTTCACGTCGACCTCCCCGTTATGCGCGGGCAGATCGAGCCGCAGGATCGGCGGCATCGCGACCGCTTCGGTCGCAAGCGCGCCAAAGGCGGCTTCGATCTGGTCGACGGCCGCGAGATCGAGCGGCACGAGTTTGCGAAGCTCGGCTTCGCCAAGGAGCGTGATCGAGGTCATGATGCAGTGTGTGAGTTCGGTGACGGCGCGGCTTGCGAGGCTTCGTTGCCGACGATCCGCCGATGCAGATCCATATCGATGTTCGCGCCCGTCACGACGAGCACGAGCGGCCCGCGCGCGATGCGCTCAGCGGGCAGCGCACGGTCGAGCACCGCGGCCATCCCCACCGCCGCCGCGCCTTCGACGACGAGTCGTTCCTGCCGATACGCATGCACGATGCCGCGCGCGATCGACGCCTCGTCGAGCAGCACGGTCTCGTCGATCAGATCGCGCGTCAGCGCGTACGTATAGCGGTTTTCGAGGCCGATGCCGCCGCCGAGCGAATCGGCGAGCGTGTCGAGTTCCTCGACCAGCACCGGCTGCCCGACCGCGAGACTTGCATGCATCGCGGCGCCGCGCGCCATCGTGACTCCGCTCAAGCCGATCGCGGAATGGGTGCTTTTCGCCGCCAGCGCGATGCCGGCAAAGAGCCCACCGCCCGACAACGGAACGACGATGTTCGCAACATCGGGCATGGCCTCGACGATTTCCAGCCCGATCGTCCCCTGTCCCGCGATCACGTGCGGATCGTCGAACGGCGGCACGTAGGCGTAGCCTTCTTCGCGCGCGAGGCGCAGGGCTTCGTGCTCGGCCTCGTCCTGGCTTTGGCCGGCAATCCGCACGTGCGCGCCTAGCGCGCGCACCGCTTCGACCTTGTTGGCGGGCACGAGGCGCGACAGACACACGGTCGCGGCAATCCCGAGCGCGCGCGCAGCATGTGCGACCGCGCGGCCATGATTGCCGGTCGACGCGGTCACCACACGCGTGCAGCCGTGCTCGGCCAACTGCGCGAGCGCATTGGTCGCGCCGCGCAGCTTGAAGCTGCCGGTCGGCTGCACGGTTTCGAGCTTCAGATAAACGGGCGTGCCCGCGTGCGCCGACAGGCTCGGCGATTCGACGAGCGGCGTACGGCACACGCGGCCGTCGATACGGCTGCGCGCGCGGTAGATGTCGGCTAACGACAGATCGGTTGACGACGGAATCCACATGCACGAGGCCCTGCATCAAAGTGTTCGATTCGCTATTCGATGCGGGCACGGCTACACAGATAAATGCAGTGATTCGCGGCCGCATCGCTTTCCATGCAGCCCAGTCTAGTGTTCTAAAAAGGGATTTTTATTGTCCTAGTTCATTTCGGTCTGCGCGCTACGCAATTCACGCCCCGTGCAATCAGGTGAAATCGTGCACCTGCGGGTATTGCTCGAACACGTCGCGCATCGTTTCGAGCGCGGTTTTATAGGTGTCTTCGCTGACCTCCGCGCCGACGCAAACCCGTACCGCGTTGGGTCGATCCGCGTCGCGCACGAGGAACGGATCGGGCGACGTCACCGCGATATTGCGGTTGCGCAGTTCGCGCACCAGCCGATCGGTGCGCCAGTGATCGGGCACCCGCAGCCATGCCGACAACGCCTGCGGATGCGCGCCCAGGACATATTTACCGAGCGTCTGCTGCAGTTGCGCCTGCCGCCGCCCGAGCCGTTCGCGCTGAATTTCGACGAGCCGCGCGGCCGTGCCATCGACGATCCAGCGCGTCGCGATCTCGGCCATCGGCGGCGTCGCCATCCAGCTGCTGACGCGCAGCACGCTTTCGGCGCGCAGCGCGAGCCGGCGCGGCGTCGTCATGTATCCGATGCGCAAACCGGCCATCACCGACTTCGTCAAGCTCGTGCAGTAGAACGAAAGATCTGGAATCAGGCTCGAAATCGGCGTGGCATGTTTGGCTGGCAACGGGCCGTACACGTCGTCCTCGATCACGTAGACGCCATAGCGCTCGGCGATTTTTGCGATCGCCCGGCGCCGCGAATCGGGCATCAGCGCGACGGTCGGATTGTTCAGCGTCGGCGTGCAGACGAGCGCCGAGATGCGCTCGCTGTCGCACATCTCCTCGAAGTGCTCGGGGTGAATGCCGTACTCATCGATCTCGAGGCCCTTCAACGTGAATCCGAGCACGTTGGCCGAACCTATTACGCCGTGATCCGTCAGGCTTTCGCACAGCACGGTGTCGCCCGGCCCCACCAGCGAAGCGAGCGCGAGAAAGATGCCGTGCGCGGCGCCGTTCGTGACGAGCAGCGTATCGGCCGAGGCCGGCATGCCGAGCGACGCGAGCCACGCAATGCCCGCCTGGCGATGATGCTCGAAGCCCGCGATCGGCCGGAACGCACGAATCCACGGTTGATCGTCGAGCGTCGACAGCGTCGCGCAGACCTTGCGCCACATCGCATCGTGCTCGGACGTGTGAATGATGCGCGCGATCGAAAAATCGACCACCGAGCGCTCGGCCGTGTCGAGCATGTAGCTCGACATGGTTTCGGTGACGCGCGCCGCGACGAAGCTGCCGCGCCCGACCTCGCAGCGGATCAGCCCTTGCCGCTCCAGCTCCTTGTACGCGTTGGTCACGGTCTGCACGCTGATCGCGAGGTCGGCGGCGACGTCGCGCTGCGGCGGCAGCCGCGCGCCCGGCGGCAGCGACGCGCTCTCGATGTCGCCGGCGATCGCCTTGACCAGCCGCTTGTATTTCGATTCCACGCCGTGCACCGCGCGCACGGCCTCGCGCCACTGCTCGATCACCGCTGCTCCTCCGTTATGGTGGACGCCGGCTCCGTGTGGAGTCGCGTCGTAACGCCTGATCTCCATAGTGAAGCCAAAACAGCGCGGAAAGATATTGTCCTAGAGCATTTGAAGCGAAATAAATGTAGGGCGGGATGCAGGAGCTTGCTGCGGTGCAATCGGTAATGGAGAGCCGATCGGACGCCTGAACCCTCAGCGATGCCGATACCGACGAGCCAACGCGTCATACAACGGCGGTGCGAACAGCTTCGACACCTGGCTCGAAATCAGCGCGGTGGCCATCAAGGAAATCACCAGCGCGTGCCCGTTGATCATTTCGATCACGATGACGAACGCCGTGATCGGGCTCTGCGTGACGGCGGCCAGATAGCCGACCATGCCGAGCGCGATCAGCATCGGCAACTGCATCTGACCGGAGATCATGTGCAGCGCGTTGCCGATGCCCGCGCCGATCGCCAGTGACGGCGCAAACAGGCCGCCGGGAGTGCCCGGCAGATACGAGCCCACCATCGACGCCATCTTCAGCACCGGATACGCGGCACCGAGCTGCGAATGACCTTCGAGCATGCCGCGCGCTTCCGCATAGCCGCTGCCGAACAGATGGCCGCCGCTGGCCACGCCGATCGCGGCGATGAACAGGCCGCACAGCGCGCCGAACGCCACCGGATTTTCGCTTCGTAGCGCAAATAGCCGGGCGGGCATCCATCGGTCGGTGTTGAGCAGCAGCCAGCAGAACACGCCGCCCGCGAGACCGGTGATCACGCCGACCAGAACGACGGCGACGACGAGCAGATCGGGCAGATTGCCGCCGATCGCGATGGTGCCGAAATACACATAGTTGCCCTGCAGCGCCAGCGAAACGACGCCGGCAAAAATGATCGCCGTGATGATGATGCCGCTGGTTCGCGCCTCGAAGCTGCGCGTGAGTTCCTCGATCGCGAAGACGACGCCCGCGAGCGGCGCGTTGAATGCGGCGGACAGACCGGCGGCCGCACCCGCGAGCGCGAGCCGGTGTTCGAGACCAACGCCATAGATGCTGCGCAGCCGTACCGGGTAGAAGCGCCGCAGGCTGAACATCAGTGCCGCGCCCACATGAATCGTCGGACCTTCACGGCCGATCGTGAATCCGCCGAGGATCGCAAGGAACGACAGCGCGATCTTGCCGACCAGAATGCGCAGCGTAAGCAGACGCGGGCCGAGTTTGCGCACATCGTGCAGCGTTGCAATGACCTGTGGGATGCCGCTGCCTTCCGAGCCGGGAAACCAGCGGCGCGTAGCCCAGACGCTGAACGCGGCGATGGCCGGCGTGACGAGAAGCGGCAGCCACCAGCTGTAGGCGGTCATTCGCAGAAAGACGTCGTAGCCGAAATCGATGAGCCGCGCGTACATGACCGCGACGAGCCCCGTCGCGACAGCACCGAGCCAGAAAACACCGAAATACAGCCAGCGTCGCCGTCCGCGCAGAATCGCGCGACGGTCGATAAGAGTGGAAAATCGCATGGGAGCGCCGGGAAAATGCCGTTTAAGGCACATTGTGACATAAATTTCCCATGCACCCGGCGCGATCCGTCGGCCCACGGCCGGGAAGAGCTGGTGCTAGCCTTCCGCTTCGTGGAACACCCAGCCGAACGCACCGTAGATCGCCTTGTGCTGCGCCGCAAGTTCGAGCAGGAACCTCTCGCCCGTGGGCGTGAGATGGACCTGGACCTGGCGACGATCGGCGGGATCGGGTTTGCGCATCACGAGTCCCGCAGCTTCGCAGCGCGACACGAGCGCCGCCGTGCCGTTGGGTGCCGCCTGCAATCGTTCGGCGAGTTCGCCGACGGTCGCCCAGCGCCGATCAGGAAAGCCACACACGTGCAGCAGCAGCTGATATTGGAGCGTCGTGATGCCCGCCGCGTTGGCGATCTCTTCGGAAGCGCGCAGAAATTTGCGCAGGTCGTAGCGGAATGCCGACATTGCTTCGAGGTCGCGCTTGCCCGGAAGCTTACGTCTGGAGGTTTTGACTGGATTCATGTCGGTTGTTACTCGCCCACGGCAAAATTAAAGGCACGCACGGAGCGCCCGGCTTCGAGCGTGAGCATCTCTAGCCGCGCTAGAGCAATCCCGCAAAATGCGCCAGCACGAACACGATCGCGCCGCCCGCGATCAGCACCAGCGCATTGATACGCGTCCACATCACGAGCACGGTCGCCAGGACCGCGGTAAGCCACGCGATCCAGCCGCCCTCGAGTTCCTTGATCAGCACGTAGACGGCCGCGAGAATCAGCCCGGCAGCGACGGGGCGCAAACCGGCCTGCAACGCGTTCAGCCAGCGCGCGCCTTCGTGCCTGTTCCACACGTGCACGACGCCGTACATCAGGAACGCCGTCGGCCCGAACAGCGCAACGGTCGCGACGAGCGCGCCGCCGAGGCCGCCGACCTGGTAGCCGATCAGCGTCGCGAGCAGCGAGCCGGGACCGGGCGCAAGCCGCGCAATCGCGAAGTCGCTGAGGAATTGCGCATGGGTCATCCAGTGGTGCACGTCGACGACCTGGCGCTGCAGTTCGGGGATGATCCCCTGCCCGCCGCCGACGGTGACCATCGACAGCGGCGCAAAAACCGAAAACAGGGCGATGAGGGTTCGGAACACGGCGGAAGCTTTTCTGGAGTTTGACTAACGGCGATCCAAGGCGATCAGGGCTGACGCGCGTCGCGCACGTATTCATAGCCGACGCTCAACGCGCCCGCGATCAGCACGGTCCACACCAGCGACACGCGAAACACCGCGGCCGCCGCGAACGTCGCGAGCAGCACCAGATATGGAAACACGCGACGCGGCAGCCGGCGCGCCGCGGTGATCGCCATCGACAGCGACAGCCCGATTGCGCCGGCCGCGGCGCCGGCGAGCGCAATATGCGTGAGCGGAAACGAGGCGATCGCCGAGAAGAACACGCCGAGCAGAATGATCACGACGGCCGGCGGAAAAATGATGCCGCAAAATCCCGCGACGGCGCCGCGCCAGCCGAGCAGCCGGAAGCCGATCCAGATCGCCAGATTCTTGATGTTGACGCCGGGCAGCGCCTGCGACAATGCGAGGCCGTTGAGAAATTCGTCTTCGCTCATCCACTGCCGGACGTACACGAACTCGCGCATGAACCAGCCGCTCAGCCCGCCGCCGAAACTCGTCAGGCCGATGCGCGCGAAGATCAGAAAGAGGCCGAGCGAGGTCACTTCGCGCGGCGGCGGTGCGTGGCGCACCGTGGCGTCTGCGGGTGACGATAGCGGGTCGCTGACGTCCTGTCCGTGGGTGGCTTTAGCCAATGCTCGTCCTTAGTCGTTTTGATCGTGCCGCGCTTGCCGCGCGCCCGGCATGATAGCCGCAGACGTCGCCGATGACGTCGCCGATGATGCAGACGCGGCCGAAGGCGAGGAAGCCGAAGCAGCCGAAGCCGAAGCCGGGGACGCCGCCGCCGGATGCCGCGGATCATGCAGCTCATCGGTCGACCACCCGCCGCCCAGGTCGCCGAACAGCGACGCCGCATGCAGCAAGCGCGACTCCTGCACGTTCAGCGCGGTCTGCCGCGTGGTCAACTGCGTGGCTTGCGCGGTCGCGACCGTCGTGTAATCGACGGTGCCCGCCTGGTATTCGTTGAACGCGATCTCCGCGCCCCGGTTCGCGTCGATCACCGCCGCTTCGAGCACGACCGCCTGGTCGGCGAGGATGCGCAGGCCGGACAGATCGTCCTCGATGTTCTGGAACGCGCCCAGCACCGTGCCGCGATAGTTGGCGACGGCCGAGTCGTAGGCCGCTTTCGCCGCGTCGACGTCGGCGCTGCGCAGGCCGCCGTCGAACAGCGTCTCGGTCGCGCTGCCGCCGAGCGACCACACGTAGTTCGCGGCCTTGAGCAGTCCGTTCAGCGGCGACTGCGTGAACCCGGCCGCCGCCGACAGCGAGATGTCCGGGTAATACGCAGCCACCTCGACACCGATCGCCGCATTCTGCGCGGCCATCTTGCGCTCGGCGGCGGCGATGTCGGGGCGCCGTTCGAGCAGCGTCGACGGCACGCCGACCGGCACCGACGGCAGCGCCGGCATCGCGGTGCTATGCGTGATCGACAGCTCTTCCGGGTTCTTGCCGACCAGCACCGCGATCGCATGCGCGTTCTGCGCGCGCGCGACGCCGAGCGCGATCAGATCGGACTTCGCGGTATTCAACTGGCTGCGCGCGGTGATCACGTCGCTCGGCGGAATCGTGCCCGCGCGATCCTGCTCGCTGACGACGTCGAGAGAGTGCTGATACGCGACGACCGTTTGCTGCAGCAGGTCGATGTTCGCGTCGCTGGTGCGCAGCTCGATGATCGCGGTCGCGAGCGCGACCTGCTCGGAGAGCGTCGCATTCGCGAGCGTCGCTTCGCTCGACTGCGCGCTCGCCGCGTTTTCCTCGACGGTGCGGCGCACCTGGCCCCACAGGTCCGGCGCCCAGCTCACGTTTCCTTCCAGCGAGCCCGCATTGACGATGCGTGCCGTCGTGCCATTGATGAAGCTTCCCGATGAACTGACCGTACCGCCGCTCGCGCGCTCGCGCGTCGCCGAGCCGGTCGCGCCGATCGTCGGGAACAGGGCTGAGTGGGCGGCGCGCACTTCGGCCAGCGCTTGCTGGTAGTTCGCATAGTCCGCACGCACGGTCTGGTTCGACACCGCGACGAGCGGTTCGAGTTCGTCGATCAGCGGATCGTTGAACGCGGTCCACCACGTGCCCTTCGGGCCGGTCGCATTCGGCTCGGCCTGGGTCCAGCCCGGCAGCTCCGAGTAAGTGGCGGGCACGCTGACCTGCGGCCGGTGATAGTCCGGGCCGACCATGCAGCCGGCGTTGAACAGCGCCAGCAGCGCGACGGCGAGCGTCGCGACACTCGGCAACCCAGCGCGCGGGCTTACCAAAGCGGCCGCCCCAATGCGGGTCGCCCCAAAGCGGGTCGCCCCAAAGCGCGCCGCTCTCATTCGTTCGGAAGAAATCTTCATCGTCATGCCTTCGTATCCGGTTGTCCCGGCGTCGCGTCGCGGTTCCAGCGCAGCCCCGCGGACCATCTGACCAGCCTTGCACGCAGACGGTCGAGATACAGATAAATCACCGGCGTCGTATAGAGCGTAAACATCTGGCTCAGGATCAGCCCGCCCATCACCGTGATACCGAGCGGCTGACGCAGCGAGCCGCCCTGGCCGATGCCGATCGCGAGCGGCACCGCGCCGAGCACGGCCGCGAACGTCGTCATCATGATCGGCCGCAGACGGATCAGCGCGGCCGCGTGGATCGCGTCGCGCGCCGGCATCTGTTCCTGGCGCTGCAACTGGATCGCGACGTCGACCATCATGATGCCGTTCTTCTTGACGATACCGATCAGCAGGATGATGCCGATCATCGCGATCACCGAGAACGGCGTGCCGAAAATCAGCAGCGCGAGTGTCGCGCCGATGCCCGCGGACGGCAGCGTCGACAGGATCGTCAGCGGATGGATCGAGCTTTCGTACAGCACGCCGAGCACGATGTAGACGACGCCGAGCGCGGCGAGAATCAGCAGCGGCACCACGCCCATCGACTGTGAATAGGCCGCCGCCGCGCCCGCGAACGAGCCGTGGATGTTCGCGGGCATGCCGATCTCGCGGATCGTTTCGTTGATCGCCGCGCCGGCCTGGCTCAGCGATCCGCCGGCCGGCAGGTTGAACGAGATCGTCGCGGCGACGAGGCCGCTCTGGTGGTTCACCTGGGTCGACGTATGGCTGTTCCTGAACGACGTCAGCACCGAAAGCGGCACCATCGTTTCGGCGGCCGTGCTGTCCGCGCTGCCGGTCGAGCTGCCGCCCTTGCTGTTGGCGATGCTGTTGTTGGTCGCGTTCGACTGCGCGTCCGAGTTGCGCGAGTTCGTGTTCGACGCCGTGCTGGTCGTGCTCGCCGTAGTGCTCGCCGATACCGTGCCGTGCGGCATCTGCGTCGCGGCCGTGCCGGTCGGATTGCCCGCGGACGTGCTCAGATAGATCTGGCTCAGCGTCTCTGGATACTGCCAGTACTCGGGCGCGACCTCCATCACGACGAAGTACTGGTTCAGCGGGTTGTAGATCGTCGACACGGTGCGCTGGCCGAACGCGTCGTACAGCACGTTGTCGATCTGGTTCGGCGCGAAGCCGTAGCGCGCGGCGGTCGCGCGATTGATCGACAGATAGGTCTGCAGGCCGTTCTGCTGCAAGTCGGAGTTCACGTCGAGCATCCGCCCGCGCTCCTTCGACAACGCGGCGACGAGCTTCGGCGTCCAGGTGAACAGCGCGGCCGAATCGTCGCTCGTCAGCGTGTACTGATACTCGGCCGCCGACTGCCGCCCGCCGATGCGCAAATCCTGCTGAGCCTGCAGAAAGAGCCGCGCGCCCGACACTTCGTCGAGCTTCGGCCGCAGCCGGTTCACCACCTGGGTGGCGGTTGCGTGCCGCTGCGACAGCGGCTTCAGCTCGATGAACACGTTCGCGGTGTTGAGCGCGCGCCCGCCGGTGAAGCCCGCGACCGACTGCACCGCCGGGTCTCGCTGCACGATCGACTGCAACTGCACGAGCTTCTTCTGCATCGCCGTGAACGAAATGCTCTGGTCGGCGATGATCTGCCCGATCAGGATGCCGGTGTCCTGCTCGGGAAAGAAGGTGGCCGGCACCAGCTTGAGCAGGAACACGTTGCCGACCAGCAGCGCGAACAGCAGCAGAATCACCAGCAGCGAATGATCGAGCACGGCCGTCAGCGAGCTCGCGTAGACATCCTTGAAGCGATCGAACTGCCGCTCGATCCACTGCGCCCAGCGCGCTTTCGATTGACCGGCATCGTTGCGGCTCAGCACGTACGCGCACATCGCGGGCGTGACCGTCAGCGAGATCACCAGCGAAATCAGGATCGCGATCGACAGCGTGATCGCGAACTCATGGAACATCAGTCCGACGATGCCGGGGAACAGGATGATCGGCAGGAACACCGCGATCAGCGAAAGGCTCATCGAAATCACCGTGAAGCCGACTTCGCCCGCGCCCTTCACCGCGGCGTCTTTCGGACTCAAGCCCAGCTCCATGTGCCGCACGACGTTTTCGAGCACCACGACCGCGTCGTCGACGACGAAACCGGTGCCGATGGTCAGCGCCATCAGCGACAGATTGTCGATGCTATAGCCGAGCAGATACATCGGCCCGAAGGTACCGACGATCGACAGCGGCAACGCGACCGCCGGCACGAGGGTCGCGCGCGGCGACTGCAGGAAGATAAACACGACGCCGACCACCAGCAGCACCGCGATGAACAGCGTGCGCTCGGTATCGCTGACCGACGACGTGACCGACTGCGAGCGATCGATCGCGACATCCACGTGCACGCTGCTCGGCAACGTCGCTTCGATCGCCGGCAGCACGTTGCGTATCTGCTGCACGGTGCTGACCACGTTGCTGCCCGGCATCGGATAGACGATCACGAGAATCGCCGACTTGCCGTTGAAGAGCCCGGCATTGCGGATGTTTTCGTTCGAGTCGCGTACCTGGGCGACGTCGCGCAACTGCACCGGCGCACCGTTGCGATACGCGACCACCAGATCGCGATACGGCGCCGCCTTGGTGATCTGATCGTTCGACGTGACCACGTAGCGCTGATCGCCGACCTCGAGATGTCCTTTCGCGCTGTCGGCATTGGCCGCGCTGATCGCCGCGCGCACGTCCTCCATACCGATGCCGTAGCTATTGAGCTTGCCCGGCTGCAACTCGACGCGCACGCTCGGCAACGCGCCGCCGCCGAGCGTGATCTGGCCGACGCCCTGCACTTGCGACAGTTGCTGCTGGATCACCGAATCGGCGGAGTCGTAGAGCTGCGCTTTGGTCAACGTGTCCGACGTCAGCGACAGCACCATGATCGGCGCGTCGGCCGGGTTGTACTGGCGGTAGCTCGGGTTGCTGCGCAGCGTGGTGGGCAGGTCGGCGCGCGCGGCCTGGATCGCCGCTTCGACGTCGCGCGCGGCGCCGTTGATGTCGCGCTTCAGACCGAACTCGACAATGATCATCGACGAGCCGACGTAGCTGATCGAGGTCAGCTCCTCGACGTCGGCGATCGTCGCGAGCCGTCGCTCGAGCGGCTCGGCCACCGTCGACGCCATGATGCTCGGGCTCGCGCCGGCCATGTTGGCCTGCACGACGATCACCGGAAACGCGATGTTCGGCAGCGGCGCGACCGGCATGCGGAAATACGCGAGCGTGCCGGAGATCAGGATCGCGATCGCGAGCAGCGTCGTCGCGACCGGTCGCCGGATGAAGAGCGCCGGGATGTTCACCGCGTGCCCTCCGCGCCGCCTTGCGGCGGGCGCCCGCCCGGCTCGCCGCCGTCGTTGCGCTTAGCGCGCTCGGCGCGCCAGTTGTTCACGCGCGTGGCCATCCGGTCGAAGAACAGATAGATCACCGGCGTCGTGAACAGCGTCAGCACCTGGCTTAGCGTCAGACCGCCGATGATCGCAAGACCCAGCGGCCGGCGCAGTTCGGAACCGGTGCCGGTGCCGAGCAGCATCGGCAGTGCGCCGAGCATCGCGGCGAGCGTCGTCATCAGGATCGGCCGGAAGCGCAGCAGCGACGCCTCGAAGATCGCCTCGCGCGGCGCCTTGCCGTGATTGCGTTCGGCGTCGAGCGCGAAGTCGACCATCATGATCGCGTTCTTCTTGACGATACCGATCAGCAGCACGATGCCGATGATGCCGATCACGTCCAGATCCATACCCGCGAGCATCAGCGACAGCAACGCGCCGATGCCCGCCGACGGCAGCGTCGACAGGATCGTGACCGGATGAATGAAGCTCTCGTACAGCACGCCGAGCACGATGTAGACGGCCACCAGCGCCGCGATCAGCAGATAGACTTCGCTCGACAGCGAATCCTCGAACGCCGCGGTCGCGCCTTGCAGCGACGACGTGATCGACGGCGGCAGATCGATCGCCTGCTCGGCCTGGTGAATGTCCGCGACCGCGGTGCTCAGCGACGCACCCTTCGCGAGATTGAACGACACCGTCACCGCCGGAAACTGCGCGAGATGACTAATGACGAGCGGCGCCTTTCTGATTTCGATCTTCGCGATGCCGGACAGCGGCACCTGACCCGTGCTGCTGGTCTGGCTCGGCAGATAGAGATCGCCGATCGACTGCACGGTCGGCATCGTTTCCGGCTTCGCGACCAGAATCACGCGGTACTGGTTCGACTGCTCGAAGATCGTCGACACGATGCGCTGGCCGAGCGCGTCGTACAGCGCGTTGTCGATCGTCGCGGGCGTGATGCCGAAGCGCGCGGCCAGTTGCCGGTTCACTTCGACGTTGAGGCTGAGGCCGTCGGTGTTGAGGTCGCTTTGCACGTCCGATAGCGACGGAATCTGCTTCAGACGCGCGACGAGTTCCGGCACGTACTTCTGGAACGCCTGCTGACTCGGTCCGCGCAACACGAAGCTGTACTGGTTCGGCGACACGGTCGTGTCGAGCGTCAGGTCCTGTTCGGGCTGCATGAAAAGCTTCACGCCGGGTACGTGCGCGACTTCCTGCGCGAGCCGTCGCGCGATTTCCTGCGCGGTGTCCGAGCGCTTGTCGCGATCGCGCAGATTGATCAGGAAGCGGCCGTTGTTCAGCGTCGCATTGGTGCCGTCGATCCCGACGTACGACGTGAGCGACACCACGTCGGGGTCCTTCAGGATCGCATCGGCAAGCGCGCTCTGACGCTGCACCATCGCCGCGTACGATACCGAGTTGTCGGCGACGCTGATGCCCTGGATCACGCCGACGTCCTGCACCGGAAACAGGCCCTTCGGAATCACCACATACAGCAGGCCGGTCAGCACGACGGTCGCGATCGCGACCATCAGCGTCAGCGTCTGATGATCGAGCACCCAGCGCAGGCCGCGCTCGTAGGCGGCGAGCGTCTTGTCGAACAGGCTCTCGCTGATGCGCTCGAAGCGGCTCGGATGGCGCTCGGCCTGCGCGCGCAGCATCCGCGCGCATAGCATCGGCACCACCGTCAGCGACACGACCGCCGAAATCACGATCGTGACCGCGAGCGTCACCGCGAACTCGCTGAACAGGCGCCCGATCACGCCGCCCATGAACAGCAGCGGAATCAGCACCGCGATCAGCGAAATGGTCAGCGACAGGATCGTGAAGCCGATCTGCCCCGCGCCTTCGAGCGCGGCTTCGAGCGGCGACATGCCCTCTTCCAGATAGCGCACGATGTTCTCGATCATCACGATCGAGTCGTCAACCACGAAGCCGGTCGCGATGATCAACGCCATCAGCGACAGGTTGTCGATCGAGTAGTTGAGCTGGTACATCACCGCGAGCGTGCCGATCAGCGAGACCGGCACCGAGATGCTCGGAATCAGCGTGGCGGGCACGTTGCGCAGGAACACGAAGATCACCGCGACCACCAGCACGATCGCGAGAATCAGCTCGAACGCGGCGTCCGCGACCGACGCGCGGATCACGCCGGTGCTGTCCGATACGACGGTCACTTTCATGCCGGCCGGCAGCGTCGATTCGAGTTGCGGCAGCTCCTTCATGATCTGGTTGACCGTCTGGATCACGTTCGCGCCCGGCTGGCGCTGCACGTTCAGCACGATCGCGGGCGAGCCGTTGTACCAGGCGCCGCGCTCGACGTCCTGCGCGGCTTGGCTCACGCGCGCGACGTCGCGCATGAAGACCGGCGAGCCGTTCTGATAGGCGATCACCGTGTCGAGATAGTCCTTCGGATCGGTGATCTGATCGTTGCCGTTGATCGTGTAGTCCAGGTCGGGCCCGTCGAAATTGCCCTTCGGCTGGCTCACGTTCACGTAGCTGAGCAGCGTGCGCAGATCGTCGATGTTCAGACCGTAGGCGGCGAGCTTGTGCGGGTCGGCTTCGACGCGGATCGCGGGCACGTTGCCGCCGCTCGTCGTCACGACGCCGACGCCCGACACCTCCGAGATCTTCGTACCCAAGCGGTTGTTCGCGACGTCTTCGAGCTGCGTCAGCGACATCGACTTCGACGTGACCGCGAGCGTCAGAATAGGCTGGTCGGCGGGATTGACCTTCGCGTAGGTCGGCGGCGCCGGCAGGCCCGACGGCAGATAGCTGTTCGCCGCGTTGATCGCCTGCTGCACGTTCTGCTCGGCTATGTCGAGGTTCAGCGACAGATCGAACTGCAGCGTGATCACCGACGCGCCGTCCGAGCTGTACGAGGTCATCTGCTGCAGGCCCGGAATCTCGCCGAGCTGCACCTCGAGCGGCGCGGTCACGGTGGTCGCCATCACGGTCGGGCTCGCGCCCGGATAGAAGGTCTGCACCTGAATCGTCGGATAGTCGACGTTCGGCAGCGACGACACCGGCAGCACCCGCATCGCGATCAGACCGACGAGCACGAGCGCGATCATCAGCAGCAGCGTTGCGACCGGGCGAAGAATGAACAGGCGGGAAATGTTCATCGGCGCGGCGGTCCGTTACGACGAAGCGGCTTCCGACGCAGCGGCGGGCGCCTTCGTGCCGCTGGCGGAGGTGCCGCTGGCGGCCGCGTCGCTCGCCGCGGCGGCGGACTTCGGATGCGCCGGCTGGATCTTCGCGCCGTCGTTCAGACGATCCGTGCCGTCCGTCACGACCTCGTTGCCGGCCGCGAGTCCCGACACGATCACCGTATTCCTGCCGTCGCTGGGGCCCAGCTTGACCTTGTGCACGGACACCGTGCTGTCCGCATTGACCAGGTAGACGAAGTCGCCCGGCGCGCCGGATTGCACCGCGGCGGTCGGCACGAGCACCGCATTCTGCATCGTGTCGACGAGCAGCTTCACGTTGACGAACTCGCTTGGGAACAGCGCTTCGTCGTCGTTCGCGAAGGTTGCGCGCAACGTGACGGTGCCGGTCGCGGTCGCCATCTGGTTGCTGACCGCGTACAGCGTGCCGGTCGCGATCTCGCGCGAGTTGTCGCTCGAATACGCGGTGACCGGCAGCTTCGCGCCGGTGGACAGGCGCTGCACGATCGAGGCGAGCGAATCTTGCGGCACCGTGAACTGCACCGTGGTCGGCTTCACGGTCGTGATGACGACGATGCCGGTCGTCGAGGAAGCCGTCACATAGTTGCCCGGATCGACGAGCCGCAAGCCCACCTTGCCGGCGATCGGCGCGGTGATGCGGCAATAGGCGAGGTCGAGATCGAATTGCGCGATGTTGGCGAGATCGACCTTCACGGCCGCTTCGTCCTGCTGCACGAGGAACTGCTGATCCGCGTAGGTTTGCTGCGCAATCGACTTGCGCTCGTTCAACTGCGTGTAGCGTTCGAGATCGGCACGCGCCTGCGCGAGCGACGCGCGGTCTTTCGCGAGCGTCGCCTCCGCCTGCTGCTTGCTGATCTGATACTGGCGCGGATCGATCTGCGCGAGGAACTGGCCTTTTTGCACCTCCTGTCCTTCGTGATAGCCGACTTCGGTCAGATAGCCGCTCAGCTGCGGCAGCACGGTCACGGTTGCGATCGGGGTGACGGTGCCGAGTTCGCTCAACGTGACCGGCATCGAGCCGAGCGTCGCCTGCGCGACGGTGACGACGATCGCCGCGTTCTCGCGCACAGGCTTCTTGCGTGTCAGCAGGTGAACCACGACCAGCGCGATCAGCACGAGCACGATAACCGCGAAGACGATGAGCCCGCGTCGGGAGCGCTTTGGCGGCGGGGACACGGTTTCGCTCATGTTGTTCTCCGGCGGCGGATATTAGTGTTGAGATTCGGATGGAAGCTCGTCCTCTGACGGGACTGCGCAAAAGTGCCATGGTTCACGCGCGTTGTCATCAGTCGAAGCCCTCTGAACGCGTTGTTATGAAGACGTAAGGAAACGGGCGATGGCTTGAATACGGGCATGCGTGAATGTAACCGGCTTGCGCCGGGCTTGAGTTACAGGGGCGCAACAAGTTGGCCGGTGGAAGGGTCGGGGACATCGACCTCGCGGTACAAGGGGAGCGGACACCCAGACGGGTCGAGTGTTGGGCGTGGCGGGGCATCGCAATATGCGGTAACAGACGACAGCCAAATGAAAAGTGGGGCGTCCGTCCAGAATCGTCACAATCGACCGCTAACATCCCAAGCCAGCGTCGCGCGCGCCGCGACCGACCGTCACGAACATCCTTGAACGTCAGCCCGATGGCCATCACCGTCAATTTCCCCGTCGAAGTCCGCGACTGGATCGCCGCCAACCTCACGCGGGGCGTCGCACCGCAAGCGATCGTCAACGAGATGGTCGCCCGCAACAACGCGGCCGAGCTGGCGTCGGCGATGGTCGATGCGGTGTCGTCGGCGTTTCTGTATGGCGCGCCGCTGCCCGGCGACAAGCTCGAAGTCGGTGGCGCGCCGCTCAGCTATGAGCCCGAACCGCTGCGCGTGCCCGACGGCCCGCTGATCCAGCTCGGCGAGCGCAAGGTGCGCGTGCTGTCGCGGCTACAACGGCCGGCTGCCGTGCATCTGGCCAACTTCCTAAGCGGCGACGAATGCGAGCAGCTGATCGCGCTTGCGCAACCGCGGCTCGACCGCTCGACCGTGGTCGATCCGGTGACTGGGCGCAACGTGGTTGCGGGTCATCGCAGCAGTCACGGGATGTTTTTCCGGTTGGGCGAGACGCCGTTGATCGCGCGCATCGAAGCGCGCATTGCCTTGCTGACCGGCACGCCGGTCGAGAATGGCGAGGGGCTGCAAATGCTGCACTACGAAGAAGGCGCGGAATCGACGCCGCACGTCGACTATCTGATCACAGGCAACGAGGCGAATCGCGAGTCGATCGCGCGCAGCGGCCAGCGCATGGGCACGCTACTGATGTATCTGAAAGATGTGGAAGGCGGTGGAGAGACGGTGTTTCCGCAGCTGGGTTGGTCGATCGCCCCGCAGCGCGGCCATGCGCTTTATTTTGAATATGGAAATCGGTTCGGACTGTGCGATCCGAGTTCATTGCATGCGAGCACACCGCTGCGGGCGGGGGACAAGTGGGTGGCGACCAAATGGATTCGGACGCGACGGTTTGTGCCGCGGAGGGAAAAAACCGCAGGAGCGGGATCGGCAGCAATTTAAGAGGCGGATTTTGAGGAGCACGTCCGCAAATCTACACTGTGCTTTAGTCCACCGGGGACAGATTCCGGCTGCCCTTGTTCCGCTGGTCCTATGGTCACGCTCTCGATATGCTCTTCGATTCGGACTGCATTTCGCAAGCTTCCGCTGATCTTCCTACCGCGTGAGTCGACAAAATCTGTACGCGTGTTTATCGTGAGAACCACCGGCCTTGAGCCCGAGTTCCCGTGCCAGTTTGCCCACATGGAATAAGGCCCAATTCTGGCCCCTCCTAAAGCTTTCGATTGAACGTCTCCAATCCGCGTCCCCATTGGGTCGCTGACAATATCAAAGTTGCACAGCACCAATTCCCTCAGGACCGCGCGCTGATTCAATAGCGGCATGATCGCTGAGTTGAAATCTATCGACCCCGTACCGTCTAGCGCGAAAGCGGAAAGCGGGAGGCACAACAAAAGAGGAAGCAGAATTTTCATCTAATAGCCCAAGAATTTGACCCGCGCATTTTGCAGATCACCACCTGACGCCTGCCATTCGCGTGTGGCTGCGCTCCCCGCACCGCTGAAATGGTCAATATGTGCGCCGCGAATACCCCCGCCCGTATCGTCTGCCGACCGCTCACCGACAACCCGGCTACCGTCGCTAGAAGCGAACCTGTGACCGCCCTGGAATAACGGTCGGATCAACAGCGATCGATCGATTGGCAACAACATCGGCAAATCGACCGTGCGCAGCGTCTGTTTCACTCAGCCGCGCTTGAGCGGGATGCTTCAGGATATCCGGGTTCCCGGCCGCGTTGTGATGCCATCCACCGCCGCCGCCATCCCAACGGACAAAGCGATGATCCAACGTTTCGCCCGTTCCCTGCATTGGTACGCCGCCCGCTCCGTATAAGAAATCTTGGCGGTGACTACCAGACACGCCGCGTGCTTGCACCAATGGGCCGTGCGCATCGCGCTCGTCCGCAATTAATGCGTAATGTGAAAACCAGATTCATACCACGCTTCTTTCAGCATTATGCGGAGAGGAACCGCGGTTATATCTTCGTCCTCTACCAATAACGTCAGGTCTCCCGGTTCCCGCGATTCGAGAACGACCATCGCGCAACCGTTCGAATCGGTTGGCCTTGCAAACCGTACGTGGTCGTTCGTACGGTTACTCTTGATCGATAAAATGCGGCCGGAAAGCGGTGCGCCGCCGCGGCTTTTGACTGTGGCTTTGATCGGCAGGTGGTACAGAATCTTTCCGTGGTGCACACGTGCGGACGATGGAATCACCGGCAACTTGTCACCGTATCTATTATCCGGAATTTCCCATGACAACAGGTTCAATGCAATGCGAACTTCAACGCATGAGTTCGGATTTGTGTTTGTACATGCAGTGTCGTGAACCGTTACCCAACTTGCAGTGTCCGGCATTCCTACTTCTCCAGTTGAAGTCTAAGGATTGATGGGCCGCGCGTAGCCACACGTTCAGTTTGACCACTGCCGTTCGTGATCCCCGTTATCGCCCGTTCTCCATCAACAACGATCCGATATCGCACGTCCGCGAGCGGGCGGCGTGCTTCATCGAGCAGGGTAAATTGCTCGTTATAGAGCCCATCTTGCGCAGCTTGCCGTGGTGAGCTATCTGCCGCTACGCCGGTCGACTTGTTGATGAAACAGCGGGCATCCGCGCCCGCTATAACGCGGTTCTTTCCGCAGGGGCATAGCACACGATCATCATCAACCACGACCCGCTTTCCACGGTTTTTCATCCCGTCGCCGGTTCCGTGCATTGGCCAAGATCCCTTACAGTTGCCGCAGGTGGCGTGCTCGCCTTCCAAGGCCAGCCTTTTCCCGTTGTCGCGCATCGTCGCGCTTACTGCAATGACCATTCCGCCAGTCGTAGTCGAGTCGTTGTCCCTTGCTACAGAAATTCGCATCACGTTCTCCTACAGATTTCGAGAGTTAGTTGTCGCGCGGCTTTGGTTCTGATTCGCCGCACGCGGGCCTCGGTGTCCTCAACGCCGCTTGGAAACATTCGATTAATTAACCGTCTAGAGGTGGCACAGTCAACCGCATTAATTCAAGATAAAGCTGATTTGACAAAAATTTGCGATGACTTCGGATTTCTCAGTTTCAGATGCATCTTGGCGATGTCGCAGTTCAATAAAAATAGGCGCCATTGAGTCGCCGCATCTTGAATGAATAAATGCCCTTTAGCCCATTATTGACGAATCGACTCAAAGCCGTCAGTTTGACGTTTTTGCCTCGCACCACGTCAACTAAAAGGTCTGCTGCGTCGCGAGGCGTGAGCCGGCGGTTCGGACGTCCTTTGCGTCGAGCGCGACTTCGAGAAGCTTCCTGTTCGCACTTTCTTCCGCTATTACAGGAGGAATCCTGAACAATTAGGTTCCAAGCATAGTCAGGCGTTGAAGTTGCTGCTCCTGCTTCTTGAAAAGGTGGAAGACGGCAAGCGCAAGCCGTTCAAACTGGAGAGCATCGCCAGGAGGACGGGAGGGAGAATACTGCCAAGAATCAGACTTGAGAAGCGCCTCGGCGATGCGCCAAAAAAGCCTGATGGTCCTGAACAAGGCATCGGCGCGCGCAGCGCCGCCGGAAGAATGACTGCCTTGTCACCGGGGCTGAATGTGCGGGAACACAGATTCCAGATGCACCACTACCTCACGCAAACCCGGGTCCCCGCTTAAGAGCTAGCGGTATAAAGCTGTCTTCTTTGCCTACTTTCTTTGCAGCAGCAAAGAAAGTAGGTGCCGCCCCGCACAGGGGCAACGCAAATAAACCGATACCAAAGCAAGGAAAGGCCAAGAAACTCAGAACAACGAAAAAAGGCCCAACCTTGCCCAAGGGCTAGCTCACCCCTACATCACCGCTGAAAAACCTCATCAGCAACCCACCCCTCATCGGTCAGATGAACTCCTTCCCGCAACTGCATGGTCCCCGCCCCTTCGATCACCCGCTTAACCATCGGAAAGACACGTTGCGCGTCCGCGTCTTTCGCCCAAGGCGCCGGATCGATCTTGTACGTATAGATCACTGAAGTCACCGTCTTCCCATCCATCTGCATCGGCCGCTCCCACCCCACGACCTTATCCAGCGACAACGAAGCCGCACAAAGATCCGCCGGATGCGTAACCCGCGACGTAGCAGTCGCGACAACCTCCGGAATATGCAGATAGTACTTCTGCCCTTCCGGCGTCAGCTGATACTGCCGCGCGGAAGCGGTGATCTTCTTGCCATCCGCATCGACGCGTTCGACCAGCATGTCCTTGCCCACCACCAGACCGAGCTTTTCGAGCACCGGCATCTGCACCGCGTCGCGCGTGCCGTTGGCGCGGTCTTCGGTCGTCGTGTAGATCGGCCAGTCGTATTTGGCGAGGCACAGGTGACCGCGCTTGGCCAGGTAGTCGTTGATGGTGGCCGTGAAGTTCGCCTGGTTCGCGTCCTGGCTCTTGTCGTGACAGCCGGCGAACAGCGTCAGGGCCAGCAGGGAAAGCGCGCCGCCTGCGAGGCGGGCGGCGGTGGAGCGTCGCATCATGTCGTTGTTGCTCAGGTTGAGTTGCTTTGTTGAATGTCGTCAGTTCACGCAGGCGCCGCTGGTCGGTGCCGTGGCGGGCGGTTGATAGCCGTCCGTCAGCGTGTTCAGGAAGCAGACCAGATCCGCGATGTTCTGCTGCGTCAACTGCGGCGTCGAGTGAACCGCCCGCGCCTTAGCGCCGTCGGCCGCGGTCGTGCCGCCCGCATCGGTTTGGCCCTGGCCCATCGGCAGTTCTTCATCGATGTTGCCCTGGTAGGCGACCGGCAGATCGTTGAACGGCGTGGCCGTCGCGCCGGACGCGGCGCTCGGGAACAGCGCAAACGACGGGTTCTGCACGATGTTGCTGCTATCGCCGCCAGTACTCGGATACCAGTACTCGGGGTTCGTATCGCGCGTGTTGTAGAAGTTGAGCACCTGCACGAGCGAATGGAACACGCCGTTGTGGAAGAACGCGGTGCGCGTCGCGACGTTGCGCAACGTCGGTACCTTGAAGCGGCCGCAATACGGATCGGGCACGTTCACGCCGGTGAGCGAATCCGGACCCGCGCCGCTCGTCGCGGTACCCGGCGTGTGAATCGTATTCAGTGGACCGCACAGACCCAGGTCGTAGAACGCGGCGTTGGTGTTGCTCGGGATCGGGTCGGGATTATCCGGAATCGACGTGTCGTTGCGCGGCACACCGATCGCCTGGTACGTGAAGTCGGTCATCAGACCCACCGAGCCGTTGAAGTTCGCGCCCGCGTAGTGGCAGGCCACGCAACCGGCACCCTTGTCGGTGTCGTTGAAGAGTTCGAGGCCGCGCAGTTCGGCCGCCGTCAACGTGCCGCCCACCTTGTTGGATTCGAACAGGTCGAATTTGCTCGAATACGGCGCGAAGCTCGGGTCTTCCGTCTCATACGCCTGCAGCGCGAGGCCGATGTCGGTGAACGCGGTGTCGCTATTGGCGAACACGCCCGAGCCGAACGCCTGCTGGAACAGCGACGCGTACGACGCGCCCTGCACGACCTTCACGACGTCGGCCGCCGACGCGTTGTTCATTTCGAGCGGATTGAGCAGCGGCAACGATACCTGAGTGGCGAGCGTCGTCGCGCGTCCGTCCCACATGAAGCCGCCGCCGGGCGCATTCTGGGTGATGCCGTCGGGGTTGTCCGCGATGTCGTTATACGGCGGCGTCATCGACTTGTAGCGCAGCGAAGGCACCGCGCGCTGACCCGCCAGCGACGGATCGGAGCCGAGCTGCACGGCGAGGCTATTGGGCGGCCCATACGCGTATTGCGGGTTGTGACAGGTCGCGCAGGCCATGTTCTTGTTGCCCGACAGATTCTGGTCGAAGAACAGCTGTTTGCCGACCTGCGCCGCGGCGCTCAGTGTGACCGTCGCGGGCGGCGCCACGCTCGACGCGCCGCCGCTGCCCGACGTCGACGACGTCTGGCTCGAGCCGCCGCCACCATCGCTGCCGCTGCCACCGCCGCCGCACGCGGTCAATATCAGGGAGAGCGCGCACAGCACGCTCAATGTAAGTGTTCGCATGACGATTTGTTAATACCTGAGTCCGATTGCCGGGCGGTCCTGGCTGGGCCTCGTGCAAAGCCTGGCTAACTGCGCGTACCGCTAAGGCCGCGCGGCAATGGGACGAACGAAAATGGAAAGCTGCCGGACCACTCGATACGTGGCCCGGCAGCAGGCGGTACTCGCATCTGGCTGCGATACGAGACGGCGAACCGGCTCGTATCGCATACGGATCGGCTCCTTACTTCGCCGACTTCAGCGACCAGATGTTGGTCTGGGAAGCGTCAGGACCAGCGGCACGCGATGCAAGCGACGTGCTCGTCACGTCGACCATGTTCAGCTTCTGCGTGTAGGTTGTCGGCGTGATGTACGCGTGGTTCATCGGGCGGACCGAGTCGAAGTGCGTATCGGAGCTGCCCGCGAGTTCCGGCAGGTTCGCGATGTTCGCAGCGATGAACGACTCCGTGTACTTCGCACGAGCGAGGTACGTGTTCGGCTGCTGCGGGTCAGCGATCTGGAACATGTCCTGCAGCGTGCGAACGAACGAGAAGTGGCTGTACTCGTCGCTATCCACGATGTTCGGGTTCGCCTGGTTCGTCGCGACACCGAACACCGAGTTGCCGTGACCATGGTTGCCCTGGTTGTACAGCACCGTCGTCGTCGGCGTGTACTTGCCGTTCGCGAACGTCAGCGGTTGCTGGTTCACGTTCGACGTGACCGGGTTCCAGCCGCAGCATGCGGTCGAGCTGCCTTCACCTTCGTCGAACATCACGACGATCGCGACCTTGCGGTTCGGGTTGGTCCACAGCGGCGAAGCCTGGATCTTGGCGACCACCTGGCGCACGTAGTCATCACCGCGCTGCACGATCGCGGTGCTGCCGCTCAGGCACGACGGATCCGAGCCGGTGCCGTGCATGTCGTCGCACTGGTCGGGCATGATGAAGTTCACGTTACCCACGTCGCCGGTCGCGAGGTCGGTGCTGAACTGGTCGTAGTTGTAGTTCGCCGGGATCGCATAAGCCTTCGAACCCGCCAGGTCGGCGGCCGAGTACTGCGTACCGAAGATCGTGCGGTTGTCGGCGTGGAACTCCGGCAGGTTGCGCGTCTGCTGATACGCCATGCCCGGATGGTGCTTCGTCTTGTACAGCGCGCCCGGCATCGGGAACGCGGTACCCGTGCTGCCCGGACCCGTGTAGGCGGCCGAAATCGTCGGCTCGGCAACGCTGTCCGCGCGCGGATCCTGACCCGGGTTCATCGACTCGCTATAGGTACGCCACGTCATGCCCGCTTGCGACAGCAGCGTGAACAGGTTCGGCGCCGGAACGTTGTGGTTCGCGATCGAAGTCGTCGAGCAGGCGCCGGTCGTCGTGTAGCCCGTCAGGTGCGCCGTGTCGAGCGGCGGCAGCGCGCCGGTCGCGACGAGCGGTGCGCCATCCGAAGCGGTACCGCCTGCGAATGCTGCATCGGTCGGTGCGTTTGCGCCGGTCGTGCCCGCGCCGCAGCCCCACCAGTTGTCGTCGACGATGCCCCAGTCGTCCGCGCCGCCGAGTGCCGTGTAGTTCGGCTCGCTCGGATTGCCGGTCGAGTAGTAGGTCGTGAACTGCGCGTTGCTGCTCAGGAACGTGTTGATGTACGGCGCGTTCGTCGAACCGAGAATACCCGGCGTGCCCGTGACCGGACCCACGCTGTGGTTCTCGAGCATGATCACGAACACGTTGTCGTAACGCGGAATGCCTTCGACGTTGAACGCTGCCTGTTGCGACTGCGCGTACGTGATCGGCGCTTGCGTCTGCGTCGACTTCACGGCCGTCAGCGCGGTCACGCCCGAGACGCCGACGATCGACGGATCACCGCCCGCTACCGCGAGGTTGTCCGGGTACATGTCGCCGCGATCGAGCTTGGTCGTCGCATACGTATAGCGGTTCGCGAGCTGGTTGGCTTCGAACAGCACGGCCTGCTGCTCGGCGCCCGACAGCTTGTTCACGTCGCCGAGCGCATCGGTCGCGCTCACCGTCACCGACGACGCGCCTAGCGCCGGACCTGTCAGACGCGCCGCGAGGTTGGCCTTCTCGGTCGCGTAGCTGGTGCCGTTCGCTTCGACCAGACGCTGCACTTCCGTCGACATCGGGCTGATCACGACGTTCGCCGAGCCCTGGTCGGCGATCTGCGCAGCCGAGGCGCGCAGGATCACGTGGCTCGCGACAGCCGAGCCGCTCGCAGTGTTGGTTGCCTTCGTGCTGACGTCGGCAATCAGCTGACCATTCGCGCTCGATTGCAACGAGAAGTGGCCTTTGCTGTCGGTCGTCGTGCTGGCTTCACCCGAATCGCACTTGCCGTTGCCGTTCGCATCGAGGCAGACGGTCGCGCCAGCGTAATAGCCCGCATTGATGGTCGGATTGCCGGACGTGTTGCCCGGCACGAAGTTGGCAGCGGTCACGACACCCGAAAAAGTCGTCGGTTGCGTCGTACCGGTGTTGTTGTTGCCGGTGCTCGCCGTGCCGTTGCTACTGGAGCCGCCGCCGCAGGCTGCGAGGACGCAGGCAGCCGCGATTGAAGTGAGAAGCAGATTTGTGCGTGATGTTGGACTGACCGACATTGTGGGATTCCTCGCTGATTTGGATTACTACTGTTTCCGCCCGAATGGAACTAATCCATGATTTTTCTGCAGCGGGATTATTGAGCGGCAATGTTCCCCTTTTATGACATGGAATTTTTAATGAAATAGTTCGTCACCATTCCACCTGAATGGAAAGTGCATGATTCATCGTACGGAAATGTCGGTCTGTTAATTGCGCACGTGACGCGTGACGCGATTATGCGCCAAGCATATCTCGATTGAATGTGACGTTGCGCAGGGATGGAGTCGGCAGACGCGGCTGTGCCGGGTGGCTGTCAATGAATGGAATTGCTGCGACGAATGCAGCTCGAGGGGAAGCGACTGAAGTCGGGACGGCTCGTGCGAGCCGTGGTGAGCGACGCGCTGCTAGCCGAGGCGGACTGCAGCGCGAAGCCGGTGCGAGTATCGGCGCGTCAGGTGCCGCGCCGTCGATGCGTAGTAATCAGAATTGCTCGATCCACGTGGCGAGGCGATCGGCGGCGAATTCGCTACCGCGCTGCGCCGGCCGGAACGCAATCGCATTGCCTTCACGTGCGGGCTGCAATGCAACGTCATTGCCGTCGAGCCACAGAAGGCTCGCCAGCCATGCAGCGTGTCCGGCGGACACCGCGTTATTGCCCGGCTCCGCGAGAAACTCCGCGAGTGTGGCCGGCTGGTCGCAGACGAGACCATCGCCTTCGCGGCGCACATTGATGCCAGCCTCGGAAAGCGACCCGGCCAGAGCCGCCAGCGCGTCGCTCGCGGTCACGTTCGCGCCGCCGTGACGATTACGCAGCGTGGCGAGATGCGCCGCCACCGTATGACCGAACGCGCCGCTGCGGGCACTCTCGGCCGCGATCAGATCGGAGTAGTCCTGCAGCAGCCAGTCCGGCTCGGAGTTCGGCACGTTGGCGAGTACCGCCGCGGCGAGATAGGTTTCGACCGGCTGGAAGCGCTCGGGTCCGATCAGCGTGGCCGACAGCGAACGCACCAGACCGATGCGCGTGGCGACCACCTGCTTTTGCAGCACGCCCAGCTTCTCGCGCACCAGCGTATCGCGCTCCTTGCGCAACTCGGCCAGCTCGAGCGCCTGCTTGAGCTCCATCCGCAACGCCGTAATGTCCCACGGCTTCTTGATGTAGCGATGGATGTGACCGAGGTTGACGGCCGCGACGGTCTGATCGATTTCCGAATACGCGGTGGTCAGAATCCGCACGACATGCGGGAAGCGCTCGCTCGCATAGCGCAGCAGCTCGTTGCCGAACTCGCCCGGCATGCGCTGGTCGGACACAAGAACTCCCACGCGGTCGCCGTGCTCGTCGAGCAGCGCCTTGCCCTCTTCCACCGAGCCGCCAGTCAGGACCGGCGCCAGGCTTCCGATGGCACGCTGGAAGTACTTTACGGCGGTAGCTTCGTCATCGACGAAGATGATCGCCGGAGCCAACTCCTCTGTGGCTTTTGCTTCGTTCATCAACAACTCCTGTGCGTTTGACCTTTGATATGGGGGAAATCCAGCACGACGGTGGTGCCGCCCCCCGACGTGGACTCAATTCTGAGTCCGCCGCCACAGGACTGCATGACACGGTTGCATAGAATCAGGCCCAAGCCGTTTCCCCCAGATTTCGCGTGCGTTGTAATTGGGTCCGTCAACAGGCGGTCTTTGATCTCGGGCGGAATCCCCGGCCCGTTGTCGCAGATGCCGATGCTCGGGTGCGGTTCCGTTGTCACGGTAAAGCGCACCGACGGCGACGGCACATCCGCGAGCGCGCGCAACGCGTTGGACAACAGCGACGACAGCACGAGCGCCACGAGATTCGGTTGCGTGACCATGGGAAAGTCATTGTCGACCTCGACCTTCACCCACGCGCGCTGCGCGGTCGTCAGCGGATACGTGTCGAGCAACGCCGCGATCAGCCCATGCGCGGTGCTCTCGATGCGCGCCTCGTCGCCCTCCAGTTGCCTGCGCCGCCCGTTGTGGACCGAGCGCCAGAAGGACGACACCACGGCCATGCAGTACTGCGCGCTCTCGCGCATCGATTTCGCGGCACCGAGAATTTCGCCTTCCGCATCGCGCTCCGCGTCGGTGCGATCTTCGATGCTGTGCGCGTTCAACGCGATCGCCGCGAGCGGCGTGTTCAGTTCGTGCGCGATGAACGCGAGGGTTTCGTCGATGGCGATCAGGCGCTGATTCTGCATCGCACGTTCGTGGTAACGATCGAACGCCAGTTGCAGCGTATCGCGCACCGCCGCCGGCTTCAGCGGCTTTTCGAGGATGCGGAACACTTCGCCGGTGTTGACCGTCTGCAATAGCATCTCGACGTCTGCGTAAGCCGTGACCAGAATCCGCACGATGTGCGGATATTCCAGCGCCACCTGGCGCAGCAGGTCGCCGCCGTCGCGCCCCGGCATGCGGAAGTCCGTGACCAGCACCGCGATGCGGGCATTCTCCTGCTCGAGGATGGCGATGGCCTCGTCGCTGCTCGTCGCGACCAGGACTTCGTAATCCGCACCGACGGTGCGGGCGAAATATTTGCACGCCAGCTCTTCGTCGTCGACGTAGAGAAGCGTGGGCTGTGTTTGTCGGATGTCGTTCATGGTGTTTCTCAGGGTGCGGGCGACAGATCGAAACTGAATGCCGCCCAACTTCCCAGCTCGCTTTCAGCAAACAGCAGGCCGCCGTGGCGCTCGATCACCGCATAGCTGATCGACAGCCCGAGGCCGAGGCCCTGGCCCACTTCGCGGGTGGTAAAGAACGGTTCGAACACGCGCGCGATATTTTCCGGCGCGATGCCCGGCCCGTTGTCTTTTACCGTCACATGCAGGCGCTCTTCCGTCCATCTCACGTTGACATGAATCGCCGGCGCGGGCGTGCCCGCCTTGCGCATCGCCAGCACCGCATTCGACAGCAGGTTGATCAGCACGCCGATGATGGCCGCCTCGTCGCCCTGCACCAGCGTATCCGCAGGCAGCTCGCGTGTCACGGTGACGCCGCGCAATTCATGCCCGACGAGCCGGATCGCCGAATCGAGCGCCTTCTCGAACAGGAACGGCGTGCCCAGCTCCGCCTCGACGCCGGGCTTGCGATACGCGAACGTCTTCAGGTCCGACACGATGTGCTGGATGCGTTGCATGCCCTGCCGCGCATCGACCAGACATTCCAGCAGCGTCGGCTCCTTCTTCGCCATCGGCTCTTCGATCGCAACCTCGATCGCCATCAGGCAGAAGTTCACCGGGTTGTTCACTTCATGCAGCAAGCCCGCCGCGAGCGTACCGATCGCCGCCATTTTTTCCTGCTGCAACAGTTGGCCCTTGATGTCGAGCAACTGGCGATTGGTCACTTCGAGCTCGGCGTTCGTCGCGGACACCTCTGCGTTCTTCGCGGACACCTCCGCGTTCTTCTCGGACACCTCGGCCTTCAGGCGAAACAGCATGAAGCGAACGCGTTCGTTGAAGAAGGTGTAGACGGCACTCGCGGCAGCGGCGAACAGCAGCAGCAGGACATTGACGGTCATCGTGCCGAGCGGCACACCGTTATGCGGAGGCAACAGACAGGCCAGCAGATACAGAAAGCAGGACAGCACGCCGAACACGAGGTTTTGCCACAAGCCGAATGGCAACGCGATGCCGGACGCGAAGATGGCCAGGTTCAGGCCCATATAGTAGGGCGACAGAACACCATCGGTGCACCAGATCATCCATGAGATCATCATCTGCGGCAGCAGCAGCCAGGACAGCGTCAGCCACGGAGTCAGCCGCCGCCCCACGCTGGTGTCGAGCAAGGCCACGATGCCGCCGATCATCAACGACACGAGCAGACGCGCAAGTGCGAACGACGTCTGATGCTGCGGATACTGCGCGTAATCCAGCCCTACGCCGAGCAGCACCAGCGCGATCGCGGTGCACGCGCCGCCCCGGCTGAACGTGACGCGAAAGTCGGCCAGCTCGGTTTGATAGCCGCTCTGCAAAGGACTGGTAGTCATGGACAAAGATGTCGACACGGTTTCAGAGGATCGTGGCTTCCGCGAACACATTCACCCCGGTCTCGTCGACATAGAGCTTCTGGTCAGTGGAGTTGGGGGGAAGCAGCGAACTCATGCCGCTCTCGTTCCGATAGATCAGATACCACTCGAGCAAATGCTCCATCCCGTACTTCTCCGGATTCGCCGAATGGACGTTGGTGACCAGCAAGTGGCCATTGGGTCGCGTGCGAGCGGCGAAATAACTCAGCAAACGCGCGCAGACCTTGTCCGACAGATAGTCGAACAGACCCGCGCAGTACACCGCGTCGAATTCGCGCGCGGAGGGGTCCGATGAAATCTTACGCTTGAGCAGCTCGTGCACCGACTGATGCACCATTTGCACCGAGGCTTTATGGCCGGCGGCATGAGCCGAGCTTTCGATCGCGTCCTTCGTGAACGCGAGCGTTTCCTCGCTGAAGTCGACCAGCTCGAACGACAGCAGCTCCGGATGCGGATATTCGCGCACGAAGCGCTGGATCTCGAAAGCGGGCCCGCAACCCACGTTGAGGATGCGGAAGGTTCTGCCGGCCGCGCGCGCCGCCTCGGCCTGACGCGTCAGGTAGTCGATCAGCAGCGTGATGCGGTTGCGGTGCGCGGTCGCGACCGCTGCCTGCAGGAACGCGGTATTGACGATCTGGAAGTAAGTGGTCGGTCCCTGCTGCGGATCGCTGAGGATCTGGTTGACCATCTCGTAGTCGCCCGCATAACCGAGCGGCTTCGTGAACGTGCGATAGACAAACGGCGCGCGCAGCAGCAACGGATGCAGTGCCGACTGTGCATACGTGCGATGCACGGGTGCGGTTTCGACGTCGACGCGCTGGGCCTCTTCTTCGAGACGGTCGAGGAAGAACTTGATCTTGAGCATGATCGGCGTGGCAAGCTCGTAGAACAGGTCCTCGCGCAGCCTGCCTCCTTCAGCCTTCGGCAAGCTCTCGGTCAGATCGACCTGCTCGACCCAGCGCGACACTTCCGACAGGAACGCGCGCATCTCGTTCACGACGATCTGATAGTCGCGCCGGATATTGAAGCGCGCGTCCCAGTCGCTAATGAACAGTTCCGCTTCCCGTCCGACCGACTTCGCTTCATTGGGCAGAACGCTGAGCTCGCGCCATTCGTCGATCAGCGCCAGAGAGACCACCGCGGTGAGACCGGTGTTCACCAGACTCACCACCACCGCCTTGCCGAGATAGGCATTCTTGGTGCCCATGCGCACGCTCAGCTCGCTTAACACCTCGCTGACCTGCACGATGGAATAGGGGTTATAGACCTCCATGACCAACGACTTTCTCTGGAGGTTAATGATCGTCCCTCGCACATGCTCGCGCTGCGAGTTGCGGAAGCTGACCACCGGGTCGATTTGCGTTTGAGAGTACACGGTATTAGTACCTGAGGAATCCGGGAACGCAGCAGGGTGTTGGAGAAGTCCAGTGAATGGCTGCCGCGCGCACGACACCAGCGACAAGTCGTGGACGCGCTTCAAACCACAGTTGAGCTGGAAACACCAAAGCCCTTTGCCAGAATGGCATCCAGCGGGATGCAGTGTAACACCACAGGTTCAATTCTGACTGAGGCCAAATTCAGAATGAAACGTATATGCAAGGTTTTCTTGCGAGCATGTCCATGCTATAGAAAAGCCGTTTTTGCAAATAACCATTTGAACCGAGTTGGTAATCGCCCGGGTGCAATCGCCGACAATTCGTTGTTCGACAAAGGCTTGCGATCCCATTGCCACGACGGCGGCACGATCCGCTATTGACGGGGGTGCGTTACTCGTGCCTTTCTGGCCTATGCCCTTTGGATGGACCAGCGCTTTCAGCGCGATGCGGTTTCGAGACTCGAAACGCAGTGAAATGAAACGGCAATTGATGCCCCGCGGATGCGCCGAATAAGCATTTTTGTTTTAACGCAATTCGCGTGCGGGGCGGCAAATGTTTCTCTTTTTTTGAGCTTCTGCGCGAATAACGTCGACAATCGAGCGGCTCGCGCACTCGCTGACTCATTCGTGCAAGGCCAAGCCTTTCACGGCTTTATCGACGGCTTTCTTCGGTCCGTGCAGTGCGAGACCGACGAGGTCGAGATTCGCCGCATCCTCGGCGCGAAACACTGCGCGATTCGCCGCGTCATGCCCCGTCGAAAACATTGCGTGCACATATGGCACGATTCCGAGTTCGCGCGACAGCGCCTGCCGATGCACGCCCTGCAGACCGGACCTGTCGGCGGCGAACACCATCATCGGCTGGCCGAGCATGCGGCCGTAGCGGTGCCCGGCGGCATCCTCGTAGGGTTCGCCCAGCGCATCGGGCGCCGCCGCCGCGACGCCGGTCGCGAGAAACGCGACCACATTGAGCTTCTGCCAGACCGCGAGATCGCTGCGCACGATCAGCGCCACTTTGGTATCGAACATGATGACTCCTCGTTGAGCCGCTCATGATCGACGATGCCGCGCGATCAGTCTGGAACGTTTGTGCACATCTGCCGGTACGCCGCCGGCGTCATCCGGTACGCGCGACGAAACCAGCGGCCAAGATGGCTCTGATCGGCAAAGCCGACTTCGGCGGCAACCTGCGCGGGAGTGCGGCCGGTTGCGAGCAGGCGCCGCGCGGCGCGCAGGCGCACGCGCACCAGATACGCGTGCGGTGACGTGCCGAACGCGCGCTGGAACAGACGCGTCAACCGGAACCGGTCGATGCCGGCAGCTTCGGCGAGTTCGTCGAGCCCGAGGTTGCCGTCCAGATGTTCGTGCAACAGATCGCGCACCCGCGCGATCGCGGGCGACGCCGCGGCATCGCCGGTGAGCGGCGGGTCGCGCAGCTGGGCGCCGAGTTGCAGCAGCAGACGATCGAGCGTCTCATCGCGCGCGAGCCGGCCCTCGTTGCCGTGAATCGCGACGAAGGCTTGCCGGATCGCATCGACGAGCGCGCGGTCATCGACGAGCGTATGGCCGAACGCCGCCTCGACGCCGGCCAGTCCCGGCAGATCGAGCCGCCGCGCCGCGCGTTCGACCCAGGCCTGCGGCAGATACAGCATCGCGTATGTGAAGCCGCCCGCTTCGGGCGCGTGGCCGTCGTGCAGCGCGCCCGGTTCGATCAGAATCGCGCGGCCCGGCACGCTCGTGTGCAACGACCGATGGCACTGGAAGCGCTGCACGCCCTGCTCCGTGTAGCCGATCAACATGTCGTCGTGATCGTGCGGATCGTAGGCGTGGCCGCTGAAATGCGCGCGCAGGCTCTCGATGCCGGTTTCGGCATCGCGGCGAGCGGTTAGCCAGTTGGCGGGACTGAGTGGAGTGGGCATGGCGGTCTACGCGAGCAGCCGTAGCGCATCCGCGAGTGACAGCACCGTCGTGCGTGAATCGAATGCGGTAGAGAACAGATGCTCATGTACCACCTGATCCGGGTCGTAACAGCAATCCTTGACCGTATACAGGCGGAAGTCCGCGTCGCTCGCGTAGGCGACCGAGGAAAGCACGACTCCCGTCGACGCGATACCGACCATGATCAGCGAATCGATACCTTGCCCGGCAAGTTGCGCCTCCAGATCGGTGCCGAAAAACACGCTCGCACGATGCGCGATGACCAGCGGTTCGTCGTCCCGCTGGGCCAACTCGGGCGCGGTACGGTCTTCGAGGAACAGGCCGAGACTTTTGATTCCCTGGCCATTCCTGTTCAACGGGCTGATTTCCGGATAGCCCGGACTGAAGCGGAGATTGGCGAAATAGACGCCGACGCCTTTGCTCCGGGCCGCATCGCATAACCTGCGCGTATGGGTGAGCAACGCCGGCGCCACCGATGGAAAGAGTCCGAGAATGTCGGTCTGGTAGTGCATGACGATCAGCGCGGTTCGCGACGGCGCGATGGCCGGGATCCGTGCACTCGTGCGCTCTTCGCGCGTGCCGCCGAGGCCGTCGTGCGCGATGCCGCCAGAACCTGCGTTGCCTGTCATTACACCACCTTTATACGGGTTCCACGTCCTGTTGTTGGAGCGACAGCGTCGAAGCCATGGAAATCATACTTCATCGCATCTCCCGGGCGATCATCGACTCCGCCCCGACGCACACACCACGTCAACGGCCCTGACCACTTGCTACACTATGTACAAAGGTCGCCGGCACTCCCGCAGGGATGATCGGGCGCCTGCGACGTAACTCCGCAAAAAAATAGAGGAAGAGCATCCAGATGACGCTTTCGACGAGAAAATTTGGCCGTACCGGTTGGAATGTGTCCGAAATCGGTTTTGGGGCATGGGCGATCGGCGGTTCGTGGGGCAGCGTTGCGGAAGATGACGCCAAGGCCGCGCTGAATGCCGCGCTCGATAACGGCGTCACGTTCATCGACACGGCCGATGTCTACGGCGACGGTCGGTCGGAACGGATCATCCGGGACGTACTGCGGCAACGAGGCGGCGACCGTCCGATCGTCGCCACGAAGCTCGGTCGCCGACTCGACCCGCATGTGACCAGCGGCTATCTGAACAGGAGCGGGCTCGAAGCTTTCATCGACCGGAGTCTGTCGAACCTGGGCGTCGACACGCTCGACCTGGTCCAACTGCATTGCCCGCCGACGGAGGTCTACTACCGTCCCGAGGTATTCGACGCAATGGACGACTTCGTCGCCAAAGGCAAGATCCGCTACTACGGCGTGTCGGTCGAAAAGGTGGAAGAAGCGCTGAAGGCGATCGAATATCCGAACGTAGTTTCGGTGCAGATTATCTACAACATGTTCCGTCAACGTCCTGCCGATCTGTTCTTCAGGCAGGCGCAAAAGAAAGACGTGGCGATCATCGCGCGAGTGCCTCTGGCTAGCGGCATGCTCACCGGCAAGATGTCCGCGGATTCGGTTTTCGCGTCGGACGACCATCGCGCCTTCAATCGGCATGGCGAGGCGTTCGACGTCGGCGAAACCTTCTCCGGCGTACCCTACGACGTCGCGTTGAAGGCGGTCGACGAATTGCGCGGCCTGGTACCTGTGGGCGCCTCGATGGCGCAGTTGGCTCTGCGCTGGATCCTGATGGACGAGGCGGTCTCCGTCATCATCCCCGGCAGCAAGAACGCGGCCCAGGCGGCGTCGAACGTATCGGCCGCAAACCTCGCGCCGCTGTCCGACGAGGTCATGCAACGCGCGCGGGAAGTCTATCGGCACCATATCGCGCCTCACGTCCACCAGCGCTGGTAAAGGCAACGCCACAGTTCGCCAACCCGTTCCCTCGACTCTGGAGAGCCTCATGACAGACATCGCACTTGCACGCAAAGATGCTTGCCTCGCAGTGGTTCATGCGGTATTGACGGACTTGAGCGACGACAGCAATCTGATCGACGCGGCTCTACGGGTTGCGGATTACCTCGTAGACGATCTCGAAGGCAAGATCACCGAGACCGACGCGATACTGCTTGCCGTCACCGCGCTAACCAAAGTCAATCGCGCGATGCGCGAGTGGTACGACGTGGACGGCAACTCGATGGATGCGATGAGAGTCGCGGACTTCATCATCGATGAACAGATGAACGGGTACGACAGCGCAACCAATCCGCCGCAACCCACCTCGTCCGCGGCAAGAATCGAGGCGCGAGCGGCCGCGGTGATCCGGCCGACGGGATCGGCGATGCGGCCCGTTCACCACTGAGTTTCGTAGCTCACTCCGCGCGCGCTGTCGCCGGCCGTTTCAGCGGCTGGATGGTGGCTGTCGCAAGCCCCGCTCCGGCGAACGCACACGCGGCGCAGACGAGCGCGACGGCGCGCAGCGCGTCGGTGATCGCGTCGGCTTGCGCGCGCGCCACGGCTGTCTCGCGCGGCGGATGAGTGGCGCTCGCGGTCGCTCCGCCTTGCTCGACCGGCGCCAGCAGTTGTCCGGCCTGGCGTGCATCTTGCGGCACGTGCAGTTCGTCGAGGCGTGCCGATAGTGCCGCCTGGTGCGACCACACGAATACGATACCGAGCACCGCAATCGCCAGCAGGGCCGCCACGCGCGCCACGGCGTTGTTGATGCCGGACGCCACCCCTGTGCGGTCGCTCGGCACCGCGCCCATCACGGTCGTGGTGAGCGGCGCAACGGTGATCGTCATACCGAGCCCGAGCACGACGAGCGCAGGGAAAAACCCCGTCAAATAGCTTCCGCGCACGAACGGCAGCGCGAGCAACGTGAAGCCGATTCCGGTGACGCCCGGGCCAACGGTCAGCAGCGCACGCGGACCGAAGCGGCTCGTCAGACCGCCAGTGAAGCGCGACAGCAAACCGATGATGAAGGGCACCGGTAACAGCGCCGCGCCCGCTTCGGTCGCGGTGTAGCCATGCGCGCGGATCAGCGTGAACGGCAGGAAGAAGAACGCGCCGCCAAGGCCGAAGTAAAGCAGCAGTGTGACGAGGTTGGCGCCCATGAAATCGCGCGAGCGAAACAGCTCGAGCGGCACCATCGGGTTAGGGCTGCGCGCTTCGATGATCACGAATGCCGCGAGCAGCGGCACGCCCACTCCAATCGAACCGGATACGAGCGGATGCGCGAAGCCACTCGCCGCTGCCTCGGTCAGGCCGAACGTGAGCGCGGCCAGTCCCGCGGCCACGGTCAGCGCGCCGGGCCAGTCGAGCTGTCGAGGCGCATCGGGCTTGTGGCTGTTGGGCACCGCCACGATGGCGAGCGCGATCGTCAGCGCGGCGAGCGGGAGGTTCAGGAAGAAGATCGCGCGCCACGACCACGCGTCGACGAGCCAGCCGCCCGCCACCGGCCCCAGCGCCGACGTGATCGCGCCGACGCCCGCCCAGGTGCCGATCGCCCGCCCTCGCGCCGCGTCATCGAACACCGCGCCGATGATCGCGAGGCTGCTGGGTACGAGCAGTGACGCGCCGATGCCTTGAACCGCGCGCGCGGCCACCAGCGCAGACGTATTCGGCGCGAACCCGCAAGCGGCCGACGCCAGCGTGAAAAGCCCGACGCCCGCGATGAACACCGTGCGCCGGCCCAGCAAGTCGCCCATCGATCCGCCCACCAGCACGAGGGAACCGAGAAACAGCAGATACGCGTTGACGACCCACTGCATCGCCGCGACGCTCGCGCCGAGTTCGCTCTGAATCGACGGCAGCGCGACGTTGACGACGGAGCCATCGATGAACGCCATGCTCGAACCGGCGATCGTCGCTGCGAGCGCGAGCCGCTTGCGCTGGCACGGGCGGTCGGTTTTGGTGGGCTGCGAGCGGATGACGAGTTCGTCGCACGGGCTCGCCTGCGCGGCGATGACGTGCGCCGTCGTCGGCTTGCTACCAGGGTGATCCGGGTTGGCCATGTTCGCTCCCGTGCTGGTCGGCAGTGACCAGGGTCTGTTCGTGTGCCACCGGGGCTAGTCGACCCCGGAGAAGACGTACGCTTTGCTGGCAAAAACCTTGCATCCACGGAAAAGGTAGTCGGACGCCGGCAAGCTGGCAACCTCGTCGGCCGTCGGTCGAGGCTCGGGGAACACCGCCAGCCGCGCGACATCCCGGGGTGGGCTTCGCCCATGCGGGGTGCCCGGCGCCGCCCGGCGGGGCGCCAAAGACTTCGCGGGCGCACGGTTACAGGCGATAATCGGTCGGAGCAATCGATCTGAAAAAGCGGAGAAGGAATGGACAAGCAAGGTTTCACCACTGGCATCGTTCACGGCGACAGAATCGCGGGCACCGAGCACGGCGCCCTGCGTCAGCCAGTTCATACGTCCGTGCAATATGGTTTCGAGCGCGTCGAGGACCTGATCGGCGTGTTCCAGGGCACGAAGAAAGGCGGCTTCAATTACGCACGGCAGGGCACCCCCACGACCGCCGCGCTCGAACGCAAGATCACCAGCCTCGAAGAAGGCGTCGGCACGGTCTGCTTCAGCACCGGCATGGCCGGCATCACCGCGACGTTCTTCACGCTGCTGCGCGCGGGCGATCATCTGGTATCGAGCCGTTACGTGTTCGGCAACACCAACAGTCTGTTCGGCACGTTGCGGGGGCTCGGCGTCGAAGTCACGACCGTCGACGCATGCAATGCCGACGACGTGAAGAACGCAATCCGGCCGAATACGCGCATGGTGTTCGTCGAAACCATCGCGAATCCGGGCACGCAGATTCCCGACCTGCAAGGTATCGGTGACGTGTGTCGCGAGCGCGGCATCGTGTACTTCGTCGACAACACGATTACGTCGCCCGCCTTGTTCAAGCCGAAGGCGGTCGGCGCGAGCCTCGTCATCAACTCGTTGACGAAGACGATCGCGGGTCATGGCGCCGCGCTCGGCGGTGCGGTGACGGATACGGGCCTGTTCGACTGGAGCACCTATCCGAATATCGCCGACGACTATCGGCGCTCGCCGGCGAAAGATCAGGGTCTTCTGCAGATTCGCAAGAAGGGCCTGCGAGACATGGGGGCATCATTGTCGTCCGAGCAGGCGCATTCGATCGCGATGGGCGCGGAAACGCTTGCGTTGCGCGTGAAGCAAAGCAGCAACAACGCGCTCGCACTCGCGCAGTTTCTCGAAGGGCACGAAGCGATCGGCAAAGTGTTCTATCCAGGCTTGAAGAGCCATCCCCAGTACGAGATCGCACAGACGCTGTTCAAGGGCGCGTCGTGGCTGCTGTCGTTCGAATTGCTCAACGCGGATCGCATGATCGAAGTCGTCAACGCGCTCAAGCTGCCGGTCAAGGCGACCGGTCTCGGCGATACGCGCACGCTGATCATTCCCGTCGCGCCGACGATCTTTTTCGAAGCCGGGGCGGAAACGCGCAAGGCGATGGGTATTTCCGACGGCATGCTGCGGCTGTCGGCGGGCATCGAGGATACCGACGATCTGATTGCGGATTTTGCCCAGGCGCTCAAGTTGGCGGCGTAGTTTTCGGGCTTTTGAAATGCCGGGCGAAACGGGACGCCGGTCTCGCCCGGTTAGGTTCTGACAGTGCAATCGGTAATACCTGGCGCAGTAGGACACCGCGTGTCCCGTTGGATATCCAGATTATTTCATGCGCCGCATCAGCTTCACGATATCGGTCGTCGGCCCGCTGGTCATCAGGCGAGGGAGGTCGTCCATGTGAACCCAGCGACACCTGGATATTTCGTTACTCGGACGGGCTTTGGCGCGATTCGGGATTTCGCAGGAAAACACGTGATGGTGTTTCTGCTTGCCTCGGAAGTCGAAGAGGTGCTTCGCTGACTTCCCGGATAATTGAGTTTCTTCCTTGAGTTCTCGAAGTGCGGCGTCCGTGCGATGTTCTCCGCGCTTGAGAATTCCACCCGGCAAAGCCCACTTCGATGGGCTTCGTGCGACCAGGAGGATTCGCTTACCTCTGCGACAAATCACGGTGGCGCGTTTCTTCAAACCGAACTCCCACTTATGCCCGAGCAATTCTCAAGGTGCGCACGACGCGGCAGCGGATCGGGCGACGCTAGACATAGTTGCGTATCCTAATACAGAACTGCAAAAACCGGTGATGTTTTCGAGTAGAAAAAATGGTAGGCGCGCAGCACTTTTAAAGTGTGTCATCGGCGCGTCACAATAGCGGTGTCCGAATTCGGTGTGGTAATGTCTGGGCACGAATATTTTCTATTCGACGCGAGGCTGCAATGGATATGGATGGTGACTGGTCATTGCCACGGCCAAACACTCTCTTCAAAGTCAACCGTCGGCCGACCGGTTCTTCACTCTCAAAGACGAGTTCCATTGCCAGTACCTTCTCGTCGCTGGCGGCGCCGGTGGTGGCCGAAGCCGTGCAAAGGGCAAAAGAGCTATCCACGCAGAGCGATGCAGAAGGGTTTCATCAGCTTCGCGTCGCTTTCAGGAAGCTTCGGGCTTTGTACTGGGCGTACTCCCCATACCTCGGAGAGGAATCGACCGCGCAAGCCACCGAAGAATTCAAGCGTCTTGCGGCCGTGGCAGGCGGAACGCGCGATTGGGACATCGCAGGCGATCTGTTGAGAGCCGCCCAGGCGTCCGGCGCCTCGATCGAACTGCTCGTGACCGCAGCGCGCGAGAAGCGCGCGCAGGCGGTGGAGCATAGCCAGACGATGATCAAAAGCGACGATGTCGAGGCGTTCCTGAACGATGTCCTGTTTCGCGCACAAACCACACTGCTGTCGCGCTGCGACGGTCTAACCATTCGGGCGTTCGCCGAGAAGCGCGTCCGTCTGGCGCAGCGCACACTTCAAAGGCGCAGCAGACGCGCGGCACGTAGCGAGGACACTCACGAAGAGCATCTTCACGATGTTAGAAAGGCGGGCAAAAAGCTAAGGTATCTGCTCGAGTTTTTTCAACCCGTGATCAAAGGCGGACGCGGTCGCACTATCAGGCAGTTGACATCCGTGCAGGACAAGCTAGGGCAGTTCAACGACATTGCCGCAAGCGCGGCACTGATTCGCGGCGCGTCATTCAGCGAGGTTCCGGCCGAGGTCGTGCAGGAATCGCTGCAATGGTTAGAAGAACAGAAGTACCAACGGATGCGCGCGGCATCGCGGCGGGTCCGGGCTCTTTCTGAGTAAACCGGCTTCCGGACCGCGTCCACTCCTTCATCAGCCTAAGACACGACGACCGTAAACTCGACTCCCGATTCAAAGTCCAGCGTCGTGGTCGAAAAGCGTGGATCGTCGTCGAGATAGCGCTTGTATGGCCGAACGGCGTCCTCGGCTGTGTACATGTTGTCGGCGAGGACGATAGATCCGGGGCGCAGCAGGCGCTCGATCTGCCTGAACAGAGGCAGATAGGTATCGGCCCATACGTCGATAAATACCATGTCGAAAGTGCCGTCCAGTCCGGCAACGGTCTGGAATACATCGCCCTCCCGCACGTCGACATAAGCGCCTACGCCCGACATTGCGACGTGGGTCCGAAGTCGTGCGCACTTGTCGGCATCGAGTTCCGTTGCTACGACCATGCCACTGCCCAATGTGCGAAGAGCCTCGGCGAAATACAACGTGGACACGCCGCAGGAACTGCCGAGTTCGAGAATTCGGGCTGGTTTGTGCGAAAGGACCATGTTGCGCAAAAACCTGCCCGTTTCCGCCGACACGGCTAACGATAACGGAGTGCCTTGCGAGGATTCGAAGTCCTCGCCTGATAGCCCGAGCGTTTCGAGAAACCGTCCGCGGAGTCGAGGTACGAGCGTTTCGTATTCCTCCGCGAGAGTCAGAAACTCCTCGCTCGATCCCTGGAACTGCGCGCGTGCGCGAGCTATCACTTCTGTCTGGCTCTGTTCGTGAAGCCGTCGCAGAAGGTCTGTCGTTGATGAAGCCATGTGCGCTCCTTGACAAGGTCGATCATGCTGATGACGTATGCAGCTATGCCGTTCTGGCCAGCTTGATCGCGTGTTCGGGGCATGCCGTCACGCAAAGACCGCACGACCGGCAGGCGTGCGCGTTCGGTGTGTAGGCGACTTTCATCCGATGCACGCGTAGCTTGAGGCGATGCATCAGATCGAGGCTGAGATAGTCAACCTCATCGATGCGGCGGATCTCAAACACATTCTCGGGACAAACCTCCACGCAATCGCCCTTGCCTTCGCAGCGTTTCAGGTCGACGACGGGCGCAATCACACCCGGCTTCTGTTTGCAGTCGCCCGTCGATTTGTCGCGCATGTTCAGTCTCCCGCGCGCCGGTCGCGGCCCGATCGCCATGCCGTCTGAAAGTGCTCGCGTTCTTCAGGCGTCATCGCTTCCCATTTGCGCCAGTGACGCCGTCCGCGCCAGCCGCCATGTCCGCGGAATCCGCCAAACAGGATGCGGCTCAAAACCAGCAAGCCCAACGCATGTGCGTAATCGATCGCACGGGCGCCAACGAATAGCGCCGGAATCACCCAATTCCATAGCGTCATGACCACCCACCCGAGCACGCCAATTGCGACCAGCACCAGCAGTGCTTTACCCATACATCTGATTCGAAACTTCATCCGTCGACTCCTCTAAATATCCAGTTCGTCATAAATGGCCTGCAGTCGGACGCGCAGATGCAGCACCGCGTAGCGTTTGCGCGCGAGCAGCGTGTTGAGCGTGACCCCGCTCTCCGCCACCATGTCTTTGAAGGACCGCCCTTCGAGCTCGTGCGCGATGAATACCTCCCGTTGATTCGGCGGCAACTCGTCGAGCGCATCCTGCAAGGCCTCGAGCAACAGAGCGCGAGCGTAGAGGGCTTCGGGACCCGCATCGTGCGCCGGTAGTGCGAGGTCGAGGCGATACTCGCTGCTGGCGTCGTCTTCGACGCCGGGCAGATCCGTCAGCGGCTGCTCTTTCTTCTTGCGAAAGCGATCGATGATGCGATTACGTGCGGCACGAAAAAGCCACGCGCTCGCCTGTTCGATCGGAGCGGGAAGCCGGTAAGCCTGCACGAATTCGTGGAACACATCCTGCAGGATGTCCTCGGCGTCGTCCGGGTCGCGGATTCGACGCCGGATGAAATTGACGAGCCTCGTGCGCTCACGCACCACGGTTGCGGTGATGTCGCTGTCTCGGTCGGTCATCGGGTGCGAGGTGCGTGGCGGTTCCATGCGCCTGAAGACGTTTCAGACGCGCGAATATTGTGGCGAGCGCGAGAAATATTTCGTCGAGCGACTGCCGGTGCGCTCGAAGCAGTGCGTAAAGGGATCGTGGCCATCAAGTAACAGGAAGAAGTGGGTGCGTTTCCGTAGCGATGCCTCGGAATCCAGCCAACGTCCTTGGGCGTCGCGCCCGGTCCAAGCATAACCGCGTTCGGTGCAACGAAAGCCGCGACGGTCATTTTCGGCAGATCCGGCAGAGCACGGTCAAAAAGCGACAATCGCGCATACAAGTAGAATCGCTAGCAATCGGTGCTGGATTTGATGGCCGTTCCCAGTTCGCGAGACTCAGCGATGAAGGTAACGATTGCGTACATCGAAGAACCCCCGTTCGGCTGGACGGAAGCAGATGGTACTGCTACGGGCACCGACATCGAATTGGCCGACGCGGTTCTTCGGACGATCGGTGTAACCCGGATCGAGCATCGTCTGACGTCGTAGTGAACTCTTACCCGGCGTTGAAGCAGGCAGGTGGGATATGAACGTTCCGCTCTTCGTCACTCGTGAACGCGCAGACAGGCTTGCTTTCAGCATCCCGGTGTGGGGAATCGCGGACGGCTTTCTGGTTCGGACCGGCAACCCGAAAGCGCTCGACAGCTACGTGTCACTTGCCAAACGCCCGGATGCGCGCCTTGGCATCATAGCCGGACAGGTGCAGCACGAGACAGCGAGAGCGTCAGGGGTGAGCGAACACCAGATAGCCGTCTTCGAGCATCAGGCCGACACTCTCGAAGCGGTTCTCTGTGGCGCCATCGATGCATATGCGAGCACGGCGCTGGGAAATCGGATAGTGGCGAACCGGATCGCAGATTCAAACTCGAAGCCGTTGAGCACGAACCGGAAATGAAGGGCAAGCAGCAAAAGCCTCCGCTCGGGGCATTCTCGTTCAATAGAAGAAACAGCGAGCTGATCCAGGCAGTCAACAAAGCCCTTCGTTCCTATCTAGGCTCACCGGACCATCGTGCTCGCATGGCGGGATTCGGTCTGACACACAACGAGATTGATCCCGCTCTCGCGGGTTGAGCCCTCGCGTCGAGGGCGGCGCCAATCTATCGCGCGTTCAGCGCTACATTCCAATGCTCATCCCTCCGCCCACGCTCGAACCTGTGTTCGTCCCCGTGGTCGTGCCTGAGCTCGACATCGTATTCAGATCGATTCTTCCGTAGACGCCATCGGCTTCGTCATTCGGCCCCGCCGCAAAGAAGAGCGTGCTGGAAGGCTGATTGCTGAGGTCGTTGCCGAACGCGATGCCCCACAAGCCGCGCTCGACGATCGGACTGCCGTTCGGGCCGCTGACCTGCCCCATCGACTGCCCGCTCGATGCATTGAACGCATTGATCATGCCATTGCCGAAATTGCCGATCAGGATTGCGCCGCCCATCGAGCCGAAGTTTGCGGGCGCTTGCGCAATGCCCCACGGCGCATTCAACGGACCGCCTGTCGCGAAGCGTTGCTTCAGGTTGCCCGAGGTGTCGTACACGTCGACCATGCCGAGTCCCGCGCCCGCGACGTCGTCGTGTTTGGCTGTGTCTTGCATCGCGTAGGTGACGAACAGATTCGAGCCAATCGCCTGAATGCCGAACGGCGCAAAACCGGCTGGAATCGCCGGGTCCTTGAAGCCGCCGGGCATCGCGACCTTCGTGAACTTGGTATCGAAGACGTCGATCTTGTTGTTGTGGAAGTCCGTCGCGTAGAGGAAGTTGCCGTTGCTCGTCGCAGCGAGCGCGAGACCCTTGTAGACGGCGCCGCCCGTGCCGTCGTCGTACATAACGAACGCATTGGTCGGCCCGACCGCGGGCGCCCATGCGGTGATAGTCCCGCCTTCGCCCGTGAAGATGAATGCAGCGACGCCAGACTTGCCGTTTTCCGTGACGAGGAAGCTTTGCGTTCCATTGAAAACGACGCCCGTGGGCGATGCCGATCCGTTCTTGCCATCGGGTATCGTGACGATCAGCGATTGCGGCACGCCATTGCCGTCATAGAGCGTCGCGACATTGGAGCCGTTGTCCGCGACCCAGACGAACCCTTTGGGATTGAAGGCGACGCCCCAAGGGTTTTTCAGATTTGCGTCGGGATGCGCAGCGGGCAACGCGCCATCGGATACGAGGGCGGTCACCGCGAACGACGACTGGATGAGTTGGCTTGCGCCGTTCGAACTCGAGCCACCGCCGCCATCTCCGCCGCCGCATGACACGAGAGTCGCGACGGCCGCGCCGCACGCGACGACGCCGAATAGAGCGAGTAGAGACTTCATGACCGCACTCCTTGTTCTGCCCAATGGACCTCACGGTCAATGAACGAGGACGGCGCGGCGTTTATTCCGGTGGAGAGGGGCTTATTTCGTGGCAGATCTCGTGCGATCGCAACGGCTGAACTCGTCTGGATAAAAGCGCCCGCCTGCGGCCCACGTCGAAATTGCCCGAGGCGGCGCCGCTGCACTACGTGACTGATACGGCCCGCTCCGTGTGACGCCGGTCGTTTCGGTACGACAAAAGCGCGCGGCACGCTGATTGCGGCACTTCTGTAGCGCAGGCGGCAACTGTCTGCGTCTTTCTTCCAGTTCAATTAAGGAGGGGCGGATCATGAACAAGGCAACCATCACATTAGTCGCGGCCGTCGCCGCACTCTCGCTGTCTGGCGGCGCTTATGCGCAGGCGGCCGGAGGCCAGAACGGCAGCGGTTCGACCGGCACCGCCGGCAGCACGGCGAGTCCGTCGAACCAGATGAACGGCGCAACCACGGGCGGCTACGGCATGCCTGGCGCCACCAACTCGGACAGCGGCATGGGCGCCAGAGCGCCGAACTCGGGCCTGCCGAGCAACAACACCGGTTCGACGTCCGACACCGCCCCGGCTCCCAAGACCAACAACACGCTGGCGACCCCGAGCGTGGTGTCGCCAGCCGCTACCGGCCATTAACCGCTAGTAAGGATGACAGGTCAGCCGCGAACGATACAGCTAAACTTCCGGTTGAACAGATGGTCGAGACCATCACTAGTCGCCTGTCGAATCAGCTTACCGGCACCAGGGTGCTTTAGCGCCGCACCGACAACCACTATGGCATGTGTGGCGCCGGACTCGCTGGCGCCGCGATCCTCCCCATTGAAGGATCGCGGCGTCCGGCATTAGCATGCGGCCAAGCGCCTCTCTATTGCAGCCTCACACAGAGGCTCAAAGCCACGTGCCCCCTTGCCGCTCGCTCGGCTCCTGCGCGAGCGCATCGAAGTCGTGAATCCAGTCGAGGTGATGCAGCATGCTATCGCGCGCACCTAGTCGCGCGTTGCGTTCCTGCGCGGCGGGTCCGTCCGGCAGATGCAGCACGTCCGCGGTGGTGATCGACGCGTACTGCACCTTGCGCGTGCGGCCCCGGCGCAGACGCTCGTAGGCTTCCTGCGCTTCGCGCCAGTTGCCCGCGCCCGCCTTGGCCAGTTGCGCGGCCAGCACCACGGCATCCTCGATCGACTGGTTGGCGCCCTGGCCGTGATGCGGCACCAGCGCATGCGCGGCATCGCCGATCAGCGTCACGCGACCTTTGCTCCAGCGGCCGAGCGGCGGACGGTGAAACAGGCCCCAGCGCTGACTGATCGGCACGGCCGTGATCATCTGCACGACGGCCGGATGCCAGTCCTTGAACAGGCGCAGCTGCTCGCCCTCGGTCGACTGCATGACCCAGTCGCGCGACGGCCACGGTGACGGATGACGCTCGACCAGCAGGAAGTTCTGATCGCCTTTGTCGCCGATCGGATAATGCAGCAGATGGCCGCCGGGGCCGACCCAGAACTGGATCGTCTCCGGATCGGGCAACAGGTCCATGCGCTCGGCCGGCACGATGCCACGAAAGCCCGAGCAGCCGGAATACAGCGCGTCGTCGTAGCCGAGCATCCAGCGTCGCGTGATCGAGCGTGCGCCGTCGGCGCCGATCACGAGATCGGCGTCGATGCGTCGACCGTTGTCGAACGCGAGGGTCACGCGATCGGGATGCTGCACGAGATCGACCAGCCGATGGCTGAGATTGATGTGCTCGAGACCGACGGCCTTCGACAGCACCGCCTGCAGATCGGCGCGATGAACGCCCCAATACGAGCCACCGAACTGCTCGCGATAGCTGGGCATGCCGCGATGATGTCCAATGACACTGCCGCTGCGGCCGTCGCGATAGATCAGCCCGGGCACCTCCGCGCACACGTTTTCGAACGCGGAGCGTAGTCCCATGCGCTCGTAAAAGCGCGTCGCGTTGGCCGACAGTGCGACTGCCGCGCCCACTTCGCGCAACTCGTCGGTCTGCTCGTAGAGTTGCGCATCGATGCCATGTTCGCGTAGTGCAAGCGCCAGCGTCAGGCCGCCGATGCCAGCGCCGACGATCGCGATGCTCAGATTCATCCGGGTCATGATTGTGTCTCCGATTTCGGGTTTCTCGATTCGGGTCGCTGTGGAACGCGCGGTCGGCGCGCTGCATGCGGATACCGTGTCGGTATTTTCAGCACTAGACCTTCATTGCTCAATAAGATGAAATGAATCTCCTTCATCACTGAAATGAATGACCTTAGGTCATGCCGAAACCATGGAACTGAGCGATCTCGACCTCAACCTGCTGCTGCTGTTCCAGCGGCTGATGCAGGAGCGGCGCGTGGCGAGGGTCGCCGAGCAGATGAACATGAGCCAGCCGGGCGTCAGCAATGCGCTTGCGAAGCTGCGCCGCCTGCTGGGCGATCCGCTGTTCGTGCGGGCGCCGGGCGGCGTGGTACCTACCCCGTTCGCGCTGCGTCTCGCGGATCCGGTCTCGCAGGCGCTCGCCACCCTGCACGCCGCGCTCAATCCGGTGACGGGCTTCGATCCGCTGCGAGCGATGCGAACCATGACGATCGGTATGACCGACATCGGCGAAGTCGTGTTTTTGCCCGCCCTGCTGGAACGATTGTCGCGCGTCGCGCCCGGCATCGCGATGAATACGGTACGCAACACGAGCGTCAATCTGAGCAACGAGATGGCCGAAGGCCGCGTCGATCTGGCAATCGGCCTGTTGCCGCAGTTGAAGGGGGGGTTCTATCAGCGACGTCTGTTCGATCAGCGCTACGTCTGTCTGTTCAGACGCGGCCACCCGCTCGAGGACGCTCCGCTCACGCTTTCCGCGTGGCGCGAAGCCGAACATCTGGTGGTGGTGTCGGCCGGCACCGGCCACGGTCAGGTGGACGAATGGCTGAAACGGCGCGGCGTGCGGCGTCAGGTGCGCCTGACGGTGCCGCACTTCATGAGCGTGGGCTACATCCTGCAACGTACCGATCTGATCGCCACGGTGCCCGAGCGCCTCGCTCTGGAGTTGGCCACGCCGTTCTCGCTGAGCCTGCGCGCGCTGCCGATGACGCTGCCCGCCGCGCCGATCCATTTGTTGTGGCACGAGCGGGTCCATCAGGACGAAGGCAATCGCTGGCTGCGCGAGGTGGTCGTCGATCTGTTCGCGGATTCGGTGACGACTGGCAGGCGGGCGCGGGACGTGAAGAAGACGTAGTGCCTGGTTTGCAAGCGTGGGTCCGAGGCTTAGGCTTCGCGCGCACCGTCCGCATCGCGTGTGATTCGAGTTACTCGAACGTCCCGGTGCGCACCTCGCCGTTGCGCGTATAGCGAGTGATCAGCACGCCGCGGGGCGTGCTCGTCGCGTGTGCGAGGGTGAAGGCGGACGCCAGCGCGTCGTCGCCGAACATGCGCTTGCCGTGCCCAAGCATGACGGGGTAAATCAGCAACCGGAGTTCGTCCACGAGACCAGCCGCGAGCAACTGGCGCACCATGTCGCCGCTGCCGAACGTCAACAGATTGGCACCGTCCTGATGTTTTAGCGCGCGTACCGCGTCGGCCAGGTCGCCCTTCAGCGCATGGCTGTTGTGCCAATCGAGCGTGTCGGGTCGATGCGTCGCCACGTGCTTGGCGACGGGGTTGAGCTTGTCGGCAAAGCCGCGGCTGCGTGAATCGGCCGGTACGTGCGGCCAATACGACGCGAATATGTCGTACGTGCAACGCCCTAGCAGCAACTCGAACGGCTGCGCGAGTAACTCGCGCACGTTTTGACCGCTGGACTCGTCCGCGTAAGGGACGGTCCAGCCGCCGAGGCGAAAATCGCCACTGGGATCTTCCGTTGGCGCGCCGGGGGATTGCGTGACGCCATCGAGGCTGAGGAACATGGAAACGATGTGCTTGCGCATGATGTGCTCCTGGTCGATGAATCTGATCGGTTTCATCCATACGACGAACGAATCGCGTGCGGATCGACAATCGGCGTCCGCTTCCATCATGACCGATCGACGCGTGAAGCCATGCGGGCGAGCATCGCGCGATCGGCGCACAATGATCGAACCCACGGGTGCCTGCGCCGCAGGTGTGAAGGTGCGCACCACTCGCCAGCGCATGGTCGGAAGATCGCCCGACACAGTGATGCGCACATAGCAGCCGGCGTAACGTCCGGTCGCCCGTGGCATTTCGATCGATGGCCGATGGCTGTCGGTGAGTGCTGCCTGACATTACATTTGCATTTGCGTATAATTTCGCAAAGCCTTCATTCGGTATCGCCGAACAGCAGAAAGGCAGTACAGCAATAAAAAGCACTGGTGTGGTCCACCCACACGGTGCACAAAGACAACATCACTCGAAATATGTCCGTGCCTTCAGCAATAACCGGATCGCGCGATTCCGCGCGGTTTTTCACCCAACCGAAAGTGCTCGTTATCCTGGCGACCGTATGCTGCCTGCTTTGGGGCAGTTCATACCCGGCAATTAAAATCGGCTACGCCTTACTCGGAATCACGCAAAACGATATTCCCTCAAAGCTGATCTTCGCAGGCTACCGGTTCGTGCTTGCGGGACTGTTGTTGCTGATACTCGCCGCCTTCTCGAAGAAGCCGGTTTTCGATTTGAATCGCCGCAACAGCGGACAGCTGATGCTATTGGGTTTCACGCAAACGGCCATTCAATACGTTTTCTTTTATATCGGTCTCGCCTACACGACCGGCGTTCGCGGTTCGATCCTGAACTCGACGACGACCTTCTTCAGCGTGCTGCTGGCCCATTTCATCTATAAGAACGATAAGGTCTCGCCACGCAAGGCCCTTGGATGCCTGCTGGGATTCGTCGGCGTGATGTTCGTCAATTTCGGCGACGGCCTGTTCGAATTTGCGTTCTCCCTGCTCGGCGAAGGCTTCATCGTCGTTGCCGCATTCGTGCTTTCCGCTGCATCGATTTACGGAAAGCGCGTTTCGCAGAGCATGGACGTCATGGTGATGACGGGTTATCAACTCGGGTTTGGCGGTGCCGTCCTGCTTGCGGCAGGGTACGCGATCGGTGGTTCGTTGCACACGTTCACGCTGGGTTCGATGGCATTGCTGGGCTATCTGGCTTTGCTGTCCGCAGTGGCCTTCACGTTGTGGAGTCTTTTGCTGAAATACAACCAGGTCGGCAAGGTCACCGTTTTCAATTTCCTCGTGCCCGTGTTCGGCACCGTGCTATCGGCGATATGTCTGGACGAGAACATCATGGAATTGAAGAATCTCGTCGCGCTGGTGCTCGTCTGCGCGGGGATCTGGCTGGTTACGCGCTCGGCGCGGCGCAGCGCCGGTCATGCGAGAGCCGGCGCCGCTTTGGGTCAGGGCCGCGGCTGTCAGCAAGGCCAAGCCTGAGTTTGGGGGGTCCGCAGCGTCGGTTCCGCTTCAAACACTATCCGACGCAACCGGCAACCCCTCCGTCCTCCACCGCAGCATCCCACCGGCAAGATTCGCCACCTTGCCGAACCCCGCCTTCGTCAGCAATACGCTCGCCTGCGCCGAACGCACGCCGGACCGGCACACCGCGACCACCGGCTGCTCGCGATCCAGTTCATCGAGCCGCCCTGTCAATTGCGACAGCGGCACCAGCTTTGCGCCCGGCAGATGACCCAAACGATCGATGAATTCGGGCGCCTCGCGCACATCGACGATCTGAAACGCCGCGCCATGCTCGAGCAGCGCCATCGGCTCGATTTCCCACACGCCGCTAAAGCGTAGCGTCAACGGTGCCCAATCCGGCGTTTCGGTCGCAACTTCGGCCCCGCCTTCCGGCTGCCCGCAACGCATGTTCGCGGGCACCGCGACCGCCATCTGCTTCGGATGCGGCAAATTCAGGTTGTTCATGTAGCCGGCGAAATCGCCGACGTCTACGTCGCCGCCCAGGCGCGGATTGAAACGCCGCTCTTCGTTCACGCTCGTCACCGTGATGCCGCGATAATCGTGCGCGGGATAAAGCAGGCAGCTGTTCGGCAGTGACAGGATCTGCTCGCGCACGGACGCGAACAATTGCTGCGGACTGCCTTGCTGGAAATCGGTGCGGCCACAGCCGCGAATCAGCAGGCTGTCGCCGGTAAAGGCCATGCTCTGATCGTCGAGCACGTAGGTCAGGCAGCCGTTCGTGTGGCCGGGTGTCGCGCGCACGCTCAGATGACGCGTGCCGAAGTCGATCCGATCGCCATGCGCGAGCGGTCGCGTCACGCCTTTCGCCCCGACGACCCCGGCAAGCCCGATCTCGCTGCCGCAACGCAAACGCATGCGCCATGCGCCGGTTACGTGATCGGCGTGCACGTGGGTATCGAGCGTGGTGAGCAGCCACAGGCCCAGCTCGCGCAACAGCGCCTGATCGCGCGGCACCTGCTCGTAGACGGGATCGATCAGCACGGCCTCGCCGCTGTCGCCGAGCAGGTACGTATAGGTCGACGAAACAGGATCGAACAGCTGACGGAAAATCATCTGCATCCCTTGGAAAAGTCGGCGAGGCGGCCGCGAACGGCCGCCGCTATACACCTATCAGCCCGGTTGCTTGGTGGTGCGCAGATACGGTTTGATGGTCTTGAAACCAGGGAATAGCTGCTGCGCCTCGTCATTGCTGACCGCGGACGTGATGATCACGTCTTCCCCTTGCTTCCAGTTGACCGGCGTCGCGACCCTGTGTTTGGCGGTCAGCTGGATCGAATCGAGCACACGCAGGATTTCGTCGAAGTTGCGGCCGGTGCTCATCGGGTAAGTCAGCGTCAGCTTGATCTTCTTGTCGGGACCGATGACGAAAACCGAGCGCACGGTCGCATTGGTCGCGGCGGTGCGGCCCTCGCTGGTATCGCCCGCGTCGGCCGGCAGCATGTTGTACAGCTTGGCGACCGCGAGATCGGTGTCGCCGATCATCGGATACTTGACGGCGGCGCCCTGCGTTTCCTCGATGTCAGCGGCCCATTTTTCGTGGTCTTCGACCGGATCGACCGACAACCCGATCAGCTTCGCGTTGCGCTTGGTGAATTCCGGCTCGATCTTCGCCATGTAGCCCAGTTCGGTCGTGCAAACCGGCGTGAAGTCTTTCGGATGAGAGAACAGGATCGCCCATTGGTCGCCGATCCAGTCGTGGAAATCGATGGTGCCCTGCGTGGTCCGCGCGGTGAAGTTGGGCGCGGTGTCATTGATACGAAGTGACATATTGCCGTCCTGTGAAGTCGTGGTTAAGCGGAAGACCCGAGCGAGGCCTGTCTGCAGCGGTCCTACACGGGCCCGGATAATCTCGGGATTGAACAACAACAAAGCTCACAACGATTGATGAAGCTTTCGAAGCGCATACTCGCGCGGCAGGTAGCGCATCGCCGCATCGCGCGGTGAGATTTCAAATATAGCGCGTTATGCGCACGCCCATGTTGACACCCGTCGAAATCGGTCCGGCTTGCCATCCGCGGATCACGGCTTAAGGCAAAAGACGTTTATCGGTAAATCATGACCATTCGACGCGCCCGCGTGTGTGCGACAGCGCACAGATTTACCGGGCGCTGATTTGATCAGACCGTTGCGTCGTTAAATAGGTGCCGCTAATGCGTGATGGCCGGCGCGCCCGTCTCGCCGTCCACGCGCTTGCGCAACCACGCCCCGAATGCGTCGTGCACTTCGTTATGCCGCAGGGCGAAGTCGACGGTCGCCTGCAGATAACCGAGTTTGGTCCCGCAGTCGTAGCGCTTGCCGATAAATTCGTAGGCGAGCACCTGCTCCTCTTCGAGCATCGAATGAATGGCAGGCGTCAGTTGAATCTCGCCATGAGGGCCGGGCCGCACCGCGCGCAAATGGTCGAATACCGCCGGCATCAACACATAGCGCCCCGCGACGCCGAAGCACGACGGCGCTTTTTCCGGAGCGGGCTTTTCGACGATGCTCGACACGCTGATCACGCGCTCGTCCCAGTGTCGTCCGCCGATCACGCCATGCGAGCAGGCGCCGTCCGCTTCGAATTCCTCGACTCCGATCACCGATGAATCGTAATGGCTGAAGATATGCACCATCTGCTCGAGAATAGGCGGCCGACCCTCGAGCAGATCGTCGGCGAGAACGACCGCGAACGGGTCGTCGCCGATCAGTTTTTGCGCGCACAATACCGCGTGACCGAGACCGAGCGGCTCGGCTTGCCGAACATAAATGCAGTTGACGTTGGGCGGCTTGATGCTTTGCACTAGCTCGACGAGGCTCTGCAGGCCGCGCGCCCGCAGCACGTGTTCGACTTCGTAGGATTTGTCGAAATGATCTTCGATCACGCGTTTGCCGCGGCCCGTGATGAAAATCAGCTCAGTGATGCCCGCGGCAACCGCTTCTTCGACCGCATATTGAATCAGCGGCTTGTCGATGACCGGCAGCATCTCCTTCGGACTCGCCTTCGTGGCCGGCAGAAAGCGCGTGTCGATTCCCGCGACCGGAAACACCGCCTTGTGAACTGCGAGCATGATGACCTCCTCGTCCGACTGGTAGACGAAGCAGCACTGCTGTACAGCGTGGCCGGAAGCCGCCGACTGGGCGTTTCGCTTCGGCCGGTCGATGCTGCGCGTCGGAGCGCGCGGTACTGAAGCACTTGCAACAAAGGCGGCTTCGGTCCGCGCGAAAACGTCTGCTGAATGCTCGCCATGATGGCACGGTTTGCCGGCCGGCTTCGGATATCGGTGATTGGCGCGGGTCAGGTTGGGTCCCGGCACGATACAGCCGCGTCAGTCCACCCGCTCAAGCCGAACGCACGAAGCTACCCTGACTATTCGTCGCGCTGAAGAAGTTGCACCGCTTTGCCGAGTCCTCACCACACGTTGCAAAGGAAGAGACTCGAGGCTTCGACTTCTCCGCCTTTGAACGCCGGTAAAGTCTGGCTCTCAATATGAATCGAATCGATTGACAGGAGGTTGAGCATGGCCTCGGAGCGTCGCAACAAGGTCCTCGAACAGTACCTCGAGCCGTCCGTTTTTTTCAACGACGAGAGCAGAAAGCAGTTCCCTTCGGCAAAGCACCTCCCGCTGGAGGGTGGACCGTCTTATCAAAAACTACGGCCTGACATGATTTACTCCCTCCTGAGCCGCTCCGACAAAATGCACAATGCGGCCAACCTGCCCAACATTGTGTCTGCACATGCATTGCTTGAACGGATGAGCGGTTCAACGTGGACATGTACCGCCACGGCCCATGAAGGAGGCTTGGGGAATGCCACTCGCAAGCCGGACCCCTACATCCACTTCAACGTCAACTTCAAACGGGCGCCGAAGACATATCACGTCCGCTGTCGGGAACTGGAAAAAGGTGGCTTGCTGGTTTTTCAAGTGACTTATTGACCGTAGAGACAGATCGGCAACAAGGGAAGAACCGTTTAATTTCAACCCAGCTTGAACACGGAAATTCTGTCGCCCCGAGATCAGGTCACCCTACTCCGGAATCCCGGGACTGGTGAAGATAGGACCTATCGGAGCGGGGCGGATGGGAACAACTGACGACACAAGCGCCAAGGCAGGCGCTGCATCATCAGATCGGCTTTGACACAGTCGATGCGGACTCCCGGAGGCACGGCGTTGCCATAACTCCAAGGTGATCCAGCTGCTCAGGTCTTCGCGCCGACGCTATCCCATCGTCGTTAGCACCTGCGCGAGCGCCTGCCTGCAGGTAGCCTGATTGGGTGTCTTTGCCCGCAACGCGTCGAGGGCATTGTCGATGGCTTTGTCGATTGCGTGCCAATCCGCCGCCGAGCGCGGCTTCAGCGAAGGCTCTGCTTCATCCCACGAGGTTTCCAGATCCTTGATGCGGTTCTTCGCGCCGACTAAATCGCCTTTATCGACCAACTTTGCGGTGTCGACCACGATCGCCCTGAAAGGCGACAGGTCGCCCAGCTTTGAGGTCGTCGCGGCGTGTGCCGCCGCGATGACCTGGAACGGACTGTCGCCATGTCCAAAGCCCAAACCAGTGAGTGCACCAACAGAAAAGAGCGCGGCCGCTGAGGCAGCAGACAGCCTGGATAATCTCATTTGCGAATCTCCTGTGAGAAAAGGCGGCCCCATGGGATCCGACCTCGTCGAGAAGCACCAAAATCAAGTTCGGCCTGACCGGATTCCCGGGAGGCTGACAAAGACAACGAGCGCGACGATCACCAACAAAAAGCAGATGCTCGTTGATACGCTCCCCATTCCGAGACCACCGTATGTACGTGACTGAGACAGCAGATCGCCAAGCGACGCACCGAACGGCCGCGTCAGGATGTAGGCGAGCCAGAAGGTCGTCACTCGATTTGCGCCGATTTGTGTTGCGCAGGCCATCGCGAGAAGGAGGATGCTAAAGACAACAGCGCCAAGGCTGAAACCGAGCCCGAGCGCTTCGGTCGCGAGGTCGCCCGCGGCCGTACCGAGTGCAAAGGTCACGAGAACGGCGGTCCAATAGAACAGTTCGCGACGTGTCGTCGTGATCGCCTGAATCGACAGCGTTCGCTCGGTCCGATACCAGACATAAAATACCGAAGCGAGGCACACCGCAAAGAATGCGGAACTCAGATAAAGACTTACGCCAAGACCGTCGGTCAGTGCGTCGGTCAATTGCGTTCCGACGACACTGAGTAGCACCACTGTCGTCCAGTAGATCCACGGAACGTATTGCCGGGTTTTGAGTTGCGTAATGAGTGCCACGGCCAGCAAACTCGCCATGATGGCGTCCGTCAATACGACGCCCAGCCCCGCGTGGACCGCGAGATAATCCGCGCCGGTCTCACCGACCGTCGTCGACATGATCTTGATGATCCAGAATGTCATGGTGACCGTCGGAACCTTATTGAGCATGGGGCTCATCGGCCCGATGGGAAGTCTCGGCATTCACAGTCTCCAGATACCGGTCAGAAGATAGCGGGCATCAGCCCCCTCACCACCCTGCCATGTGGATCACATCTGACAGAGGGCTCGATCGCCATGCCGGGAAGTCTGGTCGAGCAATGCTTAACTGCCGCTTAACACCAAAGCCCACGCGATGAAGGTGATTGAAAGAAAAAGAAAGACGGAGTATCGAGAACGGGATAAGCGGCTTTTAAGGTTGCAGGCGTAACTTGATATTCATGCACCGAATACCAGGCGATCCGTAGACCGTTACCTGATCGCGATCTACGCCAGCATGAACATCAATTCTCGCCTGCGGTGCACTCAGCGTCGTCCGATCCAACAGTCGACGCTTGCCTATTCACGACGGAGTCAGCTCATGAAAGTACTTTTCGCTCATGCCATCCTTGCGACCGCGATCGCTATTCCAGCGGTCTCATGGGCGCAGCCGGTCACCCGTTCCGATGTGGAGTCGTCGGTCACACAAGCCGAACAGAACGGCACGTTGCATCAGTCGAAGGTGCACTATCCGGACGCGACCAGGTCCGCGCAGGCGCGTTCGAGTAACGACTACGGTTCGAGCCCGCTGGTGAATTCACAATCCGGACATCGCGGGTCCACCGAAACGCCGATGGATAAGGCACTTTTCTCCCATCACTGATGTGTTAATGAGCCTTCGACAATCCGCGCAAGCGCGCTTTGGACGCAGCGGAAGTCGAACGTCCGATTCAACATTGATATGAAAAAGCTAGTGCGCTCGTTTGATTTAGTTTTATTGGCCGCCGCGTCGATAGGCCTCGTAACGTTCGTCGTCTGGCGGGTTGCGACGGTAAAGGGTTGGCTTTAGGCTCGCGCCAAACGGTCGTCCGACAGACATTCACCCTGTCGCGTTCGTTCCAAAGCAACATTGAATCAACCTCTGGTGGATTAAAAGTCTTTCGCACGCTTTGCAATTGTGGGTGAGCCGTAATGAAACATACTGACGAGTTCTGGGCGTTCGCACGTCTGTGTGGCATGTACTCTGTATTGATCGGGATAGCTGCGTGGTACCTTCTGCGAGCCGACCGTCTCACTCGATCCTGGAGAGCGCGGTGATAGAGGAACCGCAGCGCCACCCGCGTGCGGAAGTCCCGCACGCTCTCTTGTCATGGCCGACGCCAGCATCCGCACCGACTGCATGAAATGCGTCGGCGATGCTCGTGCGCGTTGCTTGCCCATCTCGCCACACATTCCCCTACCAAGGAGTACGCAATACGCCGCAATAATCGCGTAATAATTCGCCCGCACAATGCGACGCCACCGACAACCACAACAATGTCTCGTGATGCCACATTTCCGCGTCCCTCTCCCTCTGCGCCTCACGGTGCTCGCAAGCGTAGCGGCGCTCTCCGCATGCGGCGGCAGCAACGATTCTCCTACGCCGACTGCGTCGAATACTTCGACGACAACGGCGACAGCCTCGATTCCGGCGCCCCCTGCCGAACCCGGCTTTGTCGACAACGCCGCAATCCCCGCCGTGCCCGCGTTCGTCGATACGATTGCGACCAACCAGCGCGGCGATGCGCGATATGCAACACTCGCCACGAATGCGGGCGTGCGTGTCGTCTCGCGATTCCTCGACATCTGGCAACCGCTGACCGAGATTGTCGATGCGGGCGTCTCCGCCCCCGCCAATGGCTCCTTTCCGGCTGTCGTACAGTCCACGTGGACAGGACTACCGAATGACGGCACGCCGGGTGGGGCTGTCGTGAATAGCGCCGTGCATGCTGCGAACATTCAGTTCGTAGTCGCCGAGACGACCAACCGGACCCAGGCGCAGGCCGATGCGGCCTATTACGACGACCGGCGCGGCAAAGGCTACAGCGTGACCGATGGCATGGGGCCGCTCACCAATGCGTGGCGCACGGCGGCGCAGCAGACAACGACCATCACGTCGATTCCGGCGGATGCGACGACGGTTCTGTACAACGACAGCGGCAACAACATTGGCGTCGGCAGCAGTGGCGGCAACGCCAATTTCGGCCAGGTCGTCGACCTGCTCAACAACATGGGCAACAACGCATCCACCGAACCGGCCAAGCGTTTCTACAAATACGCGCGGCCATACCGCTGGAGCACGAGTGTCGTGGTGGATCCGACGCTGGTACCCGCCGAGAGCACCACGCCTTCGACCGATGGCGGATATATCAGCGGTCACGAGGCGGAAGCCATGCGCGACGCAATGACGATGGCCTACGTGCTGCCGGAACGGTTCCAGGAAATGGCAAGCCGCGGCCTCGAACTTGGCGAAAACCGCATCTTCGCCGGTATGCATTCGCCGCTCGACGTCATTGCCGGCCGAATGTTTGCACTTGCGGCGACGGCCGCCAATCTTTCCGATCCGGGCAACGCCACGTTGAAGAGCGCCGCATTTAGCCAGGCGCACGCCGCCCTGATGCAGTCGACGAACACCGATTCGACGAGCTTCGCTGCTTTCGCCCACTCCGGCACGGCAGCGACGGACCGCTTCGCCGACTATGCGACGAACAAAGCGGACTTCACTCGCCGCATGACCTTCGGCTTTGCGCCGATTGAATCCACCACGGCGCCTGCCGTCGTGCCGAAGGGTGCGGAGGTGTTGCTGGAAACGCGCTTTCCGTATCTGAGTGCTGCCCAGCGCCGCGTGGTGCTCAAAACGACCGAGCTTCCTTCCGGCTATCCGGTGATGGACGACGCGGAAGGTTGGGGCCGCCTGAACATGTTTGCAGCCGGGGACGGGTATGGTGCGTTCTACGGTAGCGTGATCGTTTCGATGGATGCGTCCCAAGGCGGATTCAATGCATCGGATCTGTGGCGCAACGATATCTCCGGCTCGGGGAAGTTGACGCTGCAGGGTAGCGGCACGTTGAAGCTCGGCGGCAACAACAGCTGGTCGGGCGGCTCCCAGGTCAGCGGCGGCGTGCTCGAGGCCGACTCCCCCAATGCGTTCGGCACTGGCGACGTGTATGTGGGTGCGGGCGGTGTCACCATCGCGGCGTCTTCGCCCGTGTCCATCGTCGGCAAGTACACGCAGCTCGCCGGCACGACGCTCGAACTCGACATCGACGGCAAAGGCGCCGGCCAATTGCGTGTTGGGAATCAGCTGACCATCGCCGGCGGCACGCTACATGTGAAGTTCGTCAACGGTTATGCGCCCAAGGCCGGCGACACCATCGATCTGATCGATGGCAGCGGGGCGACGAAGCAGTTCACGACGATCACGGTCGACGGCCACAAGGCGACGCCCGTCTATTCGTCGGGCGGCGTGTCGGTGCACATCGATTCGTGATCCAGGTTCGATTATCCGAACAAACGCGCCCAGACCGCGCGCACCCGGCGCGCGCGGTCCTCGAGCAGGTACGACGCAGCGAGCGCAAACAGGCCTGACATGACCCCCGTCACGACGTGTTCGACAACATGAAAGCGATAGTTGCTGATGTGCGAGTAGGCATCGCCGATTGCGGTCAGGGAGCCGACGAGTAGCGCGTTGCTATAGCGATTCCCATACCACTTCGCTGCTGGCGTGAACGTCAGCAGCAACGCGAGCACGCCGGTCAGCAGCCCGGTTTTGAATGCGATCCCCCAGTGAGCCAGACTCATGATGTTGCCCCAGCTTCCCGGCATACAGGTCATGCACGCGCTGGTTGGCTGCCAGAACCGCTGGACAAGCAGTTTGAAGCGGCGTTTCCATTCGCTTCTCATGATGTACTCCACGGTATCCGGCGCGAGATTCACGCAGCAATGGTACATCGGGAGCGGGACGTAGCGTGGCGTGTGATGGGCGTTTCGACATTGCGAGCTCAAGCGGGTGCCAGGACCTGAACGAAGTCCATCGCGCGCCTGCACGCACGTGAACTTCGCCTTCTGTCCAACAGACTGACTTCCAGTCTGCTGGTCCATATGCATTGCTGCGGCAACCAGCTCAGTGGCGAATCGCGCTCGCGGCTTTCGCAGAACGAAGGCTACTCTCGTCAGACGAGGTCGAAGCGGTCCAGATTCATCACCTTGACCCACGCAGCGACAAAGCGCACCTGTGTTTCAGGAAGTTGCGAAAACCATGACCGTCGCCAGATCGGGATGTTCGACTGGCGCGCCTGCGATTTCGAAGACCAATGGCCGGAGATCAGTCCGTCTCGATCCCCAATGCGGTAATCAATCTTTCGCGCCGCGATAGCGCCTGCAAAGACCGCTTCCCCAAATGCGTCGCGACCAGATTGAGCAGGCCTTCGCAAAAGATCAGATACGCGCCCATGCTATTGCTGAAGAAACTGCTGTCATGCGGAATCAGGAACGCGTGGCGCGCGGGCGGCACCAGTGGAGACGCGAGCGTATCCGTGATCGCGATGACCGTCATACCCGCCTCGGCGGCGGCCTTGGCAGCTTCAGCGACGCTGCGCGTATAGGGCGAGACGCTCGTGACGACCACCACATCGCCGGGTTGCAACTGCGCGAGTCCTTCAGCCACGCCGAGCCCTTGTGCATCGAGCAACGCAACGTCGGTGCGGATCATCCCGAGCCCGTAGCAAAGAAAGCTTGCGAGCGCGCTGAACTGCCGCAAGCCATGCACGCGCACGCGCGATGCCCCCGCCAATAACGCGGCCGCGCTGCGCAGATCGTCAGCCGATAGCCGCGCGAGAAACGTCTCCACGTTGACGATCGATTCGTGCGCAAGTTGCACGACGACGTCAACTTCGGGCGACGTTCCGCCATCGACAGGCGTGTGCGCACGCTGCTTTTTCCCTGCGACGAGCCGCTCCGCCTGATTGGTATAGAAATGCCTGTGACGCTCCGCCAGCGAATCGCGAAACACACTTTGAAAATCCGCGAACCCTGTATAGCCAAGCTTCGTGCTGAGCCGTGTTAGCGTCGACGCATTGACGTCGAGTGCCGCTGCCAGATCGGTGATGGTCCGCACGGCCACTTCCTCCGGCCGTTCGAGCAGCCACGCCAGCACGGCGTGCGCCTTGCCTCCGAGCGACAGGCCCGCCTCGTCGCGGCCGATGCGTACCACCAGTTCGCGCAGCGCATCGACGCTGCGCGGCGCGCTAGCGACGGCTTCAGCCGCGCTCGCCTCGTCATTGTTCGCCGACTTGCGGCGCTTCGTGCGTGGGTTTGTGTCCATTGATCAAACGATATCGCGGCGGCGTCCCTGGTTGTTCATAAACGTCCCATTCTATGTGAGACGCCCTGATCACGATATCAGCGGTTGCGAGCGTGTTTTCGTCGTCGGGATCGGCGGGGTCGGCGCGGTAGATCGGCAGGGATGCGTCATGTGTGTCGGCGAGGATCACGAGCGGCTCAGGCGCATGCCGCGCTTCGCTTGCGTCCCGCAACATCTCATCGCCGCGTGCCTGCCGACGACGCGATGAATCCGTCACGACCTGAGCAAAGCCACTCATTCGTGGATGAATCGCGTGATTCGCATGCAACGACGGCTGCGTGATCTCCTGCACGGAACAACCGCGCGCGCTGTACTCGACGCTCAGCAACGGCGCGCTCGCCCGATGCGCAAGCGTCAGATGGAAACCGCCCGCGCGGGGATTGTCGCGCACGACGGCAACGGCCGCATCGAGATCGCGCGCATCCAGCAAGGCGCGCGTGAGCACCATGCGCGGCACGCCCGCCTCGATCTCGCGCACCCGCAGATTGTTGACGGTGACGGCAAGACCCGCGTCCGTCACGGCGAACGTATGGCCCGGCAGCGAGCCCGGATACACGAACGCCGCAAAGCCCGGACTGCCGTCGATACGACACGCGGCGATCGCGCAGTGCCCCGCGAAGCCCGGGTCCCCGTCTTCGTTGTGACAGATGCGCCTGCGATCAGCCGATGGCAATTGCACCGTGGTGCATCCGTCGGGCGACGCAGCCCACACGTCGCCGCGACAGTTCCACAGGAACACATCGTCGAAGGGCAGTCCAAGGCCGACGGCCAGCCCCTGCAATTCCGCCCAGATGCGCGGAAAGCGCTGCTGCGTATGTGCAGAAAGCGCGGCGGCGAGCGGCGTGCCACGCCATTGCATCACGTCGCGCCAGGCGGCCGACTGCACCAGGTGACGATGCACGGCCGAAGCGCCGAAGCGCCCTAACGCCTCGCCCGCGTCAAACGGCGAACCGGAGATTTCGATGAATCCAATTGAAGGCATCGGTACGAGATCACTCGACGTGTTGAAGGAAATCACGCAGGCGCTGATTCGGCGGATTGTCGAGCAACTGCGCGGGCGGCCCGTCGACGGTGATATGGCCGTGCTCCATGAAGATCAGCCGCGTGCCGACCTTGCGCGCGAACGTCATTTCGTGCGTCACGACGACCATCGTCATGCCCTCTTCCGCCAGCGACTGCATCACACGCAGCACTTCCTGCCGCAGTTCGGGATCGAGTGCGGAAGTCGGCTCATCGAACAGCATCAGCTTCGGCTTGACGGCCAGCGCACGCGCAATCGCGACGCGTTGCTGCTGGCCGCCCGACAACTCGCTGGCATAGTGCCCGACGCGGCCCGCCAGGCCCACCTTCGTGAGCAGTTCGTGCGCGAGCGTTTCCGCCTCGGCCTTGCTCATGCCGCGCACCTGACGCGGACCGAACGCGACGTTCTCGAGTGCCGTCAGTTGCGGGAACAGGTTGAACTGCTGGAACACCATGCCCGCTTCGCGGCGAATCTCGCGCACTTTCTTCGAGCCGCCATGAACGCTGATGCCATCGACGATCAGATCGCCGCCGTCGATATGCTCGAGCGCGTTGATGCAACGCAGCAGCGTCGACTTGCCCGAGCCCGACGGACCGATCAGCACCACGACTTCGCCCGCGCGAATGTTCAGATCGACGCCATCTAGCACGGTGGTCTGCCCGAAGCGCTTCGTGACCTGCTTGAACTGCACCATATCGAGCGCGCTCATAGTATCCGCATCCTCTTTTCCATCGTGCGCAGACAGAATGTCAGCACACCGATCATGCACAGATAGATCGCGGCCACGGCCGTCCAGATTTCAACCGCCCGAAAATTCGCCGCCATGATTTCCTGACCCTGACGCGTGAGTTCGCCGACGCCGATCACGATGAAGAGCGACGTATCTTTCAGGCTCACGATGAACTGGTTGCCAAGCGCAGGCGTCATGCGTCGAATCGCAACGGGCCCGACCACGAATCCGAGCACGCGCCACATCGGCATGCCCAGCGCGAGTCCCGCTTCCTTCAACCCGCGCGGCACCGACAGAAACGAGCCGCGCACGATCTCGGCGATATACGCGCCCGAATTGACGATGATCGATACGATGGCGGCCGTCAACGCATCAACGCGCACGTTCAGCAGCACGGGCAGCGCGAAGTAGATGAACATCACCTGCACGACGATCGGCGTGCCGCGCACGAACTCGACGTACGCGAACGCGATCTTCTGCAGGAATGCGTTCCCGTACGCGCGCATCAAGCCGAACAGAAAGCCGACGGCCAGGCCTCCCACAAGACCCGCGATGGTGATGAGCACCGTCAGCTTCGCACCCTGCAGGAGTGCCGGCAACGCATCGACGATGACTGACAGATCGAACTGCATGACTTGCCTCCCGCAGCCGTTGTGTTATCAGGACTTCGCCGGCTCGACGCCGAACCACTTCTTGTAGATCGCCGCATAGCGACCGTCAGCCTTGATCTTCGCGAGCGCCGCATTGACCTTCGGCACGAGCGGGCTGCCCTTCGGGAAGCCGATACCGTATTGCTGCGCCATCATCTGCGGACCGACCGCCTTCACGCGGCCCTTGCCCGCCGTGTTGATGAAGTAGAGAACGTTCGGCGTGTCGTGCATCGCTGCATCGACGCGTCCTGTCTGCAACTCCAGATACGCGTTGTCGATGTTCGGGAACTGGCGCAGATCGGTGCCCGCGAAGTGTGCCTTCGCATAATCCGCCGCCGAGGTCCCCGTCTTGATCGCAAGCGACTTGCCCTTCAGGTCGTCCGGGCCCTTGATCGTGCTCGCGGCCGGCACCATCAGCGTGAAGCCGCTGTCGTAGTAGCCGTCGGAGAAATCAATCACTTTCTTGCGCTCGTCCTTGATCGTGATTCCCGCGAGCGCGACGTCGACGTTATGTGTTTGCAGCGCCGGCAGAATGCCGCTGAAATCCATCGGCTGGAGCTTGTAGTCGAGCTTCAGGTCCTTCGCGATGGCTTCCCACAGGTCGATGTCGAAGCCGACGTATTTGTCGCCCTGCTTGAATTCGAACGGCACGAACGCCGTGTCGCAGGCGACCAGCAAAGTGTCGGCCCGCGCGGCATGACCGAGGACAGAGACAGCGACGAGTGCAGCCGCGGCGAGCTTTGCTACGAGTTTCATGACGACCTCTTCGAAGTGGGGTTGAAGAACAACGGCAAACCGACTTGCGATGAGTATCTTCTCGCAAATTTATTTGCGCAATAGGTTCGCACGCAAATCGGCTTGCGAATTGGGTATACCCTGGATGGAGATGTCGGACGGAAGGCGCTGGGGCTTCTCAACATTTACTTGACATCTAAACTATCAAAACCTAAATTAATCCCACGGCAGCGTCCATTTTTGGGGAACCAGCATGCGCATAGTCTGTATCGGCGGCGGTCCGGCCGGTTTGTACTTCGGTCTGTTGATGAAACAGCGCAACCCCGGCTATGAAGTCACGGTGATCGAGCGCAACCGCCCCTACGACACCTTCGGCTGGGGCGTCGTGTTCTCCGACCAGACGCTCGGCAATCTGCGCGCCGCCGACGCCCCGAGCGCCGAAGCGATTCTCGACGCGTTCAATCACTGGGACGACATCGAGATTCACTTTCGCGGCCGCAGCGTGCGCTCGTCGGGCCACGGATTCTGCGGCATCGGTCGCAAACGTCTGCTGAATATCCTGCAAGCACGTTGCGAAGAACTCGGCGTAAAGCTCGTGTTCGAAACCCAGGTCGTCGACGACAGCACCTACGACGCGGACCTGATCATCGCGAGCGACGGCCTGAACAGCGTCGTGCGCCAGAAATACGCCCACACCTATCAGCCCGACATCGACGTGCGCGACTGCCGCTTCGTGTGGCTCGGCACGAAGAAGCTGTTCGACGCGTTCACGTTCGCGTTCGAGGAAACCGAATTCGGCTGGTTCCAGGCGCACGCTTACCGCTTCGACGATCAAACCTCGACCTTCATCGTCGAAACACCGGAACGCGTGTGGCGCGCGGCCGGTCTCGACGAAATGAGCAAGGAAGACAGCATCGCGTTCTGCGAGAAGCTGTTCGCGAAGTACCTCGACGGCAACGCGCTGATGTCGAACGCGTCGCATCTGCGCGGCTCGTCGCAATGGATCCGATTTCCGCGCGTCGTCAACAAGGAGTGGGTGCATTGGCGCAGCAATGCGAACGGCACGCGAACGCCGATCGTGCTGATGGGCGACGCCGCGCACACCGCGCACTTTTCGATCGGCTCGGGCACCAAGCTCGCGCTCGAAGACGCGATCGAACTCGCAAACAGCATCAGCGCGCACCCGGGTGAGCATCAGGACGATCTGGCCGCCGCGTTGAAGCACTACACCGAAGTGCGCAGCGTCGACGTGCTGCGCATCCAGAACGCCGCGCGCAACTCGACCGAATGGTTCGAGCACGTCGACCGCTATACGTCGTTCGAGCCGGAACAGTTCGCGTATTCGTTGCTCACGCGCTCGCAGCGCATCTCGCACGAGAACCTGCGCGAGCGCGATTCGCAGTATCTGTCCGGCTTCGAGGACTGGCTCGCGAAGCGCGCGGGCGTCGAGCGCGCAACGGACAGGCATTCGATTCCGCCGATGTTCACGCCCTTCACGGTGCGCGGCGTCACGCTGAAAAATCGCGTGATGGTCTCGCCGATGGCGCAGTACTCCGCGGTAGACGGCGTGGCCGGCGACTATCACCTGATGCATCTCGGCGCGCGTGCGATGGGCGGCGCCGCGCTCGTGATGACCGAGATGACCTGCGTGTCGCCCGAAGCCCGCATCACGCCGGGATGTCCCGGCATGTACGCGCCCGAGCATCTGGCCGCGTGGAAACGCATCGTCGATCTGGTGCACCTGCAATCGGACGCGAAGATTGGCATCCAGCTCGGCCATTCCGGCGCGAAAGGTTCGACGCGAGTCGCGTGGGAAGGCATCGATCAGCCGCTCGACGAAGGCAACTGGCCGCTCGTTTCGGCCTCGCCGCAGCAGTATCTGCGCGGTATCAGCCAGCATTCGCGCGAAGCCACCCACGAGGAGTTGCGCGCCATCGAGCAGCAGTTCGTCGAGGCGACGCGCATGTCGATCGAAGCCGGATTCGACTGGCTCGAACTGCACTGCGCGCACGGCTATTTCCTGTCGAGCTTCCTGTCGCCGCTCACGAATCAACGTACCGACGCGTATGGCGGCTCGCTCGAAAACCGTCTGCGTTATCCGCTGCGGGTATTCAGCGCGATCCGCGCGGTGTGGCCGCAAGACAAGCCGATCTCGGTGCGGATTTCGGCGCACGATTGGGTCGAAGGCGGCAATACGCCCGACGATGCCGTGAAGATCGCGCAAGCATTCAAGGCAGCCGGCGCGGACATGATCGACGTGTCGTCGGGCCAGGTCAGCAAGGAAGAGAAGCCCGTGTTCGGCCGCATGTTCCAGACACCGTTTGCCGATCGCGTGCGCAACGAAGCCGGCATCGCGACGATCGCGGTCGGCGCGATTTCCGAAGCGGACCACGTGAACAGCATCATTGCAGCGGGTCGCGCGGACTTGTGCGCGATCGCGCGTCCGCATCTCGCGAATCCGTCGTGGACGTTGAACGAAGCAGCCAAGATCGGCTATCTCGACGTCGCGTGGCCGAAGCCCTACACCGCCGCGAAAATGCAGCTCGAACGCAACCTCGAACGCGAGCGCGCGCAGGCCATCGCCAATGCCAGCCTGACGGCGCAACAACGCGCGCAACGCGCCGAAGGAACCGTGTGAACACCTCAGACACTTCTCTCGCCGGACAACACGCGGTCGTCACCGGCGGCGGCAGCGGCATCGGCGCGGCGATCGCGCAGGCGCTGCTGCGCGTCGGCGCGCGCGTCACGCTGATGGGCCGCAACGCGCAACGGCTCGACGCGCAGCGCGAGCAATGCGCGGCGCTCGGCGACGTCGCATGTATCAGCGTGGACGTCACGCAGGAAGACTCAGTGACGCGCGCCTTCGATCAGGCGGGCGCCGTCGATATCCTCGTCAACAACGCCGGCCAGGCGCAGGCCGCGCCGTTCACGCACACCGATATCGCGCTGTGGCAACGCATGCTCGACGTGAATCTGACCGGCGTGTTTCTCGGCACCCGCGCCGTGCTGCCGGGCATGCTCGAGCGTGGCCATGGCCGCATCGTCAACGTCGCGAGCACCGCGGGACAGATCGGCTATGCGTACGTCGCCGCGTATTGCGCCGCGAAGCACGGCGTAATCGGTCTCACGCGCTCGCTCGCGCTCGAAACCGCGACGCGCGGCATCACCGTCAATGCCGTGTGCCCCGGCTACACCGAAACCGAGCTGCTGCATGCATCGCTCGAACAGATCACGAGCAAGACCTCGCGCACCGAAGAACAGGCACGCGAAACGCTGCTGCGCTCGAATCCGCAGCGCCGCTTCGTGAGTCCGGAGCAGGTCGCGAACGCGGTGTTGTGGCTGTGCCGACCCGGCTCGGATGCGATCACGGGGCAAGCCATTTCCATTTCGGGTGGAGAAGTGATGTGAGCAAATCAACGCAAGCAAAGAAGTCGGCATCCGATGCGAAGCCGTCGCGCAAAGGCATCGCCCAACCTGCGGAGAACGTCGTGGACCTCGAAATGAGCACCGGTGCGGACAGCCACATGGGCCTGCGCTTGTGGCTGCGCATGCTGACCACCACCAACCTCGTGCAGGCCGAATTGCGCAAACGTCTGCGCTCCGAATTCGACACCACGCTGCCGCGTTTCGACCTGATGGCGCAGCTCGAACGTCACCCCGAAGGCCTGAAGATGACCGAACTGTCGCGCCGGTTGATGGTGACGGGCGGCAACGTCACCGGCATCACCGATCAGCTCGAAAAAGAAGGGCTCGTCGCGCGCGATACCGATCCGAACGACCGCCGCTCGATCAGCGTGTGCCTGACACCCGATGGCCGCAAGGCGTTCGACCGAATGGCCGTCGCGCACGAGCAATGGGTCGTCGAAATGTTCGGTGGGCTGAACCTCGACGAGAAGATGCAGACCCATCAGGACCTCGGCAAGCTCAAGCAGCATCTGCTCGACAGCCTGAAAAGCTGACTTCGCACTGGAGGAATACATGACACGATCCACCGCCGACGCGCTGTTGGCCGGCAACCGCCTGACCCTGGCAGGCTACGAGGCGAAGCATTTCGGCTGGTCGGTGACCAGCAAGGTCGCGACGATCACGCTGAACCGCCCCGAGCGCAAGAACCCGCTGACCTTCGAATCGTATGCGGAACTGCGCGACCTGTTCCGCGACCTCGCCTACGCGACCGACGTGAAAGCCGTCGTGCTGCACGGCGCGGGGGAAAACTTCTGCTCGGGCGGCGACGTGCACGACATCATCGCGCCGCTGATCGACTTGCCGATGCCCGAGCTGCTGCTGTTCACGCGTATGACCGGCGACCTCGTCAAGGCAATGCGCCATTGCCCGCAACCGATCATCGCGGCCGTCGACGGTGTCTGCGCGGGCGCCGGCGCGATCCTCGCGATGGCCTCCGACCTGCGCCTCGCCACCGCGCGCAGCAAGCTCGCGTTCCTGTTCACACGCGTCGGCCTCGCCGGTTGCGACATGGGCGCGTGCGCGATGCTGCCGCGCATCATCGGCCAGGGACGCGCCGCCGAGTTGCTGTTCACCGGCCGCTCGGCAAGCGGCGACGAAGCTCACGCATGGGGTTTCTATAACCGCCTGTGCGATCCGGCCGCGCTGCTCGAAGAAGCCCGGAAGCTCGCCGCCGATCTCGCATCCGGCCCAACCTTCGCGCACGGCATGACGAAAAAGATGCTGCACCAGGAATGGAGCATGAGCATCGACGAGGCGATCGAATCCGAAGCGCAGGCGCAGGCGATCTGCATGGGCACGCGCGATTTCGAGCGCGCGTACAACGCGTTCGCGGCAAAGACGCGTCCCGTGTTCGAAGGAGACTGAGTTGAGCGCCGACCATCGGAACACCTCGATCGATCTGCACAGTCCGCTCGCGTGGCCGTTTTTCGAGCCGCGTCATCGCGAACTCGCAGCAGGCATCGACGCATGGTGCCGCGCGCATCTGACGCACGAAGAACATGGCGACACCGATGCAACCTGCCGTCTGCTGGTGCGCGAACTCGGCCAGGCCGGCTGGCTGAAATACGGTGTCGGCGGCGTCGCGTACGGCGGTCACGGCGACACGATCGACACGCGCGCCGTGTGCCTGCTGCGCGAAACGCTAGCGCGCTATTCGGGCCTCGCCGATTTCGCACTGGCGATGCAAGGGCTCGGCTCGGGCGCGATCTCGCTCGCGGGCACGCACGAGCAGAAGTCGCGCTATCTGCCGCGCGTCGCGAGCGGCACGGCGATCGCCGCGTTCGCGCTGTCGGAGCCGCAGGCGGGCTCGGACGTCGCGGCGATGGCGCTGGCCGCGCGCGAAGGTGGCGACTACTACGTGCTCGACGGCGAGAAGACGTGGATTTCGAACGGCGGCATCGCGGACTTCTACGTGGTGTTCGCGCGCACCGGCGAAGCACCGGGCGCGCGCGGCATCAGCGCATTCATCGTCGATGCGCAAACGCCGGGCCTCGAGATCGCCGAGCGCATCGACGTGATCGCGCCGCATCCGCTCGCGCGCCTGCGCTTCGCGAACGCGCGCGTGCTGAAGAGCCAGATGCTCGGCGCGCCCGGCGAAGGCTTCAAGATCGCGATGCGCACGCTCGATATTTTCCGCACGTCGGTGGCCGCCGCATCGCTCGGCTTTGCGCGTCATGCGATGGCCGAAGGCCTCGAACGCGCGGCGTCGCGCAAGATGTTCGGCCAGACGCTCGGCGACTTTCAGTTGACGCAGGCGAAGCTCGCGCAGATGGCGTTGACGATCGACAGCAGCGCGCTGCTCGTCTATCGTGCCGCGTGGCTGCGCGACCAGGGCGAAAACGTCACACGCGAAGCGGCGATGGCGAAGTGGCACGCGAGCGAAGGCGCGCAGCAGGTGATCGACGCGGCCGTGCAGCTTTACGGCGGCATGGGTGTGCAAAGCGGCACCGCGGTCGAGATGCTGTACCGCGAGATCCGCGCGCTGCGCATCTACGAAGGGGCGACCGAGGTGCAGCAGTTGGTCGTCGGCCGCGATCTGTTGAAGGCGCATGCCGCCGCCAATGGGAACGCGCAATGAGCCAGTCATTTGAGCGGCCGGTACGCATCCGCTTCTCGCACTGCGATCCCGCCGGCATCGTTTATTTCCCGCAGTACCTCGTGATGACCAACGTGCTCGTCGAAGACTGGTTCAACGAGGGCCTGCGCATCGACTACGCGCACATGATCGCGCAGCGCCGCGTCGGCCTGCCGACCGTCAAACTCGACTGCGAGTTCTCGCGGCCGAGCCGCATGGGCGAAACGATCCTGCTCACGCTCGAGGTGCGCACCATCGGCCGCAGTTCGCTCGGCATCGAGATTCACGGCCATTGCAACGGCGAAACGCGCTTTCGCTCGAAACAGGTGCTGGTGTTCATGTCGTTCGACAGCGGCAAATCGATCGATATTCCTGGCGACATCGCGAGCGCGCTCGCGGCGTATGCCCCATCGTCCTCTTCCATCGAGGCTGATCGCTGATGAAAAAAGCTCTCCTTCCCGCCGGCTGGGTCAAACCGCGCGGCTATGCGAACGGCGTCGCGGCGACCGGCACGCAGGTGTTCATCGCCGGCCAGATCGGCTGGGACGAACAGGCGCAGTTCCATACCGACGACTTCGCGCAGCAGTCCGAGCAGGCGCTGAAGAATCTGCTCGCCGTGCTGCGCGAAGCGGGCGGCAAGCCCGAACACCTGGTGCGCCTCACGTGGTACGTGACCGACAAGCGCGAATACCTCGCGTCGCTGAAGGACATCGGCCGAGCGTTTCGCGAACTGATCGGCGACTACGACATCGCGATGAGCGCGGTGCAGGTCGTGGCGCTGATGGAGGACCGCGCGAAGGTCGAGATCGAAGCCACCGCGGTGATTCCCCACTGAACGTCGTACAAGTACCGAACCCACACGCAAGTCCCTCACACAGAACGAAGCGCATTTTCCGGCTCATCGCCCCGGGAGACCATGATGGAACCGTCAGCACACGTCGATACTTTCGCGCGCGACAATCTTCCGCCACAGGATCAATGGCCCGTCTTTCTGCTCGACAATCCGGACGTCGCCTATCCAGCACGGCTGAACTGCGCGACCGAACTGCTGGAGCGGACTATCGAGGCGGGACATCGCGACCGCCCGGCGATCTGGTCCGACGTGGACGGCAAGCCGCAAGCAACCACATACGGCGAACTGCTCGCGCTGGTGAACCGCAGCGCGCATGTGCTCGTCGATGAAATGGGCTTGCGCCCCGGCAACCGCGTGCTGCTGCGCGGGCCGAACACGTTGCAGATGGCCGTCGCCACACTCGCTGCGCTGAAGGCCGGGCTCGTCGCCGTGCCGACCATGCCGCTGCTGCGCGCGAAGGAGCTCAAGCAGATCATCGAGAAAGCGCAGGTCAGCGCCGCGCTTTGCGACACGCGCCTGACCGCGGAACTCGAACGTTGCACGAATCCACAGGACGAGCTCTACTGCGCGGTGCTGAAGCAGACACGCCGCTTTCACGACGACTCCTCCGATTCGCTCGAAACGCTCGCCGTCAACAAGCCCGAGCACTTCACCGCATGCGACACCGCCGCCGACGACGTCTGCCTGATCGCGTTCACGAGCGGCACGACCGGTGCGCCGAAAGGCTGCATGCATTTCCATCGCGACATGATCGCGATGTGCGATCTGTTCCCGCGTCACGTGCTGAAGCCTTCCTCGAGCGACATCTTCTGCGGTACGCCGCCGCTCGCGTTCACATTCGGGCTCGGCGGGCTGCTGTGCTTTCCGCTGCGCGTCGGTGCGTCGACGGTGCTCGTCGAAAAGCTCACGCCGCAGACCTTGCTCGAGGTGGTCGAGCGTTTTCATGCGACCGTGATGTTCACCGCGCCGACGTTCTATCGGCAGATGGCGCGGCTCGTCGCGCAACACGACCTGTCCTCGCTGCAGAAGACCGTGTCGGCCGGCGAGGCGCTGCCCGATTCGACGCGGCGTCAGTGGCGTGAGGCGACCGGCATCGACATGATCGACGGCATCGGCGGCACCGAGTTGATCCACATCTTCATTTCGTCGCAAGGCGCGGAGATCCGGCCGAACGCGATCGGCCGCGCGGTGCCGGGCTACGTCGTGCAAGCCGTCGACGACGACATGCAACCCGTGCCGCCCGGCACGATCGGCAAACTCGCGGTGCGCGGCCCGACCGGCTGCCGCTATCTGGCCGACGAACGACAGCAGCGCTTCGTGCGCGGCGGCTGGAACCTGCCGGGCGATTCGGTCTATCTCGACGCGGACGGCTACGTGTTCTACCAGGCGCGCGCCGACGACATGATCGTGTCGGCCGGCTACAACATCTCCGGTCCCGAAGTGGAAAGCGTGCTGATGCAGCACGAGGCGGTGGCCGAATGCGGCGTGATCGGCGTGGCCGACGAAACGCGTGGGCAGATCGTGCGGGCTTTCGTCGTGCTGAACCCCGGCTACACGGCCGACGATAAACTGGTCGCGCAACTGCAGGATTTCGTTAAGAATAACGTCGCACCTTATAAATATCCCCGCGTCATCACGTTCGTCGGTGCGCTGCCGCGCACCGAAACCGGCAAGCTCAAACGTTTCGAGTTGCGCATGATGGCGTAACCCCTATCTTTCGTGAGACTGGAGGCAGACTGCATGGCCGGCTCTTTCATCGAAGTCGTCGCCCACGATGGCGACCGTTTCAACGCATACGTCGCGCGGCCCGCGCAGGGCTCGGGCCCGGGGCTCGTGCTGCTGCAGGAAATCTTCGGCGTCAACGACTCGATGAAAGCGACCGCCGATCGCTACGCCGAAGAAGGCTACGTCGTGCTCGTGCCCGATCTGTTCTGGCGCATTAAGCCCGGCATCTCGCTCGGCTACAGCGACGCCGACATGAAAGAAGCGCTCGGCTACCTGGGCCAGTTCGACGCCGATGTCGCGGTCAAGGACATCGCCGCCACGATCGCCACATTGCGCGAATTACCCGAGCAGGCGGGCAAGGTCGGCGTGGTGGGCTACTGCCTCGGCGGCAAGCTCGCGTTTCTGAGCGCGGCGCGCACCGACGTCGATTGCGCGGTCAGTTACTACGGCGTGGGCCTCGAAGCGCATCTCGACGAAGTATCGGCGATCAACTGCCCGATGGTGTTCCACTTCCCTGAAAACGACGCGCACTGCCCGCCTGAAACGCGCGAGCGCATCGGCGTCGCATTGCGCACGCGGCCGCAAATCGAGCAATACGTGTATCCCGGCTGCGATCATGCGTTCGCCGCGCCGCAGCGCAAGCAATACGACAAGCCCGCCGCGATGATGGCGTACTCGCGCACGCTGGCGCTGCTGCGCAAGGTGCTCGGTCCCGTATACGACCTGAACGCGCTGTGGGAAGCGCATTGCTATCACGAGTTCGCGACCCGCGACGTCGACGCGGTGATGCCGACGATGGTCGCCGAGCCCTACGTCAATCACGTACCGACGATGACGGGCGGCGTCGGGCACGACAAGCTGAAGCGCTTTTACACACGTCACTTCGTCAACTCGAATCCGCCCGACACCAAACTGATACCGATTTCGCGCACGATCGGCTCGGACCGCATCGTCGACGAATTCATTTTCAGCTGCACGCATAGCTGCGAGATCGACTGGCTGCTGCCGGGCGTCGCGCCGACCGGCAAGTACTTCGAGGTGCCGATGCTCGCCGTCGTGTGCTTCCGCGGCGACAAGCTGTACAACGAGCACATCTACTGGGATCAGGCTTCGGTGCTCGTGCAGGTGGGGCTGCTCAATCCCGATGGCTTGCCGGTGGCGGGGATCGAAAGTGCGAGGAAGTTGCTCGATGAGACGTTGCCGTCGAATGGGTTGATGGGGGATAGGTCGAAGGTTTGATGGTGCATTGTCTTCGACGGCTCGAAATGGAATCCCGGGCCGTCGAAGATGTTCGTTGCGGAAGACCGTTGCCGATCAGGACGTCGACGTCTTCTTCACCACGAAAACGATCCCCGCGGTTTGATCGACCTTTGACGTCGCGCCATAAAGCGTCGAGTCGGTGGAATCGTAAAGCGCCATTCCCGTCATGGAGATGCCGCTATATGTACACGTCGTTGCCGCAAACGTGATGCTGAGGTCATACGCGTTGTTCGTCGCATTTGCATCGCCACTTCGGGTTCCGAAGCATTTCTTTAACTGACGCGAGGCGATTCGATAGCCGTTCTTCGTGTATAGCGGCATCGACTAGAAGCCCGCCTCCACACAACGCGCCTATCATGTAGCGCTCCAACCATCACCGTGCGCCGCTCATGCTCACCGTCCATCATCTGAACAACTCCCGCTCGCAACGCGTGCTGTGGCTGCTCGAAGAACTCGGCGTGCCGTACGAGGTCAAGCGTTACGAGCGCGATCCAGACACGATGCTCGCGCCGCCCGAACTACGCGCGGTCCATCCGCTCGGCAAGTCGCCCGTCATCACCGACGACGGCCTCACGATCGCCGAGTCCGGCGCAATCATCGAGTACCTCGTCGACAGGTACGGCGCGGGGCGTTTCGCACCGCCGCCGGGCACGCCGGAGCGGCTACGCTATACGTACTGGCTGCACTACGCGGAAGGCTCCGCGATGCCGCCGCTGCTGCTCAAACTCATCGCCCGACGCATCGGCGGTGCGCGGATGCCGTTCTTCGCGAAGCCGATTGCGCGCAAGATCGCGACGAGCTTGCAGGCGAACTTCGTCGATCCGCAATTGCGACTGCATCTCGGCTATATCGACAGCGAACTCGGTGCAACCGGCTGGTTCGCCGGCAACGACTTCACCGCCGCCGACGTGCAAATGAGCTTCCCCCTCGAAGCCGCCACCGCACGCGGCGCCGTGGCCGCGCAATTGACCGCGATAGGCGAGTTCTTGCGGCGCATCCACGCGCGGCCCGCGTATCAGCGCGCGCTCGAACGCGGCGGCAAGTACGACATTCTCGGCGGCGACTGACGCGCGACGGCGCGCCGCCGCCCAGGATTTCGTAGTTGGACGCGAAATGTGCCGGTGCTAGACTCGAAAGCCAATCGTCGGCAATCGACCGAATCCGCGCAAAGAGGCACCCGCATGACCCATTCCCTGCATGGCAGACAACGTTGGCTCGCGCTGATGGTGCTCTGCCTCGGCGTGCTGATGATCGTGCTCGACACGACCATCGTGAACGTCGCGCTGCCGTCCATCGCCGCCGACCTCGGCTTTGGCGAAACCTCGCTGGTATGGGTCGTCAATGCCTACATGCTGACGTTCGGCGGCTGTCTGCTGCTCGGTGGACGGCTCGGCGATCTGTACGGACACCGCAAGCTGTTCCTGTGCGGCATTACGCTGTTCACGCTCGCATCGCTCGCCTGCGGCCTCGCGAATTCGCAAGTGCTGCTGGTCGCAGCGCGCGCCGTGCAAGGTCTCGGCGGTGCGATCGTCTCGGCGGTATCGTTGTCGCTGATCATGAATCTGTTCACTGAACCCGGCGAACGCGCGAAGGCGATGGGTGTATATGGCTTCGTCTGCGCGGGCGGAGGCAGCATCGGCGTGCTGCTCGGCGGACTGCTCACCAATCTGTTGAGCTGGCACTGGATCTTTCTGGTCAATCTGCCGATCGGCATTGCGGTATACGCGCTGTGCCTCGCGCTACTGCCCGCCGCACGCGGGCACGCCCACGGTGAACGGCTCGACGTGGCCGGCGCGCTCAGCGTGACCGCATCGCTGATGCTCGCGGTCTATGCGATCGTCAACGGCAACGAAGCGGGGTGGCTCTCGGAGCAAACGCTCGGCCTGCTGCTCATCGCGCTCTCGCTGCTGGCCACGTTCCTCATCATCGAAGCGCGAGTCGAGCATCCGTTGATGCCGCTCGGTCTGCTGCGCTTGCGCAATGTCGCGACCGCGAATGTGGTCGGCGTGTTGTGGGCAGCAGCGATGTTCGCATGGTTCTTTATTTCGGCGCTGTATCTGCAGCGCGTGCTCGGCTATCGGCCGTTGCAGGTCGGGCTTGCGTTTCTGCCCGCGAACCTGATCATGGGACTCTTTTCGCTGGGTGTGTCGGCGCGCGTGGTGATGCGCTTCGGCCTGCGCGGGCCGCTCGCGGCGGGCCTGCTGATCGCGGCATGCGGGCTGGCGCTGTTTGCGCGTGCACCCGTCGACGGCAGCTTCGTGCCCGACGTGCTGCCCGGCATGATCCTGCTCGGCTTCGGTGCCGGCATCGCCTTCAATCCGCTGCTGCTCGCCGCGATGAGCGACGTCGATCCCGCAGATTCGGGCCTCGCCTCCGGCATCGTCAATACGTCGTTCATGATGGGCGGGGCGCTCGGGCTCGCGGTGCTCGCGAGTGTTGCCGCGGCGCGTACCGAGACGATGTTGACGTCGTCGAGCGCGGCGGTTGCGCTGAACAGCGGGTATCACGCCGCGTTTCTGTTCGGGGCGGTTTTTGCGGCGACGGCCGGCGTATTGGGTGGAGCGTTGTTGAGAACGGGGCAGGCGGGTGGCGCTGCGAGCGTGCACGGTGACGTGGCGGATTCGGCTGCGCCCTCCGCCGCGACTGCAAAACCGCAAGCGCGATCAAATGCGTAAGTTCGCCGCCCACTATGCTGGCTTCATGCTGACATGAGAGCCGAGATGAACCCGGTTGGAAAAGCACTCTGGTATATCGAAAGCCACTTCGCCGGCGAGGTGACGCTCGATGACATCGCCCGCTGCGGCTGCGTATCGCGCTTTCATCTGGCGCGCGCGTTCGAAGCGGCCACCGGAATGCCGGTGATGCGCTACGTTCGCGCACGGCGTTTGAGCGAGGCAGCACGAGGTCTCGCCGATGGTGCGCCCGACATCCTCGCGGTCGCCATCGACGCCGGCTACGGCTCTCACGAAGCATTCACGCGTGCGTTTCGCGAGCAGTTCGGGCTCACGCCCGACGCGCTGCGCGCGCGGGGTCATCTCGACAACCTGAGCATCGTGGAGCCGATCAAAATGGACGAAACCCTTCTGACTCATCTGGAACCGCCGCGCTTCGAAGACGGCAAGCCGTTTCTCATCGCCGGACTGAGCGAGCGCTATACGTGCGACAGCAGCAAGGCGATTCCATCCCAATGGCAGCGCTTTGGCGCCTGGTACGGCAGGGTGCCGGGACAGGTCGGCAAGGTCGCTTATGGCGTTGGCTATAACGCCGATGAACTGGGCAACTTCGACTACATGTGCGGCGTCGAAGTCAGCGATTTTTCGGCGTTGCCGCCGGAGTTGAGCCGTGTGCGCATCGCCGCGCAACGCTACGCGGTGTTTAGTCATCGCGAGCATATCTCGGGCATTCGTCGCACGATGAACACGATCTGGAATCAGTGGTTGCCCGCCTCGGGGCACGTGCCTGCCGATGCACCGCATTTCGAACGCTATGGCGAGCATTTCGATCCGGTGACGGGAATGGGTGGAGTCGAAGTCTGGTTGCCGCTGAAAAGTTGATGGTTGATTCGGCGGATGGCCGCTATGACCGGCCATCCGCTCGATCGATCAAGGAGTGGCATGTCTATGGGCATGCAACGCATGCACGTCGTCGTATTCCTGCGAAATGTCTTTATTTGTGTAATCGCCCAATCGCATGGCAGCGGCCACGCTGATCACCGCACACCCGAACACATACCACGCCACCGCAAATCCTGAATGGAAGTAAGCATAGAGCGCAGTCGCAATCAACGGTGCCGGACCGCCAGCGATCACGGAAGCCAACTGATAACCCATCGACGCGCCGCTGTAGCGCAAGCGCCCGGTGAACGATTCGGCGATCAACGCGGCCTGCGGACCATACATCATTGCATGCGGCACCAGCGAAAGCACGATGGCCGCGAAGATCCACATCGGGTTACGCGTTCCGACCATAAAGAAGTACAGGAAGCCGAATAGCCCGACAGCAGCTGCACCGATCACGTACATGCGCCGACGGCCGATCAGATCTGACACGTGGCCGAACAGCGGAATCATGGCGAATTCCAGCACCGAAGCGGCCAGCACCGCCGTGAGCAGCAGATCGCGCGTGACGCCCAGACTCATCACACCATAGGTGAAGATAAAGGCCGTGAAAATATAGAAAGGCGCCTGCTCCGCCATGCGCGCAAGAGCCGACAGAAGAATGTCTTTAGGCTGCCGGCGCAATACTTCGCGCATCGGCGCCTTTTCGATTCTGTGCTCGGCGAGAAGCTTCGCGAAGATCGGCGTCTCGAGGATGCTCAAGCGGATATATAGGCCGATCGCGACGAGCGCGATACTGAGGAAAAACGGCACCCGCCAGCCCCACGTGAGAAACGCGCTGCCAGAGATCTGGCTCGTGGCCAACACCACCAGATTCGCAAGGAACAATCCGGCAGGTACGCCGAACTGCGGCCAGGACGCGACGAAACCGCGATGCTTGTTGGTGCGTGCCCATTCCATCGACATCAACACCGATCCACCCCACTCGCCTCCTACGCCCACACCCTGAATGAAACGCAGCACCGTGAGCGCGATTGCCCCCCAGATGCCGATCGTCGCGTAGGTCGGAACAAAACCCACCGCAAACGTCGCGAGTCCCATCAGCAATAGCGTCACGATTAACGTGGCTTTACGTCCGATGCGATCGCCATAGTGGCCGAAAATCGCCGCGCCCACCGGTCGCGCAATAAAGCCGACAGCGTAAATTAGAAAAGCCTGCAAGGTGCCGACGAGCGGGTCCGATTCAGGAAAAAACAGCTTCGCGAATACCAGACCTGTGACGGTGCTATACAGGAAGAAGTCATACCATTCGATCGTGGTACCGATCGTGCTGGCAATGACAGCGCGGCGCAACTGGCGCCGAGCGTCCGCATCGGAGAGGGACATTGCCCCAGATTGCGTGGCAGCCATTTGATATCTCCCCAAAATGGAAGGGTGACATCTTTTATTGACATGTGCGTGTATTGGGTGGTTCCAGTGATGACGCAAGGTGTGCAAAGCGGAACCGCCTTTTCGGCTACTGTCATGGCCTTGAGCCTGGATCGATATAAACCCGTATTCGACGCACTATTCGCAGAGACCGGGGCCCTATTCCCAAGGTACATTTCGCAATTGCATTTTTTTCCGAATGAGCAATTCAGCATTCATCACCTCAATGCAACTGATACCGATGTCAGAATTGAATTGGAGTTCGAACTAACTGTGGTTTCGGACATTAGCCCCACCCCTCAATCACATCAACGGAATGTAGATGTCGGTCTGCCACTGATCCAGCGGCGTCTCAGGATAGACGCTCAGGTAGTGGAAAAACAGCGGCTGATCCCGCAACTCTTCTCCACTCGAAGGCAGCCAGTCGCGATAGATCGGGTAGATCGTTTCGCCGATGTGATCGGTCGATCCGATGTGCCGAACCACCGCGCACCGTGCGCCCGGAATCACGAGTTCGCGCACGCCGTAATCATTCGGCGCGACCGGTACGTCGATCTCCCCGCAGATATCGAAGCGGAATTCCTCAGCTGGCAACGTGTCCGGATTGCCGTGCGGAATGCCGAAGGTCCTGCTCGACTCCACTGGAGATTGTCCGCTTTGAATCCGCCAATCGATGAACTTGTGCACACTCTGATTGACGAGTCCAGGTGAACCACGATGCTCGAGCGCGGCAACGCGAGTTTCCGCAAATTCGACGATTTTCACTTGCATGGTCAGTTTCCTCGAAAGATAGGGAACGATAAAACTCGCACTCCAGATATGCCATGCCGGATGCCGTCGAAACGCGCTCGGCGACATGCCGAACACACGCTTGAACGCGCGACTGAAGGCTTCGGGACTGTCGAAGCCCGCGTCAAGCGCGGCATCAAGAACCGAGCAGGACGCCTGCGACGCGAGACGGCGAGCCGCGCGACGCAAGCGCATCAATTGCACGTAGCGTGCGACCGGCACGCCGACGTACGCGGCAAACTGTCGATGAAAATGGAACTTCGAGAAGTTTGCGATGCGGCTTAGCGCGTCTACCGACAAATCGCCGTCGAGGTTTGCGTCGATATAGGCGAGAACGGCTTCGAAGCGCTTCGTGTAGGCAGCGGTGGCGTCTGTGTGAGCTAGCATGGTCTGGATCGTGCGAGTTCCGATATGGTCGCCGAGGTTGGGCACATCTTACCTAGCCGCACTTGCTCGATCTTCAATCGGCTCGCTGCCGAGCTCGGAGAAATTACGTAAACTCGTCTTCATTCCACCCGCTGCCCGAGATTTTCCGCCGATGCCCTCTTCGATCAGCAATTCGCTCCTCTGGATCTTCGACGCGTTCGAACGCGATCCGACTTATGTGCGTCGGCGGATGTTTGGTAGCGATGCCGCGTATATCGACGGCCTGTTGTGTCTGGTTGCCGCCGATCGCGACAAGCCGTGGAATGGGCTGCTCGTCTGTACGTCGCAGGATCGCCACGCGGCTCTGATTGCCGAGATGCCTGCGTTGAGGCCTCACCCGGTGCTCGGGAAATGGCTTTATGTGCCGCAGGAGGATCCTTCGTTCGAAGACTCTGTCGAGCAGCTCACGGCGCTCGTGCTGCAGCGTGATCCGCGCGTGGGCGTGGAGCCCAAGCCACGAAAGCGGCGCGGTAAGTCTGAGTTGCCGAAAGGATGAAGCGGGCGGGAGCCGCTTCGATCTCCCGACTTGGAATTGCTGCACTCTTATTGCCTACTACACCAAATGCGAGCCTTCGGGTCTGTAGGAAACACCCCCAGGCCCCGTCCGTTCGAGGCGGGGCCTTCGACACTTTGCTACGATGTGAGTCTGTTCCGACGCCGGCGCATTTGGCGCGTACCGCCAGCCGGCAGGAGTCACCACCGAACTCACCGAGCACTTAGCCTTGACGATCCACATCCGCCCCGCCACCGCTTCCGACGCCACCCTGATCCTGCACTTCATCACCGAACTCGCGATCTACGAGAAAGCCGAGCACGAAGTCGTCGCCGGCGTCAAAGACATCGAGAAGAGCCTGTTTTCTGAGGGCGTGCCCGCGAAAGCGCTGATCTGCGAAATGAACGGCGAGCCCGTCGGTTTTTGCGTGTACTTCTTTTCGTATTCGACGTGGCTCGGCAAGCAGGGGCTTTATCTGGAAGACCTGTACGTCTCGCCCGCCTCGCGTGGCAGCGGCGCGGGCAAACAGATGCTGCGCCATCTCGCGCAAATCGCCTGCGAAACGGGCTGCGGCCGCTTCGAATGGAGCGTGCTCGACTGGAACGAGCCGGCCATCGGCTTCTACAAGTCGATCGGCGCGGAGCCGCAGAGCGAATGGGTGCGTTACCGTCTCGCGGGCGACGCGCTCAAAGCATTCGCCGAAGGCGAAACCGAACGAAGCACCTAAGCCCGTTCACCGCACCGGGGCTGCGACGGGCGCCACCTCGAACGCATCGCCCGTCGCGAAGAAGGTGCCGCCGGCCACGTAATGGCATGTGCGCAGATCGGGATCGTCGCCGAAATGCCAGCGGTTGTGCGAATACACGCGGCTATCCGCATACGCGGCCACCACCTCGCCGATGATCAGATCGTGCCGCTGGCTGTCGTCCGGAATCACTTTGCACTCCATCCACGTGATGCAGCCGTCCAGCATCGGCACGTCGATTTCCTGCGCGGGGAAGGTCTTGAGATCGAACGCGGAGAATTTGTCGAGTTCGATACCTGGGTGCGAGCCGACCGCGAGCGTTTGCGCGGCAAAACCGCGGCTCGGCAGTTGCAGCCCGAACACGCCGCTCGCTTCGATCAGGCGGCGCGTCAGCGTGCGGCTATCCACGACGACCACCACCTTCGGCGGATTGAAATCGAGGGGCATCGCCCATGACGCGGCCATCACGTTCGATCGACCAGCGTGCGCGCTCGTGATCAGCGTGACCGGTCCGTGATTGAGCAGTTGAGTCGCGCGCGACAGTTCCACGGGTTCTCGGGTGGCGTTCATGGCATCGTGATTTGCGTCGGAGGGATGACGCCGATTGTAGCGGGACAGGACAAATGCGGTGCGGCGCAAGGCCGAGCGATGAGAAAGTGACTCCGGGGGCGAATCGAACCGCGAAACCGCGCGCGAATGACGGACGAATCGAGCTGCCGGGCAGCAGCCCCAAGCCGCCGCCCGACCAGACTTCAAGCGAACTTCAAGGCACCCTCAATGATGCGCCTTGCCGTTCGGCACCGCATTGAGCGGCTTGTGCTGCTCGTCGCCGAGTCCCGGGAAGAACGCGTTCCAGGCGGCACGCACGCCCTGCGCCGCGGTGGCTTCGGCGCTGACCGATTCGGCCGCGCCGTCCGCGGCTTTCGACGGATCGGCGGACAGGCCGCGCCAATGCGTGAATACGAGCAACGGCTTTTCGGTCCACACGCCGTCGCCAAATTTTGCAAACGCCGTGTCCCCGCTCGCCAACTGCACCTCGTACCAGCCTTCGCGTGCGGGCGTATGGATGGCAAGGTCAAACCACGGGGTCGGTTCGATTTCCTTCATGTCGTCTCCGGTCGGATAGATCGTCATCGATAACCACAGTCAATGCATTGTTCGTGCCCATCGCCGGCGCTACGCGCACGACGCGGCGGGCGCTCCGCCTGTCGCGCGGGCACGCCCCGCGACGGGCCGGCCAACCGCGGCACATGCGGGCAAACCAGCACATCGGAACTGCGAATTCGCCGCGCATACGACACGATAGCGCGACATGGGCCAGGCGGACAAACGTAAAACTTACATGTCCGGATTGGCGGACGTACGGCGTTGCGGGGTGGGCTTTTTGCGGGGCTGGGAGCCGGGTTTTCCGGCGGCTTGCCCGGTGGGTTTCGCCGCCGGTTTCGCCTTCGGTTTCGCCGCTCGCTTCACAGCCGGTCGCGCCTCTCCCTGCATCTCTTGCACCAGTTCCGCCAGCGCTTCCACCGCAGGTCCCAGGCGCTCAGCCTCCGTATTGCCGTACCCGATCACGAGCCCATTCGTCTGCTCCGACGCCGCCATCGCGAAGCCCGACAGCGCACGCGGACTGAGCCCCCGCGCCTGCGCCCGCGCCGTGAGCGCGCGATCGTCGAGCGATGCTGGCAGCCGCAGCGTCAAATGCATGCCGCAATCGCCGCCGAGAATCGTCGCCGCCGGAAAATGCTCGGCCAGCGCGTCGCGCAGCGCCTGCTGGCGCTCGCGGTACAGCCGACGCATTCGGCCGAGATGCCGCCCGAACTCGCCGCTTTCGATGAAATGCGCGAGCGCCAGCTGCTCCAGCCGATGACCGCCGCGCAGCATCTCTTGCAGCGCAACAGCGGCGTGCGCGGCGATCGCGCGAGGCAGCACCACGAAGCCGATCCGCAGCGCCGGAAACATCGTCTTGCTGAACGAGCCGACGTACAGCACGGGCGCCCCGTCGACGAGTCCCTGCATGCTCGCGATCGGCTCGCCGGTGTGGCGCACCTCGCCGTCGTAATCGTCCTCGATCAGCCACGCGCCGCAGCGCCGTGCCTCGGTAATCAGCGCAAGCCGCCGCGCCACCGACAGCACCGCGCCCGTCGGATACTGATGCGCTGGTGACGTATAGATCAGCTTCGGCGGATGCGTGCGCCACGCGTCGGCCGGCACGGCCATGCCTTCGGCGTCGACGGGAATCGGCAGCATGCGCAAGTCGCCGGCGTTGAAAGCGGCCTTCGCGCCGCGATAGCCGGGGTCCTCGACCCATGCGATATCGCCGGGATTGGTCAGCAGCCGCACGCACAGGTTCAGTGCTTCCTGCGCGCCCTCGGTGATCACGACCTGCGTCCCATCGCAGCGCACGCCGCGCGCCATCCGCAGATGCGCGGCGATCGCGTCGCGCAACGCGGGCTCCCCAGCCGGCGTGCCGTAGCCGAGCGCACGCGGCAAGGCGCGCTCCATCGCCCGTTCGAGCGCGCGCCGCCATGCCGCGAGCGGGAAACGGTCGAGCGCGGGCGTGCCGGGGGTCAGCGCATACGCGTCGTCGGCGTGATTGTGCGACGCCGCGAACTGCTCGACGCGCGCCGCGTACGCGACCTCCGGCGCGGCCGACGCCGCGGCCCGCTCGCCGCGCGCGGCGGGGCTCGACAGCGGACTCACGCGCGTGCCCTGGCGATCGGCGATCACATAGCCGACCGCGGCGAGATGCTCGTAAGCGATCACGACCGTATTGCGCGACACGCCCATTTCGGCGGCAAGCAGCCGCGACGACGGCAGCAGCGACCCGGCCGGCAGACGACCGGCGAGAATCGCCTGCTGCAGACGTTCGATCAGCTGCTTTTGCAGCGGCGCGGGCCGCGTGGCCCCCCTGGCGCCGCTCGGGGCGAAGACGTCGTCCGCATGGACGAGCGGTCCGATGATTTCGATCATGGTGGCTGGACCTATCGAATAAGCGTGTCGTGGATCTTTTGAACATACCACGTTTGCCGTATCGTTCCCGCATCGACACGCATCGGCATCCTCCGGCATCGCCCATTCATCGACAGGAGAACAGACATGGAACCCACACGCAACGACTATGGCCAGGCGATCGGCAAGCCCGTGCCGGGCTGGCACGGCGCGCAGCCGCCGGGCCGCGAGCCGCTGAGCGGCCGCTATTGCCGACTGGAGCCGGTCGACGTCGCGCGCCACGCGGCCGACCTGTTCGACGCGTACCGCTCGGCCGCCGACGGCCGCGACTGGACCTATCTGGCGGTCGGCCCGTTCGACAGCCTCGCGGCCTATCGCGAGCACCTGACGCGGATGGCTGCATCAAAAGATCCGCTGCACTACGCGGTCATCGACCTCGCGACGGGCAAGCCGGTCGGCACGTTGTCGCTGATGCGGATCGATCCGGCCAACGGCGTGATCGAAGTGGGCCACGTCACCTATTCGCCGTTGCTCAAGCGCACGCGCATCGCGACCGAGGCGATGTACCTGCTGCTCGGCGAAGTGTTCGACAAGCTCGGCTACCGGCGCTTCGAATGGAAGTGCGATTCGCTGAACGAACCGTCGCGCAAGGCCGCGCTGCGCTATGGATTCACGTTCGAGGGAATCTTTCGCCAGGCGATCGTCTACCGCGAGCGCAATCGCGACACGGCATGGTTTTCGATCATCGACAGCGAATGGCCGGCGTTGCGCTCGTGCTACGAGCAGTGGCTCGACGCGGGCAATTTCGATGCGCAAGGGCAACAGGTCGAGCGGCTCGCCGATCTGATCGCGCAGCGTCGCGCGGCGGACGAGGCCCGCTAAAACCAGACGACCGAATCAGCGCGCCGCCGATGCACCCGCACGCGGCGCGCCCCTGCGGACGCCCCGATGCTACGGGATCCGAACGATAACGACGCGCGCCCGGCGAAGCGCGCTTCCGCCAGCCTTTCGCTGCGCGCCGCCAACCCCGGCAGCCAAAGCAACTTCGCCCTACACTGCCCACATACGTTCGCGCCCCCGTGCCGACCCGATTTTCACCGCGGCACCAGCATGCGCAACGCGTGCTTTCTTCCATACCGCTACAGCCCAGCCGATGAAATCCCGCCTGCGCTACCTGAGCGCATTGCTCGTCAACGTCGCGCTACCCTGGCTTGCCTACCGGCTCGCATTTCCGCACTGGGGGCAGGTGGGGGCACTCGCCGCGTCGGCATTGCCGCTGATCGCATGGATGACGGTGGATTTGCTGCGTTATCACCATGTCGACGCGCTGAGCGCACTCGTGCTCGCGGGCGTGCTGCCGGCGCTTGCCACGAGCCTCGTCTTCAGCGACGCGCGTCTGCTATTGATCGAAGATCCGATGGTGTCGGGCTTCATCGGCATCACGTTTCTCGCGTCGCTCGCGCTGCGCAAGCCGATCGTGTTCTACCTGGCGCGCTCGACGATGTCGCGCGAAGACCATCGCAGCGCCGAGTTGTTCGAGCAACATTGGCGGAATCGTCCGACGCTCGCCGCCTATATCCGTCTGATGACGCTCGTGTGGGGTGTCGGCATGATCGGCGAGAACATCGTGCGCAGCGCGATCGTGCTGCAATGGCCGAACGATCCGCGCTCGGCGCTCGCATCCATGGCGCTGCGTTACGGTGTGTACGGGGCGCTGACGCTGTGGACGTTCCTGATTCGCCGGCGCATCAAACAGGACGCGCAGCGCTATCCCGCCGACGAGCCCGCGCCCGCGAGTTCGCCGGCGCGTGCGTGACCGACTGCGCCAGCGCCCCATTCACGCCAATTCCAGAAACCTCGCCAAGCAGGGATTCCGATTCGCCGGCGACCACGCGAGCACCTGCTCGATCAGCGGCGCGTCGGCGAGCGGCCGGAACACCACGCCCGCAAGCTGCGCCTTGCGCATCGACGACGGCACCAGCGCGACCCCCACGCCTTCGTCGACGAGACTCAGCACCGTCTGCTGCAACTGCACTTCGAAGCGGATGTCGGGCTCGAAGCCGCCCGAGCGGCAATGCTCGACAATCGTCGCGCGCAGTCCCGGCGCGACTTCTTCCAGGGCGAGCACGAACGGCTCGCCCGCCAGCTGCGCGATCTTCAAGCGGCGCGCCCGCGCGCGCGGATGGCTGCGCGACAGCGCGACGCACAGCGGCTCGGTGAGCACCGTGCGCGTCGCGAGTGACTTGTCGGGCACGGTCGGGAACATGATCGCCGCGTCGATGTGGCCGGCGAGCAGTTGCGCGGCCAGATCGTTCGATACGACCTCGCGCAGCTTCAGCTCGACCTCCGGATACGCGGCGCCGAACACTCGCGCATAGCCGGGGACCACGCTGTAAGCCGAGCACATCGTGAAGCCGATTTCGAGCTTGCCGGCCTCGCCGTGCGCGGCGGCCCTGGCGTTACTGACTGCCTGTTCGAGCGACGCGAGAATCGCCTTCGCATCCGCGTAAAAGCGCTCGCCCGCCGCGGTCAGCGTGACGCTGCGCGGACTGCGCTCGATCAGCGTGACGCCGAGGCTCGCTTCGAGCGCCGCGAGCTGCCGGCTCAGCGGCGGCTGCGACAGATTGAGCCGCGCCGCCGCCCGGCCGAAATGACGCGTGTCGGCGAGCGTCACGAAGTAGCGCAGTGGTTTGACATCGATCACGACACCCCCGTGGATTGACGATGCAAAAAAGGTATTGTCGGCCCCTCAACACAGTATTGGATTGTATCAACGCAATTCGCTACGCTGGCGGGTCTTCAGTTCCGTGCCCGTTCCGCGCACGCCCGAACGTCCCCTTTTGCACCGATGCTAGCCACGCTCGAAATCCTGCTTCCCGTTTTTGGCCTCATTTTCGCGGGCTTCGCGTGCCGTCGACGCGGCGTGCTCGGACCGAACTCCGCGTCCGAACTGAATCGCTTCGTCGTCTGGCTCGCGCTGCCCGCGCTGCTGTTCGACACGATGGCGCACGCCACATGGCACCAGCTGTATCAGCCGGCTTTCGTCGCGACATTTTCGATTGCGTGCGTGAGCGTGTTCACGTTGATCCTCGCGCTGCGTCTTCTGAGCGGCCGGCATCTGGCCGACGCCAGCGTCGACGCGATCGCGGCCTCGTATCCGAACACCGGCTACATCGGCTTTCCGCTCGGCGTGATCGCGTTCGGCCATGCGAGCCTGACGCCGACCACGATCGCGACGATCCTCGTCGCTTGCGTGCTGTTCGCGGTCGCGATCGTGCTGATCGAGATCGGCCTGCAGACCGAGCGCACGCCGCACAAGCTCGGCCTGAAGGTGCTGGGTTCGCTCGCGCGCAATCCGCTGATCGTGTCGCCGCTCGCGGGCGTCGCGGTCGCGAGTCTGCATGTGACGCTGCCCGCGAGCGCGGAGACATTTCTGAAGCTGCTGGCCGGCGCCGCGAGTCCGTGCGCGCTCGTGAGCCTCGGGCTGTTCCTTGCGGAAAAGCGTCCGAACCAAACCGAACCGGAAGCGGGCGCCGGCGGCATCTCGTTGCTGCTGACCGGCGTCAAGCTGGTGGTGCAGCCGGCGCTGACATGGTGGCTCGCGGCTCGCGTATTCGGGCTTGCGCCGATGCTGGTCGAAATGGCCGTCGTACTCGCCGCGCTGCCGACCGGCACCGGCCCATTCATGCTCGCCGAGTTCTATCAGCGCGAAGCGCACATTACGTCGCGCACGATCCTGCTCTCGACGATCGGTTCGGTGGTGACGCTGTCGTTGCTGCTCATGCTGATGGGGCATCAAAGCTGAGGGCGGGATGCGGTCCGTCCGGCCGCCGCGCTATGCTTCGCAAACGGACCAGAACGGTCCGCGATCCCGGCGCAGCGCGTAGCGCGACGATATGTTCCGGCGCGAACTGGGCGCGGCGCCGACCGCGTTCGAGCCGGGGGTGACGTTGGGCTCGGGCGCCACGGGGTCAATACGTCGGGAGGCGGAATCGTGACGAGCGCAAACGCCACCGAAATGCCGCCGACCAGCACGCCGATCAGATTCATCACACCAGACCCGACGACCGCCGGCGCCGGTTCGAGCGAGTTCATATAGCGCGCCCGAAACCGTAAATTTTTCCTGAATGCCCGCCGGTCGCGACAGACAGCGGGCAGCGCCGCCCGGCCTCACCGCCCTCCTACGTGATCTCGTATCCGCCTTCGTCGGCCAGCGCACGCGAGGCCAAGCGCGGTTCGCGCCGTGCATGGTAAATTCCAGCGTCGGCAAGACAACTCCAAGAACGTTCGGGTGACCTGAACATCTCCGTCCGGTCCACCCGCCACTGGCGATACAAGGTAGATCGATGATCGACGTGAGTCAGCGTATTGTCTGGCGGCGCCTCTACGTTGCGCTGTGCGGCTGTGTCGCGCTGGCCGGCTGCATGGTCGGCCCCGACTATCACGCGCCGCCCGCGCCGGCCACCGACACCTTCACCGCCACGCCACTGCCCGACCAGACTGCCTCCGCGCCCGGCCCCGCCGGCCTGCCGCAGCGTTTCGCACCGGCCCAGGACATTCCCGCCGCGTGGTGGACGCTCTTTCATTGCGAGCCGCTCGACGCACTGATCCGCGAGGCCATCGGCAATAGTCCGAACATGGCCGCGGCCCAGGCCGCGTTGCGCCAGGCCCGCGAGAATTACACCGCGCAGGCGGGCGGCACCCTGCTGCCGAGCGTCGACGCGCAACTGGGCGCCACGCGCGAAAAGCTGAACGGCATCTCGTTCGGCGAGCCCGGCCTCGTCGAGGAATTGACTCTCTACAACGCGTCGGTCAACGTCTCGTACAAGCTCGACGTGTTCGGCGGCGCGCGGCGCGAACTCGAAGCGCTGCATGCGCAGATCGACTATCAGCGCTTCCAGCTGCAGGCCGCCTGGCTCGCGATCTCGGCCAATATCGTGACCGCGGCGGTCAAGGAAGCGTCGGTGCGCGCGCAGATCGACGCGACCGAGCGGATCGCCACCGAGGAACAGCAGCAGCTGAACCTGCTCGACCAGCAATTCTCGCTCGGCGGCGTGAGCCGCGCGGCGGTGCTCGCGCAGGAAACGCTGCTCGCGCAGACCCGCGCGACGCTGCCGCCGCTCGCCCAGCAGCTCGATCAGGCGCGCCATCAGCTTGCGGTGCTCGCCGGCAAGCTGCCCAGCGACACCGGCGTGCCCGAGTTCACGCTCGACATGTTCTCGCTGCCCGACACGCTGCCCGTGAGCCTGCCGTCGTCGCTGGTGCGCCAGCGCCCCGACATCCTCGCCGCCGACGCCACGCTGCATCAGGCGAGCGCGCAGGTCGGCGTCGCGACCGCGGCGATGTATCCGCAAATCACGCTGTCCGCGAGCTACGGCGCGGAGGGGTTAGGGCCGGCAGACGTCCTCAAGGCGGGCAGCACGATCTGGAGCATCGGCGCGGGCTTGCTGCAACCGGTCTTTCACGGTGGCCAGCTGAGCGCGCAGAAGCGCGCGGCCGAAGCCGCCTACGAGCAGGCCGGCGCGCAATACCGCGAGACGGTGCTGCTCGCGTTCCAGAACGTCGCCGACACGCTGCGCGCGCTCGAACACGACGCGACCGGACTCAAGGCGCAAACCGACGCATCGCGCGCCGCGAGCGATTCGCTCGAACTGACGCGTGGCCAGTATCGCGTCGGCGGCGTCAGCTACATCGCGCTGCTCGACGCGCAACGCCAGTATCAGCAAACGGTCGTGAGTCTCGCGCAGGCGCAGGCAGCGCGCTACGCCGATACGGCGGCGCTGTTCCAGGCGCTCGGCGGCGGCTGGTGGAATGCCGCGGCGCCCGAGTCGGCGGCCGCACCGGCGGCCGCGTCGGCGACCGTATCGAACTCGTCGTCAGCAACCACAGCAACCGCCGCAACGCCACATTGACCGTGCCCTGACGCAACCCTCAGCCCTCGCCCCAAGCCGAGCAAGGACATCACGATGGCCGAAAGAAAACCGATGACGAAGCGGATGGTGATCATGTTGATCTGCGTCGGCCTGCTGCTCGCCGCGCTGGTCGGCTTCAACCTGTTCCGCGCGCACATGTTCGCGAAGTTCATGGCGGGCAACACCGCGCCGCCCGCGACCGTATCGGCGGTGGTGGTCCGCTATCAGTCGTGGCAGCCGCAGCTCACGGCGGTCGGCAGCCTGCGCGCGGTGCGCGGCGTCGACGTGACGACGGAAGTCGCCGGACTCGTGCGCGAGGTCGCGTTCGTGTCGGGGCAGGAAGCGAAAGCCGGGCAGATCCTCGTCAGACTGAACGCCGACGGCGACGTCGCGCTGCTGCAATCGCTGCAGGCCGCGGCCGAACTCGCGCGGACGGTCTACGAGCGCGACCGCGCGCAGTACGACATCAAGGCGATCGCCAAGGCTCAACTCGACGCCGACGCGGCCGACCTCAAGGGCAAGAAGGCCCAGGTCGCGGCACAGCAGGCGCTCGTCGACAAGAAGACGATTCGCGCGCCGTTCGCGGGACGCCTCGGCATCACGACGATCAATCCGGGGCAATACCTGAATCCCGGCGATGCGATCGTCACGCTGCAGGCCATCGATCCGATCTACGCTGACTTCTCGGTGCCGCAACAGCAGCTCGGCCAGCTCGCGATCGGCGCAACCGTCAGCGTCGATACCAACGCGTACAGCGGACGAGCCTTCACCGGCAAGATCCAGTCGATGAGCCCGAAAGTCGACAGCGCGACGCGCAACGTGCAGATCGAAGCGAGCGTCGACAATCACGAGCGCAAGCTGCTGCCCGGCATGTATGCGAACGTGAAGATCGACTCGGGCGCCGAGGAGCGCCACTTGACGCTGCCGCAAACGGCGATCACGTACAACCCGTACGGCGCGACCGTGTTCGTCGTGAAGCCGGGCACGCAGCCCAACGCGCAGGGCAAGACGCTGCCCGTCGCGCAGCAGGTGTTCGTGACGCCGGGGCCGACGCGCGGCGACCAGGTGGCGATTCTGAAGGGTGTCGACGACGGTACGCAGGTCGTGACGAGCGGCCAGATCAAGCTGAAGAACGGCACGCCGCTGATCATCGACAACCGCGTCCAGCCGTCGGACAGTCCGAATCCGACGCCGCAGGAACAATAAGCGAGGCCGCCCGATCATGTTCACGGACATCTTCATCCGCCGGCCGGTACTCGCTTCGGTCGTGAGCCTGCTGATCCTCGTGCTCGGGGTGCGTGCGCTCGCGGTGCTGAAAGTCAGCCAGTATCCGCAGACCGAGAACGCGGTCGTCACGATCACGACGGCCTACTACGGCGCGAACTCCGACACCATCGCCGGCTTCATCACGCAGCCGCTCGAAGCGGCGATCGCGCAGGCGCAGGGCATCGACTACATGTCGTCGACGAGCATCACGGGCGTGTCGACGATCATCGCGACGCTGCGTCTGAACTACGACGCGAACCGCGCGCTGACCGAGATCAACACGCAGATCGGCTCGGTGCGCAACCAGTTGCCGCCGCAGGCGCAGCAGCCGGTGCTGACGGTGCAGACCGGGCAGACTACCGATGCGATGTACATGGGTTTCTACAGCAGCGTGCTGCCGAGCAACAACGTCACCGACTACCTGTTGCGCGTGGTCAAGCCGAAGCTCGATTCGATCCAGGGCGTGCAGACCGCCGAAGTGCTCGGCGGCCGGCAGTTCGCGATGCGCGCGTGGCTCGACTCGGCGCGGCTCGCCGCGCACGGCGTGAGCGCGAGCGACGTGTACACCGCGCTCGGCAACAACAACTACCTGGCGACGCTCGGCACGACGAAGGGGCAGATGGTCAGCGTCGACCTGGAAGCGGGCACGGACCTGCATACCGTCGACGATTTCAAGCAGCTCGTCGTCAAGCAGAAGAACGGCTCGATCGTGCGTCTCGAGGATGTCGCGAACGTCGTGCTCGGCGCCGACAGCTACGACTTCAACGTCGCGTTCAGCGGCAAGCGCTCGGTGTTCATCGGTATCAAGGTCGCGCCCGACGCGAACATTCTCGACGTGGCCAAGCGCGTGAAAACTGTGTTCCCCGATCTGCAGAAGCAGTTCCCGACCGGCATGACGGGCGACATCGTTTATGACGCGACCGACTTCGTGAACACCGCGATCAGGGAAGTGATCAAGACGCTCGTCGAAGCGCTCGTGATCGTCACGATCGTGATCTTCCTGTTTCTCGGCAGCTTCCGCGCGGTGATCGTGCCGCTGATCGCGATGCCGCTGTCGCTGATCGGCACGTTCTTCGTGATGCAGGCGCTCGGCTATTCGATCAATCTGCTGACGCTGCTCGCGCTCGTGCTCGCGATCGGGCTCGTCGTGGACGACGCGATCATCGTCGTCGAGAACGTCGATCGGCACATGAAGCACGAAGGCAAGACGCCGTTCGACGCCGCGCTGATCGCCGCGCGCGAACTCGGCGGCCCGATCCTCGCGATGACCGTCGTGCTGATCGCCGTGTACGCGCCGATCGGCTTCCAGGGCGGGCTGACGGGCGCGCTGTTCACCGAATTCGCGTTCACGCTCGCGGGCGCGGTGACGGTGTCGGGCGTGATCGCACTCACGTTGTCGCCGATGATGTGCTCGCGCTTCTTTCGCACCGAGCAGGAGTCGGGGCGTTTCGCGCGTTTCGTCGACCGCCAGTTCGAGCGCGTGCATCGCGGCTACGGCCGCCTGCTGCATGCGACGCTCGATACCTGGCCGGTGTTCGTGATCATGGGCGCGCTGCTGCTGTGCGGCACCGTGTATCTGTTCATGACCTCGCAGTCGGAACTCGCGCCGCAGGAAGACCAGGGCGTCGTGCTGTCGCAGATCATCGGACCGCCGAACGCGACGATCCAGCAGATGCAGACCTACGCGGACCAGGTGTTCGACGCGTCGAAGTCGCTGCCCGAATACTCGCAGATGTTCCAGCTGACGGGCTCGCCCACCATCAACCAGGGCATCGGCGGTGTGCTGTTCAAGACCTGGGATCAGCGCGGCAAGAACGCGACCGTGCTGCAGCAGGAGTTGCAGCAGAAGTGGAATCAGATCGCCGGCGCGCGCGTCGCGGCGTTCCAGTTTCCGCCGCTGCCGGGCTCGCAGGGCTTGCCGGTGCAGTTCGTGATCAGCACGACCGAGCCGTTCGAAAACCTCAACGAGGTGTCGCAAGCGGTGCTCGAAAAAGCGCGCGAGAGCGGCATGTTCTTCTTCGTCGACAGCGACCTGAAGATCGACAAGCCGGAAGCGGTGCTCGTCGTCGACCGCGACAAGGTGGCCTCGCTCGGGCTGTCGCAAAGCGACGTCGGACAGGCGCTCGGTTCGGCGCTGGGCGGCGGCTACGTCAACTACTTCTCGATTGCGGGACGCTCGTACAAGGTGATTCCGCAGGTGCTGCAGACCGACCGGCTCAATCCGTCGCAGGTGCTCGACTACTATCTGCGCACACCGGACGGCAGTGTGATTCCCGCCTCGACGGTCGCGCATCTGCGGCACAGCGTCGTGCCCGAATCGATCAATCACTTCCAGCAGTTGAACTCGGCGACGATCTCCGGCGTGATCGTGCCGGGCGTGTCGCAAGGCCAGGTGCTCGATTTTCTGCGCAAAGCCACCGCGCAGGTCGCGCCGGCCGGCTATTCGGCCGATTACTCGGGAGAGTCCCGCCAGTTCGTGCAGGAGTCGGGCGGCTTCGTCATCACGCTGCTGCTCGCGACGATCATCGTGTTCCTCGCACTCGCTGCGCAATTCGAGAGCTTCCGCGATCCGATCGTGATCCTGATCTCGGTGCCGATGGCGCTGTTCGGCGCGCTGATCTTCATCAACATCGGCCTGACCACGCTGAACATCTACACCCAGGTCGGCCTCGTCACGCTGATGGGGCTCGTCAGCAAGCACGGCATTCTGATCGTGCAGTTCGCCAACGAATTGCAGCGCGCGGGCCGCACCAAGCGCGAAGCGGTCGAGGAAGCCGCCGGCGTGCGGCTGCGCCCGATCCTGATGACGACCGCGGCGATGGTGCTCGGCGTGCTGCCGCTCGTGATCGCGTCGGGCGCGGGCGCGGCGGGCCGCAACGCGATGGGGCTCGTGATCTTCACGGGGATGTCGATCGGCACGCTGTTCACGTTGTTCGTGGTGCCGGCGATGTACATGTTTCTGGCTGCGGATCACCAGCGGCATGCGCAGGCGCCGAAGGCCGGCGAAGCGGGTCAGGCGGGTTAGGCCTGGGTGTTTGCGTACCCGGCGCGCGGGTTGTCCGAAATTCGAAAGCCGTTGTCCTGATGCCTTTTCGCGCGTCACCTAGACTACGGTGCATTCGCATTCGCCGCGCAGCGCGGCGCAAGACCAACCGGAGCCACGCACGATGAACGCGATCCAGTTCAAGACTTTTGGCAGCCCTGAAGTGCTCGAATACGTCGATCTGCCGACGCCGCAAGCCGACGCGGAACATGCGCTCGTGCGGGTCATGGCGGCCTCGGTCAATCCGAGCGACGTGAAGAACGTGTCCGGCCATTTCGAGCACACGGTGCTGCCGCGCATACCCGGGCGCGACTTCAGCGGCGTGGTGGTGGACGGCCCGGCCGGGTGGCTGAACGCCGAGGTGTGGGGCACCGGCGGCGACATCGGCTTCACGCGCGACGGCACGCACGCCGAATACATCCGGATTCCGGTCGCGGCACTGTCGCGCAAGCCTGCCGGCTTGAGCCACGCCGAGGCGGCGGCGATCGGCGTGAACTTCGTGGTCGCGTGGCTCGGCACCGTCGAATACGCAAAGTTGCAGGCCGGTGAGACCCTCGCCGTGCTTGGCGGGGGCGGCGGTGTCGGCGGCGCGGTCGTGCAGATCGCGAAAGCACGCGGCGCGCGCGTGATCGCCGTCGACCGCCGGCCGCTCGATCCGGCCTCACCCGCCGGCCGCCTGATGGACGCCTACGTGCCGCTCGACGAACACGCGGCCGAACGCGTGCGCGAACTCACCGGCGGCGCGGGCGCGGAAGTCGTCTACGACTCGGTCGGCGGCGTCGCGTTCGAGACCGCGCTGAGCCTTGCGAAGCGGCGCGGCCGCGTGCTCGAAATCAGCGCGACCGGCAAGCGCCGCGTCGAGTTCGATCTGATCGACTTCTATCACAACGAGACGCAACTGCTCGGCGTCGACAGCGCGAAGCTCGGCGTCGCGGAATCGGCGCCGCTGATGACGGCGCTCGTCCAGGGCTTCGACGACGGCAAGCTGAGCGGCCCGGCGATCGCGCAGGAATTCCCGCTCGCCCGCGCGCGCGAAGCCTACGAGGCGGTCGCCGCCGGCACGCGCGGGCGCGTCGTGATTCGCATGCAATAACCGTCCCTCTGTCACACAGGAATCCGCAACACGAAAGCGTATGTTCTGTCGCTCGGTGCCGGCGTGCTGGTCGGGGTGATCTACAACGTGATGGCCGTGAGGTCGCCGCGCCGCCGACGGTTGCGCTCGTCGGCCTGCTCGGCATGGTCGGCGGCGAGCATCTGATTCCGTTCGTGCGCACCTGGCTTTCATCGACACTGCACTGAAGCCGCGGCCTCAGGCCGCCCGCGACACGCTAAGATTGAGGCCGCCGGGTGCCCGCGCCGCCCGGCGAGAACGATAAAAGCATTGCCTCGGAGAATCTGATGTCTGAAGAATATGAAGTGCATGGTCCGCACGACCATGCCGTCGAACACGCCGGCCAAGCCGGGCATCACGACGCCGATCCGTTCGCGAGCCGCATGGCCGTGATGACCGCGATCCTCGCGACGATCGGCGCGCTGTGCGCGTACCAGAGCGGCAACGCCGAAAACCTCGCGCTGTTCTACAAGAACGAAGCGGCGATCAAGAAGACCGAAGCGTCGAACCAGTGGAGCTACTACCAGGCGAAGGGCGAGAAGGAAAACCTCGCCGAACTCGGCGCGGCGCTGTCGGCGCCCAATAGCGACGCGCACGCGAAGTTCGTCGCCGACGTCGAGAAATACAAGCAGCAGAAAGAGCCGATCCGCGCGAACGCCGAAGCCATCGAGAAACAGGTCGTCGCCGCCGACACGCGCAGCGAAGGGCTGCTGCACGGCCATCATCGCTGGGCTCAGGCGACGTTGCTGATTCAGGTCGCGATTGCGCTGTGCGCGATCACGCTGCTCACCCGCAAGAACTGGCTGCGCAATCTGTCGTACTGCATCGCGGGAGCCGGCGTCCTGACCGCGGGCGCGGCATTTTTCGGGCTATGAGCGCGATGTATCGGATGTCTTCTTTCAGCCAGAGCGTTGCAGCAGGGAGTGTGTCGTGATCGATGGGTCCGCCGTGGTCGGCGTGTTTTCCGTGTATATCGCGGGCGTGGTGAGTCCGGGGCCGAACTTCGTCGCGGTCGCGCACAAGGCCGCTTCGGCGACGCGCATCGAAGCGCTCGCGATGGTCGCGGGCATCGTGCTCGTCAATCTGTTCTGGGCGAGCTGCGCGATTCTCGGCGTCGGCATCGTATTCGCCGCGTTCCCGTGGCTCGCGCTGGTGGTCAGGATCGTCGGCGCGTGTTATCTGCTGTGGTTCGGCGGGCGGCTGATCTTCAATTCGTCGGCGGCAAGGCAAGCGGTGCTCGTCAAGGCACCGGCGGGTGGCTTCCGGCAAGCGTTCGCGCAGGGCTTCGCGACCAACATCGCGAACCCGAAGTCGATGGCGTTCTTCGCCGCGGTGTTCTCATCAGCGGCGCCCGCGCATGTGAGCACCGGCACGTTTGCCGCGATGCTCGGCATGGTGTTCGTCGTTGCGAGCAGCTGGTATGGGTTCGTCGCGCTCGCGTTGTCGCATGAGCGGATCGCGTCGGCGTATCGGCGCGGCAAGATGTGGGTCGATCGTGTGTGCGGCGGTTTGATCGTTGCATTGGGGCTGCGCCAGCTGATTCGGTGAGGCGGTACTGACGTACGCGCGGATCTCAATGCGCGAGCCCGCGCGCACGCTCCAGCAACAGCTCGCGCTCGCGCGTATTGCGCGTCATGGCCGCGGCGCGCTCGAACTCCGCGCGCGCTTCGTCGACGCGTCCCAGCTTGACCAGCAGATCACCGCGCACGCTCGGCAGCCAGTGATAATTCGCGAGCGCCGAACCGGCGGCGAGCGCATCGACGATCTCGAGTCCGGCCGCCGGCCCGAACGCCATCCCTACCGCAACCGCGCGATTCAACTCGACCACCGGCGACGGCGCGACCTGCGCCAACGCATCGTAGAGCGCGACGATCTGCACCCAGTCGGTGTCCTCGGCGCGGCGCGCCCGCGCATGACAGGCGGCGAGTGCCGCCTGCAACGCATACGGCCCGCTCGCGCCGCCGAGCGCATGCGCGCTGTCCAACGCGGCGAGGCCACGGCGGATCAGCAGCAGGTCCCAGCGGCTGCGGTCCTGTTCGAGCAGCAACACCGGACGCCCCTGCGGGTCGGTGCGCGCGTGGGTGCGCGACGCCTGAATCTCCATCAGCGCGACGAGACCGTGGACTTCGCTTTCGTCGGCTACGAGTCCGCTCAACACGCGCCCGAGCCGCAGCGCTTCCTCGCATAGCGCCGGGCGCATCCAGTCGTCGCCGGCGGTGGCCGAATAGCCTTCGTTGAAAATCAGGTAGATCACCTGCAGCACCGACGCGAGCCGCGCCGCGCGGGCGTCCGCCTGCGGCACCTCGAACGGCACGCGCGCCGCCGACAGCGTGCGCTTCGCGCGCACGATCCGCTGCGCGATGGTCGGCTCGGGCACCAGAAACGCGCGGGCGATTTCGTCGGTGGTGAGGCCGCCGAGCAGACGCAGCGTCAGCGCGACGCGCGCATCGGTCGACAGCACCGGGTGGCACGCGGTGAAGATGAGCCGCAGCAGATCGTCGCCGATGTCGTCGGCGCGCGCGGCATCGAGCGCATCGACGAAATCGGGCACCACGTGCGCTTCGATCGCGTCGAGATCGTGGCCGAGCTCCTCACGCTTGCGCGCATGCAGCGCTTCCTGGCGCAGGCGGTCGAGCGCGCGGTTTTTCGCGGCCGTCATCAGCCAGGCTCCGGGGTTGTCGGGCACGCCCGCGTCCGGCCAATGCTCGAGCGCGGCCACCAGCGCGTCCTGCGCGAGTTCCTCGGCGAGCCCCACGTCGCGCACGATCCGCGCGACGTGAGCGATGACCTTCGCGGATTCGATCCGCCAGACAGCGTCGATCGCACGATGGGTGGCCTGTATCGTCACGGCGCTAGCCTTCACCTGCTGCCGACGGTTGCGCATTCAGGACCATGAAATCAGCCTCGATCTTCTTCAAGCTTGCGAAAGCGCTCGACTTCCGGCCCCGGCTCGAAGTCGTCGAGTTCGAACAGCTGCCGCACCTCGATTTCGCCATCGGCATGCTCGCCGAACGGCGCCGGGAAACGCCGCGCCCATTCCATCGCCTCGTCGCGCGAGCGCACCTGGATCAACGTGTAGCCCGCGATCAGCTCCTTGGTTTCCGTGAACGGCCCGTCCACGACGCTCCGCTTGCCGCCGCTATAGCGCACGCGCCAGCCTTTCGAGCTCGGCTGCAAGCCCGTCGCGTCGAGCAGCACGCCGGCCTTCGCGAGTTCTTCGTGGTACGCGCCCATCGCGGCGATCAGCGACGGCTCGGGCATCTCGCCGGCTTCGCTCGCGGCCGTGGCCTTGACGATGATCATGAATCGCATGTCGTTGCTCCCTGTTGTTAGGGTTTCGTCGTGAGTGGATTCGTGTGAATCGCTCGAGGGCGCCACGCCGGCTCGCCCCTTACTCGCACGACGCGCGATGCACGGCCGGATCGACACGCACGGCGGTCCCGGCCTCCCAGGGAAAACACCGAAGCAGATGAGGTGGGAGTCGCGTGGCTAGATGAAGCACGGTCCAATCTTGCGCACCTCGACCGTGCACCACGCCGCCGCCGGGCAGGTCTGCGCGATCGCCACGGCCTCTTCGCGGCTGTCGCAGTTCAGCAGAAAGAAGCCGCCGATCATCTCCTTCGCCTCGGCGAACGGCCCATCGACGAGCTTCGACTGGCCATTGCGGACCTGCACCCGCACGGCGTCCTTCTGCGACGTCAGCGACTCGACCGCGAGCAGCTTGCCGCGCTCCTTCAGATTCCCGGCGAAACGCACCATCTGGTCGTAGAGGTCGCGGCCCGCGGGTTCGCCGCGCTCCTCGCGTTGCTCCGTGGGTTCGACGATCAGCAGCATGTAGGACATGGCGTCTCCGATAGGGCTCGGTTGTCTGCGCGGGTCGGCATCGCACCGACGCCGGCGGCGCCTGGCTTCGACGGCAGGCAGATGACAGATGGCATTCAGGTAGCAAGCACGCGCAGTCTAGCAAGCGGGAAAGACAGCGGCAAACGCGCCCAGCTGGGGGTACGGGGGCTGCTCGCGTGTTCTGCGGGCACACGCGGATCGGCGCGCGCAATCCTCTACGGACACTCGTAAGCGGCCGCGCCGGGCGTATCGAGCGCGCCGTTCGCGACACGTCGGTGTCGCTTTCAAGTATTCTCCGGAATCCATTCACGTCCGCGCTGAAACGGCCGTTTCAGCCGTTCGACGAACGCATCATTCAAATTATTCGAGCAGCGGGGAAATTCATGCATCGACCGATCGTGCGCAGCGGCATCGCAGCCGCCGGCGCCTGCATCCTCTTTCAACTCGGCGGGTGCGGCAACGGCGGCGATTCCGGCTCGGGCTCGTCCAGCACGTCGCCGGCAACTACGACGTCGGTGAGCGGCACCGTCGCGGCCGGCAGCGCGCTCGTCGGCGCGAACGTCACGCTGATCGACGCGACCGGTGCGCAAGCCACCGCGACGACCAATACGCAAGGCGCATACAGCATCTCGGTGAAGGGCATGACCTTGCCGTTCTTCATCATCGCGAGCGACGCGGGCGGCCTTTCCGCACCGCTGTCGTCCGTGATCGCGAGGCTGCCCACCGGCACCGCGCCCGCCGTGGTCAACGTGACCACACTCACCACCGCGCTCGCCGCGATGCTGACCACCTCGGGCAATCCGATCGAACTCGCTTCGAGCGGCACGCTCGCCAAGCTGACGCTGCAGTCGGTCCAGCTGGCAACCATCACGCTCGACACGATCCTCGCGAACCTGCTCAAGCAGAACGGGCTTCAGACGGCCGGCTTCGATCCGGTCGGCACTGCGTTCACGCCGAATCACACGGGCGCCGATGCGGTGATCGACTCGGTATCGGTCCCCACGGCAGCCAACGGGGGCCGCATGCTGGTATCGAACGCGGCGCCGGGCACGACCATCGCACTGAACAACAAGACCGCTCAGGGCGTCGTGCTGGCCGCACCACAGGTCGCCGCGAACTATCTGGAGCCGCTCGCGTCGCTGCTCACCGCATGCGCGGCGAACGGCACGCTGAACAACACATCGTGCTCGCCCGCGATCGACGCCGGATTCAAGGAAAGCGGCTCGACCGATCTCGCGACCGCACACGGCCTGACCGAATCGGCGATGACCGGCGCGGTGTTCGGTTCGCCGAAGACGCTCGCGTTTTTCACGCGCAACGGCAAGCAGCTCGCACTCGTGGAACTGCCGTTCACGCTCGCGAGCGGCACGCCGGGTCTGCTATACAGCATCGCGCAGCCGCTCGCGACGCCGGTCATGCTAGCCAACGGCACGCAACTCGGCTGGAATCTGATCGGCGATCAGTCGTCGTTCGCGGTGGCGATCATGTCGAACATTCAACGCCGCACCTTCCTCGATACGCGACTGAACGACGTGAACCGCTATGAGTCCGGGCTCGATATCACGATCCCGACCGCGTCGAACCCGAGCGTGTATTCGGCGTCGGTGACAGGGCCGGGTCTTGCCGCGCCCGTGTGGCTGATGCCGCGCATCTCAGCGGGCAGCCACTCGCTCGGTCTGGCCGATAGCGCATTGAGCGCGCCGCCGGTGACGCCCGCGACGACGGCCAGCAACACTTCGCAGTATCGCTGGTCGTGGCAGTCGCTATCGTCGACGGCGAATTTCACGCCGCCCGCCTCGACGGGCTCTTACGCCGCGCAATCGCTCGACGCGAGCAGCGTGCCGCTCTATTCGACCTACACGGTTACGTTTTACGACATGAACGGCGCGCAGCTCGGCCAGTCGTCGGTCATCAACCCCGGCAGTCCGCTCAATGCGGTGGCGGGCAGTTCGATCCCGTGGCCGACGCTGATGATGAACGACGCAACCACGCAGTTCCTGACGCCCGGCACGGCGCTCGCCGATGTGCAGTACGCGCTGAGCGTCACGTGGTCGAGTCTCGGGAACGTCGGCTTGAGTCTCGCGTATCCGGTCACGTCGACGGGGATCGCGGCCACCGCGCAAATTTCGGCGGGTGTCGAGCAGGTGAACGGGTTCGCGGTGGGTCCCGCCAACAACACGACGGTCGGGCAATATCAGGCGACGGTAAATGCGGGCGTCAATTCGGCTGGCGTGCAAGCCTGCACGAACTGCCCGTTCCCCGCATTGACGACGGGCGGCTCACGGCTCATTCAGCTGGGCGGCGGACGCAACGGGACCGTGTACCTCGATATCACGCAGTACAACGACTAGCGTTTGCTGTGCGCGCTTTCTTTCGAAATGCGCGCCGCCAGATGCGAAAAACGCCCCCACCGGGGCGCTTCTTTGCGTGCCGCTCAAACCGCCGCCTCGGCCAGCGCCCGCAGCTGCGCGGAGCGCATCAAACCTTCGATCATTTTCGCTTCCGCGCTCGCCAGCTCGCTCAGCGACGCCGCCGCCAACTGCCCGTCGAAAATCGCTAGCGCCGTGCAAAGACTTGCGTAGTCGTCGTCTTCGAGCGACCAGCGGCCGGTGTCGCGCTCGCGCACGTCGAGTCGCACCATCGCCGCATGCGCGCTTTCGATGTCGGCACGCACGTCGTCGCCCAGCCCCACGCGCGCAAGTTCTTGCGACACCAGCAAATGCCGGCTCAGCGTCGTGTGCAGAATCCGCGCGCCGCGGCCGCGGCGCAATGCATCGAGCGCGCCGTAGGCCTGCAACAACATGGTCTGCGTGACCGGCGCGTGCGCGGTGCGGCTCTGGGTCAGGGAACGCAACAACGGTGACATGGCCGTGCGGCCGGGCTTGCGAACTCGCGATTTGTTGGGCATCGATTCAATCTCCTTCTTGCGGCAGCGCGCCCGGACTTCGGCACGCGACGGCGGCAATCGCCGCGTTCAATCGTCCGACGCATTTCGCGCCCGACAGTTCACGCTATGCGATGCGTCCGTTCTTCGAACCTATCGAAGAACGCAATGCCCGCATATCGGTTCGAACCCGCCAGAAACAAGAAGCCCGCTTCGTTGCGACGAAAAAAAACCCTGTTCCGCGAGGAACAGGGCTGACAGGATGGAACAGTCGGGAGGCGCGTGGATGCCCTACCAACCTATAACCACCTAACCTGCAAAGCTTTTTGCTTACGTCTACTGCACCGGCAAATTCTACCGCTCGACAGCAACCTTCAAACTGTCGATTCAAACCACCACTTCAATTGCGACTGCATGTGGGCCGGTCCTCGTTACTTGCTACACCTGGCCGCTACCCCTGTTGCTTCGCGCTCGTGCTCGATGCATTGCGCGGTTGTATTGCGTCAACTGCCGACTGCCGACTGCCAGCTACTCACTACAAATTGCGAACTGCGAACTGCAGACTACTCATCAACGGTACGGTTCAAATCCGACACGAGGGGAAGATCGCATCGATGGAGTTCGGTGATTCGTCGCTCCATGGAAAAGAGTGTAGTCGCGCACGCGCGAAGGCAATTGCGCGAAGCGAGGCGCTTTGGCGGGCTAATTTGGCGAATCGATGTAACAGCCGGTTTTCGCCGGATATGGCAGGAATGGAAAGGCTCGATGTGACAGCAGCGATCGCACCGAAACGGTGCCGCAAAAGCATGAAGGACAACCGCGAAGTGCGAAGCCGGCCGCGTTCAGAATGAGCGAGGTCAGTGCCGTCGCGCCGGCGTCATCGCGTGCGCAGCGTCGAGCGATGACGCGCGCCGCGCCACGCGGTCACCCGGGAGTGGCGAAATCGTCGATCGTCAGCAAGACCTTCTCACCGGGACGCGCGAGTATTTTCCGTTCGGCGATCGCGGTGATACGTTTGCGTCCATCCGCGAACGTCTTCAGAACGCGCGCCTCGCCCGCGCCGCGTTGCAGCCAGAAGTGCTGTTCGAGCGCCTCGCGCGTGACCGCGCATTCAAGGTCTCGTCCCCGCGACGAAAGCTGGAAAATCACCGCCAGCCCATCTGCCGAGACGCTGGGTACCGCCTCGATCATCGTCATACCCCACCTCGCAACATTGATTACGACGCTCGCCCTATGACGCGAACGTCCCCGGAAAATCGTCTGACGCTCGCACCGGCGGCCACGCGCGGCGCGTCGGGCGACACGTGCGGCGGACGTGCCGTCGCGCATGTGTCACGCCAATCGTAGGTGGCCTCGTTTTGTCTGTTCGTACGGTGGTACGCATAGCGCGAGCGCGATGAGCCGACGACCGCGCCAGCGAAGCGCGAAGCAAGCTTTAGCAAAGCGCATGCCACACAACGCGCAAGGCGACGGCTAGCCGATCGGGCAGCGACGAAGCCGTGCGCATCGGCGGCAACATAGCCGCGTGGTAAAAAAGCGCAGCCCGCGCGACAATCGACGACAATTCTTACTCGCGCTTCGCACGATCCTCGCGTGCCCGATCACGCGCAACGACCTTGCCGACATGTCCGTCCAACTGCCTGCCCAACGATCCGGGTTGACCTTGCGCCCCGCGCAAGCCGCCGACGAAGCCTTCCTGCTCGAACTGCGCAAGACGACGATGACCGAACACCTGGCGCGCGCCGGCGAGCCGATCGACGACGACGCCCATCGCGCGCGCCTGCTGCATCGCTACGACGCGGCCCAGGTGATCTGCATCGATGGCGCGCCCGCGGGTCTGCTGAAGGCGCATCGCAACGAAGACGAATGGTTCGTCGTACAGGTGCAAATCGCGCCGGCGCTGCAGGGACGCGGCATCGGCGAGCAGGTGCTACGCACGATCCTGCGCGCCGCGGCGGCCGAAGCGCTGCCGGTCAGCTTGCAGGTGCTCAAGGGCAATCCCGCGAAACGGCTGTACGATCGTCTTGGCTTCGAGATCGTCGGCGAGGATCAGACACAGTTTCACATGCGCGTTGCAGCGCGCGCGTCGGCGGAAAGCGAAGCAGAACGAATGTCGGATAAAGACTGATACGGAACGAGCCTGGCAATGAACTCTGATACGACCTTTCGCGATGCTTCAGCGATTCAAAGCTGGCACGCGCACATCTATTTCGACGCGGCGAGCCGCGACGCCGCCTGGGCGTTTCGCGAGCAGATCGACGCGCATTGGAGCGACCAACTGCAGATCGGGCGCTTTCACGAACGGCCGGTCGGCCCGCATCCGATGTGGTCGTATCAGCTGGCGTTCGCGCACGCGCAGTTCGCCGACGTGGTCGGCTGGCTCACGCTCAATCACGGCGCGCTCGATGTCTTTCTGCATCCGAATACCGGCGACGCGCTGCGCGATCATCGCGACGCCGCCGTGTGGATCGGGCACTCGCACGAGCTCGTGCTGAAGGCGCTGTTGTAGCAGCCGCGAAAGGTGCGGCGGCGTGCTCACATATTCGTGTACGCGCTGCACCAGCCGCGCGAGGCGACCTGTTTGTCGCCGAACAGCGTGCAGCCGCCGTACGCGTCCGACGCCTTGCCCTGGAACAGCGAGCAGTTCGCGCACGACTGCCCGGCCGCGAAACTCGGGAAGCGGGCCTTGTCGACCTTCGACGCATCTTCGGTATAGCCGACCTTCTGTGCCTGCGGATCGCTCTCGCTCAACGCATTGGGAACGGTCGCGGCAAAGGCGACGCGGGACAGCGCGAGCGACGAGCCGACGCCCGCGCTGACCAGCAGGAAATGGCGGCGCGATACTTTCATTTTGGTTTGCCTCTGGGTGGGGACGGAGGTCTGCGTTCAATCGAGAAAGCGCGTGAAGCGCTCGACGGCTTCGCGCTCGGTGCGCAGCGTATTGACCGGCGCGTTGGGGTCGGCGAAGCCGAGCGACATGCCGCACACGAACTGCTCGTTCTCGGGCAAGCCGAGATGTTCGGCGATCAGCCGGTGAAACTTCGTGAACGCCGCCTGCGGACAGGTGTCGAGGCCGCGTCCGCGCGCGGCCGTCATGATCGCCTGCAGGAACATGCCGTAGTCGAGCCAGCTGCCGCGCTCGAGGCTGCGATCGATCGTGAACAGCAGGCCGACGGGCGCGTCGAAGAAACGGAAATTGCGCAAGCGCTGCTCGTGCATGCGCGCCTTGTCGCCCTTCTCGATGCCGAGCAGGCCATACATGTCCCAGCCGACCTTGCGGCGCCGGTCGATGAACGGCGACTGCCACTGGCGCGGATAGTACGCGTACTCTTCCTGGTACAGCTCGTCGCGCTGCGGATCGTCGTAGGCCGCGAGCAGATCGCGCGACAGACGCGCGAGCGATTCGCCCGTCAGCACATACACCTTCCATGGCTGCGTGTTGGTGCCCGACGGCGCGCGGCTGGCGGCTTCGAGAATGGCTTCGATGTCGGCGCGCTGCACTGGTGTCGGCAGAAAGGCGCGCACCGAGCGCCGCGTGGTCAGCGCGGTGTCGACGGGGTTCGCGGAAGAGGTCATCGGCGGATGGCGGCAGAGCCAGCAAAGTGGATCTGCGACGATTCTAGCGCTTACCGCTGGAAGCTTGCCTGCGAGCGCGCAAGCTTCGCTCGAAGCGTTGCGTCGCGCCCTTACATCGTCCCCAACACCACCGCCGCCGCAATCGACCCCGCCACGAGCACGAGCCCCACCGTCTTGCGCTTGTTCAACTCGGTCCACAACAGCACGCCTGTCAGCGACAACAGGATCAGACTGCCGGCAAGCGTGTCGATCAGCAGCACCCAACCGACGCTCAAGCCCACGCCCTTGTGCATGTTCGTCAGCATCGCGAGAAAGGTGTTGGCGCTGCGCTTGACCGTCACGGTGCTATTGCCGACCCAGTATTCGGCCGAGGTGTTTTCTTTCGGCGACGCGAAATTCAGCTGCCAGTGCTCGGGCTGCACGACGCTGCGATCGCCCCATGCCACCGGATGCTCGGGTTCCTTCTGCACGCGCCCCGGAGTGCCGGCGATCTTCAGCTCCTGCTTGAGCCACTTCGCGAGCTCGCGCGGCGTTTCCGGTGCCGGTTGCGGCAGCGGCACCTGCATCACCGACACCTGCGGCTCGCCGGTCGACACGCGCAGCGGCCCGCCGCGATGGTTCAGAAAGAACCCCGTGGTGCCGAACAGCAGGCCGAGCGCCGCGCCCCACAGGCCAACCCAGCCGTGCACCTTGCGCAGCCACTTGATGAAGGTCGCGCGACGCGAGCGCTGCTGGCGCGATTTCAGCTCATCGCCATCGAGCCGCGGCGGCGTGTGTACGTCTTGTTCGCCGGCCACGGGCGGTTGAATGTCGAGGGTGTCCGATACGCTCACGTATCACTCCAGGTACGCAGCAGATTGTGATAACAACCGACGAGGCTGCGTCGCGCGGCCTCGTCGGCATGGGTGGCATTGAGCCGTTGAATCGCGGTGTCCATGTCGAACAGCAGCGCGCGATGCGTGTCGCTGCGCACGAGGCTTTGGACCCAGAAGAAGCTCGCCACGCGCGCGCCGCGCGTGACCGGCGTCACCTGATGCAGACTCGTCGCCGGATAGACGATCATGTCGCCGGCCGGCAGCTTCACCTGCTGCACGCCGTAGGTGTCTTCGATCACGAGTTCGCCGCCGTCGTATTCGTCGGGCGCGCTCAGAAACAGCGTGATCGACACGTCGGTGCGCAGCTTCACGCCGTTCGGCAACACGCGCACCGCACCATCGACGTGGCTACCGAACTGCATGCCGCCTTCGTAGCGGTTGAAGAGCGGCGGATAGACCTGGTTGGGCAGTACCGCGCTGATGAACAGCGGGTTGCGCTCGATCGTCGCGAGAATCACGTCGCCGAGTTCGCGCGCGACTGCCGAGTGCTCGGCGATCTGCTGATTGCGCTTGACCGGCGCACCCTGATAGCCCGCGGTCGCGCGACCATCGACCCACGCGTCGCCGGCTTGATCGAGCCGCTCGCGCACGAAGCGCAATTGCTCGGCGTCGAGTACCTTCGGAATGTGCAGCAGCATAGTGTGTCCTTCGAGTCGGCTTGCCGTTTGCAAAGCGGCAAGCCTAACGCATGCGCTCAGCGCGTCGCAAAAGCGCCTGTCAGAAGCGGTAATCGAACGTCGCGAGCAGCGTGCGGCCGATGCCCGGCACCGAACGTCCGCCGTCCGACGGAATCAACGCGTCGTAGTAGTACTTGTTGGTGAGGTTCAGCAGGTTCAGGCGCACGTCGTACTTCTTCGCGTGATAGGCCGCGGTCGCGTCCCAACGCGTGTAGCCCGGAACCTTCACGTAGTTCGTATTCGACGCATAGCGCGGCGACATATAGATCGGGCCGCCGCCGATTTCCCAGTGCGGCGTGATTGCATACGTGGTCCAGAACGTCAGCGTGTTGCGCGGCGTGTTGGCCGGCGTGTGACCCTGCGTGCCGTCGGCCGCTTTCAGGATCGTCGCGTCCATGTACGTGTAGCCGCCGAAAATCTGCCACTTGTCGGTGATGTGCCCGGTCACGCCCGCCTGGAAGCCGTCGACGCGAATGTCGCCGGCCAGCTCGTATTCGGTCGGCGAGACCTGGGTGCGCGCGTTGTCCATTTCCTGGCGGAAGATCGCCGAGGTCAGCGAAATGTTGCCGCCGAACAGATCCCACTTGCCGCCGACTTCATACGACTTCGTCGATTCCGGCGCGAGATTCTGCGTGAGGTTCGTGACCGTCAGGTTTTCGAGCGACGGATTGAACGACGTGCCGTACGACACGTAGTACGACTGCCAGTCGGTCGGCTGATAGATGACGCCGGTGCGCACGCTCGTGAAGTAGTTGGTCTGGCTCGCGTAAGCCGGCAAGCTGACGGTGTTGTGGATCTCCGCCGAGAAGCGATCCCAGCGCACACCGCCGATCAGCTTCCAATGCGGCGTCAGCGTGATCGTGTCGTTCAGGTAAGCGGCGATTTCGTTCGAGCTCGAATCGGCGTAGTTGCCGACCGTCGTCGTTACGTTCGACGGCGTGCCCATGATCGGCGGATTGAGCATCGGCACGATCGGCAGGTTGTTGCGCGTGTACGCCTGGTTCGTATAGCTGTCGTGGCCCACTTCGACACCGGCGATCAAATCGTGCTTGATCGGCCCGGTGTCGAATTTGTATTCGAGCATCGTGTCGTTGTAGATCGCATGATTCTCGATCACGCGGTCATGACTCTGCAGCTTGATGAACAGCTGCGACGGCGACAGCGTCGTGAAATTGCCGTTGCTCAGCGCCGGGCTCGACGCCAGCGGCCCGGTCAGTACCGCTTGCGGCGCGGTTTCGCGCGCGTCGGTCATCGAGTGCGAGATCTGCGTCTGGTTCGTCAGCGTCAGGTCGGCGGAGAACTTGTGCTTGATCGCCGCGTTGAAGATCTGCACGTCCTGGATCGTGCGGTCGCTGGTCAAACCGTAGAACGTGTTCTTCGGCACCGGCGACGGGCGGCCGTTCAGCGCCTGGATGCCGTAGTCGGGCATGTCGTGGTTATGCTGGATCAGCGCGGACAGCGTGATTTCGGTCGGCGTGCCGATGCCGAAGCGCAGTTCCGGCGCGACGCCGAAGTCCTTGTTCTTCATCACGTCGCGCGTCGAGCCGAGGCTCTGGCCGAATGCGTTCAGGCGGATCGCCGAGGTGTCGGTGAGCTTGTGGTTCACGTCGACGGTGGAGCGGTAGCGGTCGTCGGTGCCGATCATGCCGGAGACTTCCGCCGAGTCCGTCAGGTTCGCCTTCTTGCTGACCTGGTTGATCACGCCGCCGGTCGAGCCGCGGCCGAACAGCATCGACGACGGACCGTACAGCACCTCGAGCGATTCAAGGTCGAACGTGTCGCGGTAGTACTGGTTGCGGTCGCGAAAGCCGTCCAGGTAGATGTCGTTCTGCGCGGTGAAGCCGCGCAGGTTGATGTTGTTGCCGATCTGGCCGCCTTCGGCCGCGCCGATCGTCACGCCGGGCGCGTTGCGCAACGCGTCCGTAAACGACGTCGCGCCCTGCGACGCGAGCAGGTCGCGGTTGATCACGGTGACGGTCTGCGGAATGTCGCGCAACGCAGTCGGCGTCTTCGCGCCGATGGTCGCGCTCTCCGCCTGAAAGTCCTGCTGAACGGCCTGAGCCTGCACGCCGATGGTCGGCAGCGTCTGCGCATCGGCGGCGGGCGCGTTGTTCTGAGCGTTGGTTTGTGCGTTTTGCGGCGCGCTGGAGGCGACCGGTTGCGACGCGCTTTGCGGTGCGCTTTGCGCGTGCGCCGGTTGCGCATAAGGAATGGCAAAAGCGAGCGCCAGCGCCGTCGCGAGCGGCGTGTGATTGAGCATGGAAATCCCGTCAGAAATGCGCCTGTCAAATTCGCATCGCTGACGTCGAATTCATGACAAAGCCGCAAATGGCTGGCTGCCGCTCTCCGTTGTGTGGGATGGAGATGACGGGATGGCTGGCTAGGTTTAAATGAGAATCGCTATCATTCCACACGCATAAGGAGGCATCAATCGCGGCGTGCATTTACTTCGCGTAAGGGATTTGTTTCGCTTTTTTACCAACGAAAGGCAACTGTAATTTGAAGTCCGTTTTTCGTGCAGATTTATTACTGAACGCAACTGGATTCTTGCAAAAAGCATATTACTGACAGGCTCATGAGCCAAACCAACCTTACACACTTTCTTTCATTTGAATAACGCATTGTTCAAATGATCGCGCACATCGAATCGCGAGTCCGTTTATCCTTTTTACAACACTGCATACAACACTGCAGTCCCGCCCTCCCGGCAAGCACTTTCGTCCCCCTCTGGAGTCGACTTTATGCAATATCGCCAATTCGGCCGCACCGGCCTGACCGTTTCGCGCCTGTGTCTCGGCACCATGACCTTCGGCCTGCAAACCGAAGAAGCCGCTTCGCACCGCATCCTCGACACGGCCGCGGACGCCGGCGTCAATTTCATCGATACCGCGAACGTCTATCCGCTCGGGGGTGACGAAAATCAGGCCGGGCGCACCGAGGAAATCGTCGGACGCTGGCTGAAGGGTAAGCGCGAGCGCTTCATCGTCGCGACCAAGGCGGTCGGCAAGATGGGGCCCGCCGCGTGGGACCAGGGCGCGTCGCGCAAGCACCTGCTCGATGCGATCGACGCGTCCTTGCAGCGCCTCGGCACCGACTACGTCGACCTGTACCAGCTCCATTCCGACGACGCGAAAACCCCGCTCGACGAGACGCTCGAAGCACTCGATGCGATCGTGCGCTCGGGCAAGGCGCGCTATATCGGCGTGTCGAACTTTCTCGCTTACCGGCTCGCTCGCGCACTGGGTCGCGCGGACGTGCTGCGCGTCGCGCGCTTCGTGTCGGTCCAGCCGCGCTACAACCTGCTGTTTCGCCAGATCGAGCGCGAACTGCTGCCGTTGGCCGCCGAAGAGCAGCTAGCCGTGATGCCGTATAACCCGCTCGCGGGCGGCCTGCTGACCGGCAAGCACCGGCTCGACGCGACGCCCGCCGAAGGGCGCTTCACCGAAAGCGTGGGCAAGGCTGGCGCGATGTATCAGCAGCGCTACTGGCATCAGCCCGAATTCGACACGATCGAAAAGCTGAAGGCGATCGCCGCGCCGACCGGCGAGTCGCTGGCGAAGGTGTCGCTTGCGTGGGTGCTCGCGAATCCGCTGATCACGTCGGCGATCATTGGCGCGAGCCGCGCGGAACAGTTGAGCGATACGCTCGCGGCCGCCGAGTTCACGCTCGACGACGCGATCAAAACGCAGCTCGATGAAGCGAGCGTGCAGTATCGCTGGGGAGATGCGGCGCGCTAGTTCCGCGCGGCGTATCGAGTCAGGCGCGGCCCGGCATCGGGCCGCGCTGCTTCATCGCCCGTAGCGCAGCACGGTGCTCGTCGCGGCAAGCACGTGATCCTTGATCGCGGCGAGAAACGCGTCGCGCGTCAAGCCGGCCGGCAACGCGTCGGGCGACAGATCGAGCGCATAGACCTGCGCGACGTAGTGATGCGGCACCTCACCGACGGGCGGACACGGGCCGTAATAACCGGGGCCGCCGGTGCGATTCGTGCCGGCGACGCTGCCCGGCGGCGCGGCTTCGCCCTCGGCGAGTCCGGTCGCGCCCGGCGCGATGCCGTACACGATCCAGTGCACGATGCCGAGGCCTTTCGCGCCGTCGGGGTCGAAGACCGTCACCGCGAAACTTTTCGTACCGGCCGGCGCGTTATGCCATTGCAGTGCCGGCGACACGTTGCCGCCGCCGCAGTTGTTCGCGCTCGCCGCGTGACGCGCGTCGAGCGTGCCGCCATCGGCCATTCCCGGCGACGACACTGCGAAGGCCTGGGCCGCGTACGCATGCGCGCTCGCGTAGGCGAGCAGCGCGCATGCGCTGACGGAGAGCAGACGCCGCGCGAGATTCAGGTGGATGCGAGTCATTGAGCGTTTCCGGCTTGGGGGGTTGCTGAGGGAATGGGAAGGAGCGCGACCCGTCACTTCGGCTTGAATCGCCCGGTCTTTTGCATCGCTTCCGGATACTGCCGCGTCTCGCGCACCGACAGCGGATGCCACAAGCGCGCGCCGCCCTCGATCCCCGCGTCGTTCGATACGGTGGCCACGTTCGCCGGCAACGTGAACTTGATACGCGCCGAGTTGCCGCCGCCGATCCACAGCTTGTCGTAGTTGACGAGAGAATCGAGAATACCGATCACCTTCTCGACGCGCCGGTTCCAGCGCTTGTTGCCGACCTGCTCGCGTGCGGCCTCGCCGATGTATTCGTCATACGCGACGCCCTTCTTGCTGACCGGATGATGCGCGAGCTCCAGGTGCGGCATCAGCTCGCCGTCGCGAAACATCGCGGTGCCCGCGCCGGTGCCGAGCGTCAGCACGAATTCGAGGCCGTGGCCTTCGATCGCCGCGAAGCCCTGCACTTCGGCGTCGTTGATCATCCGCACGGGCAGACCGCCCAGGCGCTGCGCGAGCGAATCCGCGAGCGGAATGTCGTGCCAGCCTTCGACGCCGAAATGCGGTGCGGTCAGAATGCGGTTATCGCGCACGACACCTGGAAATCCGATCGAGATGCGGGCCGGCGGCGCCTGCTCGACGAGCGGCGCAACGAGTTCCGCGAGAGCGTCCACCAATTGATCCGGCGTGCACGGATGCGGCGTCGCGACGCGCACACGCTCGGTTTTCATCTGCCCATCAGCGTCGATGATCGCGGCCTTCAGGCCGGTGCCGCCGACGTCGATCGAGAGAATGTTCTCACTGCCGCTTTTCGGCGCGCTCTGTTTTGCTGTGCTCTTCTTGCGTGTCGTCACGATTTCCCCCGATTGGGTTGAGGCGGTTGCGTTGCGTGTCTGCGTGCTGGTTCGAGGCATCCGTTCAAAGGCGTCGTTACGACTTGCCGCCGGGCGTTTTCTGCTGCAACGGCCGCCACGCGTGGCCGTCGCGCGCGAGCAGCGCGTCGGCTTCGGTCGGACCCTCGCTGCCGGCCGCATAGCCGTGCACGGGGACCGCGCCACCGCTCTTCGGATGCAGCACGTCGTCGACCGCGCACCAGGCCGTCTCGATGCCGTCCGCGCGCTGGAACAACGTCGCATCGCCAAGCATGCAGTCGTAGAGCAGCGTCTCGTAGCCGACGTTCGCGGTCTCGGCGAAGAAGTCGTCATAGTCGAACGACGACTGCACCGCGCCGATCTGCATCACCGGCCCCGGCACCTTCACGTTGAGATCGAAGCTCGAGCCGTGCGTGGGATCGATGCGAATGGTCAGCGCGTTCGGCGTCAGTGCATTGACCGCGGTATCGCGGAACAGGCGGAACGGCACCGGCTTCAGTTGCACCGAAATCTCGGTGCGGCGCACCGCGAGCCGCTTGCCGGTGCGCAGATAGAACGGCACGCCGGCCCAGCGCCAGTTCTCGACGAACACGCGCGCCGCCGCATAGGTTTCCGTGGTGCTGCCGGGTGCGACGTCGGGCTCCTCGCGATAGCCCACACCCGCCGGCCCCTTCTCGTATTGGCCGAATACGACGTCGTCGGGTGCCAGCGGCTGGACCGCGTCGAATAGCTCGGCCTTCTTGTTTCGCACGGCTTCCGCGTCGAACGAATTCGGCGGCTCCATCGCAACGATGCCGAGCAGTTGGAACAGGTGGTTCGGCACCATGTCGCGAAACGCGCCGGTCTGCTCGTAGAACCTGCCACGCCCTTCGACGCCGATCGTTTCGGCCGCCGTAATCTGCACGAAGTCGATGTACTCGCGCCGCCAGAGCGGCTCGAACATCGCATTCGCGAAGCGCACCGCGAGAATGCTCTGCACGGTGTCCTTGCCGAGAAAATGGTCGATTCGGTACACCTGCGGTTCCCGCGCATACGACAGGATGTGCGCATTCAGATCGCGCGCCGACGCGAGATCGGTGCCGAACGGCTTCTCGATCACGAGACGCCGAAAGCGGCCGTTCGCGCCGTCGCCCTCCTTCAGCAGGCCGGCTTTGCCGAGGCGGTCGACGATCGGTTTGAAAAATCGCGCGCTGACCGCGAGGTAGAAGATCGCGTTGCCGCCAGTCGACTGATCGAGCTTTTGCTTCAGCTTCGCGAACGTGTCGTCGGATTCGAACTCGCCCGCCATGTATTCGAGGCGCTGCGCGACCCAGTTCCACGCGTTGTCGTCAAGCTTGCCGGCATGGAAGGTGCTGGCCTTGTCGGCGGCGAACTGCTGCATCGCCGTATGCAGCTCGTCGCACCATTCGCGCGTCTCGCGCTCGCCGTGATTGACGCCGATGATCTTCATGCTGTCGTCGAGCAGGCCATCGACCGCGAGGTTGTACAGCGCCGGCATCAACAAGCGTTTGGTCAGATCACCAGCCGCGCCGAAGATAACGACCGTGCACGGCGGCGCGGGCTTCTTGCCGGCCGGCGACGGCGGCGCGTCCTGCGGGTTCGCGCCAAGCTTGCAACTCAACGGGGGGGTCGCATCGGGTTGATCGGAAGCGGCGGAAGGGTTCGGTGTAGTCGACATGGGATTCACTTGGACCTGGGTAAGCCGATAGGACGACCGTGGCGATACGTGAAAGACCACGGCCACAGCTGTACAGTTCAATCCCGTTCGCGCAAACGCGTGCGGGTTGCTTACTTCGTCGTCGTGGCCACGGCTGGCTCTTTCGCTGCCGCCGGCGTCACCGCCGCTGCGGATACGGAAGCCGGCACCGCGCCCACCGGAATCGGCGCGGGCGCCGGAGCCGGTTCCCCCGCGAGCGGCACGTTGCCGGACAACGCCATCGCGCGCGGTTGCAACAGCAACGCAACGAGCCCGGTCCAGCCGGTCTGATGCGAGGCCCCGACGCCGCGCCCGTTGTCGCCATGAAAATACTCGTGGAACAGGACCAGATCCTGCGAACGCGGGTCCGCCTGCAGCAGCGGATATGCACCCATCACCGGCCGCTCGCCATTTTTGTCCTTCAGGAACAGCGTGGTCGCGCGGCGCGCGAGTTCGTCGCCGATTTCGCTTAACGAGAACTTTTGCCCCGAACCGGTCGGATACTCGACGCGAAAATTATCGCCGTAATAGCGGTGAAACTCGTACAGCGATTCGATCAGCAGATAGTTGACCGGCATCCATACCGGCCCGCGCCAGTTCGAATTGCCGCCGAACACGCGGGTATCCGATTCGGCCGGCAGATACTTCACGCAGAAGCTGTTGCCGTCGTGCTGGAACACGAACGGATGATCGCGATGAAAACGCGACAACGCCCGCACGCCGTGATCGGAGAGAAATTCGCTTTCGTCGAGCGCGCGCCGTAACAACGCTTTCATTCGATGCCCGCGCAGCAGCGACAGCAGCAGCGTGTTGCCCTTGCCGGGCTCGTTCCAGCGCGACACGAGCCCGGCGAGATCGGGCCGATGCCTGAGAAACCACACGAGCCGATCGCGCAAGCCCGGCAAGCCGCCGTGCAGACGCTCCTCGAGGACGTGCACGGCGAACAGCGGAATCAGTCCGACGATCGATCGTACTCGCATCGGGATGTTGCTGCCGTCGGGCAGCCGAAGCTTGTCGTAGAAGAACTCGTCGTCGCCGTCCCACAGGCCCGTCTCGCAGCCGTCGTCGCAACTGACCGCTTCCGCGATGTACAGGAAGTGCTCGAAGAATTTCACGCCGATATCGACGAACACGTGGTTCGCGTACGCGAGCTCGAGCGCGATACGCATCAGGTCGAGCGCATACGCGGCCATCCATGCGGTGCCGTCGGCCTGGTCGATGTGGCCGCCGGTCGGCAGCGGCGACGAGCGGTCGAAGATGCCGACGTTGTCGAGCCCGAGAAAACCGCCCTGAAAGATATTGTGGCCATCGGCGTCCTTACGGTTCACCCACCACGAGAAATTCAGCAGCAGCTTGTGAAACACGAGTTCGAGGAAATCGCGGTCCGCCTTGCCGGTCAGCGCGCGGTCGATCTCGTACACCCGCCACGCGGCCCACGCATGCACGGGCGGGTTCGCGTCGCTGAACGCCCATTCGTACGCCGGCAGTTGGCCGTTCGGATGCTGGTAGCGGTCCTTCACGAGCAGCAGCAATTGCTTCTTGGCGAAGGCCGGATCGATCAGCGCGAACGCGGCGGCATGAAACGCGAGGTCCCATGACGCGTACCACGGGTACTCCCACTTGTCCGGCATCGACACGATGTCCGCATTGCACAGATGCCGCCAGTCCGTATTGCGCCCCTGCTTGCGCGAGTCGGGCGGGCTCGGTTGCAGCGGATCGCCGTCGAGCCAGCGCTGCACGTCGTACTGGTAGTACTGCTTCGACCACAGCATCCCGGCGAGCGCCTGACGCTGCACGAGTCGCGCATCGGGATCGGTAAATTCGTGTTGCAACGCGCCATAGAATTCGTCGGCCTCGGCGAGGCGGCGCGCGATCAACGCGTCGGCGTCGAATGGCGCTTCATCGGCCGCCGACTGCGGGCGCCAGCGCAGATAGACGACCGCGCGTCCATGCGGCCCGAATTCGAGCGCCGCATGCGCGGCGGCCTTGGTGCCCGCATCGCGACGGATCGCGTTCGCGTCGCCGTGCACGAGGTAATCGTTGAAGCCGTCCTTGAACGGCCCCACGCCGTCCACGCCGAACAGCCGCTTCACGTTGGTGTCGTTCTCGCAGAACAGCCATGCGAGCTGCGGCGCGTCCTTCGACCAGGCGGTCACGACGATCGGCTCGTGCACATGGTGATGGCCCAGCAGATGCACTGCGCCGTCATGATCGGTGCCCGCGACGAGCTTCGGCTTGTCATTGTTCTCCCGCCACGACCACGAGTTGCGCGCCCAGATCTGCGGCAGCACATCGAGCGACGCCGCCTCGTCCGCGCGGTTTTCGATCGTCACGCGCATCACGATGTCGTCGGGCGTGTGCTTCGCGTATTCGACCAGCACGTCGAAATAGCGCAGATCGTCGAACACGCCGGTATCGAGTACTTCGTACTCCGGCATATCGCCGCCGCGGCGCGCGTTTTCGTCGATCAGGTCCTGGTACGGATAGGCCGCTTGCGGATACTTGTACAGCATGCGCATGTAGGAATGCGTGGGCGTGCCGTCCAGATAGAAGTACAGCTCCTTCACGTCCTCGCCGTGATTGCCCTGCGAGTTCGTCAGGCCGAACAGACGCTCCTTGATGATCGGGTCTTTGCGGTTCCACAGCGCGAGCGAAACGCACCAGCTGAGCCGGTCGTCGCCGAAACCGGCGATACCGTCTTCGCCCCAGCGGTAGGCGCGGCTGCGCGCATGGTCGTGCGGAAACGAGTCCCACGCGGTGCCGTTCGCGCTGTAATCCTCGCGCACCGTGCCCCACTGGCGTTCGCTCAGGTACGGCCCCCAGCGCTGCCAGTGGCCGCAGTCGGCCGAATGCAGGCGGGAACCTTCGATCGTGGCAAGCAGATTGGCAGCGCGCAGCGGAGGCATGAGAACGTCCTTGCAACAGGCCTGGCGGTGGGACCCACATCGTAGCGCGGTTTACGCGCCGTTGCGCTCCAATCGGGCAAGCAGACTTTCGACGCGCAGCAATTCGCCGAGCGACCAGGCCTGGAACGGCGTGCCGGCGGGCGCATGTGGCGCGTCGCCGTCAGCGATCTCGGACAGATGGTCGAGGCCCGCGTGATCGAGATGCACGTACAGCGGGGCGAGAAAGCGCGCCCTCGCCTGCGCGAGATTCGTGGCGTTTGCGCCATTGACCCGCAGCCACGCTTCGACGAACGGGCCAATTAGCCATAACCACACGGTGCCCTGATGATAGGCGCCGTCGCGTTCGCGCGGCGCGCCGCCATAGTGACCGCGATAGGCCGGATCGGAGGGCGCGAGCGAGCGCAAGCCGAGCGGCGTCAGCAATTGCGCCTCGACATGGTCCACCACCGCGCGCGCCGTCTCGCCTTCGAGCAACGGAAACGGCAGGCCACCGATCGCGAAGATCTGGTTCGGCCGGATCGCGCGGTCGACCGTGCCGGGTACATGATCGACATCGACGTTATCAAACAGCGTCTGCGTGGCCGGATCGACGAAGCGCCGGCGAAACGCGAGTGTCGCGCGCTCGGCAGCCTGCCGCCACTGCGGGTTCCATGCCGACGCGATGCGCAGCGCGTTGATCCACAGCGCCTGCACTTCGACCGGTTTGCCGATGCGCGGTGTGACGACCCAGTCGCCGACTTTTGCGTCCATCCAGGTCAGTTGCACGCCGGGCATGCCGGCGCGCAGCAGGCCGTCGTCGGCGCAGGCGCCGATCTTGAAGCGCGTGCCGTTGGTGTAGCCGGTCAGGATCGCTTCGGCCGCTTGCTGCAGATGCGCGCGCGTTTGCGAACTCGCGTGCGGCGTCACCAGATAGTCGTGAACGGCGACGATGAACCATAGCGACGCATCGACCGAGTTGTATTCGGGCGCGTCGCAATAGTCGGGGAAACGGTTCGGCAGCATGCCTTCGGACAGCGTGCCGGACCATTCGAGCAGGATCGCTTCGGCGTCGTCGAGACGGTTCGACGCGATCAGCAGGCCGCGCATCGCGATGAAGGTGTCGCGGCCCCAGTCGGTGAACCATGGGAAGCCCGCGAGGATCGTGCGGCCTTCGTTGCGCGTGACGACGTAGGCATCGGCCGAGCGTTGCAGCCGCGAGCCGAGCGCGGCGCGGCGTTGTTGTTCGGTGTCGGCGAGGCCGGCGGCGTGGGTGGTGGTTTGCGATTTGTCGTGCGTGCTTTCCGTGGCGGCAGCACCCGACGCGCTCAGAATCATCACCGCTTCGCCTGCGGCGAGATCGAAGCTGAACACGCCGGGCGTCGCGAGGTCTTCGCTGCAATCGAGGCCACGCTCCTGCTCGCGCACGTAGCAGAAGTTGCGATACCAGTCGGGCGCATGCGTATAGGCGCCGTTCGTCGCCGCGCGCACGACCGGCAGCCCGCCATACGGTTGCCAGCTCGCGCACGATCGGTCGGCGCTGACCTGAGCGCTGAAATTGAAAGCCGGATTCTCGTGATGCAGCGCATGATAATCGCGGCCCGACAGCAGCGGTCTGACCTTCAACACCGGCGCATCGAGTTCGCCGCCTTCGAGCCGCCAGCGCAACACCGTTTCGCACGTCGCCCTGCTGACGAACGCGTCGGCGATCACCGCAGTATGCGTATCGAGTTGAACGCGCCATGTCGGCCACGGCACGGTATCGAAACTGGCCAGGCTGCCGCGCAGATCCGGATAGATCACGTCAGGTTCATAGCGTTGCATGCTCAACGGGAAGCGCTGGCCGCCCGCCTCGACCCATACCTCGATGCCGTTGACGAGCACCATGCGCCCGCCGGGCGCGCGTGTCGCGGCGAGCAGCAGCGCGTGATAGCGACGCGTGCGCAGCGTGCCGACCGTGCCAGACGCAAAGCCGCCGAAGCCGTCGGCTTCGAGCCATTCGTCTTCGAGTCGCGAGATGTCGATGGGTGAATCGATACGAGTCATTGAATCGTGCTCTTGCGCGAACCTTGAAGCACCAAACATAGCGCAGATGGCATCCCCATGAACATCGACCTTCCCGATACTTTCCATTTTCTTTCGATCAACTGACGATTTATCGAAAGTTATGCCGCGCGCAAACGTTTCACAATTATTTCTTGAAAGATATGGAGACTGCACCCGCTTTCATCGAACCGGATGCGGACATGAGAAGAACCACGTGCATCGCGAGCGCCGCATGGCTGGTGCTCGCCACGATAGCGTTGAACGGTTGCGGCGCGGACGACTCCCCTTCCGCGAGCAACGCCTCGACAACCGCCACTGCGCCGAACGACGCGGCACAACAGCCCACCACGGCGGCGGCCGTTCCCAATGCCTCCGCGCCGTTCGCGGACAACACGGCGAACAACACCGCGCATAGCACGGCGAGCAACGCGACAAGTGGCGCGGCCGCCACCGACCCGATCACGCAAAACATGCAGGCCAGTCTCGCGGCCGACAGCCAGCAGGTCGCGCCGGTGATGCGCTATGCGCCCGGCGACAGCGCGAACAACTAGCCCGCAACCGATCGGCCAGAGCAACCCGTAACCGACACCGAAACGATCCCAACGGCGCGTTCACCCGCGCTATTCTTCCCCTACGCAGAAGGTGATATTCGATGACATCAACTAGCCGTCGCCGTTTCCTGCAAACCGTGGCTTCATCCGCGGGCGCCGCCGCCGCGATGACCGCGTTGCCCGAGTCGATCCGCAGCGCACTCGCCGTGCCGGCGTTCTCTCGCACCGGTACGATCAACGATGTCGAGCACATCGTCGTGTTCATGCAGGAGAACCGCTCGTTCGACCACTACTTCGGCCATCTGCGCGGGGTGCGCGGCTACAACGACCGCTTCCCGATTCCGCTGCCGAGCGGCCTGCCGGTGTGGAATCAGCCGTCGAAGGAAGACCCGACCAGGCCGGTGCTGCCGTTCCATCTGAACACCGCCACGACCAGCGCACAGTGCGTCGGCGATCTCGATCACACGTGGTACAAGACCCACTACGCGATCGACGGCGGCCGCTACGACCAGTGGCCCGCCAACAAGACCGACATGACGATGGGCTACCACCTGCGTAGCGACATCCCGTTCCACTACGCGCTCGCCGACGCGTTCACGATCTGCGATGCGTACTTCTGCTCGCTGCCGGGACCGACGCACCCGAACCGCGCGTATCTGATGACCGGCATGGTCGACCCGACCGGCACGATGGGCGGCCCGCTGCTCGACAACAACGACTGGGTGGACGGCGATGGTCCGCCGAACTATCAGCTGCTGTCGTGGACCACGTATCCGGAGCGTCTGCAGGCCGCGGGCATTTCGTGGCAGATCTATCAGCAGGGCACGACGGGTGTCGATCCGCTGAACGGAAACTACGGCACCAACATCCTGCAGAACTTCACGAACTTCATCAACGCGCAGCCGGGCTCGCCGCTCTACGAGCGCGCGCAAACCGTTCGCACGATCGACGACCTGAAAGCCGACGTGCTCGCGAACCGGCTGCCGCAGGTGTCGTGGCTGTGCCCGCCGGCCGCGTACTCGGAGCATCCGAGCTACACGCCCGCGTACGGCGCCGAATACACGTCGCAGATTCTCGACGCGCTGACGTCGAATCCCGAGGTGTGGAGCAAGACCGTGCTGTTCATCATGTACGACGAGAACGACGGCTTCTTCGATCACCTGGTGCCGCCGCAACCGCCGACGACGTCCACGCAAGGAAAGTCGACGGTGACGACCGACGGCGAGATCCACAATGTCGTCAATCCGCTACGCGGCGGCAGCTATACCGCCGACGGTTATCCGTACGGTCTCGGCCCGCGCGTGCCGATGACGATCGTGTCGCCGTGGACCAAGGGCGGCTTCGTGTGCTCGCAGGTGTTCGATCACACGTCGGTGATCCGCTTCATTGAAACGCGCTTCGGCGTGCATGAGCCGAACATCACGGCGTGGCGTCGCGCGGTGTGCGGCGACCTGACCACCGCGTTCGACTTCCGCACACCGGATTCAAAGATGCCGCCGCTGCCGGACACCAGCAACTACATGAGCATGGCCGACAACCAGTGCAAGACGCAGCCGAAGCCGACCGTGCCGGCGACGCCGACTCCGGTCGACGCGCAGGAAGCCGGCATCCGCTTCGCGCGCGCGTTGCCGTATGAACTGCATGTGAACGGCGCGGCGAACGCTGGCAATGACACGTTCGAAATCACCATCGGCAACACCGGTGAGCAGGGCGCGCACTTCTACGTGTACGCGACGAATCGCACCGACGGTCCGTGGCGCTACACGGTCGAAGCGGGCAAGTCGCTCAGCGATACGTTCGACCTGAGCACGACGAACGGCGTGTACGCGTTCGACGTGTTCGGCCCGAACGGCTTCGTGCGCAAGTTCGCGGGCAACGCCCAGGCGAGCACGCAGAACGGGCATGGCAACGGTCATGGCAACAACAAGCCGGCTCAGCCTGAAGTGACCGCGCAATACGACGTCGCGAATGGCAACGTGTTCCTGAAGTTCACCAACAGCGGCGCTGGCGTCGCGCATCTGACGGTGATCGACAACGCGTACGGCGCACACCCGCGCAACGTGGCCGTGCCGGCCAATGCGCGTATCGACGAGGGGTGGGTGCTGGCGTCGAGCCATCACTGGTACGACCTGACGGTGACGAGCAAAGACGATGCGAGCTTCTCGCGCCGCCTTGCCGGTCACGTCGAGAACGGCCGGCCGAGTATCAGCGATCCGGCGGCGGTTGCGCCGGTGCTGACGGCGAGCTGAGACTGGCGCGCTTGCGATTGGTGTCTCGGCATCCTGTTCCGCCTGCGCGGCGGACAGGATGCCGATGTTTTTTTGGGCTCGTATTGAAGCGCTGTGCTTAGAGACCGACGTCCGGCAGCGTCGGCCGCCTGGCGAGCGCCTTGGCGACGATGTCTTTGACTTCGGCGAGCGTGTCGCCTTGCAACGCGAGACGCGGCGGACGCGTGACGGCGCTGCCGCGGCCGAGCAGTTCCTCGCACAGCTTGATGCATTGCACGAGGTCGGGGCGTGCGTCGAGGTGCAACAGCGGCATGAACCAGCTGTACAGCGCGAGCGCTACATCGAAACGCTTCTGCTTGGCGAGGCGGAACAGCGTCTCGCCTTCCTTCGGGAATGCGTTCGACATGCCCGACACCCATCCCTCCGCACCGACCGCGATGCTCTCGACCACCACGTCGTCGAGGCCGGCGAACAGCACGAAGCGGTCGCCCACCGCGTTGCGCAGATCGATGAAGCGCCGCGTGTCACCCGACGAATCCTTGAAGCAGACGATGTTCTCGCAGTCCTGCAGCGCGATCAGCACGTCCGGCGTCACGTCGTTCTTGTAGATCGGCGGGTTGTTGTAGATCATCACCGGCAAATCGGTGCTGCTCGCGACCGAGCGGAAATGCGCGGCGGTTTCGTGCGGCTTCGCGGAATAGACCAGCGCCGGCATCACCATCACGCCGTCGACGCCGACCCGCGCCGCTTCGCGCACCGTCTGCCGCGCGAACTCGGTCGTGAACTCGGCGACGCCCGCGACGACCGGCACCTTGCCGCCGGCCGCGTCGCGCGCGGCCTCGATCACCTGCAGCTTTTCCGACGTGCTCAGCGAAGTGTTCTCGCCGACCGTGCCGCAGACCACAAGACCCGACACGCCGTCCTTGACGAGATTGCTGACCACGCGGTGCGTCGCGTCGATGTCGAGCGAAAAATCCGGCTTGAACTGGGTGCTGACGGCGGGAAACACCCCGCTCCATTGGATAGCCTTGCTCACTTTGTCCGTCTCCTTCTAAAAGCCGGCCGCGCCGACACACGTTGAATATGACGACGAGTATCGGCCTTTGTCCGCAAGCGGGCTTGGGCTTTTTCGTAGCTGAAAGAGATTAAATCCGCACAGTCGGGAAGCGCGGAATGGCTGGCCGGGCGGTTGCCCGCCACATGGTGGCAAGGCGGTTGCGGCGTATGCGAGCGCCATCGCGCGACGCTTGCTGGCTGCCGTGGATGCCGAGTCTGGCATAGCGGCCCGCGCTGCGTCGTGACGCGCGCCGCCGGCATGCGAGCGGTGCGCGGCGACGGCGCTGCGAAGATCGGCAGATCGCGCTACAGTCGACTTCCACTATTTCCGCACGAGGCCGGCGCCATGAATCGCGAAGCTTTTACCGACATGCTGACCCACGAAGGCTTTCCCGACGCAGTGCTCGTCACGCGCGAGCCGAACGTCGCGATGGAGGTCCACACGCATCCGTTCGAGGCGAAGGCGCTGATCGTCGAGGGCGAATTGCAGATCCGCGTCGGCGACGACGAGCGCCTGTATCGCGTCGGCGACGTGTTTCATCTGCCGGCGAACGTGGCGCACGCCGAGCGGTACGGGCCGCAGGGCGTCACGTATCTGGTCGGACGAAAGTAGCCGAGCGCCCCTCTGCCTCGGTCGATCGGTCAGGCGCCCAGCAACACGCCCGTTCTGATCGGCCGCGTGCCGGTCACGCGACCAAGCGGCGCGCCGGCCGTCACGAAACGGATCGCGCGGCGCATATACAGCACCCCTTCGGTCTGGCTCGCGATCGTGGTCGTCTCATCGGTGAGCGGATCGACGATATCGAACAGCGGCTGACCGACGCGGATCGTGTCGCCGATCTTCGCGCGGTGCACGAGGATCCCGCTCACCGGCGCATAGAACTGCTCGCTGCCCGCGAGCGGCGTCGCCGGCGACAGCAGCGGCGGCAACGGCTTCGCGTCGCCGCGAATCGCGCCGCGCCACACCAGGTAGTCGACCAACGCGTCAGCATCCTGCTGCGCGACTTCGTACGACACGTCGCGCTGGCCGCGGCACTCGACCGTCACCGCGATCGAGCCGGTCGGCACCGGCTTGCTTGCCGGCATCTGCTGCTGCAACGTCCACCACAGCAGGCTGTGGGTTTCGTCGAACGCGCCGCCGCCTGAATCCGTCGCGAGCAACGATGCCTCGGCGCCGAGGTAGCGCGACAGCGGCTCGAACTCGGCCCACGCCGCCTCGCTCGTGTACACATGCATCGCCGCTTCGAGCGAGCAATGCAGATCGATCACGACGTCCGCGTCGCACGACAGCTTCAGCAGCGCCAGTTGCAGCGACTCGAATTCGGTCAGCGGCTTCTGTTGCGCGAGTTCGGCCGCGAGCAGCGCGCGCACGATGCGGCGGTTCTCGTTCGCGTCGGCACCCAGCGCCTCTTTCGCATTCGCGACGAGCTTCGCGAACTGCACGAAATGCCGGTTGAAGTTCTTGCCGCTGCCGAGATCGAAGCGGCCGACGAACTGACCGAGCACGTATTGACTGAGCCCGACCGGATTCGATACCGGCACGAGCACGATTTCCGCCTTCAGCGCGCCGGCTTCTTCGAGCTCCAGCAGGCGCCGCTTCAGCAGCACGGTGGTCAGCATCGAAGGCGTTTCGTCGGCATGCAGCGACGCCTGGATATAGATCTTCTGCCCGCTGTCGAGCGGGCAGAAATGAAACGACACCAGTTCGCGGTGCGTGCCGATAGCCGGCGACAGAAGCGGAATAGATTGCCTGTTCATGAATGGAAAGCCGGGAAGATGTCGTTGGAAGTCTGAATCAGTTGCCGTACGGATCGAAGTCGAAGTACTTCTTCGCGATCTGCGCATACGTGCCGTCCTTGAGCATCGACGCGATCGCCGCGTTGATCGATGCCTGCACTTCGGTTTCGTCCTTGCGCAGGCCGATGCCGACGCCGTGGTCGCCCATCGAAAGCGGCTCGCCGACGAACGCGAAGCCCTTGCCCGCGGGCGTGCGCAGGAAGCCGTAATCGGCCTCGACCGTGCCGAGCAACGCGCCGTCGAGCCGCCCGTTCTGCAGATCGGCGAACACCTCGTCCTGGCTCTTGTAGGCGACCACGTTCGCGCCGAGCGGCGTCCAGTTCTTCAGCGCGTAGCCCTCGAACTGCGTGCCCGACTGCACGCCGATCTGCTTGCCGGCGAGTCCGCTCGCCGTCGGCGCAAGCGGTGAACCTTGCTTCGCGATCAGCCGCGACTTGAACTGGAACAGCTTCGACGAAAACAGAATCTGCTGCTGGCGCTTCTCGGTGATCGCCATCGACGACAGCACCGCGTCGATCTTGCGCGCCTGCAGCGCCGGGATCATGCCCGAAAACTCGAGTTCGACCCACTGGCAATGCGCATGGATGCGCCGGCAAATCTCGTTGCCGAGATCGACGTCGAAACCCTTCAGGCTGCCGTCGGGCGCCTTCGAGTCCATCGGCGGATAGGTCGGGTCGATGCCGAGGCGCAACGTGTTGGCGTCAGCGGCGAACGCGCCGCTGCTGAAAGCCAGCGCGGCGCAAAGAGTGATCAGCGGAGTTTTCATGGAAGGGGCACGGTGAGCGGATCAGGACAGCGTGATCGTACGCGCCCGCGGTGCCTCAAAGAAGTCCCGTTCGGACTATCATGATCACTTTTACCGATCACCAGATTCTGACGCCATGGCCTTGACGATTTCCCAGCTGCGCGCGTTCACGGCGGTCGCCGAGCATGGCAGCATCCGCGCGGCGTCGCGCGCGCTCGGCATCGCGCAAAGCGGCATCACGCAGCAGTTGCAGAACCTCGAATCGATGCTCGGCGCGACGCTGTTCACGCGCACCAATCGCGGCATCGCGCTGACCGCGCTGGGCCAGCGGTTGCTGCAGCGGGCCGGCGCGATCCTCGGTGAGTGCGAGCGTGCCGAAGAGGACGTTCGTCAGCTACGTGGCGACTACGCGGGCGAGGTCACCTTCGGCATGACGACCGAGCCGCTCGTCGACGCGTTCGCGCCGGTGCTGATGGAGTTTCGTGCGCGCTTCGAGCGCGTCGCCGTGCATCTGCGCACGGGCACGTCGCGCATGATGATTTCGTGGATCCGAGAAGGCACCCTGGATTTCGCGGTCGCGCTGGTGTCGAAGCAGACCGACACCGCCGATCTGTCGGTCACGCCGCTCTATCCGTCCGATCCGGTGATCGTGTGCCGGCGCGGTCATCCGAAGGCGCGCGCGAAGTCGCTCGCCGAGCTCGTCGATTGCACGTGGGTGACGACGCGCTCGCCGAATCTGACCGAGGAGCCGCACGTCAACCGCTTGAGCCATCTGTTCGACAGCCACGGCTTGCCGCCGCCGAAGATCGTCGCGACCGTCGAGGGCTTGTACGAGACGCTGCATCTGGTTGGCGCGACCGATTGCCTGTCGCTCGAAGCGTCGGTCACCGCGAAGCGCGGGCCGTTCGCGGACCTGCTGACGACCATCCCGGTGCGCGAGCGCGCGTTGCAGCAGAACGTCTGTCTGCTGCAACGCGCGGCGATCCCGCTGACGCCAGCCGCGCAGGAGTTCGCGACGATGATCGCGTCGTATATGCGCACGGTGCGGGCGCGTTGAGCGTTGAACTTCAAACCGCGGTTTCTTCGAGCGCGATCAGTTCTTCGATGCGCTGCCTGCGCCGGATCAGCCGCGCGTTGCCGCGCTCGATCAGCACCTCGGGCGCGAGCGGCCGGCTGTTGTAGTTCGATGACATCGACGCGCCGTACGCGCCCGCGTCGTGAAACACGAGCAGGTCGCCCACTTGAGGCGCGGGCATCGAGCGGCTGGTGACGACCCCGCCTTCCACCTGCGTAAACACGTCGCCGGCCTCGCACAACGGCCCCGCCACGCTGAACGAGCCGGCCGGCGCATCGCTCGGCGTACCGTCGCGCCTGAGCACGCTGATCTCGTGATGGCTGCCGTAGAACGACGGCCGCACGAGGTCGTTGAAACCCGCGTCGAGCAGGGCGAATTGCCGCGACGGCCGCGGGTTCAGCGCGTGCACTTCGCCGACCAGCACACCGGCCTGCGCGACCAGAAAGCGCCCCGGTTCGATTTCGAGCCGCACACGATGCCCGACCTGCGCTTCGATGCGCCGCCGCGCGTCGTCCCACAGCCGGAAATAATGCGCGGTGTCGACGCTCGGCTCACCATCGCGATACGGCACCGACAAGCCTCCGCCCGCGGAAATCGCCTCGATATCCTGATCGACCTGCGACACAGCATCGACCATCGCATCGCAGACTTTCGCGAGATGCGCGTAGTCGACACCCGAGCCGATATGCATGTGCAGCCCGACGAGCTTCAGCCGATAGCGCCGCAACAGTTCGAGCGCGCGCGGCAGGTCGTCGCGCCAAATGCCGTGCTTGCTGTGCTCGCCGCCGGTGTTGGTCTTGCTGCTGTGGCCGTGACCGAAGCCGGGGTTGATCCGCAACCACACGCGATGGCCTTCGCGCGCATGTCGTCCGAGCCGTTCGAGCATGTCGGGCGAGCCGGCGTTGACGGTGATCCGCTCGTCGAGCACGGTGGCTAGCGTCGCGTGGTCGAGCAGGTCGGCGGTGAAGACGACGCCTTCGGGTCCACCGTTCGATGCGGATCGAGCCGTAAATCCTGCGGCAAAACTACGCGCGAGTTCGCCCAACGAGACTGCATCGACCATCACGCCTTCGTCGCGCATCAGCCTCAGGATGTGCACGTTGGAACAGGCCTTCTGCGCGTAGCGGATCGTGTCGAAACTACGCAACTGCGCGATGCGCTGGCGGATCGTCTCGGCGTCATAGACCCATAGCGGCGTGCCGTGCTGGCGCGCGAGGTCGGCAAGTTGACGGGGGTTGAATGGCATCGTGGTCGGCTGCATGTCGAAGCTTTGCGAAAGCGTTAGCCGACATGATGAGCCGCAGCGCTCATTCAGTAAAATACCAATCTATCGCCCGTCTATTCACTTCTGATATAGCTCCGACCAGCCATGGCGCTCACGCACCGTCACATCGAAATCTTCCGCGCGTTGATGACGGCCGGCAGCGTCACCAAGGCAGCCGAGATGCTGTTCACGTCGCAGCCCACCGTGAGCCGCGAACTCGCGCGCATGGAACAGAGCATCGGTTTCGCGTTGTTCGAGCGCGTGCAGGGCCGGCTGCGTCCCACGCAAGCCGCGCTGACGCTGTTCGACGAAATCAAGCGCGCGTATGTCGGGCTCGAACGGGTCGCGTCGACGGCGGCCGCGCTGCGCGAATTCAAGGGTGGCCAGCTGTCGGTGATCGCGCTGCCGGTGTTTTCGCATTCGATTCTGCCGGGCGCCGTCAAACGTTTTCATGCTGCGCAGCCCGGCGTCAGCGTGTCGATCGCGACGCAGGAGTCGCCGTTTCTCGAAGAATGGCTGAGCGCGCAGCGCTACGACCTCGGCCTCACCGAGCACGATGCGCCGCCGCCCGGCACGCGGCTCACGCCGCTCGTCGCTGTCGATGAAGTGTGCGTGCTGCCCGACGCTCACCCACTGCTCGCGAAACGCGTGATCGCATTGAAAGACTTCGCGGATCAGGCGTTTATCAGCCTGTCCGCGAACGATCCATACCGGCTGCAGATCGACGAAGCGTTCGCGCGGGCCGGCGTCGCGCGCCGACTGCTGATCGAAACGCCGACCGCAGTGTCCGTGTGCAGCTTCGTGCGGCAAGGACTCGGCATCGCGATCGTCAATCCGCTGACCGCGATCGATTTCGCTGACCGCAATCTGCATATCCGGCCGCTTGCGTTGTCGCTGCCGTTTCGCGTCAATGTGATCCGTCCCGAGCACCGGCCCGCGCAGCCGCTCGCGGACGCGTTCGTCGGCGCGCTGCAAAGCGAAGCCGCCGCGCTGCGATTACAATTGAAGCGCCACATCGGCCCCAGGCGGTCAGCGCAGTCATAACAGTCACGGCGGCGTCCCATCCTCATCGCCCGGCGAATCCGCGCAGCAGAACGCGCGCTCGCGCGGGGCCACCGCCCGAACCGTCCGCCGTGCGAACCGGGCACGCTTCAAGCTGACATCACCCGCATACCGATTACCGACGCGCCGCGCATTCGCGCCGCATCGTGGCGCCGCTTTTAGCGCCGTTTTCGAGTCTTCACGTCATAGACCCTCAACAGGAGTGTTCCAAATGATGAATCGAGACAATCCCGTCTGGCTGATCACAGGCTGTTCCACCGGCTTCGGCCGCGAGCTCGCGAAGCTCGTGCTCGAACGCGGCTGGCGCGCGGTCGTCACCGCGCGCGATGCATCGAAAGTGAAGGACATCGCCGAGGGGCACGGCGAGCGCGCGCTGGTGCTGCCGCTCGACGTGACCAATCGCGCGCAGATCGAAACCGTGGTCGCGCAGGCGAAGCGTCATTTCGGCCGCATCGACGCGCTCGTCAACAACGCGGGCTACGGCTATCTGGCCGCGATCGAGGAAGGCGAGGACAGCGAAGTCCGCGCGATGTTCGAGACCAACGTGTTCGGCCTCGTCGACATCACGAAGGCCGTGCTGCCGATCATGCGCGAGCAGCGCAGCGGTTTGATCGTCAACGTGTCGTCAATCGGCGGGATTGCGAGTTTCGCGGCGACCGGCTACTACCATGCGACGAAGTACGCGGTCGAAGGGCTGTCGGAATCGCTCGCGCTGGAAGTGAAACCGCTCGGCATCGGCGTGCTGATCGTCGAGCCGGGGCCGTTCCGCACCAACTGGGCGGGTCCGTCGATCAAGCAGTCGGCGACGCTGATCGACGATTACGCGTCGACCGCCGGCGAGCGCCGCAAGCAGACCGAAGCGCGCAGCGGCAAGCAGGCCGGCGACCCGGTGCGCGCCGCGCAGGCGATCATCGATGCGGCGCTGTCGGACGCGCCGCCGCTGCGTCTGCTGCTCGGCAAGATGGCGCTCGATCTCGCGTACAAGAAACTCGATTTCCTGCGCGGTGACTTCGACACCTGGCGAGCGGCGACCGAGGGGGCGGATTATCCGGAAGGGACGGCGTAGAGCGGGTTGATCGGGCGAGCCTCGGCCCGCGCCTCAAAACTCCACCAGCGCAAAATCTTCCTTGCCCACATCGCACAGCGGGCAGCGCCAGTCGGCCGGCACATCGGCCCAGCGCGTGCCCGGCGCGATGCCCTCTTCGGGCAGGCCGGCGGCTTCGTCGTAGACCCAGCCGCAGATCACGCAGACCCATTGCTTGAAGTCGTCGGCCGTGGCGGCGTTCGCGGCCGTCGACGCATCAGGCGATTCGTTCGCAGCGGCATCCGCTGCGAACGTGCGCGCCGTCGCATCGAGGCTTACGACGAGCGGTGCGACCGTGCCGCTACCGGTTCCCGCGAGCCGCGCCTGCAGGCTGTAGAGCAGCCGCTGCGCTTCGTCGTGCGTGAGGTCGATCCAGTACGGATCGCCGGCGCCGTCGTTGAGCCGCTCGGGGGAAAACTGGATTTCTACGGCTACGCCCTTCTTGTACATGGCAATCGGAATCTCGAGAAAGCCGGCGATGCGCGCCGGCACAAGGCTGCCCGCGCGAGGCGGGCGCTGCTTCAGTGCGTCTGCACCAGCAGATTCAGCGCATACGAGGCGATCAGGCCAGCGGCGCCGATCAGGCCGAGCAGTTGCAGCAGAGTGAGGGATTTACGCGAGTTGGTGGGGGGTTGTTGTGTGGTCACGAGCGAGTCTTGAAGTTCGGAAAAAGCGCAATGGTACACGGGTGCGAACGCACCGAATGTCGATTGGCGCAAACTCGCGCGCAATAAAAGTACCGGGCGCTATTATCGCCGCTCGCGCGCCGCGCATTGTCTACCGTGGGGAGATGGATTAATTCCCGGCGAGTGGGAGAGCCGCGCCGGGAAGGGTGCACCGCACGGCGCCGGTCGAACCACCCGCGCCGCGCCGCGCTCAGGTCTTCGCGAGCGGATCTCCCTGACGCGAATCCCAGAAGCGGATCACGGCGGTGTCTCCGGTGCCCGCGCCGACCACCTGGTCCGGCGCGCCGCACTCGCGCAGCAGCGCACGCAGGTCGTTGATGACCGGGAACACCTCGTGATTCCAGTCGGCGCCCTGCGAATCGTGCGCGCGCTGTTCCGCCTCGACGATCTCGCGATCCTCCTTGAAGATGCGCTCGGTGAACCACACCAGCAGCGGCCATGCGAGATGCATCACGCCCGGAATGCCGGGCTTGCGGATCGACAGCACGCCGAACGTTCGGTTGGTGCGCTGCTCGCGATCGAGCGGCACATACACGATCCACAGGTCCATCACCAGCGTCTTCTCATCGTTGCGGATTTGCAGGGTCTGGAACGGGTATTCGGTGCGGATCGTCATTACGTCTTTGTCGTTGAAGCCCCCGGTCTTGCGCCTCTCGCCGAACACCATCGCCTCGCCTAGCGGCTGCTGCCCCTCCATGCGCGCAAACGTGTAGTCGACCTCGACCCAGCCCTCGCCGCGCCGCCGTCCGAGCGAACGCGCACGCATCTGACCCATCTGGCGGCGATGCAGGAACTGATGATTCATGTCCATCAGGTTCTCGTGCATGAACGAATAATGACACTTGACCGGACGACCGAAACGGCGCGTCTTGTACTTCGGGTCCGACACCGAGCGAAAGCCCGGCAGCGGCCGCTCCTGCGCGAGCGCGGCGTCGCCCGGAAACACGAAGATCAGCCCCTCGACTTCGTGACACGGATATGACCGCACGCCGTTCGGCAGACGCTCGCGGCCGAGGTACGGCACGTCGATGCACTTGCCCGCGCAGTCGTAGGTCCAGCCGTGATAGCCGCAGCGAATCGATTCGCCGTCGACCACCCCCTGGTGCAGCGGCACCTGCCGATGCGCGCAACGGTCTTCCAACGCGAACACTTTGCCGCTCTCGGTGCGCGCGAGCACGATCGGATCGCCGGCGAAGGTCACGCCGAGCGTCTTGCCGCGCTTCACTTCATGCGACCACGCGAGTGGATACCAATGATCCGGATGAATGGCGACGCGGCGCAGATCGCGCACGGGGGCGTCGTGAGTGGCGTGACCGGGAGCGTGCGAACAGGTCTGCGATGCGGAAGAAGCGGATGATGCGGGGTTCTGCGACGCCGCCTGGGCAGGCGTCGCGGCAAGCGTTGCGTCGGCGATATCTTGTTCTTGTCCGAGCGGGGGAACAGCATGCATAGGTCAAGCCTCCGTGCACGAGCGGATAGAAGGTTGCCGCCCCGGATCGCGAGGTGGCATCTTCATCAGTCTACTTGAAGCGGCCAGCGCATGGGGCTGGCGACGGCCTGCGCAAAGCGTCGCAGCACACATTGCGAAAGCGCGCGCATCAGCGTGTAGAACTATCTTTACCACGCGCACATTACGGAAAGATTGGCCTCCTCGTTCGCCCGCTGATCAGGCTCTGTTCACATCTCGGCGAGCACCTTCGTTTGCGCCAAAGCCCTTATTGCAAAGCCCGCTCCAGAAACTTTCCGATCTCCAGAGAGTAGGCGCCAGGATGCGAAAACCTGAACATGTGTCCGGTGCGCGGCATGATGACTTCCCGCGATCCTTTGATGCCGTTCAGGAGGATTCCCGCGGCTTCTTTGCCGATCAGCCTGTCTTCCTCGGGAGTCAGGATCAGCGTGGGGACCGCGATCTTCTTCAGCAGGGCCGTATAGTCCGTCTTCGCGATCGAGCGCATGCGGTTGACATAGGCCTTATGCGACGTCTCCCTGATGAAGAAGGCGCGGCTCTTTCCGGCTGACCAGGGGATCTCCCCCTCCTCGTCAAACGACGAAGCCAACTGCGCCGCATGGAACCGAAGCGTGACCTGTCGATAAAAAGGCCCGGGGAAGAACGGCGCAAGCGCCGCCAGCGTTTTGAGCAACGGCGAGGTGATCGGGCTCCTGGCAAAACCGCCGGAGAGCACCAGGCCCTTCAGGCCCTTCGGCTGCCGCGTCGCAAACGCGATCGAGGAGACCGCGCCGTACGAATCGCCAACCAGTACATAGCTCTCCAGGTCTTTCACCTGCCCGGCGATGAAGTCGGCCAGCGTTTCCAGCTCGCACACGTCGTCCGGTAGACGAACTGTACGCATCGGGTGACGCTGCAAATGGGTTAGCTGGTCGAGCTGCCACGGAGCGCCTGCGAAGCAAGGGATCATGACCAGGGTGGGGTCTGTTTTCATGGGATACGCGCGGGTTGAATGAACGACACACGCACTCTAGGGGCCCCGAGGCATTCGATCCAATGACATTTGCACACCATGTCGATGCACGAGATTCATGGTCCCCTGGTCGCTCCAACGACAGCAAGCCCGTGCGGACGTTCAGTCAGCGATCATCATGTCGGTAATCCACCGAACCGCGGGTTCGTTGGCGCGCCCTCGGGCTCGAACAACGAGCACCTCCCAGCCGGGTAACGCCAGCGGAAGCTCGAACAGGCTCAGCTGCGCGGTATCCCGCATCCGCAGTGCGACTCGCTCGGCGATAACGGCAATCGATTCCGACGCGCCGACCATGAACGGCACAGCCAGAAAGCTGGGGCAGGTGGCGCTCACCTTGCGGGTACGGCCGAGCGCCTCCAGCGCATCGTCGACAGCGCCCCGCGGATCGCCGCGCGGCGAGACCAGAATGTGGGGCAGCCGGGCGAAGTCATCCAGTTCCATGTACAGCTTCCTGCCTCGCTTGACCAGCGCTGGATGCCCGTTGCGCGCAATGCCGACGAACCGCTCCTGATGGACGAGCTGGCAATCGAAACGCTGCGGGATCTGGGCAAAAGAGCCGGACCCCAGCACGATGTCGAGATCGCCGGTATCCAGCATGCGCAGCGCGGACTCGATATCGGCCGGCCTGAGCTTCAGCACGGCACCCGGCGCAGCAGCCTGGATCCTGGCCAGAACCGGGGCGACGACGGTCAATATGGCGTGATCCGTGGCCGCCACCGAGAGCGTCGCTTGCAAACGAGCTGGATCGAACTTGCCACGTGGAGTGGCAACCAGCCTGACCGACTCGAGCGCCGCCGCCACTCGCGGCATCAACTCGATGGCCAGCGGCGTCGGCTCGATCCCGCGTGGATGACGAATGAACAGCTGATCGGAAAACGCCGCGCGCAACCTCGACAAAGCATGGCTGGTTGCGGACTGGGACAAATGCAATCGTTCGGCCGCGCGGCCGACGTGCCTTTCGGCCCAAAGCGCCTCGAGTACGACCAGAAGGTTCAGATCGAAACGCGTCAGATCCAGTGGCTTCATGCCGTCAGCCCTCATCGCCCGCGACGAGCCCGGAGCGCCGTTGCACGCCCCATGCACGGCCGCCGCGCAAGAAGTGCAGCCAGCCGAGCGCCGCGCCCAGGTGACGCGCGAGCTGGAACGAGAACGGCTCGGCAACCGCCGCGAGCATCGCCATGCCGAGGCTGTTGCCGCTGCGCTCGCCGGTCCAGCGCCGGTACAGATGGATGCTCCACAGGTAGAACGCCAGATCGATCGCCGTTTTCAGGCCGATCACGCTGAAGATCGACACCACGATCGCGCCGTGTCCGCCGAACAGAAAGCCGAGCAGCAAGGCGAACGCGGTGAGGCCGTAGATCGGCTGCATCGTATCGACCGCCTTGACCGGCAGCATCAGCAGGCCAAGCGTGCCGTAGCGCGGATTGCCGGTCATGTCGCGGTTCCAGTACTGCGTCTGCAGGAAGCCCGCGAACCAGCGGCGGCGCTGGCGCAGAAAGCTCGCGAGGTTGTCGGGCGCGTCGGTGCGTGCATGCGCTTCGCCGACCACGCGCACGTCCCAGCCGAGCCTGTGATCGACCGAATAGCGGCGCAGCCGGTGGATCAGCTCGTAGTCCTCGACCAGACACTGCGGATCGAAGCCGCCGACCGCGACCAGCGCATCGCGCCGGAACGACGCGAACGCGCCCGAGATCAGCAGCAGGCTGTCCGCGCGCATCCATGCGAAACGCGCGATGAAGTTGCGCATGTACTCGTAGGTCTGGAACCACTGGAACACGCGGCCCGACAGCGACTTGCCGCAAACCGGCACGAGGATGCCCGCTGCCGCGACCAGCTTCGGCTCGCTCGCGAATGCGGCGCGCATCGCGTAGGTGGCGTCATCGTCGAGCAGGGTGTCGGCGTCGACGGTCATTACGGTGTCGGTCGTCATCACGGTGATCGCGGCGTTCAGCGCGCGCGCCTTGCCGCCGTGCGGCACGCGCAGCCAGAACAGATTCGGATAGAGCGAGCTCGGCGCGCTCAGCACGCCTTCGGCGGCGGGCACGAGGCCGAAGCGTTGCGTGAGCAACTCGGCGGTGGCGTCGGTGGAGCCGTCGTCGGCGATCACGATCTGCGCCGGACCGTGCGTTTGCCGCAGCAGCGCGGCGAGCGTGACCGGCAGCACGGCCGCCTCGTTATGCGACGCGACGATGACGCCCATGTCCGGCAGCTCGCGCCGTTCGTAGTCGGCTTCGAGCGGCGCCGCGCGGCGCGTCAGCGGCAACGATTTCCACGTGACGAACGCGAGCAGCAACGTGTCATAGACGACATACGCGATACCGGTCGACCACGCGAGCGCGCCACGCAGAAAGAATGCGCGCGCGAACAGCAGCGCCCACAGCACGACGACGCTGGAATGGATCAGCGTGCTCGATAGCGTCGCGCGACGCGGCAGGATGCGTGGCGATGCGACAGCGAGTGCCTGTTCGAGGGTCTTCTTCAAGGCGAATGTTTCAGGTTGAGGATGGTTGCGGTTGGTCGGTGAGGCTGCGTTCGTGCTCGATCGATAATGCGCGCCGCGCCTTCACGGCGTCATGCGCTTCAACACCGATTTGCGATCGAGCCACTCGTGCTTGAGCGCGCCGCCGATATGCATCGCCAGCAACGCATAAAGCGCATAGCCGAGCCACGTATGCAGCGCGCCGAAGCGATCGTGCAACGTCTCTTTCAGTGTCGGATCGAGGTGCATCACATAGCCGATGCGCGGCCACCGGAACAGGCCGAACCACTGCATCGGATGCGTGGCCGCGTCTTTCCACGCGGAATCGTGCAGCCAGCCGGACAGCGGCAACGCGATCATCAGCAGATACAGCGCGAAATGCGCGAGATGCGCGGCAATCTTTTCCCACGACGGAAACTCGCGCGGCAACGGCGGCGGCTGGTGCGACGCGCGCCACAGGATGCGCAGCAGCGCGAGCCCCAGCACCGTGATGCCGATCGATTTATGCGTATCGATCACCGGACGCACCCAGTCGTCGGGCAGCGAATCCGCAGACAGACCGAGCCCGACGTTGACGATCATCAGCAACGCGATCAGCCAGTGCAGCGTCATTGCGGTGCGCGTGTAGCGTGGCGGGCGAATTGCTTCGGTCGAATCGGTCAGGGGGTTCGTTTGGGTGTTCATGGGGATTCCGTTCGCTACGGCATGAATGCCGCGAAAGCTGTTTGAAACTCGGCGCTACCGGTATCAGGCTAACTCCCAAGTGTGCCGCTTTATTCCGCAAAGCGCTTAACGTGCATGTTTCAGTTTGTTGCGGGCTTCTGATTTCCGGCGCCGCTGCGTTTCACGGAACGCCGCGCGTCCTTGCCTCGTTCATCGCTCAACTGGCGCTCGCCCCACGCGCGCACCGCATCGGCGAACAGCCGCAGCGCGGTCGGCGGGTGACGGTTGGCCGGGTAGTACAGGCACAAGCCCGCGAACGTCGGGCTCCACTCGGGCAGCAACGGCGCGAGCCGGCCGCTCGCGACATGCTCGGTTACATGGTCGAACGGCACCCAGGCAATGCCGATGCCGGCCAACGCCGCTTCGACCATCAGGTTCAGATTGCCGAGCGTCATCGGCCCATCGACGTCGATGCTCGCGCTCTTGCCGCGGTGCGTGAGGTCCCAGCGATACAGCGTGCCGCTTTCAAAGCGAAAGCGAATGCAACGGTGCTGCAGCAGATCGTGCGGCGCCGTGGGCGCGGGATGACGCGCTAGATAGTCGGGCGACGCGACCGCCACCAGACGCATGTCGCGCCCGAAGCGGATCGCGATCATGTCGCGCGGCACGTCCTCGAGCACGCGAATGCCCGCATCGAGCCCTTCGGCGACGATATCGACGAGCCTCGAATCGACCACGAACTCGACGTGGATCTCCGGATAGCGCGCGAAGAAATCCGGCAGCACGTGCTGCACGAGCTGTTTCGCGGATGCCTCCGAAGCGCTGATGCGGATCGTGCCCGACGGCCGGTTGCGCGCGGCCGTGACTTCCACGACCGCGTCGTCGAGGTCGGCGAGCGCCGGGCGCACACGCCGTAGCAATTGCTCGCCGGCCTCCGTCAACGCGACCGAGCGCGTGGTGCGATTGAAGAGCCGCACGTCGAGGCGCGACTCCATGTTGCGCATCGCGTGACTCAACGCCGACGGCGACAGCCCGAGCACGCGCGCGGCGGCGCTGAAGCTGCGCTGCTCGGCGATCGTGATGAAGGCGGTCAGTTCGGCGAGGCCTGCACGGGGTAGCCGGGAATTTGGCATTTGTGAATTCGATTCAATACCTCATGCAAGTATAGAGATATTGTTGAGTCAGGCACAGCAACCTAAACTCGCTTCCAGTGCCACGAACTGCATGGCTCGTCCCGCATCCCACGTGTCGTGGTGCCGGCCGCGGCCGGGGTCCCGCGCGTCAACTGGAGCATCGTATGCAAACACGTCAACTCGGCAAAAGCGGCCTCGAAGTCTCCGCGCTCGGCCTCGGCTGCATGGGCCTGAGCTTCGGCTACGGCCCCGCCACGGAAAAAGCGGCCGGCATCGAACTGATCCGCACGGCCTTCGAGCGCGGCGTCACGTTCTTCGATACCGCCGAAGTCTATGGTCCGTTCGTCAACGAGGAACTGGTCGGCGAGGCGCTCGCCCCGTTTCGCGATCAGGTGGTGATCGCGACCAAGTTCGGCTTTCAGGACGGCGATTCGAAAAAGCCGCTCGACAGCCGCCCTGAAAACATTCGCGCCGTCGTCGAGGCCTCGCTCAAGCGTCTGAAAACCGATCGCATCGATCTGCTCTATCAGCATCGCGTCGATCCGAACGTGCCGATCGAGGATGTCGCGGGCGCGGTGAAAGATCTGATCGCCGCGGGCAAGGTCGGGCACTTCGGCCTGTCGGAAGCGAGCGTGGAGTCGATCCGACGCGCGCACGCGGTGCAGCCGGTCGCGGCGTTGCAAAGCGAGTACTCGTTGTGGTGGCGTGAGCCCGAAGCAAGCGTGCTGCCGACGCTCGAAGAACTCGGTATCGGCTTCGTGCCGTTCAGCCCGCTCGGCAAGGGCTTTCTGACCGGCGCAATCGACGAACGCACGACCTTCGACAAGAGCGATTTCCGCAATATCGTGCCGCGCTTCTCGGAAGAGAATCGCAAGGCGAACGCCGCGCTCGTCGACGTGCTCGGCCGGATCGCGGACGGCAAAGGCACGACGCGCGCGCAGATCGCACTCGCGTGGCTGCTCGCGCAAAAGCCGTGGATCGTGCCGATTCCGGGCACGACGAAGCTGGCGCGCCTCGACGAGAACGTCGGCGCCGCCAGCGTCGTGCTGACCCCGGCGGATCTCGCCGACATCGAAGCGGCGCTCGAGCAGGTCAAGGTGGCGGGCGAGCGCTATCCGGCGCAACTTCAGAAGTTCGTTAACCGCTAAGCGGTGCGTGGTCGCGGCGTTTCAGCTTTTGGGCTTGCGCCGCGCTTTGCCGGGCGCTTTGCTCGATGGTTTGTCCGGCGTTTCGCCCGGCGTGCCGCAGATCAGCGCGACACCAGCCTGCGCCGTTGCGCGCAGCGACTCGCGCGAGTCACCCGCGCGCGAGCGCAGCGCGAGAGTATGCAGAATCGCCGATGCGACTTTGGCGAGCAGCGCGGGACTCGCGGCCGCATCGAGTTCCCCTTGTGCCTGCGCACGTTCGAGCCGTCGCTCGAACTCGGCATCGAACGTGGCGAGGCCCCGCGCGAGTTTGTCGCGCACCTGCGCATCCGCTCTCGATTCCACCGCCGCCGTGCCGATCAGAAAGCACCCGCGCGCCACCTCGCCCGGCGGAAAGTAAAGTGCGAGCGCGCCGTCGTACACGGCCAGCAATGCATCGGCGAGCGGCCGATCGCCATGCAGCGCGGCTTGCATCGCGTCGCGGCCCAGCGCGATGTAACGGTCCAGCGTGTCGAGATACAGCGCGTGCTTGTCGCCGAAGGCGCCGTACAGGCTCGGCCGGTTCATGCCGGTTGCGTCGCTCAACGTATCGAGCGACGTGCCCGAGTAGCCGCCATGCCAGAACGCGTCGCGCGCATCGTTCAACGCCTGATGCGAATCGTAGTTGCGCGGCCGTCCGCGCGGGCGTTTTTCACTTTTTGTACCGGTATGCATGAAATTCTCTGGCGTCGTCGATTTTTGTTCACTATAGTACAAAAACACCTTCACCGACGATTGGAGACATCAGCATGGAGCTCTATTTTTCGCCGCTCGCCTGTTCGCTCGCCACGCGCATTTCGCTCTACGAGGCCGGCGCCGACGCGCGCTTTATCGAAGTCGACACGAAATCGAAGCGGCTGCGCGACGGCTCCGATTTCTATCCGATCAATCCGCTGGGCCAGGTGCCCGTGCTTCGCACCAACGACGGTTGGCTGCTGCGGGAAAACACCGCGATCCTGCCTTATGTCGCCGACGCCTTTCCGGCAGCCGCGCTCGCGCCGCAGCCCGGCACGGCGGAACGGGCGAAATTGCAGGAGTGGCTAGGGTTCATCAGCACCGAGTTGCATAAGGCGGTGTTCGTGCCGCTGCTAGATGAGCAGGCGCCCGCCGACGTTCATAGCTATACGCGCAAGAAGGTGGCGTTGCGGCTGGATCTGCTGGAGCGGCATTTGCATGGACGCGAGTTTTTGCTAGAGCGGTTTTCCGTCGCGGATGCTTATCTGGTTACCGTGCTGAACTGGGCGCGCTATGGGGGCGTCGAGCTCGAGCAATGGCCATCCGTGCAGAAGTACTACGAACGAATCACCCGTAGGGCTTCGGTTGCAAAAGCATTGGCGGAGGAGTTCGTGCTCTATCGTGACGAGCAGGAGAGGCGAAAAGCGGCGGCGACGTAAGATGGCTCGCTAGCTCAACCGCAAACTCCGCAACACCTCGAGCACATACTGACTCGGACGCTCCACCGTCCCCGCGCGAAAGGCCAGCCCCAACTGCCGCCACAACGCCGGGCGCAGCGCACGCGTGACGATGCGCGCGTCGGCCGTTGAGCGGCTGGCTTCCTGCGGCAGCAGCGCGGCGCCGTATCCCGCTGCCACGAGGCTCTTGATCGCATCCGAGTAGTTGAGCTGGATGCGCGGCGTGGGGTGCTGCCCCGCCGCGCTGAACCACTCCGTCGTCAAACGGGAAAGCCGCGTGGTGGCGTCGTTCAGGATCAGCGGCTTCGCGGCGATCCATTGCGGCGTGATGCGCGCCGGACACTTCCACCCGGCCGGCATGAATGCGACCACCTGATCGCGGCGCCATTTCTCGATCGATAGCCCGCGTATCGGCGCTTGCGGCAACGCCACGATGCCCACGTCTAGCGACTCGTCCGCGAGTCGCGTCAGCGTTTCCTGCGAAGTCAGTACGGCGATTTGCACATCGATGCCGGGATGCTCCTCGGCCAATCGTTCCAACGCTCGCGGCAGCAGATTCGCGATGGCCGCGGTGGAAGCGCCGAGCCGAACCCGTCCGCCGAGCCCCTCCACCTGTCGCCGCACGTCTTCCAACGCCTGCTCGGCGTTGGCCAGCAACTGACGCGCATAAGCCACCAGCGTCTCGCCGATCGCCGAGGCCCGCACCTCACCGCGTTTGCGCGACAGCAGCGGCGCGCCGACACGGCTTTCGAGATCCGCGATATGCAGACTGACCGTGGGCGGTGCGAGATGCAGAACGCGAGCGGCCTCGGCAAAAGAGCCGAGGTCGGCGACGACGACGAGGGTGCGCAGGCGGTCGAGACTGATCTCTCTCATCGGAATGGGAATGGCATCGGTCAGAAAAGCTGAATCAGGTGGTCAGTAAACTCAACTTTTCCAATCTTACGTGCAGATGGAAGATGGTGGCGCTGGTTTTTTCAACGCGGACTATCGGGGCCATCGGCATGAACTCATCTTCAACGGGAAGCTGCGAGTCGCGGGAGGCTTCGCATCGGCTGGACGCTATGTCGGACAACGCCAGGTCGTTACTGCTCGGGCTCGTCTTTACAGGCGTCGTGCTGGCCTTCGCCGTGATGGCGATGATCTGGACGGCCTCTCGCCCCCCGCTTAAGGGCAAGGACTGCTCCGGCCGCATCGCAAACGACGAACATGCAAGCCTCGTCGCGTTCTTCCAGGACCCGGCGGACCAGGGCGCGTTGCTGCAGGCGATCGAGGACTGCGCGAAATAAGGCCGATGGCGGCGGGTTAGCGTGCCCGCCGACCGCGCCATCCCACACCCCCGTCAGGGAAAATCCCACTTCCTGCCATACCACGGGCACAATACCCGGCGATAATGCCGGTGCATCCCGCGGCTTTTCCGTTCGACATCCGAACGCGCCGATGCCCGCGCCGCCAGTATTCCCTTTCGATGCACCCATGAGCCACGCCACCGCCGACCACCCCGCTTCCGCCGACTCCGCCCCGAACTCGCCACGCTTCCTGCTGTTCCTGATCTGCCTGTTCGCGTCCGCCGGACAGCTCGCCATCGACATCTACGTGCCTGCGCTGCCCGCGATGGCGCGCTACTTCGGCACCTCGCCGCAAGCGATCCAGACCAGCGTCACCGGCTATATGGCCGCCTACGCGCTCGGCCAGCTGATCTTCGGTCCGATCGCCGACGCGTACGGCCGCAAGCGCGTGCTCGCGTTCGGTCTGACCGTCTACACGGTCGGCTGCCTGCTGTCGCTCGCGGCGCCGAATCTGGAGACGTTCATCCTCGCCCGCGCACTGCAGGGCTTCGGCATCGCGAGCACGAACCTGCTTGCGAAAGCGATCATCACCGATTCGTTCGCGGGCCAGGCGTTGCTGCATGCGTTCACGTACATGTCGATCGCGTGGGGGCTCGCGCCGATCGTCGCGCCGGTGATCGGCGCGCATCTGCAGACGGCGTTCGGCTGGCGCGCGTGCCTCGTGTTCCTGCTGATCTATTCGCTGGTGATGTGGGCGCTGCTGTGGCGCTATCGCGAGACCTTGCCGAAGCCCGTGCATCTCGAACCGCGCACGCTGATCGCGAACGCGCGCAAAGTGCTCGCGAGCCCCGTGTTCCAGAGCTGCTTCCTCGCGCAGGGCCTGTGCTACAGCATCCTGCTCGTGTTCAACATCGTCGGGCCGTTCATGGTGCAGACCACGCTGCACGAGCCGCCGACTTTCTTCGGCTACCTCGCGCTCGGCATCGGCATGATGTACTTCCTCGGCGGTCTGTCGAATCGCCTGCACGGTCCGGGTCTGCCGAGCGCCGAGAAGCGGCTGCGTATCGGCTCGCGGCTGATGGCGGCCGCGTCGCTTGCGATGCTGCTGCTTGCGTTGACGGTCGGCCTGCGCGTGTGGACACTCGCGACGCCCGTGCTGGTGATGGGCTTCTGCGCCGGCGCGATGTATCCGACGCTGATGGCGAAGGGCAATTCGCTGTTCCCGCACATCGCGGGTCTGACGAGCGCGATTCTCGGCTGCGCGCTGTTGCTGGTGTCGTCGGCGATGATGGGGTTGGCCGGCTTCGTGTCGGTGCAGGTGCTCACGCCGCTCGCGCTGTTCTTCGTGGTCCTCGCGTTCGTCGTCGTCTTGATGGTGACGAAGCTGCTGCGCCATCTCGAGCAGGTACAGCCGGCGACCGCTGCGACCGCGAGCGGCAACGCCGCGTGAGCCGGTACATGGGCTTCACCGGGCGCCAGACCATCGTCTGTACACGCGCGGATCGATGAACCGCGTGCGCGAGCGCGACTCAGCATCCGCGTCCACGCGAATCGATCCGACCGTGTGGAAGGTCGCGGCGGTCGTGTCGATCGGCTCGTTCATGTCGCAGATGGACTCGACGCTCGTCAACGTGTCGCTGTCGACGATCGGCCATACGCTCGATGCGTCGATCGCCACCGCGCAGTGGATCGTCAGCGGCTACCTGCTCGCGATGGCGTTGATGTTGCCGCTCAACGGCTGGCTGGTCGACCGCATCGGCGCGAAGCGCCTGTACCTGTTCTGCTTTTCCACGTTCACGATAGCGTCGATGCTGTGTGGCGCCGCGCAGACGATCGGCGGGCTGATCGGCGCGCGCATCTTCCAGGGCCTCGTTGCCGGTGTGCTCGTGCCGATGGCGCAGATGATGATCGGACGCGTGGCCGGCAAGAATCTCGAGCGCGTGATGGGCTATACCGCGCTGCCGATCCTGCTCGGGCCGATTCTCGGCCCGGTGCTGGCAGGGCTCGTCCTCGCGCACACGAGTTGGCCCTGGCTGTTCTTCATCAATGTTCCGGTGGGTGTTTTCGGCGTCGCGATGGCGGTGTTGCTGCTGCCGCGCGATGCCGCCGCGTCGCAGAAGCGACCGTTCGATTTCACCGGCTTTGCGTTGATCTCCCCTGGGCTCGTCGCGCTGGTCTATGGACTTCAGGACGCATCGCGTGCGGTCGGTCTCGCGTGTCTGCTCGCGGGCGTCGTGTTTCTCGCCTGGTTCGTGCTGCACGCGAGGCGCAAAGGCGATGCCGCGCTGATCGACGTGCGCATGTTTGCGACGCGTACCTTCTCGGTCGCGGCACTCGCGCAGTTCTTCGCGAACGGCATCATGTATGGACGCCAGCTTGCCGTGCCGCTGTTTCTGATCGCGGGCTGCGGCTTGTCGGCTGCGCACGCCGGCGGCCTGCTCGCGGCCACCGGCGTCGGCATGATGTGCTCGTTTGCGCTGCTCGGCTGGTTGACCGAGCGGCTCGGCTGCCGCGCGCTCGCGGCGGGCGGCGCCTTGCTGGCGTTTCTGAGCACGCTCGTGTTTCTGTGGATGAGCGTCGCTTCGTTCTCCGCCGGATGGGCCGCTGTCAGTCTGTTCTTCGCTGGCGTCGGTCAGGGGACGATCAGCGTGCCGTCGATCTCGGCCGCGTATTCGTCGATCGCGAGACAGAGGCTCGCGGTCGCGAATACGGCGTTGAACATCGCGCAGAGAGTGGGCGGTCCGTTCGCGACGACGCTGCTTTCGATGGTGATCGCGTCGACGTTGCACGGTGCCTCGGGTGCACAGCCGAGCCGGTTTTTGCCGACGTTCGCGCTGCTGGCCGCGCTGCATTTGCTGTGCTTCGCGGCGGCGATGTTTCTGCCGCTTCGGGTTCAGAGCGCGAAGAACGCCTGACTACGCATTACTGCGCCTACGCTTCACAGTAGCCGCAAACCTCCATCGCACTCGATCACCGCCCCCGTCATAAACGTGTTCTCCAGCAGAAACTGCAGCGCGTGCGCGACATCGTCGGCATGGCCGACACGCCGCACCGGTAACGTTTCGCTTTGCTGACGAAACAGCTCGCTCTTCACGCTTGCGGGAAATCGGTCCCACCAGGGCGTATCGATCACACCCGGGGACACCGCGTTCACGCGCAACGGCGCCAGCTCGCGCGCCAGCGTGCCGATCATGCTTTCGAGCGCGCCATTGATCGCGCCCAGACCCGCCGTGCCCGGATTCGCGATGCGCGCCGAGATCGCGGTCAGAAACGTCACGCTGCCGTCGCGACGCAGCGTCGGCAGCGCGGTCTGCGCCGCTTCGAGCTGCGGCCAGAACTTGGCCTCGAAACCGCGCCGCAGCGCCGCCAGATCGAGTTGGGCAAACGGCCCCGCACCTTCGCCGCCCGACAGCGTCAGCACCAGATGATCGACCTGGCCGACGCTACCGAAGAAGCGTTCGAGCGCCGCGCGATCGGTGCAATCGAGCGCTTCGCCGGTCACGCGTCCGTCGATGCCGCTCAGCGCATCGTCCAGCTTGGCGCGGTCGCGCCCCACCGCCACAACGCTCGCGCCGGCCGCCGCGAGCCGCGCCACCGTCGCAAGTCCGACACCCGACGAGCCACCCAGCACCACGACCTTCTGATTTTGCCAATCCATGTGATTGCTCCTGAGAGTGAACGGAAGACCCCGTGGCAGTAGAATGCGCGTTGCGTGCCCATCACTCAAATCGTTTAATGTCATGGCCAACATCATTGAAAATGATTTTCGGCGCTTCGACCTGAACCTGCTGCTGACCTTCCGCGCGCTGCTGGAAGAGCGCAGCGTCACACGTGCCGCACAGCGGATGTTCCTTGGGCAACCGGCCGTCAGCGGCGCGCTGAAACGCTTGCGCGAAACCTTCGGCGACGAGCTGTTCGTGCGCACGCCGCAAGGCATGACGCCCACGCCGCGCGCGCTCGAACTCGCGCGGCAGATCGAACCGTTCCTGCAATCGCTGCATCAGGCGCTCACGCAGCCGTCCGTCTTCGATCCGGCACGCGCGCAGCGAGTGTTCCGCATCGGCCTCAGCGATTCGCTCGAACTGCTGTTGATGCCGGAGATCATGGCGCGCCTCGCCGACACGGCGCCCGGCGTGAAGCTGATCGCGCGCTCCACCGATTCGACACGCGCCGCCGCGATGCTCGACGATGGCGCGATCGAACTCGCGGTCGGCGTCTTCCGCGAGTGCGTGCCGTGGCAGCGCCGCATGCCGCTGTTTTCATGGCGCTTCGTGAGCGTCTACAACCCGCGGCTCGTCAGGACGCGCCGCAAGAGTCTGTCGATGGACGAATTTTTGCGCCATCGCCATGTGCTGACTTCGTTCAGTGCGGAGCTGCGCGGCTTCATCGATGAACGACTCGAGCTGCAGGGACTGAAACGCGAGGTCGTGTTTTCAAGCTCGAACTTCGCGACCAGTCCGTTCATCGTGCAACGCACGGCGGCGATCGCGACGGTGCCGGAGTTCATCGGCCGCGTGTGGCGCGATACGCTCGGTCTCGCGCTCAGTCCGTTGCCGTTCGAGGTGCCGGGCTACGAGGTTTCGCTGATGTGGGCCGCGGCGCACGATCAGGACCCGGCACTCGCGTGGTTGAAGCGCGAGTTCGCGGATGCGTTCGGCACGAGCGACGGCACCGCGCGTGCAGCGTCCTGACAGCGACGTGTGCTACGGTTCGGAAACGTCGCGTCTCCAGTTCATGCCAGGAGGAAATCCCGATGACTCAGCACGTCGCAAAAGGCACCTTCATCGTCTCCCTTCAACCGATGCCGTTCGAAAACGCGGACGCCGAATCGAAGCTCGGCCGCATGTCGATCGACAAGCAGATCTCCGGCGATCTCGCCGCGACCACCCAGGGGCAAATGCTGAGTGCGATGACGGACGTCAAAGGCTCGGCCGGCTATGTGGCGATCGAACAGGTCACGGGCACGCTTGCGGGCAAGCACGGTACGTTCGTGCTGCAGCATATCGGCGTGATGAATCGCGGCGCCGCGTCGCTGAAGGTGACGGTCGTGCCGGATTCGGGCACGGGCGAACTGAGCGGCATTGAAGGCGAGTTCAGAATCGACATCGTCGACGGTGCGCATTCGTACGAGTTCGCTTATCGTCTGCCCGGCGATTGACACGCCGAACATCGGGCGCCCTCGACACGAGCTAGCCGGGCAAGCAGGATACGGAGCAAGACCCCGTACCCCGCTGCCAGGCTATCCAGTCCAACACCTCAGCGCTCAATGCCCCGCGATCGTCACCGATGCCGTCAACGCATTCGGATCGCGCGAAGAAGCCCCCGCGATCATCTGATAGACGCCGCCGTTGAGCTTCCACACGTGGTTGGTCGCGTCCCATGTAGACAGCAGCTTCGGCGCAATCGATACGCTGACCTGCTGCGACTGCCCCGCCTGCAGCGCGACCTTTTGCCAGCCGACCAGACGCTTCGGCGGTTCGCCCAGACCGCTCGGCAACGCGGCATATACTTCGGCGATCTCCGCGCCGGCGCGCGCGCCCGTATTCTTGACGGTAAAGCTGACGGTCACGTTGCCGCTCGCATCCACTTGCGCGTTCAGACCCGAGTAGCTGTAGCTCGTATAGGACAGCCCATAACCGAACGGAAACAGCGGCGCGATCTGCTTGCCGTCATACCAGCGATAACCCATGAAGAGCCCTTCGCCGTAAGTGACGGTGGTATCGGTGGCGGAGATCGTCGGCTGCGGAAGATCCGCGTCCTGCATCGGGAACGTGATCGGCAATTTGCCGGACGGGTTCACCGCGCCGAACAGCAGATCGGCAATCGCCTCGCCGCCCTGCACGCCCGGATACCACGCTTCGAGCACGCCGTGCACGTTGCCGAGCCACGGCATCAGAACCGGACTGCCGTTTTCGAGCACGACGATCACGCGCTTGGCTTGCGCCGCGACCGCGGTGATCAGCGCGTTCTGATCGTAGGTCTGGTTATAGCTGTCGGTCGCATTGCTCGGCAGGCTCAGGCTCGGCAGATCCGCGCCCTCGCTTTCCCATTGCGTCGCGAACACGATCGCCACGTCCGCCTTCGCGGCGGCACTCGCCGCGGCTGTCGCGTTGGTGCCGTCGACGAACGTCACGCTCGCATTCGGCGCCTTCGCCTGGATCGCGGCGAGCGGCGCCGACTTGTACCACGTCGCGCAGGTGCTCAGGAGCGGCGACGGCGACACGCATCCGGACACCGCGTTGCCCGCGGCCGCCGGCACGGCGCCCGAGCCGCCGCCCGACAGCACGCCCACATCCGCGTGACCGCCGATCACCACGATCGACGACAGCCCCGCCGCGTTCAACGGCAGCACCGGTTGCGAATCGCCGCTTGCCACCGCGTTCTTCAGCAGCACCGACGATTGCTGCGCGACCTGCAATGCGAGCGCATTGCCCGCGGTTTGATCGACCGTGCCGCCGGTGGTGGGCGGCGAATCGAACACGCCATAGCGGATCATCGTGCGAAGCTTGCGCTGAACCATGTCGTTGAGTCGCGACATCGGCACGCTGCCGGCGTTGACCGCGCTCGTCAGCGCGGTGTTGAAATACGACGTCAGCGTGAAGCCCGGAATCGACGGTCCGCCGCCGAGATCGCCGGGCTCTTCTTCGTCGAGGCCGGCCATCGCCGAGGCCACCGTGCTATGCGTGGCGGTCCAATCCGACTGCACCACGCCCTTGAAGCCCCACTCGTTCTTCAGCACGGTGGTCAGCAGATACGGGTTCTCGCACGCATACACGCCGTTCACCATGTTGTACGAACACATCACGTTGCCGGGCGTGCCCTGCGTGACGCCGATTTCGAACGCGAGCAGTTCGGTCTCGCGCATCGTGCGTTCGTCGACGACCGAGTTGCTGGTCATGCGGTTCGTTTCCTGATCGTTCATCGCGTAGTGCTTGATCGTCGCGATGACGTTCTGCGCCTGCGTGCCGATCGTGCGCGCGGCGCTCAGCGTGCCGGTCAGCACCGGGTCTTCGCCCATGTACTCGAAGGTGCGGCCGTTGCGCGGCTCGCGCGTCAGATTGACGCCGCCGCCGAGACCTTCGCCATAGCCGAGCACGCGCAGCTCTGTCGCGATACGCGCGCCGTATTCGTTCGCGAGCGTCGGGTCCCAGCTTGCCGCAAGCGCCACCGGCGCGGGCAGCGCCGTCGCGTTCGAGTTGGCCACATTGACGCCGCCGGCCGAGTCCGCCATGGCGAGACCCGGAATGCCGAGCCGCGCGACGCCGGGAATGTAGCCGGCTCCGTTGACGCCGGCCGGATACGGACCGCCGAGTCCCGCATTGGGGATGCCCACGCCGTGCACGAGCTGGATCTTTTCGGCGGTCGTCAGCTGCTGGACGAGCGCGGCGGCACGCGCATCGGCGCGCGCGTCGGGATCGGCCGGCAACGGCGGATCGCTGACGCCATTGCCATTGCCGCAAGCGGCGAGTACTACCGCGACACCGCAGGCGATCGCGCTTGCGGCAAAGGGTATCGTCAACTTCCTTCTCATCATCTCGCTCCGTCTCGTCGTTGTCGGTAATGTGATTTGCATTGCATAACGTCGTATCGACGCGCTACCGGCACGCGGCGCGTCCTGTTACGCTTAGCGCTCACGGAAATGCGGCGTAAGAAATTCTAGGGATGCGCCCGAAACGCGCTTGACCGATGGGTGCAGCACTTGACCGACGAAGAGTCAGGAAAACCCGCAGACAGGTTTCGACCGGAGGAGGCACAGTGGATTTGCGTCAGAAGTCCGTATCAGCGCGCATCTATCGAGGATTGCTCGACGCGGCGGAGCGAGAGGGTCTGGATCGCACGAAAGTGGCTCACGATATCGGCATCGACGAGGCCGACATCGCCACGGCGGATGCGCGAGTTCCCGGCGACAAACACGTCGCGATGCTCCAGCTTGCGGAAAGCTGTCTGATGCGCGGAGCGCCCGAGGGCGACCTGCTCGATGGTCTGTTGTATTTTCCGGAGTTGGCCGGCGTGCTCTGCAACAGTCCGACGCTGCGCGACGCGTTGCGCAATTACGTCACGTATCGCGACCTGATCGGCAATGTCGACTGGCTCGTGATGCACGAGCATGACGATGAAGTCGCATTCGAATACGTGACGGAAGGCGAAGGGCGCAACGCATCGAGCGCGCTCGGCAATTTCGCGCTGATTGCGAGTGTGGCGAAGCTCTACGACGCACGACTGCGCGTGCGCGACGCGGGCATCACGGATGCGCGGACCGGCGCGATCGCGGCGCTGGGTGGACCGTTGGGCGTGCGCGTTCAACTCGGTCAGGCGTGCAATCGGATGGTGTTGGAATCGTCGGCGCTGGATCGCGCGTTCGAGGTCTACAACGCGCCGCTTTCGAAGATTCACCTGCATGCCGCGCATGGCATCCTGCAACGGATTCGCGAGCAGGGTCGCTTTTCTCCGACGGTCGAGCGATGTCTGCGCGACGTGCTGCGCGAGCACGGGGATGCGATCGAGCCGAAGAGCCTGCAGACGATCGTCTGCGAGCGGCTGTCGCTGACGCGCTGGACCTTGCAACGCAAGCTCGCGGCGGAGCGCAAAACCTTCAGCGCGGTGCTGACGCAAACGCGTATCGACGAAGCGCGCACGCTGCTCGCGCATACGCCGATGTCGATCAGCGAGATCAGCGAACGGGTCGGCTTTGCATCGACGACCGCGTTTACGCGGTTTTTTACGCGTGCGTGTGGGGCGCCGCCGGCGCGGTATCGGGGGCAGTGCCGGGTGTGATCTTCCTATGCTGAGCATCGATCAGAACATGACTCGACTGTTCGGCGTGATGGGGTCGATCGTCTCGCTAGTCGCGTTTCTGCCTTATGGACTTGCGATCTGGCGCGGCACCGTACGTCCTCATCTGTTCACGTGGTTGATCTGGTCGGTCGTCACGGCGATTGCGGCCGCCGGACAGTTCGTCGCCGGCGCGGGTCCTTCGGCGTGGTGTACCGCGGCGATCGCGGCCACCTGCTTCTTCGTTCTCGTGGCGAGCGTCTTTCGGGGTGAACGGCAGCGGACCACTTTTGATTGGCTTTGCCTTGCCGCTGCCTTGTCGGCTATTCCGCTCTGGATACTCACCAACGATCCGGCTCTGTCGATCTGTCTTGTGACGCTGATCGAACTCGTCGGCCTTGCGCCGACGATTCGCAAGACGGTCCGTGATCCGTGGAGCGAGAGTCTTTTGTACTTTGCGCTATGTGTTCTCAAATACGCGCTCGCGATTCTTGCGCTGCCGAAATGGAGTGTGGCCGTGGCGTTTTATCCGGCGGTGAATATCGTGGCGTCCGGTGGCGTGTGTTTGTTGATGGTGGTGCGAAGGCGGCAGGTGGACCGGTATTCCGAGCGGTCGCGGTAAATCGCCCAGATGTTCAATCTGGCCCACTCGCATTGCCACATTCCATCATTGGCAACAACGTGCCGGCCACTACGTCCCGGCATGCCTGGAACTTCGATCGGCTTACTGCTGACGCAGCGGCCTCAACCCCGCGCGCACTTCCTCGGCGAACAGCTGCGGCTGTTCCCACGCCGCGAAGTGGCCGCCCTTGTCGAGACGGTTGTAGTAGATGAGGTGGTGATATGCGCGCTCCGTCCAGCTGCGCGGAGCCTGATAGTTCTCGCGCGGGAATACGCTGACCGCCGCCGGCACTGATACATCGGCGGCGGCGAGAAAGTTGAAATGCGATTCCCAATAGAAGCGCCCTGCCGACACGCCGGTATTCGTCAGCCAGTAGAGCGTGATGTCGTCGAGAAGGTCGTCGCGTGTCATCGCCCCCGCCGACTCACCGTTGACGGTACGCCCATACCCGGCGGAGGTCAGCGCCGCCGCTGGCTGAACGTAGCCGTCGCCGTGATCGAGCAGCCAGGCGGCAAGTGCGATCGGCGAATCGGAGAGCCCATAAAGCGTCTGCGGGCGCGTGCCCATTTCGAGCGCATAGGCGCGCCGCTTTTTTGCCGCGCTACTCAATTGCTCGTAGGCATGCTTCTCGTCGTCGGAGAGATTGGCGGGCGTGGGATCGCCGTCCTGCAGCGCCTTCGCGATTTCCGGCGGGATCGTGGCCGGAAAATTCACATGGATGCCGAGCAGCTCAGGCGGCGCCTGCTTGCCCATCACGTTCGCGACCACACCGCCGAGGTCGCCGCCTTGCGCCGCGAACTTGTCGTAGCCGAGGCGCTTCATCAGCACGACCCATGCGCGCGCTGTTCGTTCGGGGCCCCAGCCCAGATCCGTAGGTCTGCCCGAGAAGCCGTAGCCGGGTAGCGACGGAATGACGAGATGGAAGGCGTCCGAAGCGCGTGCACCATAAGCCGTGGGGTTGGTCAGCGGATCGATGATCTTGAACTGCTCGATCACGGAGCCGGGCCAGCCGTGCGTGACGATGAGCGGCATCGCATCCTGGTGCTTCGAGCGCACGTGAATGAAGTGGATATCGAGTCCGTCTATTTCGGTCACAAAATTCGGCAGTGCATTCAGGCGCGCCTCGCACTTGCGCCAGTCGTAATCGGTCGACCAGTGGCGCGCCAGCTCCTGCATCATCGCGAGCGGCACGCCTTGGGAGTCGTCATCGACGGTCTCCTTGTCAGGCCAGCGCGTCGCCTTGATGCGGCGACGCAGGTCCACGAGCTGCGCTTCGGGAACGTGCACGCGCAGTGGACGAATCGCGGTCTTGTCGCCGTCCGCCGCCTGCTTAACATCGGTAATGGCTTGCGAAGTTTGCGCGAACGCCAGTTGGCTCAGCGAAGCTGCTGCCAGGGCAGCGGCGCTAGCGCCTACGAAACGGCGGCGCGACGAAGATGCGAGAAGAAGGTCGTCAGACATATGGGCTCCGATTGCGTGGCATTCGTGGCAGAGCGCACCTGCATGCTTCGCCACTCCAGGACGAACGGGCGTCTTGCCCGGTAGGCGTATTGAAACGTCCTGGTGTACCCCAAATGTGTCGGGCGAGCCGCCTTCTTGTATGCGCATGTTTCCGCGTGCACCGCAGATACGTGGCGATACAAAACTCGCGCGCGACCGCGACCGGGAAAACGGCGCGCGCCTCTACCGTCGTGGCGCGCCTGCGCGGCAGTGGCTCGACGCCGGCTTTGGCCGCTGCTCATGCGGCCTTCGCATCATTCAGCCGGTTCACCTTCGCCCGCCGCCCCAAACATCGTCATGCGCTGCAAGATCCAAGCGAGCAGTTCATGCGCCGCCGCAACCAGCGGCCGCCCGGATTTCACGAGTACGCGCGCTTTCGTGCCCTGAAACAGCGCATGGTCGATCGGCACGGTCACCAGTTCCCCAGCCCCAATCTCGCGCGAGGCCGCGAACTCGCCGATTAGCGTCGCAAAGTTTTCATCGGCGACAAAACGCTTGAGCGCCGTCAGGGAATTGGTGGTGAGCGTCGCGCGAATCTCGACGTGTTCGACGAACGCCAGCATCGTCGCGAGATGTCCGATGCCAAAGGTGCTCGGCATCAGCGCCAGCGGCCACGCGAGCAGGTCGTCGATCGTGGCGGGCGTGCCGCGCCGCGCGAGCGGATGATCGCGGCGCACCAGCAGCACCACGGGCTGCGCGGAACTCGCGCGATATTCGATGCGCGGGTGCGGCGGCGGATTGAATGCGAGCCCGATATGCGCGCGGCTTTCCGCCACTGCGTCCAGCACGTCGTCGACCGGCAGCACCGTCAGGCCGATATCGACCTTCGGGTATTGCACGCAGAACGGCGTGAGGACCTCGGCAATCAGCGCATCCACATAACCCTCGCTGATGGCCAGGTCGACGCGGCCTTGCTGCAACCCGCGCAACGCGTGCAGCTGGTCCTCGAACTTCTCCTGCTGCGCGCGATAGCCGCGCCAGAATTCCAGCAGATGGTCCGCCGCCTCGGTGGGTTTGACGCCACGCGCCTGGCGCTCGAACAGTTGCACGCCCAGTTCGTCTTCGAGCAGCTTGATCTGCCGCGTGATGACCGACGGCGACGTGTTGAGGCTGTCCGCCGCGCCGCGAATCGTGCCGTGCGCGAGCACCTCGTGGAAATAGCGCAACCGCTGCTGATTGATTTCGCGCATCGCAACCCCCGCTTGCCTGAATGACCGTTGCCCTGAGAGGAACGATATGTGAACTTTGTTGCTCTTGCTAGCGAGAATTGCCCTGGTCAGGATGGTGTTGCGCACGAAGCGCGTCACACATCAATTGCATGCGACCCGAGCAGGCGCCCAGGCGCCGCCCCCGGTCGACACATTCGGAGACAGACATGGCGGCCATTCTTCCCACCGCGCGAAGCGGCGACGCTTCGGCGCTCTATAGCAGGATCAACACACGTTTGCTGCCGTTCCTTCTGCTCTGCTATCTGTTTGCTTACCTCGATCGCGTGAACGTCGGGTTCGCCAAGCTGCAGATGCAGACCGATCTCGGCTTCTCCGATGCCGCTTACGGTGTGGGCGCGGGCATCTTCTTCATCGGTTATGTGCTGTTCGAGCTGCCGAGCAATCTGCTGCTGCCGCGCATCGGCGCGCGCAAGACCTTCGGCCGCATTCTGGTGCTTTGGGGCATCACATCGGCCTGCATGCTGTTCGTGCGCAGCGTGCCGGCGTTCTACGCGATGCGCTTCCTGCTGGGCGTGTTCGAGGCGGGCTTCGCGCCGGGCATGATCTTCTATCTGTCGCGCTGGTATGGCCCTTCGCGCATGGCGCGCGCGATTGCGATGGTGTTTCTGGCCGGCCCGATCGGCGGGATTGTCGGCGGACCGGTTTCGGCGGCGATCATGAGCACGCTGGCGGGCAAGGCGGGGCTCGCCGGCTGGCAATGGATGTTTCTCGTGGAAGGCCTGCCGTGCATCGTGCTCGGCATTGCGACCTTTCTCTATCTGCCCGACCGCCCGGCGGACGCGTCGTGGCTCAGCGACGCCGACAGGCGCCAACTGGAGGCCGAGGTCGGCGTGGCCGCGGCGCATGCCACTTCGTTTCGCAACGTGCTGCGCGATCGCAAGATCTATGTGCTGGCGTTCGCCTACTTCTGCATCATCGCCTCGATCTACGCGATCAGCTTCTGGCTGCCCGCGATCCTGAAGGCTCAGGGCGTGAGCAACCTGATCACGCTCGGCTGGTACACGTCGATTCCATACGTGGCGGCGGCCGTCGGCATGCTCTATATGGGCCGGCGTTCGGACCGCTTCGGCGAGCGGCGCCTGCACTTCGCGGCGCCTGCCGCCGCCGCCGCGTTGCTGCTCGCGGCATGCGCGGCCGCCGGCACTCATCTCGCGCTGACGCTGACGCTGCTCACGCTCGTGACGATGGCGCTGTGGATGGCCTATACGGTGTTCTGGGCGATTCCGCCCGAGTACGTCAAGGGGCCGGCGGCCGCGGGCGGTATCGCGCTCATCAACACCATCGGACTTTCTGGCGGCTTCTGGGGGCCCGCGGCGATCGGCTGGATCAAGACCGCGGCCGGCAGCCTGCAACCGGCGCTGCTCGCGCTCGCTGGCGTGTCGCTGCTCGCCGCACTGCTGATCCTACCGCTCAGGCTCGCCACCACGAAGCCCTAACGGTGTGCCGCGCTTTCGAGGCGCGACACCCAATCCATTCGATTAGTCATCCTTTATCAACGAGGTAACCGGAAATGAAGATTCTCATCGCGGGCTTCCAGCACGAAACCAACACGTTCGCTCCGACCAAAGCAAGCTGGCAGAGCTTCGTTCAGGGCGAGGGCTTTCCGCCGCTCGCCCGCGGCGACGGCGTGCTTGCGCTGCGCGACGTCAACGTGCCGGCCGGCGGCTTCATTCAGGCGGTAGAAGCGGCGGGCCATACGCTCGTGCCGGTGATCTGGGCAGGAGCGAGCGCCTCCGCGCACGTGACGGAAGACGCCTATGAGCGGATCGCGGGCGAAATCGTCGATGCCGTGCGGCGCGGCGGGTTCGACGCCATCTATCTCGACCTGCACGGCGCGATGGTCGCCGAGCATCTCGACGACGGCGAAGGCGAACTGCTCGCGCGCGTGCGGGCGATCGTGGGCCGCGACATGCCACTGGTGGTATCGCTCGATCTGCACGCCAACGTGACCGAACAGATGTTCACGCACGCGGATGCCATGGTCGCGTACCGCACCTATCCGCACGTCGACATGGCCGAGACCGGCGCGCGCGCCGCGCAAATCCTGATGCGCGTCACCGAAGAGAAGGGCCGCGGTCTGAAGCGCGTCGTGCGCCGTATTCCGTTCCTGATCCCCGTCAACGGCATGTGCACGCTCGCCGAACCGGCGCACGGCACGTACGAGCGTCTCGCGGCGCTGGAACGCGACGGCGTCGTCTCGCTGTCGTTCGCGCCAGGATTTCCGGCGTCCGATTTCCCCGAATGTGGCGCGGCGGTCTGGGGCTACGGCTTCGACGAGGCCGCCGTGACGGCCGCCGTCGATGCGTTGGCCTCGGCCATCGTCGCGCAGGAGCGCGACTGGGAGGTGCGCTTCCTCGACCCGGACACCGCCGTGCGCGAAGCCATGCGGCTCGCCGAACATGCCACGCAGCCCGTCGTGATCGCCGATACGCAGGACAACCCGGGCGTGGGCGGCGATTCGAACACGATGGGCCTGGTGCGCGCGCTGCTGCGCCACGGCGCGAGCGACGCCGCCGTGGGCCTGATCTGGGACCCGCAAGCGGCCGCAAAGGCGCACGCGGCGGGCCTCGGCGCGACGATCGAGCTCGAACTCGCGGGCGGCTCGGGCGTGCCTGGCGACGCGCCGCTCGCCGGGCGCTTCGTGGTCGAGCATCTCGATCACGGACGGGTGCGCTTCGATGGCCCGATGATGAACGGCATGTGGACCGATATCGGGCCGGTGGCATGCCTGCGCGTCGACGGCGTGAGGATCGCGGTCAGCTCCGTCAAGATGCAGATTTTCGACCGCAATCTCTATCGCGCCGCCGGCATCGACCCCGAACGAATGAAGATTCTCGTCAACAAGAGTTCGGTTCACTATCGCGCCGATTTCGACGCGATAGCCGCCGCCCATCTGGTGGCGAAAGCGCCCGGTCCGATGGCCGCCGACCCCGCCGATCTGCCGTGGCAGCGGCTCGATCCGCGCCTGCGGTTGCGCCCAAACGGCGCGTCGCTGAGCGAGTTGCGCGGCGGTGCCGGGCGCGCGAGCAGTACCGGTGCGGGTTGATTTCGACGAGTTTCGTATCGTTGTGTATCCACCGCGCAAACGGACAAATACCGTTGCAAAAGGCGGGGCTCGTGGAAACAAACGAGATACGTGAGGACGTTCAAATACGCCCAAGCCAGTCGGCGGAATCGCAAAGCCAGGCGGACGTCGACTTGACTGGATGCATGTGCCACGCAAGCGTGGTTCGAACCAACTCATTGCTCTCAGGTGGATACCATGAAACTCATCAAGTCGCTGATCGTCGCCGCTGTCGTCGCTGTCCCCGTCGTTTCGTTCGCGCAGTCCACTGCGGCGCTCACGCGTGCCCAGGTTCGCGCGGAACTGGTCCAACTGGAAAAGGCGGGCTACAACCCGGCTGCGGATTACGTTACGTATCCGCAGAATATCCAGGCCGCCGAGGCCCGCGTGAGCGCACAGAACGGCGCGGCGGCCGCATATGGCGGGTCGGCGAACGGGGCATCGGCGGCCGGAGCCGGCACGGTCAAGGTGTCGGTTCTATCGAAGCAGCAGGACGTTGCCGGTTTCGCCCCGGTCTACGCGCATCATTGATGTGCCGCGAGCGCTGACCCGTGCGGGCGGCGGCAAGACAAGGACGGCCCGCTTCGAGCGGGCCGTCGCACACGCGCGGTCGAGTCGCTTCGCGGGGATTCACCCCGCCGCAAACCTCCCTACCCTCTTCACCTGCCTCGGCAAAACGACGTACATCCCCCACGCGACGACAAGAATCGCGCGAAGCACGTCCGCGGCATGACCCGGCAACGAAATCCCGACGTCGGCAATCACGAGGCTTCCTGGCACCGACCAGACATACGTCGTGAGCCCGAGCAACACCGCGCGCCGGAAGCCGAAACGTTCGGGGCCGGCGAAAGCATGCGCGGCCAATCCGCTGCGCACCATATATCCCGCGATCGGCAGGCTCACCAGCAGGTAGATCACAACTGCCACGATCGCCGGACTTGCCGCGATCACGCCCGACCATACCGGCGAACTTCTCGCGACATCAGGCGAGATCACGTGCTCGGAAAATCTCATCAGCGGCACCGCCGTGCGCGGCATCAAAATGTGAAACGCCAGCACGGCGACGACGAAAAGCAGCGTACTCGCGAGCCACTGACGCCACGCGCACGACCACCACACATACAGGCGTCGCCAGAAACCAATCACGCGCCCGACGCTGAACAATGCACCTCTATCCTTCAGCGCCGCCAAGCACACCAGCACGACGAACAGCACGCCAGCGACAACCAGCGCATCAGAACTCCATATGAACGCGCCCGCATGCTGTCCGCCCGACGCCGCGACGGAAGCCGGCGACGTCGTCGAAAAGTTCTGCAGATGGTGGGCGACGTAGTCAGAAGGATCGAGCGCCTGCGAGGAATCGTGGGTTGCCATCTCGTCTCCGTATGCCGTGAGCTCACAGTGCAAGGTCGTGCATCAGAAACGCGACGGCCACAACAAGCCGTCGCTTCATCACGTTCTTCAGCATAGACGGCACGCGGCGTATTCGTCTTATCTTTTCGCCGCCTTACGAAAGCCCTTAAGCCGACTCATTCACCAGATCCAGCACCGACCCATTCCGTTTCAACGTCGCCATCACGATCGACGAATTCGTCGACATCACACCGGCCGTGCGATGCAGGCGATTCATCACGAAATCGGAGAAGTGATCGAGATTGCGCGCGCGCACCGTCAGCACATAGTTCGACGCGCCCGTCACCACTTGCGCCGACACCACTTCGGGCCATGTCTGCAGCGCCTCGAGGAATTTGTCGTGCCACTCCTCGACATCCGGTCGCATCGACACATGCACGAGCGCCTCGAATTCCACGCCGATGCGCTTCGGCGCAATCACGCACCGATAACCCTCGATAAAGCCCTCCTCCTCGAGCAGTTTCACGCGCCGCAGACAGGCCGACGGCGACAGCGCAACTGCGTTCGCGAGGTCCTGATTGCTGATGCGTCCGTCGTTTTCAAGCTGACGGAGGATGCGCATATCCGTTCGATCTGGCGTCATATTGAAGAATCTGTCGCGTGAGTTGTACGAATTCGCAGACTCTACCATGTTAGAGGCTCTCCAAGCACGATATCTGAAGCACATTTCAATTTGACGTCGATAACATGCCGCCAGAGACGTCGCCATGCAGCCTCACGGCGCAACGGCCCGCAACCGCGCCGCCGCCACCGCCCTCGGATGAAACCGCGCCGCTCGCCCGCACTCCGCAAATCCTCTTCTGGCGTTTTGAAAACCATGTTCGAACACATTCCCGTTTATCCGGGCGATCCGATCCTGTCGCTGTTTCAGGACTTCCAGCGCGATCCCGAAGCCCGCAAAGTCAATCTGAGCATCGGCCTGTACTACGACGAAGCCGGCAAGGTGCCGGTGCTGCCGAGCGTGCGCGGCGCGGCGAGCCGACTCGCCGAACAGGGAACCGCTCACACGTATCTGCCGATGGAAGGCTCGGCCGGCTATTGCCAGGCGCTGCAGCAGCTGATTTTCGGCGCCGACAGCGCGGCGTTGCGCGAGCGGCGCATCGCGACGTTGCAGACCGTCGGCGGCTCGGGCGCGATCCGTCTCGGCGCCGACCTGCTGAAGCGCTATTTCCCGGACAGCGCGATCTGGGTCAGCGATCCGAGCTGGGACAACCAAGGCGTGCTGTTCTCCGCGGCCGGCCTCGAAGTCCATACCTATCCGTATTACGACCCGCTGACCAACGGCATCCGCTTCGACGAGATGATCGCGACGCTATCGGGTCTCGCCGCGGGCAGCATCGTTCTGCTGCAGCCGTGCTGCCACAACCCGACCGGCATCGATCCGTCGCGCGAGCAATGGCTCGCGATCACCGAACTGTGCGCGAAGCGCGGCCTGATTCCGTTCCTCGACATGGCGTACCAGGGCTTCGGCGACGAGCTTGCCGACGACGCCTGGCCGATTCGCGCGATGACCGATGCGGGTCTGTCGCTGTTCGTCAGCAATTCGTTTTCGAAGAACTTCTCGCTGTATGGCGAGCGATGCGGCGGCCTGTCCGTCGTGTGTCCGAACCAGAACGAGGCCGCGCGCGTATTCGGCCAGGCGCAGGCAAACGTGCGCCGCATGTATTCGAGCCCGCCGCTGTATGGCTCGCAGCTGATTTCGACGGTGCTCAACGATGCGGTGCTCGCAACGCAATGGGTAGCGGACGTCGCGGCGATGCGCGAGCGCATCAAGCGCATGCGTGCCGCGCTGAAGACTCGCCTCGACACGTTGGTGCCGGGCATGTCGTTCGACTATCTGGTCACGCAGCGCGGCATGTTCAGCTACACGGGTCTCGCGCCGAACGAAGTCGGCGCGCTGCGCGAGCGCCGCGGCGTTTATCTGCTGCGCTCCGGACGCGCGTGCATGGCTGGTCTGAACGACGCGAATGTCGATTACGTTGCGGACTCGATCGGTGAAGTGCTGAAAGCGCGAGTCAATCGATACCAACCCACCCGAAGGATTTCCAATGCCTGAACTGATCCCCGTGGGTTTGCCCGAACCCAACCAGCCCTTCTCGTGGGCCACCCACGCCAACGGCCTGATGTTCACGGCCCACGGCCCGGTCGACGCGAGCGGCGCGATCGCCGGCGACGGAATCGCCGAGCAGGCGCGTCTGACGTTCGCGAATCTGGCGCAGGCCGTCAGGGCCGCCGGCGCGCGCATGGAGGACGTCGTGCAGGTGCTGATGTACATGGCCGACGCGCGCGAGATGTCGATCATCGACGCCGAGTACCGCAAGGTCTTTCAGGCGCCGTATCCGAATCGCGCCTGCGTCGCCGTGCAAGGCTTCGCGCATCCGGACATGCGTATCGAACTGGTGGCGTACGTGGCGCTCGGCCGGCAGGCCGCGCATTCCATCTGACCGGCTTACCAACCTGCCTAACGAAACAACGCGGCTTGATAGCCACGCATCAAAAGACTGATATAGACACACGATCATGAAAAAGCACATCAACCGGTTTGGGGTACTGACATTACAAACGACGCTCGGTCTCGCGATCACCGGCAGCGCCTTCGCGCAGAGCTCGGTCACGCTGTACGGCATCGTCGATCAAAGCGTCCGCTACACGACGAATGCGAATGCCGATAACGACAGCAGCGTGCAGATGCTCAACGGCGCGATCACCAACAGCCGCTGGGGCATGAAAGGCCAGGAAGATCTCGGCAACGGTCTGTCGGCGATCTTCCGCCTCGAGAACGGCTTCGAGCCGCAGACCGGCAAGATGGACAGCAATCTGCTGTTCGGCCGCTATGCGTATGTCGGTCTGTCCGGCAATTTCGGCACCGTGAAAATGGGCCGCCAGACGACCGAAGGCTTCAACCTGTTCGGCGATCTCGATCCGCTGACGATCGGCAATTACACGGCCAACGGCTGGCCGTATTACCTGACGCAGGGCTACGCGAACAACGTCGTCAGCTACGACAACAACAGCACGATCCCCGGTCTCGACGTCGGCGCGAGCTATGGCTTCGGCGGCCAGGCGGGCAGCATGAGCCAGAACTGGTACTGGGGTCTGCGCTCGTCGTACACGCACGGTCCGTTCACGATCGGCGGCGTGTATCAGCAGACCCGCGACCTCGAAAGCCATTCGCAGCAGATGTGGGGCGCCGCGGCGCGCTACGTGATCGGACCGGCGTCGCTGTTCGTCGGCTATATCGGCGGCAAGGACTCGACGGGTCAAATCGACGGCTATCTGAACGATCCGAGCCGCAACGTCCAGACCGGTTCGTTCGTCGCCAACCCGCGTCGCGACACGATCGGCTATACCGGCATCGTGTATCAGGTCACGCCGGCCGTCACCGTGACGGGCGCGTTCTACTACGACTCGATTCGCGACGTCAACGGCATCGCCGACAACGGCGGCAAGCGCTACACGGGCGTGGTGGTCGCCGAATACGCGCTGTCCAGGAGCACGCAGGTCTACGGCACCGTCGACTACAACAAGGTCTCCGGCGGCGCCGTCTCCGAATTGCCGGGCAACAGCAATCAGACCGGCGTGGCGGCAGGCATACGCCACTTGTTCTAAACGAAGCAATACGTCGTGCCTCGTCCGCGCGGGCAATCGATGGTAAAACATCGGCCCGCGCTGCGCGTCAGGCGTCAAATAAGTTGGAGGAGATATTCGATGAGTTCAGAAGGACAATTTCAGCAAATCGCCGCGCGTGAAGCAGGTCTTCGTCGCACGCTAACGGCCCGGCAGATGTCGATGATCGCGATCGGCGGTGCCATCGGCACCGGGCTCTTTCTCGGCAGCGGCTTCGCGATCGGCTTCGCCGGCCCGAGCGTGCTGATCAGCTATGCGATCGGCGCGCTGATCTCGCTGCTGCTGATGGGCTGCCTTGCGGAGATGACCGTCGCGCATCCGACCTCGGGTTCGTTCGGCGCCTACGCCGAGCACTACATCAGCCCGTGGGCGGGCTTTCTGGTGCGCTACTCGTACTGGGCGTGCATCGTGCTCGCGGTCGGCACCGAGGTCACCGCGATCGCGCTGTATATGAAGTACTGGTTTCCCGCCGTGCCGGGATGGATGTGGATCATCGGCTTCTCGGCGGTACTCGTGCTCGTCAATGCACTGAGCGTCGACGTATTCGGCTCGGTCGAGTACTGGTTCTCGGTCATCAAGGTCACGGCGATCGTCGCGTTCATCGTGATCGGCTCGTATGTGGTGTTCGTGAATCCTTCTCTGGTTGCGGGTGCCGACGGAAGCGCTAACGGATCGGTCGCCGGCTTTCATCACTACTTCGATCACGGCGGGTTCTTTCCGAGGGGCCTCTGGGGCATGTGGGTAGCGGTCATCGTGTCGATCTTCAGCTACCTGAGCATCGAGATGATCGCGGTGGCCGCGGGCGAAGCAGAAGACCCCGAGCGCGCCGTCACGCGCGCGTTCCGCTCGACGGTCGTGCGTCTGGTGCTGTTCTATCTGGTCACGATGGCGCTGATGCTCGCGATCGTGCCTTGGACCGCGGCCGGTCGCGACGAAAGCCCGTTCGTGAAGATGATGCTGGCGGTGCACATGCCGGGCGCGGCGGGCGTGATCAACTTCGTGGTGCTGGTGGCGGCACTGTCGGCGATGAATAGCCAGTTGTACATCACAACGCGCATGATGTTCAGCCTCGCGCGCGCCGGCTACGCGCCGCGCAGCCTCGGCGAAGTCAACGAGCGTGGCGTGCCGTTCAGCGCGCTGCTGCTGTCGACGGCGGGCATCGCGATTGCAACCGTGGTCAGCGTGCTGTATCCGAACGCATCGTTTACGATCATGATGGCCATTGCGATGTTCGGCGCGCTATTCACGTGGATGACGATCTTCGTCACGCACTATTTCTTCCGCCGGCGCCGCGCGGCCAGCGGCGCGCCCGCCGGCAATTTCCGCATGCCGGGTTTTCCGGTGCCGACGCTGCTCGGCGCGGGCCTGATGCTCGCGATCATGATCACGACGTACTTCACGCCCGAGTTCCACATGACGCTGATCTTCGGTGTGCCATTCCTGATCGTGCTGAGCGTGATGTATTTCGCGCGCTACCGGAATCAGGCAGCGGTGTCGCCAGTCGAGCGCGCGCCGCAGTGAGCTTGCCTGGAATCTAAAGCGGCCACTCGCGCCGTCAGTCGGCTTCTCGCCGCCATCGAGTCGTCACGCGCGCTCTTGTGCCGCGCGTGACGACGTTGCACATTAGCCACGCGGAGAACCAGAGAAAACGCCTCGATTCGCGTGGTGCGATCTGAATGTGCCTCCCTTTTGTCCGATATTCATCAGGTCCGCGCAAATAGCGTGGATTACACTGGTTTTCGCCATGCGCCTTTAAAGCGTGGCTGACCCACGAAGTCACCATTGCGCGGACTTTCGTGCATTCCTTCAGCACGTATCCGCCGACACCGGGCGAAGCACGATTGCCCGGTGAAAGCGTTTCGTCATTCACCACTTTGGCCCCCCCTGGTCCTTCAACCGACGGCGACCAGGCATTGCTGCGGCCATTTCAGATCGACTATTTTCGTTTGATTGATTCAGGCCCCGATCCCGGCAGCCGAAGGGCTGTTGCATGCCGCGATTTCATGCGCCTGATTTGCTAACAAGGAGATGAAGATGAAGACCCGGCATATAAGCGTTTGGCCGGCGGTAGCCGTTGCACTTCTGTCGCTAAGCGGCACCGCGCAGGCAGGCGGCAGGGGTGATGGCGATGGTGACGGTGGTGGCGGTGGCCTTTGCTCCAAGGCAACGCTAAAGGGACCCTATGGGTTCATCGGTCACGGAGAGATTCTTGGATTGCTCGATTCGACGAACACGCTGCATCCGTTCACGACCCCGTTGATTTACGATGACGTCGCCCTCGTGACGTTCGACGGGAACGGTGGCTTCAAGCGCACTGACGTCGGGAACATCAACGGCGTGCCGAAAGCCGGCTCGACTACGTTCAATCCGCACCAGACCGGCACCTACACGGTGAACTCCGATTGCACCGGAACGATGTCGGTCCGCTACACCGCCGGAGGACCGGTGGCGGCTGGCGTCGCGACTGACCTGAACATCGTGATCACTTCGGACGGGACGCAGATCGAATCGGTGGTCTATCGGGCGAGTGTCCCGACGGCCTCGTCGACTCCCGACTACAGCTGTCCGATGAATTGCGTGCAAGGTGTGCAGGAACACTTTGAAGGGAAGAAGGTGCTTGTCTACGGGTTCCGGTAGTCGAAGTGCTGACGCATCGGATCGATTTACGGGCGCCGCCGGCATTTCAACCGGCGGCCCGCTCGCCTCATCGATGCTTCGTTCAATGCCCTTGCCGTTCGCGCACCGCGACCGGCGCATGCTTCGTCTGCCGGCTCAGCATCAGCGTCACGACCGCCGACACCGCCAACGTCGCGCCGACCACATAAAGCCCCGCCGTGTACCCGCCCGTCACGTTCTTGAGCCAGCCAATCGCAAACGGCCCGACGAAGCCGCCGAGATTGCCGATCGAGTTGATCATCGCAATCCCCGCCGCGGCCCCGGCACCCGACAGGAACATGCTCGGCATCGCCCACAGCGGCGCCTTCGCAGCGCTGATTCCGACGTTCACGACGACGAGCGCAAGCACGATCATCAATGCGCTGCCCGCATTGCCGGCGAACACGAAGCCGACGCATGCGAGCGCGCACGGAATCACCACGTGCCACGTGCGTTCGTCGGTGCGATCCGAGTTCTTCGCCCACAACACCATCGCGATCACCGCGAGCACGCTCGGCACACCGGCAAGCAGCCCGGTTTCGAACGTGCCGAAACCGTATTGGCGGATGATCAACGGCGCCCACAAGCCGAGCGTATAAAGTCCCGCCGAGGTGCCGAAGTAGATCAGCGCGAGCGCGAGCACACGCGGATCGCGCAACGCGCTGAGCGCGCCGGCCGTGTGGCCCGCATGCGCGTGCCGCGCGTCGGCTTCGAGCTTCAGCTTCGCGATCAGCCAGTCGCGCTCTTCGGGCTGCAGCCATTCGGCTTGCGCGGGCTTGTCGGTCAGATACTTGAGCACGCAGAAGCCGAGGACGATCGCGGGCAACGCTTCCAGTATGTAGAGCAATTGCCAGTCGGCGAGTCCGGCAATGGGCGGCAGCTTCATGATCGCGCCGGAGATCGGCGAGCCGATCGCGGTCGAGATCGGCGCGGCCGCCATGAACCACGCCGCCGCGACCGCGCGCTGGCGCGTCGGAAACCACAGGCTCAGATACAGGATGATGCCGGGAAAGAAGCCCGCTTCCGCGACGCCGAGAATGAAGCGCAGCGCGTAGAAGCTGTTCGGCCCGACGACGAACGCGGATCCGAGCGACACGATCCCCCACGACACCATCACGCGAGCAATCCAGCGACGCGCGCCGACCTTGTGCAGGATCAGGTTCGACGGCACTTCGAACAGAAAATAGCCGATAAAAAAGAGCCCGCCGCCGAGGCCGAACGCGGTCGGCGACAGACCGATCGCCTTGTTCATCGACAACGCGGCGAAGCCCACATTCACGCGATCGAGAAAGCTCACGAAGTACAACAGCATGACGAACGGGATGATCCGCAGCATCAGCTTGCGGGACACCCGGGTTTCGAGTTCCGAACTCATTGTCTCCTCCTGCGGCGCGCGGCAGTAGACCGCGCGCGAGCCTCGCGCCGGCCGACGTTGGGCCGAGCTAGTCGAGTCAAGGTTGGGTGCCGGCCACGTCGTGGCCGGGGCGTAGCGCGCGCCCGAATTGCGCGCGCTTCCCGCTCAGTGCTGGTCAGTTCACGCGAAGCCGACGCTCAAGCCGCGTTCGCCGCGGGCGTCGCCGCCTGCTCGATGAACGCGCATACGGCCGCGGTCACCTGCGCGGTCGTGGCCGTGCCGCCGAGGTCGCGCGTGTGCAGCGCGTTGTTCGCGGTGACCGCTTCGACGGCCTGCATCACGCGCCTCGCCGCATCGAATTCGCCGAGATGTTCGAGCAGCATCACGACCGACCAGAACGTGCCGACCGGATTCGCGAGCCCCTTTCCCATGATGTCGAACGCGGAGCCGTGGATCGGCTCGAACATCGACGGATAGCGGCGCTCCGGATCGATGTTGCCGGTCGGCGCGATGCCGAGGCTGCCCGCCAGCGCGGCCGCGAGGTCGCTGAGAATATCCGCGTGCAGATTGGTGGCGACGATCGTATCGAGCGTCGCGGGACGGTTGACCATGCGCGCAGTCGCCGCGTCGACGAGTTCCTTGTCCCACGTGACGTCCGGAAACTCCTTCGAGATTTCGAGCGCGATCTCGTCCCACATCACCATCGCGTGACGCTGCGCGTTGCTCTTCGTGATTACGGTCAACAGCTTGCGCGGACGCGACTGCGCGAGGCGGAATGCGAAGCGCATGATGCGCTCGACGCCGGCGCGCGTCATCATCGACACATCGGTCGCGGCTTCGATCGGATGGCCCTGGTGCACGCGGCCGCCGACGCCCGAATATTCACCTTCCGAGTTTTCGCGAACGATCACCCAGTTCAGATCTTCGGGCTTGCAGTACTTCAGCGGTGCGTCGATGCCGGGCAGGATGCGCGTCGGGCGCACGTTCGCGTATTGATCGAAACCCTGGCAGATCTTCAGGCGCAGCCCCCACAGCGTGATGTGATCGGGAATGTCCTTGTCGCCAGCCGAGCCGAACAGGATCGCGTCCTTGTTGCGGATCGCGTCGAGCCCGTTCGCCGGCATCATCACGCCGTGCTGGCGATAGTAGTCGCCGCCCCAGTCGAAGTTCTCGAACTCGAACGTGAAGGCGCGCGTGGTCTTCGCGAGCGCGTCGAGCACCTGCGCGCCGGCCGGCACGACCTCCTTGCCGATGCCGTCGCCGGGGATGGTTGCGATGCGATAGGTTTTCATGTCTCCGTCCTGTACTTGGTGAATGGCGTAGGTGCACTCTAGCGCGATCCCTCAGGTAAAAACCGGTGCTAAACTCAAAGCATCTTTAACTTGCATTCACAAATGCGAAGGCGTCGAAAAGACGATGCGCGACACCGTCCAGCCAGCGGATCTGGGCTTTTTCTCGACGCTCGCCGCGAGCGGCAGCTTGAGCGCGGCCGCGCGCGAACTGGGGCTGACGGCTGCCGCCGTCAGCAAGCGCCTCACGCAAATGGAGCAGCGCGCGGGCGCCGCGCTCGTGAACCGCACGACGCGCCGCATGATGCTCACGCCCGAAGGCGAGCTATACCTCGAACGCGCGCGGCGGATTCTCGACGAGATCGACGAGCTGGCCGAATTGCTCGGCTCGGCGAAGCAGACGCCGAAGGGTCTGCTGCGCGTGAACGCGACGCTCGGCTTCGGGCGCAGCCATATCGGCCCGGCGATCTCGCGCTTCGTCGCGCGGTATCCGCAGGTGTCGGTTCAACTGCAGCTGTCGGTCACGCCGCCGCCGCTCACCGACGACAGCTTCGACGTCTGCATCCGCTTCGGCGAGCCGCCCGATACGCGCGTGGTCGCGCGCCGTCTTGCGCCGAACCGGCGTTTGCTGTGCGCGGCGCCGTCGTATCTCGCGGCGCACGGCACGCCGCTCACGGCGCACGATCTGACGCGCCACAACTGCATCGGCATCCGTCAGGGCGACGAAGCCTACGGCGTGTGGCGGCTGAGCTCGGGACGCGGCGCCGCGCGCAAGACCGAGGCGGTGCGCATCAAAGGCACGCTGACCACCAACGACGGCGAGATCGCCGTCAAGTGGGCGCTCGAAGGACACGGCATCCTGATGCGCGCCGAATGGGACATCCGGCAATATCTCGCGGATGGTTCGCTGGTCCAGCTACTGCCCGATCACGACACGCCGAATGCGGATATCTTCGCGGTGTATTCGCCGCGGCATCAGATGTCGAATCGGATCCGCGCGTTCGTCGAGTTCATTGCGCGGGAGTTGGGCAGCGAGGCAGAGGATGTTGCGTAGCGCTGTCGAATAAAGCGCGCCGATATCGTACAGTTGAAGGACCACAAGCCGAGTCCAGCACGTCGCTCGCCGACGGCGGACTGACCATACCCGGGTAACGATGCCGAGACCAGACCCCGCACAGTACCGCAGTCTGAGAACGCCAATGACGCGGCGGCGCCGGCGTCTTCTGCTCGTCGGCGCGATCGTGCTGTTCGCCGCGTTCTGCTGGATGCTCGCGCTCGTGCTCGAGCCCGCGTTCCAGCGCACGATCGTCATCACCTCGGGCGCGCAGGGCGGCATCTATCGCGGCTTCGCCGATCGCTACGCGCCGCTGCTCAAGCGCGAGGGCATCAAGCTCGACATCCGCAGCTCGTCGGGCTCGATCGAAAACTACCAGCGTCTCGCGGACCCGGACAGCGCCTATCAGGTCGGCTTCATCCAGTCGGGCACGACCAGTCCGAAAGACACCGACAATCTGCAAACCATCGCCGCCGTGTCGTACGAGCCGATCTGGGTGTTCTATCGAGGCGATGCGACGATGGACCGGCTATCGCAACTGCGCGGCAAACGCATTTCGATGGGCGTGCCGGGCAGCGGCCTGCTCAACGTATCGCAGGTGCTGCTCGGCTATAGCGGCATCACGAGTCAGAACTCGACGCTGCTGCAGATGGACGCGAACGCCGCCTACCAGGGGCTCGAAAGCGGTCAGGTCGACGCGGCGTTCTTCATCGGCCGGCCCGACGCCGACATGCAGCACACGCTGCTCACCAGCAACCTGAAGCTGATGAGCTTCGCCCAGGCCGATGCGCTGGTGCAGAAATTCCCGTCGCTATCGAAGATCGTGTTGCCGCGCGCATCGACGAGCGTCGCCGACGATCTGCCGCGCAGCGACGTCACGCTGCTCGCGGCCACCGCGCTGCTCGTGTCGAAGGACACGCTGCATCCGGCGCTCGTCTATCTGCTGCTCGACGCGGCGCGCACGGTGCACGGCGGCGAGGACTACTTCACGCCGCTCGGCACGTTCCCGAACCTGAACACCGAAGAATTCCCGATCTCCGACGAAAGCGTGCGCTACTTCAAATCGGGCCGGCCGTTTCTGTATCGCTACCTGCCGTTCTGGCTCGCAAGCCTGATCGAACGGCGGCTGCTGATTCTGGTGCCGTTCCTCGCGCTGCTGATCGGCCTCGCGCAGGCGCTGCCTCGCATGCTCGAAGCGCGTATGAAGAAACGCCTGTTCGTGTGGTATCGCGCGATCAAGGCGCTCGAAGACGAAGTGTGGAAGAACGCCACGCCGTCTCGCACGCAGATCGCCCAATGGCGTGAGGAGATTGAAAGCATCGACGCGAACGCGAGTCAGATCCGCATTCCGTATCGATACTTTCAGGACGTTTACGCATTGAAGCAGGCGATCGGCGTCGTGCGCGACCGGATCGCGCATGTGGCGCAGAAGATGGAGAAGTAGAAACGCCGCTCGCTTACCCAAGCGCGTTTCCCGGGTATTCACCACCGCCGCGCCGGTTGCTTTTCCGCGCGGCCCCACCGCATCGGCGTTTGCCGGGGTGCAAGAAGAAAATCTCTGTGACTTGAGTCGAGCGATAGGGTGATTCAATTGGCGTGCCCGCGCTTCGCATCCTGTAATGGTTTCCTGCCGTCCGCGTACCGTCCGTCCATCCAGCCCGCCGCCCTACCCGGAGAAAGCCCATGTCTCAGCCAGAGCCGAATGTAGACGAAGTAGTCCGAAGCATCGCGGAAGAAACTGGGACGCCGGCCGAAACGGTGTCGCGCATGTACGCCGATACGCTCGCCGAATTCAGGAACGACGCGCGCGTATTCGACTACGTGCCGCTATTCGCCGCGAAGAAGGTCCGCAACGAGCTGCGCCACAAGCAACATCACAAGCACTGACTCGCGGCAGGCGGTGACGCATCCGCTCACCGCTGCGTCGCAGGCGCCGTGGCTCCAGATTTTGCGCAGATAGTGGAGCTAACAATCGCGCTGCAAATTTTCTATGCTGGCGGTTCCACTGCTTTCCCAAGGAGCCGCCCACATGTCCGCCCCGCTGCAGATTCGCGCCGTCAACCGTGACGACTTCGACGCATGGCTGCCGCTATGGGACGCCTACAACGCGTTTTATGGCCGCTCGGGCGATACCGCGCTGCCGCGCGAAATCACGCAAATCACGTGGAATCGCTTTTTCGATGGGTACGAGCCGATGCATGCGTTCGTCGCCGAACGCGCCGGGCAATTGCAAGGCCTCGTGCATTTCCTCTATCACCGTCATACGACGATGGCCGGCCCGATCTGCTATCTGCAGGACCTGTACACGCTCGATAGCGAGCGCGGCAAGGGCGTCGGCCGTGCGCTGATCGAGGCCGTTTATGCGCGGGCAAAAGCCGACGGCGCGCAGCGCGTCTACTGGCAGACGCATGAGACGAATCACACCGCGATGCGGCTTTACGACAAGGTCGCGGACAAGTCCGGCTTCGTGGTTTATCGCAAAGCGCTCTAAAAGCGCGGCGCTTCATCGAGGCCCATCTAAGACAAAAGGCGCACCACCCGGTGCGCCTTGCGTTTCTACTGCTCAAGCGGTCATCACGCAGTACGGGTCAAGCCTCGAGCTGCTCCAGCACCTTGCCCTTGGTTTCGATACCGAGGAAGTGCACGGCCACCGCCGCGACGAACGGCACCGCAGCCAGGATATAGAACGCCACCTCCAGGTTGCCGCCGATCATCGTCTTCGACACGATCGCCGGCGCGAAGATCGCCGCCACCTTCAGCCACGCGCCGCCGACACCGCAGCCCATCGCGCGGATGCTCGTCGGGTACAGCTCCGGCGTGTACACATAGGCCGTGATGAAGCCGCTGGCGAGAAAGCCGAGCGCGAACGCGCAGCAGGTTGCGACCACATACACCGACGAACCGTGCAGCACCCCCGCCATGGCCAGCGACAACGCGCACAGCAGGAACGAGATGTTGATGATCGGCTTGCGACCCACCTTGTCGACCAGCAACGCGCAAGCCAGCGATCCGAGCACGCCGAGCACCGACGCCGCGACGGCCAGGTTCAGCGCGAGTTGCAGCGGTGCATGATAGATCGTGCGGTAGATCGTCGGCAGCCAGGTCGACAGACCGTACTGGATGAAGCCGCAAGTGACCCATAGCATCGCCACGGCGAGCGTGCGCTTCAGATAGGCCGGGCCGAACAGGTCCGCGACACGGCGCTTCGGATGGCGATTGACCATCTCGTCGAACTCCGACGCATGCGCGACCGGCGGCAGCGGCACCTTGGCGGCACGTTCGAACGCGAGCACGGCGGAATCGGCTTCGGCCATCCGGTCGCGCACGGCGAGCCAGCGCGGCGATTCCGGCACGAGCTTGCGCAGCACGAAGAACAGGATCAACGGCATGCCGCCGATGAAGTACATCGCCTGCCAGCCGAAGCGCGGCACGATCCACGCACCGAGCGCGCTCGACGCGAGCAGCCCGATCGGGAACACGGTTTCGTACAGCAGAACGAAGCGTCCGCGGCCGTGCGCGCGGCTGATCTCGTTGATATAGGTCGCGGCCACCGGCAACTCGCCGCCGAGGCCCAGGCCCTGGATGATACGCAGCGCGACGAACACCGCGAAGGTCGGCGCGAAGCCGCACGCGATACTGGTGATGCCGATGATGCCCGAGCTCAGCGCGATCGCCTTCACGCGTCCGCCGCGTTCCGCATACCACGGAAACAGGAACGCGCCGATCAGCTGTCCCACGGAGCCGGAGCCAAGCAGGAAGCCGACGTCCCAAGGAGTCAGATTCCATTTCGCGATCAGCAAGGGCAGCGTCGCCGCGATCGCGATGACGTCGAAGCCGTCAAAGAACGTCGCGAGACCGATCAGTATGCGCGCGCGCACCTGCATCCGGTTCCGCGGCAAGCGCTCCAGACGCGCGATGATCGAGCCTTGCGTCACAGCGCCTGAAACACCGGCGCTGCTGCGGTCTCCTGTAGTGTTTTCGATGGTTCTCATGCCAAGGTGCCGTCCGTAGAAATGGTTAGGCAAGCGCCGTAGAGGCGTCAGTCAGTGTGGCAAGGTCGATGGTCCGGCCTTGGTTCATCCACTTGCGCGAGAGCTTCAGCTCGCGCGGAGTGTTGATCGCGATCACGCCGCGAATCGTGTTGTCTTCCAGATAGAACAGCGTCGCGCGTTTGGCCGGAAGATCGCCGCGTACCGCGAGTTCCGCGTTGGCGGGAATGTCGCCGAGAATCTGCAGGTTCACGTCGTACTGATCGGACCAGAACCACGGAATATCCGCGTACGGTTCGAAGGTGCCGAGCAACGCCTTAGCCGTGGAGATCGCCTGGTTCTGCGCGTTGGCCCACGATTCGAGCCGCACGCGGCGCTTCAGCCACGCGCTCGGATGATTCGCGACGTCGCCGCACGCGAAGATGCGCGGGTCGTCGGTGGCGCCGAAGTGGTCGACCACGATGCCGTCCTCCACCTTCACGCCCGCCGCTTGCGCAATCGCCGTGTGCGGTGCGAGACCGATGCCGGCTACCGCGAAGTCGGCGTCGAGCGTCGAGCCGTCCGCGAACGTCGCGCGCACTCGGTTGGCGTCGTTCGGATGATCTTCGAGCTTGACGAGCGCAGCGCTCAGCCGCACGTCCACGCCATTCGCGCGATGCAGCTTCAGCAGGAAATCGGACACCAGCGGCGGCAGCGAGCGCCCACACAGACGCGGCGCGCCTTCCACCACGCACGCGTCGACGCCGAGCTTGCGCGCGGTCGCCGCGACTTCGAGACCGATCCAGCCGCCGCCGATCACGAGCACGCGCTTGCTTGCGCGCAGCCGTTCGCCGAGCGCGAGCGCTTCGTCGAGCGTGCGCAGATAGGTGATGTGCGAGGTCTGCACGAGCGCGTCGGGCAAACGGCGCGCCGCGCCGCCGGTCGCGATCACGAGGCGGTCGTACTGCACTTCGCGGCCGGACTTCGTGTGCACGATGCGCTGCGCGCGATCGATCGACGTCGCGCAATCGGGTTGCCATGCCTCGACGTTCAACGCATCGAAATCGTCGGGCTTCACGAGCCGCACCGTCTCGATGTCCGCGTCGCCGGCCAGCACGGCCTTCGACAGCGGCGGACGCTCGTACGGCAGATGCACTTCGTCGGCGATCATCACGAGGCGGCCGTTGAAGCCTTCCTTGCGCAGGGTCTTCACGACCCAGCCGGCCGCCTGGCCGCCGCCGATCACGACGATCGTGCGCGGCGCTTCGAGTCCCGCATGCGCGGCCTGGGCCTTTTCGGTAGCAGCGTCAGTCATTTTTGCGCTCCGTCATGAACTTGCCTTCGGGCGCCTTCGCGTCCTTCTGGCGTCGTGTATTGCCGTCGATACCGCCGTCGATCGCCCATTCGGCGAACACGGTCGGACCCGGCTCGAAATCGCGCGGCTGCCAGTCGGGCGTCAACTGGTCTTCGTCGGCGTAGTACTCGATCAGGCCGCCGGCCGGATTCTTGAAGTACCAGAAGTAAGCCGACGACACCGGATGACGTCCCGGCCCGAGCTGCGTTTCCCAACCGCAGCGGCTGATGTGCATGCCGCCGCCGAACACTTCGTGGATATCGCGCACGGTGAACGCGACGTGGTTCAGGCCGCGCTTGCCGTTCGGCAATGCCAGCAGGAACAGGTCGTGATGGCCGCCGTGCGGCGCGCAGCGCATGAACGCGCCACGGCCCGGATAACGGTCCGAGGTCTCGAAGCCGAGCAGCTCGTGATAGAACTTTTCCTGCTCGGCGAGGTTGTTCGTGAAGAACACCACGTGGCCCACTTCGACCGGCTCCGCGCGTTCGTAGACCGGCGACGGCTGATCGACGCGCAACGTCTGGCCCCACACGTTCGACGGCGAACCGTGCACGTCGACCGGCCGCTTGCGCGTGACTTCGACGCGCACCGCCATGCCGTTCGGGTCGATGCAGCCGACCGCGTCGTCGGTTTCGTAGTGGCCCGGCTGGCCGGCGAAGCGCCCGCGCAGCGCGTCGAGCTCCGCCTTCGTCGCGACGCCCCACGTCACTTCGCGCAAGGTCGGGCCTTCCTCGAACGCGGGCGGCAGCGACGCATCGTTGGCCAAGGCGACGAGGACCGTGCAGCCGTTCAGCGTTTCGAAGCGCGCGCGGGTTTCGTCATGCGCGGTCTCCTTCATGCCCCAGTCCGCGAAAAACTGCCGACAGGTGGCGAGATCCGTCACGCCGTAAGTAATCTGTTCAATGCCGAGAATCGTCATAACGTGCCTCTTGGTTGCCTCTGCGTCGCCGCTTCAGTTCGCCCACGCCAGCGGCGCGTCGTTCAAGCCCCAGTAGAGGCTCTTCTGTTGCATGTATTCGCGAATGCCGACCCGGCCTTTTTCGCGTCCCATGCCGCTCTCCTTCCAGCCGCTGAACGGCGTCGAGATCGAGAACAGCTTGTAGGTGTTGATCCAGATGGTGCCGGCTTCGAGCGCGCGTGCGATCCGGTAGGCGCGCTTGTAGTCGCGCGTCCAGATGCCGGCGGCGAGGCCGAACACACTATTGTTCGCTTCCTTCAGCAGCGACGCTTCGTCGTCGAACGGCATCGCGACGAGCACCGGCCCGAAGATTTCTTCCTGGCAGATCTTCGCGTCGTTGCTGAGCCCTTCGAGAATGGTCGGCTGGAAGTAGGTGCCGGCTTCGCGGCCATCGCCGACCGGACGTTCGCCGCCGCACAGCAGACGACCGCCCTCTTCGAGACCGAGCGCGACATAGCGTTCGATCGTCTCGCGATGCGCCTGCGTGATCAGCGGACCCATCTGCGTGTTCTCGCGCGTCGGGTCGCCGACGCGCAGCTTGCGCGCGCCTTCGACGAGACGCTGCATGAACGTGTCGTAGATCGAGCGCTGCACGAACAGGCGCGAGCCCGCGATGCACGCCTCGCCCGACGAGCTGAAAATGCCGTATAGCACGCCGTTCACCGCATGATCGAGATCGGCGTCGTCGAATACGATGGTCGGCGACTTGCCGCCGAGTTCGAGCGACACCGGCATCAGCTTGTCGGCCGCGATGCGCGCGATGCCGCGGCCCACTTCGGTGCCGCCCGTGAACGACACCTTCCTCACGAGCGGATGACGCACCAGCACGTCGCCGATCACCGAGCCCTTGCCCGGCAGCACGCTGACCACGCCCTTCGGCACACCCGCTTCCTCGCAGATACGTGCGAGCGCGAGCGACACCAGCGGCGTGACTTCGGCGGGCTTCAGCACCACCGCGTTGCCGCCCGCGAGCGCCGGCGCGAGCTTCTGCGCATCGGACGCGATCGGCGAATTCCACGGTGTGATCGCCGCGACGACGCCGATCGGCTCATAGATGCTCATCGTCAGATAGTCGCCGCGCGACGGCGTGACGTCTTCGTCGAGCGTTTCGAGGCAGGCTGCGAAATAGCGGAACGTGTTGGCCGCGCTCGCTACCAGCACGCGCGTCTCGCCGATCGGCTTGCCGTTGTCGCGGCGCTGCAGATTCGCGAGCGCTTCGTGGCGCGCCATGATCAGATCGGCGATGCGATACAGGACCAGCGCGCGCTGATGCGGCTTCAGACCCGACCAGTTCGGCTTGCGCCATGCCGCGTCGGCGGCTTCGATCGCTTCGCGCGCGTCGTCGGCGCTGGCCGTCGAGATTTCCATGTTGACCGACTGATCCGCCGGATACTGGCTTTTGTACGGGTTGCCACGCCCTTGCCGCCATTCGCCGCCGATGAAAATATCGCCGTTGGGCACGAGGCTGGTATCGAAGTGAGTCATGTCGGTCGTTCCGGTTCTTTCAAGCCTAGGGCTTAACGAGTCTTAAATCACGCAGCGCGCCGCGCGATTGCGCAGTGCGCGGATCGCGCTATAGGCGGTCAGCGCGGACGTCTTCGGGTTGTCCGGCAGCGGCTTGCCGCTCATTTCGAGCGCCATCTCGCCGAACGCGCCGCGCGCGACGATGCGATGCACGTTGCGCGTCACGTTCGGATCGGCGATCAGCCGCACCGTCGTGTGGTCGAGGCCGAGGCCCGCGAGCGCGATCGTCGCGGCGACGTTTGCGTTCTTCGGATAGAGCCGCGCGGCATCGCGTGCGCTGCCTTCGAAAATCACTTTTTCTTCGGTGAGCGCGGCCAGATCGCAGACCTCCTCGGCCGGCGTGCCGAGCCAGCCGACCGGTGGCTTGCGGCCCGTGTACAGCACCTCGTCGAGACCGCCGAACCGCGCCGCCGAGATCGCGTCGACACCGCCGATCGCGCCCGACAGCAGCGTGACCGTCGCGTCGCCTTCATCGGCCGCGGCGGCGAGCGCATCGAGCAGCGACACGTCGGACAGCGCGCCGATCGACGCGACCGCGCAGTCGGTGCCGGCCTTCAAGAGCGGCACGACGTGAGCGACCAGCGCGCCGTGGCCCGCGCATTCGAGCGCGAACTGCGGCTTCGTGCTGAGCGCCGACACGGACGACACCACGTCGACACCCGCGCCCACCACATCACGAACCGACGCCACGTGGGTTTCGGGCACGATCACGTGCGACACGCGCACCGCCGGATCGGCGGCGACCGAGCGATACACCGCCTGGCCGATCGCGCCGAAGCCGATCATCGCGATGTCGAGCGGCGCGTGATGTCCCGCGTAGGCGGCCTCATGCATGTTGCGGCTCCTCTTTCTTGACCGGCGGGCCCGCGAACGCGGTCGCGAACGAGCCGATCGACAGCATGTCCACTTCGACCAGCACCGGCCCCGTCTTCGTCATGCCTTCGCGGATGATCGCGGAAGCATCGTCGAGCGACTTGATGCGGTAGTGGGTGAGCTTCAGGCTTTCGCAGAACTGCGCGAAATCCGGCTGATGCAATTGCACGTAGCAGCGGCGGCCGCCGTACTGGGCGTCCTGAATGTTGCGGATCACGCCGTAGCACTGATCGTTCATCAACACGATCATCACGTTGGCGTTTTCCTGCACGGCCGTCGCGAGTTCGCCGACGTTGACCATCAGGCCGCCGTCGCCGCACAGCGCGACGGTCTTCGCCGCGTTGCCCGCGAGCGCCGCGCCGATGCCCATCTGCATGCCCTGGCCGATACCGCCGCCGAGCGCATGAACGCCCGCGCGCGGCGAGAAGATCTTCAGCAGGCGGTTGCCCCACGTGCTGTTCGAGATCGTGACGTCGCGCACCCAGTTGTAGTCGCGGCCCACGGCTTCCTGCAGCGCGTCGACCAGACGCTTGTACGGCCCGAGACCCTTGGCGACGTCGGCGACCGCGCTCTCGCGCGCGGCGGCCAGATCCTGCGCGAACGCCGGATCGATCTTCAGCTTGCCTTCGAGCAGCGTCGCGAGTTCGTCGAGCACCGCGGCGGCGTCGCCGTGGATGAACATGTCGTTGCGATAGCCGCGGTTGTCGGCGAGCGCGTCGGCGTCGACCCGATACAGCGGCTGCGGCAGCGCAAGCTTGTACTTCAGCGTTTCATTGCCGCGCAGACGCGAGCCGACCACCACCAGCGCGTCGCAGGTCTTGTAGAAGCTTTCGACTGCCGGGTGCACGTTGAACGCGCCGAGCGTGGCCGGATGATCTTCGGGCAGCACGCCGCGACCCTGCACGCTGGTCACGACGCCGAAGCCGAGCGCGACCAGACGTTCGACCGCCGCGCGCGCATGACGCGTGCCGCCGCCCAGCCACAGCAGCGGACGCTTCGCCCTGGTCAGTTGCTCGGCCAGTTGCGCGACGCGGTCCTTGCAATGCGTGAGCGTCGTCACGTGCGGAGCGCCGAGATCGCTCGGCCATTCGACTTCGGCGGCCTGGATGTCGATCGGAATCTCGACGCTGACCGGCCCGCTCGGCGCGGCTTGCGCGACGCGCACGGCTTCGCGGATCGTCGGCAGCGCGGTTTCGACCGAGCGCACGCGGAACGCGGCCTTCGAGATCGATTGCAGCATCGACAATTGATCCGGCGCCTCGTGGATGTACGCGAGGTCCTGATCGAGGTATTCGGTTTCGATCTGGCCGGTCACGTGCAGCAGTGCCGTGCCCGCCGTCAACGCTTCGACCATCGCGCCCGCCGCGTTGCCCGCCGCGGTGCCGGTGCTGGTGAAGGCGACGCCGAGGCCGCCGGAGACGCGCGCGAGGCCGTCGGCCATGTTGACCGCGCCGGCTTCGCCGCGCGCGCCGACGTAGCGGATCTTGCCGCGCGTGTTGATGGCGTCGAGGATCGGCATGTTGTGAATCGAGATCACGCCGAATGCGGTTTTGACGCCGCATTGCTCGAGAAAGGCGGCGATCAGTTCGCCAACGGTGGTTTTGTTAGACATGTCGTGCAACGCCTCCAGAAACATCGATGTGACTGCCAGTCGTGTACGACGACAGCGGGGTAGCCAGATAAAAGAGCGCCTGTGCGGCCTCTTCGGGGCGGCCGAAGCGGCCGAGCGGAATGTTTTTCTTGCGCGCGAGTTCGCCGGTCCAGTCTTCCCAGCTCTGACCGGGCTCTGCCTGTGTCGCGTAACGGCGGCGCCACTGACCCGATTCGACGATGCCGATCAGGATCGAGTTGACGCGCACGCGCTGTGGCGCGAATTCGACCGCGAGCGACTTCGTCAGACTCAGCAGACCCGCGCGCGCCGACGACGTCGCGACCATGTGGGGCTCCGGCTGCAGCGCGAGCAGCGAGTTCACGTTGACGATCGCCGCGTTGCGGCCGGCGCCGGCCGTGTCGCGCAGCATCGGCAGGAACGCGCGGGTCGGGCGGATCACGCCGAAGTACTTCAGGTCGAGCTCTTCGCGCCAGGCGTCGTCGCTCGTATCGGCGAAGGTGGACACACGGCCCTGGCCGGCGTTGTTCACCAGCATGTCGGTGCGGCCGAAGCGCTGTTGCACCGCCTGCGCGAAGTCGTTCACCTCGTCGGCGTCGAGCACGTCGCAGCGCTGCGCGAGCAGTTGCGCGCCGGGATATTTCTGCGTGAGCGCGGCTTGCGCCTCGCCGAGCCGTTCGCTGTCGCGGCCGCAGATCGCGACCGAAGCGCCGGCGCGCAGAAACAGTTCGGCGGTCGCGAGGCCGATGCCGGACGAACCGCCCGTCACCACCGCTACCTGTCCGGTCAAGTCGATTTGGATCATCAGAGCCCCAGTGCCTTCATGTACTTGTTGCCACTATTCGGCCCAGACTTCGGCCGGTAATTGAGCCGCTCCGACAGTTCGTCGGCCGCGCGGCGCACCTTGTCGACGAGACCGCCGTCCAGCAGCGACGCATCGATCTCGCGGCGCGGAATCGTCGTCGTGATCACCGCGACGATGCGGCGCGAGTCGTTGCGCACCGGCGCGCTGACCACCGAAATGCCGCGCTCGAACGACGACTCGCTGATCGCGAAGCCGCGCCGCGCGTCGTCGCGAATGCGTTCGTACAGTTCGTCGACCGTGGCCGGCGTCTGCGTCGTGAAGCGCTCGAGCTCCGGCTCCGGATACAGCTTCTTCAGTTCGTCGAAGGTCAGATCGCCCATCAGCACCTGGCCATGCGTCGTCGCATGCGCGGGCAGGCGCGTGCCGACGTTGACCTTCACCGAGCTGAAAATCGGCGCATGGCTTTGCGCCTTCGCGACGAACACGACGTCGCGTACGTCCCTGATCACGATGTGACTCGTGAGGCCGGTCTCGTCGCGCAGCTTTTCGATGATCGGCAGGCCGAGATCGGTCAGTTCGAGCGAGCTCAGATATTCGAAGCCCAGACGCAGCACCGCGACGCCGAGGCGATAGTTGCGGTCCTTGTCGGCGCGTTCGAGAAAACCGAGCGATTCGAGCGTCTGCAGCAAACGGAACACCGTCGTGCGCGGAATGCTCAGGCGCCGCGACAGTTCCGGCGCGCCGAGCACGGGCTCGCGCGGCGAGAACTCCATCAGGATCTTCAAGCCGCGTTCGAGACCGGGCACCCGGTAGCCCGAATCGCTGCTCGGTTCGTTGCTCGTTTCGTTGCGCTCGGCGGTAAGGTCGCGGTCGGCGTCAAGAGTGTCGGGCGTCATTGATTGGCTCCGCTTTGGCTCAATGGGCTGTCGCTTGCGCGGCAGAACGTATCGATGATCGTGGTGTACGCGGCGGGTGCTTCGATGTAGCCGGCGTGGCCCGCGCGCGGCACGATCTGCAGACGGGTGCGCGCGGCGAGTGCGATCCTTTCGCAGGCTTCGGGCGTCGTGATGGTGTCTTCGGCGCCGACCGCGACGCTCACGCGGCCGTCGTAGCGCGCGAGGTCGCCCGCGAGATCGGCGTTGGCGAGCAGGTGCGTGGCCTGTGCGTAGCCCTGCGGGATCACGCGCGACATGTTCCAGCGCACCCATGCGCGTGCTTCGTTGCTTGCGTGGGCGGACAGCATGTTCGCGCTGCGCTTGTCGGCGAGACCCTGCGGTCCCAGTTCGTTCAGCATCGCGAGACGTTGATCGCGTTTGGCGTCGCGCACCTCGGGTGCGGCCGCGCCGTAGCCGCCCGCGGGCGACAGCAGCAGCAGACCCGCGAGATAGCGTGGATGCGCGGCGGCAAACGCACCGGCGATGATCGCGCCGAGCGAGTGCCCGACCAGCACGCAGCGTTCGATGCCGAGCGCGTCGAGCCATTCCTTCAGTACAACGGCGTAATCCTGTGCAACCGGCGAGGCGGCCGCGACCGGCGAGGAAGCGCCATACCCCGGCGCATCCCAGGCCAGCACGCGGCGCGTCGCGCCGAGCACGTCGAACTGCTGCACCCACGAAGCCGCGCCCGAACCGATGCCGTGCAGCAGCACGAGCGGCAACGCGTCGCGGCCGGCGCGATCGACTTCGCGATAGCCGAGCACGCGTGGCGCAGCGAGGCTGCTTTGCTGCGCCGGATAGCGTGCAAGACGCGCTTCGAGCGCGGCATGCAGTTCGGCGTTGACGGTCGGGACTGCGGACATGATTTCCTTCGCGGGTGTAGTGGAACGACGTGGACGGCTTCCGCGGCGAGTTAGCCGCGCTTGATCTTCGCGAGCGGCGAATCCGGCGGATACGTCGGCGTGATCGGCTTCGGCGAACCGAGCATCACGCACATCAGCGCGTCTTCGTCGCCGATGTTGATTTCCGTGCGATACACGCCGGGCGGCACCGAGATCAGGTCACGCTCGCCGAGCACCGCTTCCCACGTCTCGCCGTCGCGCTCGCAGATGACTTTCATCTTGCCGCGCAGCACGAAGAAGATTTCTTCGACGTCCGTATGAATATGGCTCGGGCCGATGTTGCCGGCCGGGATGACCATCGTCGAGAACGTGAAGTTGCCTGCGGGCACCGTGTTCATGTCCTTCGCGACGCCGGTGCCGCCGGTACCGACGTAGCGCATCTGCGCACGGCGATACTTGGGGTCGTAGTCGGCCTGGAACTTCAGCGCGTCCCAGTCGTAGCGACGCGTTTCGAGGCGTGCGACGCGGCCGTCCAGCCATTGCTGGAAGCTTGCGTCCGCGGGTTGGTCCCAGGATTTGCGTTCGTTGTCGGCGTCCGCCATCTCTTTCTCCTTTCGATTCGACAAGATCAATTCATCACGAAGCCGCCGTTGACGGGCAGCAGTTGGCCGGTCACAAAGCGAGCGGCATCGGATAACAGGAACAGCACCGGCCCGGTCACGTCGTCCGGCACTTGTGCGCGGGTGAGCGCGCGGCCTTGCAGGTAATACTGATGACGCTCGGCGGGCACGTACGCGGTCGCCTCGACTTCGGTGAGACCCGGCGCGATCGCGTTGACGGTCACGCCGTGCGCGCCGAATTCGCGCGCGAGCGAGCGGGTCATCGAGATCACGGCGCCCTTGCTCGCGACATAGGCGAGCAACTTCGGCGCGCCCCACATCGCCGTATCCGACGCGATGTTGACGACGGCGCCGCAGCCCGATTCGCGCAGATACGGCAGCGCGGCGGTGCTCATCAGCCAGGTGCCTCGCACGTTGACGTTCATCACCGCATCCCACGTTTCGACGGACAGCTCGTCCGCGAACTTGCCGCCGGAGTTCGTGATCGCCGCGTTGTTGATCAGCGCGTCGAGACCGCCGAGCCGGGCCGCGCCTTCTTGCGCGAACTGCTCGATGCTGGCCGGATCGGCGAGGTCGAGCGGCAGGTAGGTCGCCCCATGACCCTGCTCGGCGAGCGCCGCCGCGAGCGCACGGCCTTCGTCGTGCAGCACGTCGCCGAACACGACCTGCGCGCCGGCCGCGACGAGTGCGCGCACGAACGCCGCGCCGAGACCGCGCGCGCCGCCCGTCACGAGGACGCGCCGGCCGTTGAGCGCTGCGAGTGCGTCGTTATGCATGGCTGTGCCCGGCTTCGTTGGCCGCGGACGTCGCGTTGGCCGCGCGATGCGCTTCGAGCGCGGCGAGATCCTGCTGCGCGCGTTGACGCAGCATGCGGCGCACCCGCGTCATGCCGACGTCGTGCTGATAGAGGAACTCGTGATCGCGTGCGTTCGGCGCGAGGCTTTCGAGGACGTAGCGGTCCTGCTCGAGCACGTCCCAGTGCAGACCTTCGAGGCGGTTGCGATACAGGAAGCGCCACGCGTCGCGCTGCCAGCCCTGCACCTTGCGGGTACGCCAGAAGTAGACCTGGCAGTTGTCGCCGTCGACCGGAACCGCGAAGCCGATGATGCCGAAGCTGCCGCCCGGGCCGAACTTCTTCTTGTACGGAATCGCGAGACGCATCCACAGCGCGCCGGTGTCGCCGAGTTCGACCCAGTCGAAGTTCACGTCGCGCTGGCCAGTCTTCTCGAACATCAGACCGGTTTCGGTCTTGCGCACACGCATGTCGGCCTGCTTGTCGCCTTCGGCCATCGAGTGCGAGGTCGCGTGCAGATACGCGCCGTGCATCGGGTCCATCACGTTGTCGATCGCGTACTGGTAATTGCACTTCCAGTTCGACATGCACAGGAAACTTGCGTATTCCTCACCGACCAGTTCGTCCGGCAGCACGAGCGGCGCCGGTTCCTTGTGCGCGTCGTCGCCGAACCACAGGAAGATCGCGCCGGCGTGTTCCTGGGCCGGATACGACTTCACGCAGGTCTTGCCTTCGAGCGGACAGCTCGACACGGCCGGCACGTTGATCACGGTGCCGCTGCCGTTCACTTCGACGCCGTGGTACCAGCACGCGACGCGATCGCCGAGGTTCCAGCCGAGCGACAGACGTGCGCCGCGGTGCGGGCAGCGGTCTTCGAGCGCGTTGACATTGCCTTCGCTATCGCGCCACAGCACGATCTGGTCGCCCAGACGCGTGAGCCCGATCGGCGCGTTGCCGACCTGCCAGCTCGGCGCGACGGGATACCAGTAGTTGCGCAGGCCGCGGTCCAGATACGACTTGACCGGATCGGCCGTGCCTTCAGTTGTAGTGGGGGACGTCATGAAGAGACTCCAGTACGAATGCGGTGAAACGTGTTCGGAAAAGCGCGCTTACTCGGCGAGCTGACGGAATTCGGCGGCAAGACGCTCGGCGTTCCACTGAGTGCCTTCCGGGGTGCGGAAGCCGTCGCGATTCAAGCCGTCGGCGACTTCCTGCAGTTCCGTCGCGCCGGCTTCGAAAACGCGTTCGAGCGCATCGCCGAAGTCGTTTTCGTACTGGGTCGGCTCGGCCTTGCGGTTCTGCCAGACCATGTTGCTGCTCTCGCCCGGCTTCTCGATCACGCCCTTGCCGGCGACGTTGTTCGGTTGCGGCGCAAGCCACGGCTTCAGAAAGGGATTGAAGTTCACGGCTACCTCTCGCATGTCATTCCACCTTGATCTGGATTTCTTCACCTGCGAGACGTACCGAGTACATCTTCAGGTCACGGCCGCCCGGCTCTTTCAGGCACTTGCCGGTCGGGATATGGAACACGGCCTCGTGCAGCGGACATTCGACGGTGTCACCGTCGACGAAGCCCTGCGTCAGCAACGCGTACGCGTGGGGGCAGACGTTTTCCATCGCATAGATCTCGTCGCCCACCTTGTAGATGCCGATCTCCGTGTCGTCGAGCTTGAACTCGAGTGGGGAGTCTTCGGACAGCTCACCGGCATGTCCGGCACAGCGCCATTGTTCAGTCATTCTCACGTTCTCCTGAGCCCTTGACGTTCCATACAAGGAACATCAGTTCGTGTATGGACAATTATAGGATTGGGTTTGCGCCAAGAAAATAAAAAAATGCGCCCTTAGGGGAAAACACCGACTGTCGTTTTTGACACACATGAAAGTGTCCAACGGCGCGCGCAACCTTAAGCCACGCGGGCCTTTGACGGGCGTGGCTTAGCTCGAATCTTCAGACGTGGGACGATCGGCAACCACGGGTTTGTACTGATCTCAAAATCTATTTTGATTGATCTCAGCTTCACTATACTTTCCATAGGCGATACGTTTGTCCATAGGTGGAACGCACACGTAAGACCGATGTGGTTCTGGCGCAGAAACCAGAACGGAATTAACCCAGAGAACAGATCAGGGACGGCGCATTCGGCGGGTGTCTACGTCGTTTGATCAGGAGAACCAACGGTGAAGCAAATCATTGCAGCCGGTTTGACGGCAGCTTGCATGACCACGGGCGCGTGGGCGCAGAGCAACGTGACGCTATACGGCAGCCTCGATGTCGGTATCGCGTATATCAGCAACGTGGGCGGCAGCTCGAAGTGGATTCAGGAACAGGGCAACATGCAGCCGGACCGTTGGGGCCTGAAGGGCGTCGAAGATCTGGGTAATGGCCTGAAGGCGGTGTTCCAGCTCGAAAACGGTTTCTATACGAACACGGGCGCGATGGCGAAAGCGGGCGTGCTGTTCAACCGTCAGGCTTACGTCGGGCTCTCTTCCGACCAGATCGGTACGCTGACCTTCGGTCATCAGACGCCGTTCAGCTTCGACGTGCTCGGCCCGTTCAGCACCGGCTACCAGGCGGCCAGCTGGTACGCGTTCCACCCGGGCAACATCGACGCGCTCGCCGACACCTCGGTCGTGCCGTATGACAACTCGGCGAAATTCCGTTCGGCGTCGTTCGGCGGCTTCACCTTCGGCGCGATGATGGGTCTCGGCAATCAGACCAACTTCGCGATCGGCCGCTCATATGGCTTTGCGGCGACGTACGCGAACGGCAACTTCAAGGCGGGCGCGAGCTATTCGAACGAGAACAACCGCACGCCGTCGATCGTCACGACCGGCATCACGACCTTCCAGGGTCAGCCCGCCGCCACCTACATGGCCGACAACCTGCAGAACATGGGCCTGGGCCTGTCGTACCAGTTCGGCAGCGTGCTCGTACACGGCCTGTACACCCGCGTGAAGCTCGAAAGCGGCGGTCACTCGGACACCTATCAGAGCTACGACGGCGGCGCGAACTGGCAGGTCACGCCGGCCAACACGATCGCCGGCGGAGCAGCGACGACGACGCTGGCCGGCCACCGCTGGACGCAGTTCATGATCGGCAACATCTATGCGCTGTCGAAGTCGACGCAGGTGTATATCAACGCGCTGTATCAGCGCGCGGGTTCGAACACCGACGCGGCGTTCTTCACCGCGGGCGTGTCGAGCGGCCGCAATCAGGCGATCGTCCTGAGCGGCATCCATCACTCGTTCTGATGATTTGACGACGTGATGCGGCGAGTCCCGCTGTGCAGTGCAGCAGGACTCGCCGACAGATATGAAATAAGTATTTGAAGTAGTGGCGCGGAGAAGTCAGCGCGCACTCAATGCGCGGCAACCGGCCGGCGGCGCGCCTGCATCGCGGTCGGATCATCCGGCCTCGGGCGATAGCTCAGGCGCTCGGACAGCTCCAGCGCCGCCTGGCACACGGCAATGATCAGCGGCTCGCGCTCGCCGGTCTCGCCGATATCCGAGCGCGGGATCGTCACCGTCAACGCCGCGGCGATCTTGCCGCTCTGGTCGCGCACCGGCGCGCTCACCACCGAAATCCCCCGCTCGAACGACGCCTCGCTGACCGCATAGCCGAGCGCCGCGCTCTCGCGCACCCGTCCATACAGTTCCTCGACCGTCGCCGGGGTGCGCTCGGTGAAACGTTCGAGCTGCGGCTCCGGATACAGCTGGCGCAACTCCTCGAAGCTCAGATCGCCCATCAGCACCTGGCCATGCACGGTCGCATGCGCGGGCAGGCGCGTGCCGACGTGCACCTTGACCGAGCTGTACATCGGCTCGTGCGTCTGCGCCTTCGCGACGAACACGACGTCGCGCTGATCGCGGATCAGCAGATGCGTGCTGAGCCCGGTCGCGTCGCGCAGGCGTTCGAGAATCGGCGTGCCGACGTCGGTCAGTTCGAGCGAACTCAGGTACTCGAAGCCGAGCCGCAGCACCGCGACGCTGAGCCGGAAATAACGGTCGCCATTGACGCGTTCGAGAAAGCCGAGCGCCTCGAGCGTTTGTAGTAAACGAAACGTGGTGGTGCGCGGAATGCCGATCCGCTTCGATAACTCCGGCGCGCCGAGCACCGGCTCGCGCGCGCTGAATTCGGCGAGGATGCGCAGGCCGCGTTCGAGGCCCGGCACCAGATATGTGGATGCGCCGGCGCTGTCGTCGTCGGCGGAAGCGGGCAAGTCCGCGCTGTCCGCGTCCGTGCGCACCGGTTCGTGTGGTGCGGCGGAGGCTTCCGCTCCGCGCGGTTTGCCCTGCCTGCGTCCCACTCCTGTCTGCTCTTCTTTTGCCATCTTGACTGCCGTCTCTATGCGGTTCATCGGGTTCAATTCAGGATGATAGCGCGAAGCATGCGGCGAATCGGCCACGCGGTGCTATGCTTTGATCCGGTCCGGCGGCGCGGTGTATCCCAGCCGCACGCTCGCGCCGCCCAAGCGTAGGAGGCCACGTCATGCCCAACGCGATACAGATTCAGGTTGCGGACTCGCATCTTTATCCGGGCTGCGCGGTGCGCATCGCCGATCTACCCGAACCGGCCGGCGCGCCGAACCTCGCCGAGGCGCGCGTCGAGTTCGCGGACGGCTCCGGCGCGCACGCCACCTGCCATCGGCGCGCACATGACGAACTCGAATTGACCGTCGACCGTTATGCGACGCAAAAGCGTCATCCGATCGACGCACGGCACTGGCTACTATTAGCCGTCGATGCCACGCATCACAGCTGGCGCGTCAAGCGTCGGCTGCCGTAAAGCCGCGAGGCCTGCCGGCCTCGGCGGATCCGTAACCGGTGTCGCGCGCGCCGCCTCCAGCGGTGCCGATGCGACCGTCACGTCTCCTTCGGAACTCACCGATGACCGACCACGATCCTCACCTGCCGCCGAAACTGGACAACCCCGATTCAATCGACAACGCCAACGACGCTCCCGACGATCCCGAGCGCCGCCGCGTCCTCACCGGTCTCGGGGCGGTCGGCCTCGGTCTCGCGCTGATCGGCTGCAAAACGGGCGAGGGACTCGCGAACAACGGGCCGCCGCGCAGCGCCGCCGACTTGCGGCTCGACGCTGCACTGCACGATCAGGTGAAGAACATCGTGGTGATTTACGCGGAGAACCGCAGCTTCGCGAACCTGTATGGCAACTACCCGGGTGTCCAGCATCCGCTCGACGCGGTCACCGCCGAGCAATACGTGCAGCTCGACCGCGACGGCAAGACGCCGCTGCCGCGGCTGCCGGCGATCTGGGGCGGGCTCGTGCCGCAGGCGCAGGAGGTGGACGGCAAGCGCTACATGATTGGCCAGAACGATCTCGATCATCTGCACAACCGGCCGTTTCGCATCGTCGATGCGCACGGCGCGCCGCTGCCGACCGGCGTGATCACGCGCGACCTGATCCATCGCTTCTATCAGAACCAGATGCAGATCAACGCGGGGCGCAACAGCCAGTTCGCCGCGTGGGGCGATTCCGGCGGCCTCGTGATGGGGCACTACCGCAATTCCGCCGAGACGCTGCGGCTATGGAATCTCGCGCAGCAGTACACGCTGTGCGACAACTTCTTCATGGCCGCTTTCGGCGGCTCGTGGCTGAACCACATCTTCCTGATCTCGGCGCAGGCGCCGTACTACCCGGACATCCAGAATAGTCCGGCGAAGAAGATGGTGTCGGTCGTGGAAGGCGACGATCCGACCGGCACCCGTTTGAAGCTCGCGCCCAATTCGCCCGCGTCGGCGCTCGATGGTCCGCCGAAATTCGTCAATGACGGCGCTTTCACCGCCGACGGCTACGCGGTCAACACGATGGCGCCGCCGTATCAGCCGAGCAGCGTGCGTCCGGCCGAAGGCGGCAACCCGGCGTGGGCCGATCCGTCGGACCCGCGCGTGATGCCGCCGCAGCACTACGCGACGATCGGCGACCGGCTGAGCGCCAAGGGTATCGACTGGGCGTGGTACAGCGGTGCGTGGCAATTCGCGCTCGATCATCGCGATACGGGATCGAGGCCCGACTTCCAGTACCACCACCAGCCGTTCAACTACTTCGCCAATTACGCGCCGGGCACGGCCGCGCGCAGCCGCTATCTGCGCGACGGCGGGATGGGCAACGACGCGTCGACCAATCGCCTGATCGCCGATATCGACGCCGGACGTTTGCCAACCGTCACGTTCTACAAGCCGCAGGGCGACCTGAATATGCACGCGGGCTATGCGGACGTCGCCTCGGGCGACCGTCACATCGCGACGCTGATCGAGCACATTCAGCGCGGCCCGCAATGGAAGAACACCGTCGTGATCGTCACCGTCGACGAAAACGGCGGCTGGTGGGACCACGTCGCGCCGCCGATCGGCGATCGCTGGGGTCCGGGTTCGCGCGTTCCGGCACTCGTAATCTCGCCGCTCGCGAAGAAGGGTTACGTCGATCACACGGTGTACGACACGAATTCGATTCTGCGTTTTATTAGCCGTGTGCATGGACTCGCGCCGCTCGACGGCGTGCTCGCGCGCGACAAGGCATTCGCAAGCAACGGACTCGCGCCGCTCGGCGATCTGAGCGCGTCGCTCGATCTCGCTTGAGCGCCTGTCGGCTGCGTTGATTTGCCGCGCCTCGCGATGTGCGTGTGGCTGATACAGCATGCATATCGCGTAAGCGCGGCGCTTTGAGCATGACCCGTACCTCGCCATATCGTTTCACGAATTATTTTTCCATTCGCCCGTCATGCCTTTGGCTTGCATAAAGCGCCGCGCCGCCTAGACTGATAAAGCCCTTCGCAATTTATGAACGGACCTGATATGCGACTGACCATCCTGATTAACGGTTCCGATCCCACCGTAAGCCATGATTACGCCGTGCTCTGGCTCGATACCGATGAACATCGGTGGTCGAGAGAGGCGCATCAAGGAATCGACCTGCCCCCGTGGGGCGAACTGCGTGACGAAAACGGCGTGACCACGCTGTGCGCACCGAGCGCCGACGCGCCGCTCTGTACGCTGCGCGGTCTGCACGTCGATCGCAAGGAGCGTGTGAGCGCCGCGCAAGGCGCCGCCGCATGGACCGCGCTGCAAACCCGCAAGGCGACGAGCGGCTTCTGGCGTTTGCAGGCGGTGGATCGTCAAAAAGTCCACGCTGAAAACAGCGTGTTCGGTAATTAAGTTCTGGCGCAATTCGTTGCGCTTCTCTTTTTCCGGTCGAAACTTCCGGCTCACTGCGCGAGCACTGCTCGTACGCGTAAGTCTGTTCGTGCGCAAACGAACATAACCCTCACGCGATACCGCACCACTTAAGACCTTCTTAAGATTGCGTGCGTAGAGTCGGAAGTCCACGCATTCGGGTCGCTGCAAAGCGGCCCACTTTTTTGCCCGGCGCACGCCACCTCTGCTGTTTCCCATTCCCTTTCTTCGATTCGCATTGTGCTGTCGCTCGATGTGAGCCGCGACGCTATACTTGCGTCCCCTTTCATCGAACCACCGACACATGAAGAAGTGGCTTGCCTGTCTGTTCCTCGCCGTCGCCACTCATGCGAGCGCGGCACCTTCCTGCACCAGTTTCGCGCCGAATGCGCAATGGCCCGTCCTGACCAATCAGAAGATGGCGCCGGAAACGCGCCTGCTTTGCTATAGCGATTTCGCGGTGCTGCATTCGGGTATCACGCACGGTCCACTGTGGTCGGCCGAGCATCTGACGCGCGAGCACATCGAAGAAGCGAAAGACATGGTGCGCACCAACAAGTTCTTCGAAGACGCGCGTCTGCCAGAAGGCGAAGGCGCGACACTCGCCGACTACAAACGCAGCGGCTTCGATCGCGGTCACATGAGTCCGGCGGGTAATCGGTGGAACGATGAGGCGATGGCGCAATCGTTCTCGCTCGCGAACGTCGTGCCGCAAAACCGTCAGAACAACCAACGATTGTGGGCACGTATCGAAACCGCGGTGCGCAAGATCGCACTCGCCTACGACGACACGTACGTCGTCACCGGACCGCTGTTCACCGGTCAGCAACTGCAGACGATCGGACCGACGCGCGTGTTCGTGCCGACTCAGTTGTACAAGGTCGTCTATGTGCCATCGCGTCAATTGGCCTTCGCAGTCGTGGTTGATAATGTAGCGACCAACCGTTACGACATCCGCACGATTCACGAACTCGAAGCGATGTCGGGCATCCGCTTTCCGGGCATTCCGGATAACCTCAAGGACCAGCGGCCAGGAGGACTAAAAGGTGTTTAAGCCCTATTCGAACGATGACGACGTGCTCAACATTCAGGGCGATTCGCTCACGCTCAGCAACGGCACGACGCGTGTCGTGCTGAACGGCACGATCGAATTGACGCGAGATCAGCGCGGCCTCAAAGCGGCACTCGCGTTGAAGGAAGCGCTCGATGCGATCGTCGCGAGTCTGCAGGCGCAAAAGGATTTACCGGCGCAGGTGAAGGAAGAGCCGGACGCAAAGCCGGGCGTCGTGCAAAACCCATTTCAATAAATGGACCCACAGCCGTTGCATTCGCGCAACCCGGCATATCGCAAGTTTTACTGATTGCGGTCACGCAAACCTTTGCGTGACCGCCAGAGTTCCAATCCCGCGCCAATAGAGCGGATCGCCCTCCCCTCTGTCACATAATGTACATAGAGAAACCTTAGCGTGCGAGGTTCTTCATACATCGACTGGCGTCGCCATGCATCCAGCGTTCTCGAGATTTCGCCGTTCTTCCGCACAGGGGAATCCGCGCACGGCCGGAGATTTGTGCCAGCAAGTTCCATCCGTAGACGTTGAAGATCCCAACTCCGTCGTCATGGAGATCTTCTCGACGCGCCGCGACATGCAAAGTCTCGCCGTCATCGATGACCAGCGCCCCATCGGCCTGATCAACCGCGATATTTTCATGTCGCAAATGAGCAGGCCGTTCCATCGAGAGCTTTACGACAAGAAGAGTTGCATCGCTTTCATGGACAAGGAGCCGCTCATCGTCGATGCCGACGTGAGCATCGAAGCGCTGACGTTCAGGACCGTCGAGGCCGGAGAAAAAGCGCTGGTCGACGGCTTCATCGTGACACGTGAGGGACTCTTCTCGGGCCTCGGCAGTGGTTTGCAGCTGATCAGCGCGGTCGCGGAAATGCAGGCGGAGAAGAACCGCCAGATCATGCAGAGCATCGAGTACGCCAGCGTGATACAGCGCGCGATGTTGCGTGCTTCCAGCGAGACGCTGTCGATGAAGCTGCGCGACGCGGCAATGGTCTGGGAACCTCGCGACGTCGTTGGCGGCGACTTCTATCATTTCGCGGCCTTCCCGAACGGCTGGTTCGGCGCGGTAGCCGATTGCACCGGACATGGCGTTCCCGGCGCCTTCATGACCTTGCTTGCTTCGGCGTCATTGTCGAAGGCGCTCGAGCAGATCGGTCCGCGCGACCCCGCCGCGCTGCTCGCGGCCGTCAATCGAAACGTCAAGGGCTTGCTGGGGCAAGTGAACAGTGCCGACGAAGGAACCCAATCCAACGACGGTCTGGACACGGCACTCTTCTGGTTCGACGCCACGGAGAGCGTGCTGCATTTTGCCGGCGCGAGGATCGCGCTGCACATCCTGTCGCCCGACGCCGCGGAGTTCGAGACGATCGGCGCCGACCGCATGGGAGTCGGTTACGTGGACAGTCGCGCCGACTATGCGTGGAGCCTGCGCTCGATTCCCATCGCGGCGGGTAGCCTGCTGTTCATCTACACCGACGGACTCGCCGATCAGATCGGCGGCCCGCGCAACATTTCTTTCGGCCGCCGCCGCGCGTTCGACCTGATCCTCGAAAGCCGCGCCGAAACCCCGGCGACGATTTGCGAGCGCGTCCGGCTCGCGCTCGCGCAGTGGCAAGGCAGTCAACCGCGCCGTGACGACGTCACGCTTTTCTGTGCCCGCATTTAGTGAATTCCCGGAATGTCCCAACTACTAGAACAAGACAGCGCCTTTTTCGACCTTGCGCAGCGACGCAACGTGCTCTTCTATCACAAGGGCTACTTCTCCCATAACATCGTCGCGTCGATGGGCGAAGTCGTGAAGCTGCAACTCGAAGTCGCCGGCGTCAGCGGTCCTACTCGCCGCAAACTTTTCTCGTCCTTTATCGAGCTCGCGCAGAACATCGTGCATTACTCGTCGAACGCGCTGGAGCCCGGCGGCGAAGCGGCAGGCGAGATACGCGAGGGCGCCGTGTGCATCTCCAGACACGGCGAGCATCACATGATGTTATGCGTCAATCCGATCGCGACCGCCGAAGTCGAGGGCCTGCGCAACCGGCTGGAGCCTCTGCGCAACATGTCCCTCGAAGAAATCAAGCAGGCGTACAAGGTGACACTGCGCACCGACGCCCCGAAAGACAGCAAGGGCGCTGGCCTCGGCTTCCTGACGATGGCGCGCGATGCGAGCGCGCCACTTGAATTCGCTTTTCATCCGCGTGCCGACGAACCGGGCACCACGCTGTTTTGCCTCATGGCCATCATCTGAGCAGGAAGGCACACGAACAAAAATGGAAAACCTACACATCCCCGCGACGACGACGTCGCCCGAAGTCGATTTTCGCTTCGACCAGCACGCGTTGTCGATCAAGGGTGAGTCCTACCCCGAAAACGCCGCCGCTTTTTACGCGCCGATCATCGAGCAGATGCGCAAGTACCTTGCCGCGAACACCGGGGCCGAGATCACCATCGACGTCGCGCTGACGTACTTCAACAGCTCGAGCACCAAAATGCTGTTCAGCATCTTCGACGCGCTCGATCAGGCAGCGGAAGCGGGAAGCCGCGTGTCGATGAACTGGTATCGCGACGAGGAAGACGAAACGATTGCCGAATTCGGCGAAGAGCTGAAGGCCGATTTCCGCGCGATCGATTTCACCGATCGTCCCATCGCGCAGCAGGGAAAATAAGGTGCGTTCGCCCTCTTCGCGTGACGTGTCCTCGGGTGGCGCACCCGATCTGTTCCAGAACGAGAGCGCGGCACTCGCAAAAGCTCGCGCCATGCATTCGATCATCGACGCGGATGCCGCGGAGTATCGCCAGTCGTTGGGCGAACTGATCGAGCACTTCGAGCGCCTGATGCGCGAAACACGGCGCCTGATCGGCCGCAGCGACCGGGCTGAGCGCGAGATGCAGGCGCTGGCTCAGCAACTGGCGTACCGCGCCTCGCACGACGCGTTGACGGGCGTACTGAACCGCAGTGCCGTGATCGAGCGCACCACCAAAGTCTTGCGCACCAGCAGCGCGGTGATGATCATCCTCGACATCGACGAATTCAAGCGGATCAACGACGACTACGGTCACCCGACCGGAGACGCGGTCATTTCGGGGGTCGTCGATTGCCTGCGCGCAATCGTCGGGGATCAAGGCTTCATCGGGCGGGTGGGCGGTGAGGAGTTCACCGTGCTGCTGCCCGGTCATGACCCGGCCAGTGGCGCCATGCTTGCCGAGCGCATGCGCGAAGCCATCAGCGACTCGCTGGTGGTTGCGCCGGTCGAACGCCGCATCACGGCCAGCTTTGGCGTCAGCATCAACGAAGTCGGAACCGGCTTCGACACCGCCTATGGCCTCGCCGATGCGGCGCTGTACCGCGCCAAGCGAAGCGGGCGCAACCGCGTGGAATTTGCCGATCGATAGGCGGATGAGCAGACCCATGGCGCACCGTTACAGGTCGATCCGGAGCGCCCTGAGGGCAAGTCATGCAGCCACTTGAACATTCACCAGCCGGGCGGGCCGGTATTCGCCCGCGCCGCGTTGACGGAAAGGGAAGCGCCTTGGGACAGGAAGCAACGCGCAAAGCCGGTACGGTCATCGCCGTGCTTGCCATTCTCGCTGTCATTGCGACGAGTACCTTCCTCGCAATCCGCCAGAGCCGCGAGCAGGACAGTTCGCTTCGGACGATCCAGGCTTCCGGGCGGCTGCGCCACGACCTCGACCGGGTTCAGCAAGTCATGCTCGATGAGCATGCGACGCTTTACACCTCGATATCGACGGTGCCGCTCTACAACCGCGCCGTCTATAGCTTTCCGATGCTGGAACTGCTCGAGCTGACGCGCGACGCGCGCGAGAGCTGTAGCGAGAATCAGGAATGCGTATCGCGTCTGTCGGATCTGGACGACAGGATCGGCAGACTCAGCGAACTGAGCTTTGGTCTTGCGCGCAGAGTCGCGGAACATCCCGGCAGCGTGGCAGTGGGCGACCCCAGACTCGAGGAAATCGACGCCTATTTCTATAGCGTCCTCGAGCGGGTCGTCGACGTACGACTTGCGGCCGACGCCAAGGTCGCTTCGGTCGTCAGTCAATCCTCGCTGGATGGGAAGTGGTTTACGCGCATGCTGTTGAGTTGCGGCATCGCTTCGGCGTTGTTGCTGCTTTCGCTGATTCACTGGAACGGACGCATTGGAGCGCGTCTGCGCCGCTCGCTCAGAAGACTCGAGCATCAAGCCAGATACGACGCGCTGACCGACCTGCCGAACCGGGTGCTGCTCGGCGAACATCTTTCAGAGCAGCTCCTACGCGCGGCAACGACCGGCCAGAACGTTTCCGTCCTTTTCCTCGATCTCGATCGCTTCAAGGACGTCAACGATTCGCTTGGACATCGCATCGGCGATCTGCTGCTGAAGGCCGTGGCGCGAAGGCTTCAGCGTCTGCTGCGGGCGACGGATTTCGTCGCGCGCTACGGCGGCGACGAGTTCGTGATCGTCGCGGAACGAGCCGACGCGCAGCAGCTCACCGAAATGCTCGACACGCTCATTCACGAGATGAGCGAGCCGTACAGCATCGGCGAACACGAGTTGTATCTGGAGGCAAGCATCGGCGTCAGCACTTTTCCACAAGATGGGGCCAAGCCGGAGCTGCTCACGCGAAATGCCGATGCCGCGTTGTACGTGGCGAAATCGCGCGGCCGAAACGGCTATCAATTCTACGAGCCGGAACTGAGCCGCGCGGCCGCCGAGAAATTGCGGCTCACCACCCGACTGCGGCGCGCGGCGAAAGCCAATGAGTTGTATCTGGCGTATCAGCCGCAGATCGACATGAAAACCGGATGCATCATCGGTGCCGAGGCGCTTCTGCGATGGCGCGACGACGAACTCGGCGAAGTCTCGCCGGCCGTGTTCATCCCGCTCGCCGAAGAAACCGGTCTGATCCAGAGCATCGGCACGTGGGTGTTGCGGCAGGCTTGTCTGCAGGCGAGCGCATGGGTCCGTTCGGGGCTTCCACCCGTGCGTATCTCGGTCAATGTTTCGCCGCTTCAACTCGAACGGTCGGACCTTCCAGCTGTAGTGCGCTCGGCACTCGAAGATGCGCATTGGCCCGCTGAACTTCTGGAACTCGAAGTCACCGAGGGCACCTTGATGCGTAACGCGGAAGAAGCGCAACGGGCTTTTCGCGAGCTGCGCGAACTCGGTGTGTCTATCGCCATTGACGACTTCGGCACCGGCTATTCGAGCCTCAGCTATCTGAAACGCTTTAGCGTCGATCGCATCAAGATCGATCGCGCGTTCGTTTGCGAAATCGGCAGAGACAAGGAACTCGAAGCTCTGTCGCTTGCGATCATCGCGATCGCGGAGACGCTGAGTTTCGATGTCGTCGCCGAAGGGGTCGAACTCGAGGTCCAGCGCGAGTTTCTGGTCCGCCACGGCTGCACGGTGGCCCAAGGGTTCCTGTTCAGCCCGGCGGTTTCGCCCGAGGCTGTAGCGCAATTGCTCGGCAAGACCGCGGTCGCATCTTCATTGAGCGTGGCGCCTTTCCGCGGATTCGCTTTCTAAGTCGCAACATGTATCCGCGCTGACGCACTACTTACGATTTGTCACCAGCGCAGCGTCAACTCCTGTATTCCCGTCTACGTTAAACCGGCAGCGCTGAAATAATTCAGCCGCGACAAACGAATCCACCGATTCAACCAGGAGTCACACCATGAAGACGCTTTTCGCCGCTGTTGCTTCCGCACTGCTCGTGTCGACCGCTTTTGCTCAAACGGCCGCACCGTCCGCCGCACAACCTGCGCAAGCCGCGCAGTTGCCGGCTGCCGGCCAGGCGAATCTGAAGGCAAGCACCGCGGTACAGGCCGACGCGACGAACGACAGCGCGACCGCAACGAAAGCGCCTGCCAAAGCCGCTACGCAAAAGCACGTGAAAAAGACTTCCGCCCATACGAAGAAGGCCCACAAATCCACGGGCAAGAACGCCGTCGAAGCGAGCACCGCCAAGACTAAAACGGAGAGTGCGAAAGAGGCCAGCACTGCCCCGGCGAAAGCCGACGGCGCACAAGCCGACACGACCAAGACGCAATAACACGTGATCGGTTTCGGCGCTGACCGGCCATGAGGGTGTTGTTCAAATAGAAGTTGATCGAAGCCGGACCGTGCCGTTCAGGGAGGGCGAGTCTTATGACTCGCCTTTTTTTCTATGCGGCGTGTCATTGCCCGTCGTATCTTTTTGCCGACAGACACGCGAATTTTTGCACCGTGTTTACCCGTCGGCGATTACTCTCGAATTGTTCCAACTCACGGTCGCGTCACACGGACGCCGCATCAAATGGCTCTCACGCAATCGCTCGACAAGCTCTCGCCGCAACCTGTCAGCACGCAGATTCAACGCAGCAACGTCATTCCATTTCCATCGGCACGCGCGCTTCTACTCGTGACCGTGCCACACGCCCAGTTGCGTGCACTGCTTCATTCGCCGCTCGGCGTCTATGTCGTCAACACGGAAGCCGTGCGCGAAGAAGACCGCGTGCAACTCGACATCGCGCGAGAAGATCTCGACTTCACGTTGCACACGCTGCTCACCACATTGCCCGCGGCGACGATCGGCCCATTGAAACGTCGGGTCAGCCACCCGGGCGCACGTTAATCGCGCTCGACGAGAGCCTGTTCGCGCAGCTTGTCGGCATTGACGATTTCGATCTCCGCATAGCGCAGCTTCAACGCGCCCTGCGTCTCGAAGTGCCTGAGCACCTGGTTGATCGTCTGCCGCGACAACGCGAGCATCATCGCCAGATCTTCCTGCGGGACCTTCAGCACGCTTCGCGATTCGCCGGGTTCGCCATAGCCGCCCGCCATCAGCAACAGGCGCCGCGCGACACGCGGCGCGGCAGGCAGTAGCGCGGCTTCCTCCATCGCCTCGAACGCGAGACGCAGCTTGTGCGTGAGCAACAAACCGAACGCGTGCCAGTAAGCGGGCGTGCGCTCGAGCAACGCGGCGAGCGCCACGCGCGGCACATGAAACAGCGCGGTATCGCGTTCGGCATACGCGTCGTGGGTTCGCGAGCGGTTATCGAACAGCGCGATCTCGCCGAACCAGTTCACCGGCTCGATCACCGCGAGCAACGCTTCCTTGCCCGTCGAACTCGCCGCGCCGATTCTGACGACGCCGTCGAGCACGCAGTAGAGGCCGTCGTCGGCAGCGCCGCGCGTGAAAAGCCGCTGACCGGCCGCGAGAGATTCGACCCGTCCCGCGTCGAGCAACTGTCTGCGCAGATCGGCCGGCGCGGCGCGAAACCACGCGCTGCGTTCGAGCAGCGCGGCAAGCTCATTCGATGAAAAACGCTCTGTCATAGACGGTATGCGTGGGCGATCGTCGCTGATTGTCGGCTACCCGATGGTTGGAAAATCATCTGCCCGCGATTATGCTGACTTTGACCCAGGAGCGGCACTGATGAGAACGCTGACGCAGCAACTGACGCAATACGCGGCCTACCATCGCGACCGGCGCAATATCGCCACCCACTTCGTCGGCATTCCGATGATCGTGCTCGCGCTCGCGGTGTTGCTGAGCCGGCCTTCGTTTGGCGCCGGGATGTTCCCGGTCACGTTGTCGCCGGCATGGCTGTTGTTCGTCGCGGCGACCGTCTACTACCTCGCGCTCGACGTGCCGCTCGGCGTGCTGATGGCCTGCGTCTCGGCGCTCTGTGTCGGGTTCGGCGAGTGGATCGCCGCGCAGGCGACGCTCGTGTGGCTCGCAACCGGCATTGGCCTCTTCGTGATCGGCTGGGTGTTTCAGTTCGTCGGTCACGTCGCCTACGAGCATCGCAAGCCGGCATTCGTCGACGACGTGATCGGCCTGCTGATCGGCCCGCTATTCGTGCTCGCCGAAGCGCTGTTCGGTATCGGCTGGCGCCCCGATCTGCGTGACGCCATCGAGGCCGAGGTAGGCCCGACGCGCATCGATGCGCAGAGGACCGAAGCACATCGGTGAGCGCGCCGCCGCCGCTCAGTTCGACGCAAGCCGAACGAAGCGCACGCTGTGCAGCGCGGTCAGCGCGACGGCGATCCAGATCGGCACGTAGGTGGCGAGTTGCGAGGCGCTCAGCGTTTCGCGCAGCAGCGTGATCGACACGAACACCAGCAGCACCGGCTCGACGTAACCCAGAATGCCGAACAACGCGACCGGCAATAGACGGCTCGCCTTCAGATAGGTAGCGAGCGCGAGCGTGCTCAACGCGCCGAGGCCCGGCAGCAACAGACACCACATTTCGGCGCGTCCGGCGATCGTTTGCAGCGAGCCGCCGCCGAGAATGCACACGGCGGCCACCGGCAGCAGCAACGCCATTTCGACGGTGAACATCGCAAGCGAATCCTGCTTGATCCGACGACGCAGCACGAAATAAGGCGGATAACCGAGCGCGACGACGAGCGTTGGCCACGAGAACGCGCCCGTCGCCCACAATTCGTGAACGACGCCAACCGCCGCGCACGCGACCGCGAGCCACTGCAACCCGTCGAGCCGCTCGTGATAGTGAAAGCGCGCGACCAGCACCATCGCGAGCGGCATCAGGAAATAGCCGAGCGACACTTCGAGCATGCGCCCATGCAGCGGCGCCCACAGAAACAACCACAGTTGCACGCCGAGCAGGCCCGCGGTCACGACCATCGCGGCGGCGAGCTTCGGCTGCGTCATCATTCGGACAACGAGTTCGCGCAGCATCGGCAGACGCTGGCGCACCGCGACGAGCAGCAGCGCGCCGGGCACGGTCCATACGATGCGCCACGCGAAGATGTCGAGGCCCGACAGCGGTTTGAGCAGCGTCGCGTAAGCGGACAGTAATGCGAACATCGCCGACGCACCAACCGACAACGCGATCCCGCGCCTGAAGTCGTTGTGATTCATTGCGCGGTCCGGGATCTGCCTGACGTGTGGGTTTGCGGCGCGCGACGCAGGCGCGCGGCGTTCGTTGTGGTCATGAATGTGAGGTCTCTTGAGCGGGCGGCCATGCGGGCAAAGCCGCGGACGCTGCATTGTCGCAGCGGTTTGAGCAGCGTCGCGTAAGCGGACAGTAATGCGAACATCGCCGACGCACCAACCGACAACGCGATCCCGCGCCTGAAGTCGTTGTGATTCATTGCGCGGTCCGGGATCTGCCTGACGTGTGGGTTTGCGGCGCGCGACGCAGGCGCGCGGCGTTCGTTGTGGTCATGAATGTGAGGTCTCTTGAGCGGGCGGCCATGCGGGCAAAGCCGCGGACGCTGCATTGTCGTTCTGAAGCGGTGGCGCAAATCGCATGAAAAAACCGGCATTCTAGACGGGTTATTCGCCAACGGGCCTGCGGTTTCTCGTCAATCGGCTGCAATTAGTCGTGCGCTTCGCGCGTCGATGAACTAGAACATAACTTTGCGCAGCAGCCGGCGAACCCCTTTCCGGTTCGTCATCGCCTCGCGCGAATCTTGCTACCAAGCTTTGCACGCTGCGGCCGCGTCACCCACGACAATGACGGCCACAGCGGCACGAAAGTAGCAGCACTCACGAGCCGGGTCGGCGAATGCAACTGTGAGCGTAGTCCTGGAAGCCGCCACGAACCGACGCCCGCGCATCTCGCCCACGGCATGCCTCAACCGCGTTTTATCGCGCATGCCATCGCCCGGCAGCAATCCCGCTCATCGAATGTGACTACTGGAGCCAGCATGACCCAGCCAGCCCTATCGCTTAGCAACTCGCCTTCCGAACTGCGTCGCGCCTTCGCCGCCGACGTGTACGCCGGTCTCACCCACACGCCGCAAAAAGAACTGCCGTCGAAGTATCTGTACGACGAAGTCGGCTCCGCACTTTTTGAAGTGATTACCGTATTGCCGGAATACGGCGTGACGCGCGCCGAAGAACGGCTGCTCACGAAGCACGCGGCCGATATCGTCGAGCATTTGCCGCATGACGTGACGGTCGCCGAACTCGGCAGTGGCAGCGGCCGCAAAACGCGGCGCATTCTCGAAGCGCTGTGTAAAAAACGCCCTACTTCCTACTGCCCGATTGAAATTTCGCGCAGTGCGTTGCAGTTGTGCCGGCGCGAACTCGGTGACATCGAGCGGATTTCGATCGTCGGCTACGAGCGCGACTATCTGGCCGGCCTCGCCGAAGTGAGCCGGCAGCGCGCACCCGACGACCGCTTGCTCGTGCTGTTTCTCGGCAGCACGATCGGCAACTTCGGCAGACTCGCGGCGACGCGGTTTCTGCGCGACATCCGCAACATGCTCGCGCCGGGCGACGCGCTGCTGCTCGGCACCGATCTGATCAAACCGACCCCCGTGCTGGTCGCCGCCTACGACGACGCGATCGGCGTGACCGCGTCGTTCAATCTGAACCTGCTGGCACGCATCAACCGCGAACTCGACGGCGACTTTCCGCTCGAGTCGTTCGAGCACGTGGCGCGCTTCAATCCGGACGCGCGCAGCATCGAGATGCATCTGCGGGCGAAGCGCGATATCACCGCGCACGTGCACGCTGCAAAGCTGACGGTGTCGCTGAAGGAAGGCGAGACGATCTGGACCGAAAGCAGCCACAAGTATCGCGCGGAGGAATTGCCCGCGATCGCCGATGGCGCCGGCTTCACATGCAGCCATCAATGGATCGAGGATGAATGGGGATTCGCGGAGAGTTTGCTGGTGGCGCGCTAAGCGCTAAAGGCAAAAGCAAAAAAGCGGCGCGCCGCCCTCCTCAGGACGGCGCGCCGCTTTCTTAACTCGCGTCGCTCGAACGCGCGAGGATTTCAATGCTGCTCGAAGCGCTCGTACCGCTTGTCGGTCGCGCGCTCCTCGCCGCTCACCTCGGTCACGCGCGCCGCCGGCGGTCCGTGACGCAGCCACGACAGCATCCGGTCGATCTGATTGGCCGATCCCTGCAACATCGCCTCGACCGAACCGTCGTCGAGATTCGCGACCCATCCCTTGATGCCGAGCGCGTGCGCCTGGCGCACCGTCGCGAGGCGAAAGCCAACGCCCTGCACGGTGCCGCGCACCCGCGCGTAATACGTTTCGATCCGCTGATCCAGATCCGGGGCCATGCCGCTACCTCCTTTTAATGCCTGACAGTCTTTCAAGCCGGCATTCTAGTCGTGTCGCGACGAGCGTGCTCGACAACACCCATGCCTCGCGTGCGCCACGTACAATCCGTCGACCGTCACGCAGGAAATGGAAACAGAATGACCGAACAGAATCGCGATCTCGTGCTCGTGACCGGCGCGTCCGGCTTCGTCGGCTCGTCGGTGGCACGCATCGCGCAGAGCAAGGGCTTTCGCGTGCGCGTGCTGGTGCGCGCGACGAGTCCGCGCAAGAACCTCGAATCGCTCGATGCGGAAATCGTCGTCGGCGATATGCGCGACGAAGCATCGATGCGCAACGCGCTGCGCGGCGTGCGCTATCTGCTGCACGTCGCCGCCGATTACCGGCTGTGGGCGCCGGACCCTGGCGAGATCGAGCGCGCCAATCTCGAAGGCACCGAGGCGACGATGCGTGCGGCGTTGAAAGAAGGCGTCGAGCGCATCGTGTATACGAGCAGCGTCGCGACGCTGAAGGTGACGAACTCCGGCCAGTCCGCCGACGAAACCTCGCCGCTTCGCGCCGACCAGGCGATCGGCGTCTACAAGCGCAGCAAGGTGCTCGCCGAGCGCGCGGTCGAGCGCATGATCGCCAAAGACGGTCTGCCCGCGGTGATCGTCAATCCGTCGACACCGATCGGCCCGCGCGACGTGAAGCCGACGCCGACCGGACGCATCATCCTCGAAGCCGCGCTCGGCAAGATTCCCGCATTCGTCGATACGGGGCTGAACCTCGTGCACGTCGACGACGTCGCCGCCGGCCATTTCCTCGCGCTCGAACGCGGCAAGATCGGCGAGCGCTATATTCTCGGCGGCGAAAATCTGGCGCTCCAGCAGATGCTTGCGGATATCGCCACGCTAACCGGCCGCAAGGCACCGACTGTGAGCCTGCCACGCTGGCCTTTATATCCGCTCGCGATGGGCGCGGAAGCCGTCGCCAAGTTCACGAAGCGCGAACCGTTCGTCACGGTCGACGGGCTGAAGATGTCGAAGAACAAGATGTATTTCACTTCGACGAAAGCGGAACGCGAGCTGGGGTATCGCGCGCGGCCTTATCGCGAAGGTCTCGCCGATGCGCTCGAATGGTTCCGGCGGGCGGGGTATCTGAAGGGCTGAATGAACGGCTGAACAGCAGCCGTAAGCATTTTGTTACAAGTCCCGCGCCAGCGACGGGTCCACGCCCGCGCGCAGCAGGTAAAATCGCGGGTCCTACCAGAGAAACCTCGCATGAATCTTCACGAACAGCTCGGCGCGCTGGAAATGGGCGTCGATCAGCTCATTCACGCTGTCGTGGCCACGCAGGCCGAGAACACTCCCGAGACAAGTGTTGACGCGGCGGCATCGCCCGCGGCGACGGAGCATGCCGCGCGCGACGCGGAGGCCGAAGCGGCGGAAACGGCAGCGGAACAACCCGCGAGCGCGGCAGCAAACGCCGAAGCGATTGCCGAGCCGGCCGCCCCGCAATTCCAGCCCACGCTCGAAATCAACCGTCCCGCGCGCGACGAAATCACGATGACGATCGGCAATCAGACCGTCGCGCTGCGCCCGGATCAGATCGGCCGGCTGATCGAGGAGCTGTCGAACGCGCGCGCGTCGATGACGCCGGAGCAGCCGCAAGGCATTCCGCCGGGCTGGCAATTCGTCTCGACCAAGAATCCGATGATGGCCGTGCAGAAGCAGTCGAACGGCGACCGCCTGCTCGTGATGCGTCACACCGGCCACGGCTGGGTGCCGTTCACGTTCTCCCCGGACATCGTGATACAGATGTACATGATGCTGACGAACGCGTGACCCAACCCGCGTGACGTAAAAAAAGCGGCCAGGAGCCGCTTTTTTTACGCCTGACTTCAGCGCTCCTGCACCGGCGCCTGCACGCGCGCCTTCCACTGCCCGCCCTTACCACGCCAGTAACGCACCGCCGATGCGAACGTCGCGCCGACATAGAACAGCGCCACCAGCGGCAGAAACGGCGCCCACAGCGGCGAGCGCCGGTAGTAGACGAGCATCGGCGCATACGCGCAGCACATCGCCGCCCACGCGATCCAGGCCGGCCAGCCGAGCGGCCCGAGGATCAGCGCCGCGACCGGTGGCAACAGATAGATGATCCCCATGCCGACGAGCGTGCCCGCGAGCAATAGCGGCGAGTAGCGCAGCTGCGTGAACGCGGTGCGCGCGATCATGTTCCAGATGTCGCGCCAGCTATCGTAGGGACGCAGCGACACGCTCTTCGCCGCGACATCGAGGCGGATCGGATGACGCCCGGTGCCGCGATGCTTGATGCGCGCGGCGAGGCTGCAATCGTCGATCAGCTCGGCGCGGATCGACTCGATGCCGCCCGCCTCCTCGAGCGCCGCGCGGCGCACCAGCATGCAGCCACCCGCCGCGGCCGCGGTGCGGTTGCGTGGATTGTTGACCCACGCGAACGGATAAAGCTTCGCGAAGAAGAACACGAAGGCCGGAATCAGCGCCTTTTCCCAGAACGAATCGCAGCGCAGCCTGACCATCAGCGAGACGAGGTCGCGCTTTTCGGCATCCGCGCGAGCGACGAGTTGCGTCAGCGCCTCAGGGGGATGGCCGATGTCGGCATCGGTCAGCAACAGGAACTCGGCCGGCAGATCGAGCGTCCGCACCGCCTCGATGCCCTGCGACTGCGCCCACACCTTGCCGGACCAGCCCGGCGGCAACGGCTTCGCGCCCAGCACGGTGAAGCGCTCCGGACATTGCAGCCGCAGCGCGGCGGCACGCGCGGCGTCGGCGGTGCCGTCGGTGCTGTGATCGTCGACGACGATCACGTGGAACGCGCCCGGATAGTCCTGCTCGAGCAGCGACGTGACCGCCTCGGCGATCACGTCGACTTCATTGCGCGCCGGCACGACCGCCGCGACGGCGGGCCATGCGTCGCGTGTCGCGATCGCGAGCGGCGCGGTGGGACGCGCGCGCCAGAAGCCGCCGCGCGCGAACAGCAGGACGCACCAGATCAGCAGGGAAACACACGAAAGAATGAACAGGACCGCCGCCATTAAGCATTACCCTCGATTGAGCGCGCCGCCATGCCGACGCGTCTGGATAGTTGCATTGTCAGGGTGCGCGCCGCCACCACGCACCAGTCGAACAGGTTGAACACCGGACGCTCGCGGAACACATCGTAATCCGCGCGCTCGATGCGCTCGAGAAACCGCAGTCCGGCATGCACCGCGCCGCATAGCTCGAGGCCGAGCCGCCCCGGCATGCGCAGCGCGAGCGGCGCGCCGCGGACCAGCGTCGCACGCACGAACGCGATTTCATGCGCCATCAGCGCGCGCCACGCATCGTCGACGACGCCATCGGCAATCTGCGCTTCGGTCACGCCGAAGCGCCGCAAATCGGCTTGCGGCAGGTACACGCGCTGTCGGTCCCAATCGGCGGCGACGTCGAGCCAGAAGCTGATCAGCTGCGACGCCGTGCAGATCGCATCGGCGTCGGCGAGATTGTGCGGCGTCGCCGCGCCGACCAGATGCAGCAGCAAATGCCCGACCGGATGCGCCGAGCGACGGCAATAGTCGACGAGCGCAGCGCGATCCGCGTAGCGATGCGTATCGATGTCCTGCGCGCAGCCGTCGAGCAGATCGTAGAACGGTTCGAGCGGCAGCTCGTATTGCGCGATCACGCCGGCAAGCTTGCCGAACAGCAGAGCATGCACGGGCGCGGCGCGCCGTTGCGCGATCGCGTCCAGCCCAGCGCGGAAATCGGCCAGACGGGCGTGCCGCTCGGCGGCGCTCCATTGGCCTTCGGCAGAGATATCGGCCGCAGTTCGCACGACCTGGTAGATAATACCGACGGGCGCGCGTAGCGCCTTCGGCAGCAACACGCTCGCGATCGGAAAGTTTTCGTGCTGATCGACGTCCATCCAGCGAGCCTCGAAACCATTCTGTAATACAGCGCGTTTGTCCGCGCAGCAAGGATCGGTAGTTTAAGGGTTCCGCCGTGATGGTGCAGTGTGCGGTCGTGGCAGGGCGCGTTGCGAGGCGATCTCGCGCTGGTTCCTTACATCGATGTAACGCTCGCAGGCTCGGTGCTCCGCAAGGCCCAGCGGGTGCGGCAAGCGCCCAACACACGGGCCGCGCCAAAAAGCAAAGCGGCCCCGATAGCGTTAGAATGCGCGTTTGGTTTTGCTGTACCGGCCCGTCGCCGGGGCTCAAGACGTCAACTAATCATGATGAGCGCGGCGATAAAGTCAGCTTCACGACTTCTTCGAAACCCGCGTTAGTCGGAGTTCGCCAACTTATGCGAGTCATCCTTGCTCAGCCCCGCGGCTTTTGTGCGGGTGTTGTCCGCGCAATCGAAATCGTCGATCGCGCGTTACAACAACACGGCGCGCCCGTGTATGTCCGCCACGAGATTGTCCATAATCGTCACGTGGTCGACAATCTGCGCCAGAAGGGCGCGCGTTTCGTCGAGGAACTCGACGAAGTGCCGCAAGGTGCCGTTGCGATATTCAGCGCGCACGGTGTTGCGCAAACCGTCGAACGTGATGCCGAAGCGCGCGGTCTCGACGTGCTCGACGCAACCTGCCCGCTCGTGACCAAGGTACACGTGCAGGGTCGCCAGTACGTGGCCGCCGGCCGCACGCTGATCCTGATCGGCCACGCCGGCCATCCCGAAGTTGAAGGCACGATCGGCCAGATCCCCGGCAAGGTGCTGCTCGTGCAAAGTGAGGCAGAAGTCGCGAAGCTCGAGTTGCCGGTCGATACGCCGCTCGCCTACGTGACGCAAACCACGCTGTCGGTCGACGACACGCGCGGCATCATCGACGCGCTGCTGCGCCGCTTTAGCGATATCGTCGGTCCCGACACACGCGACATCTGCTATGCGACACAAAATCGCCAGGCGGCGGTGCGCGAGCTGAGCAAAGAAGTCGACGTGCTGCTGGTGGTCGGTGCAACCAACAGCTCGAACTCGAACCGGCTGCGCGAAATCGGCAGCGAGAGCGGCGTGGCCAGCTACCTCGTCGCCGACGGCTCCGAAGTGAAGCCGGAATGGTTCGCCAACGTTCGCACGGTCGGCATCACGGCCGGCGCGTCGGCACCGGAAGAAATGGTCGAAAACGTAATCGATGCGCTGCGCGCATTGGGGCCCGTCGATGTCACGACGATGGCGGGCCGTGAAGAAAAAGTCGAATTCAAGTTGCCATCGAAACTGATGCAACCACTCGCTGCACGCGAAGTTTAAGGAGGACGCCTTGTCTATTCCGCTGCTACAGAAAGTCCGCGTCGGCGCATACATCATGCGCCAGCATCTCTCCGGCAACAAACGCTATCCGCTCGCCCTGATGCTGGAGCCGCTGTTTCGCTGCAATCTCGCCTGCAATGGCTGCGGCAAGATCGACTATCCGGATCCGATCCTGAACCAGCGTCTGTCGCTCGAAGAATGCCTGCAGGCCGTCGACGAGTGCGGCGCGCCGGTCGTGTCGATCGCGGGCGGCGAGCCGCTGCTGCACAAGGAAATGCCGCAGATCGTCAAGGGCATCATGGCGCGCAAGAAGTTCGTGTACCTGTGCACGAACGCGCTGCTGATGGAAAAGAAGATGGACGACTACGAGCCGAATCCGTACTTCGTCTGGTCGGTTCACCTCGACGGCGACAAGGAATCGCACGATCACTCGGTGTCGCAGGAAGGCGTGTACGACAAGGCCGTCGCCGCGATCCGCGAAGCGAAGCGCCGCGGCTTCCGCGTGAACATCAACTGCACGCTGTTCAACGACGCGCAGCCGGAACGTGTGGCGAAGTTCTTCGACACGCTGGGCCCGATGGGCGTCGACGGCATCACGGTGTCGCCGGGCTATGCGTATGAGCGCGCGCCGGATCAGCAGCACTTCCTGAACCGCGACAAGACCAAGCAGCTGTTCCGCGAAATTTTCAAGCGCGGCAACAACGGCAAGAACTGGTCGTTCAGCCAGTCGGCGATGTTCCTCGACTTCCTCGCCGGCAACCAGACCTACGAATGCACGCCGTGGGGCAACCCCGCGCGTACCGTGTTCGGCTGGCAAAAACCGTGCTATCTGGTCGGCGAAGGCTACGTGAAGACCTTCAAGGAACTGATGGAAACCACCGACTGGGACAAGTACGGCACCGGCAACTACGAGAAGTGCGCGGACTGCATGGTCCACTGCGGTTTCGAAGCGACGGCCGTGATGGACACGGTTGCGCATCCGCTGAAGGCGCTGAAGGTCAGCATGCGCGGTCCGAAGACGACCGGCGCGTTCGCGCAGGACATCCCGCTCGACAAGCAGCGCCCCGCCGAGTACGTGTTCTCGCGTCACGTCGAGATCAAGCTCGAAGAAATCACGCGCGCCGGCAAGGGCAAGAAGGTGGAGACCGCTACAGCGGCGCACTGAGGCTTCGGCAGGATGGCGGCCGCGCGCCGCCCCTGCATGTGGCTGATCACTAGCCCAGGCTAGCATCAAGCATGAAAAAAGCGCGGTGGCCAATCAAGGCCACCGCGCTTTTCTTTTACCGATTAAAACTTCTGTCGACCGACGCGCTCACGCGCCGCGCGCATTATGCGCGGTCAGGAATTTGATCAGCCCATCGATGCCGCCTTTGGCAATCTGATCGGCGAACTGCGTCTGATACACCTGGATCAGCCACGCACCCATCATGTTGATGTCGTAGATCTTCCAGCCCGACGGCCCCTTGGTGAGCCGGTAGCCGATCGCGTCGTCGCCGCCGTTGCTGATCACGTGCGATTGCACGACGATGTCGGTCTCGCCGCCTTGCACACTGACCGGCGCAAACTGGAACTTCACGTCCTGGTCGCGCAGTTGCGACAGCGATGCCGCATAGGTGCGCGTAAGCAGCAGCGTAAACTGCTCGTACAGCTGCTTCTGCTGCTCCGGTGTCGCGGTCGACCACGGCTTGCCGACCGCGATACGCGTAGTGCGCTGGAAGTCGGTAGCGGGCAGGAAATGCGTCTGGACGACCTGGGTGATCTTCGCCATGTCGCCGCCGCGCGCCTGCGGGTCAGACTTCATTGCAGTCACCGTGCCCTGCACTGCACTTTTTACCACCGCGTCGGGTGCGCTCTGCGCAAACGCCGCCGTGGATACCACGGCCGCAGCCACAAAAGCAGTCAGATATCGTTTCATACGCTTGTCATGACTCGAAAGAAGTAGCGCCGGCAGGCCGCACAGCCCGCGGCTAAAGAGTGGTAGACCAGTATAGCGGGGATTGCGTTCCCGTCCCGACAAAGCCGTCGGGAGCCCTACTTGCTACCGAAGTCGGGCTTGCTTGCCCGGCCTCTGTATACTTATGCACCTTCGTCAAAAACAACACCCGTGATAAGGCCACGTCCGCCTACATGCTGAAGCCATATATCGTCCGTCTCGTCGCGTCCTCGGTGCGTCATCCGCTGAGGATCATCGCGGTGTCGATCGTGCTCGCCGTTCTGAGCGCCGTCTACGTCGTGCATAACTTCAAGATCAACACGGACATCAGCCGTCTCATCGAGACCGACAAGCAATGGGCGGCAGTCCAGAACGCGCTCGACGCAGCCTTCCCCGACCGCGGCGGCACCGTGCTGGTAGTGGTCGAGGCGCGCGCGCCCGAGTTCGCCGATGCCGCGGCCAACGCGCTGACCGCGGCGCTCAGAGCCGATCCGAAGGAGTTCACGTCGGTCTCGCAGCCCGCTGGCGGGCCGTTCTTCGAACACAACGGCCTGCTGTTTCCGTCCACCGACGAGGTGATGTCCACCACCTCGCAACTCGTGCAGTCGCGCCCGCTCGTCAATCAGCTTGCGCATGATCCGAGCCTGACCGGTCTCGCCGGCACGCTGACCACGAGTCTGCTGCTGCCGCTGCAACTGGGCCAGGTCAAACTCGCCGATATGAGCCGGCTGCTCGGGCAAAGCGCGAACACCATCGATCGCGTGCTGGCCGGCCAGCCCGCCGCGTTCTCGTGGCGTGCGCTCGTCGACAAAGGTGCCGCCACCGAGCCGGCGCGCTCGTTCGTCGTCGTGCAGCCGGTCGTCAACTACGACGCGCTGGAGCCGGGCGCGGCCGCATCGAGTTCGATTCGCGCGACCGCGGTGTCGCTGCATCTCGAACAGCGCTACGGCGCGACGATCCGCCTGACCGGCGAGCAGCCGCTCGCCGACGAGGAGTTCGCGTCGGTGCAGGACGGCGCGGTGCTGAACGGCATCGGCACTTTCATCGTCGTGCTGATCATTCTGTGGCTCGCGCTGCGCTCGGGCCGCATGATCGCGGCGGTGTTCATCACGCTGTTCGTCGGTCTCGCGATCACGGCCGCGCTCGGCCTGATGATGGTCGGCGCCCTCAACATGATCTCGGTCGCGTTCATGGTGCTGTTCGTCGGGCTCGGCGTCGACTTCGGCGTGCAGTTCGGCGTCAAGTATCGCGAGGAGCGCAACCGCGACGACCGGCTGTCGGCCGCGCTGATGCACACCGCGCACAGCATCGGCGTGCCGCTCACGCTCGCGGCCGTGGCAGTCGCGCTGAGCTTCTTCTCGTTCCTGCCGACCGCGTATCGCGGCGTGTCGGAGCTGGGTCAGATCGCGGGCGTCGGCATGTTCGTCGCGTACTTCACGAACATGACGCTGCTGCCGGCGCTGCTGAAGGTCTTCAATCCGCCGGGCGAAGTCGCCTCGCCGGGTTTCAAGCAGCTCGAACCCGTCGACGACTTCCTCGACCGCAATCGCAAGCCGGTGCTGATCGGCACGCTGCTCGTCGTGATCGGCGCGACGCCGCTGCTCACGCACCTGCGTTTCGACTTCAATCCGCTGCATCTTAAGGACCCGCATACAGAGTCGATGGCAACCTTGCTGTCGCTGAAGGATTCGCCCGAAGCCGCGGTCAACAACGTGCAGGCGCTGGCGCCGTCGCTGGCCGACGCCGACGCGATGGCCGCGCGGCTGCGCAAGTTGCCGGAAGTGGGCCGCGTCAACACGCTGAGCACCTTCGTGCCTACCGACCAGCAGCAGAAGATGATGCTGATCGCGAGCGCCGCGCAGCAACTGCTGCCGGCGCTGCAACAGCAGCCCGCGCCGCAGGCCACCGACGAGGTCCGCGTCGCCGCATTGAAGCGCGCGGCGAATCAGTTGTCGCTCGCCGCCGAGGACCACCCGGGGCCGGGCGCGGCGGAAGCGCAACACCTGTCCGCGACGCTGCAAAAGCTCGCCGCCGCCGACGCCGCCACGCGCGAGCGCGCCGAAGTCGCGATGTCCGACACGCTGCGAATCGCGTTGAAGCAGTTGGAGAGCCTGCTGCAGCCGACCGAAATCACCCAGCAGAGTCTGCCCCCGGGCATCACCGCGATGTGGATCGGCAAGGGCGGGCACGCGCTCGTCGATATCGCGCCGAAGGTGCCGCCCGGCATCGATCCGAACGACGACCAGATGCTCGCGCGCTTCGCGCATGCGGTGAAGAAGGCGGAGCCGGGTGCGATCGGCGGACCGATCTCGATCCTGCATTCGGCCGACACGATCATCAAGGCGTTTCTGCAGGCGGCTGTCTATGCGCTGCTGTCGATCGCCGTGCTGCTATGGATTGCGCTGCGCCGGGTCGGCGATGTGCTGCGCACGCTGGTGCCTCTGCTGGTTTCCGCGCTCGTCACGCTCGAGCTGTGCGTGGTGTTTGGCATGCCGCTGAATTTCGCGAACATCATCGCGCTGCCGCTGATGCTCGGCGTCGGCGTCGCGTTCAAGATCTACTTCGTAATGGCGTGGCGCCACGGCCAGACCGGCCTGTTGCAGTCGAGCCTTACGCATGCGGTGCTGTTCAGCGCCGCCACAACGGCGACCGCGTTTGGTAGTCTGTGGCTGTCGCACCATCCGGGCACGTCCAGCATGGGGAAGCTGCTCGCGCTTTCGTTGTTCTGCACGCTGATCGGCGCGGTGGTTTTCCAGCCGGTGCTGATGGGCAAGCCGCGTCAACGTCGCGGGAAGCAAAAAGGAATATAAGCATGAAGCTGCGTAACGCCGCGCTGGCGCTCACCGCCGCGGGTCTTATTTCCGGCTGCGCGACCGCGCCCGACCGCAAGCCGGGTGATCCGTTCGAGCCGGTGAACCGGGTGATCTTCAACTTCAACGACGGAGTCGATCGCTTTATCGCCGTGCCGGTCGCGAAGGGCTATCAGAAGGTCACGCCGCAGCCGCTGCGCACCGCCATCAGCAATTTTTTCTCGAACCTCGGCGACCTCACCAACGCCGCGAACGCGCTGCTGCAACTGAAGATCACCGATGCGACCGAAGACATCATGCGTTTCGCGCTCAACTCGGTGTTTGGGATTGGCGGCCTGCTCGACTTTGCGACGCCGGCCGGTCTGCCCAAGCATCATCAGGACTTCGGTCTGACGCTCGGGCATTGGGGCATCCCGTCGGGTCCGTATCTGGTGCTGCCGCTGTTCGGGCCGAGCACGGTGCGCGACAGCATGGGGTTTATCGTCGACGTGAAGTTATACCCGGTGACCTATATGGAACCCGCGGTCCGCAATCCGCTGTACCTGCTGCAATTCATCAGCACGCGTTCGGATCTGCTCGGCGCGACCACCCTGCTGGAGCAGGCTGCGCTCGACAAATACTCGTTCGTGCGTGATGCCTATGTGCAGCAGCGCCTCTCGCGTCTGCGCGGCACGAGCGCTGCCCCTCCACCGCTGCCGGAGTACGACGATCACGGCGACACGGGCCCGGCTGCGCCTGCGGGCGGCGCGCCGGCGGGCGGGCTGCCGAATTACGCCGATCCCGGCGATGTGGGCGAGGCGCCGGATGGAGCTTCGGGAGCGGGCGGCGCGGCCAAGGGCGCGCCGGGCGCGCTGCCGAATTACAACGATCCGGGTGAGTCCGCACCTGCGCCAAACGGAGCGTCGGGCGGCGCGCCCAGCGCGCCTGGCGGAGATCTGCCGAACTACTCCGATCCGGGCGACACCGGCGTGGGCGCTACTCCAGCTACTCCAGCTACTCCAGCCACGCCGGCATCGGCCCCGCAATAACGTCGCTCCAAAGCACAGCGGGGCGCCCTCGATGGTCGCCCCGCGTGGAAATACAGCCAAAAACTTCGGCCGAGCAAATCGGCAGGCTCCGCAGCAGCCCGCTCAGTGCAGGCTTTCGACCTCGCTGCGCGCCGCGACCCGATCTTCCTCGACCGTAGCGACTGATGCGGTTCGCGGCACCGGCTTCGAGTTCGCACGATAGTGGGCGAACTGCTCGTCCGCGTAACGGATACGCGTGCGGCCATGCGGCGCCGGATCGCCGTTTTCGTCGAGATTGACGAACACCATTTTTTCGACCGTCAGAATGCTCTTGCGGGTGATCTTGTTGCGCACTTCGCAGCGCAGCGTGATCGACGTACGGCCAAAATGCGTGGCGGTCATGCCCAGTTCGATGATGTCGCCCTGGCGCGCCGAACTGACGAAGTTGATCTCGGACATGAACTTGGTCACGACTCGCTGGTTGTCCAGCTGGGAAATCGCGTAAATCGCGGCTTCTTCGTCGATCCAGCGCAGCAGGCTGCCGCCGAACAAGGTCCCGTTGGGATTCAGGTCTTCGGGCTTGACCCACTTTCTCGTATGAAAATTCATCAGGTACTCCGCGTTTGAGGCTCCCGGGCCGGGCGCGTCACGCGCCACAACCTAGGGTTAACACTAGCATTCTACCAAACATAAGGGTTTTCCCTAGTATTTCAACAATTGCATAATTAATCGGCCCGATAGGCAATGCTTCGCGACACCGTCCGCGCAGCCGCACCGCCACTTCAAGCGAGCGTCGTGATCCGCAAAACGCGCCGCCCCTCCCAAGCCCTTCCTTCGATGCACAAAACGGCGCCGCCGGGCGCCTTTTCGATGACGCCTTCTATTTGGAGTCGACAGCGCTCCTTACCCCCTCAATTACAAATTGTCTTCTGCCGATAACGATTGAGTGCCGTCGGCGCTCGTACAAGGCCTGCCGCACCCAAAAAGACCAAAAACTTTTAAACCAACCAAGCCGTACGAGGGCAAAAACGAGGATGTCTATCAAACGTTCGAAATCAGTTTTCGGGTTAATCGCAACACTTACGCTGGCCGCGGGCCTCTCAGCATGCGGCGGCGGTGGGGGTGGCGACGGCAGCACGCGCACCTCCAGCACGACGAACACCGGTTCGCCAACGCCGGCTTCTCCGGCCCCGGTGTCCCCTGCTCCGGTTTCCCCAACTCCGCCGGCCACTTTCACCCCGTCAGCTGACGGCAAGTTGCACGCGGCATGCACCAACTGCGGTGCGGCCGACGACTCGACCTACTCCGGCAGCGGTGTGGGCTTGTGGCAAGCAGTCAACAGCAGCGCGCAGAACGATACGGTCACCATCGCCATCAATGGCGCGACGGGACGCACCGCGACGCTCGTATTCACCAACGAAGGCAGCAGCCAGTCCATGTCGGCGGTGCCGGTCAGCGCAAGCGTGATGTCGTCAGCCGACGTCGTCGCCAACGCGGCAACCCACCCGTCGACTGGCGAAGACCCGCGCGTGGCGGCGGTCCACGAGTTCAACACCAACGGCTGGAAAGCGCTGGTGAACAAGCCATCGACGGCGGGCGCCGCCGCGGCCTCGGCCGATGTCATCGGTGCAGTGCAACGCGTGGTGGCCACCTACAACATCGGCGACACGCGTGACTTCTGGCTGATGGATTACACCCAGCGTCACATGACGCTCGAGGCCACGACCACGACTTCCGACGGTACGAAGGTCAACCTGTGGGTCGAAACGACTGAGTACGGCACCGGAAAAATCACTCCGACCATCGTCAACACGCTCCTGCAGAATTACGCGGGCGCCGGAGGCGTCTATGACATGGTCACGGGCGTGGGCGGTCCCTTCTGGGGTACGGTCACCATGCCGGGCATGATTCCCGGCGCCCAACCGGTGGACCTCGTCGTGGCGAACTTCAACCATGATGGCCAGCCTTATGGGACGGTCGGTTACTTCTGGGCGATCAATAACTTCGTCAACCAGGGTAGCGGCGCAACGTCCGTCAGCAACTCGGACCTTTCGCTCTATCTGGATTCGGAGACCCTGTATCTGGCTGGTACCGCGGGCATGCAGGCAATGCAGACCGTCATGGCGCACGAGAGTACGCACATGCAGAACTTCTATCGTCGCGACATGCTGATGGGCGTCCAGTACGCGTACGACACGTGGCTCGAAGAGACCACGGCCATGATGATGGAAGACTGGGTGAGCTTTAATATCGACCCGACCTACAACTCGGTCCGAGACAATCGCCTGCCCCAGTATCTGACGTACAACGGCCACGGCAGCTATACCTGCGGCCTGACGACGTGGGACCCGGCCGACACGACCTGCGACAGCTACACGACGAACGGTTCGTTCGGCGGCTTTCTGAATCGCCAGCTCGGTCTGACCTTCTACAAGACCCTTCTGAACGACAAGAATGCGACGGCATCGATCGACGTGCTGAATGACGCGATCAAACAGGTCCGCCCGGACTCCAGCGCCGCACAGGAGTTGCGGCACTTCACGGTCGCCGCCAGCGGGCAAGTTCCGTTCGGCGCGAACATGAGCCTGTACGCATTCCCGTCGCGCGCGGAAGGCGGCTTCACGCTGCCCTCCATCGACCCGTCGAAGAAGACTCGTGACCTGCCGTCCGCATCACCGGGCGTTTTGCTTGGCTACGCCAGCTTCCCGGCCGTGCGCGCGAACATTTCGGGTAAATATCAGGAAACGGTGACGCTTCCGCCCGGTGTGACGTTGTCGGTGGTCGTGCAGTAATGCCGGAACGCAGCGCGCCGCGACAATTTTGCGCGCGCTGCATTGCTGAAGCCGTCCCTTTCGGGGACGGCTTTTTTCAAGCAAGATAGCCGCAAGCGAAAGCTTCCCACCGGGCACCTGACCGACCTTTCCCGCCTTCATGCTCAGACAACTGATTCTTTCCCTGCTCGTCCTCGGCGTCGGCACGGCCTGCGCCGGCACGCCGCATATCGGTGACACGGTGGAGGTACAAGGCACCCTGACGATTCGCGGCAACGAACCGTTCACCTATCCGGTCGTGTCCAGCGGCACGAAGATCTGGCAGCTCGTCGGCATCGACCGCGCCGTGGCGATGAAACTGCAGAACAGCATCGTGCATGTCACCGGGCATGTCGGCTCCAACGCCGTACCGTCAGGGCTGCCCGCTATTCAGGTCGACACGGTGACCGAGGGCAACGCAAAAGCGCCGTGAGTGAATCACGGAAAGCGATTCATGGCGCACAGGTGGTCAACGCCTGAGCACAGCGTTGTACATCGGCGCATGCATCGGTCCGCTGAACCTCGCGACGAAGGCGGACGCGGTTGGAACGGCTAAGCGCCCTTCCCCGGCGCGTCATTGTCGACGCCCGTAATCCGCAGCACGCCGCCCTTCCCCAACGCATTGCGCGCCTCGATCAGCGTAGTCCGCGCGGCGCGCGCATCGGCGGCAAGGCGCAGCAGCGCGCCGAGTTGCGACGGCTGCCGCAGCAATTCGCGCAGAATCGGCCCGAGGGCGGTGCTGCCGTCGTCGCGCAACCCCGCCGTCGCGGCCGGCGGCAGCGTGCGCCAGGCAGGATCGACGACCGCGCGGCACACGGCGAACGGCAGACCGTGCGCGGCGGCGGTCGCGCCCGCGATGTGCGATTCCATGTCCACCGCGAGCGCGCCGGTCGATTCGTGCAGTGCGCGTTTGTCTTCGGCGGTGATCAGCGGCGCGGCGACCGCCGCCATCGCGCCGCGGCGCACGCGCCCCGCAAGCCCTTCGGCCATCCTGCGGTCAGTCACGGCTGCGGCAATGCGTTGCGCCCATTGCCGATCCGTATCGATGCGTCCGGACGGCCCATGCACCGCATCCGCGACGATCAACGCGCCCGGCTCCAGATCCGGCGCGAGGCCACCGGCCGTGCCGAAGCTGACGATCCCCGCCGCGCCGCGCGCGAGCGCCGCGTTCAGCGCACGCTCGAGCAGATCGGCGCGCGCCGCGTACACGACCTCGACGCGCTCGCTGCCGTCGCCGCGCGCGATGCGCGCTTCGAACGCCATACCCGTCACGACGATCACCGGCAAGCTGCTAGCGCCCGTCCCGACGGACGGCATCATCGACACCGGCATCCGTCACATCCCGACCGTGACGCGCGTGAGCCCATTGCGCTTCAGATGACGGAAGCGCGCGAGCGCCCACAGCGGGAAGAACTTGCGATAGCCGTGGTAGCGCAGATAAAACACGCGCGGAAAGCCGGTCGCGGTAAAGCGCGTTTCGTCCCACAGCCCATGCTCGCGCTGCTCACGCTGCAGATAGTCGATCCCGCGCGCCACCGCCTCGTGACCGACCTCGCCCGCCGCCATCAGGCCGAGCAGCGCCCACGCGGTCTGCGACGCGGTGCTCGGCGCGCGCTCGTAGCCGCGATAGTCGAGCTTGTAGCTCTCGCCGCCCTCGCCCCAACCGCCGTCCTCGTTCTGGATCGATACGAGCCATTGCGCCGCGCGCCGCATGCGCGGGTCGTCGTGCGGCAAGCCGGCCGCGTTCAGCGAGCACAGCGCGGTCCACGTGCCGTAGATGTAATTCAGGCCCCAGCGGCCGTACCAACTGCCGTCGGACTCCTGCTCCTGCAGCATGTAGTCGAACGCGCGCCGCGCCGGTTCGCTGCTTTGCGGCAGCTCGCCGATCTGCGCGAACATCGACAGACAGCGGCCCGACACGTCCGCGGTCGGCGGATCGAGCAGCGCGCCGTGGTCCGAGAACGGGATGTTGTTCAGGTAGTACTGCGTGTTTTCCGGCTCGAACGCGCCCCAGCCGCCGTCGCTGCTCTGCATGCCGACCACCCATTCCCGCGCGCGGGCAATCGCTTCGCGATCCACGTCGGATTGCGTGAGCGCCGCCGAGCGATGCATCGCCATCGCGACCACCGCGGTATCGTCGACGTCCGGGTAATGCGCATTGTTGTACTGGAACGCCCAGCCGCCCGGCCGCACGTTCGGGCGGCGCGAAATCCAGTCGCCGCGCACGTCGAGAATCTGCAGCGGACGCAGCCACGCGAGCCCGCGTTCGGCCGCCTGTTCGGCGCGCGCTTCGCCGGTTTCGAGCAGCGCGTGCGCGACGAGCGACGTGTCCCAAACCGGCGACAGACACGGCTGGCAATACGCTTCGTCGTCCTTGACGATGAGCAGCTTGTCGAGCGACTTGCGAGCGATCGCGCGATGCGGATGATCGGCCGGATAGCCGAGCACGTCGTACATCATCACCGAGTTGGCCATCGCCGGGAAAATCGCGCCGAGGCCGTCCTCGCCGTTCAGCCGTTCGTCGACGAACGCGACCGCCGCGCGGACCGCGCGCTCGCGGGTCGCCTTCGGCAACAGGCCGTCGACCGCGCGCAGCACCGTATCCACACAGCGGAACAGGCCGAACCAGCCTGCGTGCTGATGCGGCGCGCGCTCGTTCATGCCGGTGTTCACCGGCGCACCGCGGAACAACTCGTCGATGCGCACGCGGCGCGGATTGCGAGCGAGCGGCCGCTTCGCGTTGAGCACGAGCAGCGGCACGATCACCGTGCGCGCCCAGTACGACACCTTCGACAGATGGAACGGGAACCACATCGGCAGCAGCATGATCTCGACCGGCATCATCGGCACCGCGCGCCACGACACCACGCCAAAGAGGGCGAGCAGGATTCGCGTGAACACGTTCACGTGTTCCGCGCCGCCATGCGCGAGGATCGCGTCGCGCGCGCGCACCATGTGCTCGGCGTCGACCGGGTCGCCGATCATCTTCAGCGCGAAGTACGCCTTCACGCTCGCGCTGACGTCGAACGCGCCGTCGGTGAAGAGCGGCCAGCCGCCGTCCGGCAACTGGATGCGGCGCAGATAACGCGCGATCTTCTGTTCGAGTTCGAGGTTCGGCGTTTCGCCGAGATAGTGGACCAGCAACACGTATTCGGCCGGAATCGTCGCGTCGGCTTCGAGTTCGTAGACCCAATGGCCGTCGGGCTGCTGCGCGGCCAGGATCGCATCGGTCGCGCGCGTGATCGATGCGTCGAGCGCGCTCGCGCCGGCGTCTTGCGCGGGCGCGAGGGTTGCGGTTGCCGATGCGTCCGCCACGGCGGGCGCGTTGGCAACCACGGCTGCTTCGGCCGGGCTCAGCGCCGCATCGGCGGCGTCGGGCAGCACCGCGTCGAGCGGCTGGGTTTGAGATAAATCGTTCATCTGCGTTCCATCGGTTGATTCAGCAGCGTATCCGCGGCCTTCTGGCCTGAGCGGATCGCGCCTTCCAGCATCGCGGGCAGGCCGGTGGCCGTCCAGTCGCCCGCGAGCAGCAAATTGTTCCAGCGAGTGCGCGTGCCCGCCCGCAATGTCTCCTGGGTGGGCAGCGCGGCGAACATCGCGCGCGGCTCCGCCACCACCTGCCAGCGCGGCAACGGCGCGAGCGGCAGCTTCACGGCCCGCGCGACCTCGGCCCAGACGGTTGCCGCGAGCGCGTCGTGCGGCGTGTCCAGGTGCCGCTCGGCGCCGTTGAGCGTCACCGACAGGCGGTCGTCGAACGCGAACAGCCAGCCGGCCGTTCCGTTGAGCAGCGCGCTGACTTGCGGCGTGCCGAACGGCGGCTCGACCGCGAAATGCACGTTCAGCGTGGCCGCGAAACGCGTCGGCGCGCGCAGACCCGGCACCAGCGTAGCCGCTGCGTCGGGCGGCAGCGCGAGAATCACCGCCTCGTTTGCGCCGAGCGCGATGCTGTCGTCGGCGAAATGCAGCGCCTGCACGCGCGCCGGGTCGGCCGCGAACGTGATGTCGCGCAGGCGCGAACCGAGCCGGATCGTCGCGCCGCCATGTTGCAGCAGCCGCAGCGCCGGATCGACGAACGCGCTGCCAAGACCGTTGCGCGCGACGAGCGGCCGGCACGCGAGCCCGCCCGCGAGCAGCGTTTCACGCACCAGCGCGCCGGTCAGCTCGGCCGACGCGTCGCGCGGCTCCAGATTCAGCAGCGCCTGCAGCAGCGGCCGCAGCAGCCGGTCCCACAGCGGACCGTCACAGCGCATCGTCTGCGCGACACTGCGGCCGGGCTTCGCGAACAGCAGCGGCACGAGCGACAGGTAATCGGTCGGCGCCGTATTCGGCACGCGCGCCTGCGCATCGAAAATCCACCACGGCAAGCGCCCCGGCGACAGCCGCACGGTCCAGCGCGAACCCGTGGCCAGATCGATGAACGGATACTCGGGCTGCGCGGGGCCGACCAGTTCGTCGGCGGCGCCGATCGCGCGCAGGTAGTTCAGCGTCGCGGCATGGGCCGACAGCACGATGTGATTGCCGCTGTCGAGCGGCGCGCCAAACCGCGCGTCATAGTACGAACGGCAGCGGCCGCCCGCGTGATCCTGCGCCTCGTGCAGCACGACCCGCGCGCCGCGCCGCTGCAACTGCACGGCGGCGGCGAGCCCGGCCACGCCCGCGCCGACCACATGGACGAGCTTCGGCATCAGCTCAGAAAAGCGCGTAACGCGCGACGATCCACAGCAGGCGCAGCTTCGGCTTGCTGACCTTCGTGCGCGGCACGTCGAAGCCGCGCTCCAGCGTGCGCTCGAGCAGCACGCGATAGACGCCCGACATGATGCGCGGCGCGCGCACCTGGACGCGCGGCTCGCGATCCATGATCGCGTCGGACTCGGCGAAGTGCTGCTTTGCGCGCTCGGCGAGCGTCGCGCAGATGCGCGGCAGCGACGGATCGTCGGCGATCTGGCGCGGGTCCGTGGCCGCGATGCCTTCGCGCGCCAGCAACTCGCGCGGCAGGTAGCAGCGGTTGATGTCGGCGTCTTCGTCGATATCGCGCAGGATGTTGGTGAGCTGCAGCGCGCGGCCGAGATGGTGCGCGAGCAGCCGGCCCGGCTCGTCGCGCATCCCGAATATCCTCACCGACAGACGGCCGGCCGCGCTCGCGACGCGGTCGCAATAGAGGTCGAGCGTGGCGTCGTCGGGCGCGCAGATGTCGGCGGCGGCGTCCATCGCCATGCCGTCGATCATCGCGTGGAAATCCTCGCGTTGCAGATGAAACGTGTGAATGTGCCGCGTCAGCGCGCGCAACGACGCGCGCGGCTGACCGGCGTAGCACGCGTCGATGTCGGCGCGCCACTGCTCGAGCCCGGCTGCGCGTTCGGCGCGCGGCAGGTCGCTGTCGGCGATGTCGTCGACGGCGCGGCAGAACGCGTAGACCTGATACATCGCATCGCGCTGCGCCGCCGGCAGGATGCGCATCGCGAGATAAAACGAGCTGCCGGACGTGGCGGCAGCGGCGTCGATTTCAGTATCGTCCACGACAAGATTGGAAACAGCCAAGACGATCTCCGCTGGAGGCGCCCGCTGAAAGGCGATCAAAGAGGTTTTTATGCCGACCCGCAGGGCATTGGCCCGCGCGCGCGGACACGCGCGACACATCCGGCTGGGTGGCCGGAAACGGCGAAAAGTATAGCAATCTTTGCCGGTGACCGCAGTTTCGCCGGCCGATGGGGGCACGGGAGGAAGGCCGCCGGGCGCGGCGCGGCGGGCTCGGCAGCGCCGCCAACGCTAGCGGATCAGGCCCCCGCGAGCCGGAACGCGACCGCGCAGTTGCGGCCCTGGCGCTTTGCGCTGTACAGCGCCGCGTCGGCCTCGTTGATCAGCACGTCGTAGGCGGGCACGCCCTCGCGCGCCGAGGCGCCGCCCAGGCTCGCCGTGACCGGCACGCTGGTGCCGATCAGCTCGACCGGCGTTTCCTCGATCACGCGACGAATCTTCTCCGCGACCAGCATCGCGTCGTCGAGTGGCGTGCATGGCAGCAGCAGCGCGAACTCCTCGCCGCCGAAGCGCCCGAACGTGTCCTGCGCGCGCACCACGCCGGCGACGCGCTGCGCCATCACGCGCAGCACCGTATCGCCGACGCCGTGACCGAACTGGTCGTTGATCTTCTTGAAGTGATCGAGGTCGAACAGCAGCATCGACATGTCGCCGCCGTAGCGCTGCCAGCGCGTGAACTCGTCGCGCAGCCGCACTTCGAAGAAGCGCCGGTTCGCGATGCCGGTCAGCCCGTCGCGATTCGCGTACTCCTGCAGCTTCGCCACCGCCTCCTCGCGTTCGCGCTGCATGATGCTCACGTGCGTGACGTCGGAGATCGTCACGCACACGGCCACCACTTCGCGACCACGCATTAGTGGCATGAACGTGCAGTCCTGCTGCATGAAGTCGACCCCGCCGGTGATCGGCCGGTCATGATCGAACTTGAACAGATACGGGCGCTGCTCCCACGAGCTGAACGCGAAGCTGCCGAGCTGGAACACGCTCTCGATCTTGCGCGACAGCCACACGCGCGGCAGCTCCGGAAAGTTCTGGTAGATCGAACGGCCGACCACCTGCTCCGCCGACAGGCCGCTGTGGTCCTGCATGAAGCGATTCCACATCAGCACGTTCAGCTCGCGGTCGAGCACGAAGATGCCGAAACCGACCCGCTCGACCACGAGGTCGCTCAACGATTCCATGGAGACATTCATAGACTGGACAGCAGCGCGTCGAGCGCTTCGTTCATGTGACGGATTGAATCTTCGGCCATCAGCATCACCAGATGCGCGCGAAAACTCTGATGTTCGAGCGCGAAGTTCACTTCGACGAGCAGCGCCACCTGCCACTGGAGCACGCCAGGCTGAAACACCTGGTCGAGGGTCAGCATCTCGCCGAGCATGCCCGGCGCGGAAAACACCGGCGTGCGGCCGAGCTGGTCGAGTATCGACGACACGCAAGCGCCCGACAGCAGGTTCGCCACGTCGAGCATCAGTTCGCGCTCGCTGATCGCCTCGTAGCTCGAGCGCGCGTATGGGTCACTCACGAGCGAACACAGCTGCGCGATGCTGTCGCTGCGACAGATCACCAGCACCTCGCCCTTGATGTCCGAGCGAAAGCCCTGACGCACCGCGCTGACCGTGTCGTCGATGTGGGTCATCTCGCGCAGCGTGCGCGCCGCGTCGCTCACCGCGACCATCCGCACGCGCGGCACCGACAGCTCGATGAACGCATCGAGCAGCCCCGCGAGCCGCGTCGCTGCCCGGCCCATCGCGAGATTGGCGATTTCCTGCAGCGCGTCGCGCTGGTCTTCGGTGAAGGCGGGCTCAGACATACAAGCCGTACTCCTTGAGGATGGGCAGGACCGCCTCCGGCGTCACCGGCTTGGCGATGAACGCGATCGCGCCGAGCTCGCGCACGCGCGCCTGGGCCAGCGGCTGCACGTCGGCGGAAACGACGATCACGAAGGTATTGAGGTCCTCGTGCTGCAACGCTTCGAGGACCTGGTAGCCGGTCATGTCCGGCATCGTCAGATCGAGGAACATCACCGATGCCTTGCCCTCGCGATACAGCGCGAGCGCCTCGCGCCCGTTCGTCGCGTAGGACACCTCGACGGCCCAGTCCGGCGGCAGTGCTTTCGTGAGCAACTTGCGGGCGAGCAGCGAATCGTCGGCGATCACAATGGGCAGCATGGCAACGGCGTGTCGGGGAGTTTGGGCAGGTCGGATAAAGGACTCGGCTCGTTCGTCTACGCGTTTTGCGCGCCTGGTTGTTTGCGTTTTCCGTTCGTCCCGACAGCGGATGGCGGCACGCCTTCGCGAGCTGCCCATCGACGCGCGGTCAGGTACGGTGGCGCCTGTCGAATTGCAATTGCCTTTGACGAGAGGGGTGCGAATGCAGCAGGACGCGTTTGACAGACCTTGACGATCCGGTGCGCAGGTGTGACAACGGCCCTTTTATCGTGGCGAGAATTGTCGAAGCAAAGCCGCGCAAAAGCAACTCGCCAGAATCGCTGACGGTAACGATCTGTTTCCATGCTAGGCTAATTCAAGAAATAGTTCTATCGTCTGAACTGACATTTTTTCATGTTTATACTTTTGTGTACGTTTGCGCTTCCCGATTCGTCGCTGTTTTAAAGCCGCTCTTAAAGAGCGGCCGCCACGGCGCACGCCCGTCCCCCTCGCTTTGCGGCAAATTTTCCCGCGCTGCGTCTATGCTTGTTCTGAAGGCGGCATGGCGCCGGCAACGGCCCGATACGGGGCTGCCAGATTCGAACGACTTTTCGCGTCAACGACAATGACATCAGACCGGGTCGACTCCGCGCGTGCGGGCCGCCTTTCGGGTCGTCCTGCCCGCGAGCAGGACGACGCGTCGTTTCCCGCCGTGCCGGAACAGAATTTCCAGGTGCGTCGCATCACGCTGATCGCGCTGCTGGTCGCGGCGATCGTGCTGCCGTTCGCCTACGTCGCGGCGATGGCATTCGCCGATCTGCGCTCGCGCGAGGCCGACGCGACCGATCAGGCGCTGCGCACGGTGCGGGTCGCCGAGGAACACGCGTTGAAAGTGTTCGACATGAACGAGACCCTGAACTCGCGCATCGTCGATCTGACCGAGGGCCTCGACGACGACGGCGTCCGCGCGCGCGAACACACGATTCACGACAAGCTGCGCACACTGGGCGGCGGTTATCCGCAGGTGGCCTCGGTCTCGATCTTCGGCCAGCAGGGCGCGCTGCTGGCAAGCAGCCGCCTGTATCCGTCGCCGGAAATTTCGATCGGCGAGCGCGACGATTTCGTCGGCATCCGCGACGGCAACGTGCTCGAACAGGTGTCGAAAGTCATGACGGGGCACGTCAGCGGCGAGCAGGTGTTCAACATGGGCGTCGAGCGTCAGGCGCCCAATGGCTCGTTCGCGGGCGTCGTGTCGATTGCGCTGCGGCCCAGCTATTTCGACGCGTTCTATCGCGAGCTGCTCGGCAACAGCGACGACACGCCGATCATCATGAGCCTCGTGCGCACCGACGGCGCGGTGCTCGCGTATTACCCGCGCGGCCCGCGCGAGCCGACCGCGCTCGCGGCCGATTCGCCGTTCGCCCAGGCGGTCCGGCAGGGGCAGCGCTCCGGCGTCGTGCGGATGCGCTCGAGCTTCGCCGACGGCGACGTGATCGTCGCGTTCCGGCACGTCGGCTCGTACCCGGTCTACGTGCTGTGCGGCTATCGCACGTCGGCGATCTGGGCTGGCTGGTACAGGCACCTGAGCGTGCTGATCGTGTCGATGTTCACGCCGTCGATCGCGCTGTGGTGCGTGATCTGGCTGTCGCTGCGCCGCCTCGGCGCCGAAGAGGAAGCGTGGCGACGCTGGCAGGCCGAGGCCTCGATGCGCCGCTCGATCGAATCCGCGTACCGCCAGTCGCGCAAGATGGAAGCGCTCGGCACGCTGGTCGGCAGCGTCGCGCACGACTTCAACAACCTGCTGATGATCCTGTCGGCCAACGTGCAGATCATGCGGCGGCGCGGCATCGGCGGTCTGGAGCGCGAAATGTCGGCGATGGAGCGTGCGTTGAAGAGCGGCCAGTCGCTGACGCGGCAGCTGCTCGGCGTCGCGCGCAAGCAGCCGCTGCGCACCGAGACGCTGTCGCTCGCACGCTGGTTGCCGTCGTGCCGCGAGTTGCTGCGCGCGTCGCTCGGCGCGAAGGTGTCGCTCGTGATCGATAGCGGCGTCGATACCTGGCCGGTGCGCGTCGATGTCGCCGAGCTCGAACTCGCGCTGATCAACGTCGCCGTCAATGCGCGCGATGCGATGGCCAACGGCGGGCGCTTCACCGTGCGCGCGAGCAACGTCGTGTTCCGTCACGAGGACGGCTTTCCGCTGACCGGCGAGTTCGTGCAACTGTCGCTCGAAGACACCGGCGCCGGCATGGCGCCCGAGGTGCTTGCGCGCGCGTTCGAGCCGCTTTTCACGACCAAGCCCAAAGGCATGGGCACGGGACTCGGGTTGCCGCAGGTCTTCGCGTTCTGCGAGGGCTCGGGCGGGCTCGCGGCGATCGACAGCGCGATCGGCGCGGGCACCTCGGTGCGGCTCTATCTGCCGCGCGCGTCGAGCGCGCCGCAAACGTCCGGACCGGCCGAAGCGCTCGCGCCCGACGCCGGCGCGCCGCAGGGTCTGCACGTGCTGCTGGTCGAGGACAACGAAGAAGTCGCCGCGGGCACCGAGGCGCTGCTGCAGATGATGGGCCACCGGGTCACCTGCGTGTTCAACGCCGACACGGCGCTGCGCGTGCTCGACGACGCCCGCGCGACGCATGCGGGCACCGGCGAGCCGCTGCCGTTCGATCTGGTGCTGTCGGACATCCATATGCCGGGCAAGATGAACGGTATCGATCTGGCCGAAGCGGTGCTCAGGTTCGACCCTCGGCTGCCGGTCATTCTGGTCACCGGCTACGCGGAAGAACTCGACCGCGCGCGGCACGTGAACGTGCGCGTGCTGTCCAAGCCATTCGATATCGGACTGCTCGAGCAGTTGCTCGAAACGATCCAGCACGAGGCGCTGCGAACGAGCGCCGACGCGGCCGCGCATCCCGCCGACACCTGAGCCCGGCGTCATGCCGGTGTCATTTACCAGACCTTGTAAAAAGCGCGGCCGTGATACGCCGCGCTTTTTTCATCATCAGCCCGCGTAACGCGTAGCCCGCTGGGCAGCGCGGCCGCGCGTGGGACGCGGCACCGCCGCGCGGTGGTGCGGGGGCATGAAGGTTGCGTGCCAGAAGACGGCAAGGGGACGACGCCTCGGGCGCCGCCCGGTCCAGCAGAACATGTCGGGAGACAACCATGCAACATACCGTGATTGGTTTATTCGACACTTACATGCAGGCTGAAACCGCCCGCGACACGCTCGTGCAAACCGGCTTTGCGCGCGAGACGATCGAGTTGCAGGCGAACGCCGAACCATCGGTCGGCTCGGCCACCGGCGAAGTCGCCAATGCGGGCGTGCTCGCGAATATCGAGCGCTTTCTCGCCAGCCTGTTTTCGACCGGCACGCGCGCGTCGGACCCCGAGCGCTATGCCGAGGCGATGCGGCGTGGCGCGGTGCTCGTGTGCGTCCATGCGGCGAGCCAGTCGCATGCGGAGTTGGCGCGCAATACGCTGGTGCGGCTCGGGGCGACCGATATCGGTGACCGCCTGCCCGAAGCGGACGTGCCGGTCGGAACCGGGCGCGACCACTCGGTGCTCGATGAGCTGGGCATCGGCGCGGTGATGCCGGGTACGCCCCGCACCTCGAGCGTGACGACCGAGGCGGGCGCGACGCCGGGGAGGCGGGACACCGCTGCGACACCGGGCGCTGCGGGCGTGAGTTCGAGCCGCGGTGCAGTGGGTGCGGCGAGTGCCGCCGGCGTGACTGAATCGACAGGCATTGCCGGCGCGACGGGCGCCACTTCGGTGAGCGGTACGAACGCGGCCGACACCATGCAACCCGGCACCCTACCGCCAGCCGGGCCGCTGAGCGCGGTGCCCCCGGTCGGCATTGGCACGAGCGCCGAGCCGTTCGCCGCGCCGCCGATCAGCGAACGGCCGATCAGCGATCCGCTCAACGAACCCATCGTCGATCCGCTCGCCGGCGATGCGGGACGCAGTGCGATCGCCGCCGGCTCCGTGCCTGGTTCGGGCGCGGTGATGCAGCCGTCCGACATCGTCCCCGAAGGCGGACAGCCTGGCACCGGTCCCGGCGCCCAGATGCCGAACGAATATCTGGAGTACGAAGAGGATTTTCGCACGCACTACGACGAGCAGTACGCGGCCGCGAACGCGCGCTATGAAGACTATGTGCCGGCCTATCGCTACGGCGCGGAAATCGGTCGCGACGCCCGCTTCCGCGATCGTCCGTGGGAAGAGATCGAGCCCGAAGCACGCCGCCATTGGGAAACCACGTCGCCGGACAGCACGTGGGAGCGCTTCAAGCTCGCGGTGCGTCATGGGTGGGAGCACGTGACCGGGCATCATCACGTTTAGGGAAGCCGGCCGGTCTGGCCGGATTCGGCGGGGCCGCCAGTGCATCTCGCGCTGGCGTCGCGCCGGGCGAAACGGGCGCGGCCGCTTTATGCGGGCGCGCCGCCTTGTTGTTGCGTTGTTGCGTCGTTGCCTCGGCGGATGGTCAGAGCGCCGGTCAGCAACACCGAGGCCCGGCTAGACCGCCCCGTGCCGCTTGATCCACGTGACGTAGCGGTCCATGAACGTCTGCAGGAACTTGCGCGTGCCGTCGTTCAGGATCTCGCCTTTTTCGTTGATCACCGCCGGATCGTGCTTGATGAACACCTCGGGCTGCCCCATCGTCGCGACGTCGAGATAGGCGAGCACGTTGCGCAGATGCTGCTGAGCGAGCGCGCTGCCGGTCGCGCCGACCGAGGTGCCGAGTACCGCACCGGGCTTGTTGCCCCACGAATTCGTGCCCCACGGCCGCGAGCCCCAGTCGAGCGCGTTTTTCAGCACGCCCGGGATCGAGCGGTTGTATTCGGGCGTCACGAACAGCAGACCGTCCGCGGCTTGCACGCGCTCCTTGAGCTTCTTGCCGGCTTCGGGATAGTCGGCGTCGTAGTCCTGGGAGTACAGCGGCAAGGAACCGATATCGATGTATTCAAAGGTGAAATCGGCTGGAGCGAGGGAAATCACCGCCTGAGCCAGGTGTCGATTGAACGAGTCTCGCCGCAGGCTGCCGACGACCACTGCAATGTGATAGGCCATGTTCGCTTCCTCAGGTAAGGCGCTCGACGCGCAAAGTAGGAGTGTCCATCATAGGCAAAAGCCGCGCGAAACGCCTGGGCGCTGGCGGATTTGGCGAGGCGATAGCGGATCGGGAAGGGTTCTTGCGGCGGGTATCGGTGGATAACCTCGCCGCCCGAAAAGTTATCCACAGATTCGCTGAATAACCTTGTGGATAAGTGGAACTTTTGCCTTGTCAATCAAGCATGCCTTCGGGCCCGCCCGAACTGAGGCAATCGAACACGATCGACATTCTGGAGGACCGGATCATGAGTCTCGACTACGCAGGAAAATCCCACGACGAAGCGCTCGCCGCGCGCAAGAAGGCCAGGCAACGCGCGCAGGAGCCGGCGGGCGGCGAGATGGCCGTCGACGGCGTCGAAGCCGATGCCACGCATAGCTGCGGCGAGTTGTCCGAGAAAGGTAAACAGGTGTGGCGCACGGGCGCCGGACTCGATGGCGGGGGGAAGGCGCCGAGCCGTTAGAACGTGCGGGTCGTCCATCGGCGGTGGATAGGTGGAGCAGCTTGACGCCGCCCTTTTCCCATCCGGGCTGAATGCGAAAAGTGCGCCGTTGCCGGCGCCCTTTACATCTGCTTCGTTGCCGTCTCGTTCGACGTGCCGATCAGTTGCCGAAAAATACGTTGCAGTACGACGCCGGGCCGTTGCAGGTCGAAGCCGGCGCGTCTGCGTGAGCAACACCCGAAGCAGCTGCGAACAGTGCGACTGAAGCGATCAGGGCGGAGAGAATGCGTTTCATGGTGCGGGTCCTCGTTTGCGTATGGTTGCGCGATCTGATGCGATCGATGGCGTGAAGAATAACGAGCAGGCCCGCGTGCACAAACAGCGAAGATGTGAAGACTTTTTTTTGTAAATTGAAATAATCGTCGTTGGATGCCCGCGCTGAATTGGTCGCGGATCAGGACGCGTTGATTGGGCAAAACAACAATTAAACCGCCTGTCCACCCATCAGCATCAGTTTTCATTTCTCGCAATAATTAAACTCGACTGTCATAAACCGCCGCGCCGCGCGACCAAGCTCCTCGGGCTATCGATTGCCAAGGGGCATATGTTCAATACCGATTCGCTGGGACAGGAACGTGAGGGAGAATGGCGCACGCATCCACAGACCGTGCGAGGACGACCATCCGCTCATGATTCACGACGTTTCAGGACGACCAGCGCAACGCAGCGCGCGGCCTACAGCGCAGCGACGGAGCCCGCCGTGACGCAGCCAGGCGGTCCCTCGCTCGACGATCCCGTCTATCTCGCGCAATTGCGGCGCGACCTCGTGCGCTTCGCCCGTCTGCAATTGCGCGATGCCGCGGCCGCCGAGGACGCCGTGCAGGAGGCGCTGACCGCCGCATGGACTCAGGCCGCGCGTTTCGCCGCGCAGTCGGAGCACAAGACCTGGGTGTTCGGCATCCTGCGCCACAAGCTCGTCGACACGTTGCGCGCGCGCCGGCGCACGGTCAATCTGTCGGCGCTCGAAGCCGAACTCGACGGCGAGGCGTTGCTCGATCGCGAGCTCTTCAAGGACAACGGCCACTGGTCGCGCGAGAGCAAACCGCGTCCGTGGCCGACACCCGAAACCGCACTGCGCCAGCAGCAGTTCTGGACCCTGTTCGAGATGTGCCTCGAGCATTTACCCGAGCACATCGGACGCGTGTTCATGATGCGGGAGTTTCTCGACCTCGACATCGCGGCGATCTGCGCCGAACTGCAGATCAACGCGAATCATTGCAGCGTGCTTATCTATCGCGCGCGGCTGCGGCTGCGCACGTGCCTGAGCGAAAAAGGCCTATCCAGCGAGGATGCGAATGGGGAAGTGTAAGGACATCACGCGGCTGCTATCCGATGCGCTCGACCGCTCGCTGTCGACTGGCGAATGGCTCGCGATCCGCCTGCATCTGCCGACCTGCAGCGGGTGCCGGAACTATCGCAAGCAGATCCGCCTGCTGCGGGTCGCCGCGCATGTGGCGGGCGGATCGGCAAGCGTGGATGGAGCGGTGAGCGGCGACGAGTGAGGCGTTTGGAGGCGGCAAGAGCATTGATGTTGCCGGCTTCGCGTTGCCGCATTGCCGCGCCGTCGTTCAGCGCTCACCGGGCGGCACGTCGCGGTAGCGGTCGAAAAAGCGCGCATGCGAAGTTTCATCGATGCCGACAGGATGCGCGTCGGCACGTGCCGGATGTTTCGCGAGTTGCGCGCGTGTGCGAATCGGCCGATGCGCGAAATTGCCGCCGCAATTCGGACACACGTTGCGTAGCTTCGTCAGCGCGCAGACCTCGCAGAACGTGCATTCGTAGGTACAGATCATCGCGTCCGGCGCGTTCGGCGGAAGTGATTTGCCGCAGCCTTCGCAGCTTGGTCGCAATTCGAGCATGGCGGGGACTCCTGTTGTTGGCGACGCGAGGCGCGGGTTGCCTGGCTGGCGTCGCGGGAGGTGCTGCGTGCGTATTCCTGTGTGCGCGTGTCAACCCGCGGCCCAGACGGGTGAGGCTGTCGCGCGCGCCGTGCTCACGTCAACGCGCTCCACAGCACGAGCGTCATCGCGAGACCGACGACCGATACGATCGTCTGCAAGACCGACCACACCATCACAGTCTGTTTAAGCTGGAGTCCGAAATATTCGCGGACCATCCAGAAGCCGGCGTCGTTCACATGGCAGAAGAACACCGAGCCGGCACCGATCGCGAGCGCCATCAGCGAATTGTGCGTCGTGCTGAGGCCCGCGACGACCGGCGCGACGATACCCGCCGTCGTCGTTGGCGACCGTCGCCGAGCCGGTGGCCTGACGCAGCGCGACGGCGATCAACCAGGCGAGCAAGATGAGCGGCATATGCGCGCCGACCGCGATCTTGCCGATCGTCGTGCTGATGCCCGCGACGACGAGCGCCTGCTTCAGGCCGCCGCCCGCGCCGATCGTCAGCAACAGCGCGGCGATCGGCGGCAGGCTTTTGCGCAGAATCCCGCCGACGCGCTCGCGCGCCATGCCGCGCGACCAGCCGAGCACGACCACCGCGAACAGCACGGTGAGGCCCAGCGCGATCAGCGGCTCACCGAGAAAATTCAGCGTATCGAAGAGCAACGTTTCGGGCTTGAGCAGCAGCTTCGCGACCGTGCGGCTGAGCATCAGAATGACGGGCAGCAGGATCGTGATCAGAGAGATCGCGAAGCTTGGCGGCTCAGTGCCGTTCTGATGCGCGGTGAACAGCTTGCCCATTTTTCGGGCTCGACCACGTGCATCCGTTTCGACAGCCAGATGCCGTACAGCGGACCGGCGAGGATCACCGCCGGAAGCGCGACGATCAGCCCGAGGCCCAGCGTCAAACCAAGATCGGCGTGCAGCGCGCTCACCGCGATCAGCGGACCCGGATGGGGCGGCAGCAGCGCATGCAGCGTCGTCATGCCGGCGAGCGCGGGAATCGCGATGCGCAGAATCGGCTGTTGCGAGCGACGCGCCATCACGAAGATGATCGGCACCATCATCACGAGGCCGACTTCGAAGAACAGCGGCAGGCCGATGAGCAGCGCGACGACGGCCATCATCCATGGCAGCGTGCGCGGGGTCGAGTGCTCCAGGATCGTCGACACGAGCCGGTCGGCGGCGCCCGATTCGGCCATCAACGCACCGAGCATCGCGCCCAGCGCGATGATGATGCCCACGTCACCGAGCAACGCGCCGGCGCCTTTGCTGAATGCGCTCCCGACCGCTTCGAGCGGCAGGCCGGCGGCGAAGCCCGCCGCGAACGTGCCGACCAGGATCGACAGAAACGGCGCGAGCTTGAGCACGCTGATGAAGAGCATGATCAGTGCGAGTCCTAGCGCGCGCGACAGGATCAGTTGGGTGTCGTGCGCGGCCCACGGTGTCAGTGTTGTCGTTACAGGCACGGTGGCTTTTTTCCTCTCTTCGTTTTCGGTCGATCGACGCAGTCGCGAGCGGGTGGTCGCGGGGGGCTGTTTTGCCGGTCGATTGTAGCGGGAGGGGATGGGTTGGGCGTTGGGCCAATGCTTCGCTGCTCCCGCATGATTTGCTTATGCGAATTTATCGGTTCGTCCAGGCCGGCAGACGAATTATCGTCGGAGCCAATCGGACCATTTTCTGGCGTCCGTTAAATTCATTTTCGACGAGTATTCTCATGTCCCGTGATCCGCTGCTGACGCGCCGTACGTTTCTTGCCGGTATAGGCGCAACGCTGGCCGCCGCTACGTTGCCAGGCTTCTCCGCCGCCGCATTTGCCGCCGATGAACATGCGAAGGAACTTCGCATCGGATATCAGAAAGCCGCGAGCACGCTGGTATTGCTGAAGGCGCACGGCACGCTCGAAAAGCGGCTCGCGCCACGCGGCGTCACGGTCAAATGGACCGAGTTTCCGGCTGGACCGCAATTGCTGGAAGGGCTGAACGTCGGCGCCATCGACTTCGGCTATGTAGGCGAAGCGCCCCCTGTGTTCGCGCAGGCCGCTGGTGCGAATTTCGTCTATACCGCGTATGAAATTCCGACGCCGCACGCCGAAGGCATTCTCGTGCATCCGGACGCGCCAATCAGAACATTGGCCGATCTGAAGGGAAAGAAGATTGCTCTGAACAAGGGCTCGGATGTGCACTGGTTTCTCGTCGCCGCGTTGCAGAAGAACGGCGTGAAGTTCAGCGAGATTCAACCCGTGTATCTGCCGCCCGCCGATGCACGCGCGGCCTTCGAGCGCGGCGCGGTCGATGCGTGGGCCATCTGGGATCCGTTCCTCGAAGCCGCCAAGCGGCAAACGAATGCGAGGCAACTCGCCGATGCCGAAGGTATCGTGAGTCACCATCAGTTCTTCCTGAGCGCGCGGCCCTTCGCGCAACAGAATGGCGACGTCCTCGCGATCGTGATCGATGAAGTCGGCAAGGAAGGGGAGTGGGTGCGCGGTCATTACAGCGAGGCCGCAGCACAACTCGCGCCGATTCAGGGGCTCGACGCGAGCGTGATCGAATCAGGCTTGCGCCATTACGCGCATATCTACAAGCCCATCGATGCGAACGTACTCGCGGAGCAACAGCGCATTGCGGATACGTTCACTGAACTGCACCTGATCCCGACGAAGATCGTGACCAAGGATGCTGCGCTGTCGGGCAAAGCCTGACACAGCAGTTCGAGACTGCATTGAGCGGATCGCTTTTACTTCGACGGTCGCGCGCTCAGGCGAACAGCGTGGCGACATTTTCCGGCGGGCGGCCGATGACTGCACGCCCGTTTCTGACGACGATCGGTCGTTGCAACAGAATCGGATGCTTCGCCAATGCTTCATAGAGCTGGCCGTCGGTCAGCGACGGGTCGGCAAGATTCAGTTCTTTATATTCGGCCTCGGTGTCGCGGATCATTTCGCGGACGGGACAGCCAAGTTGAGCATTGAGATTCTTGAGCTCTGCGACGGTGAGCGGCTTCTTTAGATATTCGACGATTTCCGTCCCTTCGATTGCGGGGTTGTAGGTGTTCGCGACTAGCTCGCAGGTGGCGCGCGATTTGGAGCAGCGGGGATTGTGGTAGATCGTGATCATGGCTGAGTTCAGGGCGTGTGCCGTTGAAGGGTGTGGTTGACGGTTTGGAGGGTTCGGGAATTTTAGCGGGTGACTCGATGGCTTGGCGCGGGATGACTGCCTGGCGTGCACGTTGTTTGAACGAGCGGTGGGGTGGGTCGGTTTATGCGCATAAACTGACGCTGCCTTTGGGCCGAGTGGGAGCCGGTTGATGGTGGCAGCCTGAGTTCAGCGGCTGCTCGCACGGGCGCAGTACAAACAACAACCTATATGCCCGCGCGGATGAAGCATCGGCGGGCGGCACGCTTGCCGCTTGCCGCTTGCCGCTTGCCGCTTGCCGCTTGCCGCTTGCCGCTTGCCGCTTGCCGCTTGCCGCTTGCCGCTTGCCGCTTGCCGCTTGCCGCTTGCCGCTTGGGTCCGGGGAAGAGCGAAGCCGGGCGAGTCCATGGCGAATGCTCTCTCCGGGCTACTACCACGCGACCTTTATGCGCATAAAGTCTGACAGCGCTTTGGTTATTCAGATGCGCGAGCTCCTTTTCACAGCGGATCATCCTGAGAATCGCGAACACTCGCCAACACCCGTGCACGCGGTACGCGAGCACCAACTCCTGTCCCTTCCCCTCCGTCACACAGCGATCGGCAACGCTTAAGTGTCAGTCGACGCTTCCTCGCGTCTCGCGCAAGACCCGGGCCCACCTCCAATGCCTCTTTATGCGCATAAACCCTTTGCCGAATGGCCTATTTCCGAATTTCACTTACTTAAATCATTTGAAATAGCAATTCGACCAGGTAAAATCCATTTGCGTCTAAAAAGAGGAGGTGAAATTTGGCGGCAGAAATCATCGCGGTAACACAGCAGAAAGGCGGGGTCGGGAAGAGCACCATCGCGATGCATCTCGGCGCTGCATTTCACGAGAAAGGCAAACGCGTTCTCGTCGTCGACGCGGATGGTCAGAACACCCTGATTCACTGGGCCAGCGCTGCCTCCGACGGCGACATCGGCATTCCCTTCGCCGTCGTCAACCTGTCCGAAGCAGGCAGCCAGATCCATCGCGAGATCAAGAAGTTCGTGGCTGACTACGACATCATCGTCGTCGACTGCCCGCCCTCCATCACCGAAAAAGTCTCCGGCGTCGTTCTGCTCGCGGCGAGCGTCGCGGTGATCCCAACCTCCTCGTCCCCCGCCGATTACTGGTCGAGCATCGGCCTCGTCAAGCTGGTCCAGCAAGCGCAGGTCATGAACGAAGATCTGCGCGCGGTGTTCCTGCTCAACAAGACGGAAGAGAAACGCATGCTCACGCGCGAGCTGAAGCGCGCGCTCGAAGAACTCGGCTTCCCTCTCCTCAAGACCCAGATTCCCACGCGCGAAGCCTACAAGCAGGCAATGGCGTTAGGGCAAACGGTGCTTCAAATGAACGACCGCGGCGCGAAGCTCGCCGCGCTCGAAGTACGGGCGTGCGCCAACGAGATCGCCGCCTTGCTCCCCTGAATTTATGCGCATAAAGGACCCTGAATGAAACCGTCCCAATTCGCCAAAGGTTTTCAAGCACGCCCTGACACGACCAGTAGCGAAAAGCGCACCGCGCTCGACCGTCTGAATGCAATCGATGGTCTGGTCAGGAACGAGGCGAAAACTCCCGCAATCACAGGGCGTTCGATTCCTGCAGTCGTGCCGTCGCGTCTACAGGACGCCGAGATTCCTGATCCGGACAACGAATCGGCGGCCTACCGCGCGTGGCGGCTCGAACACGGCTATCGTCCCGGACAGGTCATCGAACTGGCGCTCAAAACCATCAAGCCAAGTCCGTTCAACCCACGGTACTTCTATGTGAAGTCGTCGATTGCGGAGCTCGCCGTCAATCTGGCGAAGCAGGGACAGCAGCAGGCAATTCACGTCATTCCCGACTACGACAACCCCGGCACCTACTTCGTCAGTGACGGCGGCCGACGCGTGCGTGCGCTGAAAGAAGCGAACAAGGAGTCGGTGAAGGCGATCGTCATCGATCTGCCGATCGGCATCCAGAGCTACAAGCTCGGCTACGACCTCAACGTGCAGCGCGACTCCCAGACGGTGTTCGACAACGCCGTCGTCTGGCGACGCTTTCTGGACGAGCGGCATTTCCAGAGCCAGAAGGAACTGGCCGAACATCTCGGGCTCGACGAATCGACGGTTGCCGTCGCGCTGTCCATCGCCAAGCTCCCGGAACCCGTGATGCAGGAGATGGTCGCGCGCCCTGACCGCTTCGGCTCGAACATGGCGTATCAGGTGGGCCGCTATCACACGGCTCGCGGCGCGGACGCGACGCTGCGACTGATCAACCGAATCCTTTCCGACGATCTGAGCACACGCCAGGTCGCCGACATCGTCAAAGGCCGGGCGACTGCGCAGGAGAGCGCCAAACCAGCCGGCCGCCAGCGCTATGCGCAACGTCTGGAAATCAAGCTCGGCGGGGTGTCGGTGGGTGACCTGAAGTCATACGGGGACGACCGGCTCGAGTTGCGCCTGAAAGGCCTCACGCGCGAAAAGCGCGACGACATCCTGCTGCAGATTGAGAAAATGCTGAAGTAAGACGTGAGGGGCAGTGCGCGTGCACTGCCGCCTCGACTTTGAAGCCCATCATTTGACCCATCAGGCCGCGCGCGACTGGCTCAGCGTAAAGGCGAGCAGATCGCCGTCGGTGGGTTCGCCCCAGGTCCTGCGTGCGAGCCAGTCGAAGAACGCCGTTTCGACGATCTTCGAGTCGAGCCCGCGACGCCGCCAGTCGTCGCGCATGTGCGTGCCGAGCCCCGGCAATTCTTCTTCCTCGAACGACTGCCGCGCGATATCGCGCTCCGAGTCGCCCTGTTCGTTGTACAACTCGTAGGCCTGCTTGCGACGGTAAGCCGAGTATTCGCCGAGCAGACGCGCCTTCAGATCGTCGGCCGGCGACGCCGCGGCCTTGCTGGCGACACCGCTCGCGGGCAGGGCCTCCACCGGCGGCGCATAGCCTTTCTTCAGCGCATCCTTGAACAGCGCCGGCGCGCTGCGCACTGGCGGTAGCGACGTGCTGCGCATCCGCTGCTCTGTCATCTGCAAAGCGGCGCGGATCCGGTTCTCCTCGCTGTCCGCGTAAAGCGTCTGTGCCTCCTTGAGCGGAATGCCGATCTTCACCATCCGGTCGACCAGCGTGCTATCGAACACGTTCGGATGTTCGTCGAGCGCGAGCATCGGCTGCTTACGCTCGGTCACGCGAAACTGGATTTCGGCAACGCGCCGACCCTCACGATGCTCGATGAGTTCGACGAAAATGTTCGTGACCGCGTTGACCTCGGCGATGGCCGGGCGCAGGTAATCGCGCTTGAAATACTTGTACTCGCGCTTCGCTTCGTCGCCGGCTTCGGTGTCCGGCGTGCCAGACAGGATCGGCCGCCACCATTCCCAAGTCTCGCGCATCGTCAGATGGCTCGGGTTGGTCAGGTAGCGCACGCAGATCTCGTACAGCGCGAGGCCCGCGCTGCTGCGCAGCTGGCTCTGGAACTGCAAACTCAGACGCGCATATTGAACCGGATCGAGCAGCTTCTTCTTGATCTTCGGCGCAAACGAAAACTCGACCCAGACGCGACGCGTGGTCGGATCTTCGAGAATTTCCGCGTCCGCGATCAGCGTCGAAATACCCCATTTGCGGCCGGGCTTCTGACTCGACGTGCCGGTGCTCCACTCGACCTGCACCGACACCATGCGGCGCAGGTGCTCCTTGACGAGCGCGGTGTCATTGGAATCGAACGCGGAATTGGCGACGATGTCGGACAGCAGCGCCCGGTAGGTGTCGCCAGACTCATCCGCTTGCTGGGCCACCGCGAGCAACACGTTAAACAGCTTGCGCGTGAGCAGCGTGATCTTGCCGCTCTTCGGCTGGATCGCGATCGCCTCGACGGCTTTGCGCAACTCAGCCGAGCTCGGGCTGACAACATCGGTCTTTTTCGCGCGCTTCGTGGCCATGCGTCGGGGTGAGGAGGGGGATTTCGCGAGAGCATACCGGCTGTGGTGATACGCGTCTATAGCGCCCATCTCACCATTGCCGGTGAAGCGAGTTTACGGGGCTCAACTCACCTCGAGCCAATCCCGAAAACCCTCACCTCGGCTGCGTGTCGCCACGATCAGGCTCTCCTTGCCGGTCGCGGCGTTTGCGAATCAGGTGGGTTTGCTTGCATACCGGAACGGGGAGCCTTTGATCCCGAATCATCTCACCTCAAAAATTTTCACGGATGTTTTCGAGACCTCGCGCAAACGGACGGTGTCCGGATCGGATTAGGGCCTGGTCGCGCGGCCTCGCAACCGCTTCGTCGATGCACGCGTGCTGCCGGCAACGGAAAGCCTCGATCGATAGATGAAATGCCCGCACCGTATTGGCAAAGCCCGATAGCTCCCGCGGCTTGCATCACGCCAAAAGCAGGTCAGTCGTGTGGCCCGTGGCGCGGCGCGACGATCGGCGCGTTGCCGGCCGGTCAATGAGTGCATCGATTGTCGGTCGCTCCGCTCACCGGCGTAGTGCCTGAGGGGACGATTTGGTCCTCATCAACCACATAGAGCCAGGCGCTAACCACCGGTCTCCCGTTTCCCCACCGGCTGCTCGTTCTGACGGCGCAATTCGCCTTCGAGCTTCGTCCGAAGCTCCCGCACAAAGGGGAGATCGAGCCACGGGCAAATCCTCACCGTTCCGATGCCCCCGAAAAAGCTCACCATAGCTCCGCCGATCGGTGCGTGACGACACGCGCTCATACCGCACCAGTGCCGCATTTCCCCGATGCGATCCCCTGAAAAGCCTCACCTTTGAGGTTTCTGGAGCCCCCGGCGCCCCGCTCCAAAGAACTCCTGAAAACCCTCACCTTTACTACCGGACAACAACAAAGTCCATGTTTTCAATGACTTGCAACAATTCCGTCTAACGCTTGAACGTCGAACCTCCCCGTAAAACCTCACCTTAAGCCTGTTTTTCGCACCGCAGCACTTTTCATTTCCTCGCCGTGGATCTCCCGAAAAGCCTCACCTTTACAGCCAGAGACTGGGTATACCGACGTTCGCAATTCGCCATCAGCCGGGCATTTCCGGCCCGCAGCCTCCGTTTCGGTCCCGAATTTCCTCACCTTAGCGCATAGAACGCTATCCAAAGTCCCCCGAAAAGCCTCACGTTTTGCGGAATCGCCAGCCAAACCAGCTTGCGGATCCGGCCCATGAGCCAGTTCCCCGAATCCCCTCACCTTTCCAGTCGCGAGCGGTTCCCGCTGGCGAGTCGTTCGGGCAATCAAGGCGTCGCAATCCACATTCGCTCCCGTAAAACCTCACCTCAGCAGTGTGAATGCTCAACAAGAAAGCAAATTGGGCCCCGACGCCCCGAAAAATCTCACCTTCGTTTGACGTTTTCTCCCGCCTCGGCTCACCAAAGCGGTTAACCGCCCTAAAACATGCCCAAAAAAGCACGTTCGCGAACCTCCTGAAAACGCTCACCTTGGTGCAAACCGAACCGACCAGGTACTTTCGAGGGCAGTCGGGCGTTTAGCGGCTGCGAAGTCCCGCAAAACCTCACCTTTGCCCGAACCCCACGTATACAGCCTTTCCTGAACCCGCTCACGTTGCGTCCCGCACCCGCTCACCGAGCTCCCCGAACCCCATCACTCGAGTTTCCCGCAGAGTCTCACCAAGTCTCCCGCAAAGCTTCACCTTGCCAGGCTGAAAGCCCCGCCAGATAAGGGTTTGCCGAGTCGTTAACGTTTTTAACAAGGGTTCAAAGGTGTTTACTTTTATTACTCTCAAGCCTTACACCCCGCGAGTCTCGTGAAACACGGGCTATCCAACCCAGAGCTATCGCCGACCCATCGTGAAACAGTGTTCGATCATGTGCAAACCAAATAAAGCGCTTCTAATACAATGGCTTATTAGCTATTCTTCGTTTTGTTTCACGGAAGAAAAATGGCACTCGCGTGTTTACAACCGCAATTTGTTCGCTAAAGCCCGTCTGTATACGTCAATCCGTTCGCCACTGATAAATCGGTAGCAAACACTACGTAAATTGTTATGATCCATCCAATTCGAGCCACATCGAGGTCAATATGAATCTGGATCAGGAGCGGCAAGCCATTCGCAATGAGCTTGAAACGATGCGCGCGCAAGGCGTGCGCCGGCAGGATCTGTCGCTGCATGCATGCAAGCGACTCTTCTTCGATCTCGGCATCCGACCATCGATGGCCGCAGTGCGCGATCTCACGCAGACCGGCAGCGCGAGCGATATCCCTAAAGACATCGATCATTTCTGGGAGCGTATTCGCAACGTGTCGCGCGTCAAGGTCGGAGCAGGTGCGATACCGAAGGCACTTGAGGATCGCGCCGGCGAACTGCTCGGCGCGCTATTCGAAGAAGCGGTCGCTCAGGCCAAAGCATCGCTCGACGGCGAACGTGAAGAAATCCGCGCGCAGATCAGTGCCGCCGACCTGCGCGTACGCGACGCGGAAATTCGTCGGGATGCGGCCGACGACGCGATCAGGCGCAGCGAAGCGCGCACTGAAGCCGCGTGGGAGCGGGTTCGCGCGCTTGAAACCCAGCTATCGAGCGCGACTACGCACGGCAGCGTTCACCTCGAAGGCATGCAGGCAACCACCCGCCGGCTCGACCAGGAAAACGAGGCGCTGCGGCAACGGCTCGAAAACGAACAGACCACCAATGCGGCGTTGCGCGACCGGATCGACGCTTTGCATGTCGAATTGCGGCAAAGCACCGAGCACTATGCACAGCAGATCAAGGATGCGGTGGCCGAAGCGGAGCGGCGGGTCAAGCCGATGCTGGTCGAACTCGACTCGCTGCGTAGCATGGCCGCGACGTATCAGTCCGGCGTGCGGGATGCGAGCCGCAAGGAATTCGAGTTCATTCAGCAGATTGCCGCCGCCAAGGCGCGCGCCGACCGGCTCGACTCGCAGCTTCGCGAGCAGTCGGACGAAGTCGACGCGTTGACGAAGGAACTCGCCGCGCTGCGTGGCCAGCAGGGCATCGATCCGGCCATCGCCGTGCTGCTGTGCTCGCTGGTCAGTGAGGGGCGACTCACGAGCGAAGAGTTGGGCATGATCGGCACCGCGGCCGATGGCCATGTGACGCTGCCCGCGCGCTGTCCGAAATGCGAGGAAGGTGAACCGGAGCTGTCGCAGGTCGATCACCGTTTCGAACTGCTTTGCCCGGAATGCGAGCACTCTTCCGGCCTCGGCGAATCGAGGCTCGCGGCGGTGAACCAGTTTCTGTCGAATGACCCGTCCACCGCGCCGTCGTCCCGCTCCGTCGACACGATGCGTTAACCACGAGCGGCCAACCCAACGGAAAAAACACCAAAGGTGAGGAAATTCGGGACCCCGACGGTGAGGATCTTCAGGGCTCGCCGGCTCCCGTTTTCCTCGTCAAACGCCCGTCACGCCGGGGCTCGGCCAATGGCGCCGCCGCCGGATCCGGCTCCTCCGTTACGGGCGCATCCTGCTGATCGATCCACGTTTGCCACGCGCGATATAGCCGGTTCGAAGACACCGCCTGCACGAAGCCGAGCCATTGACCGACCTGTTCCGCCTCCACCCCGCTTTCGAAAAGGTCCGCCGCAAAGGTGTTGCGCAAGGTCTGCGGACTCGCGCGCGATTGACGTGACGCGGCAATTCCCGCTGCCTCGACGAGCGCATCCACCGCGCGGAGCATCGTGGCCTTGTGCATCGGCCTGCCGGACGGTGACGCGGGAAACACGAGGTTGCCGGCCAGCTCCGTCAGCCGACGTTCGGCGAGCCACGCATCAAGAATTGCCGTTGCGAACGGTGCGAGCCGCGTGCGCCGCGTCAGCATCGGATTGGCGGACTCGATCGTGACCCATGGCGAGCCCTCCCTCACGCAACTAACCGTAAGCGCTCCAGCTTCGCCGGTCTTCAATCCTCCACCCAGAAACACGGCGATCAACGCGCGATCGCGTCGCTCTCTCCAGCGCTGCGCGGTCGACAACGCCGGCAACGGCGCGAACAGGCGCGCGACCAAAGCAGTGCGTTCCGCATGGGTGAGAAACCCGGTCGGCTCATTGTCGCGCGCATTGCGCCACGCGGCCTCTCCATCCTGAGCGATGAAACGAGCCGGGTTGGTCGACGCCGATTCGATCTCGCGCACGTGATCGAGCACACGCTCGATGAGCCTTAGATAGCGGATCCGTTGCGTTTTACGGATCTCGAGGCCGGCAACGAATTCGGCGATCGCGGGCGTGTCGACCGTCGCGAGGCTTTGTTGCCGCGCACCGAGCCAATCGAGAAACTGCCCCCACTGCGCCTGATAGACCAACGCCGAAGAGCGACGGAAATGCTGCTTCGCGAGCCACGCGTCGAACGCGACCTGCGGGTCGCGACGCCAATCTTCGCGTTGCTGATCGAACAGATCGGTAGAGGGCGCGGGACGTGGAACGGGGTCGGACAGATGGGGAGGTGACATGAGCATTCCTTCGGTTAGTTGCACCGTTCGGTCGGGATATTGTAGGTGCCCCCAAGGAACAGATGAGGAGCCGATCCATCCGCACGTGGTTGCCGCCATCAGCCGCCCCACGCCCGGGCGCGCTTCAAAGGCGCATCGACCGCTCGTGGCAGTGCCGCCCGGCGCGCCGCTTGCCGCGCGGCTTCCTCGTACGCATTGACGGCAAACGCAAACACGGCGGGCAACGCATTGGATGCGCCGAAATCCACGCCGTCATCGGTTTCGGGATAAGGCAGATCGGACGGGCGCTGGAATAGCCCGAGCATCAATGCGTCGTGCCGGCTGGCAAAACCGAGATCGGCTAGCGCTTCGGCTTCGATGGCATGAAGCAGACGCCATGTGAGCGGCACCTGCTTGGCGATGTAACGCCCGGCGATACTGCACACGATATGTTCGAGATCGCGCGCGGCGGTCTGATAGCGCAGCGCGGCGAGAGTTTGATCGGTAGGGTCGGCTTTCAGGTTATTCATTCTCGGCTCCAATCGACACCTGATACTGTACAAACATACAGTATCAGGCGCAACCTGGCCGAACGGCCTAGGCGTGGCGAACAACGCGGCAAAAGCGCGCCAACGCCCCGCCAGCCGGCGCTCTAGCCGTGAATCACGACCAGCAGCGCTTTCGCCTCGCCCTTGCCGACGTTGCGGATCGCATGCGGTTCGTCCGCGACGTAGCGCGCGGTGTCCGCGACCTTGAGCCGCTTCGTCGCGCCGGCTGCCTCGATTTCGATCGAGCCGTGCAGCACGGTCAGATGCTCGCGCGTGCCTGGCTCGTGCGCGTTCGACACCAGCGCCCCGCCTGGCTGCAGCGTCAGCTCGTACCACTCGAACTTGCCGGCCAGTTCGATCGGTCCCCACACACGCAACTGGTATTTCGCGTCATGACCGCTTAGCGTAGGAATATCGTGCGGGCCGGAAACGGCGATCGCCTCAGGCGACTTCGGCGGCGCAAACAGCGAATCGAGGCTCACGCCGAGCGCGTTGGTCAGCCGCCACGCAACCGCGATCGTCGGATTGGCCTTGTCGCGCTCGATTTCCGACAGCATCGATTTCGACACGCCGGCCGCCCGGGACAGATCGTCGAGCGTCATGCGCCGCTCGGCGCGCAGTCGTTGAATCTGCTCGCCGACGCGCGGCGGCGCAGCAATCGCCGCGTTCGGCGGTAATGCCGCGCTAGCGGAGGTGGGCGCCGCAGTGGCCGCGGCGCGGCGTGTACCCGAACTTGCCATTTCCTGACCCATCGTTTAGAGTTGTTCGATATACCGGATTTTAGTTCGAAAAAACGAAAATATCCGATAAAGCTGACAGCCGACTATAACAGGCCGCCCTTTCTCCGCCCATGCGAACGCGGGCGCCATCACCCTCAGGAGTCCCGTTCATGCGTGACCAATACCTTGCCCATCTGCGCGGCACCCTCGACCAGATCCGCGCCGACGGCTTCTACAAGAGCGAGCGCGTGATCGCGAGTCCGCAGTCGGCCGACGTGCGTCTTGCCGACGGCAGCGATGTGCTGAACTTCTGCGCGAACAACTATCTCGGCCTCGCCGACGACGCGCGCCTGATCGAAGCCGCCAAGCAGGGGCTTGACAACGACGGCTTCGGCATGGCGTCGGTGCGCTTCATCTGCGGTACGCAAACCGTGCACAAGCAACTCGAAGCGGCGCTCGCCGGGTTCCTGCAAACCGACGACTGCATTCTCTACTCGAGCTGCTTCGACGCGAACGGCGGCCTGTTCGAAACGCTGCTCGACGAAAACGACGCGATCATCAGCGACGAGCTCAATCACGCGAGCATCATCGACGGCGTGCGGCTGTCGAAGGCGAAGCGCTTTCGCTACAAGAACAACGACCTCGCCGATCTCGAGGCGCGTCTGCAGGAAGCCGATGCGGCCGGCGCGCGTTTCAAACTGATCGCGACCGACGGCGTATTCTCGATGGATGGCATCATCGCGAACCTTGCCGGCATCTGCGATCTGGCCGACAGGTACGACGCATTGGTGATGGTCGACGACTCGCACGCGGTCGGCTTCATCGGCGAACACGGTCGCGGCACACCCGAGCATTGCGGTGTGATGGCGCGCGTCGACATCATTACCGGCACGCTCGGCAAGGCGCTCGGCGGCGCATCGGGCGGTTACGTCGCCGCGCGCAAGGAAGTCGTCGAACTGCTGCGCCAGCGCTCGCGTCCGTATCTGTTTTCGAACACGCTGACGCCGAGCATCGCCGCGGCGTCGCTGAAGGTACTCGAATTGCTCGCCAGCGACGAAGGCGCGCAGTTGCGCGCACGCGTGCGCGAAAACGGCGCGCATTTCCGCCGCGCGATGAGCGCGCTTGGCTTCACGCTGGTGCCGGGCGAACATCCGATCATTCCGGTGATGCTCGGCGACGCGCAACTCGCGGGAAAGATGGCCGATGCGCTGCTGAAGGAAGGCGTCTACGTGATCGGTTTTTCGTTTCCGGTCGTGCCGCGCGGCCGCGCGCGCATCCGCACGCAGATGAGCGCCGCGCATACGCCCGAACAGATCGATCGCGCCGTCGAGGCGTTCGCGTGCGTCGGTCGCGAGCTCGGCGTGATCCCCGCGTGAGCGCAGCGCAATTGGAACGGAGAAGCAGATGAAAGCACTAGCAAAACTCGAACGCGGACCGGGCCTCACGCTGACCGACGTGAAGAAGCCTGAAGTCGGCCATAACGACGTGATGATCCGCATCACGCGCACCGCGATTTGCGGCACCGACATTCATATCTGGAAGTGGGACGACTGGGCGCAGAAGACGATTCCGGTGCCGATGCACGTCGGCCATGAATACGTCGGCGAAATCGTCGAGATGGGTCAGGAAGTGCGCGGCTTTGCGATCGGCGATCGTGTGTCGGGCGAAGGACACATCACCTGCGGTTTTTGTCGCAACTGTCGCGCCGGGCGCCGGCATTTGTGCCGCAACACGATCGGCGTCGGCGTGAATCGCGAGGGCGCGTTCGCCGAATATCTGGTGATTCCGGCCTTCAACGCATTCAAGATTCCGCCCGAAATCTCCGACGACCTCGCCGCGATCTTCGATCCGTTCGGCAACGCGACGCATACGGCGCTGTCGTTCAACCTCGTTGGCGAGGACGTGCTGATTACCGGTGCGGGGCCGATCGGCATCATGGCGGTCGCGATCGCGAAGCACGTCGGCGCGCGCAACGTCGTGATCACCGACGTCAACGACTATCGCCTCGAACTCGCGCGCAAGATGGGCGCGACGCGTGCGGTAAACGTGTCGCGCGAATCGTTGCAAGACGTGATGCACGATCTGCACATGGCCGAGGGCTTCGACGTCGGCCTCGAAATGTCGGGCGTGCCCAGCGCATTTACGGGCATGCTCGAAGCGATGAACCACGGCGGCAAGATCGCGTTGCTCGGCATTCCGCCCGCGCAGACCGCAATCGACTGGACCCAGGTGATCTTCAAAGGCCTCGAAATCAAGGGCATTTACGGGCGGGAGATGTTCGAGACCTGGTACAAGATGGTCGCGATGCTGCAAAGCGGCCTCGATCTGTCGCCGATCCTCACGCACCATTTCAAGGTCGACGACTATCAGGAAGCCTTCGCGACGATGCTCTCCGGCGAGAGCGGCAAAGTGATTCTCGACTGGACCGCTGCCTGAATTAGCAAGGCGTAGTTCGATTTGCCAACGCCCGCAGCGCGCTCACGCGCCTGCGGGCGCTTTTACGAACTCGGCCTGAATACGCACGTGAATATCGTCGCCGACGGCCGGATACCAGGTCGTCAGACCGAACTTCGCGCGGCTGAAATGACCGTCCGCGGAAAAGCCGAGCGTGTCTTTCTTCGTCAGCGGATCGGGCGCGAAGCCGTTGAACGTGACGTCGAGCGTGACCGGCTGCGTGACGCCGCGGATCGTCAGATCGCCGCTCAGCGTGCCGCGCGCTTCGCCGGTGCGCTCGAAACGCGTGCTCGCGAAGCGGATCTGCGCATAGCGCTCGACGTCGAGCATGCTGTCGCTTTTCACCATCTTGTCGAGCAGCGGCACGTTCGTGTCGATGCTCGCGGCGTCGATCGCGACCGACGCGGTGCTGCGCTCGAGGCCGCCTTCGTTCCAGTCGAGTTCCCCCTGCTTGCGATCGAAACGCATCGTAAAGCGCGTGTATTTGAAGTGGTCGATATCGAACGTGATGCTCGTATGGTCCTGGTCGATGTCGTAGCGACCCGGCGGCACGCGCGCTTCGTTCTGACTGACCGAATGCGTAAGCACCTGGATCGGCGTGCAGGCCATCGCGCCCAAGAGCGTTGCGCCGAGCAGTGCGCGTAGCCACGCGGTGCGAACGGAGGATGGATTCATCGAAGCAATTCCGGTTGAGCGGTGGTCAAGCGATCTCCAACAAGATAGCAGCAAGCGTACTCACAGCGCCGAAGCTCGAAGAAAAACTTGACGAAGGAGAATGATCGTTCTACCTTACGTACATGACATCCGAAACGAATCCGACTATCCCGAACGATGCGGCCCAGCCCGGCTCGGCGCGCGAGCGCTTGCTCGATGCCGCCGAGGCGCTCATTTACGCTGGCGGCATCCATGCAACCGGCGTCGATGCGATCGTGCGGCAGTCCGGCACCGCGCGCAAAAGCTTCTACACGCATTTCGAATCGAAAGATGCGCTGGTCGCGGCCGCACTCGAACGGCGCGACGAGCGCTGGATGAACTGGTTTATCGCGGGCACGCAACGGTGCGGCAAGAGCGCGCGTAAGCGCCTGCTCGGCATGTTCGACGTGCTGCGCGAGTGGTTCGCATCGGCGGATTTTCATGGCTGCGCGTTTCTGAACGCGGCCGGCGAAATCGAATCCGTCGACGATCCGATCCGCGTCGTCGCGCGCAAACACAAGGCACGGCTGCTCGATTTCGTGCGCGCCGAATGCGACGCGTTCGTGGCGGAAGCGCAAATCGATGCGCGTCGCGCGGCGCCGCTCGCACGGCAATGGCTCGTGCTGCTCGACGGCGCGATCGCGGTGGCGCTGGTGAGCGGCGAAGCCGATGCGGCGCTCGACGCGCAGACGGTCGGCAAGATTCTGCTCGATGCGGCAGCGACGCCCGCAACACAGTCCGCAGCGAAATCCGCGCACGCTTGCGCCAACACCGAGACGCCGCGCGCCGCAACCAAACGGCCGCCATCCCGGCGCACCACAACCTGACTGAGGAGCCATCATGGCCGATACGATCGAAACCCGCCCGCCGCTGCCCCCATTCACCCGCGAGACCGCGATCCAGAAAGTGCGCGCCGCGGAAGACGCGTGGAACACGCGCGATCCTGAGCGCGTATCGCTCGCGTACACGACCGATAGCGTGTGGCGCAACCGCGCCGAGTTCGTGCATGGTCGCGCGGAGATCGTCGGCCTGCTGCGTCGCAAGTGGGCGAAGGAGCTCGACTATCGGTTGATCAAGGAGCTGTGGGCGTTCACCGAGAACCGTATCGCGGTGCGCTTCGCGTATGAATGGCACGACGATTCGAACAACTGGTTCCGCTCGTACGGCAACGAAAACTGGGAGTTCAACGAGCACGGTCTGATGGCGCACCGTCACGCGAGCATCAATGATCTGCCGATCCGCGAAGCCGACCGCCTGTATCGCTGGCCGCTCGGCCGCCGGCCCGACGATCACGCCGGCCTCTCCGATCTCGGTCTGTAAACGTTCCTGCCTCGTTCATCTCCGACGGTGCGCCCGCTGCGCGCCGCGAACTTCTTCACCGCCTGTTCATCACGGCGCCATCGGTTCTCCGTTATCGTGGCGGTTCCGGCTGCGGGGGCACGTCGCGTGCCCGGCCGGCCGAGCGAGTCCTCAACATCGACCGCGCGGCTTCAGGTACAGTGCGCGACGGGCGGCACGCGGATCGCCAGAACACCATGACACCGGCGCTCGACCGGTGACGGAGAAGAAATGCACTTCAGGCAGACGAACAAGAATATCCGGCGCGCCGCGGTGGCGCTTTTCGCCAGCTTCGCGGCGGTCTCCACGGCACACGCGAGCTGGTGTGACGGCGGTGTCTGGGTCGACGCGATGCTCGGCTCCTATCACATCAATCCTGATCCCGATACGCACTTCGAGCAGTTCAATCCCGGGCTTGGCGTGGAATGCTGGCTGAACAACCAGTGGGCGCTGACGGCCGGCGGCTTTCGCAACTCGCTGCGTCGGCCGTCCTACTACGGCGGCGGCGTGTGGGCGCCGGAGTTCGCGCATTGGGGTATCGTGCGGCTCGCGGCGATCGGCGGGATCATCTCCGGCTACAACTACGGCAACTGGGGACTTGGCAAAAACCACACGATTGGCCCGGTGGTCGCGCCGATCGTGATGGTCGACTACAAGCGCGTCGGCGCGAACTTCATCATCGTTCCGCCGATCCCTTCGGACAATCTGCCCTTTACGATTGGATTTCAGGTAAAGGTGAAGTTCTGACGGAGTCACAAGCAATGGGGGCGATGGTTCTAAGGTGAAGCTTTTCGGGAGCCAAAGGCCCCCGTTTCACCCGAATCGACCGATTGCCGCGAACTCGGGGCCTCGGATGCGGTGCCGATCTCCTGCAACTCCTCACCTTGGCGCACCGCGTCGTTATCCTGACTCCTGGAAATCCTCACCATCCTGGAAGACCTCACCTTAGCAGGCTCGCTTCAAGTTTCAGCCCTGCATTCCAGCGCATTTTTCGCGTACTGGATGCCGACGCGCTCCGCGTTGGCTCCTGCTAGACGTCGTTGTTCCCCACAACGCTGAAGCCAACGAAGCACCTGCTGCGTGCTTCGACGCACTGCCTTCCTATCGCCGTTCCGACGCGTATCCAGTGAACCGTCGCGGATCCCGCCGACTGCTCCCGTAAATTCTCACCGTGGCGGCACCTCCTGGAACTCCTCACCGTAACGTCACCTCCTGGAACTCCTCACCGTTCACGCGTCGCCCGACCCGGGCTTCGCCCATGCACGCCATTCATATCGACCATTTTTGGCCCGAATTTGACCGCGTTTACTGCGGCTCATATTGTGCAGCCATGTCGTCCGGAAGTGATTCGCCCCGCTGCGCAGAACCATCGTGATGCGGGAACCTCAATCTTCGTTCTCCCTGAGCCATGAACTCTGACGCCGTGAATTCCGATCTGAGCGCTCCGCTCGCATCACGCCGACCCGCCGCCGTGACGAGCGGCGTACGACGTGCGGTTACCACCGCCGTGCTCGGTCAAATCCTCGAATGGTATGACTTCTTCCTGTATGGAACAGCCGCGGCGCTGGTATTCGGCAAGCTGTTCTTCCCCGTCGGCAGCGATCCGCTCACCGGCACCATCGCCGCGTTCGGCGGCTTCACGGTCGGTTTCATCGCGCGGCCGATCGGCGGCGTTTTGTGCGGCCATCTCGGCGACCGCTACGGGCGCAAGCTCGTGACGATTCTGACGCTGTTCGCGATGGGCTCGGCGACGATGCTGATGGGCGTGCTGCCTACCTATCAGCAGATCGGCCTCGCGGCGCCGGCGCTGCTCGTGTGTCTGCGCATCGTGCAGGGGCTTGCCGCGGGCGGCGAATGGAGCGGCAGCATCCTGCTGATCCACGAGAACGCGCCGCAATCGAAGCGCGGCGCGCTCGCCGCATGGAGTCCGTGCGGCGCGGCGCTCGGCTTCGTGCTGTCGACCGGCGCGTTCCTGCTGGTGCAGAACCTGTCGTCTGCCGATTTCCTGAGCTGGGGCTGGCGCATTCCGTTCCTCTGCAGCGCCGCGCTCGTCGCACTGGGCTTGTGGATGCGCCGCTCGGTCGGCGAAAGCGCCGCGTTCGCTCGAGCGAAGGCAAAGCGTCACGACAGCCGCATGCCGGTGATCGAAGTGTTGCGGCAATGCCCTCGCGAAGTGCTGACGATCTTCGGTCTGCGCTTCGGCGAAGGCGGTGCGTCGTACATCTTCTTCGCGTTCTCGATCGCGTATGGCCAGTTTCTCGGCATCAAATCGAGCTGGATCCTCGGCGGCCTGACGCTTTCGATGCTGCTGATGATTCCGTTCTCGCTGTTCTTCGGCTACCTGACCGACAAGGTCGGCCGCAAGCCCGTGTATCTCGCCGGCGCGATCGCGATGGTGCTCGTTGCATGGCCGTACTTCGCGCTGCTCGGCTCCGGCGAATACTGGAAGGTCATCACGGCCCTCGTGCTGGCGAACAGCGTCACGCTCGGCATCCTCGAAGGCGCGCAGCCCGCGTTCATCAGCGAACTGTTGCCGGTGCATCTGCGCTTCTCGGGGCTTGGCATCGGACGCGAAATCTCCTCGGTGCTCGGCGGCGGCCTGTCGCCGATGATCGCCACCGCGCTGCTCGCGCACTATCGCAGCGCGACGCCGGTCGCGTTGTATCTCGGCGTGCTCGGCCTGATCACCGTTGTCGCCACGCTGCTCGCCCGGGAGACCTATCCGAAAGCGATGCGCATCCAAGCGCATCAGGAAGCCGAATGACATCGTTCACATCACTGGATCAAGAGGTAACGCGCATGCCCGCCGTTCATTCCGCCAGCGCCCGCGCTTGCACCGCCGACGCACGCATCATCGATACGCAGGCCGACTACCCCGAATACACGGGCCCGCTGTCGCTCGATGAGCTGATTATCGAAGTCGAACGTCGCCGCGACGAGTTCGATGCGGTTTCTCACGTCCCGCGCGACATGATCGCGAAGATGAAGCGCGCGGGCATCTTCCGCGCGAGCACGCCGAAACGCTTCGGCGGCGACGCGCTGCCGCCGCCGCAGTTTCTGGCGATGCTCGAACGCATCGCGATCGCCGATGGTTCGACAGCATGGGTCGCCGCCTTCGGCTCCGCGAACACGTACCTTGCGTCGCTGCCGGTCGAGACCCAGGCTCGTATCTACGCGTCGGGTCCGGACCAGGTTTTCGCGGGCGGCCTGTATCCGCTGCAGCCGGCCGAGCGCGCGCCCGGCGGCTACGTGGTGTCGGGTGGATGGCGCTTCGCCAGCGGCTGCAAGGGCGCGGACTGGATCGGCGTCGGCATCGGTGGCGCGCCGGGCAAGGTCGGCGACGCGAACGCGGGCAAGCCGTTCACGGCCGTGTTTCCGGCGAGCGAAGTCGAGATCGTCGACAACTGGAACGTGGTCGGCATGCAAGGCACCGGCAGCCACGATCTGCGCCTGAAGAACAAGTTCGTCGACGAGCAATGGACCTTCGTGCGCGGCGGTGTGCCGCTGATCGACGAGCCGCTCTACCGCTACCCCGCGGTCGCCTATCAGGCGCAGGTGCATGCGGCGGTGAACCTCGGGCTCGCGCGCGCGGCGCTCGACCTGCTGGCCGGCATGTCCGGCGTGACCAAAACGACGACCGGCGCGCCGCGTCTTGCCGACCGCGCGTACTATCGCTCGGGCCTCGCGCAGGCCGAAGCGAATCTGCGCAGCTCGCGCGCGTTTTTCTTCGAGTCGGCGCAGACGTCGTGGCACACGGTCCTGGCGGGCGACCCCGTGTCACCCAGCGAAGCCAATCTGCTGCGCCTCTCGGCCACGCATGCCGCGCACACGTGCGCCGAGGTGGTCATGCAGGCGTACAAGATGGCGGGTATCGGCGCGATCTATCGCGAGAGCCGCATGCAGCGGATGGTGCGCGATTCGATCGTCGTCACGCAGCATGCGTTTCTCGGCGAAGGCACCTACGACGCGTCGGGCGCGCTGTTCGTCGGCATCCCGCCGGTCACGCCCTATCCCTGAGCGACGAAGGAGCCACTGTCATGACGCACGACGAAACCCGCACGCACTTCCGCAACGCGATGGCTTGCCTCGGCGCGGCCGTCAACATCATCACGACCGATGGTCCGCGCGGGCGCTGCGGCATCACCGCGAGCGCGGTCTGTTCGGTGACCGATAGCCCGCCGACCATGCTGGTGTGCATCAATCAATCGAGCTATGTGCATGACGTGCTGCACGACAATGCGAACGTCTGCATCAACATCCTCGGCGCGCACTGCCAGGAGCTGGCGCGCGTGTTCGCCGGCATGACGGGTTGCTCGATGGACGCGCGTTTCGATCAGTGCACGTGGCAGCCGGGAGCGCTCGGCGCTCCGGTGCTCGGCGACGCGCTCGCGAGCCTCGAAGGACAGATCGTCGACAGCAAGACGGTGGGCTCGCACTCGGTGATGTTCGTGCGGATCGTGCGTATCGCGACGCGCGACGACGGCGACGGCCTCGTCTACTTCGGCAGGCAGTTCCACCGGCTTGTGCGTGCCGGCGTCGCTGCTTGCGAGGCGGCGTGACGATGCAGGTCTGCCTCTTTCTGATCCGCACGAGCGATACGCGTCAGCCGCTGACGGACACCCCCGCGTTGCTGCGGGCCGCGACGCAGGTCGTCGGGCTGCGCAAGCTGATCGTGCACGAGCCGGTCGCCGGACAGGTCGATGCGCGTCTCGCGCCGGCAGCGGATGCGCCGTCGTGCGTGCTGCAGTGGTACTTCGACGAACTCGCGCCGCTCGAAGCCGCACTCGAACCCGACGGCGCGATAGTGCGTGCGTTGCACGCGGCGAGCAGCGGGGCAGCAACGAGCCCGCGCACGTTTGCACAGCAGGTGATGGCCGTGCGCACGTTCGCGCCACCGCAGGCTGCGTCGGCGGATGACAGCGCGCGACGCTGCACCTATCTGGTCGCCTACGAAGGCGTCGCGCAAGACTTCAACGCATGGCTCACACACTATCTCGCGCATCATCCGCCGTTGATGCTGCAATTGCCGGCGCTGCGCGAACTGGAGATCTACACGCGCATCGACAGCCGCAGCGGCTTGCCGTTTGCGCACGCGAGCGCGATGCAACGCAACAAGGTCGTGTTCGACGATCCGCGCGCGCTCACCGATGCGCTCGCGTCGCCGGTGCGCGATGCGATGCGCCGCGACTTCCACGCGCTGCCGCCATACAGCGGGGCGACGCCGCATTTTGCAATGCGCAGCATCTACGGTAACCTCGCCGCATCTTGACCGCGCGTCGCGCGGCCAGCGACATGCCTTCGTTTGCGAGAGCTGCGCATGAACAAGCTGAATCCCGGCATCGCCGATCTGAATCTTCTGCGCGTGTTCCTCGCGATCTGGGACCTGCGCAGTCTGACGGCGGCCGGCGATCGGCTCGGTCTCACGCAACCGGCGGTCAGTCATGCGCTGCGCCGTCTGCGCACTTTGTTCGAAGACCCGCTGTTCACGCGCACGCCCGGCGGCATGGTCCCCACCGATGCCGCCTACCGCCTCTATCCGCCGCTCGCGCAGGCGTTCGCGATCATCAACGAAGCCGTGCAGCAGTTGGCGAAGTTCGAGCCGTCGACCGCTCGGCGCGTGTTTCGCGTGTCGATGTCGGACATGTCGGAGTTCTACTTCTTGCCGCCGCTCGTCGCGCTGCTCGATCGCGAGGCGCGGGGTATCCGCATCGAGGTCGCCAATGTGCCGGTCGAGTCGGTCAGCGCGGCGATGCGCGCCGGCGAAATCGATCTCGCGCTCGGTTATGTGCCGGGTCTCGACTCGGGCTGCGTGAGCCAGACGCTATTCGTCGACGAGCACGTGTGCGTGGTGCGCGCCGGCCATCCGCTGCGCAAGACGAAGCCGAGCCGCGACGACCTGACCGCGCTGCGCTACGTCTACGCGAGCACGAATGCCACCGGGCATCGGATGGTCGAGCAATGGCTCGACGAGCTGAACCTGAAGCGCGACGTCGTGCTGCGGCTGCCGCATTTCGTCGTCGCGCCTGAGATCGTGATGAACACCGATCTCGCCGTGATCTTTCCGAAAAGCATCGCGAAGCGCTTCAACCGCGGCAAGGCGTTCCGGATTTTGCCGCTGCCGTTTTCGCTGCCGCCGATCGAAATCCAGGTGCATTCCCACTCGCAGTTCGCGGCGGACCCCGGCATCGCGTGGCTGCGCGAGACCATCCATACGATGTTTCATCAGCCGGCGCGCTGAACACGCCCATACGTGCCCACACACGCCGGGCATATTAGCTGCACTGATACCCGTCCTGTTTTTCGGCTAATTTGACGCGGCTATCTGTCGCCTTGACACTGACTGCATCGTGCGAAGCCTTTTTCAAAGGCCGCAATCCCCCCATTTCAGAGGCGAGCAGACATGTCTTCCGTTCAATCCCCGATCACGGCCGGGCGCGCCACGGCAGAGTCGGACCGCGCGCTCAGGAAAATCATCATCGCGTCGGTGGCCGGCAACGCGATGGAGTGGTACGACTTTTTCGTGTACGGCACCGCGGCCGCGCTCGTGCTCGGTCAACTGTTCTTCCCCGCGCACGCGGACCCGCTGATCGGCACGATCGGCGCGTTTGCCGCGTTTGCGATCGGCTTCGTCGCGCGTCCGCTCGGCGGCATCGTGTTCGGGCATATCGGCGACCGCTATGGACGCCGCGCGTCGCTCGTCTGGACGCTGCTGATCATGGGCTTTGCGACCTTCGGCATCGGGCTGTTGCCGACCTATGATCACATCGGTCTGGCCGCCCCCGCGGCGCTCGCCGGCTTGCGCTTGCTGCAGGGCATCGCATCGGGTGGCGAATGGGGCGGTGGCGTGCTGATGATCAGCGAGAACGCTCCGCCCGAAAAGCGCGGCTATTTCGCGGCGTGGAGTCAGCTCGGCGTGGGCGGCGGCTTCGTGCTGTCGGCGGGTGCGTTCCTCGCGGTGCAGGCGCTGCCGCACGATCAGTTCATCTCGTGGGGATGGCGTCTGCCGTTTCTCGCGAGCATTCTGATCTTTGCGCTCGGCGTCTATATTCGTCACAACCTGCCGGAAAGCCGCGACTTCGAGAATGCGGAAAAGGCCGGCAAGACCGCGCATATGCCGGTGCTCGAAGCGATCAAGCGTCATCCGAAAGAGATCTTGATGGCGATGGGTCTGCGGGTCGCGGAAAACGGCGGCGCCTATATCTTTCTCGCGTTCTCGCTGGTGTACGGCAAGTTCGTCGGCATTTCGAATTCGGTGATGCTGATGGGCGTGATGCTCGCGATGGTCGTCGAAATGGGCGCGATGCTCGCGTGGGGCAAGCTGTCGGACCGCATCGGGCGCAAGCCGGTGTACATGATCGGTGCGGTGTCGCTCGCGGTGATGGCGTTTCCGTTCTTCTGGCTGCTGAACACGCAGTCCACGCCGCTGATCTGGCTCGCGCTCGTGCTCGGCACGGCGGTCTGCCACGGCGCGATGATCGGCACGCTGCCCGCGCTCGTCGGCGAACTGTTCAGCACCGAGGTCCGCTATTCCGGCGTGGCGCTCGGTCACGAAGTTGCGTCGATCTTCGCGGGCGGCCTGTCGCCGCTGATCGCCACCGCGCTGCTCGCGCACTACCAGGCCTACTGGCCGGTGGCGGTGTTCCTGATCGCGCTCAGTCTCATCACCGTCGTGACGCTGAAGTTCACGCACGAAACGCGTCATCGGTAACTGCAACGCGTTTTTCCCCCGCTAAACCCGAAAGCATTCGCGCAGCGACCGCTTGCGCGAATGCTTTTCCACGCCCTTACCGGAGACACGCGATGAGCGCGCCGAGCACAACCCCCGCGGAAAGTAAGCGCTATACCTATGAGTGGTATGTCGTCATCATCTGCATGCTCGCTTACATATTTTCGTTCGTCGATCGACAGGTGATTGCGCTGATGATCGAGCCGATCAAGCGCGATCTGCAACTGACCGATACGCAGTTCAGCCTGCTGCAAGGCTTCGCTTTTTCGCTGTTTTATGCGGTGATGGGCATGCCGCTCGCGTATCTGGCAGACCGCTTCCCGCGGCCGCGCATCATCGCCGGCGGCATCGCGTTGTGGAGCGTCGCGACAGCCGCGTGCGGCATCAGCCAGAATTTCGTGCAGATGTTCTTTGCGCGGATGAGCGTCGGGGTCGGCGAAGCGGCGCTGTCGCCCGGAGCCTATTCGATGCTCGCCGACCTCTTTCCGAAATCGCGGCTGGGCCGCGCGGTGGGCGTCTATTCGCTCGGCTCGTTCATTGGCGGTGGGGTGGCGTTTCTGCTGGGCGGTTATGTGATCGCCTTGCTCAAGCATGCGAGCGCATTCACATTGCCGGTAGTCGGCGACGTGCGCGCGTGGCAGGTCACGTTTCTGATCGTCGGCTTGCCCGGTCTGCTGATCGCGCTGCTCTTCCGGCTGACGGTACGCGACCCCGGGCGCAAAGGTCTCGCGCAGGATCGCAGCGGCCACGTCAAACGCGTGTCGATGGCGGAGTCGCTGCGCTTCATCGGCGCGCATCGCAAGACGTTCTTCTGCCACTACCTCGGATTCTCGTTCTACGCGATGACGCTGTACTGCCTGATGAGCTGGAGCCCCGCGTTCTATATGCGTCACTTCGGGCTGTCGCCGGTCGAAGCCGGTTACACGCTCGGTGCGGTGCTGCTCGTCGCCAATACGGCGGGGGTCTTCGGCGGCGGCTGGCTCAGCGACTGGCTGCTGCATCGCGGCCATGCCGATGCGCCGTTGCGTGCCGCGTGCATTGGAGCGGCGTGCATGTTCGTACCGGCGGTCGCGTTTGCGCACAGCACGAGCGTCGGTGCATCGCTTGCGTGGTTCGTCGTCGCGATGTTTTTCGCGTCGTTCCCGCTCGCGACATCCGCAGCCGCGATGCAGTCGCTCGCGCCGAATCAAATGCGCGCGCAGGTTTCCGCGATGTTTCTGCTCGTGTCGAACCTGATCGGGCTGGGCCTCGGCACCACCTTGGTCGCGCTGATCACGGATAAGGTATTCGGCTCGCCGCTCGCCGTCGGTCATTCGATGAGCGCCGTCAACGGGATCGCAACCGCGCTGACGGTGGCGCTGCTGTTCGTCGGCTGCAGGCACTATCGCGCGAGCCTCGAACGTGAGGCGCTGCAGGCGCGCATGAACGGGCAGACGCAAGCAACGGCGGAAGCCGCAACGCCGCTCGCCGGTAACATCAATGGGATTGATGCGGGAAAGGCTTTTTAATCTATTTTGTTTATTCGATGTGTGACGGTAATCTTGGCATATCGTCCCCAGCAACACATCGGAAGGCAATCATGCAAGCTTCAACCCTGAAAGTCCGCGTCGACGCGTTGTGCGAAGAAGCGCACGGCGTCCGCTCATTCAGCATTTCGCGGCTCGATGGGCTGCCGTTCGAGCGTTACGAACCGGGTGCCCATATCGACGTCACGAGTCCTTCGGGCGTCACGCGGCAATATTCGTTGTGCGGCGACCCCGAGTGTCTGGACTCGCAGATCTTCGCGGTGAAGAAGGAAGAGCAATCGCGCGGCGGCTCGCGTTCGCTTCATGAAGAGGTCAGCGTCGGCACCGAGCTGTCGGTCGGCGCTCCGCGCAACCTTTTTCGCCTCGAAGAAAGCGCGGACGAGCACATCCTGATCGGCGCGGGCATCGGCATTACGCCGTTGCTGTCGATGGCTTATCGGCTCGCCGCGCGGCAGGCGCGCTTCACGCTGCACTACTTCGCCCGCAGCGAAGCGCACGCGGCGTTCATGACGCTGCTCACGCGCGAGCCGTTCGCACAGCACGTGAAGCTGCATTTCGGCGTAGAGCCCGACGCGCTGAAACCCGCGCTCGATGCGTGCCTGAGCGATGCAGGCGCGAACGCGCATGTCTACACCTGCGGTCCGTCGCCGTTCATGGATCTCGTCGTCGCCAGCGCTGGGCAACGCTTGCCCGCGGAGTCGATTCATCTCGAACGCTTCAAGGCGGAGCCGGCACCCGCGGGCGAGACGTCACTCGACAGCTTCGACGTGCAACTGGCGAGCAGCGGTCAGACGGTGCGGGTCGATGCGAAGACGTCGATCGTCGATGCGCTCGCGTCAATCGGCATCGAAGTGGACACGTCATGCGGCGAAGGCGTGTGCGGCACCTGCATGGTCGATGTGGTCAGCGGCGAGCCCGAGCATCGCGATCACTGCCTGAGCAAGGCCGAGCGCGCGAGCAATAGCGTGATCTGCTGCTGCGTGTCGCGCTCGCGAACCCCCGTGCTCGTGCTCGACCTCTGATTCGCTCCGGCGCAGTCACATCTTCTCGAAGCTCGCGAGGATCTCGGTGATGAGGCCGCGCATCCACGCGATGCCTTCGTCCTCGTGGAAGTGCTCGTGCCAGTGCATCGTCACGGCGGCCTTCGGCAGCGGCACGGGCAGTGCGTAGATCCGGAACGCGTCGCCGCGATTGAGGATATGCGCAAGCCGTTCGGGCAGCGTCGCGAACAGATCCGTCGCGGCGAGCACGCCGGGCACCGCGACAAAGTGCGGCAACGCGAACGCGATATTGCGGCCGACGCCTTGCGCGCGCAGCGCGTCGTCGAGCGCATGGTGGCTATGTTCGAGCGAGCGCACCTGGATATGCGACGCGGCGAGAAAGCGTTCGAGCTTCAGCGTGTCGCCGCTCGGCAGGTCGCGGCGCTTGCGCGTCATGCACACATACGATTCCTCGAACAGCAGGCTATGCCGCGTGCGCGGCAGTAGCGACGGCAGATTGCCGATCGCGAAGTCGAGCCGGCTCGAGCGCAGCGCCTCCTCCATCTCCTCGACCGGCAACGGCTCGACCACCAGCTTCACGCGCGGCGCGGACTTTTGCAGCGCCGCGCACAGCGCGGGCAGATAGGCCATTTCGCCCGCATCCGATAGCGACAGACGGAACGTGCGCGTGCTCGTCGTCGGATCGAAACGTTCCGCGTAACGCAACGCCTGGCGCACGGTATCGAGCGCGTGGCCGACGATCTCCGCGAGTTCGAGCGCGACGGGCGTCGGCTGCATGCCGGCGCGCGTGCGGATGAAGAGCGGGTCGTCGAACATCGTGCGCAGACGGCCGAGCGAATAGCTGACCGCGGGCTGCGACAGCGCGAGGCGTTCGCCCGCTTTCGTCAGGCTGCGCTCCTCGACGATCGCCTGAAACACCCTCAGCAGATTGAGATCGACGTGGTCGATGGAAGTCATGGGGAACCTTAGATATCAGCCGGATTTATCCGGCGACCTGTTTTTAATCGATTTGACGCATGATCGTCGCAAAGCGAGACTGATGTCAACGAGAGGATGCGCTGATGTGCGTCTTCATTCCAACCACGCAACTTTCCCCGCATACGATGAGTACGCCCACCTATCAAACCATCGACACGAGCGCTTTAGCGAAGCGCGCCGAGGCCGATCGCATCGCGCCTTCCCTGTACTACGATCCCGAGCTGTTCGAAGCCGAGCTCGATCGGATCTTCTACAAGACGTGGATCTGGGTCGCGCACGACAGCGAGTTGCCGAAGCCCGGCGATTTCATCACGACGACGATAGGCCGCCAGCCGGTGATCGTCGTGCGCGACAAGAGCGGCGCGGTCAACGTGCTGCAGAATCGCTGCCGTCATCGCGGCGCGACGGTGTGCGAAGAGCACAAGGGCAATGCGAAGGGCTTTACGTGCCCGTATCACAGCTGGTCGTATGCGCTCGACGGCACGCTGCGCGCGCTGCCATACGGTGACGGCTACGAAGGCGTGTGCGAGAAGGGCGATCTGCCGCTGAAGAAGCTGCGCGTGGGCGTCTATCAAGGCCTGATCTTCGCGAGCTTCAACGAAACGATCGAACCGCTCGAAGACTTCCTCGGCGGCGCGAAGCCGTGGATCGACCTTTTCATGAAGCAGGGCGCGGGTTATCCGATCAAGGCGAACGGCGAGCACAAGTTCAAGTTCAAGGGCAACTGGAAGATCCAGCTCGAGAACACCACGGACCTGTACCACTTCCCGGTCGTGCACAAGTCGTGGATGAAGTCGATCGACGACGAGACCGCCGCCGCGATCACCAGCTTCATGACGAGCGACCAGGCGTTCTGCCGCTCGCTCGGCAACGGTCACAGCCTCGCGGTGCTGGTGCCCGAGATCGTCGATCTCGACAAGGACGACGGCGCGCCGCTGCCCGAGCGCTTCAGCGAACTCGCCGCGCAGCTCGCGCAGAAACACACGCCGGAAGAAGTGCGCCGCATCGTGCGCTCGCTGATGGGCGTCGGCTTCAACCTGAACCTGTTCCCGAACCTCGCGCTGTCGATGGCGTTCTTCCGCGTGCTGAGGCCCATTTCCGCCGAGGAAACGGAGATCCGCCACGTCGCGCTCGCGATGGACGGCGGCCCCGACGAAGCGAACCGTGTGCGCCTGCGCATTCACGAACACTTCCAGGGCCCGTTCGGCTTCGGCAGCCCCGACGACGCTGAAGCGTGGGAGCGCGTACAGCGCGGCTCGCATGCGGGAGCGGACGTACCGATCCTCGTCAATCGCGGTCTGAATCGCGAAACGACCGCCGCGAACGGCGAGAAAACCGCACACGCAACCGACGAAACCGGCATGCGCGAAGCCTACAGGCAATGGCGCGCAATGATGGAGCAGGCATGATGGACGACAGAAACGCACTCTTTTCCCACCAGACCTTTGCGCGCGCGATCGAATTCATCTGGCGCGAAGCCGAATTGCTCGATCGTCGCGACTACCGCGAGTGGCTGGAGTTGTGGGACCCGGCCGGCCACTACGTGGTGCCGATCGATCCGAACACGACCGACTACGCAGCCACGCTGAACTACGCATACGACGATCAGCACATGCGCGAGTTGCGCGTGCAGCGCATGACGTCCGGCTATTCGGCGTCCGCGTCGGATGCGGCGCGCACGGTGCGCACGGTGTCGCGCTTCACGCTCGCGAGCGACAGCGCGGACAGGGTCGAAGTGAAATCGTCGCAGATCATCATCGCGTACAAGCGCGGCACGCCGACGATCTTCGCGGCCGATCTGACGCACAAGATCAGCATAGCGAGCGGCGAGCCGCGCCTGGTTGAGAAGGTGATCCGCCTGATCGATTCGACCGATGCGCTGAGCGCGATCGGCTTCCTGCTCTGACGGGTCATCATGCCGACACTCGAAGTCTATCTGCCGCAAGGCTATGCGGATGAACGCAAGGCGCAGCTGATTCAAGGCTTGACCGATGCGACCGTCCAGGCGATCGGCGCGCCCGCGGAGTCCGTGCGCATTCTGTTGTCGGAGCTGGCGGCGGCGAACATCGGTCTTGGCGGCAAGCTCACGCCTGCCGCATTGCCGGTCGCGATCGCGATCCTGATCGCCGGGCGTACCGATGCGCAGAAAGTCGCGTTGGTTGCGCAGCTATCCGAAGCAATGTCGACGATCCTCGACGTGCCGCTGCCTTCCACGCGCGTGATGATCAAGGACATCCCGAACACGGACTTCGGTCTCGGCGGCAAGACCGCGCGGGCGCTGGGCCGCTAGCTTCGCGATGCGCTCAGGCCTGCGACAGCAGCGGCAACGCAAAGCGGCAGTCGAGGCCGCCCGTTGCCGCGCGCTGCGCCCAGATGCGTCCGTCGTGGCGGGAAACGATGTTCTTGCACAACGACAGCCCGATGCCGTTGCCGGCCGCCTTCGACGAAGAAAAGCCGTCGAACAGGCGGTCGAGCACGTCGTCGGACACGCCCGGGCCGTTGTCGATCACGTGAAGCTCGGCTACGTCACCGTTTCGCGACGTGGCCAGCGTGATCACACGGCCGGCCTGTTTCGTTTCCGTCAGCGCATCCACCGCATTGAACGCCAGATTCAGAATCACCTGCCCGATCAGCACGCGTTCGCAACGAATCGGCAGCGGCTGCGTCGCCTGTTCGAGGTTGACGCTCACGTCTTCATCGCGCGCGCGCAGTTGAATGAAGTACGCGACATCCGTGAGCACGTCGCGCAAATCCACTTCTGTCGCGACGGGTTCGCGCTTGCCGACGAATTCGCGCACGCTCCTGATGATCAGCGCCGCGTGCTCCGCTTGCCGGTCCGCGGCGCGCAGTCCCCACACCGCGCTGTCGATCGCATCCGGTTGATTCAGGCGCTGGATCGCGCCTTCGATGAAATTGCGTACCGCCGCGAGCGGTTGACTCAGCTCGTGCGCGATCGCGGTTGCCATTTCGCCCATCGCGTTATAGCGTCCCGCGTATTCGAGCATGCGCGCGTCGGTGCGGCGCGTTTCTTCCAACGCCACTTCTTCGCTGACGTCGCGAAAGTGCACGAGCACGCCGTTGAGTTCACCGGCGATATCGACGCGCCGGCACGTAATGCGCAGCCACCGTTCAACTCCGTCACGCCGTTTGATCCGGTAACGCTGCGCGCCGGTGGAATGTTCAAGGGGCGCGTCACGCAGCTGGCTCGCGAGGCGGTCGCGGTCCTCGCGCGTGCAATAGTCGAGCGCCACGCCGAGCGGCGCATCGGACGCAACGCCAAGCACGCGCCGTCCGGACTCGCTCAGATAAGCGACCTTGCCGCGTCGCGCAATCAGCGCGACGCCTTCGTCGAGATCCTGCATGTACTCGCGCAACCGCGTTTCGTAGCTGCGCAGCTTCTGACGCATCGCCTCTTCTTCGCTGATGTCGCGAAACTGCACCATCACGACCGGTCGCCCGCTCAGCGGCACATACGTCGCAATCGCTTCGGACAACATGTCGACGCCCGTGCGCGAGCGATAGCACCACTCATACGCTTGTGGCCCCTGTTGGGCCGAACGGTCCATTGCGTCGACGGCGATTTCGCGCCGGTAGCGCGCGTCGTTGCGCGTCATGTCGTGGGCCTTCAGCGGCAGCAGTTCGTCGAGCGTAAAGCCGAGCGCGACGCACGCGGCGCGATTCGCCCACACGATCGCTTTGGTCTCGGCGTCGTGCAGCAGCACGCACTGATTGAGCGCATCGAGCAGCACGCGGAAATCATGTTCGGTGGGCGGGGTCATGGGAAGGGGATCAATGCGCAAATGCCGACGGCGTCAACCATACCACCGGTCTTGCGACGCATCGCTAAAGAAATCCTTACCCGTATGGGGAGATTTGCCTAAGCCGCGTCATCTCTTCCCAATTGTTCGCGTTTATTGGCGTTTCTAGACTGGCTTCACCGTGTGCAAGGAGCACGCGTCCACTTACTAATCGATGTCACAGGATACGGAGACGTCCATGTCGCTCGCCGCCGCTGTCAACAAGCAGGACTACCTCGCCCCATCCACCGAACAGGCACTGGATGACGCGCTCGCCGAAATCGCGAAGAGACGCGAAGAGTTCGAACGCCTGTCGCACGTGCCGCGCGATGTGATCGACATGCTCAAGCGCGCGGGCATCTATCGGGCGGCCACGCCGAAGCGCTTCGGCGGCGATGCGCGCGCGCCCGGCGAATTTCTCGCGCTGATCGAACGGATCGCGACCGTCGACGGCTCCGCGGCGTGGGTCGCGAGCTTCGGCTCGGCCAACCTGTATCTCGCCGCATTGCCGCTCGCGACCCAGGCCGAGATTTACGCGAGCGGTCCCGATCAGGTGTTCGCGGGCGGTCTCTTTCCGGTTCAAAACGCGGCGCCCGAGGCGAACGGCTATCGCGTCAACGGTACGTGGAAATTCGCGAGCGGCTGCAAGGGCGCGGACTGGCTCGGCGTCGGCATCGGCACGGGCAAGGCCGGCGAAGCGCCGGGCAAGCCGCGCACCGCGGTGTTCCGACCCGAGCAGGTCGAGATCGTCGAGAACTGGAACGTGGTCGGCATGCAAGGCACCGGCAGTCACGATCTGCGCGTCACCAACCAGTTCGTCGAAGAAGACTGGACCTTCGTGCGCGGCGGCGCGCCGACGGTCGATGAGCCGCTCTACCGCTATCCGACCATCGCGTACGCGGCGCAAGTGCTGGCGGTGGTCAATCTGGGCCTCGCGCGCGCGGCGCTCGATGTTGCCAACGCGATGTCCGGCGGCCGCAAGACGACGACCGGTGCGCCGCAACTGGCGGACCGTGCGTACTACCGCATCGAACTCGCGAAGGCCGAAGCGCAATTGCGTTCGGCACGCGCGTTCTTCTACGAAGCGACCGACAGCGTGTGGCAGTCGATCCTCGCGGGCAACGACGTAACGCCCGATCAGGTGAGCCTGCTGCGCCTGTCGGCCACGCAGATCGCGCACCAGGGCGCGGATGTGGTGAACCGCGCGTATCGGCTGGGCGGCACGATGGCGATCTATCGCAACCATCCGCTGCAACGTCTCGCGCGCGACGCGATGGTAGTCACGCAACACGCCTTCCTCGGCGAAGGCAATTACGACGGAGCCGGCGCCGTGTTCGTCGGCGTGCAGCCGATTCCCGGCTATCTGTGAGCTCTTTTCAATCAATCGAACCAAGGAACGTCCCCATGAGCGACAACCGAAACCTGCCTTTGCGTGTGCTGTTCTGCTGCGGCGTCACGCAGAACTTCTTCGACTTGCCGCGCGAACAGATCGGCGAGGTGTGGCAAGCGTACGGCAAGATGCTGAGCGCGATCGAAGCGATGGAAAACGTGCGCGTGCTGGGCGTGATGGACGACGACCGGCTCGTGGTCGGCAATGCCGACGGCGCGCCGTGGACGTTCTACATCATGGCCGACGTCGCCGACTTCGATACCGCGGTGGCCGTGTGCAATCTGTATCGGACGACGCCGGTCGGCGACTACAACCTGTGGCGCTACGGCAAGATCGAGGCGCGCGTGGGCCGTGCGCTGACGGTGCCGCCGGCGGTCGCCAACCATGCGTGACGCGATGACCGAGGCGGTAAGCGCAGCGGCTATCGACGCGCTGCTCGCGCGCGTCAAGGCGCTCGAAGCGCAGAACGCGGTGCGCAACACGATCGCGCGCTACATGGCGCTGTGCGATGTGCCGGTGCGCGCGCTCGAAGGCGAAGCGCTCGCCGCGCTGTTCGCCGAGGATGCGATCTGGGAAGGCATCGGCCCGCAGTACGCGAACAAGTTCGGGCGTCTCGAAGGGCCGGCGCAGATCGTCGCGATGCTGCAGCGTTATCTGCCGCCCACGCCGCACTTCGCGACCAACGTGCACTTTCTGACCGCGGAGCACATCGAGGTGAACGGCGAGACGGCGAAGGGTCGCTGGATCATGTTGCAGGCTTCGGGTTATGTCGATGCGAAAGCCGAACTGATCGCGGCGCGTCTTGAAGTGGACTTCGTGCCCGCCGCTCACGATGCGGGCGCGACATGGCTGATCCGCCATTTCCGTACCGAGCGTCTTTTCGATGCACCGTGGCAAGTCAACCCGGCCTTGGGAGTTTCGGCATGAGCGCATTTCTGCAGACCTTCGATCTGAGCGCGACGGACAACGCCGACGCGCCGACGATCGCGATCAAGGACAGCATCGACATCGCCGGCTACGCGACGACGGCGGCAAGCCGCGCGCTCGCCGACGCACCGCCTGCACCGGAGCACGCCGAAGTCGTGCAGCGTTTGCTCGACGCCGGCTGGCGCATCACCGGCAAAACCAACATGCACGAGCTCGCGTTCGGCATGACCGGGATCAACGACTTTAGCGGCACGCCGCTCAATCCGCAGGACGCGGCACGCATTCCGGGCGGCTCGTCGAGCGGGTCCGCATCGGCGGTCGGACAGAAGCTCGTCGACGCCGCGCTCGGCACCGACACCGGCGGCTCGGTGCGCGGCCCCGCCGCATGCTGCGGCGTGATCGGCCTGAAGCCGACGTTCGGCCGCGTGTCGCGGCACGGCGTGGCGCCGCGCGTGACGACACTCGACTGTGTTGGGCCGTTCACGCGCGACATGGGCACGCTGATCCGCGTAATGACAGCGATCGATCCTTCGTTTCGCGCGGACGACGCGCATCGCGACGTTTCGCAACTGCGTATCGGCATGGTCGCAGTCGATGCTGACGAAGACATCGCCAAAGCGGTCGCGGAGGCTGTCGCAAAGACCACGCTCGCCACGCAACCGATCGAACTCGCGTCGCTGAAGGACGCATTCACGGCCGGCCTCTCGGTGATCAACGCGGAGACCTCGCGCGCGTTCGGCCATCTGGTGGCAAGCGGCAAGCTCGGCGCCGATATCGACGCGCGCCTGCGCGCAGCCGCGACCACCAGCGCCGCCGATCTCGACGCGGCCGAACGCGTGCGGCAGGCGTTTGCCGACGAAGTGGACCGCGCGCTCGACCGTGTCGACGTACTCGTGCTGCCGACGATGCCGTCATTGCCGATCACGCTTGAAGCGGCACGCGCCGGCACGTCGGTGATCGGCATGTCGTCGTTGATCCGGCCGTTCAACCTGAGCGGGCATCCGGCGTTGACGCTACCGGTTCCGATCGAGCACTCGACGCTGAAGGCGGGCCTGCAGATCATCGGTCGCAAGAACGACGACGAAAAGGTGTGCGCGGTCGCCGCGCATATCGAAGCGCGGCTCGCGCGATCCGCCTGAACGTAATCAAGGAGTCAGCAACATGTCGAACAGAATCGCGCTCGTGACGGGCGCCGCGCGCGGACTGGGTGAAGTGCTCGCGCGTCGTTTTCACGAGGCAGGTTACAAGGTCGCACTGGCCGATATCGCGATCGAACCCGCGCAAGCGCTAGCGCATGAACTGAGCAGCGACGGTTCGAGCGCCTGCGCGATCCGGCTCGACGTCACGCGCAAGGCGGATTTCGAAGCGGCGCGCGACGCGCTGCTCGAACGCTGGGGCGCGGTAGATGCGCTCGTCAACAATGCGGGCGCCTCGAAGGTCGTGCCCGTGATGGACATCACCGCCGAGCAGTTCGATCAGGTCATCAACGTGAATCTGCGCAGCGTGCTGTTCGGCTGCCAGGTATTCGGCCAGTACTTCGCGCAGCGCGGCGTGGGCCGCATCGTCAATATCGCATCGCTGGCGGGGCAGAACGGCGGCTCGGCCACGGGCGCGCATTATGCGGCCGCGAAGGGCGGCGTGTTGACGCTGACCAAGGTCTTCGCGCGCGATCTCGCCGCGCGCGGCGTGACGGTCAACGCGATCTCGCCCGGGCCGCTCGATTTGCCGATCGTTCACGAAAGCGTGCCGGCGGACAAACTGGCGAAGGTGATCGAAGGGATACCCGTCGGAAAGCTGGGAGCGGCATCGTATGTCGCCGATGTCGCAGTGATGCTCGCTTCCGGCGACGCCTATTTCGCCAACGGCGCGTGCTGGGACGTCAACGGAGGCCTGTACATGCGCTGATGCGTGTGCAAAGGCGGCTGCGTCATTCCGTGCGCTCGTCCGGTGAGCCCCACACTTCGAGCACGCCGCGCACGAGCGTCGGAATCGACGAAGCCCCGAGCTTCTCCTTGATGCTCGCGCGATGTACGTCGACGGTTTTCACGCTGATCGACAGGTCCGAGGCAATCACCTTGCTCGGTTTGCCCTCGATCAAACCGTGCAGCACTTCCTTCTCGCGCGACGTGAGCGAGTTGATCCGCTCGCGCAGTTCGAGCTGGCGCATGTGTTTCGCGTGACGCTGCGACGCGAGTTTCATCGCGCGTTGGATGCGTTCGAGCATCTGCTGCGAGTTGTACGGCTTCTCGACGAAGTCGATCGCGCCGTGCTGCAACGCGCGCACCGACATCGGGATATCGCCGTGGCCGCTGACGAAAATGATCGGCAAGGTGGCGCCGCGACGGTTCAGCTCTTCCTGCACGTCGAAGCCGCTGACCTCCGGCATGCGGACGTCGAGCACGAGACAGCCAGGCACGTTGAGGTCGAAGGCGCGCAGGAAATCCGCCGCACTGACGAAGCCCTGCGACTGGATGCCGACCGATTCGAGCAGCCACGCGAGCGACGTGCGCATGCCGTTGTCGTCGTCGACGATATAGACGATGGGGGCGGCATCGGTGACGGGAGGGCGGTCGCTTCGCGGCATTGGAATGGGCAGACGCGTGCGCGGAAATGGCACGCGGGAATGATCGTCAGAGGGCTTTCATCATAGCTGGCCGAAAAGCGGCCGCAAAGCACTCGCTAACACTTCCGGTTCATCTTCCGACGACCGGCAACCGAACACAGGAGACTTCAACATGTCGAGCCAAGCAATCCAGGCTGATGCCGGGATCGATGAAAACCGCCAGCAGTTCAGGCAGGCGATGGCGCACCTCGGCGCCGCGGTCAACGTGATCACCACGGCCGGTCCGCACGGCTGCTGCGGCATCACGGCGAGCGCGGTGTGCTCGGTCACCGATGCGCCGCCGACGCTGCTGATCTGCCTGAACCGGTCGAGCGCGATGCACGCGGTGTTCGTCGGAAACCGCGATGTGTGTATCAACGTGCTGCCGGCGAGCCTCGAAAGTATCGCGCGTCACTTTGCGGGCATGACCAGTCTTTCGATGGAGGACCGCTTCAAGCTGCCTGTGTGGGATCAGGGTGAAAACGACGTGCCGGTGCTGCGCGGCGCGCTCGCGAGCTTGCAGGGGAAGATCGTGGAAGCGAAGGAGGTCGGCTCGCACTCGGTCATGTTCGTGGAGACCACGCGGATTCGCGTGCGTGCCGACGGCGACAGTCTGATTTACTTCGACCGCAATTTTCACCGGGTGCCGCGGGCGTGGAAAGGGCAATGAGTGATTCGAAGCGCTGCCGGTCCGCTTAGGCCTCGGCAGCGCTTGTCTGGTCGCTCCGGACACGGCTCCCGAAAAACCTCACCATTGTCCGGACCTCCTGGAACTCCTCACCTTTCGCACTACTTCAGCAATGCCATCTGCACGACCTTGACGATCACGAGTGCGATCGCGAGCAGCAGATAGCCGCGCAGCACGCCCATCCAAAGGCGTTTGGCGAGCGTCAGACGCGGCGGCGGCAGTTCGTCGAGCGGCGGCATGCGCCAATTGTTGCGCGCATCTTTCGCATAGACCGGAGCCGGCTCGGTCGCGGACTCGCCCCGCAGTTTGCGAATCCCGATGCTCGCCGTATACCCGACGACGGCGAGCAACGTGCCGCCCGCAAGGACTTCGATGATCGTGTCCGCCGCGATGTCCGGATAGATCACCGACGCGGTCAGGATGATCGACAGCATCACGAGCACCCAGATCACCGCGCCGGTAAACAGATTGAGCTTCTTCGAGTTGGCCCATGGCCCGAGCACCGCGCGGTCGTTGCACAGCAGCAGCAGGAACACGGTCGCGCTTGGCAGCAATACGCCGGCAAGCGTCTGCACCGCTTCGGTCAACAGGCCGAGCGGGCTGCCAGGAATCAGCACCAAAGCCGCGGCTGCCCCGACGATCGCGAAGTACACGAGATAGAAGCCCTTCGCATCCGACACGCCACGGTGCAGCGAATGGCGGATCTTGAACACATCGCCGATCGCATAGGCGGTCGATAGCGACACGGCTGCCGCGCCGATCACGCAAGCATCGAACAGCGCGATCGCAAACAGCACCGCGGGGGTACGTCCCGCGTATTTCTCTAGACCCGCAATCACACCGCCTGCGTCCGCGAAGTTGCCGAACTCGGGCCGGCCGTCGAACAGCGCCGCGCTGAACGAGATCATCGCGACGGCGCCGATCAGCACGAACACGATGCCGATCCACAGGTCGGCCTTTTCGTAGTTCATGAAGCGCGGCGTGATGCGCTTGTCGACCACATAGCTCTGCTGGAAGAACAACTGCCAGGGCGCCACCGTCGTGCCGACGATGCCGATCACGAGCAGCATCACGTCGGACAGCTTCGAATGCGCGGGCCAGTTCGGAATGAAGAAGTCGCGCGCGATCTGGCCGACCGGAGGATGAATCGACACGAGCACCGGCACGAGCAGCAGGCTCAACACGCACAGCACGACCGCGAAGCGTTCGAAGCGGCGGAAGTCGCCGGTGCTGACGGCGGCCATCGTCAGCGCCGCGGCGATGCACACGCCGGCAATCTTCGAGACGCCGAAGAAGTCGAGCACGAACGTGATGCCGATGAATTCCGTCACGATGGTCAGCGCGTTCAGCAGGAACAGATCGACGACGCTGAACGCGCCCCAGAACTTGCCGAAGCGCTCGAAGATGAGCCGTGCGTGGCCGACGCCCGTCACCGCGCCGAGCCGCAACACCATCTCCTGATTGACGAACAGCACCGGCACCAGCAACAGCATGGTCCACAGCAACGTGGTGCCGTAGTTCTGGCCGGCCTGCGTGTAGGTGCCGAATGCGCCCGCGTCGTTGTCGCCGACCATCACGATCAGCCCGGGGCCGAGGATCGCGAGCAGCGTGCGCACGCGCGCCCACCAGCTGGTGCGCGGCGCGATGTCATGGTGAGCGATCGTGCCGAGCGCGCCCTTGATATCGCCAACGTGTGCCGAATCGAGCACGGCGGTGCGTGCCGTGGAAATGTTCGTCGGAGTAGACATGTCGTTCTCTCCTGGTTGTATTTGTCGAAGGTCGGATCGCGAAACGCTATGCCACGCGCGACATCACGCGCCGGCAGAAGGCGATGAACGGACGCGATTCGCGAGGTTGCAGCACGAGCAGCGCGTCGTAAAAGGCGCGCGATTCCTGCACGCGCGGGAACTTCGAAAGAAGGAGGCCGAATTGCATGAGGGATCTCCGTGCGCCGGTTTCGGCGCGCTGGTGGAAAGCCAGCAGACACGGAGGCCGCGTATGTCCGGGCGCGGCGGTGGAGGTCTACTCGCTTTCCTCAGTTAATAGAACGGGGAAGCGGCATAAGGGATAACTGTCACTGTCAGGCATGGCGGCTCCTTGTCGGTATGTAGCAGGCACTGCGTACGCTCGCTCCACACGTGTTTATCCACGCGTTCGCGCGCATTGCGTTGAACTGACTGCGTTGACCGACAACGCGCGCGCAAACGCGACCGCGGGCGCGAGGCTCGCGATGCGATGCCGTATCAGCGTAGGGACGCGTTTGAACGCGGCGTTCCTGTCATGCGGATACGACGTTATGTAAGGTGCACGGGAAAAGACTGCGGCGCGCACCGTCTGCCTGCTGGCAAGACGGCGGCTGATGAAGAGAGCGCGGACGTCCTGCCGGTCAGGCAGCGAATCTGTTCGAAATTCGGCTACTGCAGGTGTCCAAGGCGTGAGCCCCATTGATGATGATTTTTTGATTCTAGAGGTCGCCTTCCGCCGAGGTCAACCTGTTTCTTAAGCAGAGCAGAAATTATGTACGGGGCGCAACGCTGCGCACTCTGAATGACGTGGGGAGCAAGACCGATATAGGGGGAAGGTCGAACAGGCGGCATCGATCCGTCTGACCGATGCCGCCACGCCGCGCTCACTGATTGGCGCGCCGTCGCACGGTCAGCCGGTTATGCACGCTTCTGACGCCGCGAACCGATCGCGCGGCGTTGCCGGCTCGCGCGATTTGCGATTGCTGGGGCACCGTGCCGCTCAGCGTAACGACGCCGTGGCGCGAGTCGACACGGATATTCGCCGAATTGAGGTTCGTCGTGCGCGTGAAAGCACGGCGGACGTCGCGGACGATCGCGCTGTCGGACCGGTTGTTGTTCCGGTTCGAAGCCGCTGGGGCCGCCTGGCTTTGCATCGACGCGTCGGTCGGCATCTCGCGCGTTTGTGCGTTCGCATAGGTCGCGCAAGTCGCGATTGCCACCGCGAACACTGCGCTGAGGATTCTGCTCGCGCCGTTTGTATTCATTCTTTCTCCTTTGCCGGATTGTCAGGAACTGCCGTTCGAGCTGCGTGATGCCAGCGGGGAAGAGGCGGCGCAACGCGCTGCCGCCTCGCGACGAGTAATCGACCGTCGGCTCCGATTATATTCTGCGGCGCACGTGTCGATACCGGTAGGTGAGAAGATTCGGGAGCGGCCGAGGTGAGGATATGCGCACCTGTGCGCGCACTTCGAAACTGAAGGTGAGGGAATTCGGGGGTCGCCTGGACGGTGCGACAAGTTGCCAATGGTTTCCTAGGAAACTAATATCGCATTCTCTCCGTTGCTTCCTTTTCTGAAGGTTCGCTCACGTCGATGCAAGGTTCCCGTCAAAAGCGCAGTGCGGTCGGGCCGTCTCGCAGGAAGCCGGCGCGGGCTGCGCGCACAAGCCCCGTCAGCGATGTCGAAGCGCACGTCGGTTACTGGTTGCGCCTCGTGTCGAATCACGTGTCGCACGGGTTCCAGACGAAGATGGAAGCACATGGTGTCACGGTTTCTGAGTGGGTGCTGTTGCGCGAGATCTACGCGTCGGGGCCCACGTCGGCAACCGCGCTCGCCGCGCGCACGGGCATCAGCAAGGGCGCGGTGTCCAGGCTGCTGGCGCGGATCGAGGCGAAAGGGCTGCTCGAACGCGAGACGGTCGACGAAGACCGCCGCAATCATCTGATCGCGTTAAGCGATGCCGCACGGGCGCTCGTCCCTGAACTGGCACAACTGGGCGATCAGAACGACGACGAGTTTTTCGGCCATCTGCCCGCGCAGGTTAGAACGGCGATCGTCGACGTGATGAAGAACGTCGTCGCGGTGCATGGGCTGAAAAACGCATCGATTGAATGAGCGCAGCGCTTACGTCGCGCGAAAGGTGAGGACTTTCGGGAGTCGCGCGCGAGCGATCCTTTTGCAACTAACCGGCCGCGCCCAGGCACGGAACAAACCGGGCGCCAACAGGCACGCCGCATTGCGCGAATTGTCGCCTGTTAGGCAAAGGTGAGGATATGCGGGAGCTGGAGGTGCTGTATTGGCCGGTTGCGCGCATTGTCGACGTGCAAAACGCGCTTCATGCGGTCGCCGATCAGCGCATCCGCCGCGGTGGCCGTGTGCCCATTGCGCAACATAAGTCGTTGAATGTCCAGGCGATCTGCCACTTGTGCAGCCGGTGTCGATGAAGCGAACCGGCCACTTCCAACCAAAGGTGAGCGTTTTCGGGACCAGTGTGCGAGAGCGGCAAAGCACGCGCCGGAGTACGCCCTTTTCCCATCCTTTCACCCCAAAGGTGAGGCTTTTCGGGAGCGAAAGCACGGCTACCTGACGCCGATTCACCACCGCTCCGTGACAAAGGTGAGGCTTTTCGGGAGCGGCAGAAACCGCCGGCGATCACCCGTCAAGCCGATTTCGCGATGTCGCGAATGTCCGCGACCGGCGTCTGGCCGAACGCATCGCTGAGCGCGTAGTCGATCAGCTGCGCCGCGCATTGCTCGGGCGTCGTCAGTTGGCCGTTGCGCTTCAGGTCTTCGAAGCGCGCGCGCATCGGGAATTGCTCTTCGCCGCTGCCGCGAATTTGCGCCTGCATGTCCGTATCGATCACGCCCGGTGCGAGGCTGCAGATGCGCAGCGCGCGATTCGCGTCGAGCGCGACGGCGCGCGCGTGATGATCGAGCGCGGCCTTGGTCGCGCAATAGATGCTCCAGCCCGGATATGCGTTGCGTGCCGCGCCGCTGGAAATGTGCACGATGCGCCGGTCCGTAGCGTCGACGGCCGCGGCGGCGAGTGCGCTCGCGAGCATCAGCGGCGTCGCGACGTTCAGGCTCACTGCGTCGCCGACATCAGCCGCGTTTTGTCCTTCGATGGGCCCGATCGGCTCCACCATGCCCGCGTTGTTGATCAGCAGCACCGTCTGCGCGCCGCGCACGAAGTTGCTCAGTGTGTCGGTGGCGATCCATTGCGCGACGCGCGCGGGCTCGGCCAGCGGCAACTCGACCTCTTCGAGCTGCGCGGCAAAGCGCGCCTTCAGCGCGGCATGCCGCGAGCGCGACAGACCCAGCACCGTGACGTTGCGCGCGAGCAGTTGTTCGGCGAGCGCCGCGCCCAGGCCGCGCGTATGGCCGGTGACGATCGCGCGAATCGGAGAAGAGGAGGTCATGTCGTTCCTTGTGATCATTGACGTGCAGAGTCGCCGATTTTCTCACGCCGTATTCACGCCTGGCGAAAGCGCTCGCGATACTGCATCGGCGTCACGCCAAGCCGCTTCGTAAACACGATGCGCATGCGGTCGGCGGTGCCGAAGCCGCAATCGTAGGCGATCGTCTTCAGCGCCGCGGCGCTGCTTTCGAGCAGCTTGCGCGCCGCATCCACGCGCGCGCGTTCGACGAATTCATGCGGCGTCACGCCGGTTTCCTGCACGAACACGCGCGCGAAGTTACGCGCGCTCATGCCCGCGACGTCGGCGAGCTCCTTGACGGTGAAGCTGTCGTGGATGCGCGCCATCACGTGCGCCTGCACTTTCGCGGCGGCCGAGGTGTCGTCGGCGGGCGCGGTCAGATAGGGGCTGAATTGCGACTGGCCGCCTTGCCGCTGCGCGAACACGACGAGCCGCTTGGCGACCGCGAGCGCGGTATGCGGGCCGTGATCCTTGGCCACCAGTGCGAGCGACAGATCGATGCCGGCCGTCACGCCCGCCGACGTGACGAGCGGCCCGTCGCGCAGATAGATGCGATCGAAGTCGACCCGCGCGCGCGGAAACTGCGCGGCGAGCTGCCCCGCGTGCTGCCAGTGCGTCGTCACCTGGCGCCCATCGAGCAGGCCCGCGTGACCGAGCGCGAATGCGCCGGTGCAGATCGAACCGTAGCGGGCGCAATGTGTCGCGACGTTAGCGAGCCAGTCGAGCAGGCGCGCGTCGGGCACTTCGTCGTGCGGCAGCGCCGGGCCGCCGGCCACGAGCGCGAGATCGAACGGTTCGCGCACCTGCTCGAAGGTGGCGTCCGCCACCAGCGTCATGCCGTTCGACGCGCGCAGCGGCGCCGGGTCCGCGGCCAGCAGCTTGACCTCGTAGTGCTGCGCGGGCGTGACGAAGCGGTTCGCTTCGGAGAACACGTCGACGGGGCCGGCGACGTCGAGTGCCTGCACACCAGGGAAGATCGCGATCGCGACGGTGGGCATCGAATGAGTTCCTTTGACGGGGAACGTGAAGGGCGCGCCGCGGCAGTCATTGCTGTGCGTTTGGCAGTGTTCAACGGCTCGCCGCGATTGTTCGCGGCGCCGCGCTGGCCAATACTGGATTGATTGGACGCGCGGTCTCCCAGGCAGGCGGCAGGCATCGACATCACGGCGCGGACCAGCATACCAAAACGCGCGTTGAAGCCGCGGCGCGCGTCCCGTTGATCACATTTACGTTCGCATACGAAGGAGTACGTCGCATGACTACGACGATCGCAGGTATCCAGATTCCCGACAGCATGATGGCGCGCGAAGCCACCGAACTGGTACGCGACACCGAAACGGAGCTTCTGTATCACCATTCGCGGCGCGTGTTTCTGTTCGGCGCGCTGGCCGGGCAGCGCAAGCAGCTGAAGTTCGACCCCGAGTTGCTGTACATCGGCGCGATGTTTCACGACATGGGGCTCGTCGCGCCGTACAGCAGCAAGCAGGAACGTTTCGAAGTGGACGGCGCGAACGCCGCGCGCGAATTTCTGCGGCGGCATCGGATCAGCGAGGACGAAATCGACCAGGTGTGGACCGCGATCGCGCTGCACACGACGCCAGGCGTTCCGCAGCATATGAAGCCGGTGATCGCGCTCGTCACCGCGGGCGTCGAAATGGACGTGCTCGGCCTCGCCTACGACGAATTCAGCGAGCAGCAGCGCGAGGAAGTCACGCATGCGCATCCGCGCGGCGCGCACTTCAAGGAGAACATCATCGATGCGTTCGCGCACGGCACGATCCACAAGCCGCACACGACGTTCGGCAACGTGAAGGCCGACGTGCTCGCGCTGAAAGACCCGCATTATCACCGTGAGAACTTCTGCACGATGATTCTGGGTTCGGCGTGGAAGTCGTGAGCGACTGATTGGTCGACTGAGCGGGCGCGGCCCCACGTTTTACGCAACTCGCGTCAAAATAGGCGCATCGCACTTCTGCGTCGCCGCGCCATGGTCATCAAAAACCTTCTCCGCAAGCTCGACCTCACCACGCTGCAACTCTTTCTCGCCGTCTTCGAAGAGGGCACGCTCACGCGTGCCGCCGAGCGCGAGGCAATCGCCGTGTCCGCCGCCAGCAAGCGGCTGGTCGAACTCGAACAGGCGGTCGGCGCGTCGCTATTCCAGCGTAACGCGCGCGGCATGACGCTGACGCCGGCCGGCGAGACGCTGCTGCATCATGCGCGCCGGGTGCTGCGCGACATCGAGAGCATCGGCATCGAACTGGCCGGCCATGCCAGCGGCGTGCTCGGCTATGTGCGGATGATGGCGAACCTGTCGGCCATCGTCGAATTCCTGCCCGAAGATCTGCGCGCGTTCCAGTCGTTGCACGAGCGCGTGAAGGTCGATCTCGAAGAGCGGCCGAGCGGCGGCGTCGTCAAGGCCATCGACGAAAGCCTCGCCGATCTCGGCATCTGCTCCGGCGATGCCGATACGCGCGAGCTGCACGTCGAGCACTACCGGCGCGATTCGCTCGTGATCGTGATGCGCGACGATCATCCGCTCGCGGTACGCACGAGCATCGCGTTCGCCGAAACGCTCGATGGCGATCACGTCGGCCTGCATTCGGCGAGCTCGATCAACGCGCGCACGCACCTCGCCGCGCGCCAGGCCGGCAAGCCGCTGCGGCTGCGCATCCACGTGCCGGGCTTCGATGCGGTCTGCCGGATGGTGCAGGCCGGCATGGGCGTCGGCGTGCTGCCGCAAAAGGTGTATCAGCTGATGGGCCGCCCGCTCGGTCTCGTCGGCATGCCGCTCGACGACGATTGGGCCGAGCGCAGCCTCGTGCTCGTCGTGCGCGACGTCGATGCGCTATCGCCGGTGAGCCGGCTGCTGTTCGATCATCTGCGCACGGTCGAGGCGCGGGAAACAGCAGACGCGCAAACCGAGCCCACTGCCTCCACCACCTCCCAGCCTTCGCGCCGAGCCCGCGGCCGCCGCTGAGCGTTCGCCGTTGGCGAACGGTCGTTGGCGAATTGCGGTTGGACGCCGCCGCCACGCCGCTCCTAAGCTGTCTACCAACACGAAACGAGTTCGGAGACAGCAACATGAGTGGACCACTGCAAGGTATTCGCGTCGTCGAGATCGGCACGCTCATCGCCGCGCCGTTCGCCGCGCGCCTGATGGCGGAGTTCGGCGCCGAGGTGATCAAGATCGAAGCGCCCGAAACCGGCGACCCCCTTCGCAAATGGCGCAAGCTGCATGAAGGCACGTCGCTGTGGTGGTATCTGCAGTCGCGCAACAAGAAGTCCGTCTGCGTGAATCTGAAATCGGCCGATGGCGTCGAGGTGGTCAAGCGCCTTGCCGCCGATGCCGACGTCGTCATCGAAAATCTGCGTCCCGGTGCGCTCGAAAAGCTCGGCCTCGGCTGGGACGTGCTGCACGCGCTCAATCCGAAACTGACGATGGTGCGCATCTCCGGCTACGGTCAGTCCGGCCCCTATCGCGACCGGCCCGGCTTCGGCGCGATCGGCGAGGCGATGGGCGGCATCCGCTACACGACCGGCGATGTGGACGGCGCACCGGCCCGCGTCGGCGTGAGTCTCGGTGACTCGCTCGCGTCGCTGCACGGCGTGATCGGCGCGCTGATGTCGCTGCTGCGCGTGAAGACAGGGCAGGGCGAAGGCCAGGTGGTCGACGTGTCGCTCGTCGAGAGCGTATTCAATCTGATGGAAAGCCTCGTGCCCGAGTACGACCTGCTCGGTCATGTGCGCGAGCGCAGCGGCGGCGCGCTGCCGGGCATCGCGCCATCGAACACCTATCGCACCGAGGACGACGGCTTTGTCGTGATTGCGGGCAACAGCGATCCGATTTTCAAGCGCCTGATGCAGCTGATCGGCCGCCCCGATCTCGCCGACGATCCCGCGCTCGCGCACAACGACGGCCGCGTCAAGCAGGTTGCGATGCTCGACCAGGCGATCACCGCGTGGACCTCGCGTCACTCGACCGAAGACGTACTGGCCGCGCTCGAACGCGCCGAAGTGCCATCGGGACGCATTTATTCGGTGGCCGACATCGTCGCCGATCCGCATTACCAGGCGCGCGACATGTTGCTGCAGGCGCAATTGCCGGGCGGCGCGTCGGTGAAGATGCCGGGCATCGTGCCGAAGCTGTCGGACACGCCGGGCGAAGTGCGCTGGCAAGGACCGACGCTCGGCGAGCACACCGGCAGCGTGCTCAGCGAGCTTGGATTCGTGAACGAAGACATCGAGCGGCTGCGCCGCGAGGGAGCCGTGCAATGAATTCCACGATCTTTTCCACGCGCGAGGGCGCGTCATTCGACCCGCTGATCGTGCAGGAAGTCGCCCCGCGCGATGGCCTGCAGATCGAGCCCACCTGGGTCGAAACCGCCGACAAGATCGCGCTGATCAATGGGCTGTCCACCTGCGGATTCACGCGTATCGAAGCGGGCTCGTTCGTGTCGCCGAAAGCGATTCCCGCGTTGCGCGACGGCGAGGCCGTGTTCCAGCGGATCGAGCGGCAACCCGGCGTGATCTACGTCGCGCTGGTGCCGAACCTGAAAGGCGCCGAGCGCGCATTGTCCGCGGGCGCCGACGAACTGAACCTCGTGATGTCCGCGAGCCAGACGCACAACCGCGCGAACATGCGCATGAGCTGCGAGTCGTCGCTCGCGGCGTTCGACGACATCGTACGTCGCGCGTTGGCCGCGGGCGTGCGGCTCAACGCGACCGTGGCGACCGCGTTCGGCTGTCCGTTCGAAGGTCGCATCGACGAAGACCGCGTGATCGGCATCGTCGACGCGTATCGCGAGATGGGCATCGAGGGCATCACGCTCGCCGATACGACCGGCATGGCGAGTCCGCGCCAGGTCGCGCGGCTCGTCGCACGCGTGCTCGCAACACTGCCGGCCGCGGCGCTCACGCTGCACTTTCACAACACGCGCGGCCTCGGTCTCGCCAACGTGCTCGCCGCATATGAAACCGGCGCGCGCCGCTTCGATGCGGCGCTCGGCGGCCTCGGCGGCTGCCCGTTCGCGCCGGGCGCCTCGGGCAACATCTGCACCGAAGACCTCGTGAACCTGTGCGACGAAATGGGCATCCCGACCGGGATCGATCTGCCGAAGCTGCTCACGCTGTCACGCGGTTTGCCCGCGTTGCTCGGCCACGACGTGCCGGGGCAACTTGCCAAAGCGGGCCGCAATTGCGACCTGCATCCGGCGCCCGACTACGTTCGGCAGATCTGAACCGTACCCCGACGAAAAACCCCTCAACCGATCAAACGACCGGACGGCGCACCGCCGAATCCGGCATTGGAGACAAGCATGAGTGACCTGGGCGTAGTGGCGGACAGTACCCGCGAACGTGGCGCTGACGATCTCGCGGCCATCGTCCGCAAAGTCGCGTGTCGGCTGATGCCGCTGATCATGATCTGCTATCTGTTCGCGTTCTTCGACCGCATCAACATCAGCTTCGCGAAGTTCCAGCTGCAAAGCGATCTGGGCTTGTCCGATACCGCGTACGGTCTCGGCGCGAGTCTGTTCGTGATCGGCTACGTGCTGTTCGAGGTGCCGAGCAATCTGTTCCTGTACAAGGTCGGCGCGCGACGCTGGATCGCGCGGATCATGATTTCCTGGGGACTCGCGACCGCGGCGATGGTGTTCGTCAACAACGAATGGCAGTTCTACGGGCTGCGCTTCGTGATCGGCGCGATGGAAGCGGGCTTCGCCCCCGGCGTGCTGTACTACCTGACGCTGTGGTTTCCGACCGAGTATCGCGGCCGCATCACGTCGATGCTGTTTCTCGCGTCGGCGTTTTCGGGGCTGGTAGGCGCGCCGCTCGCGGGGCTCGTGATCGGCCATATGGACGGCGTGCTCGGCATGCCGGGCTGGCACTGGCTGTTCCTGCTCGGCGGCTTGCCGTGCGTCGTGCTCGGTCTGCTGGTGCTGAAGCTGCTGAAGGATCGCATCGACGATGCGGGCTGGCTGTCGTCGTCGGAAAAGAGCCTGCTCGCTGGCGAGATCGCGCAGCAAAGCCGGCCTGCCGCGACCGGCCATTCGCTTCTGGGCGCGCTGAAGACGCCAGGCTTCCTGACGCTCGGGCTCGTGTACTTCCTGATTCAGATCGCGTCGTACGGTCTGAACTTCTGGGCACCGCATCTGATTCACGTGGCGGGCACGAAGAATCCGACCGTGGTCGGCCTGCTGACGGCGGTGCCTTATGTGTGCGGCGCGATCTGCATGGTGGTGGTCGGGCGTCTGTCGGACGCGAGCGGCGAGCGTCGCAAGTTCGTGTTCGGGCTGCTGTTGATGTCGGCAGTCGGCTTCTTCGCCGCGGGGTACTTCGACAAGCAGACCGCGTTACTGGTGGTCGCGCTTGCGGTGATGGGCGCGGGCGTGGTCGCCTCGATTCCGGCGTTCTGGGCGCTGCCGCCGAAGCTTCTCACCGGCGCGGGGGCCGCGGGCGGCATCGCGTTGATCAACACGCTCGGGCAGCTTGGCGGGATCGTGAGCCCGGTGATGGTGGGGCGAGTGAAAGACCTGACCGGCAGCACGACGCCGGCACTGTATGTGATCGGCGCGTTGAGCGTGGTGTGCGCGCTGATCGTGCTGTATGGCTTGCCGGAGTCGTTGCGCAGTCGTGAAACGGCGCAGTGAGATCGAGGTGGTGTGCGCGGTCGTGGGCTCGCATCGCGCGACGTGCCGCGCCGCTGCCCGCTACCGCATCCGCGAACGATAGGCCTGCCGCATCAATTACTTGGCAGGCCTGTGCGCAGGTTGTCCACAAGCTTGTTCCCAAATTATGTGGACAACTGGACTTCGAGGTCGGCGCGAGTGCTACGGCGTCCTTGCAAAGCAAGCTCGCCAGTATCACGGACTCCGTAGCGACACCCGCTGCCTACGCGTGCGCCGCGCGCGGATAGTTCTCTCGCTTCAAACACTTAAGCCCGCTGTGCGAAGGTTGTCCACAGGCTTGCCAACAATTTAGGTGGACAACTTTTGTTGGCCGGCATGGCAAGTGATGCGTGGTGCGGCACCGATCGTCCGCGTCACGTCTTCAACCCGGACCCAGCACCCACCACCTCCTCCTGCACCGGCACCTGCAAAACCGCATCCCGCTTATCCAGCAGATGCTGCCGCAGAATCGCGCTGAGCTTCTTCCCGTCGCGAGCCTCGAGCGCCTTCAGCATCTCATCGTGATCGTGAATCGCGCGGTCCCACTTCGGCGTCTGATAGTTCGAGCGAAAGCGCAGCGCCTGCAGCCGCCGGTTGACTGACACATACGTTTGCCGCAGCGCCGAATTTCTCGCCGCTTCGTTGATCTTGTCGTGGATCGCCTGGTTGCGGCTGTAGTAGCCCGCCAGATCGTTCTGCGCGCGGCACGCGAGCATCGCGTAATGCAGTGCCTTGATCTCGGCGAGTTCGGCCGCGGTGATGCGCTCGGCCGCGAGTTCGCCCGAAAACGCTTCGAGGCCGCTCATGAGTTCGAAGGTCTCGCGCACCTCGGCCTCCGACATCTTCGACACCGACGCGCCCCGATTCGGCGAAATCTCGATCAGACCTTCGGCAGCCAGCACCTTCAGCGCCTCGCGCAGCGGCGTGCGCGAAATGCCGAGCGTTTCGCACAACTCGCGCTCGTTCAGTTTCTTGCCGGGCTCCAGTACCCCCGCGACGATAAAGCGGCGAATGTGCTCCACGACCGTGTCGTGCAGGCGCTGACGCTCGACCTTCGGCATCACCGGGGCAGCGGCCATACCCGCGTCGAAATCCGAATTTTGCATACAAAAATCCTCAGCTTCACATGTTGTGGGATTTTATCGGAACCCTATCGATTAGTTAATCATCGCGCAAACGCGGGTAAACACGGACCTCGACGGCCAATTTTCGGCTTGGGAACGTCGCGCTTCGTCTGATATAGTTTTTTGCATGCAAAATTCAATTAGAGGAGCCCGATGCTGAAGCTAGATTTTCATCCTGCTGGCCGTCACTTCCTGCAGATTCCCGGCCCGAGCCCGGTGCCCGATCGCATCCTCCGCGCGATGAGCTATCCGACCATCGACCATCGCGGACCCGAATTCGGCGAACTGGGTCTCAAGGTGCTCGACGGCATCAGGAAGATCTTCAAGACGCAGCAGCCGGTCGTCATCTATCCGGCGTCCGGCACCGGCGCATGGGAAGCCGCGTTGTCCAATACGCTGAGCCCCGGCGATCACGTGCTGATGTTCGAGACTGGCCACTTCTCGACGCTGTGGAAAAAGATGGCCGAGAAGCTCGGCCTGAAGCCGGAGTTCCTGGGGCTGCCAGGCATCGAAGGCTGGCGGCGGGGCGTGCAGCCGCAGATGATCGAAGAGCGTCTGCGCGCCGACACGCAGCATGCGATCAAGGCGGTTTGCGTCGTGCACAACGAAACCTCGACCGGCGTCACGTCCGACATCGCGGCCGTGCGTCGCGCGATCGACGCCGCGGGCCATCCGGCCCTGCTGCTCGTCGATACGATCTCCGGTCTCGCCTGCGCTGATTATCGTCACGACGAATGGGGTGTCGACGTGACCGTGTCGGGTTCGCAAAAGGGCTTGATGCTGCCGCCGGGCATCAGCTTCAATGCGATCTCGCCGAAGGCGATGGCCGCGAACCAGCACGCGAAACTGCCGCGCAGCTTCTGGGACTGGTCGGAAATCGTCGAAATGAACAAGACGGGCTACTGGCCGTACACGCCGAACACGAACCTGCTGTACGGCCTCCACGAAGCGATCGAGATGATCCTCGGCGAAGGGCTCGACAACGTGTTCGCGCGTCACGAGCGGCTCGCCGAAGCGACGCGCCGCGCGGTGCGCGCGTGGGGGCTCGACATCCAGTGCGCCGATCCCGCCGTCTATAGCCCGGTGCTCACCGGTGTGATGATGCCCGACGGTGTCGACGCCGACGCGGTGCGCAAGCTGATCTACGAACGCTTCGACATGTCGCTCGGCACGGGCCTCGGCAAGATGAAAGGCCGCATGTTCCGCATCGGCCATCTCGGCGATTGCAACGATCTGATGCTGCTCGCGACATTGGCCGGCTGCGAAATGGGTCTGCGGCTTGCCGGCGTGCCGCTCAAGGAAAGCGGCATGCCGGCCGCGATGGAGTGGCTGAGCCAGGCACCGAAGGCGGCGGGGTTGAAGGCCGCGGCGTGAGTGTCGGGCGGGGTTCGTAGCGGTGACGCGCCGCGCACCATCGCGAACCCCGTCAAGCCTCGGCCAGCCAAACAGTCGGCACCAAGGAACAACCCGTAACACCAGGGAGCGCTTCCCTCATCGAGCCGCGCGCAGAACGCGGCCAGAACAACATGCAATGCGTCCACAGCGGCTCTCGCGGCCGACGGGCGACGACGCAGCGCGCCACTTCAGGCACGCCGTCGACACATGCCATGGAGAGAGACGATGAAGCGGTTTCGTTTGACCAGTGCGACCAGTATCGTTCTAGTGATGCTCTGCATCATGTACTTCATCACGTACCTCGATCGCGTGAACGTCAGCACAGCGGCCGCGGGTTTCGGCAAGGAATTCAATCTCACGCATACGCAGGTCGGCCTCGTGTTCTCGGCCTTCGCGTATCCGTATCTGCTGTTTCAGGTGATCGGCGGCTGGGTCAGCGATCGCTTCGGCGCGCGACGCACGCTGCTGTTCTGCGGCGCGATCTGGGGTCTCGCGACGGTGTTCACGGGCCTCGCGGGCGGACTCGCTTCGTTGCTCGCCGCGCGACTCGTGCTCGGCTTCGGTGAAGGCGCGACGTTCCCGGCTGCAACGTCGGCGATGTCGCGCTGGGTCGCGAAAGAAAAGCGCGGCTTCGCGCAGGGCATCACGCACGCGGCGTCGCGAGTCGGCAATGCGGTCGCGCCGGCGCTGATCGTGCTCGTGATGACCAACTGGGGCTGGCGCGAATCGTTCTATATCTGCGGCGCGCTGAGCCTGGTGTGGGTCGTGATGTGGGCGGTCACCTTCACCGAGCATCCGAAGGATCATCCGCGCATCACGCCCGAGGAACTCGCCGTGCTGCCCGCGTCGAAACCGAAAGTCACCGGCCTGCCGTGGGGCAAGCTGTTTCGCCGCATGACGCCGGTCACGATCGTCTACTTCTGCTACGGCTGGACGCTGTGGCTGTTCCTGAGCTGGATTCCGCTGTACTTCCTGCATAACCATCATTTGCAATTGCAGAAGTCGGCGATCTTCGCGTCGGTCGTGTTCTTCGCCGGCGTGATCGGCGACACGCTCGGCGGTATCGTCACCGATGCGATCTTCAAGCGCACCGGCAGCCTCAAACGCGCGCGCAGCTGGATGGTGTCGGTGTGCATGCTGTTCTGCCTGCTGTCGCTGATTCCGCTGATGTTCACGCATGACCTGACGCTGTCGATCGCCTGTCTCGCGTCGGGGTTCTTCTTCGCCGAGATGACGATCGGCCCGATGTGGGCGATTCCGATGGATATCGCGCCGGAATTCTCCGGCACCGCGAGCGGCATGATGAATACGGGCTCGGCGCTCGCCGCGATCATCTCGCCGGTGATGGGCGGCTTTCTGATCGACCACTTCGGCAACTGGGATCTGCCGTTCGTCGGCAGCATGTTGCTGATGGGCGTCGGCGTCGTGCTGGCGTTCCGCATGCAGCCGGAGAGCCGCTTCGAAGCGGGCGCGTCGGAACAGGCGCGTGTTTCCACCCGGGTGGGGGTGTAAAGCATGACTTCGTCACTGAGCCAGCTTCTTGCCGATGCGCGCCGCAATCGTGCGGTGCTCGATACGTTGCCGCCGGAGCAGCTTCCTGCCGACGCCGAAGCGGCCTACTCGATCCAGCATGAGATTCTGAGCGCGGGCGGCGCGCGAATCGGCGGCTGGAAGATCGGCGCGAAGTCGGCGAGCGGTCCGATTCAAGGCGCGCCATTGCCCGACACCGATCTGCACGCGGACGGCGCGCGCGTGTCGCGCGAAGGCTTCGCGCCGCTCGGGCTCGAACTCGAAGTCGCGTTCCGTTTCGGCCGGCGTTTCGAGCCCTCCGCGACGCCGTACGGTGAAGACGAAGTGCTTTCGGGCGTCGGCTCGATCGGTGCGACCATCGAGATCGTCGCGAGCCGCTATGCCGCGTGGCCCACTATCGACAAGCTCGCGCAGCTCGCGGACTTGCAGAATCACGGCGCGCTGATCGTCGGCGAATTCACGCGGTATCGCGAGGATTTCCCGTACGTCGCGCCGTCGCTGCGGTTCGAATTCAACGGACGCGATGTCGTTCAAGCGCCTCCCGCCAATCCGGCCGGCGATCCGCGGCGGCTGTTGACGTGGCTCGTCAATCACGCAAGTGCGCGCGGCATTGCGGTGACGCCGGAGATGGTGATCACCGCGGGGTCGTACACCGGCATGTTCTTTCCGCGCGAGGCGGGCACCGTGAGCGGGCATATCGAAGGACTCGCGCCGGTCCATCTGACGCTGTACTAGGCAATTCGAGCCGCGCGGATCAGGCGCACTCCTCACAAGGCCGACGAAATGACGAATCCCACCGCGGGCTTGCTCGTCAAGCCGATCCATCTGGTTCCCTCCGGTGCGCGCGCGACGAGCCCGCTCGCGCAGCATCTGCGCAAAGCGCTGCGCGGCGACGTGCTGTTCGATCTCGCCAGCCGTGGCCGCTACTCGACCGATGCGTCGATCTATCAGATCACGCCGGTCGGCGTGGTGGTGCCGCGCGATCAGGACGACTTGCGCATCGCGCTCGAGATCGCGCGCAGCGAGAAAGTGCCGCTGCTCGCGCGCGGCGCGGGCACGAGCCAGTGCGGGCAGACGGTCGGCGAAGCGCTGGTGGTCGATACCAGCAAGTGGCTCAACAACATCGTCGCGTTCGATGCCGACGCGCGCACCGTGACGGTCGAGCCCGGCGTCGTGCTCGATCATCTGAACGCGTGGCTGAAGCCGCACGGACTGTGGTTCCCGGTCGATGTATCGACGGCCGCGCAGTGCACGATCGGCGGCATGGCCGGCAACAACTCGTGCGGCTCGCGCTCGATCGAGTACGGCAACATGGTGCACAACGTCGACGCGATCGACGCGATTCTCGCCGACGGCAGCGAAGCGCGCTTCGCGTCGCTGCGCGAGCCGCCGCAAGGCGAGCGCCTGCAGCAGATCGTCGCGGGCGTCACGCGGATCGCGCAGCGCGAGCGTGACGAAATCGTCGCGCGCGTGCCGAAGGTGCTGCGCCGCGTCGCGGGCTACAACATCGATCTGTTCGACTGCCAGAATCCGCGCGCTTACACCGATGACGGTAGTGCGAACCTCGCGCATCTGCTGGTCGGCTCGGAAGGCACGCTCGCGTTCAGCCGGCAGATCACGCTGAAGCTCGCGCTGCTGCCCGCGCACAAGGCGCTTGGCGTGGTCAACTTTCCGACCTTCCGGCAGTCGATGGCGCTCACTCAGCACATCGTCAAGCTGAAGCCGGTCGCGGTCGAACTGGTCGATCGTACGATGATCGATCTCGCGCTGAGCAATCCCGCGTTTCGTCCGGTGATCGAGAAGGCGCTGGTCGGCGAGCCGCAGGCGATTCTGCTCGTCGAGTTCGCGGGCGAGGATCGCGACGCGCAGCTCGCGTCGCTGAAGCAGCTCAGCGAGTTGATGGGCGAGCTGGGCTTGCCCGATGCGGTCGTCGAGATGGCGGACGCGAATGCGCAAAAAGCACTGTGGGAAGTGCGCAAGGCCGGGCTGAACATCATGATGAGCATGAAGGGCGACGGCAAGCCGGTGTCCTTCATCGAAGATTGCGCGGTGCCGCTCGAACATCTGGCCGACTACACGAGCCGCCTGACCGACGTGTTTCATCGCCACGGCACCGAAGGCACGTGGTACGCGCATGCGAGCGTCGGCACGCTGCACGTGCGGCCGATTCTCGACATGCGCCGCGACGGCGCGACGAAGATGCGCGCGATCGCCGAGGAAGCGGCTGCGCTCGTGCGCGAGTACAAGGGCGCGTATTCGGGCGAGCATGGCGACGGGCTATGCCGCGGCGAATGGGTCGCGTGGCAATATGGGCCGCGCCTGAACGAGGCGTTCAGCGAGATCAAGACGCTGTTCGATCCGGACAATCGCTTCAATCCCGACAAGATCGTGCGTCCGCCGAAGATGGACGACGCGCGCAATTTCCGCTTCGCGCCGGGCTATCGCGAACAGCGCATCGAAACGGTGCTCGACTGGTCGACGTGGAACGTGAAGCGCGATCCGCTAACGGGCGAAGAAAGCGCGCCGGGCAGCGGCGACGATCTGAGCGGCGGCCTCGCGAAAGCGGTCGAGATGTGCAACAACAACGGCCACTGCCGCAAGTTCGACGCGGGCACGATGTGCCCGAGCTATCGCGTGACGAAGGACGAGCAGCATCTGACGCGTGGACGGGCCAACACGTTGCGGCTGGCGATTTCGGGGCAGCTCGGCGAAAGCGGGCTCGCGAGCGACGACGTGAAGGAAACGCTCGACCTGTGCGTATCGTGCAAGGGCTGCAAGCGCGATTGCCCGACCGGCGTCGATATGGCGAAGTTCAAGATCGAGGCGCGGGCGGCGCGTGCGAAAACGCATGGGGTGCGGCTGCGCGACAGGCTCGTCGCGTTCATGCCGCGCTACGCGGGGGCGGCGAGCCGCATGCCGGGACTGCTGGCGCTCGCTGATAACGTGCCGGTGCTGTCGGCGTGGTTCAAGCGTTCTGTCGGCTTCGCGACCGAGCGGAGTCTGCCGCGGTTCAAGAAGGCGTTTCTGGCCGAAGCGGTGTCCGCGAAGCCTGCAGTCAGCGCTACGCAGGCGTCTACTGTGAAAGAAGTCCTGTTGTTCGTCGACACCTTCAACAACCACCTCGAGCCCGACAACGCGCGTGCCGCGCAACGGGTGCTCGAAGCGGCGGGCTACACGGTCCACTTCAATGCGCGCCCGGGCGAGCGTCCCGTGTGTTGCGGCCGCACGTTTCTCGCGGCGGGTCTCATCGATCAAGCGAAAGAAGAGGCGCGGCGCATGCTCGATCTGTTCAGGCCGTTCGTCGAACGTGGCGTGCCGGTGGTGGGTCTGGAGCCATCGTGTCTGCTGTCGTTGCGCGACGAATTCCTGCAGTACGGTTTCGGCGACGAAGCGCGGCGCCTCGCGCAGCACGCGTTTCTGTTCGAGGAATTTCTCGTGCGCGAAGAAAAGGCCGGCCGTTTGCAACTCAAACTGAAACCGCTGCCGATGCAGCAGGCGCTCGTGCACGGCCACTGCCATCAGAAGGCGTTCGACGCATTCACGCCGGTGCAGACCGTGCTGAAGTGGATTCCCGAATTGAAGGTATCGACGGTCGAATCGTCGTGCTGCGGCATGGCCGGCAGCTTCGGCTATGAAGCGGAGCACTACGCGACGTCGCAGGCGATGGCCGAGTTGTCGCTGCTACCCGCGGTGCGCAAGCTCGACGCCGCCACGGTGATGGTCGCCGACGGCACCAGTTGCCGGCATCAGATTCACGATGGCGCCGGTGTCGACGCGATCCACGTCGCGCGCGTGCTGGCGATGGCGCTGCAATGATGCGGAGCTAACGGGACAGCGAGACTCAAACTCCGATAGCCTGCCGGAACCCACTCGGCGTCACCCCAACCGCCTCGCGAAACCGGTGACTAAAGTGACTCGCGTTCGCATAGCCACACTGCCCGGCGACCTGCGCGAGCGGCAGCGTAGTCGTACGCAGCAGCGTGCGTGCGCGATCGAGCCGTTGCCGCGCGATCCACGCGGCGGGCGGCAAGCCGAACGACTCGCGAAACATCCGCGCCAGATGAAACTCCGACAGCGCCGCGACACCCGACAACTCACCAAGCGTCAACGGCTGCGCGAGGTGGCTGTCGATATAGTCGCGCAGGCGGCGCCGCGTCGCGGCCGGCAGGCCGCCCTTCAGCGCCACGTTCGCGCGCCGCACGCCTTGTCCGCGCAACAGCAGGCTCAGCACTTCGTGCGCGGTCTCGTTGGTGCGCAGCAGGCCGTCGGGACTTTCCCACTCCTCGTTGACGAGCGACTGACACAGACTCGCGATGCGCGGGTCCTCGAAATAGGTGCGATCGGCGAGCGTCAGTTCGCGCGGCTCGCGGTCGAGCTCCTGCACCGCGCGTCGGGTGAAGTGCTCGGGCAGGAAGTACAGGTGCATGAAGTGCATGTGACCGCGCACCCACCAGCGCGATTCGTGATCGCCGGGCAGCGCGCACAGTCGCGACGGAGCGCCGTAGTGGCCCGGCATTTTCTGGCGCTCGGTGCGATAGCCGCCGTCCAGATAGCACGACAGCGTGTGATGGCCGGGCCGCTCGTAGACGGTCTCGGCTTCCTCCGTGTCGCGGGTCCATAGCGCGATCGCGAGTCCGTCGCCGAGCCACGCGAAGCGGTCCAGATTCGCGTTCGCACTGGCGAGCGTGTGACAGACCGACTGCAGGCCAAAAGGCGTGCCGGCGGTGGGTATCACGGGGGCGGACGGGCTGGCGTTCACGGCGGCGAGCGGAGGCTTTCGAGTAAAGGGGAAGGGCTGAGCGGCCAGTATACGGCGAGGCCCGTCTGGCCGCGCGCCGGCGCGAAAAAGTGCGCAAGTTTGGACAATTGCAGGCGGCGGCGCGGTTGCATAGTCGGGCTATCTATCGTCAACGCTGCGCGTTAGGGCAGCCCGTCATTGCAGTCCGAGGCCCGACCATGAATCTCCTTCTTTATGCCACCACTGTGCTGATCTGGGGCACCACGTGGATCGCGATCAAATGGCAACTCGGCGCGGTGCCGCCGCCGGTATCGATTGCGTGGCGGTTCTGGATCGCCGCGCTGTTGCTGTTCGCGCTGCTGCGCATCATGCGCCGGCCGATCTGGCCGCCGCGCAACGCCTGGCGCTATCTCGCCGCGCAGGGGCTCGCACTGTTCTGCCTGAATTTCCTGTGCTTCTACTACGCCGAGCAGATCGTGCCGAGCGGGCTCGTCGCGGTGGTGTTCTCGACCGCGCCGCTGCTTAACTCGATCAACGGGCGGCTGTTCATGGGCCGGCCGCTGCAGCCCAGCGCGATAGCGGGCGCATTGATCGGGCTCGTCGGCATCGTCTGTCTGTTCGTGCAGCAGATGGCCGGACATCTCGGCGATTACACCGCATGGCTCGGACTCGGCGTCGCGTTTCTCGGCACGCTGTGCTTTTCGGCCGGCAATCTGCTGTCGAGCCGCATGCAGTCGATGGGCTTGCATCCGTTCGCGACCAACAGTTGGGCGATGCTGATCGGCGCGGCCGTCCTGACGCTCGGCAGCCTGTTCGCCGGCTATTCGTTCGCGGTGGAACCGTCTGCTCGCTATCTCGGCGCGCTCGCGTATCTCGCGGTGTTCGGCTCGGTGATCGGCTTTACCGCGTACCTGATGCTGGTCGGCCGGATGGGCCCGGAGCGGGCCGCCTACTGCACGGTACTGTTTCCGATCGTCGCGCTCGCGGCGTCGACGCTGTTCGAGGGCTATCGCTGGTCCGCGCTCGCGGTGGTCGGCCTACTGCTGGTCGTGGCCGGCAATCTGGTCGCGTTCGATCTCACGCGACGGATTTTCGTGCGTCATCGGGCGGCGCGAACTTGATGTGCGGATCGCCCGAGGTGAGGATTTACAGGAGCGGAAGGAGCAACTGAAGCGCCGACCGGTGAGTCTTTACGGGAACCGGCTTTTACCGGAATCGTGAAGGAAAGATTGAGTTGGAAGCGTAATTCGATGCAAATGGAATGAATTGGATGGATCGGCATTCAATCATCATTTTTTCATCAATAAATTTGCTATTTTTATATGAGAGGATAAACGACCAACTCTAATGTACGCGCATCGTGACGTTGAAACCAATGATGCACGCACAGGCGAAGCACGCCGGTCAGCCTTACCCTGCGTGCCTCGCGTCTTGCAAGGAATACCGCCGTGAAGCCTTTCTCCCGCCTGGGCGTGGCCGTGGTTTTAATCCATAGCCTGATCTCGCCGAATGTCTCCGCACAATCCCAATTGAATTACACGACCTCGTGGATCGGTAATAGTTTCGGATTTGGCGATGGTAAATGGATGCAGCAGGATATTCAGGCCATTAGCGTGGGCGCCAATGGCACCGTTTATACGAATTCGCCGTGGGACGAAAGCGGCAGCGAAATCGCCGCCTATCGCGCGGGCGACAAGCTCGCGGTCGCCGGTTCGACGCACGGCTGGGGCGCGGCCGGCGGCGACGCGGTGGCGGTGAATCAGACCTACCTGTATGCGGCGATGTCGATCGGCAACGAGAGCAATGCGCTGGTCGGCGCCGACTATCCGCCGGCCAATCACACCTGGTACGGCATCACGCGCCGCACGCTCGCGAATCTCGCGACCGGCGCGCCGTTTTCCGGCGGCATCGGCAATAGCGCGAACGCGACGAAGAACAGTTTCGTCGCGCTCGAAACGGTGACGACCGGCACCGACGCGAGCATTCGCGGCCTCGCCGCGACCGACAGCGAACTCTACGTGGCCGACACTTACGGCAACCGCGTCGCCGTGTACGACGCGCAGTCCATGCAGCCGCTGCGCTCGTGGAGCGTCGCGTCGCCCGCGCGCATCGCGATCGACACCGACTCGACGTTGTGGATCATCAGCGGCTTCGGCACCGGCAACCTGAGCATCAAGCACTATCGCGCCGACGGTACCGCACTCGTCGGTCTGGCGCTGCCCGCCGGCACCGTGCCGACCGACGTCACGGTCACGCGATCGGGTCAACTGCTGGTCGCCGACAACGGCGTGGCGCAACAGATTCTGGTGTTCAACAAGGGCGCGGGCGGCCAGATGCAGGCCGGCGCGTCGATCGGCACGCGCAACGGCATTTTCCATCCGGTGCGCGGCGTGCCCGGCGATACGCGTTTCAACGGCATCACCGGCATCGGCGTCGATGCGGCCGGCAATCTGTATGTCGCGCAGAACGGCGAGGGGCCGCGCGCGCCGGGCTCGGCATCGGTCGGCCAAGGCGCGGTGCTGGAGAGCTACGTGTACGGCACGCGTGTGCTCAACTGGCGGCTCTACGGTCTGACCTTCGTCGATAGCGGCGCATTCGATCCCGCCACGCCCGCTTCGATCTACACAGGCTCGAAGCGCTTCACGCTCGATTACAGACAGCCGGTCGGTCATGAATGGTCGTATGCGGCGTTCACGCTCGATCGCTTCGATTACCCCGACGACCCCGCGTTTCACGAGCCGCGCGGCGTGCGCGGCGAACCGATGGTGCGCAGATTCGACGGCAAGCGCTTTCTCTATACGCTCGATCCGGGCGCGCACTATCTGAACGTCTATCGCTTCGATACGGCGCACGGCGAGATCGCGATTCCGTCGGGAATGCTCGCGCAGAATCCGCTGCCCGGCACATGGCCCGCCGCGCAACCGACTTACGGCGAATGGCTGTGGCGCGACAGCAATGGCAACGGCGCCGTCGACGCGAGCGAGATCAGCGGCAATCCGTCGACCGGCAGCACGGTCGGCGACGGCTTCTGGTGGGTCGACGACCCCGGCAACGTGTGGCTCGCCACGCCCTTGAGCGGCGTGCGCGAGATGCCGCTGCAAGGACTCGACTCGGCCGGCAATCCGATCTACACGTACGCGAGCGCGAAGATGTTCGCTATGCCCGCGCCGTTTACGCGGCTCGCGCGGCTCGTCTACGTCGCGGCGACCGACACGATGTATCTATCCGGTTTCACGAGCGCGATTCCGTGGGACTCGACGCACTGGAAGGAAGCGGGTCCGGTGCTGGCCCGCTACGACAACTGGAGCAGCGGCAACCCGACGCCGACGTACACGATCGCGCTGCCGTGGAACACGCAGAGCGATCCGCAGACCACCACGGTCGGCGTCGCGGTGGCGGGCAACTATATCTTCGTCGCCGAGCTATACACCGATCGCGTCGACGTCTATGACGCGCGCAACGGCACGGCGGTCGGTTACATGACACCGGGCGCGAGCGTCGGCGGCACGAGCGGCTGGGTCGACGTGTATCTCGGCATCAGCGCGGTGCGGCGCGATAACGGCGAGTATGTGGTGCTGGTCGAAGACGACGCGCGCGCGAAGCTGCTGATGTATCGCTGGACACCTTGACGTGGATCGTCGTCGCGCCGAACACGAATAGACGGCGGCGCACGATCGGTATATAACAACCTTTACCGATGCACTTAAAAGGAGCGATGTTCGATCATGACGCAAGACGTTTCTCCCAAGCCGCCCTCCGACGATCGTCCCGAGATCGAGCAGCTCGACGCCGCGCTCAGTCACGTCGATCAGCAGGTGTCGTCAGGCGGCATTGCGTCGGGCGCGGCGAAAGGCATTGTGTACAGTCTGATCGAAACGCTCGGCGCGCTGGTCGGCGATCCCGATCTGCCGGAGCACGCGCGTTCGGGTTACGAAGGACTGCTGGAGGCCGCGCGCGAGTTGCGCGCGAAGCTGGACCGCTGATTCGGCGCAGCCATCGTGCCGTCTGTGATACAAAAGCGCACCGTGTAATTCACCGTGCGCTTTTTTTATGCTCTCTGCGACCGAGATCGCGTTGCTGGCCACCGGCATCGTGGTGGTACTGGTGACGCCCGGCCCCACCAACACGCTACTCGCCGCGGCAGGTTTGCGCGACGGTCTGCACCGCGCACTGCCGCTGATCGCCGCCGAACTGGCGGGCTATCTGGTGTCGATCTCCGCGTGGGGACGCTTCTTCGCGCACGCGGCGCAAGCGTGGCCGTGGCTGCCGTCGCTCCTGCGCGTGGCCGCGAGCGCGTATATCGCGTGGCTTGCGCTCGACATGTGGCGCGCGGCGGTTGCGCTGCCCGGCTCGACGCAACGCGCCGGCAACGCGCGCACGCTGTTCGTCGCGACCTTGCTCAATCCGAAAGGGCTGCTGTTCGGCGGTACGATCTTTCCGGCCGCCGCATTCATGCATCTGCCCGCTTATCTGCTCGCGATGGGGATGTTCGCGTGCCTCGCCGCGCCGATCGCGCTCGCGTGGATCTCGTTCGGCGCGGCGCTCGGCCGCGGCCGGCTCGGTTGGCTCGAACCGGTGACGGTGCAGCGCGGCGCGTCGATCGTGCTCGGGGTGTTTTCGGTGTCGCTCGCGTGGGCCGCGTTGCACTGAAGACGGATGCGCAAAAGACGATGCGTTGAAGATCGCACCGACGCTCACGCCCCGAGCGCCACCGCTTCCCCGCTCGTCTGCGCCAGCAACTGGTGAATCTGCGCGACCACGGCCGCGCCTTCGCCGACCGCCGCGGCGACGCGTTTCGTCGACCCTGCGCGCGCGTCGCCGATCGCATAGACGCCTTCGACCGTCGTTCCGAGATCGCACGCGGTGGCCGAGCCGTCCGCACTGATGCCGGTCAGCACGAAGCCTTTCGCGTCGAGTTGCACACCGCAGGTGCGCAGCCATTCGGTGTTCGGGTCCGCACCGGTGAAGAGAAACAGATGCCGCGTGTCGAAGTGATCGACACCATCGGGTAGCGGCTTCTTCAACGCGACCGACACGAGCCCGTCCTCATCGCCTTCGAGGCGGCCGACTTCCGAATTCGTATGCACGAACACGTTCGGCAGCGAGCGGATGCGGTCGATCAGATAGCGCGACATCGTCGCCTCGAAACCGCTGCGGCGGATCAGCACGTGAACCTTGGCCGCGTGCGTCGCCAGATAGACGATCGCCTGGCCCGCCGAATTGCCGCCACCCACCAGCACCACCTCCTGGCGCTTGCATAGCTTCGCCTCGACCGGCGACGCCCAGTAGTAGACGCCGCGTCCGTCGAAGCGCTCGAGTCCTTCGAGGTTCGGGCGCCGGTACACGGCGCCGCTCGCGATCACGATCGCCCGCGCGCTGATGTGGCCGCCGCATTTCGTTTCGAGCCGATACGGCGACTGCCCGCAATGCAGCGCCTGCACGCTGACCGGAATCGCGACGTGCGCGCCGAACTTCTGCGCCTGCACGAAGGCGCGGCCGGCGAGCGCCTGGCCCGAGATGCCGGTCGGAAAGCCGAGATAGTTTTCGATGCGCGAGCTCGCGCCCGCCTGGCCGCCCGGCGCGCGGCTGTCGAGCACGATTGCCGAAAGTCCTTCGGAGGCCGCGTACACCGCGGCGGCAAGTCCCGCCGGCCCCGCGCCGACGATCGCGACGTCGTACACGTACGTGTCGTCGAGATCGGGCAGCAGCCCTAAGCGAGTGGCAAGTTCCGGCATGCTCGGATGACGCAGCACCGAGCCGTCCGGGCAGATCACGAGCGGCAGGTCCTCGCGCTGCGCGGCGAACTGCTCGATCAGACGCAGTGCGTCTTCGTCGCGTTCATCGATCACCGAATGCGGATGGCCGTTGCGCGACAGGAAGCCTTGAAGCATCACGAGCCGCGCGTCATTGCTACTGCCGATCAGAATGGGCCCGCCCGCGCCCTTTTCGATCAGCGACACGCGCCGCAGAATCAGCGCGCGCATGATGCGCTCGCCGAGTTCGGCTTCGGCGACGATCAGCGCGCGCAAGCGGTCGGGCGGAATCAGCAGCGCTTCGACGGCGCCGATTGCAACGCCGTTCACGAGCGAGGGCTTGCCCGACAGCTGCCCGACTTCGGCCAGGAAATGCCCGGCGCCGCGCTCGCTGATTACGTGCTCGCGGCCGATGCCGTCACGCTGATAGACCTTCACGCGTCCTTCGAGCACCACGAACATGCCGGGGCCGCGGTGCCCGGTTTCGAACAGCAGCTCGCCGGACTTCCAGCGACCGGTCTCGCCGAAGCGGCGCAGCCGATCGATCTCCGCGCAAGTGAGCTCGGGAAACATCTGGTGCAAGCGCGTCGACAGCGACGAGTACGGCGCGTCGGCGACGACTCCCTGCTGTCCTGGCACCTCTTGAGTCGAAACCTCTTGAGTCGGAACGTCCTGAGTCGAAAGCATTGAACCGCTCCTTCGATGTTCATTGCACGATTGAACGGGAGGCAACGCGATGCGCGCTCGCACGCCGGGGCGAGCCGTGCCGCGCGCTTCAGAGGCGGACGATGCCGCCGCTCATTCCAGCTAGACGGCTTTGGGCGCGATGTCGTCGACCGCGACTTCCGGCCGCGACGTCTCGGGCAGCGAATCGACCGTCTTGCCCGAGTCGCGCCAGGCTTCCATGCCGCCACGCAGCGGCAGCACGTCGGAGAAGCCGGCTTCGTTGAGCTGCTTGGCCATCCATGCTGCGGAAATCTCATTCGGGCACGAGCAGTAGATCACCAGCTTCTGATCGTGCGGGTAGGTGGCGACGATGTCGTCGAGTTGCCGTTCGTCCGCGAATTGTGCGCCTGGAATCACGAACGGATCGAGCTTGCGCTTCTCCTCTGAACGAATGTCGAACACGACCGGCGCCTCGCCGGCCGCGTACAGCGTCGCGAGTTCGTCGACCTCGATGCGCGCGGACGCGAGCTTCGCGATCAACTGGCGACGCCGGATCCACCGGTACAGCGCGTACAGCACCAGCAACGCGACGACGACGAGCGCCGCCGTGCGCCCGAGCCGACCGGCGATCGCGAACAGCATGTCGATCTGCCGCGCGAACAGCGCGCCGATGATGAGCCCGGTGCCGGACCACAGCGCGGCGCCGACACCGTCATAGCTGAGGAAGGTGCGATAGCGCGTGCCCATCGCACCGGCCATCGGGATCGACACGATCGACAGCCCCGGCACGAACTTGGCGACCGCGAGCACGCGCACGCCCCAGCGGCCGAAGAAGCGCTCGGTCTTTTTCACGCAGGTGTCACGCGACAGCGACAGCCGGCAGATCGTCTTCAGCGTGTTGCCGCCGTAGATGCGGCCCGCGAGGTACCAGGCGCTGTCGCCGATCAGCGTTGCGAAGATGGACAGCACGAGGACCGGCAACAACTGTGTGCCGACCGAGCCGGGGTGCATCGCGGCCATCGCGCCGAACAGCACGAGCGACGGCATGGCCGGTACCGGCAGCCCTAGCGCGGCGGCCAGCACGTTGAGGAAGACGAGCGCCGGTCCGTATTGCTCGACGAGGTCATGTAGCATCGGTTTAACATCCGCGGCCCTTGCGGGCGCAGCGTGGTAAGGAATGCAAAGGGGAATGCAAGGATTATGGACGTATTTTCGAGACGTGCAACCGGCCCGAAAATTGGCTCGTCGTCCGCCTGCGAACAAGTCGCCATATGTGGTGGCATTGCCCGAAATACAAGGGTGGCAACCGCTTGTGACAACGTGCTGAAGGACGCGCAAGCGTACACGGCAAGGCGCGCGCAAGCGCTTGCAAAAACCCGTAGAAATGTGGGGATTAGCGGCGTGAGCGGAACAAACGGGAGCGGGGCGACGCGCGCAGGCGCGCCCAATGCGAATAATCTCGCGCTGACGCGTCGAAGTGCGACGCAGCGGGCGCGAGAGGCTGACGAGTCACGCGACGATCACGGCCGCCGCGCGCCTGGTTCACTGACGGTGATTGTGCTGCTCGCCCGGCAACTCGGCGCCATGCGCGCGGATCGCGGCGATCAGCTCCGCGGGCGTAATTTCGTAGCGCACTTCGCGATGTATGCCCGGCTTGCGCTCATCGACCTCGATCAGCAGGATGCCTTTGCCGTCTTCGGTCGATTCGAGGCGCAGCGAGCGAAGTTCGCGCGCCGTTGCGTCGTCGTATTCGGTGAGCAGGGCCATTGACCCGGAGGACCCGGTGATGCGCATCGAAGTTGTCCTTGTTGCGTTGGTGATGGAACCATTGTACGGGGCGGACGGCGTGCCGTCTGCCGCGTCGTCGAGCCGTGTTGCGTCTGCCTCCGTCTCGCCCGGGTTTTAGTCGAGTGTGACGCCGCCGCTGGCGCATGCGCGGTTGCGGAGCGTGCGACCAGTTTAACGCGACTCCTCGCCGCGACGGACGCATTTTTCATGCCCCACGGCGGCGCGAAGTGCGTTCGGGTTTTGTCATGCGGGTGACGCGGGCGCGGGCTAGGAAGCGGTCGGCGGCCCATGCGCCGCGCGGCCGCGCGAGTCACCGCTCCATCGATGTGCATGCCACGGGCTCGCTGCGCGGGGATAGGGCAATCCGCTCGCGCAAATGGGGACGTCCGCGGCGGCCGCCGTCGCCACGTACGCCGTCGTTGGCTTTGCAGGCTCCCGGATTCCCTCACCTTTCGCGCACGCATCGCGCGCGCAAAAAAATAGCCCGTCCGGATAGGGACGGGCCGTTAAACGCCGTTGTTACTCGGGTCAGCCTGCCCTTGCAACGATTGGGCGCTGACAACTACATCCTCGTGCTTCGTTGGCGGGCTGTCGAGGTGGGAGTAATGCGGATCTATCAGATAAAAGTACAGTTTTCCGATTCGGCGTTCACACGAGGCCGGTCGCGTAGTACACCGCGATCACGAAGAACACCGCGAGCGTCTTGATCACCGTGACCGCGAAGATGTCGCGATACGACTGCCGATGCGTGAGACCCGTCACGGCGAGCAGCGTAATCACCGCGCCGTTGTGCGGCAGCGTATCCATGCCGCCGCTCGCCATCGCGACCACGCGATGCAGCACCTCGAGCGGAATATTCGCGGCCTGCGCACCCTTGATGAACGTATCAGACATCGCGGCGAGCGCAATGCTCATACCGCCCGATGCCGAACCCGTGATGCCCGCGAGCGTGCTGACCGACACCGCGGCGTTGACGAGCGGATTCGGAATGCTCTTCAGCGCATTGCTGACGACCAGAAAGCCCGGCAGCGCCGCGATCACACCGCCGAAGCCATATTCCGACGCGGTATTGAGCGACGCCAGCAGCGCGCCCGCCACCGCCGCCTTGGTGCCGACCGCGAAGCGCTGGCTGACGCGACCGAACGCCGTCACGACGACCACCACGATGCCGAGCAGCAGCGCGCCCAGCACGGCCCAAATGCCCACGAGAGCCTTGACGCTCGTTTCGACCGGCGCGTGCAGCCCCGGCAGGATGTCCGGCGTGACCGTGAAGGTCGGGCCGTACCAGGTCGGAATCCAGCGCGTCAGCAGGAAGTTCGAGACGCCGACCACGAAGAGCGGAGCGATTGCCAGCAGCGGATGCGGCAACTGCTTCGATTCGACGCGCTCCGGCTCATTGACGAGTTCGGTGCCGTAACCCTCGCCGGTCGCCATCGCGGCGCGGCGGCGCCATTCCAGATACGACAGACCGACCACGATGATGAACACCGAGCCGAGCACGCCGAGCGTCGGCGCGGCCCACGAGGTGGTCTTGAAGAACGTCGTCGGGATGATGTTCTGGATCTGCGGCGTGCCGGGCAGCGAGTCCATCGTGAACGAGAACGCGCCGAGCGCGATCGCGCCGGGCATCAGCCGCTTCGGAATGTTGCTCTGGCGATACAGCTCGGCCGCGAACGGGTAGACCGCGAACACGACGACGAACAGCGACACCCCGCCGTAGGTGAGCAGCGCGCACACCGCGACGATCACCGCGTTTGCGCGCGAGCGACCGATATAGCGGATCGCCGCGGCGACGATCGATTCCGAGAAGCCCGACAGCTCGATCACCTTGCCGAATACGGCGCCGAGCAGAAACACCGGGAAGTACAGTTTCACGAAGCCGACCATCTTGTCCATGAAGATGCTCGTGAAGACCGGCGCGACGGCGGCGGGCTCGGTGAGCAGGACGGCGGCGAGCGCCGCGATCGGCGCGAACAGGATCACGCTGTAGCCGCGATACGCGGCGAACATCAGAAACGCCAGCGCGGCGATAACGATGAGAAAGGTCATTGAGTCTCCATAGCCTGGTTGTTCTACACATTTGCCGTCCTGATCGAGCGACGGCGCGGCGGGGTCGGAACGCAGGTTCCATGCCACACATTGCGTTTTGCCGCTGAAGTGCCGTGGTGCCTGGCTCGGCCGTACAACGGCGGCCGGGGCAACGTTGGCGGATTGTACTCAAGCGTCTCTGAAACGGGACTTCAATCTGGCGAAGATAACCGGAAACCAGGGTAAGTCATGATGCATAAGGCCTGTCGGGTGTCTCAATTTGGAGATAAATTCGTCCACTAATTGAGATTGATGCAGTCAAAACGATAAGCGGAGACAGCGACAGCATGATGACCGACTGGACGGGCCTGCCCGCCACCTATGACGACGTGCTTCGTCGGGCGATGGATTCGCTGTTTCGCACATTCGAAAACTTCAGCGAAGGTACCTTCATAGTAGATGGCCAGGCGCGCGTCGTCTGGATCAACAAGCGATATGCGGCGCGCTTCGGCTTTGCGGACCCGCAGCAGGCGATCGGCCGGGATTGCGAAGCGGTGATTCCGAACAGTCTGATGCGCGAGGTCGTCAATACCGGCAAGCCGATCCTGCTCGACATCATGGAGACGGATCGCGAGCCGCTCGTCGTCACGCGGCTGCCGCTGAAGGACGATGCCGGCGCGACGATCGGCGCGGTCGGCTTCGCGCTGTTCGACGAGCTGAAAGCGCTGTCGCCGCTCTTTTCGCAGTACTCGCGCTTGCAGCAGGAGCTGATCGCGACGCGCCAGTCGCTCGCGCAGGCGCGCCGCGCGCGCTATACGTTCGGCAGTTTCGTCGGCACCAGCGCGGCATCGCTCGAAGTGAAGCGCCAGGCGCGGCGCGCGGCGCAACTCGAAGCGCCGGTGCTGCTGCTCGGTGAAACCGGCACCGGCAAGGAGCTGCTCGCGCATGCGATTCACGGCGGCTCGGCGCGCGCCCATAAGCCGCTCGTCAGCGTCAACGTCGCGGCGATTCCCGACACGCTGCTCGAAGTCGAGTTCTTCGGCGCCGCACCCGGCGCGTACACCGGCGCGGATCGCAAGGGGCGGGTCGGCAAGTTCGAGCTCGCCGACGGCGGCACGCTGTTTCTCGACGAGATCGGCGACATGCCGTTGCCATTGCAGGGCAAGCTGTTGCGCGTACTGCAGGACAAGGAGTTCGAGCCGCTCGGCTCGAACCGCGTCGTGCGCGCGGATGTGCGGATCATCGCGGCGACCTCGGCCGACCTGCCCGCGCTCGTCGCGGCCGGGCGTTTTCGCGCGGACCTGTTCTACCGGCTCAACGTGCTGACGATCCACGCGCCCGCGCTGCGCGAGCGGCCGTCCGACATCGAGGCACTGGCCTACGCGATGCTCGAAGATCTGGCCGCGCAGGCACGCGGCGGCAGCCACTTCGAGTTGCACGACGACGCGTTGCGGCTGCTGTGCGCGTACGACTGGCCGGGCAACGTGCGCGAGCTGCGCAACACATTGGAGCGCGCCGTGATGCTGTCCGACAGCGAACGCATCGATGCGCGCGCGCTTGCGCCATTCATCGGCTCGGGCCAGGGCGGCGCGGTTGCGCCGACGCGGACCCCGGCTGCCGCGGCCGCCAGCGTGGACGTCGCCGCCGCCGAACCCACCTCATGGAGCGACGCGATGGCAGAGTTCGAAAAGCGCTTTCTGCGCGACGCGTTGCGCGCGAACGGCGGCCGCGTCATCGACACTGCGAAACAGATCGGCATGGGCCGCGCGACGCTGTACAAGAAGATCGCCGCGCACGGCATCGAAGTTTGACGCGCGGCGCCCTCCCGGCCGGCCGCGCCGCGCGAACTGACGCAGCGCAAGGGCCGCGTGGCACAATCGCGAGATCGAAAAACAAGACGTGATCGGGGTCTCCATGAAACGCAGCTTGTCCTTCTTCGCTCGCCGCTCGAGCGTCATGCTGGCCGTCGGCGCGATCGTCGCGCTGGGCGGTTGCAGCAGCAGCGCGCCGCTGTTCCTGTCGGATGGCCGCGCGACCACGCTCGTGCAATGCCCGGTCGGTTCCGACTCGTGCTCGCAACAGGCGGCCGCCAGTTGCAACGGCGCGTTCGACGTCGTGCGCCAGTCGAGCGAGGGCGGCACGTCGAGCCTGATCTACGCCTGCCGCGCGGGCGCGAAGTAAGCACCTGATCACGTGCCGGCGCAAGGCCGGCGCGCCCGGCTGACCGATCCGTTGGCCGCGTCCGGTCTCCTTTCACCTGTTTCCGGTCATTTGCCCGCAATTCCCGATACGCTCGCTTAACCACGCTCGTGTCATTGCGGTTACCACATGGCCGTCATAAATTCATGCGCCTAATGTGTGTCCGATAAGCGTTTGGCATGCGAATTGGGCTAAATAAGCCGACACGCTGCATTTTTACAACTTGAATCACCGCGCACCGATTATCCTTTGCGTCCCGACAACGATTTATCTTTACCTTTCAGGCTGTCGAACGAAGTCGGTGCGGCAGCTAACGGAACGTGAAGTTTGACAGCAGTATTCTTTTCAAACCGTCGGGGATTTAACCTTGGCGAGAAGAAGCTGCCGGTTTTTTCCGACACAGTAGAGGTTCAGGAAGGTTTTTCCGCTACCGGCGGACATTTCTTCGGGTCGCGCGGGCCAACGCGGCTTCATGCTTTCGATTTTTTTGCTTCAACACAAATTCAATAGAATCCGGGGAAAGCAATGAATCATCAGCAACTCGAAAAAGACATCGAGCATCTAGAGCAGATAATTTCCCATATTTCCGCACAAGACCGTATTCCGCTGTCTTACTGGCGCAATCGCCTCGAGCACGTTTCCGGTGCGGTACTCGTGCCAGCGCAGGCAACCCGCGTCAAACGCCTCGATGCCGCGCTTTGCGCACTGGAAAAGCGACAGAAAGCCTGAATGTCGTCACTGTGTCCGTCAATCGGAATCGCCAATCGGGAAATCCGTCGTGTGCGTTTTCGCCGGACAAGTTTTATCTTCGGTCTAATCGCCAAAGCGACATGGGCGAGCGGCCCGCGAGGCGCACGCACGTTTTCTTTCACCGACCCAGGACGAACATGCAGATAGCAGGACTTGCCGCGACCCGGCTTTCGACGTTGACCAACGCGATGCAGGGCTACGTGGAGCGGGGCGAGGTGGCGGGGGTGGTATCGCTCGTCTGGCGGCGCGGCGAAATCGGCTATTTCGAACCGCTGGGCCTACGCGACGAAGCCGCGCAATTGCCGATGGAGCGCGACACGCTGTTTCGCATCGCGTCGATGACGAAGCCGGTGACGAGCGCCGCGATCATGATGCTGATCGAGGAAGACCGCCTCTCGCTCGATGCGCCCATTTCGTCATGGCTACCCGAGCTGGCGGCGCCGCGCGTGCTGCGCGACCCGACCGGCCCGCTTGACCAGACCGATCCGAGCCGCGCGCCGATCACGGTGCTCGACCTGCTCACGCATCGCGCGGGCTTCGCGTATCACTTCACTGCGACGGGGCCGCTCGCCGAAGCCTACGCCGCCGCGTTCAACGGTTTCGAGGCGAGCGGCGGCAACAGCGCGTGGCTCGCGCGCATCGCCGCACTGCCGCTGATGTTTCAGCCGGGCTCGCGCTGGCACTACGGCGTGGCGACCGACGTGCTCGGCGTGCTGATCGAACGCGTGAGCGGCATGCCGCTCGGCGAGTTTTTCCGCACGCGCATTTTCGAGCCGCTCGGTATGCGCGACACCGCGTTCTGGGTGCCCGACGCGCAGCTTGGGCGCCTCGCTACCGCGTACAACATCGATCCGGGTTCGCGGCGTCGCGTGGTCGAGGATCATGCGGCGGCGAGCCGCTGGGCCAATCCGCGGCGCTTTCAGAGCGGCGGCGGCGGGCTGGTCTCAACCGCCGGGGACTATCTGCAATTCGCGCAACTGCTGCTCGGGCGCGGCCGCGTCGGCGACACGCGGCTGCTGTCGCATCGCTCGGTCGACCTGATGCGCAGCAATTTCCTGAGCCGCGACCAGCGCCGCCTGCCCGCCTTCGGTCACGTGATCTGGGCGGGGCAGGGCTTCGGCCTCGGCCTGTCGATCGTCGACGATCCGGCGCAGCAATTGCCGCTCGGCTATCGCTCGCCAGGCTCGTTCGGCTGGCCCGGCGCATACGGCACGAGCTGGTTCGCCGATCCGGTCGAGAACATGATCGGCCTGATGCTGATCCAGCGCCGCTCGATCGACCCCTTCCCGATGGCCATCGACTTCGAACGCCGCGTCTACGATGCGATCGACGATTGAGCCCGGCCGCCGTGCATGCGCTCGGCCGCGCGATTCACTATCCTGTGATTTTTTCGTCTGATAGTGTGCGCGAACCATTCATTGCGATTCATCGCAGTGCGTCCAACCGAGGGGGAACGCCGGCATGGCCTCTTACAAACAGTTGACTGCGCAGCTCGAAAAGCTCCACAAGGAAGTCGCAGCCGCGCGCGAGAAAGAAGTCGCGCAAGCCATCGAGGATATCAGGCAGAAGATTGCCGAATACGACCTGACCGCCGAAGAACTCGGCTTCACGAGCGCGTCGCCGAAGCCGCGCCGCAAGTCGTCGACGACGTCGGTCGCCAAGTACCGCAATCCGAAGACCGGCGAAACATGGAGCGGCCGTGGGCGCTCGCCGGCCTGGCTGGTTGGCAAGAACCGCGAGCGGTTTCTGATCGAAGGTTGAGCTTCGTCGTGGATGCCGGTGCATCCGTGTTCTCTGAAGTGATGCGTAGTTTGATTCGTTCCGCACCGTTGCGAAGGTCCCGAAAACGCTCACCTTTGCGTGACACCTGAACGTGTGCAGCCAGATTCGCCGATGCATTCGAAGTTCGCGGGATACTTCGGTAAGCCAGGCTTTGTCGCGCGGCGCACCGCCACGCGTAGCGCTCGCGGCCGTGTCGCGCCGCTGTGCACCGCTCGCTGCAAACCCGCGCCAGCCTTTGCTGGCGGGCGTTTCCAGGCGGCGAGCCGGAGCGTGCCCGCAGCGCTGCGAAGCTTGAGCGCCGTTTTTCCACCCATCGTGTTCGCGCTGCGCGCGCCATAGCAGGTGCGCGCATGCGCTTCGCGATCCTCACCTTTGGCCGCGCATCGCGACTGGCCGCCGCAAGTCCCGAAAACGCTCACCTTTCGCCGCACGGATGCGCGGCGCACTCACGCTCGCACCGCCGCTCGGGGCAAACCCGGAGTTGAGTTCGCCTCATACCCGGGCTCAGAACTCATCGATACAGGGTCGCGAAACGCCGGCGCCACAATCGGTCATCCACTCAAACCGACGGAAAGACCATGAGCGTATCGACGGACACAACTCTCTTTATCGGCGAAGGCTTCGAAGGGCCCGGCGTCAATCTCGCGCACATCAACGTGCTGGTCGGCCCGCGCAACGGGCCGGCGGGGCAGGCATTCGCGACCGCGCTCGCGACCCCTTCGGCGGGTCACGCGCCGTTCGTGGTGATCGCGCGTCCGGGCGTGCCGACCAAGCCGCTCACGCTGTACGTGAACAAGGCGCAGATCGCGAGCGACTTCCACGGCAACGCGACCTGGGGCGCATCGCAGGCCGGCATCGCGAAGGCGGTTGCCGAATCGCTGGAGAACGGCACGCTGCCGCCCGAAGCGGAGAACGATTGGGTCGTGGTGTCGGCGAACTGGGTCAATCCGGCCACCGACGATCTCGACGCCGTCTTCGAGAACAACTACCGCGCGTGCAAAAACGCGATTCTCGCGGCGATGAAGGGTCTGCCGCATCGCGACCAGGTGTTCGCCGCCGCGCGCGAGGTGTCGAATCCGTTCTACACGCCGAATCAGCGCTGAGCGCGACTAACCGGAGACACCCAGCATGGAATACATTCCCCTCGGCCAGTCCGGCCTGAAGGTTTCGCGTTTGTGCCTCGGCACGATGAACATGGGCACGCCGCAATGGAAGCCGTGGATCTTCGACGAAGCGCAAAGCGAGCCGATCGTGCGTCATGCGCTCGATGCCGGCGTCAACTTCATCGACCTCGCCGACTTCTATTCGACCGGTGTCGGCGAGGAGGTGGTGGGCCGCATCCTGAAGCGCGTCGCGCGCCGCGAGGAAATCGTCGTGACGACCAAGGTCGGCTACGACATGGGCGCGTATCAGAACGCCGGCGGCCATTCGCGCAAGCACATCATGGACGGCATCGATGGTTCGCTCACGCGGCTCGGCATGGACTACGTCGACATCTATATGCTGCACTTCTTCGACGTCAACACGCCGGTCGAGGAAACGATGGGCGCGATGAACGATATCGTGCGCGCGGGCAAGGCACGCTATCTCGGCGTGTCGACCATGTACACGTGGCAGCTCGCGAAGATCATGCAGGTGTGCGAGCGCAACGGCTGGCACAAGCCCGTCAACATGCAGTTGCAGTTGAATCTCGCGTATCGCGAGGAAGAGCGCGAAATGATTCCGTACTGCGCGGATCAGGGCATCGGCGTATCGGTGTTCAGTCCGCTCGCGCGCGGGCTTCTCACCTGCGAGCCGAATTCGACGCGTAACCAGACCGATTTCTTCACCGCGCAGATGTACGGCGATCGCGCCTCGCGCGAGATCGCGGCGTCGGTCGCACGGGTGGCGGCGCGGCGCGGCGTGTCGGCCGCGCAGATCGCGCAGGCGTGGGTGCTCAATCATCGCGGCGTCGCGAGCATGCTGGTCGGCGCGGACACGCCCGCGCAGTTCGACAGCGCGCGCGCCGCGCTCGGCATGACGCTCACCGACGACGAGCTGTTCGAACTAGAGCGCAACTACACGCCCTGCGATCTGATCAACGACTACACCGCCGGACGACGGATCGCGCGCGAGCCGCGGCCCGCGCAAGGCACGTTCGCCGACACACTGGAGAAAGCCGCATGAACGAATTTTTGCGTACCGGGCATTACATCGGCGGCGAATGGTATGACGCAGCGGGCGGCAATACCTACGCGGTACTCAACCCCGCCACCGGCGACGTGATCGCCGACGTCGCGAAAGGCGGCGCGGCCGAAGCCGCGCAGGCGGTCGCCGCCGCATCGCGCGCGTTCCCGGCCTGGCGCGCGCTGAGCGCGAAGGAGCGCGGCGCGCGTGTCAAGCGTTGGGGCGAACTGATGCTCGACCATCGCGAAGCACTCGCCGAACTGTTGACGCTCGAGCAAGGCAAGCCGCTTGCCGAAGCGCGCGGCGAAGTCGGCTACGCGGCGAGTTTTTTCGAGTGGTTCGCGGAAGAAGCGAAGCGCGCGTACGGCGACGTGATTCCGAGCCCCAACCCGAACGCGAAGATCGTCGTGACGCGCGAGCCGGTCGGCGTGGTCGCGGCAATCACGCCGTGGAATTTCCCGCTCGCGATGATCACGCGCAAGGCCGGCCCCGCACTTGCGGCCGGCTGCACGATGGTGCTGAAGCCGTCGGAAGAGACGCCGCTGTCCGCGTTCGCGCTCGCGGTGCTCGCCGAGCGCGCGGGCATTCCGGCGGGCGTGTTCAACATCGTGTCGGGCGACGCGGTTGCGATCGGCGGCGCGCTCACGGAATCGCAGGTGGTGCGCAAGCTCTCGTTCACGGGCTCGACGCGCGTCGGCAAACTGCTCGCCCGGCAATCGGCCGATACGCTCAAGAAGCTGTCGCTCGAACTCGGCGGCAACGCACCGTTCATCGTGTTCGACGACGCCGATATCGACGCGGCGGTGCAGGGCGCGCTGGCGTCGAAGTTTCGCAACACCGGGCAGACCTGCGTGTGCGTGAACCGCTTCTACGTGCAGGACGGCGTCTACGATGCGTTCACTTCGGCGCTGACTCAGGCGGTGCGCAAGCTGCGCGTCGGCAATGCGCTGCGCGATGAGGTCGAGCAGGGGCCGCTCATCAATCACGCGGCTTTCAGGAAGGTCGAAGCGCACGTCGCCGATGCGTTGCACAAGGGCGCGCGAGTGCTGACCGGCGGCAAGCCGCATGCGCTCGGCGGCACGTTTTACGAGCCGACCGTGCTCGCGGATGCGTCGAGTTCGATGCTGATCGCGAGCGAGGAAACTTTCGGCCCGGTCGCCGCGTGCTTCCGGTTCAGCAGCGAACAGGAAGCGATCGACGCGGCCAACGACACGCCCTTCGGCCTCTCAGCGTACTTTTACACGCGTGATCTCGCGCGCGCCTGGCGCGTCGGCGAAGCGCTGGAGAGCGGCATGGTCGGCATCAACGAAGGGATCCTGTCGACCGAGGTCGCGCCGTTCGGCGGTGTCAAGCAATCGGGGCTTGGACGCGAAGGCTCGAAGTATGGCCTCGACGAATACATGGAGCTGAAATACATGATGATGGGCGGGCTCGGGCGTTGAGCTTCATGATGTGCCGCGGCTGATTACACATGGCGGCGGCTGATGCGAATGTGCATAACGGGCCGCGGACGGAAGCCGCCGCGAGCCACGAGGACGCGGCCGGGAACGCCGGTTGCGCCACGGATCGACAGGAGACAGCGTGAGCAATCAGGACCTACAGGTGGCCGCTCTCGGCCTCGGCCATCATCTGCCGGCGACACCCGCCGCGCAGCGACCCATATCTCTCGACGACGTTCCGCTGAACGCGTTCCATGTGAAGATCGCCGGCCTGACGTTCGGCGCGCACTTCACGGAGGGATTCGCGCTCGGCACGATCGGCTACGCGCTCGCATCGATGAACCGGCAGATGCCGCTCGACGCGTTCTGGATGGGCATGGTCGGCAGCTCCGCGCTGCTGGGTATCTTTATCGGCAGCCTCGTGTTCGGCTGGCTGTCGGATCGTTTGGGACGTCAGAAGATTTTTCTGCTGAGCTTTCTGATCATCACGGCGGCCGCGTTTGCGCAGTTTTATGTGCGCTCGCCTGCGGAGCTGTGTCTGCTGCGAATGCTGATCGGCTTCGGCATGGGCGGCGATTTCGCGGTCGGGCACGCGATCCTTGCCGAATTCTCGCCGCGCAAGCATCGCGGCACGCTGCTCGGCTCGTTCAGCGTGGTATGGACGGTCGGCTACGTGATCGCGAACGTGCTTGGTATGCATTACGCCGACGCGTCGCCCGATGCGTGGCGCTGGCTGCTGGCGTCGGCGGGCGTGCCGGCGCTGTGCGTGCTGGTCCTGCGCATGGGCACGCCGGAGTCGCCGCGCTGGCTGCACGGCAAAGGCCGCATCGCGGAAGCGCGCGCGATCGTCACGAAGCACTTCGGCGCGAACGTCACGCTCGACCTTGGCGGCGACGGCCACGCGGCGGCGCACGGCGGCTTCATGCGCCTGTTCAAACCGGACCTGATTCGCCGCACGATCTTCAACTGCGCGTTCTTCGTGTGCCTCGTGATTCCGTACTTCGCGATCTATACGTTCCTGCCGACTATCCTGAAGGCGATCCACCTGAGCGAGAACTCGGGCGCGGACTTCCTGCTCAATGGCTTTCTGGTGCTCGGCGCGCTGATCGGCATCTGGCTCACGATCAAGCTGCCGCGGCGCGTGTTCCTGATCGGCTCGTTCGCGGTGACGTGTGTGTCGCTGATCGTGCTGAGTCTGCTGCCGGCGTCGGCGAGCGTCGGCATGATCGTCGCGTTCGCGGTCTTCACGCTGACGATGTCGGCGTTCTCGAATCTGGTCGGCGTGTTTCCGCCGGAGTGTTTCCCGACCGAGGTGCGTGCGTGCGGCGTCGGGCTCGCGATCGCGTGCAGCCGGCTCGGCTCGGCGGTCGGCACGTTCCTGCTGCCGCTCGGCATCGTTCACCTCGGGTTTCACATCACGATGATGGTGCTCGCGGCGGTGCTGCTGCTCGGCATGATCGTGTCGATCGCGTGGGCGCCCGAAACTCGCCATCTGACGTTGAATCAGGCGAGCGGGGTATAGCCCCGGCCGCTTTCTCCCCCTCCACGCGGCCGCGCGGCCCCGATCGCGCGGCCGCTCCCCCCGGCCCGCGCGGAGACCGCTACCGTCTGGCGCCGAACCCCTTTCCCCCGGCCGTCGCGCTAGGCGTGTATCATTCGCACCTTGCGCCGTTTTTGCGCCAGCGATTCCCGCATCGTCGAACGTTGGGTCGTGACCCGTTCGCCACCCGTTTTCGAAACGCGGCGCGAGCGCCGGCCGATTCCGGCTCGCGCCCGACTCCCGCAGCTCGACGCCGCCGCGCCACGCGCGGCATACCGGCCGCCCAGGGTCGCCGGGAACCGCCCGAACCCCTTTCCGTGACCGCCAGACCCGATGTCAGTCTCCGAACTCAAACGCCGCCGCACGTTCGCGGTCATTTCCCACCCGGACGCGGGTAAAACCACGCTCACCGAAAAGCTGTTGCTGTTCTCGGGCGCGATCCAGATCGCCGGTACCGTGAAGGGCCGCAAGAGCAACCGCTACGCGACGTCCGACTGGATGGAAATCGAAAAGCAGCGCGGCATTTCGGTCGCGAGCTCGGTGATGCAGTTCGAGTACGGCGAATGCGTGATCAACCTGCTCGACACGCCGGGCCACGAGGACTTCTCCGAAGATACCTACCGTGTGCTGACCGCGGTCGACGCAGCCGTGATGGTGATCGACGGCGCGAACGGCGTCGAAGCGCAGACGCTGAAGCTGCTCGAAGTCTGCCGCAGCCGCAAGACGCCGATCGTCACGTTCATCAACAAGCTCGACCGCGAAGTGCGCGAGCCGCTCGACCTGCTCGACGAAATCGAGCAGCACCTTGGCGTAGCGGCGGTGCCGTTCACGTGGCCGATCGGCATGGGCAAGGATTTCCAGGGCGTCTACGACGTCCAGCGCGATCAGGTGCGCGTATTCCGTGCCGGTCAGGACACGGCCGGCGGCGCGGTCGAAACGCTGCAGGCACTCAGCAACGAGGAAGGCGAGCGCCGTTTCGGCCACGCGTGGGTGCGGGCGAAGGAAGAAATCGACCTGATCAGCGGCGCGACGCACGAGTTCGACCGCGACCAGTTCCTCGCCGGCCAGCAGTCGCCGGTGCTATTCGGCTCGGCGATCAACAACTTCGGCGTGAAGGAAATTCTCGACGCGCTGGTCGACCTCGCGCCGCCGCCGTCGATGCGCATGACCGTGCAGCGCCCGGTGCAGCCGGAAGAGCCGAAGTTCACCGGCGTCGTGTTCAAGGTGCAGGCGAACATGGACCTCGCGCACCGCGACCGCGTCGCGTTCATCCGCGTGTGCTCGGGACGTTTCGAGCGCGGCATGGCGGTGAAGGTCACGCGCTCGAACAAGACGTTCCGCGCGAACAACGTGGTCACGTTCCTGTCGCAGCGTCGCGAGACGGTGAGCGAGGCGTATCCGGGCGACATCATCGGTATTCCGAACCATGGCACGCTGAGTCTCGGCGACACGCTGACCGAAGGCGAGCAGCTGCAGTTCGTCGGCCTGCCGTTCTTCGCGCCGGAAATTTTCCAGACCGTCGAAGTGGTCGATCCGATGCGCGCGAAGCAGCTCGGCGAAGCGCTGAAACAGCTCGGTGAGGAAGGCGCGATCCAGGTGTTCCGTCCCGAAGCGGGCGGTCTGATGATTCTCGGCGCGGTCGGGCAGCTGCAGTTCGAAGTGGTGTCGCATCGTCTGTCGACCGAGTACAAGGTCGACGTTCGCATGGCGCCGGCGCGCTACCGCCTGTCGCGCTGGGTGACCTGCGACGATGCGGCCGAACTGCGCCGCTTCACCGATTCGTACTCGGCGCGGATCGCGCTCGATGCGTCCGATGCGCCGACCTATCTGGCCTCGCACGTGTCGGAGATCGAAGTCGCGCAGAAGGCGTGGCCGAAGATCGTGTTCAACGAGTTGCGCGAGCACTCGGGGGCGCCGTTCCGGAAGGCGATGTAAGCCCGCAAGTCCGCGGGTTTCGCAGGTAAAGAGCCGCGTTCTACGCGGCTTTTTCTTTTGTGCGCTGCGCGGCAAGCGCAGCCATCACTGGATTTTCAACACCTCGTCGCGCAACCAGCTTCCGAACGCCTGCACATACTCGAACCCCGCGTGCGCCTGCGCGATGTCGAGCCAGTAACCGAACGGCCCCGTCACCTCGACGTCGGAAAACTGCGCAAGCGTGCCGTTCGCGAGTTCATCGACGATCATGTTGCGATCGACGATCGCCAGACCCGCGCCTTTGCTCGCGGCGCGAATCGCCTGTTCGAGCGTCGAGAATTCGATGCCGTTTTCCGAGTAACGCGCGGGCAGTCCGGCTTTAGCGAGCCAGTTCGGCCAGAGTTCGAGGCGAGCGTCGTTGTGCAGCACGTGCAGCGCGGGCAGAGAATCGAGCAGCGCATCGAGCGGCCGCGCGAGCAGCGACGGCGCGCCGACCAGCACGTGCCGCTCCGTCATCAGCAGTTCGGAATGCGAGTCGGGCAGCGCGTGGCGTGCAAAGCGGATCTGGCAGTGGCAGTCGGCGCTCGGCTCGGTCCGGATCGACAGCTCGACGTCGGGCAATTCGATCGCCAGCGAGCCGAGCCGTGGCGAGAACCACTGCGTGGCGAAGGTCGGCGGCACAGCAACTACGAGACGGCGCCGGCCCTTCGCCACGCTGATCTCGCGAAAGCCGTGCTCGATCGTATCGAACGCCTGTGTCAGACACGGCAGGAACTGCACGCCGGCCGGCGTCAGGCGAATCCCCTTGTGATCGCGCTCGAACAGCTTCGCGCCGAGCGATTCCTCGAGCAGTTTGATCTGCCGGCTCACCGCGCCTTGCGTGACGCACAGCGCGGTGGCTGCCCGGTTGAAGCTCATATGCCGCGCCGTCTCTTCAAAAAAGCGCAACGCGATCAGCGAGGGCAAGCGCCGCATAAATCACCTTCTGTCTCTAATGTCGTTCTGTCCGACGATTGTCGCAAGACGCCGGCGCGCCGGCAATCGCGATGGCGTCCACCGCACGCTTACCCCGGCCCGCTTCCGCACGCAGCGAATGGTAGTCGCAACAACCCCCGCACCCGCGCGCGACTTCGCCTATGCTGACGAAACCACCCGCCTCGCCGCGCAGCCGGCTCCCATTCCTGTCCAACCGCATGGAGCGACCGTGACCGTTCGCAACCTCGACGCCTTGTTTCGCCCGAAATCCGTCGCCGTGATCGGCGCGTCCGAGCGGCCGGGCAGCACCGGCGCGATGGTTTGGGCGCGCGTGCTCGAAGGCGGCTTCGACGGTCCGCTGTGGCCGGTCAATCCGAAGCACGCGACGCTCGGCGTCCACAAGGTGATCCCCGATGTCGGCGATCTGCCGCAGGCGCCCACCGTCGCGGTGTTCTGCACGCCGCCCGCGACGTGGCCCTCGTTGATCCACAAACTCGGCGGCATGGGCACGCGCGCCGTGATCATCGTCGGCGAGGTGCGCAGCGACGAAGACCGGCTCGCAATGCGGCATGCGCTGTCGGCGGCGCGGCCGCATCTGCTGCGCATCGTCGGACCGGGCAGTCTCGGCGTGGTGTCGCCGGCGCTCGGCGCGCATCTGGGCGCGCCGTCGTGCACGGTCAAGGCGGGCGGCGTGGCGTGGGTGTCGCAGTCGAACGCGCTGACCAACGCGGTGCTCGGCTGGGCGCAGGCGCGCGGGCTCGGCTTCTCGCACGCGGTGGCACTCGGAGAGGAGGCCGACGTCGATGCCGGCGACGTGCTCGATTACCTCGCGAGCGACGCCAACACCCGCGCCATCCTGCTCGAACTCGACAGTGTGCGGGCCGCGCGCAAGTTCATGTCTGCCGCACGCGCGGCGGCGCGCAACAAGCCGGTGCTTGCGCTGCGCTCCGGCCGCGACGATCCCGCCGATGGCCTCTATACGGCGGCGTTCCGGCGCGCGGGCCTGGTGCGCGTCGACGCGCTCGACGATCTGCTCGACGAAATCGAAACGCTCGGCGTCGGCCGCGTGGCGGCCGGCGGCACCGCGACGCTGATCACCAGCGACCGTGGCCTCGCGACCCTCGCTCGCGACGCGTTCTGCGCCGCGGGCGGGCTGCTCGCGCGGTGGCCGGCCGCGGCGTCGGACGCGCTGCGAGAGGCGCTGCCGCTCGCGGTCGGCGGCAATCCGCTGCTGCTTGGCGACGGTGCGCGTCCTGAGCACTTCGGCACCGCGCTGAAGCTGCTCGGCGAGTATCGCGAGACGGGTACCGCGTTCGTGGTGCACGCGTCGACGCATGGCGCGCCGGTCGACGATGTCGCGCAGGTGCTGATCGAGCATCAGCGCTTCGCGTATCGCGGGCTGCTCGCGTGCTTCTTCGGTGGCGTCGATGCGGCCAGGCGCGACGCGCTGCACGCGCAGGGCATCCCGGTGCACACGACGCCGCAGCGGCTTGCGCGCGCGTTCGCGCGTCTGGTCGAGTACCGGCTGGGCCGCGAGTTGCTGATGCAAACACCGGAAGGATTGCCTGCGCAGATTCCAGAGTGTATCGACGCCGCCCAGGCGCAGGCGCGCGAAGCGTTGGCGGCGGGCGAAAGCGAACTCGTCGGGACGGCGGCGGAGCGGTTTCTGGCGCGGTTCGGGTTGCGGGTGGAGGGTGTGGGAGGAGCGGGCGCCGATGCGTCGGGGGCCGATGCGCAGGACGCCTATGTGTCGGGCGCCGATGCGCCGGGCGGCGACGCACCAGGCGCCGATGCGCCCGCCGCCGACACACCGTGCGCCGAGGCCGACGACGCGGCCAAACCCATCGTCGACGTCGCCGTCGAACTGCACGACGACGACAACTTCGGCCCCGTGTTCCGCTTCACCGCGCCGCCGGTCGATGGCGTTTCCAGCGGCTTGCACGTCTACGGCCTGCCGCCGCTCAATCCGATGCTCGCGCGCGACATCGTCACGCGCTCGCACTACGCGAGGCTGGTCGCGCCGGAGCCGACGCTCGCGGCGCTGACAGCGCTGTCGCAAGCGGTTTGCGACGTGCGCGAGATCGTTGGCCTGTCGCTGAAACTCAGGGTCTACCGGGACCGCGTGATGGTGGTCGATCCCGTGTTGCGGCTCGGCGCGCAGCGCAGCCGTCTCGCGATCGTGCCGTATCCGCGTCGCTTCGAGGAAACGCTCGACTGGCAGGGTCTGCGCGTGACGGTGCGGCCAATTCGCCCGGAAGACGAAAACGCGCATCGCGAGTTCGTGAATGCGATGACGCCGGAAGATTTGCGGCTGCGTTTTTTTGGCGCGGTCGGAAGCTTCGAGCACTCGCAACTCGCGCGCATGACCCAGATCGACTACGACCGTGAAATGGCGCTGATCGCGACGGTCGACAACCAGGACGGCGTCGCGCAGACGCTCGGTGTGGTGCGCGCGGTGGCCGATCCCGACAACGAGACGGCCGAGTTCGCGGTGGCGGTGCGCTCGGACCAGAAGGGGCGGCGCCTCGGCCAGTTGCTGATGCAGCGGATCATTGCGTACGCGCGGGCGCGCGATACGCACTGGCTGGTCGGTGAAGCGTTGCGCGAGAACGCCGCGATGATCGCGCTCGCGAAGGCCAGCGGCTTCACGATCACGCGGACCGACGATCCCGGCGTGGTGGGCTTCCGGATGGCGCTCGACGAAACGGCGGGGGCGGAACCGAAGTCCCCCGCGCAGAACCCGCCGCCGCGTTGAGCGGCTTACGTCGCGGGCCGCTCAACACACGGCTTCATGACCTCACGCCGCCAGCTTCTGCGTCGCCTCGTCGACTTGCGCGCGCGTGACCGACAACTCGTCGAGCCACTCCTGCGCATACACGGCGCCGGTTTCGCGTTCGAGCCGCGCGATCGTCGCGGCGCAGCGGATCGCGTCCTTCTGCGTCGAAATGAACGATTTCACCGACTCGCCGCCCTTGAACGCGTCGAACAGCGGCACGCGAATTTCGTCAGGCAGCGGACGGGTGGTCCATTGATACGGCTTGCCGTTGAACGTCAGCGACGGCGGCAGCACGCGCTCCTTGCGCGCGGCCGGAATCAGGCCGTAGGTGCGCGCCGCTTCGCCGATCTGCTCGGGCGAAAACAGCTCGTCGGGCGTGATGTCGAACTGCTGGATGAAGGTCTCGATGCTTTGCATCGCGGCGGCGCGGTCATCGCGGCGCTTCTGCGCGTGAGCGACGATGTCGCGCAGTTCGTCGGCTTCTTCGGCGGTGATCGTGAAGCTCGACTGCTTCTGCTGGAGTTCGGAAAAACGCTGGAATTCGGAATCGGTCAGAAGTTTGGCCATTGCTCAATCGATGCGCGCGCATGAGCCCGTCATGCGGCGTTATTTTGGAAGGGCCGCCATTCTAAACCATGTGCGCGTGCGCGCCGCGGCGCGAGCCGTCACCGCCCGCGTTGCCGCGCAACTTGCCCCACAGCTTGCCCATTACGCGGCCTGCTCGCGGAACATCGACAGCGCCTGCACCGTGTCGCGCAGAAGCGTGGTGGCTGCTTCGAGCGTCGGCGCGACGTATTCGTCGATCCGCCGCAGATACGGGCAGGTGAGCACCGCGATCGCCTGTCCCGACGGCGCGAGGATCGGGAACGTCACGTCGGTGACGCCGAAGGTCTGCTGGCTGTCCTTCTGCCAGAAGCCCGCCGCGCGGATGCGCTCGCAAGCCTGCTCCAGCGCGTCGCGATCGAGCGTGACTTCGCCTTTTACCTTCGTATGCTCGGCGAGCATCTGCTGACGCTGCTCGACGCTCTGGAACGCGAGCATCACGCGCCCCGAACCGGTGTCGATCAGACCGACCCGCGAGCCGAGCCGCACCGACATGCCCCACGAGCCCGGACCGTCGACCTGGGCGATCACCAGCAGGTTGCCGCGGTCGTACACGACGAGGTGGCACGACTGCTCGGCCGCGTCGGCGAAACGCTGCATCAGCGGCAGCGCTTCGGCGATCAGCCGGTTCATCGGTGGATGACGGTGCGCGAGCGCGAACAGCTTCAGGCTCAGCGAGTAGCGGTCGCCGGCCGCCGAGCGCACCACGTATTGGCGCGCGACGAGGCGTTCGAGCATCCGGTACATCTCGCTCGCGTTGCGGCCAAGCTGCCGCGTGATCTCGGCGCGCGTGAGTCCTTCCTTCTGCTCGGACAGCAGTTCGAGAATGTCGAGGCCTTTGTCCAGCGCGGGGGCGCGGTAGCGGTCGTCGTCTTTGTCTTCGGCGTCCATCATGAGGGGCGGGGTATTGTCTGGAGTTCTTATTATCTGGCGCGCGCGGGCGAGTGCGTAGCATTTCGCGAACTGATTGCCCATTGTCCAGGGAAAACCCCGGGCATCCGTTGCGCGCAGTTTTCTTGACTTGCAAAAATTCGAATATGAATAATACGTTTATTGGTAAATTAATGCACGCATCGGCAGCGCGCGTCCTTTCGGCGGCGCGTCGAGCCCGTCGCATGGTAAAAACATGGGGACGAATCCAGATTGGGTGCCGCAGCGCTCACTCTGGCCGATGGCAATAAATTGCATGCGACCAGAGCCGGCGCTCGCGCGCTGACGCTGGTCGACAGGAGACACGCTCATGTCGGCATCGATCGGATCGAAGATCGGGCAGCGGCGCCGTATCGGCCGCGGCTCGTTGCAGGTGAGCGGACTGGGGCTCGGCACGGCGCCGCTCGGCGGCCTGTATCGCGACCTGTCCGACGAGGAGGCCCATGCGACCATCGCCGCCGCCTGGGACGCGGGCGTGCGCTACTTCGACACCGCGCCGCACTACGGCAACACCAAGGCCGAGCATCGGCTCGGCGCCGCGCTGCGCCGCTATCCGCGCGGCGAGTATGTGCTGTCGACCAAGGTCGGCCGCCGCTTCGTGCCGCGCACGTCGCCATTCGACGACCGCGAAGGCTGGCAGAATCCGCTGCCGTTCGAAGCGATCTACGACTACACGCACGACGGCATCCTGCGTTCGTTCGAGGACAGCCAGCAGCGCCTCGGCATCATCGATATCGACATGCTGCTCGTGCACGACATCGGCCGCGTCACGCATGGCGACCAGCATCCGCACTACTGGCGGCAATTGACCGAAGGCGGCGGCTTTCGTGCGCTGGAACGGCTGCGCTCGACGGGCGCGATCAAGGCGATCGGACTCGGCGTCAACGAAGGCGCGGTGATCCTCGACGCAATGGCCGAGTGCGATATCGATTGCGCGTTGCTCGCGGGGCGTTATACGCTGCTCGAGCAGACCACCCTCGACGACCTGCTGCCCGCCTGCGAGGCGCGCGGCGTCAGCATTCTGCTCGGCGGCGCGTTCAATTCGGGCATTCTGGCGCGCGGCGTCCAAGGCGATCTGAAGTTCAATTACGGCGCCGCGCCGGCCGAGGTGATCGAGCGCGTCGCGCGGCTGGAGGCGGTGTGCCGCGCGCATCACGTGCCGCTCGCCGCCGCCGCGTTGCAGTTTCCGTATGCGCATCCGGCGGTCGCCACCGTGCTGACCGGCGCGCGCAGTGCCGACGAATTGCGCGAGAACGTCGCGTCGTTCGAGCAGCCGATCCCCGCGGCCTTGTGGTCCGCATTGCGCGAGGCGGCCCTGCTCGATCCCCGCGCGCCCGTGCCCGTGGACTGATCCGACCATGCAGATCGACGCTCACCAGCACTACTGGGACCCCGCGCGGGGCGACTACGAGTGGCTGACGCCGGAGCTGAAAATCCTCTACCGACCGTTCGGGCCAGGCGATCTGAAGCCGTTGCGCGAACAGGCCGGCATCGAGCGGACCGTGGTCGTGCAGGCCGCGCCGACGCTCGACGAAACCCGCTACCTGCTCGACATCGCACGGGAGGAGCCGTCGATCGCGGGCGTGGTCGGCTGGGTGCCGCTGCTGTTGCCGAACGCGCCCGCTCTGATCGAGGCGCTCGCGCGCGAGCCGAAGTTCAAGGGCGTGCGGCCGATGCTGCAGGACTTGCCCGACGACGGCTGGATCGCGAACCCCGACCTCGTGCCGGCGATCGACGCGCTGATCGCGCACGACCTCGCGTTCGACGCGCTGATCTACGCGCGTCACGTGCAATACGCCGAGATCTTCGCGCAGCGTTTTCCGGCGCTGCGCATCGTCGTCGATCATGGCGCGAAGCCGCCGATCCGCTATGGCCAGGCGGGCTACCAGGTGTGGCGCGACGCGATCACGCGGCTCGCCGCGTTCCCGCACGTGCACTGCAAGCTGTCGGGTCTCGCGACCGAGGCGTCGCCCGGCTGGACCGAAGAGACGCTGCGGCCCTACGTCGAGCATCTGCTGAACACGTTCGGCCCCGCGCGGCTGATGTGGGGCAGCGACTGGCCGGTGCTCGAACTGAACGGCGACTACCTGCTGTGGCATTCGGTGGCGACCACGCTGCTCGCGTCGTTGAGCGACGCCGAGCGCGACGCCGTGTTCGGCGAGAACGCCGCGGCGTTTTACCGGCTTTGATTTCGTTAGCAGCCCATTCAACTGGAGTCGTAGATGACACAAAGACTGGCCGGCAAAACGGCCCTGATCACCGCGGCGGGACAAGGCATCGGTCTCGCCACCGCCGAACTGTTCGCGCGCGAAGGCGCTCGCGTGATCGCCACCGATATCCGCATCGACGGACTCGCCGGCAAGCCGGTCGAGGCGCGCAAGCTCGATGTGCTGGACGGCGCGGCGATCAAGGCGCTCGCCGCGGAAGTCGGCACGATCGACGTGCTGTTCAACTGCGCGGGCTACGTGCACGCGGGCAGTATTCTCGAATGCAGCGAGGAGGATTGGGAGTTCGCGTTCGACCTCAACGCGAAGGCCATGTACCGTATGATTCGCGCGTTCTTGCCGGCCATGCTGGAGAAGGGCGGCGGCTCGATCATCAACATGTCGTCGGCGGCGTCGAGCGTGAAGGGCGTGCCGAACCGCTTCGCGTACGGCGCGTCGAAGGCCGCGGTGGTCGGGCTGACGAAGTCCGTCGCTGCGGATTTCGTCACGCGTGGTGTACGCTGTAACGCGATTTGCCCGGGCACGGTGTCCTCGCCGTCGCTCGAACAGCGAATCGCCGCGCAGGCACAGGCGCAGGGCGCGACGCTCGATGCGGTGCAGGCCGCGTTCGTCGCGCGTCAGCCGATGGGCCGCATCGGCAAGCCGGAAGAGATCGCCGCGCTCGCGCTGTATCTCGCGTCCGACGAGTCGTCGTTCACGACGGGCCAACTCCATGTGATCGACGGCGGATGGTCGAACTGATTCTGATTGATTGACGAACCGAACACTACTGAACGTAAAGGGAAGTGCAACGATGAAACTGCTTCGTTATGGGCCGAAAGGCCAGGAAAAGCCGGGCCTGCTCGACGCGCAAGGCAAGATTCGCGATCTGTCGAAGGTGGTCGGCGATATCGACGGCGCTGTGCTCGGCGATGAAAGCCTCGCGAAACTGCGCGCGGTGGATCCTGCCACGCTGCCGGTCGTCGAAGGCAATTCCCGCATCGGACCGTGCGTCGGCAAGATCGGCAAGTTCATCTGCATCGGCCTGAACTATGCGGATCACGCGGCGGAATCGAATCTGCCGGTGCCGGCCGAACCGGTCATCTTCAACAAATGGACGAGCGCGATCAGCGGCCCGAACGACGACATCGAAATCCCGCGCGGCTCCAGGAAGACGGATTGGGAAGTGGAACTCGGCGTCGTGATCGGCAAGGCGGCGAAGTACGTGGACGAAGCGAACGCGCTGGAGCACGTGGCCGGCTACTGCGTCATCAACGACGTGTCGGAGCGCGAATGGCAGATCGAGCGCGGCGGCACGTGGGACAAGGGCAAGGGCTTCGACACGTTCGGCCCGATCGGCCCGTGGGTCGTCACGCGCGATGAAGTCGCCGATCCGCAAAACCTGAACCTGTGGCTCGAAGTGGACGGTCATCGCTACCAGAACGGCAGCACGAAGACGATGATCTTCAGCGTCGCGAAGGTGGTGTCGTATGTGTCGCAGTGCATGAGCCTGCAGCCGGGCGACGTGATCTCGACCGGCACGCCGCCGGGCGTCGGCATGGGCGTGAAGCCGAACCCGGTGTTTCTGAAGCCGGGGCAGACGGTGCGTCTGGGTATCGACGGACTGGGCGAGCAGACGCAGAAGACTTACGCGGCGGAGTAAGCGCGCTTTCTCTTCCCGCGATGTCGCTGTGAGATGCAATGCAAAGCCGTTCCTGTTACGCAGGAGCGGCTTTTTTCATGCTACGCGGCCTTAATTTCCCCCTTCCTGCTCCCCATTCTCCCCAATCCTGTTCACGGTCCCCTGCGCGACCGCCACCAGCTTCTCGCGATTGCCTTCCATCACGAACACGCTGCACTGGCAGGTCGCCTGATGCCTGCCCGCATAGACGACGTTCGCGCGCGCGATCAGCGTGCCCTTCATCGCCGGGCGCAGATAGTTGATCTTGTACTCACCGGTCACGACTCGCGGGCCGAGCGACAGCGCGCCCGCGAACGTCAACGCATTGTCGGCGAGATAGCTGATGACGCCGCCATGCACGAAGCCATGCTGCTGCCGCAGTTCGTCGCGAATCGGCAGACACAGGGTGAGCTCGTCGCTGCCGGCGTGCATCAGCTCCGCGCCTAGCAGCATGCTGAACGGCTGGGCGTGCAGTGCGCCGCGCGCCCGGTCGAGTAGGTCGGTCATCGTGGTTCCTTCGTGCAGGGTCGGTGGAGTGCATCGATGCAACAGAGCATCCGCGCGGCGCGCGCCACGCGGTCCCTACCCACTCTAGGAAGTGCCGCTGCGCTGCGCAAGGTGATTCCTCGCGACGAGCGCCGCATTGTTGCGCAAAACAACCTCAATCGCGACGATCGCCGATGAAACCTGCACGTAGAGCGCTTTTTGCGGGAATTGGTCTCAAGCCGTCAAACGGCCTGCCGTTAACCCTGGTGTAACCCCCGTCATCCTTTGTTCCCAGGTGTCCACGATGTTCAGCAAGATCAAGGTCGCATCCGGCCTGCTATGTGTTTTGGCCGCGTTCTGCGTCTTTCAGCTCGTCACGGTAGGGTTGGGGTTCTGGTCGCTGACCCGCACGCACGACGACGTCGGCGATCTGTCGAACATCGCGCTGAAGCAGGTCGACTCGGTCAACCAGACGACGCAGCGCCTGATGGACGCGCGCATCAACCTGTCGCGCGCCGGCACGCGCATGGTGCGCGGCGGCACCGAGCCCACGGACATCGTGCAGCACGCTCGCGAACAGCTCGTTGCCGCCGATCAGTCTTTCGCGGCCTTCATGAGCGCGCAGAAGACCAGCGACGAAAACAGCGCGCGCGCCACCGCGCTCGCCGACCGTTACAAGACGCTGCACGGCGCGCTCGCGGAGCTCGTGCAGTATCTCGACTCGAACAATATCCAGGCCTTCCTCGATCAGCCTACGCAGTCGTTTCAGGATGCCTATCTGACGGAAGTGCACAACTTCGTGCAGTTCGGCGACGCCGCGAGCCGCGCGTCGCTCGATTCGATCGATGCGCGCGTGGCGGCGTTTCGCATCGTCAGCGTGGTGATTCTGCTGGTGCTGGTCGCCGGCACGCTGGCCGTCTATACGGCGTTGCGCCGCGGCGTCGTGGCACCGCTCGAGGAAGCGGGCCGCCATTTCGAACGCATCGCGCAAGGCCGTCTCGATCAGCCGATCGCCGCGCGCGGCAGCAACGAAATCGGCCGTCTGTTCTCGGGCCTCGCGACGATGCAGGCGAGCGTCGCCCGCACCGTCAAGAGCGTGCGCGAATCCGCCGACTCGATCCATCTTGGCGCCAACGAAATCGCGACCGGCAACGCCGATCTGTCGGCGCGCACCGAAAACCAGGCGGCATCGCTCGAGGAAACGGCGTCGAGCATGGAAGAACTCACGGCGACCGTGCGTCAGAACGCCGACCATGCGCGCGAAGCCAACGCGCTCGCCGGGACCGCGCTCGACGCGACGTCGCGCGGCAGCGAAGTCGTCAACCAGGTGGTCGACAAGATGCGCGGCATCGCGCAGAGCTCGGACAAGATCGCCGAGATCATCTCCGTGATCGACGGCATCGCTTTCCAGACCAACATCCTCGCGCTGAATGCAGCCGTCGAGGCGGCGCGCGCGGGCGAGCAGGGCCGCGGCTTCGCGGTCGTGGCCGGCGAAGTTCGCGGGCTCGCGCAACGCAGCGCGCAGTCGGCGAAGGAGATCAAGACGCTGATCAGCGAGTCGGTCGCGGAGATTCAGGACGGCTCGACGCTCGTCGAGCGTGCCGGTGAAGCGATGAGCCATGTGTCGGCGTCGATCTCGCGCGTCACGCAGATGATGGCCGAAATCAGCGCGTCGTCGCTCGAGCAGAGCACCGGCATCGAGCAGGTGAACCAGGCGGTCGTGCAGATGGACGAGATGACCCAGCAGAACGCGGCGCTCGTGGAGCAGGCCGCGGCGGCGGCCGCTTCGCTGCATCAGCAGACCGAGCAGTTGAAGCAGGCGGTTTCCGTGTTCGAAATTTCTGAAAGTGTGTTGCGCACGCAACAGCACGGGGCAGTGTTCGCAGCCAACGCGGAATTGGCATTAACCGGAATGCATGCGCTTTAAGGCGCTGACGCTTAAAAACGATGCAGAAAATAGAAAATGGCCCGCATAAAGCGAGCCATTTTGCATTAGACGCAGGGGCCTGTGGAGGCGCCTATCGTGACGTCCAAGTCTGTCTCAAAGTACCTGCGGTACTTAGATCGACTGGATGTTCGCTGCCTGCTTGCCCTTCGGGCCTTGCTTGACTTCGAACGACACTTTCTGGTTTTCCTGCAGGGACTTGAAGCCCGAAGACTGGATTTCCGAGAAGTGTGCGAACAGGTCTTCGCCGCCGTCGTCCGGGGTGATGAAGCCGAAGCCCTTTGCATCGTTAAACCACTTAACAGTACCTGTTGCCATTTTTAATCCAAATAAATGTTGTGCATTGCATCGCGACCGCAATTGCTCCAATGCAACGGCGAGCGCGAGGGGAGAGTTGTATCACGTCTTTATGACAGACGCCAATCAACCTGCATCCGGGTATTCCCCGGTTTTGATGTTTTTTCGCGCTTTGAGAAGGTCAGACGAGAACTTTTTTGCCGCCAGGGTTTACCAACGGTATTAAATTCCTCTCGCCAAGCGGCGACGGATATTCGTCCATGCGCGCTGCTCTTTATTGAGATGATCAGGCGGTCAACGTCATCTATCGCTGTCCAAATTCGGCCAAGTTCATGCTCTCGATCCGGCGTCCACGGGCAACGCAGCATAGGCGGTGGCCAGATGATAAGGCGTGGTTGACGGCATGTCGGCGCGCGCGATGTCCCCGCTCGACGTCTTGCATTCGAACCAGCCGTGTTCATGCAAAAAGCATCGATGAAAACGCGCGATCTGTTGCGGCAGCGCCGCACGCACGGCCGGATCGTCGTGACAGGCAAGTGCGCGAAGGTATTCCGTCTGCGCCCAGATCCGCTGGGTCGAGTCGCTGACATTGCCGGCCTCGTCGAGCGATGCGCATACGCCGCCGTTGTCCGGGTCCACGCCATGCCGCTGCGCGAAGGCGAAGGCGCGCGCCAGCGCTTCGGCGAGCCCCGTGCCGTCGAACAGCGCGCCCGCCTGCCTGACCAGCCAGTACCACTCGAACTGATGTCCCGGCTCCAGACGGTTGTCGCTCGCGCCGATCGGCAATTCGGCGATGCAGCCGCTCGGCGCATGCACGAAGTGTCGCGCGACCGCGCCAGCGAGCCGGCGCAACGCGGCGCCGAAGACGTTGTCGCGGGTTGCTTCGCAGGCGGCGAGCCACGCTTCGGTCAGGTGCATCAGCGGATTTTGCAGCGGCGCGCCGATGACCTTCGAAAAGTCGACGTTGAGCGCGGCGTTGAACAGATCGCCGTCGGCCGCGAAGTTCGACTGAATCAGCGCGGTCGTGCTGTGCACGAGTTTCAGCGCGTCGTGGTTGTCTGAGCGCCGCGCATATTCCGCGCACGCGAACACGACGAACGCGTGCGTGTAGAGGTCCTTGGTCGTGTCGAGCGGCGCACCGAGCGCGTCGACGCTGTAGAACCATCCGCCGTGCTCGGCGTCCCGAAAGGTGTGCGTCAGCGACTCGAACAGCACGCGCGCGTGTTCCATGTCGCCCGCTTGCGCGAACGTGAACAACTGCCGCGCGCACGCCATCGCCCGGTAGCGTTGCGGGGGCAGCGTCTCGCCTCCGGTGGCGTCGAGCGCTTCGTAGGGCAGCTGCAACGCGTGGTTGAAGCCGGGCCCCCGCCACATCGGCAACACCACGCTCGCGAAGTGCTCGCGTAGCGCGGTCGCGACGGTGGTCGTCGAAGCAGGGGGAAGGGTCGTGCTTGGCATGGTCGGTTGGTTCGGGTGCGCAACGTGCGCGATGTATCTGTATCGAGGCAGCGCTCAGGGCGGCGGTTCATGATCACGCTCGCCGAGACCGCTGTGGTGTGCGGGCTAGCATAAAGCAAACGCCTCGCGCTGACACCTTGGGTCAAGCAGCTGAAATTCTCGACGGTTACGAGGGGTGGCACGCGCATCAGAGGCGCCAGGTGCAAGCGCCGCGTGGAATGTGCTACTCCAGCCGCGCACGTTAAACCACCGCTGCCGCTGATTTCAAATAAGGCGATGCGAGGTCGTGAAAGACGCAAGGGGCTCGAAAGCGCGCAAATCGTCGGGGAATGGCTTCGGCGCGGGCGGAGCGCCATGCGACAATGCTGGCTCTAAATATTCCAATGGCAATGACGAGCGGCATCCGGCGCCCCGTTCCCGGCGACGACCGCTTTTTCCTCTATGGCAGATTCCGCAGCATCCCCGCAGTCCAGGCCCCGGCGCGTCGCTTCGAAGAAGCAGCGCCAGGGCGCCGTCTCTACCGAAACCGAAAACAAGCTGGCGCGCGCAGCGCGCTCGGCGCAACGCCTCGCGCAACTGAGCGGCGTCGCGCGCGACGACAGCACCCTCGACCTGTTCCCCGACGATCCGACCCGTGCGACGCTCGAGGCGATGAACATCGACTTCCGCCAAGGCACGCTGCACGGCTTCGAATTGCCGGACGTGGTGTTGCAAGCGGTCGGCGCATTCGACGAACCCGTGGCGCTCGACAAGACTGCGCGCCGCGCACCGCGTGCAGCGAAGCTGGATGCGCCAATGCCGGTGAACGAGCAGTTGAGCGGGTTTGACGTCGAGCCGGTGCTGGCGGCTACGGATGCGCCCGCAAGCACGCCCGCGAACGACGCTCCCGACCATGCGGCGCCGAACGCCGAAGCAAATCCCGACGACAAGCCCATGGCGATGTCGCGTGAGCCGTCCGCGCCGCTCAGCTCGGCGATGGCCGCCGCGACTGTCGCGCGCAGCGTGACCGCATTGCGCCAGGCGGCCGAAGCGGAGTCGGCGGCGACGGTGGGCGCGGGCAAGCCGCAGCAGCGTTTCGCCGCGACCTTCGCGAAAGCCGCGACGGCATCGCGCGATGCGGCCGCGGCGGTAACTCCGGCTTCGCCTGCAACTCCGGCTTCGCCTGCAACTTCCGCTTTGACCGACGGCAGTAGCGCGACCCAGTCCGCCAGTGAGTCCGCGACGCGTACGCCGTCCGCGTCGCCGGAGGCTGTGACCGCAAAACAGGACGACAAGCCCGCCACCACCGCGCCCTTGACGACACCCCGCCCCGCATCTGCAGACAATCCCGCCGGATTCGCCGCTTCGTGGCGTGACGCGCGCCGCACCGACGGGGCCGCCGCTGCGCTGCGCTCGGAGCCGGAACTCGACCGTGCGCGCGCCACGGCGTTCGCCGATACCGTCGATGCGCTCTACGGCGTGATCGCCGATCAACGCCGCGCCGCGACCGATCATTCGCGGCGGGTGAAATGGATGCTGTCGATCGTGGTCGGTGCGCTGCTGGTGACCGTCGCGATCGGCATCGCGCAGACGCTGCTGCTGATGCGCCTCACGCGGGAGACGACGGCCCAGCAACAGCGGATCGAACAGATGATGCAGAACCAGCAGGCGGCGATGGTGAGCCTGCTCGACGCGCATACGGCGATGGCCGCGACGGCGAACGCTGCGTCGGTGCCCGCCGCGACGACCCAAGCGACGCTCCCCACGGCGCCCCTACAGACCGGCGCGACGCCGGCGCATGCGAGACACGCTCGCACTCCGCACAGTGGCCGGCCGCCCAATCGCTAAATCGGGGACGTTGTCGCGATACAACGTGCGACGGTCCCAAGAGAATGCGACAAGGCGCCACACCGAAAAATTGCTGCATTGCACTAGCTTTTTCCTAGGGAAAACCCTAGAATCATGGCTAAGGGAAAACCCTAGCAATGCAGTCACTAACCGGGAGTCGCCATGAGCTACATCTTTGCACTGTTCCAAAAGGTCAGCGACCTCTTTGCGTCGCCCCACCTGCCGCTGGATTCGGACTACTCGTACGCAGCGCGTGCGCGTGAAGCGGAGCGTGTGCGCCGCGCGCAGTCGACGCTGTTCGGCATCAAGCTGAGCGACTAACTCCAGCCGCACCGTCCAGGGCGCGCCACAACGCGCCGGGGCGCGCACCTCGGGTGCGCTGTTCATTGAGCCACTATTCGCGGAATGCGAATCGTGGCTTTTTGTTTTTTGGCGCGGCTATCGCGGCGCACCATTGCGGCGAAACGGGCTGTATTACCACTAGACCGAGCACCCGCCCGACTCCTTCCGAAATATTTCGGGCCCGAAATGAATGTAACCAGCTTTCGCGCTGATTCAGCGAGTCGAACCGGAGCGTCGCTTCGTAAGCCTTGTTGAACGAAGCTCGAAAGCGAAATCGCGCGGCTATCATCCGTCCCCATCTATGAAATGAGCCCTTACAAGTGCTCACGTCTTCATGCGATTCGGGCCGCTAAAGTGGGTCTCAAGCGTACGGCGTCTGGTTCGGCTCACGAGCGAAGCGAATGAAGCGAATCGCCCGACCCGAACAAACACGGACGCTGGCCTGGAATAAAACTTTGACGGGAGGTCATCATGAAAAACATCGGCAAGGCATCGCGCACGCTTATCGCAACGCTGCTCGCGGGCGGCGCACTCATCGCGGCCGGTAGCGCATCCGCGCAAGAGCGCGTGATCGTCGAGCACGGCCCGGGTCCGGTCGTGTACGGTCAACCGCACATGACGCCGGTCGGCGTGTCGATCAATATCGGCTGGCACGGCGAGCGTTACTGGGACGGCCACCGCTACTGGGAGCACGACGAGTGGATGCGCCATCATCCGCGTGACTATGATCCGCACCACCACGGCGACGGTCGCGACGATCACCGCCCGCCCCCGCGCTACTAATGCGCGCCTGACGGCGCCGCAACACGCCGCGTGAGTCCACGAAGCCGGTCTTCCCTCCAGGGGAAGGCCGGCTTCGTCGCATCTGGGCTTAAGAGTCCGACCGTGGTGTTGCGCGTGCTGCGCTATGCTTCAGGGCTTTCATTGACGGCAGCGGGAGCGCGTGTGGACAAGACACTGCGGGACATCACGATAGGGGTGGTGGGCACCGGACTGATGGGTGTCGGCATCGCGACGCAGGCCGCGTTGCATGGATACCGGACCATCGTTCACGACGTCGATCCGGCGCGGCTCGCGAGCGTCGCGCCGAAAGCGCAAGCCGTGCTCGACGAGCTGGTCGACGCGGGCCGTATCGATGATGCTGCCAAACAGGCGGCGCTCGCGCGCCTCGAAACGCATGCGCAACTCGACGCAGTCGCAGACGCGCGCTTCGTGATCGAGGCGATTCCCGAGGTGCTCGATCTCAAGCATCGCCTTTACGCGACACTGACCGGCCTGCTCGCCGACGATGCGATCCTCGCGAGCAATACCAGCGGCTTTCCGCCCGACCAGCTCGCCACGCCGCTGCGCGCGAAAGAGCGCTTCGTGATCGCGCATTTCTGGAACCCGCCGCACATGATTCCGCTCGTCGAAGTCGTGCCGGGCACCGAGACCGCGCCCGAAGTCGTACAGCAAACCGCCGGGCTGATGAGCGCAATCGGCATGGAGCCGGTCGTGCTCGCGAAGGCGATTCCGGGCTTCGTCGGCAATCGGCTGCAGTTCGCGGTGCTGCGCGAGGCGTTGCACATCGTGCGTTCGGGGGCGGCCACGCCAGAGGTCGTCGATCGTGTGATGAAGGCTTCGCTGGGACGCCGTTGGGGCATCGTCGGACCGTTCGAGGGCGCGGACATGGGCGGACTCGACACCTTCGTCGACATCGCGTCGCATCTGATGCCGCATCTCGCCAAGGACGAGGGCGTGATCGATCTGCTGCGCGCGCAGGTCGACGCGGGGCGTGTCGGCGAGCGCAGCGGCGCGGGTTTTCATGACTGGGACGAAGCGCGCGTCGCGCGCGTCAAGGAAGGCCGCAAGCGCGTGATCGGGCGCGGATAGTGCGGTATAAGTAGCCCCTCCGTGCCTGCTTCCCGGCCGCTTGTTGCGCTATCCGTCACACGGGTCACAAGCGAACCCGAGACAACCCCAAGTCAACCCCAAGTCAACCCCGAGCCACGTCATGTCCCACTACTTCTACGATCCCGCCGTCGGTCACGGCCTGCCGCACGATCCTTTCAAGGCGATCGTCGCGCCGCGGCTGATCGGCTGGATTTCGTCGCGCGATGCCGAAGGCACGCTCAATCTCGCGCCGTACAGCTTTTTCGGCGCGTTCGCGACCTTTCCGGCGATCATCGGTTTTAGCAGCGAGGGCCGCAAGGACAGCCTCGCCAACATCGAGGCGACCGGCGAGTTCGTGTGGAACCTCGCCACCCGGCCGCTCGCCGAGCAGATGAACCGCTCGTCGGCGCCGGTTGCGCCCCACGTCGACGAGTTCGCCCTGGCCGGCCTCACGCCCGCGCCGGGTCGCAACGTCGCGGTGCCGCACGTGGCCGAATCGCCGGCCGCGCTCGAATGCAAGCTGCTGCAGATCGTGCGTCTGCATGACGTCGACGGCAAGCCGATGGACAACTATCTGTCGCTCGGCCAGGTGGTCGGCGTGCACATCGACGACGCGTATCTGAAGGACGGCCTGTTCGACACGCACGCCGCGCAGCCGATCATGCGCGCGGGTTATCGCGCCGACTACGCGCAGATCGGCGAGATGTTCCAGATGATCCGGCCAACGGCCTGAGCCTGCCACGCACTCCACGCACTCCCTTCACCGATTGGCTCCACTGGCCTGCTTGATGCTTGCAACCGGCGCTCCACCGCGCCGGTATCGATGCCGGCTCACCTTCCTGGAGCGCGATCATGTCCACCGCATTCGCCACGCAATTCAGCCATATCCGTCCGCAGGACACGTCGTACGTGGATCAGGGCTTGCGCGACTTTTTCCTTTACCGCGATCTGGGGATCGCCGAGGCGACCGGCGGCAAGGTGCTTGCGCAACTCGTCAAGGCGAATCACGCACCAGAGCAAGGCACCGGCTGGCACCGTCATGAGGCCGATTTCCACATCGTGATCATGCTGAAGGGCTGGGCGCGCTTCATGTACGGCGACAAGGAGACGCTCGTCGCGGCCGGCGATTGCGTGCATCAGGCGCCGGGCATCGTCCACTATCTGTTCGACTATTCGGAAGACATGGAGTATCTGGAGATCGTGTCGCCGGCCGATTTCAGATCGATCGACGCCGAGCCGCCATGCGAGGTGCCCGCTCCGACGCCGTGGCGTGACGCGACGGTTTGAAGAAGGCCCCGCGGCTCGCCAAAAACTCATAGGGAGGCGATATCTGTCGCGGCCCGCGCGTCGAGACGGAGTGAGTCGCGCGGACATTGCTCAGGATGTCGCGGGCGGCTGTCTACGTGTGGACTCAGCGGGCGTTTGCGCCGCCGGGTCGCTGCTGCCGTTGGTGCCCCCGGTCCCACCCACGGGTGCATCCACTTCCACCCCGACGACCGCGGCCGCGACCGGCGCGGCCGCCGTGACTTCGGCCGCGGTCGCCGCCGGCACCGGCTGGATCGGACGCGCGCGCGAATTGACGAGCACCGCGCGTGGTTCGTTGTCGTAAATCACCGCCCGCACGCGCGGATAAATGTGCTGCTCCCAGCGACGCCCGCTGAACACGCCGTAGTGGCCGACGCCCGTTTGCACATGATGCGTCTTCAGATACGGCCGCAGACGATCGCACATGTCCTGGGCGGCGAGCGTCTGACCGACCGCGCAGATATCGTCCTTTTCGCCTTCCACGGTCAGCAATGCGGTGCGCCGAATCTTCGACGGCTCCACCAGACGCCCTTCGACTTCGAGCGCGCGTAACGGCAGCGCATGCTGCTGAAAGACCGTGTCGACCGTTTCCAGGTAGAAGTCGGCGGTCAGATCCATCGTCGCGAAGTATTCTTCATAGAAGGTGCGAATCGTGTCGGCCTTCTGCGGATCGCCCTTGCCGCGCTCGTAGTACATCGTTTCGAACGAGTCGGCGTGGCGGCCCGGATTCATCGCCATGAACGCGGTCAGTTGCATGAAGCCCGGATACACGCGACGCTGCGCGCCGGCGAAGCCGAACGGCACCGCGCTGATCAGGTTGCGCTCGAACCACTCGATCGGCCGGCTTTTGGCCAGTTCGTTGACGCGCGTCGGATTGATGCGCGTGTCGATGGGGCCGGCCATCAGCGTCATGCTGGCCGGCTGCGCGGGATGATCGTCGGCGGCCATCAGCGCGACGGCGGCGAGCGCCGCCACGGTCGGCTGGCAGACCGCGAGCAGATGCGTGCCGGAACCGATCTCCGCGGTGAAGTCGATCACGTGTCGCACGAATTCGTCGAAGCCGAAGCGGCCATCGCTGAGCGGCACGTCGCGCGGGTTATGCCAGTCGGTGATATAGACGTCGTGCTCGGTCAGCATCGTGCGCACGGTTGCGCGCAGCAGCGTGGCGAAGTGGCCGGACATGGGCGCGATCATCAGCACGCGCGGCTGCGGCGTCGACAGCACGGCGTCCTTACGAAAGTGCAGCAGCGAGCAGAACGGCGTGCGCGCGACGACTTCCTCGACCACCGCGACCGGCTCGCCTTCCGCGACGACGCTGTCGATGCCGAACGGCGGCCGCTTCGGCGTAAGCCCGCCGAGCACCAGCAGTTCGCAGGCTGCGCGCAGCGAGCGTCCGTGCGATGTCTGCGCGAACGCGGACCACGTATCGAGCGAGTGGTTCGCCAGCGCCGCGCCGTGCCGCATTGGTAGCAACATGTCGGCACAGGCCTGATAGGCGGGATAGGCGAACAGATTCATACTTTCACACGAATGCACCACAAACAAAGGAGCCCGAATAAAAGCAAGTGATGCGCCAGGCGCTTGCACCCGTTGCCCCGCATGTCGCCTCACGTCGCCGCATGTGCTGGCGCATCGGCATATCCCTTGCATGCGAAGGCGAAATGGGCCGGTCTTGCCGCGCTTTGGTGCGCGCACGCACGGTGGCGTGCATGGGCCGGCCAGGCGCGCCGTGATGCCCGATCTGGAGGAGACCCGTATGGGGAATACTACGCTTACGATTAGCAGCAGGAATTATTCTTCGTGGTCGCTGCGCGGCTGGCTGCTGACGAAGTTCAGCGGCTTGCCGTTCGAAGAGATCGTGGTGCCGATCGACGACCCCGCCACGCGCGCCGAACTACTGTTACTGTCGCCGTCCATTCTGGTGCCGTGCCTCGTGCACGACGACGTGAAGGTCTGGGACACGCTGGCGATCGCCGAATATCTGAACGAGCTGAAGCCGCAGGCCGCGCTGTTGCCGCACGAGATCCGCGCCCGCGCGCATTGCCGCTCCATCTGCGGCGAGATGCATTCGGGGTTCGCGTCGTTGCGCTCGGCGTTGCCGATGAACCTGAAGGCGCATTTCCCGGGCTTCAAGGTGTGGGCGCGCGCGCAATCGGATATCGAGCGGATCGTGACGATCTGGCGTGAATGTCTGAACGAATATGGCGGCCCGTTCCTGTTCGGCGAGCGGACCGCGGCGGACGCGATGTACGCGCCGGTGGTCACGCGTTTCGTGACCTATGACGTGCAACTCGATCCGGATATCGTCGAATACGGACAGCGCATCATGGCGCTGCCCGAAATGCGCGAGTGGATCGCGCTCGCGCGTCAGGAGGTGGAGGAAATCGACGAACTGGACGTCGAGTTCTGAGCGCGGCGGGCGTCGTCCGTCGCCGTCCACATCGAGCAGATCCGTTAGCCGCGCTCGCCTTCGAGCTTGAACACGCTGACCAGTTGCGCGAGCCGCGCAGCCTGCTCGCGCAACTCGGCCGCCGCGGCCTCCGCAGCGCCGACGATCGTCGCATTCTGCTGCGTCGCCTCGCCGATCTGCGTGACCGCCAGGTTGACCTGCTCGATGCCGCCCGACTGCTCGCGCGACGCGACGTTGATCTCGCTCATGATCGCGCGGACCTGACCGACCTGAGTGACGATGCCCTGCATTGTCGCGCTCGCCTCTTCGGCGATGCGAAAGCCGCTGTCGACGTTCGCGCTCGACGCCGCGATCACCCCCTCGATCTCCTTCACCGCCGCCGCGCTGCGCTGCGCGAGCGCGCGCACTTCCGACGCGACGACCGCGAAGCCCTTGCCGTGCTCGCCCGCGCGCGCCGCTTCGACGGCTGCGTTCAACGCCAGGATGTTGGTCTGGAAGGCGATGCCCTCGATCACCGTCGTGATCTCGGCGATCTTCTGCGACGAGCGGCCGATCTCGCCCATCGTCGACACCACGCGCTCGACCGCGCGGCCGCCTTCGAGCGCGGCGTCGGCGGCGTGCGTGACGAGTGTGTTGGCCTCGGTCGCGTGATCGGCGTTCTGCTGCACGGTCGACGTGATCTGCTCCATGCTCGCGGCGGTTTCCTCGAGGCTGCTCGCCTGGGTCGCGATGCGCAGCGCGATGTTGCCGCTGCCGGCGGCGATTTTCTCGGTGCCCGCCGACATGTCGGCCGACGCGTTGCGTACCTGCGCGACGATGCGCGCGAGGCCTTCGCCGATGCCGTCGATCGCCTGCATCAGGCGGCCGATCTCGTCGGCGCGCGCGCGTCCGTGCCGCGCGACGCGCACGCTCAGATCGCCCGCGGCGAGACGCTCGGACGCGCGCGCGGCTTCGTCGAGCGGACGGCTGACGAGTCGCCGCACCGCGACGAGGAACACGATCGCGAACAGACCGACCAGCGCTAAGCCGAGCAGCAGGAATTCGTTGCGAGTGCGCACGACGTCGGCCATCACTTCGTCGCGCGGCGCGACGCCGCCGACGAGCCACTGCCACTCCGGCACCGTCACGAACGACACGAACTTGTCGCGCGCGTCGCCCTCGTTGAGCGTCGCGTCGGCCGAGCGGTAGTCGAACTCACCCTGCTTCATGTCGAGCATGCGCTGATACGGCGCGTCCGCGTCGTCGGCTTTCTGGCCCGCGGCGGCCGGATGCACGAGCAGCTTGCCGCGCTCCGCGCCGCTCGACGCGTCGAGCACGAAGTAGTAGCCGCTCGCGCCGATCTTCAGCGAGCGGATGCCGTCCTGGACCGACTGGATCTCCTTGTCCACGTCGACGCCGACGAACAGCGCACCGATCACGCGACCGCTCGCGTCGGCGATCGGCCGGTACTGCGTGATCATGCGCTTGCCGAACAGCGCGGCGAGGCCGGTGTACGAGCGGTTCGCGAGCAATGGCGCATACGCCGGCCCCTTGCGGTCGAGCAGCGTGCCGACCGCGCGGGTGCCGTCCTGCTTCTTCAGCGACGTGGTCACGCGCACGAAATCGTCGCCGCTGCGCGCAAAAACGGTCGCGACCGCGCCGCTGCGTTCGAGGAACTGGTCGGGAATCGTGAAGTCGAGGTTCAGCACCTTGTCGCCGGCTTTGAAAGTCGGTGTGGCGGTGCCGCCGATGTCGACTTTCTGCGTGTCGTCGAGCGAGAAGTCGGTGGGCAGGAAGCTCGCGAATAGCGCCATCGACCGATCGACCTCGGCCGACAGCGCCTTGTCGAACAACGCGATCATCGCGGCGATCGAGCGGTCTTTTTCGGCGATGCGCGCGAGCACCTGGTCGCGCACCTGGTCGCCGGCGACACGGGCGAGCGCCCACGCGAAGGTGCTGAAAATCACCGCGACCAGCACGCACGAGAGCACGGCAAGCCGTGCGCCGACGCTGGCGCGGCGCGAGAAGAGAGAGTTCATGGGCAGGCGTGAAAAGGGGACGGGCGATGCGCGTCGGGCGTGGCCGCGAACGGCATCGATTTACTGGTTTACGGCGCGGGAGGCGAGGGGCTTTAGGATGAGAGAAAGCAGTTCGTAATAAACCGAAGGGGGCCACAATGGGCCCCCAACGGAAGGACGACGCGAAATGCGGGAAAGTATTGTTGCGCGGCTCAGCGCTCCGGATCAACGGTTCTTCCGGGCGCGCTTCGCCACGTCCTCAGCAGCAGTGCATTGGTGACCACACTGACGCTCGAAAACGCCATCGCCGCGCCCGCGAGCATGGGATTGAGCAGGCCGAACGCGGCCAGCGGAATGCCGATCAGGTTGTACACGAAGGCCCAGAACAGGTTCTGCTGGATCTTGCGCCAGGTTCTGCGCGAGATGTCGATCGCATCGGCGACGAGCGCCGGGTCGCCGCGCATCAGCGTGATGCCGGCGGCGTGCATGGCGACGTCGGTGCCGGTCGCCATCGCGATGCCGATGTCGGCGGCGGCGAGCGCCGGCGCGTCGTTGATGCCGTCGCCCGCCATCGCGACGATGCCGGCGTGGCGCATCTTCAGGTCGCGGATTACGCGGGCCTTGTCGTCGGGCAGCACTTCGGCGTGGAATTCGTCGATGCCGAGCGCCCGCGCGACGCTCGCCGCGCTGCCGTGGTTGTCGCCGGTCACGAGCACGCTGCGGATGCCCATCCGCGCGAGCCGCGCGACGGCCGCGCGCGCGGTCGGCTTCACCGTGTCGCCGAAGCCGATCAGCGCGAGCGCTTCGGGGGCATGCGGCGCACGCGACATCAGCCACGACACCGTGTTGCCCGCCGATTCGAGTTGGTTGGCGCTGTCGGCGAGCGCGGGCGGCAGGGCAATGCCGAGCTCGCGCAGCCAACGTGTGCTGCCGAGGGCGAGGGTGCGGCCGTCGACGTCGGCTTCGACGCCCCGGCCGGCGACTGCGCGAGCGGCGCTGGCGTGTGGGCCGCCCTTGTCGGCGCCGCGCATTTGCCCGAGCTGAGCCTCGTGCGCGCGCACCACCGCCCGCGCCAGCGGATGTTCGCTATGCCGTTGCACCGCCGCCGCGAGCGCGAGCGCTTCGTCGCGGCTCACGCCGCCGACCGGCTCGAACGCCGTGACCGAGGGCTGGCCGAGCGTCAGCGTGCCGGTTTTGTCGAACGCGACGATCGACACGCGATGCGCGATTTCCAGCGCTTCGGCATCCTTGATCAGCACCCCGTGGCGCGCGGCGACGCCGGTGCCGGCCATGATCGCGGCGGGCGTCGCGAGTCCGAGCGCGCACGGGCAGGCGATCACCAGCACCGCGACCGCGTTCAGGATCGCGGTTTCCGCGCCCGCGCCGGCGATGAGCCAGCCGATCAGCGTCAGCGCGGCGAGCGCGAGAATGGCCGGCACGAAGACTTCGCTGACGCGGTCGACGAGGCGCTGGATCGGCGCCTTCTCGGCTTGCGCGCTTTCGACGAGCCGGATGATGCGCGCGAGCGTCGTTTCGGCGCCGATCGCGGTGGTCGTCACCACGAGCGCGCCTTCGCCGTTGATCGAGCCGGCCGTGACGGCGTCGCCGGTTTGCTTCGGCACCGGCAGGCTTTCGCCCGTGATCAGCGCTTCGTCGATATGCGTGCGGCCTTCGAGCACCGCGCCGTCGACCGGCACGCGCTCGCCCGGCCGCACGACCACGACGGTGCCGACGCGCACCTGCGCGAGCGGCACCTCGCGTTCGCCAGCGCTGTCGCGGATCCGCGCGCGCTCGGGGCGCAGCGCGTTGAGCGCGCGGATCGCGTCGGTGGTCTGGCGCTTCGCGCGCGCTTCGAGCCATTTGCCGAAGCGCACCAACGTGATCACGACCGCCGATGCCTCGAAGTACAGATGCATCGTGTCGCCCGGATGCGTCGCGAGTTCGTAGACGCTGATGCCGTACGCGGCCGAGGTGCCTAGCGCGACCAACAGGTCCATGTTGCCCGCGCCAGCGCGCACCGCGCGCCAGGCGGCGCGATAGAAGCGCGCGCCGAACACGAACTGCACGATCGACGCGAGCACGAACTGCGGCCACGCCGGCAGCATCGCGTGGAGGCCGAACCATTCGCCGAACATCGGTGCGACGAGCGGCAGCGTCAACAGCGCGGATGCGACGACGCTCGCGAGGTCGCGGCGGGTTTGAATCTGCTTGCGGTCGACGGCGGGGGCGGGCGGCGTGGCGACGGTGTCGTCGACGTCGGCGGTCGCGGCGTTGGCTGCCGTCGCTTCGGCTGGAGCGGCTGGAGCGGGCGGCGCGCTCAGCGTCGCTTCATAGCCGGCTTTCCTGACGGCGGCGATCAGCGCGCCGGGATCGGCGGATGCGGAGCTTTGCGGGTATACGGTGGCGGTTTCGGTCGCCAGATTGACCGACGCGCGCTCGACGCCGGGCACCTTTGCGAGCGCTTTTTCGACGCGCAACGCGCAGCCCGCGCAGGTCATGCCGCCGATCTCCAGTTCGGTGGTTGGCGGCGTGGCGGCGGGTGCCGCGGTTTGCGCGGCAATCTCGGCAGTTGCAACCGGCGTTGCTTCGTAGCCGGCTTTGCGCACGGCATCGGCCAGTTGCTGCGGGCCGAGCGTCGCGTCGCTTTCCACGCGGGCGCGCTCGGTCGCCAGATTCACCGACGCGCGCGCCACCCCCGGCAGTTTGGTCAGCGCCTTTTCGACGCGGCTCGCGCACGACGCGCACGTCATCCCGCCAATGTCGAGTTCGACGACGCGCGTAAGTGGCGAGGAGGCAGCAGCGTCGGCGGGGCGCTGCGGGTTGGCAAGGTCGGTCATGGCAAGGCTCGTAGCGGCATTGGGCCGCGTCATCAATCCAGTATCGACCTTCCAATGATGGGAAGGTCAAGGCCGGATCATGCGGCCGCCGTCAAAACGCCGGCGGCGCATCCAGCATCGCCTGACCCACCGCCTTCTGTTGATCGCCGTCGCGCGCGAGCAGCGTTTGCGCCGCGCCGCGCCGGTCTTCGGCCCCCTTGTTCTGGCCGAGCTTCCATTTGCCGATGAGCCGCGTCACCTCGATCTCGATGCCGACGATCGCGCCGAGCATCTGCGCGATGTAGTCGGCCGGCGCGTCGCCCATCTTCCACGGCACCGGCTCGCCGGCTTCCATCTTGCGCGTGAGTCGCGCGACGAGGCCGCGCACGAACGATTCATCGTCATGCACCACAATCCTGCCATGTGCATGCACGACCATATAGTTGTAGGTCGGCACCTGCTTGTGCATTTCGTGTTTGCTCGGGTACCAGCTTGGCGAAATATAGGCGGTCGGCCCCTGGAAGATCACCAGCGCTTCAGGACGGGTCGAGACTTCCTGCCAGACCGGGTTCGCCCGCGCGACGTGCGCGCGCAACACCAGACGTGACGAATCCGCCGCGTCCGCTTGCGCCTCGAACGGCAGATGATTCGCATCGAGCCCGTTGGGACCGTGCGTAATCAGCGCGCCGAACGAATGCTCGGCGATCAGGCGGTGAAGAACCTCTGGACGGTTCTCTTCGAAATGGGCGGGCATGTACATTGAAACGCTCCGAATGCAGGACGACGAAAGAGTGGGGGGAATCGGAAAGCAGGTGAATCGACGAATCCTTGAATCGAAAAAGCATGGTGCGCTCGCGCGAGCCGTTGGCGCGGGGACATAATGGGGCGACGAGCCGATTGTTCCATCGGTGAGCCGCCTGCGCGCCGACAGGCGCAATTCCCTGCTTTGTGCTTGCCTGGCTAGCAAGGATACGATACAACGCGATGTTGTCGGAATCGCAATCCGCGGACTGGCTGCGCAGTGTTTCGGGAGAACCGCGCATGCACCTGGCGCTGCACACCGGCATCTCCCATAGGACCGCAAGCTCCGCACTCTGAACGAATGATAAAAAATCTCCGCGAGTTGTTTTTGCTTCAACGAACCTGCGCATCGCTCGCGGGTCTCGCACTGCTGGCCAGCTGTGCGTCGACCCCCATAGCGACGCAACAAAGCACCGGCTGGATCAAGGACGAAGTCGCCGACTCGTACGTGTTCGGCTATCCGCTCGTGCTGATGAGCGCCGCGCGCGACGCGGCGGTCGGCACCGAGCCGGGCCAGGCGCCTTTCAACACGCTGCGTCACGCGCAGGCGCTGCCGCCGATCGGCGCGGCCAACCCGCCGCAGCCGAGCCTCGACACGCTCGACTCGACCGGCTGGCTCGACCTTGCCGCCGAGCCGGTGATCCTGGCGCTACCCGATTCGCACGGCCGTTACGTCGATGCGCGCGTGCTCGACATGTGGACCAACGTCGCGTGGTCGACGGGGCCGCAGTTCGGCGCGGGCACGGGCGCCGCGAAGGGCCTGCGCGCGCAGACGATCGCATTCGTCGCACCGGGCTGGAAGGGCGAGCTGCCGAAGGGCGCGAAGCGCGTCGAAGTGCCGACCCGCAACGCATGGGTCAGCGTGCGCATCCAGTCGAACGGCGCGCGCGATCTGAACGCGGTGCGCAAGCTGCAGCACGCGATCCGCCTGGAGCCGCTGAGCGTGTTCGTCGGCGACGCGGAACAGGCGGTGCCGCCGCGCGGTTACGCAAGCGGCGTCGCAGCGCCGAGCGGCACGCCGGCGCAGCAGGTCGCCGCGCTCGACGCGAGCGGCTTCTTCAACCGTCTGGCCGACGCGTTGCCCGACAGTCCGCCGACACCGGCCGATCCGCATGCACTCAAATTTCTCGCCGACCTCGGCGTCACGCCGGGCGATCCCGTGAAGCTGCCGAAGTCATCCGATGCGCTGGCGGCCGGTCTCGCCGATGGTCGCGATCGCGTCGCGGCGCCGCCGTCGAATCTGCTCAGCGCGAACGGCTGGAGCTGGTTCGGCGACGCCGTCGGCAACTACGGTCCCGACTATGGGCTGCGCGCGTATGCGGCGAGCACGCAGTTGGGCATCGGTACCAAGGAAGACGAAGTACGCGCATTCGTCACGCAGGACAGCGACGGCAACACGCTGAACGGCGCGAATCGCTACGTGATTCACTTCGCGGCGAACCAGTTGCCGCCGGTGCGCGGCTTCTGGACGATCACCGCATACACGAAGGATGGCGCGCTGAGCGAGAGCGCACCGTCGCGGCTCGCGGTCGGCGATCGCAATGGCGCGCGCCGCAATCGCGATGGTTCGCTCGACGTGATCGTGTCGTCGACGCGCAGCCGGACCGGCAACTGGCTGCCCGCACCGCGCGCGGACATGCAACTGGTGCTTCGCATGTATGCGCCGAAGCCGCAAGCCACCGACGGCAGCTGGCAGCCGCCGCCGGTCGTGCGCCAATGACGTGAACGGCGCGCGGGCAAACCGCGCGCCGTCCGGTTTCGTTATCTAACGCTCGCTAGAATTTGCATCGCTGGAAAGCGAATCGGTCAGCAGCACGAATCGTAAAGGGGGGGCTGACATTCCTGTCTAACGATTGATTGAAGATTTATACTGCCGCTTGCGGGATCACTGTTTTTCGCGGCGGGCTTGCCGCCGCATTCATCCAGACCGAGCATGGCAAGCCTCAATAAAGCATCGTTAGCCTCGTCCATACAGACCGTGCGCGGAGTCGCGCAGTCGCACCGCACGCGACGGATTCTCATAGGCCTGCTGATCTTCGTCGTCGTGTTCGGCCTGCTCGGCTTTTTCGCGGCGCCGCCTCTGATTCGCCACATCGCGAGCCAGCAACTGAGCAAGCAGCTCGACCGGCCGGCGTCGATCGGCCGCATCGCGCTCAACCCGTACACGCTGCGTTTCGAGGCCGACAACGTGCATATCGGCGAGCGCGGCGGCGCGGGCGACTTCATCGATATTTCGCGGCTCATCGTGAAGCCGTCATGGAGCTCGCTGTTTCGCGGCGCGCCGATCGTCGACGAAGTGCAGGTCGATTCGCCGCGCTTTCATATCGTTCGCCTCGATGCGCAGCACTTCAATTTCAGCGACCTGATCGAGAAGTTCGCGAATCAGCCGGCCAAACCGAACAGCAAGCCGACGCAGTTCTCTGTTTCCAACATCCGCGTCGAAAACGGCCAGATCAGATTCGACGACCGCCTGCTCGGCACGAGCCACGTGATCGATCAATGGAAGCTCGGCATTCCGTTCATCGCGACGCTGCCATCGAAGACCGATATCTTCGTCGAGCCGCTGCTGCGCGCGCGCATCGACGGTGACAGTCAGCTTGCGATCGACGGCAAGACCAAGCCCTTCGCGGCGTCGCGCGAGTCGGAGGTGTCGCTGCGCTTCGACGATCTCGACGTGCCGAAGCTGGTGTCTTACGCGCCGTCGAAGCTGCCGGTGATCGTGCAGTCGGGCAAGCTGTCCACCGACCTGAAGCTGAACTTCGAAGTGTCGAACGACACGCCGTCGCTGCGCGTGGCCGGCACCGTCGACCTGAACGACGTCGACGTACAGGATCAGGGCAAGGCGCCGTTTTTCGCGGCGCGCGCAGTGCACGTGGCGGCGGCATCGCTCGAGCCGTTGAAGAACGTTTATCACTTCGACGACATCCGCATCGACGCGCCGAGCGCGAGTCTCGCGCGCGACAAGGACGGTGTATTGAGCGTCGAGCGTATGTTCGCGTCGGCGCCGGAAAAAACGGCGGCAAAGGGAACCCCGGAAACCCCGGAAGCCGCGAACGCGAATGCCAAAACCGCCGCCGCCGAAAAAGCGGCCCCGCCGTTCGACGTTGCGATCAAACGTTTCACGCTCAACGACGGCACGGTGAACGTCCACGACGAAGCCGCGTCACGTCCGGTCGAAGCCGGACTGCAAAACCTCGCGGTCACGCTGACCGATTTCTCGACGCTCGCGTCGGCGCCCGCGCACTACACGCTGAACACGAACCTGAAGGACAGCGGCGGTTCGCTCGCCGCCGACGGCACCGTCGGCCTCGCGGCAAAGACCGCGAGCGCGAAGCTCGATCTGAAGTCGCTGAAACTGCCGCCGTTGCAGCCGTATCTGGACACCGCGACGTCCGCGCAGGTGCTCGACGGCGCGTTGTCCGCGACGACGAATATCGACGCGAACTGGTCGAAGTCGCCGATGGCGCTGACGGTCGCGGACACGAAGCTGGACATGCAGGCGGTGAAGCTCGCCGCGCGCGGCGACAAGACGCCGGTGATCTCGCTCGCGCAGGGCAACGTGGTGGTCAAGCAGGTCGACGTCGCGGCGCGCACGGCCGACGTGACGAGCGTCGACGCAACCGGCCTCGCGGTCGACGCGCAGCGCCTGAAGGACGGCAGCATCAATCTGAATGCGCTCGCGGGGGCGCATCAACAGGCGACCGAGCGCACGGCGATTCACGCGGCGAAAAAGGCGCAGGCCGAGGGGCCCGCGTGGCGCTACAAGATCGGCGAATTGACGCTCAAAGACGCAACCGCCAATTTCACCGACAACACCACGCCGCAACCGGTCAAACTGAGCTTTACGCCGGTGCAGCTGAAGGTGCAGCAGATCAGCGACGACCTGAGCCGTGCGCTGCCGGTCGACCTGCAAGCAACGCTGAACAAAAAGGGCACGCTTGCCGTGAAAGGCGACGTGACCGCGACGCCGCTGAAGCTGGACATCAAGATCGACGCGAACCGGCTCGATGCGGCTGCGTTCGAGCCGTACTTCAGCAGCAAGCTGAATGCATCGCTCGCGAGCGCACTGCTGAACGCGAACGGCAATCTCGCGGTTTCCCAGGCGAAGTCGCTGAAGGCGAACTATCACGGCGACATGGCGCTCGTCGACGTGCGCATGCTCGATAAGGCGACGTCCGACCCGTTCGCGGGCTGGGGCTCGCTCGCCCTGTCGAACCTGAAGGCCGACTACGACGAGCACGGCACCGTGGTCGATGCGGGCCGCGTGACGTTCTCGAAGTTCTATGGGCGCGTGCTGCTCGACGCGCAAGGCAAGCTGAACCTGAAGGATGTGGTCGCGCACGAGGGCGGTACATCGCAGTCGCTGACGCGCGACAAGAGCGGTTCGCACCCGATTCCGCTGACGCCCGAGGCGGTGTCGGAAGCGGTCGCGGCGTCGGCACCGGTCGCCGCGCCGGACAAGGCATCGGCCGCCGCGCCGGGCAAGGCGGCGGCGACACCCGCCGCCCCCGCAACGGCCGCGACGCCGCCGCAAAGCCCGGTCAAGCTGCACTTCGGGCAACTGGTGTTGCAACAGGGTCGCGTGACCTACACCGACAACTTCATCAAGCCGAACTACACGGCGAACCTCGTCGACATTCAGGGCACGATCGGCGCGTTCGGTACGGAGTCGACCACCTCCGCACCGGTCGACGTCGCCGCGAGGCTCGCGGCCAACGGTCCGCTGACGATCCGCGGCACCGTCAATCCGCTGATCGCGAAACCGGCGCTCGATCTGACCGCGACCGCGCACGATATCGAGCTGACTAACCTGACGCCGTATTCGGCGAAATACGCGGGCTATCCGATCACGAAGGGCAAGCTCAATGTCGATCTGCATTACCAGCTCGCGAACGATCAGCTGAACGCCAACAACCACCTGTTCATCGATCAGCTGACGTTCGGCGACCACATCGACAACGACACCGCGACCAAGCTGCCCGTGCGTTTCGCGATCTCGCTGCTGAAGAACTCGCGTGGCGAGATCGACGTGAACCTGCCGGTGTCGGGCTCGCTGTCGAACCCCGAGTTCAGCATCGGCGGGCTGATCTGGCATGCGGTGCTCAATCTGCTCGAGAAGGCGGTGACCGCGCCGTTCACGCTGATCGCGCACGCGTTCGGCGGCAATGGCGAGGACCTCGGTTACGTCGAATTCGCGGCCGGCTCGGCCACGCTCACCGACGCCGACAAGGAAAAACTCGACACCATCGTGAAGGCGCTCACCGACAAGCCGTCGATCCGCATCGACCTGATCGGCCGCGTCGATCCGAAGGTGGACGAGCCGGCGCTGCGCACGCTGTACGTCGATCGGATGGTCAAGCGGCAGAAGATCAAGGACATGGTGGGGAATGGCGAGAGCGTCGATCCGTCGACTGTCACGGTCGATCCGCAGGACTACGACAAGTATCTGACCAAGGCCTACAAGTCCTCCGACTTCAAGAAGCCGCGCAACTTCATCGGCATGACGAAGACGCTGCCCGACGACGACATGAAGGGCGCGCTCGCGGCCAATGCGCCGATCGACGACGCAAGCCTGCGGCAGCTCGCGCAGCAGCGCGCGCAGAGCGTGCAACAGTACCTGGAAGGCAAGATCGACAGCAGCCGCGTGTTCATCGTCGCGCCGAAGATGAATGCCGACGACATCAAGGACAAGGGCGCGACGACGCGGGTCGATTTCGGCTTGAAGTAATGGCGAAAACGCGGCGCGCCAGCCGTGACGTCCAGTGAGCCCAAAAAAAAGCCCGACCTGAGGTCGGGCTTCAAAGTCGGCTGCGCCCTCCACAGGACGCAGCCCCTGCAAAACAGCGAGGCTGTTTGCGTCGCCGCTGAACTTAAGCAGCCAGCAGCGAGCGCAGCACGAACGGCAGAATCCCGCCGTGCTTGTAGTAGTCGACTTCGATCGGCGTGTCGATACGCAGCAGCACCGGAACGCGCTTGTCGCCGTCCTTGCCGTGGATCACGAGCGTGACTTCCTGTTGCGGCTTGAAGTCGTCGCCGAGGCCTTCGATGTCGTACGTTTCTTCGCCGGTGATGCCGAGCGACTGCACGCTATCCGAGCCCTTGAACTGCAGCGGCAAAACACCCATGCCGACGAGGTTCGAACGGTGGATCCGCTCGAAGCTGCGTGCGACCACAGCCTTCACGCCCAGCAGTTGCGTACCCTTGGCCGCCCAGTCGCGCGACGAGCCCGTGCCGTACTCTTCACCCGCGAACACGACGGTCGGCGTGTCGGCGCCGATGTACTTCATCGCCGCGTCGTAGATCGACAGCTGTTCGCCGCTCGGCTGGTGAATCGTCAGGCCGCCTTCAACGCGCGTGCCGTCCGCCTTCGCCGGGATCATCAGGTTCTTGATCCGGACGTTCGCGAAGGTGCCGCGCATCATCACGTCGTGGTTGCCGCGGCGCGAGCCGTAGCTGTTGAAGTCGGCCTTCTGCACGCCGTTTTCCTTCAGCCAGCGGCCTGCCGGCGAGTCTTCCTTGATCGAGCCTGCCGGGCTGATGTGGTCGGTCGTGACCGAGTCACCGAAGATGCCCAGTGCGCGCGCGCCCTTGACCGGCGCGATGCTGGACGCCGGCGTCATCGAGAAGTCCTTGCCGAAGAACGGCGGCTCGGCGATATAGGTCGACTTCGGCCAGTCGTAGACCTGACCTTCTTCGCCCTCGATCTTGCTCCACAGGTCGCCCTTCTTCGTGAGCTGTGAGTAGTTCTTGCGGAACGCGTCGGCATCCATCGCGTACTTCAGCAGCGCGTTGACTTCTTCGCTGGTCGGCCAGATGTCGCCGAGGTAGATGTCCTTGCCGCCCGTGCCCTTGCCGACCGGCTCGGTCATCAGGTCGCGCGTGATGTTGCCGGCGATCGCGTACGCGACCACGAGCGGCGGCGACGCGAGGAAGTTCGCGCGGATGTTCGGGTGGATACGCGCTTCGAAGTTGCGGTTGCCCGACAGCACCGCCGCCGCGACGATGTCGTTCTTCGTGATCGCGTCGTTCAGTTCCGGCGTCAGATCGCCCGCGTTGCCGATACAGGTCGTGCAGCCGTAAGCGGCCAGCGTGAAGCCGAGCTTGTCGAGGTACTTGAGCAGGTCGGTCTTGGTCAGGTACTCGGTGACGATCCGCGATCCCGGAGCCAGCGAGGTCTTGATGTGCGGCGCGACCGTCAGGCCAGCTTCGACGGCCTTCTTCGCAAGCAGACCGGCGGCCAGCAGCACGCTCGGGTTCGACGTGTTCGTGCACGACGTGATCGCGGCGATCAGCACGTCGCCGTTCTTCACGTCGACGCCGTTGCTCGTCGTGTATTGCGCGTCGAGATCGGCGGCCTTCTTGGCGAAGCCGTTTTCAGCGACCGGCTTCGAGAACAGGTCGGTGAAGGTCGACTTCACGTGGCCGATCTCGATGCGGTCCTGCGGACGCTTCGGGCCAGCCAGCGACGGCGCGACCGTGGCGAGATCCAGCGTGACGACCTTCGTGTAGTCGATGTCGCCGTCGGCCGGAATGCCGAACAGCTCCTGCGCCTTGAAGTAGTTTTCGAACGCCGAGATTTCCGCGTCCGTGCGGCCCGTGCCGTGGAAGAAGTCGATGGTCTTTTCGTCGACCGGGAAGAAGCCCATCGTCGCGCCGTACTCCGGCGCCATGTTGCCGATCGTCGCGCGGTCCGGCACCGACAGCGAGCGCGTGCCTTCGCCGAAGAACTCGACGAACTTGCCGACGACCTTCTCCTTGCGCAGCAGTTCGGTGATCGTCAGCACGAGGTCGGTGGCGGTCACGCCTTCGATCAGCTTGCCCTTCAGATGCACACCGACCACGTCCGGCGTCAGGAAGTACACCGGTTGGCCGAGCATGCCTGCTTCCGCTTCGATACCGCCCACGCCCCAGCCGACCACGCCGATGCCGTTGATCATCGTCGTGTGGCTGTCCGTGCCGACCAGCGAGTCCGGGTAGTACACGGTGTCCGCGCCGTCGGCCTTCTTGTGCACGCCGCGCGCGAGGTACTCGAGGTTCACCTGGTGAACGATGCCGACGCCCGGCGGCACGACCTTGAACGTATCGAACGCCTGCATGCCCCACTTCATGAACTGGTAGCGCTCGTTGTTGCGCTGGAATTCCAGCTTCATGTTCAGGTCGAGCGCGTTCTTCTCGCGGAAGTGGTCGATCTGCACCGAGTGGTCGACGACGAGATCGACCGGCACCAGCGGCTCGATCGATTTCGGGTTCTTGCCGACGGCCTTCGCGACGCCGCGCATGGCGGCGATGTCGGCGAGCAGCGGCACGCCGGTGAAGTCCTGCAGCACGACGCGCGACACGACGAACGGGATTTCGTCGACGCGAGCCGCGGTCGGCTTCCAGTTCGCCAGTTGCGTGACGTGTTCTTCGGCGATCTTCTTGCCGTCGTAGTTGCGCAGCACCGATTCCAGCACGATACGGATCGAGACCGGCAGGCGGTCGATCTTGAGGTTCAGAGCCTTGCCGAGTTGCGGCAGCGAGTAGAACTTGCCTTTGCCGGAACCGCTGTCGAATTCCTTGAGCGTTTTGTGGAGGTTGTGGGCCATGGTGTTTTCCTTGGATTGGATCGCGGAACTACAGTACTCAACCTAGATGACGTAGAGATCGACGTATTCATTGACCGGCGTCGCTTCGAGCTTGGCCTGGTCGAGGGATACGTCGAGAATCGCCAGTTGTTGCCTGACCGGAAAGCGCCGCGCGAGGTTGGTCTTGAACTTCTCGACCAGCAACGGAATTCCGTCTTCACGACGGCGCTTATGACCGAGCGGGTATTCGACTACGACTTCACCGAACTTCGACCCGTCGTTGAATTCGATCGTCAGCGCATTGGCGATCGAACGCTTGTCCGGGTCGTGATAATCCTTCGTGAACTGCGGGTCTTCGACGCATTCCATTGTCGCGCGCAACGCATCGATACGCGCGTCCTGCGCCACTGAATCTTCGTAGTCGGCAGCGGTCAGTCGGCCGAATATCAGCGGCACCGCGATCATGTACTGGATGCAATGATCGCGATCGGCCGGATTGTTCAGCGGGCCCTTTTTATCGATGATGCGAATCGCCGCTCCGTGCGTGCGAATCGTGATGCGGCGAATGTCTTCGACGCGCCGGCCTTGAGCTGCGAGCTGCGCATGCAGCGCGAGCGCGGCTTCCGCGGCGGTTTGCGCGTGGAACTCGGCCGGAAACGAGATCTTGAACAGCACGTTTTCCATCACGTACGAGCCGTACGGACGCTGGAACCTGAACGCGTTGCCGTTGAACAGCACGTCGTAGAAGCCCCACGTTTTCGCGCTGAGCACCGACGGATAGCCCATCTCGCCGGTTTTCGATATCAGCGCGAGGCGCACGGCGCGCGAGGTCGCGTCGCCGGCGGCCCACGATTTGCGCGAACCGGTGTTCGGCGCATGGCGGTACGTGCGCAGCGCCTGCCCATCGACGAGCGCCTGCGATACCGCGTTGATCAGCTCGTCGCGCGTGAGGCCGATCAGCTGGCCGACCACCGCGGTCGACGCGAGCTTGACGAGCAGCACATGATCGAGCCCGACCTTGTTGAACGAGTTCTCGAGCGCGATGCAGCCTTGAATTTCGTGCGCCTTGATCATCGCGATCAGGACGTCTTTCATCGTCAGCGGCGCTTTGCCGGCCGCGATGGCGGTGCGCGAGAGCCAGTCGGCCGTCGCGAGAATGCCGCCGAGGTTGTCGGACGGATGGCCCCATTCGGCAGCGAGCCACGTATCGTTGAAATCGAGCCAGCGGATCATCGCGCCGATGTTGAAGGCGGCCTGAACCGGGTCCAGCTGGAACGACGTGCCCGGCACCTTCGCGCCGTTGGGGACGATCGTGCCTGCCACGATCGGTCCCATCAGCTTGGTGCAGGCAGGGTAGGTAAGCGCCTCGAGTCCGCAACCGAGCGTGTCGATCAGGCAATGACGCGCCGTTTCCAGCGCGAGCGCGCTGTCGATCCGGTAATCCAGCACGTAGTCGACGATATCGACCAGGACGGCGTCCGGGGCGGGTCGTACGTTGGAGATCGGGGCGGACACGGGAGCTTCCCTGGCGGCGAAAATCAGTTGCCGGTCTTGTTGATCGCGTTCGATTGCGTTGCAGCCGGCGAGCCCTGTTCCATGGCGACCGTCTTGCACTCGTCGGCCAGACGCGAGCTGTCCTTGTCCTGGAACAGCATGGCCTTGGTCGGGATCACGACGAGGTCCATACCGGTGGCTGCATCGTGGAAGCGGTCGGCGCCCGTGGTGGTCGTCTCGCGCGGCAGGTTGTAGTTCTTGTTCGCCCAGTGAACCGTGACGACCTGGTCACGCTTCATGTCGCCTTTCATTTCGAAAGCAAGGCCGTCCTTGCACGACCACTTTTCAGCGCCGTCCGGGATCGGATCGACCTTCGCTTCCTTCGCCGGATTTGCCTTGCGCTTGATCAGGCGGCGCGGCTCCGGGCGCTTGGCGACGGCCTTCTTCGTCGTTGTAGTAGTGGCCGTGTCCGCAGCAGCGGCGTCAGTCGCGACGGTCAGCATCGTCGTGGACAGGGCGCCAATCATGGCGGCGATCATCAGCTTTTTCATGGAGAAAACCTTTCTATCTAAAATCCGTTAAACAGTGCGCGGACGACCGGTCCGGCGGCCGCGCTGGTTGAACTGCACGCGCTGTGGAGCGCACAGCGACCGCTATTTTCTCCTATTTAGCGGCACGTACTTTAAATTCTCGGGTCCGGTGTAGTTCGCACTCGGACGAATGATCTTGTTGTCGACGCGCTGCTCGATGATGTGCGCGCTCCATCCTGCCGTGCGCGAGATCACGAACAGCGGTGTGAACATCGCGGTCGGCACGCCCATCATGTGGTACGACACCGCGCTGAACCAGTCGAGGTTCGCGAACATCTTCTTCGCGTCCCACATCACCGATTCGAGCCGCTCGGCGATCGAGAACAGCTTCATGTTGCCCGCCTTGTTCGACAGGTTCTTCGCGACTTCCTTGATGACCTTGTTGCGCGGGTCCGAGATCGTGTACACCGGGTGGCCGAAGCCGATCACGACTTCCTTGTTCTCGACGCGGCGGCGGATGTCGGCTTCCGCTTCGTCAGGTGTTTCGTAGCGCGACTGGATTTCGAACGCGACTTCGTTGGCGCCGCCGTGCTTCGGGCCGCGCAGCGCGCCGATCGCGCCGGTGATTGCCGAGTAGATGTCCGAGCCCGTGCCCGCGATCACGCGGCCCGCGAACGTCGACGCGTTGAACTCGTGCTCCGCGTACAGGTTCAGCGACACGTGCATCGCGTCGACCCACGCCTTCGACGGCTC